>UEIF01000018.1 GCA_900468805.1 Hyphomicrobiales bacterium | reverse complement strand
GTTAAAAACAGCGACAATCCGTCAGTTCACCTATGCAAGGAATGCATTGGTCATCGCTTTTCGACGGAAAGAGCCTGTTTTTTGAGCTCGGCGCCATCGGTCGCGACGGATGCACCTTTGCTAAAAGAGGATCGATCCCGCCCATATGCCTTCAGCCGTTTGTTGTGGCGATAGTTACTTGCACTCGCTCAGAAAACAGGTCTACGAAGCATGCTTTGATAGAAGGTCCGTTACCTTGAACTGCTATGAGCCGTTGCACCAGCTATCGGGCTGAGCTGTCATGACAATGCTCCTGGTAACTATCCCAGGCCGCATGCCGCTGCTGCGCCTTGTATTTCCGACCGCTTAACCTGCTGCTATCGCTAAGCAGCCCACCCTATTTAAGACCGGCATATTCCTCATAGGAATCCTCGACCGTGAGAATGTGTCGGCGCATCGACTCCGCCGCAAGCTCGCGATTGCCTTGCAAGATCGCGACGAGTATCGCGTCATGTTCCTTGTAGGATTTTGCCAGCCGCCCGGCGGTCAGGAACTGCGCCCGGCGGAATGGCGAAAGCCGCCGCCGCGTCGCGAGTGTGATCTCCACCAGATAGGCATTCTGGCTACCGGCATAGATGGCCGCATGAAACTTCTCATTGAGCACGTGATAGTGGCTCGGGTCGTTTTCCTTGAGGATGCGCGCTAGACCCTCGTGGATGATCTCGAGGTTGCGCCGCTCCGAAAGCGTCATGCTGGCAGCGGCAAGGCTGGCGCAGAGCGCTTCAAGTTCTGCCATGACATGGAACATCTGCCGCAGATGTTCCGGCGACGGGCGAGTGACGATGGCGCTGCGATGCGGCCGCGTCTCGACGAGGCCCATGGCCGCCAGATCTCGGATCGCTTCCCTCAAGGGAGTGCGCGAAACGCCATAACTTGCGGCAATCTCGGTCTCGTCGAGAGGCATTCCGGGCGACAGCTTGCCGTCGACGATATCGTCTGCAAGCCGTGCGCGCACTTCCTCGGCCCGGGTCAGCTTGCGACGCGATCCTTCTTCCTTAGCAGCAGAGATGTCTTCGCTACCCGAGGGCTTCTTCTTCATTATTGCGTCCAAGAGGGCCTTCTTTTTTTGAGTATTCTTATGTCGGACTGGTCTGCTTGCGCAACCAGCTTCGACCTCCACATGGGCCGGGCACATCCATCGTTGAAGACGCAGCGTTTCTGACCATGGTTTTCCAGCGCCAGACAAGCGTGCATGCGACACTGGTAATACCGACCAATACGCCGAACCAGACGCCGACGACACCCATGCCGAAGCCGAAGGAAAGCACGACGGCCACCGGCACGCCGAGCAGCCAGTAGCCGCAGAGACCGATGACCATCGGCACGCGCGTATCCTTCAGCCCACGAAGGGCTCCGTTGGCGGCCGATTGCAGGCCATCGAAGATCAGAAAGGCGGCGAGGATCACGATCAGCTTTTGCGCCAGTACTGCGATTGCTGCAAAATCCGCGGTCTCCCCGGCTAGGAAGAGATTGATAATGTGCTTGGAACCGACAAGCATGATCACGCCGAACAACGCCATCAACCCGGCTGCCGTGATCAGTGAAAGATTGCCTGCCAGCCGGGCGGCAGCGTCCCTGCCCGCGCCGCGATGGTAGGCAACCCGAACGGTCGCCGCCTGGGCGATCGCGACGATTGGATTGAAGGCGATGCTGTTCAGGGTATAGGCGATCTGGTTGGCAATGATCGCGATCGCCCCGAAACCGCTGGTGACCAAGGTCAGGACCAGCGTCATGCCGAGCTCCGCCGCATAGACAAGCGCGATCGGCCAACCGATCGACCAGACATCCCGGACAGCCCTGGCCGCAGTTGGGATGGCGGCACGGAAGGTTGCGAGCGGCAGATGTTTTCCGATGATCGCATAAGCTGTCAACCCAACGGCGATCAGCCACCAGGCGACGGCATAGGCAAGACCGGCACCGGCAATTCCATGACCGGGATAATTGAAAGCGCCAAAGGTCAGGCCAGACAGAAGCGGCATATAACAAAGCGCACCAAGCCCGACCGAGGCCATGATCAGCCAGGATTTTGCGCTGACGGAGCAATAAAGGCGAATCGGCGCGATCCAGAGAATGGCCGGCAGCGCAAAGGCGGCCCTGCCGATGAACTCTCCCACATCGCCGAGAATTTCAGGTGCAACGCCGAATGGGGCGAGGATCGCAGGCAGGTTCAGGAGGACCGCCATCGACAGAAGCGAGAGGGCAAGACCGGCCAACACCGCGCCGCCAAAGGCATAGGCCACCTCATCGCTTTCAGTGGTTTCCGTTTCGCTCCTGCCCTTGGCGGCCGCCATCAGCGGATGGGCACCGGCGATCACACCCTGGGAAACGACGGTCAGCGCCTGAATGAAGATCGCGCAGAGCCCGCCGGCCGCAAGCGCAGAGCCGCTGAGGCGGCCGAGCATCACGCTCGCCGACAGACTCATGATCAACTGGCTCGCTTGGGTGACGGCCAGCGGAGCCGCGATACCGCCGAGCGATCGCAGCTCTTTCCATCTCATACGGCTCATACCTGTCCCGATCAGGCTGCGACTGCCTGGGCGGCGAAGGCACCGATGACCTCCTGGGCGCTGCGCCGTGCGCCCGCCTGAAGATATTCCATTGCGACCAGCGCCGCGTCATGCGCCGCCGTTCCCGAACCCGAAACACAGTCCTCGATGACGCGGCAGTAGTAATCGCCCTGATGCGCATCGACGAAGCTGTAATGAATGCAGACGTCGGTAAAACCCCCGACAAAGAAAAGCGTCTCGGCTTTGACGGCCTTCAGCAGGATTTCCATCTCGGTACCGTAGAAGACCGAATAACGGCGCTTGGTTATGCGCAGGTCATCCGGCTTCATCTCCATTTCCTCGACCGGGAAAGGCGTGCCTGGTGAGCTTTCGAGGCAATGAATGCTTTCCGAACCATCCAGCTCGCGACCGAAATCAATCAGACTGTCGCGATGCGCTTCCTGCACGAAGATGACCGGAATGCCGGCCTTGCGGGCGGCATCGACCACCGACTTCGCGCGCCAGTTCCGCTCGATATGGTCACCCATGAATTCCAGACGGGACGTTGTCGGACGGGGCATGAAGCCCGATTTCTGAATATCAACGACGATCAGGGCGGCGCGCCCGACGATCAGGGGCTTCGGGACGATCGGATTTCCAGCCATCAGTTACACTCGCTTGCTTGTCGATAAACAGGGGCCGCCACTCCTTCTTCCCCGGTCACGAAACCCGGTCCGAATGGCGCTTACCCCCTCCGTTATACACGACAAAACACAGTATGCAATATTGCATACAATAAGCTTATAATTTGTGCATATGCCTATTACACCTCGAAGATCATGCCAGTTTCGAGCAAGTTGAAAATCGTAAAATATCATTATCCCATTGCTTATATTGAATTTATAAATTTGGCACGGCCGTTGCATATATCTTTGGCATCCACTCAAGCGGACAGATAAGGAGAACACAGCATGGCATCTAGGAAGCCCTCAGCGCCTTTCGGCCAGGACTTGAACTCGTTGATATCGCGCAGATCGGTCCTGAAAGCCGCCGGCGGCCTTGCCGCGGCGACACTCGTTTCCGCGCCTTTCGTGCGCCCCTCCTATGCCGCAACGACGCTCAGGGTCTCGAACTTCGGCGGCTTTTTCGAGGAAGCTTTTGCAAAGAGCGTCTACCCGGCCTTCACCAAACAGACCGGCATCGCCGTCCAGTCGATTGCGCAATCGGGTAGCGCGCAGTTCCTCGTCCAGCTCGGTCAGGCGATCCAGGCAGGCTCGGCTCCGATGGATATCTGCTGCGCCGGCCAGGCCGACGTCATCCGCGGCCGCCAGCGCGGCCTTTGGGCAAGCGTCGACAAGTCCAAGCTGAAGAATATCGGCAACCTGATGGACGGCTTCCTTTATGAGGACGCCGGCAAGGTCGACGGCGTCGGCGCCATGGCTTGGTACATCACCCTGATCGCCAACCCGTCTGAATTCGAAACGCTGCCGGACAGCTGGACCGAACTGTGGAAGCAGCGCGCTTCGGCCTGGGGCCTGCAGGGCGGCGGCAACAGCGTGCTTCTCGATATCGTCGCTTCCGTCTATTTCGGCGGCCCGTCCGTGCTCGACACCGAGGAAGGTATTGACAAGGTCATTGCCAAGATCGCCGAACTGAAGCCGAATGCGAAACTGTGGTGGACCGACGAAGGTTCGATGCAGAGCGCCTACCAGAACGACGAAGTCGTCGGCGGCCTTTATTTCCACGACGTCTCAATGATCATGAAGAAGGAAGGCACCGACGTCGCCTCGATCTTCCCGAAGGAGGGCGCAGTCCTCGGCTACAACGCCTGGTGCGTGCCGAAGGTCGGCGACGTCAGCGACGCCGCCATCGCCTTCCTTGACTGGAGCGCCACGCCCGAGTGCCACGAGTTGATCGCCCGCAATGTCGGCGCCGCGCCGCTGATCGAAAAGTCGAAGCTCAACCTGACCGCTGACGAATTCAACGCGGTGTCCGGCACCGGCAAGCCGATCGTCGTCGCCTCCGACGCCAAGGTGAAGCACGCCGACTACATCTCCGCGCAAATGCTCAAGATGCTTGGTCAGTAAGTCTGGACGCAATGATGCAAGGCCTGGAAATCTCAAACCTCACGAAGTCCTTTGGCGCAAATACGGTCGTCTCCGACGTCTCGCTTGCGATCGAACAGGGCAAGTTCGTCTGCTTCCTCGGTCCGTCCGGCTGCGGCAAGACGACCCTGATGCGCATCATCGCCGGTCTGGAGCAACCGACCAGCGGCACGGTGCGGCTTGACGGTCGCGACATTACCGGTGTTCCGACCAACGAACGCAACTTCGGAATGGTGTTCCAGGCCCTTGCCTTGTTTCCGCATCTCGATGTGGCCGGCAATATCGGCTACAGCCTTCGCTATCGCACGATGGCGAAGCACCATAAGCAGGAACGGATCGACGAGCTTCTGAAGCTCGTCGATCTGCCCGGAATGCAGTCGCGCAGGGTCGACCAGCTCTCGGGCGGCCAGAGGCAGCGTGTCGCGATCGCCCGCGCGCTGGCGCAGGAGCCGCTCCTTTTCCTGATGGACGAACCGCTTTCCGCGCTCGATGCTAAACTGCGCGACCATATGCAGGTCGAACTGCGGCAGCTGCAGCAGAAGCTGAAGATCACTACGATCTTCGTCACCCACGACCAGCGCGAGGCGATGACCATCGCCGACCAGATCGTCATCATGGCGCATGGCAAGGTGCAGCAGGTCGGCAGCCCGGTGGAGATCTACCGCAGGCCGGTCAACCGTTTCGTCGCCGACTTCATCGGTCAGAGCAATCTTGCCGAAGGCGTTCTCGTCGACCGCGAGCATGTCAGGATCGGCGAAAACGTCGTCGCCACCTGCCTCGCGCCCTCCCAATTCAAGCCCGGCGACAAGATCACGATCTGCGCCCGCCCGGAAAGCACGCTCCTGTCGCGACAGCAATCCGGCGGCACCGCACCGAACGCAACCGTCACTTTCGTGCGCGACCTCGGCTCCAGCGTCGAGGTGTTTCTCGACAGGAACGGCCGGCAGGTCGTCGCCTCGCTCGCGCCCGCTGCCTGGGCCGAGCTTGAAGACGTACGAGAATTTGCTGTCTCCTTCGCACCGGGTTCGGTGACAGTCCTGGAGGACTGACCATGTCGCTCGTTTCGGGACAAGAAGGTTTGAACCGTCGGCGCCTCTCCGTGGCAACCGGCCTCGCGTGGCCCTTCTTCATGATCGTCGCCTTTTTCGGCGTACCTTTCGCGCTGCTCTTGCGCGTCAGCGTCGCCCGCGTCGACCCCGCCTATTACCAGGGAAGCGGCTGGTCGCTCGAGGCGATGGCAAGCCTGTTCCAGCCCATGGTGCTGAATGGCCTCACGTTCTCGCTCTGGCTGGCGCTGACGGTCGCAACGTTCAGCATGATCATCGCCTTTCCGGCGACCTATTTCATTACCCGCATGAGCCGCAAGGCGCAGATCGTCTGGCTGATCGGCCTTCTGACAACGCTGGCGCTCTCGGAGGTACTGATCACTTTCTCCTGGCAGATCATCCTGTCTAAACGGGTCGGCATCTCGAATATCGCCGTCTTCCTCGGCCTGCTCGACAAGCCCGTTTCGCTGACGCCCAGCTTTTACGGCGTCGTCAGCTGCCTCATCTATGTCGTCATCCCCTTCAACGTGATGACCATCTATCCAGGCCTGTCGCGCATGAATGCCTCTTATATGGAAGCCGCCTCTACCATGGGCGCCACGCCGATCCAGGCCTTTTTCAACGTGCTCCTGCCGCTGATGCGCAAGCCGATCGCCACCGCCTATCTGACGACCGTCGTAATGGCGATCGGCGCCTATGTCGCCCCGCTCGTGCTTGGCGGTCCGGCCAACTGGACGATCGGCGTCATCATAAGCGAAGTCGCCAATTCCGCCCAGAACTTGCCGCAGGCAGCAGCCATCGCCGTTCTCCTCATGCTGGTCACGGGCGCGATGATCCTCATCATCGGCAAGGTCGGCGGAAAGGGGTATAGGTCATGAGCCGGTTCATCCAGAAAACCCTGCGTCAGATCTTCCTCGTCTGCCTGGCCCTTTTCCTGGCGGCACCGCTGATCATCGTCGCCGGCGTCAGCTTCAACAGCACGGCACAGATGACCTTTCCTCCGCAGAATATCAGCCTGCGTTGGTATTCTGCCTTCATGCAGGACCCGGCCTGGACCACAGCCTTCATGCGCTCGGTCGGCATCGCCATCGCTGCGTCGCTGCTGACAATCAGCGTCGCCTTCCCGATCGCCTACAGCCAGTGGAAGACCAATTCGCGCTTCGCAAAGATATTGGCGGGAATGGCGGGCGTTCCCTTCATCCTGCCGCCGGTCGTCATCGCCGTCCTGTTCCTTCTTTTCTGGGGCACGGTCCGGCATGTCGGCCAGATCGAGAACATTGTCATCAGCCATGCCGTCACCTTCGTTGCCGTGCCGTTGGTGATGATCTCGCTCGGTTTCTCCAGCATCGACAAGTCGCTCGTCGAGGCGGCCCGGACGATGGGCGCCCGCGACAACGACATCCTCAGAACCGTCGCGATACCGATGGTGCTGCCCTTCGTCGCGTCCAGCTTCATCTTCGTCGCGATCTTCAGCCTCAACGAGTATGTCATCGCCTTCATGGTGGCCGGTTTCACCGCCGAGACCATGCCGGTTAAGATCTTCTCCAGCATGCGCACCGGCTTCTCACCGACCATGTGCGTCGGCGCCGTATTCTTCATGCTGATCGGCCTTTTCGGCTTCATCACCGTCGCCCGCCTGGGCAATCTTCCGAAACTTCTCGGTGCACGTTTTTAAGATCAAGGAGCATCCCATGCCAAAGAAGCAAAACCCCATGATCGTCGGCCAGCCGGTGCTGATCGTCGTTGATATCCAGAAGGTCGGTTTCGACGATGATGGCTCCATTCCCCTGATGCCGGGCATAGCCGAGCGCATGCGCATGGCCCGCACCGTCATCGATGCCGCGCGCGAAGGCGGCGTGCCGATCATCTTCCTGCAGGAAAGCCACCGCAAGAGCGGCGTCGATTACGGCCGCGAGATGGATGGCGACGAGGACATGCACCTGCGCGAAGACTGGCCGGGCACAGCGATCGCCGCCGAGGAAGTCGGCCTGCGCGACGACGACTATGTCATCGTCAAGCGCCGTTATTCCGGTTTTATCGGCACTGACCTGCAGATCCTTCTGCGCGGGCTGAAGGCCGATACGCTGATCCTCGTCGGCGGCCTCACCAATATCTGCGTGCATTATACCTTCGCCGACGGTCACCAGTCGGATTACCATTGCCGCGTTGTCGAGGATTGCGTCGCCGGGTCTTCCATCGAGGCGCATGACGCAGCCCTCGCCAACATGGAGTATCTTCAGCACGGCGCCCGCCGCACAGCAGCCGAGATCAACGAGGCCTTCCTTTCCTTCAAGCAAGGCAAGGCAGCCTGATATGCCAGATCGCGTGACGACGGAAACTTGCCGCATCTGGTCCGGCCTTGCCGCCGAGATCGAAGAGCTTTTTGCCGAGATGTGGAAAGTGCCGGAACTGCCGGCACTGGAATATAGGTCGCAGGTGATCCTCTGCGACTTCATCGAACGGCACGGTTTTACCGTCGAGCGGGGTATCGGCGGTGTGCCGACGGCGTTCATCGCCCGCATTGTTAATGGCGAAGGCCCGAAGGTCGGCATCCTGATCGAATATGACGCGCTGCCGAGCCTCTACAATGATGCGGTTCCCTATCGCCAGGGCAACCGCCGCAAGCCCGGTCATGGCTGCGGCCACAACCATATCGGTCCGGCCAACACCGGCGCCGGTATCGCCGCGGCAAAGGCGATGGTCGAGCTTGGCCTTGGGGGCGAAATCGCCATCATCGGCTGCCCGGCCGAAGAGATCGGCTGGGGCAAGCTGGCGCTTCAGGCCGCCGGCGTGTTCGACGGCCTCGACCTCGTGCTGACCTCGCATGGCGATTACCAGAACGGTTCACTTGCAAGGCCTTGTCATGCAATGGCAAGCGGCGAGTTCAAGTTCATCGGCGAAAGTGCCCATGGCGGCAAGACCGCCACCCGCAATGCACTGCTCGCCGCCGAAGCCGCTTATGCGGAATTCGACCGCCTGCGCCAGGACGTGCCCGATCTGCAGCTGAAGCACGTCTATCGTTTTGCCGGTATCACGCCCGGCGTGACACCCGAAGAAGTCCGCCTCTGGTCTTCCGTCCGGCACTACGACTTCGACGTGGTGCAGGTGGGCTACAAGCTGATGCATGACACCTATAGCCGCATCGCCGCCGAACAGGGTGTCGAGCTGGTATCCGAGCAGATCGCCAATTGCCGCGGTTATCTCGGCAATGACACGGTCGGCCGCGTGCTGGATAAATGCCTTCGGGAACTCGGCCCGCCGCGCTGGACCGATGCGGACATCGCATGGATGGAGGAACTCTCCGCGGCCTGCGATCCCGGCAAGCCATTCAAGCTGCATCGCGAGCTGGAATATTTCGACACCGGCATCGACTACTACGGCCAGGACGACGGCGACATCAGCTGGCAAATCCCGCTCGGCCGGGTTAACTGGGCCTATCCGGACAATGTGCCGATCCATCACTGGGCCTGGACGGCGCTGTCGGGGCATTCGTCGAGCAGTCCCGGCCCGCTGATGGCATCCGAAGCGCTGGCCATGGCCGCGATTGCATTGCTGGTATCGCCGGAAACGGTCGCCGCCGCCAAGGCGGAACTCACCGAACGTACCGGCGGCAAACACATTACCGGACCGGCACCGACAATTTCCGACGTGCTGGCAAAGGACCCGCAGTCCTTCTGGGATGCGACCTGGGCGCGATAGGTGCCCCGATCATCAGAACTTGGAGCCGATATACGGAGACGATCGAATGACGGGAATGCTGGACGACTTCAGGATATTCGAACCCTATCCGGGCATTTTTGCCTATTATGACGGCCGTATCGCCGGCAAGCGGCTTTATTCGGAAGGGCCGAACTGGCTGGATGACGGCGCCTTCAGCCTCGGCATCGCCTCCTATGCGATCGTCGATGGAAACGAAGCGTTGGTCTATGACACCCATATCAGCCTTGACCACGCCCGCGCCATTCGCGCTCATCTGGAAGGTCTGGGTGTGGCGAAGATTACCGTCGTCCTCAGTCATTTCCACAACGACCATATCGCCGGCAACGAGGTGTTTGCCGATTGCGAAATTGTCGCCAACAGTGCGACTGCAAGCCTTCTCGAAGCGGAAAAGCCGCGGATCGCTACCCGCCTGCCGAAGATCGAGCCGGTCGTCATGCCAAACACCCTGTTCGACGGCACCCTGACGATCACCGTCGGCAGCCGCGTCGTCGAGCTCCATGAATTCAACATCCACAGCGCGGACGCGACCGTCCTGTGGCTGCCGAAAGAACGACTACTGTTTGCAGGCGATACTTTGGAGGACACCGTTACCTATATGACGGACCCCGCCGCCCTACCGGTACATCTGGATGAACTGAGGCGGTTGAGCTCCTTCCCCATCGCAAAAATTCTTCCCTGCCACGGCGATCCGGACCGCATCCTTACCGGCGGCTACGAGCCTTCGTTCATCGACGCGACGATCCGCTATGTCGAGGCGATGAACGAGGATGTTGCCGAACCGGAAATCTGGAACCAGGCCCTGTCCGAGGCCGTTGGCCAGGACGTCAAGAGCGGCGCGCTGATCTACATTCCCGCCTACGAGGAGGTACATGCCTCCAACATCGCTCTGCTAAAAGCCTATCGCGACAAGGCCTGAACACCCGCGGGGGTTTCCGGACCGCAACTGATCTGCCCATGTCGCCCTCGCGCCAGGGCGCGAAAGCGTTCCGTGCGCCGTCCTGCCAGCCGCTGTCGAGCGATCGCGGCCAGGTTTCAGTCCAGGGACCGCCGGCCTTTTGTCCAATGGTCTTCCGGACGCCTAACGCGAAGCGTGTGCGGTGCTAGCCTTGTCCCAGGAAAAGCTGCGGCCGCGGGCGAAGGAAGCTCTGGCGACCATTTTTCCAGCCGGCGCTCGCCGGGGCGATTGTCGCGACGGCGTCGACAGCCGAGGGGGCGTCGAAGAGGACGATATCTGCCGCGCTGCCGATCGCAATACCGTAACCCTTTCTTCCCAGGAGCGTGGCAGCCTGCGTCGTGATCATGGTGAAGACAGTGTCGAGGCCATCGGCGGTGCCGATCTGGGCGACGTTGGCAAAGAGATTCGCCATGCGCATCAGGTTGACGTCTCCGAAGGGCGTGAACGGATTCAGGACATTGTTGGTGGAGATGGTCGTGACGACACCGAGTGCTGCCAACCGGTGAGCGGGTGTCACGCCGCGCGGGACGAGATGGGTCGAATTACGGCCGGTGAGGAAGAGATCGGTGGCCGGCAGGACGGTCAATGCGATGCCGGCCTCGGCAAGACGACGGCCGATCGGCTCCAGCTCTTCCGGCGGCAGAGCAGAGAGCTTGGTGACATGGCCGACCGAGACGCGCCCCTGGTAGCGGCGTGCGAGGGTCTCGGCGACGACGACAGGGAGGTTGGAGCCAGCGGGCTCGAGGTCGAAATCGAGGTGGAAATCGACGGCAACGTCGTGGCGAATGGCGAGATCGAAGATGCGGCGGATGTGTTCGGCCGGCGCCGGATCGGTGTAGGGGCAGCCCCCCACCAGATCTGCACCCGCCTTCAGCGCCTGTTCGAGCATATCCTCCGTGCCGGGATCGTTCGTCAGGCCCTCCTGGGCAAAGGCGCAGATCTCGATGTCGATGAGGGCGGCATAGTCGGCCTTCAGTTTTTTGATCGCCTCGAAGGAGCGGAAACCGGCACGCGGGTCGATCTCGACGAAGGTACGCAGGCGGGTGGTACCGTTGAGTATCGCCTTTTCGACGACCGCAGCAGCGCGGGCATAGACGTCTTCCTCGGTAAAGACGGCCTTGGCTCGGGAGGTTTCGCTGACAGCCTCAGCGAGTGTTCCTGCGCAGAGGTTGCAGCGGCTGATGATGCCGGCCTTGTCGAGATGGATGTGGGTTTCGATGAGGCCTGCGCAGGCGAATTTCCCTTCGGCATCATAGTGCGGCGCATCGCAGACGAAACGAGGCCCAATCGCCGCGATGCGGCCCACCTCGAAGGCAATGTCGGTCGGTTCGCTCAAGCCGGCCATTCGGGCATTGCGGATGACGAAGTCGATCGCCATGAAGCCTCCTCAGACGGACAAAAGGAAATTGCGGGCGACGCGGTTGTGATCGGCGATCAGCGCCTCGATATCGACGCCCGCGGGCATACCGTCGGTGACGCGCCATTCGCCTGCGATCATGACGCGGTCGGCCGTGGTGGCACCGCAGAGCACCAGGGAGGCCAGCGGATCGCCGGCACCGGAGAAACGCAATTCGTCGAGCTTGTAGAAGGAAATGTCCGCCTGGCGGCCGGGCGCAATGGTGCCGATGTCGTCACGGCCGAGCAGTCTTGCCGAGCCGGCGGTTCCCCAACGCAGCACGTCGAGATGGGTGACGGCTTCGGCGCCATAGGTCAGGCGGTTCAGCATCAGGGCATGGCGCACGCTTTCCATCAGGTTGGAATTGTCGTTGGAGGCCGAACCGTCGACGCCGAGACCGACTGGCGCCCCGGCAACCTCCAGCTCGCAGGTGCGGCACATGCCCGATGCAAGCACCATGTTCGAGGTCGGGCAATGGCAGATGCCGACGCCGTGCCGGCCGAGCTCGGCGATCTCGGCATCGTCGAAATGGATGCCGTGGGCGAGCCAGGTGCGGGCGTTCAGCCAATTACAGTGGTCGAGATATTCCACCGGCGTGCAGGCGAACTTGCTGCGGCAGAATTCGGCTTCCGCCTTGGTCTCGACCAGATGGGTGTGGAGCCGGCAATCGTAGCGTTCCGCCAGCGCCGCCGTTTCGCGCATTAATTCCAGCGTGACGTCGAACGGCGCACAGGGCGCGAGCGCCACCTGCGTCATCGCCCCTTCGGAGCGGTCGTGATAGCGCCTGAGCACGCGCTCGCTGTCGGCGAGGATCGTGTCGTCATCCTGCACGACATTGGCGGGCGAAATGACACCCTGCTGATCCTTGATGTTGAGACTGCCCCGCGTCAGCGTAATGCGCATGCCGAGACGGGCCGCCTCCTCGGCCTCCACATCCATCGCGTCTTCGAGGCCAGTGGCGTAGAGATAATGATGGTCTGAGGTGGTGGTGCAGCCGGAGAGAAGCAGCTCGGTCAGCGCGAGACGGACGGCAAGACGGAAGGCTTCGGGCGTCATGCTCTTCGCCCAGATCGGGTAAAGTGCGCGGATCCACGGCCAGAGCGACTTGTTGATTGCCGCCGGATGGGCGCGCGTCAGCGTCTGGAACATATGGTGATGGGTGTTGACGAGACCCGGAATGACGACGTGGCGGCTGGCGTCGAAGCGTGCATCAACCAAGGCAGCAGGCTGCCGTCCCGCCGCGACCAGCTCGATGATGCGGCCATTCTCGATGACAATGCCGCCTCCAGCGTCCTCGGCCATGATAGCGAGCGGTGATTGTATCCAGAGTCGGCCCTTCATCAGCGATGCTCCCATGCGCCATGCGTGAATGGAAAAGTCAGACGACGAGCCGGCCGCCGCGGGCGATGATGACGCCGCCGCGGAAGACGGTACGATCGAGGGGACGGGCAGCGACGGCCTCTGCCAGCGACGCGGCAGGCAGGATGACAAAATCGGCGGGCGAACCGGCCTGGAGCGGCCGGACGGCACGGCCGAGGATTTCGGCCGGCGCCTGCGTCGCCAGGCGGAAGGCCGCAGCCAGATCCTCATCCGAACGGAAATCCTGGCGATCGCAGAGAATGCCGACACGCTCCAGCATGTCGCCATTGCCGAAAGGCGACCAGGCGTCGCGGATATTGTCGTTGGCACAGAAGAGACGGACGCCGGCAGCGCCAAGCCGCTTGACCGGCGGCATGGGCACGGGTCCCGGCGCGCTGGTCATGATCGCTATGCCCGACCTGGCGAGTGCGGCGGCCGTGCGGCCGAAATCGACATCGTCCAACTCGCCGAGGCAGAAAGCGTGGCTGACGACCACCTTGCCTTCGAGGCCGAGTGCCGTCGTGCGATCGGCGATCTGGCGAAGCTCGAAGGCGCCGAGTGCGCCGCCGTCATGCAGATGGATATCGAGCCCGACGCCGTATTTGCCAGCGACAGCGAAGATCGCATCGAGATGGCCGGTCACGTCGTTATCGATGCCGGCGGGGTCGAGGCCGCCGACGAGATCGGCGCCGGCGGCGATAGCCGCATCGAGCAGCTCCGCGGTACCGGGATCGCGCAGCACGCCGGATTGCGGGAAGGCAACAGTCTGGATGTCGACGAGGTGACCATGGCTCTGCTTCAGTGAAAGCACGGCCTCAAGGCCTTTCAGGCCAACTTCGGTATCGATATCGACGTGGCTGCGCACGGAGAGCGTGCCATAGGCTGCAAGTTTCTCCAGCAGGGCGCCGCCGCGGGCTTCGACCGGCAGAGCCACCGTGCGCCGCAGGGATTTTTCCGCCTCGATGCGCTTGGCGACCGTATCGCCGGGGATATGCGGTATGAAAGGCAAGCCGATCAGCGTCTTGTCGAGATGAATATGACCATCAACGAAGGGAAGGCAAAGCAGGCCGCCGGCAGCATCGAAACGCGGCACTGCGGGGTCGATGCCGGCGGCCGCATTCGGACCGAGCGCGGCGATCCGGTCATTCTCCAGAACGAGTGAGACGATCTCGCCAGCTTCGCTCCTGGCGTTTTCGACTACGAGGCTCGGCGTCATCAATTCTTCCATCATTCGCTATGCAATCAGCCCGACCCGGCGCGCCGCGACGACGCGATAGAGCGGATCCTTCCACACCTCTTCCTCCTGCAGGGCGGAAAAGACCAGGCTGACATCGTGTTCGTCGTCCGAGGAAACCGCGGCGCGTTTGATCTCCGCCCAGGCGGGCGCCTGTCGGCTACGCATTTCTTCCAGCGCCTCGGCGGTGGGGAGTGCCGGAAAGCCGATCTTCGGCACCAGCGAGGCGATCACCTGCCAGAAAGCGCGATAAAACGGCTCGGCATTTTCGAGGTGCGGAGAGACGAGGCGCAGCCAGTGCATGCCGGTGACGGAATGAAGTGCGGAGAAATCCATGGTTCCGGCAAAGAGCGCGAGCGAGGTCGCGGCCATGCGGCGCGGTGAATCGGCGCCGAAAGCCAGGCGATCGATAACAGGACGGAAGCCCGGAAGTGCTGCGACGGCGCGGATATTATGCCAGAGCAGATCGGTTTCAGGCTCATAATCGCGGATGCCTTCGATATTGCCGGCATCGGCTAGGATCTTTCCCGGATCGTCCGTATCGGGAGCGGCACCGGTCGCTGATGGCAGCGGCAGATAACAGGCCGCCCAGTAGCCGAGCGCGGTGCCGACCTCCTCGTCGTCCTTCTTGAGGACACCATAGGCAAGACGCATCAGAGGATGCATGGCGCTGCCGGCAAGGCCGTTCACCATGGCGGGCAGATAGGTGCGGATAACGGTATCGATGCCGAGCCGGCGGGTTTCGCCGATGAAGAAGGCACGGTAATCCGCCTCACGCGTGCGGTCGCCGAGTGCCTCGGTCCAGGCTGCCCCGATAATCGGGGCAGCCGATGGCGGCACAGGCGGGAGTGCATGGCTCTCACGGTACTGTTCGTACCATTGTTCCAGCCGTTCCGGCGAGGCGCCGAGGCGATCAAGCGCGATCAGCACCATCGGAACGTGGTTGGCCAGCAGATAGGGAAATTCGACGCTGTCCTCGCGTGCCCGCAAAAGGATGGTCTCCAATCCCGAAAGTTGAATAGCGGCAGCCTGTCTCATGCCAAAACCTCCCTTGGTGTCGTGGCGTCCTCGTCTATGCCAGGATCGAAATGCGGTTCGTCATAGGCGGCCAATGCTGCAAGATACCGGTTGGAATCCCCTATGAACAGCGCTTTCACCAGGGCGTCGACAATGCGCGGCACGCCGTATTTGAGACCGGTGACGCCGTTGCTGATCGGGCCGAGGCTCGCCAGCGCGCCGGCATTGAACATATGGATGCGCGAGACCCAGCTGGCTTCGGCATATCTGGGCGTGAGCTCGAAACCGGGGCCGAGATAGGGATGGCCGGCAAGCATGGCATTCTCCTCTCCCTGCGGTGGCTGGAAACGGTCCTTCCAAAGCGCAGCGGTCGCGACGAGACCGGCAAGCTCGGGCCTGAGCGCGAAATTAACTTCATAGCCGGTGCCGAGGAGGAGGTGATCGGCATGGAAGATGCCATTTGTGGTCGCCAGCCTGATCCTGCCGCCGTCCATCGAGAGCTCGCGGATGCCACAGCCGAGCTGCATCGTGAAGCCGGGATGGCGGCAGGCCCGGTTATATTGCTCCTGGGTCGGCGGCACCTTGAAGTTGAAGTAGAGATTTGCGAAGCGCCAGCGC
The DNA here is from genome assembly GCA_900468805.1 of Hyphomicrobiales bacterium. Taxonomy (GTDB): domain Bacteria; phylum Pseudomonadota; class Alphaproteobacteria; order Rhizobiales; family Rhizobiaceae; genus Rhizobium. Next base: position 175,578 of record UEIF01000018.1, on the reverse strand, counting down.
TCCAGATCCGGCAGGTCGGCGAAATGGCCGAGAAAACCGGGAAAGTTTGTCCAGGCAAGAACCTCGGTACGCGGCAGATCGGCGCTTCGCGCAAACATCGTCACGTCCCGAGCCCCGGTTTCGAGCGCCGCCACCGCCCAGTCGAAGCTCGACGTGCCACTGCCAAGGATCGCAACATTCCTGTCCTTGAGGAAATCGATCGGTATCGGCTCGTTGCTATGCGTCCAGGCGGATTTCGGCAGCGTCTTGACCATCGCGGGTATGCGCGGCCCGCCGCAGCCGTCGATACCGGTCGCCATTACCAGATGACGACAGGTGATTGTGCGGCTGGTGCCGCCAACGTTCGTCAAGGTGAGAGCAAGTCCGCCTTCCGCCTGATCTATCGAGGAAAGCGTCGTGCGGTTTTCGACGTCGATGCCGACAGTCCTCCGAAACCAGATGAGATACGCCATCCAGTCCTGGCGGCTGATCTTGTCGAGTGCATCCCAGGCGTCGCCACCATTCAGTGCCTCGTACCAGGAGCGCAGCGTCAGGCTCGGGATGCCGAGGTCCGGACCCGAGAGATATTTTGGCGAACGCAGGGTCTGCATGCGGGCGCAGGTGATCCAAGGGCCCTCCCGGCCCTCCTCGCTCTGATCGATCACGTGAACGGACCTGATACCGCGCCGCTTCAGGGCGAAGGCGATCGAGAGACCGGAGAGGCCGGCGCCGCAGATCACAACCGAATGCAGGTCTTTGCGGTCTTCATCGCCCAGCTTCGGCCAGTCGGCGCAGAGCGCTTCGATGCGCGCCATTTCATCATGGGCGCGACGTTCCAGCTCTCTCAGGCGCTCATCCGGTGGGGTCGTCATGAATATGCAGCTCACGCGCGTTGGACAGGACAGTATAAACGCGCAGGGAATGATCAGCTCCCTGCTATTTTTTATGCAACGCGCATAAAATATGGACATTTATGCGCGAATATGTTCTAATTTGTGATTTTTAATGTTTACGATTTTTTGTCAAGTGCGCTTGAGTGCGATTTTGTTTGATGTATAGTGCCTCAAAGCAATCAAAAAAGGGGAGCAGACATGAAATCGCTCAGCAGTGTCACACGAAAATTGGCGATCGCGAGCCTCGTCTCCGTCGCATTTGTGGGCTCCGCCATCGGCGCCGACAGGAAATATGAAGGCATCACCCTCACGCTTGCCTCGCAGAACGATCAGTTCGCAGCCGTTCTGGCTGCCATCGCCCCCAAATTTACTGAGGAGACGGGCGCCGCCGTCAAAGTCGACATTCTCGACTACGGCTCGCTGCTGACCAAGACCACGACCGATTTCGTCGGCGGCACCGGCGGCTATGACCTGGTGACGATGGATATCGTCTGGGCGGGCCAATATGCGGAAAACAAATACACCGTCGACCTCACCGAGTGGATGAAACGCGACGCCGCCGAACTGAAACTCGATGATATCTATCCGACGCTTCTCAACGCATTGGGCCACTGGGGCGACAAGCAGGTTGCTTTTCCCTTTGCCGGTTATGCCAACGTGCTCGCCTATCGCAAGGATCTCTTCGACGCCGCCGGCCTGAAGGCGCCGACGACGATGGAGGAAATGATCGAGGCGGCATATAAGCTGACCGACGCCAGCAAGAAGACCTATGGCTTCGTCGCCAATGGCCAGAAAGGCCCGGCGGTCGCCCAGGACTGGATGCAGTACAATACCGAGATGGGCGGTTCGATCCTCGGCTCCGACGGCAAGCCGGCACTGAATTCCGAAGCCAATATCAAGAGCCTGACCGTCTACAAGGATCTATTCATGAAAGCGGCCCCCCCAGGTGCCGTTAATTACGACTGGGGTGGACGCGAGGAGAGCTTCCGCCAGGGCATTGCCGCGACCATGCAGACATGGTCGGTCGGCGCCCCTGGCTACTACGATCCCGCAATCTCGAAGATCGTCGATAAGGTGGCGATCACGACGGCGCCGCGCGGTGCCGGCCTGCCGAAGCTCTACGGCATCGGCGGCTGGGGCATGGCGATCAACGCCGGCATCAAGGAGCCTCAGAAAGAAGCCGCCTGGGCCTTCATCAAGTGGCTGGTCAGCCCGCCGGTGCACAAGGAATTCAACATGATGGGCGCCGGCAGCTTCCTGCGCAAGAGCGAGATGACCGATGCCGATCTACTCGCGAAGTTCCCCTTCCTGCCCGTCATCGCTGAGACCTTCGAGCATGGCGACGGCGAATATCGCCCGCGCATCCCGCAATATCCGGAAATTCAGGATCTGCTCGGCACCGCCGTCAGCGACGTCCTCGTCGGCAACGCCGACCCTAAAAAGGCGCTCGATGCCGCCCAGGAAGCTGCTGTGAAGCTATTCTGACTGCAGTTGCCGCCAGTCAGTTATCCCAGGGGCCGCGGCCTATATCGCGGCCCCTGCCGTTTCCAGACCATTGATCCGATGCGCCTCCGGCTTCATGATCGGGAGAGCCCCGGGCTCGACCCTCTGGGACGGACATCGAACCAGGAACCTGATGGACATGACGTGACCCTATCCCTCACTTCCGCGCTGAAGCCCTCTCCGGCCTTGAGCATTTCCTATCTCGAGCGCAGGCGGCTGTTCTTCATCCTGATGACGCTGCCGGCCATCCTCTACGTGCTCGTCATCGGCGTCTGGCCGCTGGCACAGGGTATCTGGTTCAGCCTCTACGAATACAATCTGCTGAAGCCGGCACGGACGCACTTCGTCGGGCTCGGCAACTATGTCGATCTTCTCTCCGACACGGTGACGCGCGGGGCTTTCATCAATACCGTCATCTTCACGGTCGGCGCCGTGACCGTCGAACTGCTGGTCGGTTTCGCCATTGCGCTGGCGCTCTGGCGCGACGACCGCTTCAACCGGATCTGCCTGGCGTTGATCCTGATTCCGGTGACGATCACACCGCTTGTGGTCGGGCTGATTTTCCGGGCGCTGCTGCTCGCCGACTATGGGCTCATCGGTTATTATCTGGCCGAGTTCGGGCTTTCCGATCCGCGCGGGCTTTTCGCCAATCCGAATTCGGCACTGGCGACCCTTATCTTCGTCGACATCTGGGAATGGACGCCACTGGTGGCACTGATCCTGCTTGCCGGCCTGAAAGCGCTGCCGGGCGATATTCTCGAAGCATCGGAAGTGGATGGCGCAACAGCGCTGCAGCGTCTGAGGATCATCATCATTCCGCTTATGCTGCCTTCGATCCTGCTGGCGCTGACGCTGCGCACCATCGATGCCTTCCGGGTCTTCGACAGCGTCTACGTGACGACGGGCGGAGGTCCGGGCAATGCAACCAACACGCTCATGCTGCATGCGGTGAAGCAGGGGCTGGAATTCTTCAATATCGGCCGAGCCTCGGCAATCTCGAACCTGACACTGATCTGCATCGCCGTAATCGCGGCAGGCTTCATTCTGTTGATACGCAAGGCGGACAGAAAGGCGAACGGGCGATGAGCACGCCTACCCTCAGTCGCATCGGCCAGCGCGCCTTCATCCTTGTCATGCTCACCTTTTTCCTGCTGCCATTCCTATGGCTGGCATCGACCGCCTACAAGCCGTCGCGCGATATCTTCTCGATCCCACCGAAATTGACCTTCGTGCCGACCTTCGAACAGTTCGCGACTGTCTTCCGCCTGTTCGACGTCTGGAGTCTTGTATCGTCAAGTCTGCTAATCGCCGGCGGTTCCGTCATCCTGTCGCTGCTGCTCGGTGTGCCGGCGGGCTATGCGCTGGCGCGTTCGACCAGCCGCTACGCCATTGCCGTTGCATATTTCTTCATGGCGATCCGCATGGTGCCGGCGGTGGCAGCACTCATCCCCTTCTACCTGATGATGCGCGACATCGGCCTGCTCGGCAGCTGGGTCGCCGTCGTCCTCATCAACGCGATGCTGAATTCGGCCTTCGTCACCTGGATGATGTTTTCCTATTTCCGCAGCCTGCCGAAAGAGCTGGAAGAGGCAGCGCTGACGGATGGCTGCACGCTGTTCGGCTCCTTCTGGCGCGTGGCGCTGCCGGCGGTGCGCTCAGGGGTCGTCGCCTCCACGCTGTTCTGCCTGATGTTTTCCTGGAACGACTTCCTCTACCCGATGTTCCTCACCCGGCTCGATTCCAAGCCGATCTCGGTGGCGCTGCTTTCAGCCTATGGAACGAAGGACATCACCTGGGGCACGCTCGGCGCACTGGCGCATTTTTCGACGATCCCGATCGTGCTGATCGTGCTCTTCCTCAACCGCTATTTCGTGCAAGGCCTGACGAAGGGCATTCACTAATGCATGTCGCCCAAAAGCGCAGCGGTTTTGGGACAACGACATGCATAAAAACAAAGATCTAAAGCGCGTCGTATGAGTCCGATTCGGCGCGACGCGCGTTAAAGAGACACGCCTCAGCCGCGAATGGCCGCTTCCGTCGCGGCATCGAAGACATGGATGCGGGCGGGGTCGGCGGCAAGCGACAGGCGCTCGCCGATCTTCACGCGTTTGGTGCCGTCAACAATGACGCGCAGGCGCGGGGCAGACAATGCCACGTCATCCTCCTCCGCCGACAGCGATTTCAGCCGGTCGGCCGCCTCGACATCGACATGGATGAGCAGGTTGGCGCCAAGATCCTCTACAATGGCGACAGTTCCGGCCAAACCACCGGTATCGATCGGCTGGAAGGCTTCCGGTCGGATGCCGAGTACGACAGCACGGCCTGCAGCGGAGGCGATCCGCGGCCGCTCGGCAAGCACGTCGCCCGAGAAAAGGATGGAGGTTCGGCCGAAGCGGGCTTCGGGTCCATTTTCCGTCGCGACGAGGTCGGCCGCCAGCAGGTTCATCGCCGGCGAGCCCATGAAGCTTGCGACGAAGAGATTGGCCGGTTGATCATAGAGGCTGCGCGGCATGCCGAGTTGCTGCAGGAGGCCGCTTTTCATGACGGCGACGCGATCGCCCATGGTCATGGCTTCGACCTGGTCATGCGTGACATAGACTGTGGTGATGCCCGACATCTTCTGCATGCGGGCGATTTCGGCGCGCATCTGACTGCGCAGACGGGCATCAAGGTTCGAAAGCGGCTCATCCATCAGGAAAGCATGAGGGCTGCGGGCGAGCGCCCGGCCCATGGCGACACGCTGGCGCTGGCCGCCGGAGAGCTGGGCCGGCCTGCGGGCGAGATAGTCCTCGAGTTCCAGGAGCTTCGCCGTCTCCTGCACCTTGCGGGCAATGTCGGCCTTGTCGAGGCCACGGACGCGAAGGCCGAAGCCGATATTCTCGGCGACCGTCAGATGCGGGTAAAGCGCATAGGACTGGAATACCATGGCGATATCACGATCGCGCGGAGCGAGGTCGTTAACGACGACGCCGTTGATCGTCAGGCGGCCATCGGTGACCTCTTCGAGGCCGGCGATCATGCGCAGTGCCGTCGACTTGCCACAGCCGGAGGGGCCGACGAGAACCAGGAATTCGCCGTCGCGGATAGTCATGTTCAGGTTGCGGATCGCCGCATAGCCATCGCCATAGCTTTTGCTGATCCGGTCGAAGACGATTTCAGCCATGCTTTTTCCTTGCTGAACGGGAGGCCCGTCGCAGATCCTGGACGGATCAGGTGGTGTAGACCCCGCCGGTGACGTTGACGCCCTGCCCGGTCATGAAGCGAGCCGAATTAGAGCAGAGGAAAACGACGACATCGGCGACGTCCTCAGGCGTTTCCAGCCGGCCGAGCGGCGTCTGGGCGATATAATCCGCAACGACGCGTTCGGGCGTGACGCCGCGCAGGCTTGCCTCCCAGGCAATCTCGCGTTCCTGCATGCCAGTCTTGACGAAGCCCGGGCAGACGGCGTTGACGCGAATGCCCGAAGCTGCAAGCTCGCGGGCGAGCGCCTGCGTCCAGCCGAGCACGGCAAACTTGCTGGCGGAATAATGCGCCAGCAGTGGCGCGCCGATCTTTGCGGCAAGTGACGCGGTGTTGACGATGACCCCGGTGCCCATGCCCGTGAAGCGGCGGGCGGCAATCTGATTGGTCAGGAAGATGCCGCGAATGTTGACGTCAAAATTATAGTCCCATTCCTCGTCGGTCAGTTCCAGCGCGTGTTGCATGGTGGAGACACCGGCATTGGCGCAGAGGATATCATAGCCGCCCGTCCTCTCGACCACCTCGGAAAAGGTCGCCTCGACAGAGGTGCGCCTGCGAACGTCGATCGCATGCGCGGTGGCACCGTTGCCGATCTCGGCCGCCGTCCGTTCGGCCGCAGCCAGGTTGATGTCGCAGATCGCCACCTGGATAGACTGGCGAGAGAGAGCGGTCGCGATTGCACGCCCGATCCCTGTCGCCCCGCCTGTTACGATCGCACGCTTGCCGGACAGTTCTGGAAAGCTCGGAGACTGCATTGCCCGCCCTCATGGAATGGAAACACCATCGATCATATATCAACAAAATCCCACACAACAAGAAAAATTTGTGTTTGAATTTGTTCGTATTATTCGATACACAGGAAGCAACAATCAGACAATCGTAGCCACGAGTTGCGATCGCGGGAGGATAATAACGGCATCATGGACGCAGAACAGCAGATGGTCGCGACAGCGGAAAAACCGAAAGTTCTGGCCCAGGTGCGGCATGCACGCATCCTGGAGACACTGGCGCGCAAGGGCGCGGTCTCCGTCAGTGACGTCGCCTCCCAGCTTGCCGTTTCGGAAATGACTGTCCGCCGCGACCTGATCGAACTCGAAAAGGACGGCAGACTGGTGCGCACCCACGGCGGCGCAGTGCGTAGCGGCAAGACTTTCGAGCCGATCGCCAGTGAGGCTGTCGACCGCGAGGAACCGACTTTCGAATCCCGGCTGACGCGCAATGCCGGCTCGAAGCGGACCATTGCGATGGCCGCGGCAGGCGTTGCCGTCGGCGCGCGCACCCTGGCGCTCGACGTCGGCACCACGACCTATCTGCTTTCCGGCCTGCTGATCAACCAGCCGCATACGAAGATCTTCACCAACAGCGTGCGCAACGCAGTGCAGCTAGGGACCGGCTTTGGCGAGGTTTACCTGCCCGGCGGGCGCATGCGTGGCGAGGAGATGGCAATCAGCAGCCAGTCGGCCGTTTCGCAATTCGAGGAACTCTGGTTCGACATCGCCTTCGTCGGCGTGTCGGGGATCACGGCGCAGGGAATCTACGACTATTCCTTCGAGGACACCGACATGAAGCGGGTCTACTTGCGCCGCGCCACGCAAAAGGTGGTGCTTTGCGATTCTACCAAGTTCAAGCGTATGTCGCTGGTGCATATCGCGCCGCTGCAGCAATTCGACATGCTGATCACCGACGCCATGCCACCGGCCGACCTTGCCGATGCGCTCGCCGCCGCCGGCGTCGAGCTGCGTATCGCGCCCGAGGAGCAGCCGCTGCTTTGATGTGCCCTTCCCGCATCCGCCCCACGGATGCACGTCCCACAGATTCGGCTTCAGGGAGTTTCGCATGATTTTCGATTTTTTCGGCGTCAAGAAGAAGGCGGTCATCGCCATGGCGCATATCGGCGCCCTGCCCGGCTCGCCCGCCTATAATGCCGCCGGCGGGCTGAACAAGCTCGTCGACGACGTTCTGTCCGATATCGAGAAGCTGCAGGCGGGCGGTGTCGACGCCATCATGTTCGGCAACGAGAATGACCGGCCCTACGTCTTCCAGGCACCGCCGGAAGGGCTGGCGGCGATGACCTCGATCGTCGAGCGGGTGAAGCCGCATCTGACCGTGCCGTTCGGCGTCAATTATCTCTGGGACCCCTCTGCAAGCGTTGCGATCGGGGCAGTGACGGGCGCGAACTTCGTTCGCGAGATCTTCACCGGCGTTTTCGCATCAGACATGGGCATCTGGCAGCCGGATTGCGCCAAGGCGGCACGGCTGCGACATAGCCTCGGCCGCGATGACATGAAGATGCTCTTCAACATTAACGCCGAATTTGCCCATTCGCTGGACCAGCGACCGATTGAACTCAGGGCGAAGAGCGCCGTGTTCTCGTCGCTCGCCGATGCCATCCTGGTTTCGGGACCACTGACCGGCCAAGCCGTCGATCAATCGGACCTCAGGCGCGTTTGCGAGACGGCCAAGGATGTTCCTGTCTTTGCCAATACCGGCGTCAATAAAGACAATGTGCGCGATATATTGAGCGTTGCCAGCGGCGTCATCATCGGCACGCATTTCAAGGTTGACGGCAATACGTGGAACCCTGTCGACAGCGACCGGGTAAAGCGCTTCATGGAGATCGTCGAAACGCTGCGCTGAACGACAGGAGCCGCCATGTCCATCACGCTCGGTCTCGATATCGGCACCACCTCCACCATCGGCATCTTGATCGAGCTGCCGAACCGCGTGCTCGGGCTCACTTCACGGCCTACGACGCTTCTTTCGCCTCAGCATGGCTGGGCAGAGGAAGACCCGGACGAATGGTGGGCGAATGTCTGCGAGATCACCAGGGAACTGATTGCAACCAGCGGGATTGAGGCCGGGCAAATCTCGGCCATTGGCGTGACCGGCATGCTGCCGGCCGTCGTGCTGCTTGACGACGCCGGCTGGGTGCTGAGGCCCAGCATCCAGCAGAGTGACGGGCGTTGCGGCGAGGAGGTCGAGGAACTTAGGGCCGAGTGGGATGAGGCGGATTTTCTCGCCAGAGCGGGAAACGGCATCAATCAGCAGCTGGTGACAGCGAAGCTTCGTTGGATCGCCCGGCATGAGCCCGGTGTTTTCGAGCGTATTGCCACGGTCATGGGGTCCTATGATTTCATCAACTGGAAACTGACCGGCGAGAGGGCCATCGAGCAGAACTGGGCGCTTGAAGCGGGTTTTGTTGATATCAATACCGACATGCTCGACGACGAGTTGATCGGGCTTGCCGGAATTCGGCGGGACGCGATTCCTGGGAAGGCCGTGTCGCATAAGATTCTTGGCGCTGTGACGGACGAAGCTGCCAAGGTGACGGGGCTGGCACCGGGAACGCCCGTCATCGGCGGGGCGGCCGACATGATCGCGTCGGCCTTCGGCGCGGGGATCAACAAGGCGGGCGACGTGCTGCTGAAATTCGGGGGCGCGGTGGATATCCTGACGGCGACCAATGTCGTGCGACCGGATCCACGCATGTTCCTCGATTATCACCTGGTTCCGGGGCTCTATATGCCGAACGGCTGCATGTCGACCGGCGGCTCGGCGCTTAACTGGTTCATTAGCACCTTCGCCGGACGCGAGGAGATCGCGGCGAAGACGGAGGGAATATCCGTGCACCGCTATCTCGACCGGCTGGCCGCGGGATGCGGCCCTGGCGCGGATGGGCTAACGATCCTGCCCTATTTTCTCGGCGAAAAGACGCCTATCCACGATGCCGGCGCGCGCGGGCTGATCGAAGGACTGACGCTGTCGCATCATATCGGCCATCTCTGGCGGGCGATGCTGGAAGCCTATGCCTATGCGCTGCGTCATCATATCGACGTGCTGAACGACATCGGCCATCCGACGACGCGTTTCATCGTTTCAGACGGGGGTTCACAGAGCCGGATATGGATGCAGATCGTTTCCGATGTGCTCCAGCAGCCGCTGCAAGGCCTCACTGGCCATCCCGGCTCCTGCCTCGGCGTCGCCTGGGCGGCGGCAATCGGCGCCGGACTGACCGAGGATTGGTCCGGCGTGACCGCCTTTGTCGGCCAAGGTGAAAGGATCGTACCCAATCCTGACAATGCGGCGATTTATGCTAAGGGCTATCGGACCTATCGTGCGCTTTACAGACCATAGACGGGTCGGGATTTGAGCTTGGTGACAGCGGAAAACCGGAACTCCACAAAACAGGCGGTCGGACGCGGCGGCATGGTGACGTCTCCGCATACTCTGGCGAGCGAGGCGGGTGCGGTAATCCTGCGGCGCGGCGGCAACGCGCTGGAAGCTGCGATCGCCATCGGCAGCACGATTGCCGTCGTCTATCCGCATTTCTGCGGGCTCGGCGGCGACTCCGTCTGGATCGTTGCCGATCGCAACGGGCGGAAAACATGTTTTCTCGGCATCGGCCAAGCGGCACGAGAATTGCCGGATTTCGACGGACGCATTCCGCTACGCGGACCGCTTTCCGCACTGACCTCGGCCTGCGCCGTCGATGCCTGGCAGCACGCGCATGACTATTCCGCGCGGCACTGGGGCGGAAGGATCGATTTTCCTGTCTTGCTTGCCGATGCGATCCGTCATGCGAAAGAGGGCTTTCCGATCACACGCTCGCAAAGTTTCTGGCTTGCCTTCCGGCAGGCGGAAGCCGCCAACTGGCCCGGTTTTGCCGCCCTTTTCATGCCGAACGACGCAGCACGGAAAACAGGCAGCCTGTTCCGGCAGGAGAACTTGGCACGGTCGCTTTCGCTGATCGCCCACGATGGGCCACGCTCCTTCTACGAGGGCGAACTCGGTGCGAGGATTGCTGCGGGGCTGCAGGCTGCGGGCTCTCCGCTGACCAGCCATGATCTCAAGGCCACCCGCACGCGCGAGGTCGCCCCCATCAGTCTCTCCTATCGCAATTTCGAGCTGCTTGCGCCGCCACCGCCAACACAGGGCCTGTCGACACTTGCGATCATGGGCATTCTCGCCCATTTCGATCTCGCCGCCTATCCAGCCGGCAGCGCCGACCATCTGCATCTCTGCGTAGAAGCCGTCAAACGCGCCTTCCTCGACCGCGGTGACATTGCCGACCCCGATGTCGCGCCGCAGCCGGTGGAGGAATGGCTGAGCATGCGGCATCTTGCACTGGCGGCGGCATCCATCGATCCTGCACGAGCGCTCGAATGGCCGGCACCCTTTCGCAATGGCGATACGGTATTCTTCGCCGCAACCGATGCCGAGGGCGGCAGCGTCAGCGTCTTGCAGAGCACCTATTTCGACTGGGGCAGCGGCGTGGTCGTCGGCGATACGGGCATTCTCTGGCAAAACCGTGGTGCAGCCTTTTCGCCAGATCTCAAGCATGTCAATGGCATCGCCCCCGGCAAACGGCCTTTCTATACATTGAACCCCGGCCTCGGTCTGCGCAACGGCAGGCCCGCCCTGCTCTATGGCACGCAGGGCGCCGACGGCCAACCGCAGACACTGGCGATGCTACTGACCCGGCTGATCGATTTTGGCGAACAGCCGGCAGCAGCACTCGCCGGCCCGCGGTTCCTTCTCGGCAAGACCTTTTCTGACACCCGCGACAGCCTGAAACTGGAAGGAGATGCCGGCGAAGCGGTTCTTGCCGAACTGGCCGCACGAGGCCATGTACTATCACCGATCGAGGCGCAGAGCCCGCTTGCGGGGCAGGCCGGCGCAATCACTATCGACGAGGATGGCATGGCGACCGGCGCGCATGATCCACGTGGCGACGGATTGGCGATCGCGATCTCTTCTGGAGCATGAGTTGTGGGATTACGCGTCGGCGAGACGCCTTCAAATGCACGAAAGCGGGACAAAGCCGGTAGTTGATCGGACGGGCCACCGGATACCTTCTGGAGCATCGTACTCCTCGCAGATCGGCGACGTTCACCACACTGGGTATTCGTCCACTACGGATTCGAAAGTCGCCGAGGGTCCCAGTGGAAGGCCTTAGCGCTTTGGGTCATAATCGGCGCTGGCCACGACCTCCCGAGGTTTTAAATTACATCTGAAAATCAATATGATGATCTTTGCCGATAAGGGTCGACAAACGTTGATTTCAGTGAGTCAGAAATCGCCGGACGCGGCGCTAGGCCTACCAGTCTGGCATGCATATGAATGCGGCGGTCTGTCGTCCTGCAGATAGGACGAACAGTAGCCAGGAGCGGTCCCCCCCCCCCTGCAACTGTGCCAAGTTAACCCATATTTTAGCATTCACTTGCATGCGCCAGCTACGATGCTACCGTCGCCGACACCGTGGGGGCGCATTATGACAATCGAAGAATTGATAGATTTGCAGGAAGCAGGCTCAAGGGGGCGGGTGCTCGGACTGAAGGTTCACGAGAACCCATACCTCGCGGCCCATAGGATGCCTAGTGGTGATACCAGCGCTCTCGGAGATTGGCTTGCACGTCACGATGCATGGAAATTCGGCTGGGAAGTGGAGGACGCCAGTCGCGAAGGTAAGATTCTCGTTCACTTCAAGGATCTGATCTCGATTGCCAATCGACGTGCGCTCGATCCATAACGTTTAGCGGACAGCCGGGCTATGGTTCCCGCGCGGTCATTTCGTCATGGTATCTCCTGTTCCTGGCATTTAAGCCGAAGCCAGGCAGAAATTCCACTTATCCCCGCTGTTCAAATTTCCCGAACCAGCTCAGGCGGCCTATATGTGTCTGCTTGACAAGCAAGAAACCCGTCTAGGGTTAGGACTCGTTAATCACAGCCGGAAGATGACGGAAGCTGCGATGCAGAGCCGAGCTGGGCAGTGATGGCATCTGTACAGGCCGGCGTGCATCGCTGTTGTTGCTCATATCGTCCGACATCCTTTTTATGCCCTGCCCTTCCAACGCGAATGCTATGCCCATGCGAAAGCCGCCCGAACAGCGGCCAGTGATTGACGACGAATTATGATCAAGGTACGTGGCCCACCGCCATGCTCAGCTCTGACGAGGTGGCAATGGGGAGGCCCGGTCAGCACGAGGGATCGGGCCTCTGCCCCTGTCACGCCTTTTTCACGCGACTGATGTCTGTTGCCGTGGTTAGCTTCTTTTGCTGATGCTGCAAACTCAGCAGAAGGGCATCATTTCGTTCGAGAGTGAGCCCTTCACCCACTTTCTCCTGAGAAGCCGCCGACACCCCTCGGTGGCTTCTTTGGTTTCCGAGGTAAGGTCAGCACAACGCCCTTGATAGTGGAGCGGTAGGATGCGCGATGAAAACCACGCGCTTTCTCGGATTTCTTTCGAGCTGCCCAGCTGCACTGTATTGCCGCACCGAGCATGGGATTGGTTGACCACGGCGTAGGCGCTGGTGTGCTTCGGCGTGGAATATTGACTGACGCGGGTTTGGTGCAATTCTCTCATGTCGCACCGATCAGGCGGGCTTGAAGAAGATCAAGCTTCCCGCGACCGTGCATCTGGCGCTTCACCAGCTTGAGCTTGGTGGCCTGCCCCTCGGTTTGTCCGTTGGACCACGGTGAGACGATCGCTGCCCGGACAGCCTGTATGTCTTTCGCCACTCCATTGCCAAACGAGGAAACCAGACTGTCGCGGGCGCGGTCGATCCACGGCGTGAGCTCATTTTCTGCCTTGCACCGGATCACAAGATGGAAGTCTGCGATGATATCGCGAGCCATGACGAGCAAAGGAACGCCGCTTTCGATCGCGGCGATGGGAGCGGTTTCAGACTTCGTCAGGTTGTCTATGCTGGTTGTCAAACTGCATACGGTGAGCTTACATTTGAAGCGGTCCGGTCCTCGCAACAACACTTGCTGTCTAGGAGCGTCCAGCTGGCGGGCAATCGAACAAAACCGGCGTCGCTTCATCGTCTGAACGTGCGCCCGATGGCTTGCGCCGCTTTTGCTTCTACCCCACAGGCCCACGAGATCGGAACATATCAAGCCGAACTGAAAGATCGGCATTGTCATGCGATGAACGCTCTCGCTTTGGTGGTGGACAATGCGCATAATGGCGTTGCGGAGGCGTGCGTTCAAATCGTGCGTCCTGTGTGCACTGGGAGGAGGGCCCAATGACCACGATCCATCAGAGGCTGTATCGCGAGCGGCTGACATCTGCAGACACGGCGGTCGCAATGGTTCCGTCCGGGGCCAAGGTCGCGATGCCACTGGCCGCCGGTCAGCCACCGGCTGTCCTTGCCGCGCTTGCGCAACAGGCCCGCGCGCGCGCCATCGAGAATGTGCGGCTCTACTATCTTCTCTGCACGGGCGTTGCAGGCACCAGTGTGTTCGATTTCGAGCTGCGCGACCGGATTGTCCCGATGAGCTACTTTCATTCAGGCGTGGAGCGTGCGCTCGACAAGAGAAGATTGGCGGAAGCGATGCCCGCCGTCGAGCTGGTGCCCTGTCATTTCAGTCAGGTGCCGCGCTCGTTGGTCGAGCATGTTGGCGTGGACACGTTGATTGCGACTGTGTCGCCAATGGACGCCGATGGCAATTTCAGCCTTGGCGCCAGCACCGACTATGCGCTGACGGTATCGCGAAAGCCTGGAATCCGCCTCATCCTCGAGGTCAATCGCAATATGCCTTATGTGCGGGGCGATTGCATGATCCCTTTGTCGAGCGTGACAGCGCTGGTCGAAAACGACATCAGCCTGCCCGTGTTGCCGGCTGCCGCGCGCAATGAGGTAGATGATGCGATCGGCGCGATCATTGCCGGTCTGGTGGAGGATGGCGACTGCCTGCAGATGGGGATCGGTGCTTTGCCCGACGCAGTGTGTTCCGGGCTTTCCCGGCACAGCCACCTTGGTATCCACACGGAAATGATGACGCCGGGTCTCGCCAGCCTCGTCAAGGCGGGCGTGGTCGACAATAGCCGCAAGCAGACACATACCGGACGCTCCATCTTCACCTTTGCGCTTGGAGATCAGGCGCTCTATGATTTCCTGAACAACAATCCGGCGGTTGAGGCCTATCCCGTCGACTATGTGAACAATCCCTTCGTTATCGCCCGAAATGATCGCGTCGTCTCGGTCAACGCGACGCTGCAGATTGATTTAAACGGCGCGTGCAATTCCGAGTTCATGAACGGGAGGCAGTTCAGCGCGTCCGGCGGCCAGGTTGATTTCGTGCGTGGCGCTTATGCCTCGCGTGGGGGACGATCGATCATCGCCTGTCATTCGACTGCGGCAAAAGGCACGCTCTCGCGGATCGTTCCGGCGTTAACCGGACCGGTGACAACAGCGCGCAACGACACGCATATCGTCGTCACCGAGTATGGATGGGCGGACCTTAAGGGCAAGTCCGTGGCCGAGCGGGCTAGAGCGCTGATCGGGCTCGCGCACCCCGATTTTCGCGAGGAGCTGGACCGGACAGCGAGAGGCGCAGGGCTTTGCTGAATTTCATGTTGATCGCGTGTTTGAGATCGAGGTCGCGCGCGTCTGCGTGAGGAGTGCCCGATAGGGCAAGCGCGCATGCCGAAGAGCTTGCCGAAGCTGCGCCTCCCGAAGGGCGCTCGACCCGGTGATGGAGCGCCCGCATATGCTGCGCGGGATCGTGCTTCCCCGAACGAGTCCTTTTAGCGACCGGTCGTCGGCGAGAAGGGGTTTGGAACGGGGTCGGTCGATCATCTGTGGATTACTTCAGAAAGCTCTAAAGAAAGGTTGTCGTCAAGCGTCAGGCTGGTAGCGTTCGTGCAGTCACCTTACTTTGTGCGGACCTGACTGTGATGACACTCTAACTGGCCCGCTATAGATGGCCAGTTCGTTAGAAGTGGCGGGCGCCGATCATCGGTTCTTCGTTCGTGCTGACGAGGAAGAGCGGAGCGAAATTGAGCCTGAAGGCAAGGGCGCGATCGAGACGGACGAGATCGTCGCGGGGCTGAAGGCTGTTATGCCGATGGCGTCCATTGCATGGTCCATGAAATGGACGATCGGATGAAAAGACAAGCCGAGGAGGCGGCAACAATCGAAGGCGGACTCCGCAACCCTGAAGAGACAATATTTCGATTGCCGGCGATATCAAGAGCTTGGCCAACGAACAGTCATCGCCGCCCTCGCTTTTGTGTGAGGGGAATAGGGGTTGACGTGGGCGTCGGTGGCCGACGCCTGAGCTCACGGGCCTGACGTTCCACACCGCGCCGCCTCGTCAGTGACATTACGGCGAATGCCCAAAAGTAAAAATCCCTGATGGCATTGACAAAACTCTCGCGTGCAATGTCTAATCGTTAACATAGTTGAGCGCGGATGGATTTTCCTGCATTTTCACTGAACAACCAAGATAAATCAGGCTTCTGTCGTCGTTCAATACTGCATTTCTCTGGGGGATGGGATGTCGGTTGGCATACATAGCAAAGCCATATACGTATGCACAGATGCGCGAATGCTTCCGGCAGCATGCTGCACGCTTTTATCTGTTGCACGTAATAGTCAAGAGAACGACATCAAGCTGGTGATCGTCGGCATCGATTTGCCTGAGGACCAGAAAGCTGGCGTTGCTACCTTCAACGCGGTGAACGGCATCGATATCGACGTCGTCGATTTTACCCTTCCCGCCGATACACCTGGAACGGCAGGCCGCTGGCACAAATCGACGCTTGCGCGCCTCTATCTCGACGAGCTGATGGGCAAGGTGCTGGAGCGGGTTCTTTACCTTGATGCGGATATATTGGCTGTCGGCAATGTCTGCCCGCTCTTCGATGTCGATCTCAACGGCAAGGCGATCGGTGCCGTTAACGACTACGTCGTTGCCTTCCCCGAGAAAATCAGACAGCGGGAGCAGGAACTCGGCCTCGACCGGGGCGCGGGATATTTCAACGCTGGGGTATTTCTGTTGGATTGCGCCGTCATCCGGGCCGGCGGTTTTTTCGAAACGGCGCGTTCGCTGCTCAGATCGGGGCGATGCTTTGCCTCTAACGACCAGGATATTCTCAATATCGCCTTTCATGGGACGTGGCAGCGGCTGGACAACCGGTGGAATGTCCAGACCGGGACCATGCCTTATATCCGCAATCCTGTGCTGCTGCATTTCACTGGACGTCGCAAGCCGTGGCATTTGTCGGTGCAGACAGGGCAGTCGGTCTATGCCGAGATCTATTCGAGCATGCTTTCGAAAACGTCGTGGTCGGGATTTGTCAGCCGTCGCAGTCGTTCCCGAAAGGCGGCCGATTATCTTCTGTCGCTTGGCAAGCGCGCCGGCGCAATGGGCCGCTCCCAACAGCTGAAGGCATATTTTGGCTCGAGTGAGGTCTCAATGGATGAAAGGAATCCCAGACCTGAAAGCTCCGGAAGCCACGTCTTTCATACACAGGGGGCCGATGTCTGGCGCACATTCTTCAATCGCTTTTCGTATATCGTTCTTGTCGCCAATAGCGAGGCGCTCGACCCGCAGTCGATGCGGACGGAGTTTCCCGGCGATACGTTGTTCGTCTTCTTCAACAAGGTCTACAAGGTTCTCGACAACAGTTTCCCCGGGCATGCCATTCTTGTGGCGCGCAGCGGCATGATGGGCGCCAATATCGTCCATCGGCGGGAGGTGGATGAGGTCCTGAAATTCTTCACTTCGGACAAGTTCCTCGGCGTTCTGAATATCCGTACCGCACCCGAGGAGCGCTTCAGTCCCGTCGAAGCATTCAACGGGGCGACAGTCATGTACAGCGACCTCGAGACGCTGATGTCGGGGCACTATCCACCGGACAAGATCCCGACGAGCGGCTTTGCGCTGGTTGCGTGGATGCGGGAGCTTCAGGTGACGCCGAAGATCGTGCTCGCCGGATTTTCCGGGAAACGGAGTGCGCGCTGGAAGGTCTTCGACGTTCATGACTGGACATTCGAGCGTATCTATTTCAGGCTTCTGGTGCGAAGGGGTATCATCACCAGCGCCGAACATGCGAGGCCGTCACGCTTCGATCTTCTGACCGAGCATTTTCCGGATGCTAAATGCGAGGAGATCCAGACGGCGACCAACGATGCGCTCTCCACGCGGCTCGATCATGCGCTGACCCTCATCGACGGCCTGATGTCACTAACCAAATGGCAGCGGGCACTCGATCAGGCCTTCCGCAAGGCGCGGCCAAAGACCCGCAAGCAGCGCGCGCTCGACTCCCAGAAGAAGCAAGCTTCCTGAATGCAATACATAATTTGTGCCAAGGAGAGATTGATATGACCGATATCGTCAACATCTACGTTGGTTTTGATTCAAAAGAAGTTGTCGCCCATCACGTGCTGTCCCAAAGTATTCTGGAAAAGTCGAGCGTACCGGTGAGAATCACGCCGATCTACCTGTACAATATCGAAAACACGTTTACGCGTGAACGCAACGCCCTGCAGTCGACCGAGTTCTCCTTCTCGCGCTTCCTGACGCCCTATCTCAGCCAGTATGAGGGATGGAGCCTCTTCATGGATTGCGACATGCTGGCGCGCACGGATATTGCCGAGCTCTGGGCGCTGCGCGATGAGCGCTATTCCGTCATGTGCGTGAAGCACGATTACCAGCCGAAGGTCGAAACGAAGTTTCTCGGCCAGGTGCAGACGAAATATGAAAAAAAGAATTGGTCGAGCCTGATCCTCTTCAACAACGCGAAATGCAGGGCGCTGACGCCTGATTATGTCAACACCGCAACCGGGCTGCAGTTGCACCAATTCAAGTGGCTCGACGGCGACGATCTGATCGGCGAGCTGTCAGTCACCTGGAACTATCTCGTCAACGAATATGACAAGCGCGATGACGCGAAGATCGTGCATTTCACAGATGGCGGACCCTATTTCGACGAATACAGGAACGACGATTACGCCGAGGAATGGTTCGCGACGCGCGAGCGCATGCTGCATGTCCAGCAGCGCGGCTGACCGGCATGCCGGGCGGATGGGGCGTTTATCAAAGGCCCAGCCTCCCAAAACGGAGTAACTTCGCGGTGAGCAGGCCTGGTGACCTTGCCCCTGAGGTGCCCCCGATTTTGTACGGCCGTCGACGGCGGTAGGAGGGCGCACCATGCTTCAGGAACGCGCGTTCCCTATCATCCATGAATTGATCCAAGATGCAGTTTCGCGGGTTCGAATCCCGTCTTCCCCGCCGGCCATGATCGGAAGAGGAGAGCATCGTGTCGGCAAGCAACGAGTGGACGAAATGGCACCTCACACCCGTGGATGGGAAGAGGGTGACAGCAAAACTGGCGAGTGTCGCGAGTCCATTGCATCTGCGTTTTCCGGCTTGATGTCACCAACAAAATGACATCGATCAGTGGAGATACCGAAGCCATTGCTGGGTTGCGCGCGCAATTTGAAGACGTGCCGAATGATCCTCGATGATGCATCGGCCGTACCACACCAGCCTGACGACCGGGGGTTGCAGCTTGTAAAATTTTCGCGGAGAATGCGTGGCGACATATGACGCGTCGAGCGTGAAGGTTCAATCGTGAACGATTGCCCCCCTTATTGAAGTTGTTCTTGATGGCTTGGTAGCCGTCGTTATTTTACTTAGTGCGGCAACCGTAATCGCGATGGCAGCAGCATTTGCCTCTCTCATCGGTCATGTTGCTGGAATTGTACACGAGCCAGGCGCGACAGTCTGGCTGTTCGCAACATCTGGTATTTCTTTTGCTGTCAACTATTTTGTCGGTTCTCGCCTCAATAGCGGTTCAACATCTCAGCTTCGGCTGATCCCGTTGAAAAGGCGCGGATGTTCCCCAAGCCGAGCTGGGCCAGCGGATCGGTCAGCGCCAAACGTTCGTTTCAGAATTTGAGCTTGGTTAAAGGCGCCTCGCCGCGGCAGAGTTCGTAAAGGTCAGCAGAGCGATCGGTGCCGATTCGTACTCCATCATGAAGAAGCCTGGAACAAACTGGTTCAAATCATGTTGCATGCAGAATGAGCAACACAGAACAAAAAGCCAGCAACGGCATGATCAAGTTCGTGCTGACCATCTTCGTCATCGCGATGATTGTCGCGGTGGCCTACCTGGTGTTCTTTACGACCGGTCAGTCCGTGCAGTAGCACTTGGGATGCTCTGTCAAAGCGCCCGTCACAGATCTCGACCGGGTGGTTCATGGTGGTGCACGCGACTCGAATCGGATGACGCCGTCAGCGAGCCAATACGACCGCATGACGTTCACCTCTTGTATTGATCCACAACTTAGGCGATTTTCTCATGCCCTGACTTTTCTGGCGGGCTAACCCGGAGGTTGATTATGGGTGTCAAGGCTCTACTTGGATCTTCGCTTCTCTCATGTACGCTTGCTCTGGCAGTCTTCGTCTCACCGATCGCTGTTCCCGCGGAGGCCAGCGCTCAGGTTATCATCGGCTCCGGCAGCAGCCTAAACCACGGACGAGGTATATCCTGCCCTCAGGGCGCGCGGCTGCTTCGTACTCGAGGCTTTCGCGGTGTCCGTCAGGTTAATTGCCGCGGCAGGTACTTTACCTATCGCGCAGTCCGCAACGGGGTGCGCTACGAGATCGGGGTCCGTCAAAGAGATGGGCGCATCGTCGATCAGCGGCGCACTAGCCAACGGCAGTAGCGCATTCATCCCGGCCACCACCAATGCTGGCTACGACAAAGCGCGCCTCGGCTAAGCGAGCGGGCTGTGGTGGTGGGAATCCTTGGGAGTACTCCCAAGATTAGCTTCCAAGGTACGCCGGGAAGACCAAGGATCATTTGCCCTATCGGGCAGCCCTTCCTTCGCAGATCGGCGGGTCGCACCGCTTTCCAGCTACGAGGAAGTGTTGTTCCGATCAGATCGTTGCCTTTCGGCTATTTTGGCTTTCGAACGACCTTGGCCGTGAAGCGCAGTGCACGTGAGCGGTTTTACCTTCCGCCTGCGCGGGGGAGCCAGAACTTCGGCGTTTAGCACAGTGGAAGCGCACGGTTTAACCTGACGCGCCTGGCGCCGTTGCTTGAGGACGTCCACGAACGGCTGGCCTGTCGTTATCGAGAACCTGGACTGGCTAGATTTCATAGACCGCTACGATCGGCCTGGCACGCTATCTATCTTGACCCACCCTACTTCGGCTGCGAGGGGACTACGGGAAGGCTCTGTTCTGCCGAGAGCATTCACAAAGATCGCTAACAGGCTGGCGCAGCTGAAAAGCCGCTTCGTGCTTTCCATCCGCGAGATATTCAGGGGCTTTGCCCTCGAGGGCGTGGACCTGAACTACACGATCGGCGCCATACCAATGGGACGGCCGCTCGAGAGTTGATCATCATGCCGCGCTCGATCGACCCGTCTTGAAAAACGGGCCTCCTTGGACCCAGTTACCCCTCCTGCTTTTGGGTCTGAGGGACGCCTGGGGACATCCAGCAAGGAAAGGGCGGTTCTCTCCGGCACACCCGGGCCGGATCGCGCCTCGACCATGATCAGGACTCCGCCCAGCAGCGGGCTTCATCCTGAACGCGCGATCCCCACGCCCCGATGAGATCCCGCCGGCGCAGCGCTCCGCCGCTTGGGCGTCCGTATCCTCGAGTTCATTGATGCTGGTGTAACGATCGCACGCGCCTGGTTGAGGATCTCTATCGCGATCTCGGCGCGGACGACCGCATCGTAGGAGTACTTTTCCTTTCGCTTCCCCAAATTGCCTATCGGGTGAGACCGCGAGAACGATCGATGGCGCGCCGCTGGTATTCCGAAATGATCTCTTCATTGCTCTGCATCCGCACCGCCTGCTGCAGAACCTGTAACCGCCCCTGCATCGCTTCAAAGGTGCGGCGCTGTGCCGGCGACACGCGATTGGCGACATCCTGCTCGCCGCGCAGGATCGCGTTCCTGCCGAAACGCTCGTCGAGTGCCCAGCTGACGGCAGCGAACTCCTGTTGGATGCGCGGATCGAGTGTGCCGACGGTAACGTCGACTTTCGCCACCCTGTCCTTGTTCCTCTTCTTTTTCATGTCGGTCACCAGTTGTTTGAGCGCGTCCTCGGCTGGTGTCGACAGACCGGGAATGGCAACCGCCATACGTCGCCGCTCCTCAGTAACGGCCTGGATCTCCGTGTCGAGGGCAGTGATCCAGGACGCGCCGAGCGAGCACACGCGGCCGACCGCTTCCTGCACCGCCAGCAGTGCCTCCTTCCGTTCCCGCCCTGCGGCGAGCAGCTTGTTCATGATGCGATCGGAGCCCCGCAGCGCACCATAGGCGGCGGGATCATTGCTGACAGCCGCAGCGATCCGCTCGCCAGCAAAACCCTTGACGAGGAGTTCCTCAATCGTTGCGACCGCACCGGCGGGATCGCGCCAGATGCGCGTCGCTGTCTCGGCGAGCGCGGCGCGATAGTGACGATAGTGCAGGACCGCGGTTGCACGTGTTCGTGCCTCCTCGTCCACCGGCGTTTTGAACTCGGTCACGGCGGCAAGCATCGGCAACATGGACACCGCCTCCTTTCCGGCTTCGACGCTGGCGCCGGCAACGATCTTGCTGCGATCCTGCCGTTCGGCCAGATGCTGTTCCTCCGCAAAGCGCCTGATGACAGTGAACAGGCGGTCGAGCTTTTCGCCGCGCTCCGGAACGAGATCTTCCGGCATGCGCTCGGCCATGTTGCGCTCGGCAATCGCATCGGCCTTCGGGGCAAAGGCGCTCCAGCCGAAGCGTGCGGTCAAGGCATCGTTGACGGCTTTGACCTCCTGGACCAGCAGGCGGTCCTCGACGGCGCAGGCGAAGGCGGTCTTGTAGGCGTCGTCGCCACCGCGCTCGCGAATGGCCTCGATTTCGACAAGGCGCGCCATTGCCGACTTCGACAATGCCGGGATCGGCAAGGACATGTGGGCGCGGCGTTGCTCCTCGCGGATGCCGAACCGCTCTGCCTGCCGGCGGAACTCGGTAGCATGGGCACGCGCAAGCGGCAGCAACTCCGACAGGGCAGTTGTGGCCGCGTCGCGCTCGTCGCGAGCAACACGACCGTCGACCAGGAGATCGGAACCACGAAGGCGTCCGAGCCGATCAGGTGCGGCAGCCAGATCGTCAGCGAGCTTGCGGGGTTCGATCGCCGCGTCCGATGCCAGCGCGGTCAGGCCGACCAGCGCTTCATCCGGATTGCGATAGATCTTTTCGAGCACCGGACGCAGGATAGCTTCCCGTTCCTTCCATCGCTCCGAGGCGAGCTGTGCGCGACGCGCGTCCTCGTCGACGCTGCGGGCAAACATGATCGTGGGCGGGATCAGATATTTTCCGTCGACCGGGATTTCGGATGCGAGCCTTTCGTTCTGGGTCTCATTGTAGGAAATGCGCCGCTCGCGCTCGATCGCAAAACCTAGCGCCACGCTCGCCCGCTCCCAGAGTTTCGCCACCTGCTCCTTCTTTTCCGCAATCCACGCCAGCCGCCCCGAAACACCCTCCTCCATCCCGGCCGCGACCGCGGCAAGCGTGTCGATACCGCGGCGCCGCGCGAAATCCTGCGCGTGCGCCCGGTAACCTTCCTCGCTCTCGAAATCGAGCGTCGTCGTCTTGGCACCGAATCGGCCAAGACGCTCCACAAGCTGTTTGAACAATTCCGGCCGATGGCTCTCGCGTTCGATCCGCTCCTGGCGGGTTTCTGCGGATTCGACCTGCCTGGCGGTCCAGACATTGCGATCAACCGTCCGTTCCTCGAAACTCTTTTCGCCCGTTTTCTCGTCGATGACTGGGACAGTCACCGTGACCCGTTCGACGCCATCCTTGCGCAACGTCACGGTGTCACCTTCCGACACGCCGCCCTCTTCGAGCGCCTTCGGCAGGCTGACACCCCAGAGGCGATGAACAGCGCCACCGTCGGTTTTGACATCCGCATAGGGGCTTTCGTCAGCGTCCTCGTCATTGGGGCGGAACTTCGCCAGCCCGGTTTCCACGAGCTCGCCGGTGACGCCAGCCGCATGATCGACACGCGGCTTGCGCCCCCATTCCGGCTTCGCCTCGAAGTCCTCCTTCGCCGCATAGAGGTCGGCGCGCTCACGATGACGGGTCATCGACACATAGGTCAGATGCTGATCCATCATGCCGGTGGCAAGCACGAAAGTCCGGTCGACGGTAGACCCTTGAGACTTGTGGATGGTCGCCGCATAGCCGTGGTCGACATTGCGATAGCTGTCCTCGCTGATGACGACATCGCGGCCATTATCGAGACGCACGGAGAGCAATGCGTCGCCGCGTTTGTCGCCCGTGGCAACGACAGTGCCGAGCATGCCGTTCTTCACATATTGCGGACCGAAGCTCCTTGCCCGCGGTTCAACGAAGCGGGCATTCTCAAGAAAGATGATCCGGTCGCCGACGGCGAATTCCCGCGCGCCGCGTTCCGTCTGGAAAGAGCGGTTGTCCCCCAGCGCACCCTCTCTCGTCATCACCGATCGCAGCGCCTCGTTCAGCCGCTTCACGTCATCATTGGTGTGGGCGAGCACGAGAAGCTCATCACCGCGAAGACGGCCATCATTGTCTGCCGCGGCTGACTTCTGGACCGCCTGTTGACGCGCCTCCGTCCAGTCGTCGACAATCCGCCCGATGATTTCATCTCGCATCGCTGCCTCGGCGAGATGGCCGTGCTGTGCATAGGCATCGAGACCTTTCTCGACCTCGCCGCGGGCAAAGAGCCGCGAGGCATCGCGCGCCCATTCTTCGCGCTGGCGGCGCACGCCGGCAAGTTCCGCAAAGCCGATCCGCTCGGTGATCGCCCGGAACGCCGCACCCGCCTGGATCGGCTGAAGCTGCATCGCGTCACCGACCAGGACGACTTTCGCGTGGGCGTCCTTGGCGATTTTTAGCACGCGACCCATCTGCTGCGACGACACCATGCCGGCCTCGTCGATGACAAGCACATTGCCGCGTTCGAGCAACTCGCGGCCGCCGGCCCACGCCAGTTCCCAGGAGGCCAGTGTCCGGGACTTGATGCCGGAACTGTCTTCGAGCCCTTCGGCCGCCTTGCCGGCCAGCGCCGCACCGATTACCCGTCGGCCTTCCTTTTGCCAGGCGACGCGTGCCGCCGCGAGCAGGGTCGACTTGCCGGCGCCCGCAAGCCCGATGACGGCAGTGATGGCGGTATCGCCCGTGACATGCCTGACAGCATCGACCTGCTCCGGATCCAGCTGGAACGGCCCTTCCGGGTCCTGGGTCTCGACACTGCTGATTGCCTTGGACACACGCTCGCCGGCCACATTGAGCCCTCGGCGATCCGCAAGCACGCGCGCCGACTGCGCCATGTCATATTCGATGCGCAGGATGTCCCGCGTGGTGAATATCGCCGGCTCCGATATCCTCCCACTCTCGGCTTCGATCTGCTGCGGCTTCAGAAGCACCAGATCGTCCGAGGCCATGAGCCGTGCGCGGATATTGGCGAAGTCGACGGGATCGTCGACATAGCGATGCAGCGCCTTGGCGATATCGCGCTCATCGAAGGTGGAGCGTTCATTGGAAAGCTGCTTCAGCAGAAGCTCCGGATCGGCCAACAGGCGGTCGGCCATATCCTGCCGGCGGGCGAGAGCGGCCGGGGCGAAATACATCTCGATCCCCTTGCGGGCGAGCGCGGCCTTCTCTGGCCCAAGATGTTTCTGCGCGATGCCGTCGAGGCCCTGTTCGGCATAGGAGCGGCCATCGAGGCGGATCTCATGGCCGGCAAGCGCCAGATGGCGATTGGCTGTTTGCGCCCAGGCGATCTTCCAGGCTTTCATTGTCTCCTTGTCGCCGGCCCATAGCTTGTAGACGATCTTACCATTCGGACGATTTGGCGTGACGACCCGCAACGGCTCTCCATTCTGACCCAGGACAGACACCTTCTTCGGCCCGAACCCCTCCTCCGTCAGAGGTCTGAGCGTCGTCATCAGGTGGATGTGAGGATTGCCGTCCTTGTCATGGAACACCCAGTCGGCAACCATGCCCTTCGACGTCAGATTGTCCTGGACGAATTCCCGCACCAGCGCGATGTTCTCGGCTCGCGTCAGCTCCTCCGGCAGCGCAATGATCAGCTCCCGCGCGAGCTGTGCGTCGGCGCGCGTCTCGAAAGCATCGACCGCATTCCACAGGACCTCGCTGGCGCCGGCGACGGATTTTCCGGCGATCGCGATCTTCAGCCAGACCGGTATACCCTCAGGAAGTGCCAGCTCCTCATGCACGAGATCCGTTGCCCCACCCCTGTAGCTGAACGAGGTGCCGGACTGCTCGTCCATCATCCGGGCGCGATGGCGATAGGCGGCCGCCGAGACGATACTGCGTCCCGCTCCCCTGCTGATCACCTGCGCTCTGACGAACATGATCGCCACTGCCGTCTCCACATCGACCAAGCACGTCGCGACAGCGACGTATATTGCGCCCTCAAAACCGATCGGACCGAAGGGCCGATGCCGCCTTTCCGGAACACGGCCACGGCTAAGACTTCCGGCTGCGACGTTTTCAGGGTAATGCAAAATAGCCTATTTAACTATCGTATAATAGTTAGTATAATCGGCGTGTTGAGGTTATTTTTGCTAAAGGAAAAAATCGCCAATGGGCGCAAAGTCATCGATTTCTGATCTCAATGCCCAGATTGAAAAACTTCGGGAGCGCAGACGATTTCTGATAGTTAAATCCGCCGAGCGCTTTGCCAAAGCCGCCACGAAGTCGGGGCTGGCGGAGATGGAGATCTCAGACGATGAGGTGGATCGGATCTTCGAAGAGATCGCGGCGCGATTTCGCAGCCGAGAGAAGAAGGGGTCTGGTGGCGTACCTGCTCCGGCGCGTCGATCAACGGATAATGGGACTGGAACGCCGGAGGCGGTTTCAAATGACGGCTGACCGCAAACGGGAGGCGCGGGAAAAATTCCTGCTCGGCGGCATCGTCGTCAAAGCAGGCCTGTCGATGGCCGACCGGGCGTTCCTGCTCGGCGGCCTGCTCGAACTGGCGAGAGTGGTAATGGGCTCGCCGGAGCATCGGCGGCTGCGCGATATCGGCGTAGAGGCGTTCAAGACGCCTTCCCCGAATGGCGAGACAGCGTGCATCAAGGAGATGGCGGAATGGCATTGAAGGGAAAATTGCATCCGAGCCTGGTGCTCGTCCTCGTGCCAATCGCTGTGACGGCGATCACCGTCTACATCGTCGGCTGGCGATGGTCGGGACTGGCTGCCGGCATGTCGGGCAAGGCCGAATATTGGTTTCTGCGTGCGGCGCCGATGCCCATGCTTTTGTTCGGGCCGCTCGCCGGACTGTTGGCGGTTTGGGCCTTACCGATGCACCGCCGCCGGCCGGTCGCCATGACAAGCCTGTTATGCTTTTTGGCTGTGGTCGGCTTCTACAGCCTCAGAGAGTATGGGCGGCTTGCTCCGTCTGTTCAGCGCGGCGTCGCAACCTGGAACTATGCTCTTTCCTATCTCGACATGGTTGTCGTGATAGGCGCGTTGTGCGGCTTCATGGCCGTGGCAGTCTCGGCCCGCACTTCCACAATCGTTCCTGAACAAGTCAAACGGGCGCGGCGTGCGACCTTCGGCGATGCGGACTGGCTTTCGATGTCAGCGGCCGGAAAACTGTTTCCACCGGATGGTGAGATCGTCGTCGGCGAGCGTTATCGCGTCGACAAGAAAATCGTCCATGATCTACCCTTCGATCCGAACGATAGCTCGACATGGGGGCAAGGTGGCAAGGCCCCGTTGCTCACCTATGGGCAGGATTTCGATTCCACCCACATGCTCTTCTTTGCCGGATCGGGCGGCTACAAGACCACCAGCAATGTCGTGCCGACGGCGCTACGCTATACCGGGCCGCTGATCTGCCTCGACCCCTCCACCGAGGTCGCGCCGATGGTGGTCGAACATCGCACCCGCGTGCTGGGCCGCGAGGTCATGGTGCTCGATCCGACGAACCCGATCATGGGGTTTAACGTGCTCGACGGGATCGAGACGTCGAAACAGAAAGAAGAAGACATCGTCGGTGTCGCCCACATGCTCTTGTCGGAAAGCATGCGCTTCGAAAGCTCGACCGGCTCTTACTTCCAGAGCCAGGCGCACAATCTGCTGACGGGGCTGCTCACCCACGTGATGCTGTCACCGGACTATGCCGGAAGGCGAAACCTGCGCAGCCTGCGCCTGATCGTTTCCGAGCCCGAGCCGTCGGTACTGGCGATGCTGCGCGACATTCAGGAGAACTCGGCATCGGCCTTCATCCGCGAAACCTTGGGTGTGTTCACGAACATGACCGAACAGACGTTCTCCGGCGTCTATTCGACCGCGTCGAAGGATACGCAATGGCTCTCGCTCGACAGCTATGCGGCACTGGTCTGCGGCAATGCCTTCAAGTCCAGCGACATCGTCAGCGGGAGGAAGGACGTTTTTCTGAATATCCCGGCATCGATCCTGCGGTCTTATCCCGGCATCGGCCGGGTCATCATCGGCGCCCTGATCAATGCGATGATCCAAGCCGATGGCGGGTTCAGGCGCCGGGCGCTTTTCATGCTCGATGAGGGCGACCTGCTCGGCTACATGCGGGTTCTCGAAGAGGCGCGCGATCGCGGTCGCAAGTACGGGATTTCGATGATGCTCATGTACCAGTCGGTCGGGCAGTTGGAGCGGCACTTCGGAAGGGACGGCGCGACCTCATGGATCGACGGCTGCGCCTTCGCCTCCTATGCGGCAATCAAGGCGCTCGACACCGCCCGAAACGTGTCGGCGCAGTGCGGCGAGATGACGGTCGAGGTGAAGGGAAGCTCACGCAACATCGGTTGGGATGCGAAGAACGGCGCATCGCGCAAGTCGGAGAACGTCAACTTCCAACGGCGACCACTGATCATGCCCCATGAGATCACCCAATCGATGCGCAAGGACGAGCAGATCATCATCGTGCAGGGGCATAGCCCAATCCGCTGCGGGCGTGCGATCTACTTCCGGCGGAAAGACATGGATGGGGCAGCGAGGCCCAACCGCTTTGTAAGGAATTAACGATAGGCATCAAGCACCAGAAAGACTGCACAGGAGAAGACAGGGTCGACGGAATGATATCCGGTCGGTCTGGCTCGCCCTCGATGAGAAAAGAGCTGCCTCATGGCAGCTCCTGTTCCTTGGCATGCTCGGTAAGCTCGGCCCGAAGCGCTTCCATCTGCACCTCGATCTCCAGGCGCTCTTCCGGCGTCTGCGCCTCCTTCGCTTCACGGCGAAGTTCCTCGATGGTGCAGGCAATGTTGAAGTAGTGTTCGTTCGTCATCGTCGTCATCTCCTGGTTGACGTGAAAGATGACGCTGGCGGTCGTGAGGATCGGGACGGGTCAAGGTTCGCGGAACGCGACCGGCGGAGCCGGCGCGCGGAGGAACCGATTTTGCCGGAGTGGCGTGAAACGCAGCGGAGGCAAAATTGGAGGGGCCG
Organism: Hyphomicrobiales bacterium; assembly: GCA_900468805.1. Taxonomy (GTDB): domain Bacteria; phylum Pseudomonadota; class Alphaproteobacteria; order Rhizobiales; family Rhizobiaceae; genus Rhizobium. Next base: position 146,746 of record UEIF01000018.1, on the reverse strand, counting down.
CGTGACCTTGATGCGGCCCGATCCTCACGGCAGACTTTGCAAATCTGAGCAGACAGCCCACGTCTCGTATGGCACCGGAACAAGAACAGGAGGTGGGTCTAGCCCGCCGCCTGTTCTGATCATCGAAAGGGAAAGCCGGCCCCGGGGATCGGAGCCGGCTGCTTGGATCAGGCCGGATTGTTCCAGAGGATGACCTTCCGGTTCGGGTCGCCGCCGGGAGCCGGAGCGACGTTGCCGAAGATGACGCCGATCTCGGGCGCCTCCAGCTTCACCGAGAGGTATTCCTCGCCGGTCTGGCGAGCGATGCGGTTCCAGCCGGCACCGATCTCGAAGCCGGTGCGGCGATGGATGATGCGGTAGTCGGGGGCTTCCTCGCTTGCCTTGTTGGCATTGGGGATGAGCGCGATGGGGGCGTTCACCCGGATCGTCGCGAACACGCCTTCGAGGGTGCCGTCAGTCTTGGTGGTCAGGGTTGCGATCGTGGTGGCCATGGGACTTTCTCCTTCGGTTGCTCGGGACCATTCCCGATGGCGCCCGAAGAAGGGGCCGTGCCGCAGGCGTCACCGGAGCGAAGCGGAGGGGAACCCCTTGCGGGTTGACGCTGATAGCGGCCGGTCCCTTAGAAAGGCGACACAAGAGAACGGGAATGGTCCCGAACCGCGGCCGAAACGGAAGAACCACTCATGGCCATCCGATTGCCACCCGGCGCCGCGAGTACCTGCAACCGGCAGCTGGCACGATCCGTGTAACGTCGCCTTCGCTGGTCTCCGCCAACGGGCGAGCGCTGCACCCGACCGGCGTCATCCTCCAAAGACCTACCATGCCGAATTGCCGCTGAAGCCGCTTCGTCCGCATCCCTCTGCGAGCATGTTTTGAAGACCGGAAACCACTGCTTCTGTGCGGTTCCTTCGATAACGCGTGCCGTTGTCGGTGGCAGTTGGCCTGCGAACAGCGAGCTGCTTCGGACGAACCCGCACGATGCAGGCTGTCACGATCCCCGAGACCGGCCTTCCCTTTCGATGATCACGGCAGGCAGCGACCACAAGGTCGCCGCTGGCTTGAGGCGGAGAGGCGAGCGTGGATCGATCACAGACATGAATCGATCCAGCGCGGCCGATTCAGGAAAGTCGTTGGACGACCAAATGGCACGAAGCCATGATCCAGCCATGGACGCACAAACCGAGATCACACTACTCTACCGAATTGACCCGACACGGAACATGGCCCGCTTCTATCGGCTCTCGATCCAGCCGACGCTGTTCGGCAGCAGTTCTCTGGTGCGCAACTGCTGCCGGATCGGAACAAGGGGTCGGCAGATGATCGAGTTCTATGATAAGCCTGAGGAGGCGACAGCCGCTTCCCGGCACATGGTTCTCCGCAAACTCAACGACCGGTTCGCGGGCAGCGGCGTCGGTGACCTCGCCCACCTGCTTGTTGAAATCGCCTATTGTGAACTGCCGCATAACCTTGCTCCTTCATCCATCTCCATAATATCCAGATTTGCAAGAAAACAGCGCTCACGCGCCGCCTCCTTTGAGTTCCCAGACATTGATGCCCAATCGACGGGCCTTGTCGCGAAGGTTGTCGGTAATGCCGGAACCGGGGAAGATGATGACGCCTGATGGCATAACCGAAAGCATCTCGTCGTTGCGCCGGAATGGAGCGCCCTTGGCGTGCCTGTTCCAGTCGGGCTTGAAGACGATCTGAGTGACCTTCCGGGCTTCCGCCCAGCAGGCGGCGATGCGTTCGGCGCCTTTCGGCGAGCCGCCGTGCAGCAGGATCATGTCCGCGTGCTTGGCATGGACCTTGTCGAGGGCGGCCCAGATCCTGTCGTGATCGTTGTAGTCCATGCCGCCGCCGAAGGCGATCTTGGTACCAGCCGGGATCAACACTGTGTTTTCGGCGTGCCGGCGGGCAGAGAGGAAATCTCTGGAGGCGATCATCGCCGCGGTCATGTTGGCGTGGTTGACCTTGGAGCCAGTGCGCGGCCGCCATGCCGAGCCGGTCTGAGCCTCGAAGAGATCGGCTGCATAGTCGCGCATGAACTCGAAGGCGTTGCGGCGCTCGAGGAGCGTGATGCCTTCGGCGACATAGCGTTCAAGCTCAACGCTTTTCACCTCGGAACCGTCCTGCTCGCGCTGACCCGTGCGCTGAGCATCCTCGTTGCGCTGAAGCTCGCGCTGGATGCGCTCGCCGGCGCGGTGGAAGAGGTTGACCGTCGACCAGAGCAGGTCTTCGAGATCGGGCTCCAGCCGCGTATCGCCGAGCATCTCGAACATGGCGGAAAACATCGCGGTCAGCGCCGACTGGACGACCGGCTCCTCGGGCAGTGGTCGCGGGTCCGGCTCGTCCTGAAACGGACGGTGGCCGTAGATCTGCATCTCGTAGATGAAGCGGTCGGTGGGCGAAGACGCGTGATGGGGTTCGAAAGTGTCGTCGATGGGAAGCGTCAGGTTCATGATGATCTCCGTCGGTTTGGGCCACGCCTCTCGCGGCCTGACGGCGATCCCTGTCCAGGCGGCGGGCGGGCCGGAACCGCGAGCGTAGCGAAGTGGCCCAGCGTGAGCGCCGGGCGGCTGAGGGCGGGTTTCTTGGGCCGCGAGGAGCGCCGGCTCCCGCATCGGCCGAAAAGCGGGAACCGATTTTCGCAGCAGCCGATGAGGAGCAAAAGGCCGGCGCGGGGAAGAAACCTGACCGACCCGCTGAAGGCCCGACAACCGCCTGGTAAGGGTCGCCTCTCGGCAGGCCCGCAGGCGCGCGCCTCACCGGAACCGAGATCGTCATGGCACCAGCGCTCCCACTACGGCGCCTCCGCACCCGTCCTCCATTCACGCCCGCCTCACGCGGGCAGGAGGGCCTGCGCGTCTTCGGGCGCGAGCTGGGCGCGGAGATTTGCAAGGAGCCGGTCAGGGCCAAGCCGGCGTAGATCCTCGTTGAAATCGCCAAGTTCCGGGGTCAAGACGAGCGGCAGGATGCCGAGCACCTGCGCACGGCGGCTCAATCCCTCAATGCCGTGCCGGCCGGCCGCATCGGCGTCGGCGGCGACGTAAAGGCGCAGGCACCCGTTTGGCGGCCGGAAGGCGGCAAGGTGATTGGCCGTCAGCGCCGAGACCATCGGCATACCGGGCATCACGTGTGAGAGGGACAGGATGCTTTCGAGCCCCTCGCCTGCGGCCATTACCGGAACGGAAGCATGGACGGGAAAGCGAAAGCGCACGGCATTACCCAGCAGCCCGCCGAGCGCGCGGCGGGGATCGTCGACCTTCGCCTTTCCCTCGCCATCCGGGTCGAGCCAGGTGCGATGCACGCCGGTGATCGTGCCGGCGTGATCGGTCACGGCGGCGATTAGCGCCGGGTAGGTGCTAGTGCTGCCGCTGACGAGATCCCGGTAGTAGCAAGACGGGTGGAAGCGAAGCGCGGAATGCAGCGGCGCGCGCAGAATGCAGCGCTGGCGCAGATAGCTGTCGGCCAGCGTGCCGGAGAGCGGCAGCGTCATGCGGAACAGGCGTCTTGCGCGTTCCGCCGCCGGTCTGTCGATGGACTGGTCGGTCAGAGTATCGTCCTTTTCGGGCGACGCCGGATTGGGTTCGCAAAGGAAGCGACGCGCTTCCTCCGCGACGTCCCGGAAATCGACCAGTCCACAGGTCTCGCGCACCAGATCGAGCAGGTCACCGTATTGAGCCGTCGCAGCGTCCGTCCACCTGCCCCTGCGAGGGCCGGTGAGATGGACATAAAGCGACTTGCCCTTGCTGTTGGCGACGTCACCAACGATCCAGTAATTGCCGGCCTTACGGCCGGCGGAGAGGTAATGACGGCAGACCGCCTCCGCATGATGCGCGAGACGATCCGCCAGTTCAGACGCGGACAGCATGGCGGTCAACCTCGGCCGGTGACATCGATGATGCGATGTCGTTCGATGAGGCGCGCCAGCGCCGCCTGCCCGTCATCTGACGCCAGGACGAACAACCGGACCTTCCAGGCAACCATCTCGGAGAACAGGCCGAGGGATCGCAGCCTGTCGCGCATACCGTCGCTGAAGCCGACGAGCCCGATCCGATAGTCGTTCATCACCCGGACGCACAACGCGTCAGGGAGCTGCATCGGCTGGTTGCCGTCCATGCGCTCGATGGTCAATAGGTGCGACTGCGCCCCGGTGAGCGGATGGGTATAGACCAGCCGTCGGTTCTTCACCGTCATGCGGCCGCCTGCAACTGCGCACTGTAGGGTATCGAAGTTGGCCGCGTCATATCTGGGTATTGCCATTCTATCCTCCTGGAACGGGAAAAGCCCGGCTTGCGCAGGGCAAAAGGACGATCAATTCGCGCCATCGGTACGAACCCTGCGGCTGGCGCCCCGAAAGATTCCCCTCCGGCCCGGCCCGCTCCTCGCCAATCTCTCACTCTCCGCCGCGGGGCTCCAATGTGTCTCCTTCATCGCCTTGCGCAGGCGGAAGCCACATCCCTAGGCAGGCCTCACCCACATCGCGACATTTTACTGACGAATTTCCGATAGTAAAACGCATCATGGCCGTGTAGCTTCGGCGAAGGAACGGAGAGAACAGAGGTGCGAACATTCAAGATTGGCGATCGGGTGATCGAGGAATCCTCGCCCGATTTGCGGGGTTTCCTCTCGCATGCCTACGAGCAGCGGCTGCGTCCGATGTGCATGTGCAGGGAGCCGCCAGCGCCAATGTATATAGCGCGGGTCGAAGACCTGTATCTCATCAAGCGGATGCCGCTATCGGGACGGGGTCATGATCCTGCCTGCCACTCCTATGAGCCCCCCTACGAGCTTTCCGGCCTTGGGGCACTGGTCGGGAACGCGATCCAGATCGATGCGAACGGCAAGGCCAACCTGAAACTGGACTTTTCGCTAACCAAGCGCGGGCCTCGTGCCACCCCCAGAACACCGGCGGAATCGTCTGAACACAGCATTCGCAGCGAGCCGAGGAATTTGTCGCTACGGGCGATGCTGCACTATCTCTGGGAGGCGGGTGAACTGACCGAATGGCGTTCGACTTGGTCGGGCAAACGTGGCTGGGGTCGGGTGCGGTCAAGCCTTTGCAATGCGGCCGCTCAAATGACGGCAAGAGGCGCGATCTTGAGCGAAATGCTCTTCGTGCCGGAAGTGTTTCATGCCGACGACAAGGATGGGATCGCCGTCCGGCGCGCTGCGGCGCTCAAGGGCGTACAGGCGACCGGCTCCGGTCCACGCAAGCTGATGATGATCGTGGCCGAGGTAAAGGAGTTCTCCGCGGCACGCGAGGGCCAAAGGATCGTCGTGCGGCATATGCCCTTTCCACTGATGATCGAGGAGAGCGCATGGCGACGGCTCGCCGCGCGCCATGAGGCAGAGCTCGAACTGTGGCGCTCGAACGAGGTGTTCCATCTGATTGTCATCGCCACCTTTGGCATTTCAGCCGCCGGCATTGCGGGAGTCGAAGAGGTCGCGCTGATGGTGGTCAACGAGCAATGGCTGCCGTTCGAGGATATTCACGAGCTGCGGCTTCTGGAAAAGCTGAGCCACCTCAAGCGAAAGAGCGTCAAAGGATTGCGTTTCAATCTGCCGCGCGACGCGCCGATCGTGTCGGTGACATTGCCGGAACAGAAACCCGCTCCCATCGCGATGTTCATCGTGCCGGCGAGCGCCGGAGACGACTATGAGCAAGCCCTTGCGGACATGATCGAGGCGCGGCCCGAGATTACACCTTGGGTCTGGCGGGTGGCCGAAGGCGAAATCCCCCGCCTGCCTTGATCCGCAAATGCGCGGAATTTTGTAGCAATTGCCACCAACGACCGCTTGCGGCACCCTTTGCGGTCATCTTGGCCGACGGGCGCGCGGTCGTCGATGAATGCGGGGCGCGCACTGCACATTGCCGCTCTCGGCGGATATCGTTGAAAACTCGGCGGATTATTCGCTCGTCGCACTGTGCGGACGTCTTTTCGTGAGTAGCTATCGGTTATTGACCCTACGCCCAGCGCAAGGTGTTGAGCCATGCCGCTATGACGGGGTGCGGCGACCTTTGGGGCCTGAGTTTCGCCAGCATCCTGAGGTTTTGAGCGACTGCTGCAAGCAGGAATTCGTCGCGCGCACCGCATGGTCCTCTCAGCCTCAGACGGGCCATTCGTAGAATGCGTTTGAGGTGAGCAAAGAGCATCTGGGGCGTGGCAGGAATGATAGTGGCGGAAGGGAGAGGTAGGCGCGTCTTTTCTTTGAGAATTCTCGTTTGCGGGTACCTACGGTGCACAAAGAGACAGTTTTTCAAAGAGGCGCGTCCCTCTTCGCAAGGGCTTCAGAGGGTCAGGCTCTAGGCTCTGCCCCGAGCTTCTGCTCCGCTGGGAGGCTACGCCGAAAGGGTGACGATCCTTCGCGCAGAACTAGCTATAGAAACACTATCAAAATTATAATTTCATTGTGACATTTTCGATTATCGCATAAAAAACTTGTTGTCTCACGACTTAAAAAACTTGCAAATACACATCATCATTGACTTATCACGTATCAGCACTATATACTTGTAAATACACAACGCTGAAAACTTGCAAAGGCACGGCCCATGGCAAAGCCCCATGAAAAACTCGCGGAATCACTGGCCGTCCTCAAAGCGCTGCGGGGCGGCGGGCGGCGCATATTCAAGTCAGATGAACTGACCCGGGTCCACCGGGAGCGGCTGCTGCAGAACGGGTTCCTGCGCGATGTCATCAAGGGCTGGCTCATGTCGACCGGCCCGCAGGCACAGCAGCAGGACACCACCCCTTGGTATGCGAGCTTCTGGAAGTTCTGCTCCCTTTACTGCAATGATCGGTTTGGCAAGGACTGGTTCCTGTCACCGGAGCAGTCGCTGCTTCTGCACGCGGAAGCGCCCACTATTCCGCCTCAGGTGGTGGTGAACACCCCAAAAGGCACGAACAACAAAATCGACCTGCTGTTCGGCACTTCGCTCTATGACCTCAAGGTCAAGGAGATGCCAGCCGAACTGACAGAGAAAAACGGCCAGCGTGTGTTCACTGTCGAGGCCGCCCTTATTCGAGTGCCGGAAGCGTTCTTTCAGCGCGCGCCTATCGAGATGCAGGTCGCCATGGCGTCCGTGCGCGACGTATCAACCGTGCTGGCCCTGCTGCTTGATGGTGGCCATTCTACCGTGGCGGGACGGCTTGCGGGCGCCTTCCGCCGCGTCGGGCGCGATGCTTTTGCCGATGAAATCCTGGCGGCCTTCAAAGCGACCGGGTACGACGTTCGCGAGTCAGACCCCTTCGCCGGGCAGACGGGCGTGACAACCATTGCAGCAGGAGTACCCCCGCTGGCGGCCCGCCTGCGCGCGATATGGGAATCGCAGCGCGAAGCCGTGATTGAGATATTCCCGAAAGCGCCGGGGTTGCCGGCGGACAAAGACGCCTACATGAAGTTCGTCGAGGATATCTATCAGAACGATGCCTACCATTCGCTCTCGATAGAAGGGTACAGCGTCACCCCGGAACTCATTGACCGGGTGCGCGAGGGGAGCTGGAATCCGGAGATCGATGAAGAGGACCGCAAGAACCGGGATGCACTCGCCGCGCGTGGCTACTACCTCGCATTCCAAAAGGTCAAAGATTCAGTTGCCGCGATCATCAACGGCAAGCCGGCCGGCACGTTGACGCGGGACACTCACCGGGAGTGGTACCGGGAGCTGTTCGCGCCTTCAGTGACGGCCGGCATCCTCAAGGCCAGCGCGCTTGCGGGATATCGCAACCACCCTGTGTACCTGCGCGGCTCGCAGCACGTGCCGCCGCGTACCGAAGCGGTGGCCGATGGCATGAATGAGCTGTTCGACCTACTGGAAGCAGAGAATGAGGCGTCAGTGCGTGCGGTGCTGGGGCATTGGCTTGTAGGCTATGTCCACCCCTATCCCGATGGCAACGGGCGAATGGCGCGGTTCCTCATGAACGCGATGCTGGCGTCGGGCGGCTATCCCTGGACCGTCGTCAGCGTCGATGACAGGAAGGCCTATCTCGCAGGGCTGGAGGAGGCGAGCGGCAATATGAATGTGAAAACGTTTGCCGCGTTTCTCGCCGCGCGCGTGCAGTGGTCCATGGAGAAGGCGGCGTGAAGCCGGGGGTGTCACATGTTTAATTTGCTTGTCTCCGGCAGCGGCGAGCGGTGGGAAACGCCGCCGTTTGCTCCATATGCCGGAAATGCGCCGATTGGCAGGGCGTTGACAGAACGGAGCGAATAAGAGCACCTCGACCTTTCCAAGCTCTGTGCAGTGGATTGCTATGACATGAGAAGAAACCGTTCGCTGTGGAGATCAAGAACCGGCATCACCTGTCCCGGCTAGAACCGTCAATCTGGGAAAAGGTTGATCTGAAAGCGGCCGGCGACCAAGTCGCCGCCGAACAGGCGATCGGAGAGGATGATTCCCCGACGCCTGCTCGGCGTTGAAGCGGTGGGGGAAAAGAGCGGCGCCGACATCAGCGCTTGATCACGTCATACACCGGCTTCAGAACCACCCATCCATCCATGTAGAAATGTCGCTTCGCCTTGCGGCGCGCGATATAAGCCTCCTGCTTCGCATGCGGCCGAGCCGGCAGTCAGGCGGCGCTTTCGAGCAGTCTCTTCGCTTTGCCTTCGAGTTCGAGCCGCGTGTCTTGATGCGACTTTCCCCGTGCCAGCGCAGTGATACCCTGAACAAAATCAAAAATGCTCTCGGGCGGCCTCCCCTCCTCGCTGAGAACAGTCTCGATGATCTTGCCGGTTTCGGCCTTCGAGAAACCGCGCTTACGCAGGAACTCCAAGCGATCGTCTTCGTTTCGAGCGACGATGCGCTCACGGGCGGCACGAATGCCGGCGACGAACGGCCCGGGCGAGGACTTGGCGAAATTCGTCAACGCCGGCGCCGCTTCGTGGGCGAAACGCTGGCTCGCGAATTTTGAGTGGCGGATGGTGATTTCTTCGAAATTCTCGGTCCCCCAGAGATTCCTGTTGGCGCACACTGCTCGCAGGTAAAAGCTTGCAATTCCTAGAGTTTTCGAACCAACTTCTGAGTTCCAGGCATAGAATCCGCGGAAATACAAATCAGGTTCGCCATTCGCCAATCGACCGGCTTCGATCGGATGGGTGTCATCGCAAAGAAAGACGAAGACGTCGCGATCGCTGGCGTAGAGCGTCGTCGTGTCCTTCGCGATGTCGACGAAGGGATTGTGGGTCATCGCAGACCAGTCGAGCAGGCCCGGAACTTTCCAGATCGTGTCGCCTGTGCCGTTCCCGGCAATGTTCATGATCGCGGCGATCAAATCCCTATCCCAGATGCGACCATATTCCGGACCGGTCACCGCCCGCAGTTCAAGGCGGCCGTCGTCCATCTCGAGCGTTTTGACCATTTCGGCGTTATGATTGAGGAGCCCGTGCTGGAGATTAATCGCCGCCAGCGGCGCGGGCAGCTGGCGCATATAGCTCGCAGGTGCGCCAACCAGGCTGCAGAGCTGACCGTAGCTCCAGTGCGTCGGTGCCAACGGCTCGCGCTCGCCGGGAACGACCAAGGACAAGCGTTCGGCATTGTCGCGGGTTGCCTCGACGCGGATTTCGGCGGCCCCGACCGTGCGGACGCGAGCGCGTTCCGTTCTCGCGTTGACTGCGCAATGAAGATCGGAAAGCGACAGATAGCGCTCGTCGTCAGGACGCGAAAACCATTCCGACGAAACACGGCTGATGCGTTCGCCGCGGGAAATATCGACCTTGAATCCAGACGATGCCGGTGGCGGGTAGGAAATCACGGTGTTCATGATGAAGTCTCCTGAAACGAAAGAGCCCGGCTGACCGCTCTTGCTACAACCGAGCTGGTGAGGTGGATGATGGATTGCGGCTGTAAGACCTGGCCGACAGGGCAATCCGGGCTGGACAAACAAGCGCGCCGGCGGAGGGCGACGCAGGGCACTGGTCAATCGATCGCCTGGAAGATCTCCGCGGCTTCGGGGTGGTCAGCCGAATAGGAGTAAAGGCGGCCATAACCTTCCGAGAGATGCTCGGATTGATGCTGGAAGGAGAGATGCGAGAAGGCAAAAAGCGTGGCGATAACCCCGGCAGCTTCCGCCGAGACTTCCCCCTGAAACCCGGTGATTTCGCCGGTGATCCTGAAACGCGATTTGGATCTCGGAGCCAGAAACAGCGGCTTGCCCTCACGCTCGTAGAAATCCCAGAACCCGCCGCCATAGTCGAGAGGGCTGAGCTGCTCCATGAGGCTGTAGACCGCGTTCTCGCCGATGATCAGGAGCGAGCGCCCGAAGAGGGTTGGCAGGAATTCCAGGCGGCGCTCGTCGGGGACGATGGAAGCAGTTTGGGGTGTGACTTCGGATATCGACATCGATCTTTCTCCAGAGAGGCAACAGAGTTGAGGCCGAGCAGCTCTCTCTCCACCGACCGGCTCGCCCTTCTCCCCGGCCCGGCTCTCCCTTTTTGGCTGGCCGCATCCGTCCCCCTGCCGGCCGCGCAGGAAGATTGATGCGGACGGCGGGTCGTCGCCCTGTTGGCAGGTTTAGGTCGTTGCAATTGCATAGGCAGGCGTCACTCTGCTCCTGAAAACGGAGAAGCCCGGCGCAGCGGCCGGGCTTCGCGAGCGAGGGTGGGGTGGCTATTCGGCGGCCTCGAGATGTTCGTCTTCGTCCCCGATCGGGTCGGTGACCGTTTCCTCAGCTTCCCCAGCTTCCGTCAGGAAGGCTGGCAGATCGACCGCGGCGACTTCGGCGATATTGTCATCGACAATGGCGTCGATCGCCGCCGCATCGACCTTTGCCTCTGCGGGGAGTTGATCCATTGGAAGCCGCAGCACTTTGGGGAGCCATCCGCTCCCTTCCAGAAGCCGGGCGGCTTCGCGCGCCATGTCGGGCTTCTTCAGATGATCGATGAGTTGCGCCGACTGCTCGCCCTTCGCCTCGCGGACCGCCTGCAGGATATGCGCCTTGGTCACGCGGCCGAGATAGTTGTCCACCGTCGGCGTCCAGCCGGCCGCGACCATGCCGAAGCCGAGCGAATGGGCAAGCTGCCTGGCGTGGACATTTTCCTTGGCGCGCCGGTTCCACGCCTGCACGGTTGTGTTCACCGACAGCGAGACGCAATGGGCAAACAGCGCCGTACGGCTATCCTGGTCGAGCGCCGTCAGATAGTTCCAGACCTCGTCGGCGTTGCCGGGAAGATCATAGCCCCAGGATTCCTGCCGCTGTTCGATCTCCTTTGCCCAGACCGTGTCGCCGAGCCCCTGCGTCTGGCCGAACGCAGTGTGCTGGAGCGTGATCTCAAGGCACGAGTCAGCCCCGTATCTGTAGAAGATTTTCAGGACCGCGACCTGCAGGGCGGCGATGAAGGCCATCACGGGATCGTTCGCCAGCGCATTGCGCAGCGCAACGGTGCGGGCGGCCGTTAGATCTTCGATGACGCGGTCGGAGAGCGGACGAAACCTATCGTCGTCCTCCTCCGGTTCTTCGACGCCGACAGGCTTGCCGTTGATCGAGATGGCGCCGTTTACCGAGACCGCAACGGCGTCATTGTCGCTTTGACCATCACCGGCGCCGTCACCGATATCACTGCTTTCCGGCTCGGCGACGGGTTCGTCTTCGGGCCGCACGAAACCACGTTCGATCTGCAGTTCACCGTTGGCGGCGAGCGAGACGAAGGCGCCGCCGCGGGCAACGTCTTCCGGATCGAAGACGTAGGGCCGGTCGTTGATGGCGTCCAGCTCGCTACCGAGCTTTTCCAGCCGCATCTCGGTTTCCTCGGAGTGCTCCTCCGCCTCGGCGTATTCTGCGTCGAGCCTGTCGTATTCCGCCTTCAATGCACCATGCCGCGCAAGCTCTTCCTCGCTATAATCGGCGCGTTCGCCGTAGAACCGGCGAAGACCGGAGGTATGGCCATAGGGGAAATCGAACGCCGCATCGACCCACTTCCAGCCCTCTTCGGCTTTCAATGCTTCGGCCTCAATGGTCAGCTTTTCGAGCGTGAGCTGTTCGAGCAGCGCCGGATTCTGCAGCCATCCGCCATTGTCCTGTTCGAACAGGTCGCGCATGACGACCCCGCCGGCTGCCTCATAGACGTCAATACCGATGTAGACCGCTCGGCGGTCGGAAGCCCGGACTGCGGTTTCGGTCAACATCCGGCGGATATAGTAGGCATCCTGATTGTGCGACCGCGAGATCGTGTCCCAGACCTGCTCCTGTCGAACGTGATCATTGCTGATCGAGAACGCCATGACTTGCCCGAGCTTCATCTCGTCGTTGGCGTAGAGCTCGAGGAGACGCGGCGAGACCGAAGCCAGCCGCAGGCGCTGCTTGACCGTTGCGACCGACATATGGAAGCGGGCGGCGATCTCTGCCTCGTCGAGCCCCTGTTCGCGGAGCGTCATGATGGCCCGAAACTCGTCCAGCGGATGAAGATCCACGCGCATGACGTTCTCGGCAAGCGAATCCTCCACTTCGAGGGTGTCGCCCTTGCTTACGATGCAGGGAATGGCCGCCGTCTTCGACAGTTTCTTCTGTGCGACCAGCAGCTCCAGCGCGCGATAGCGGCGACCGCCCGCCGGGATACGATAGATGCCGGTCTCATTGCCGTGGCCATCGACTTCGGCGCGCACGTTCAGGCTGGTCAGCAGCCCGCGAAGGGCTATGTCCTCGGCAAGTTCCTCGATCGAAACGCCCGCCTTGGTCTTGCGCACGTTCTGTTGGCTGAGAACGAGCTTATTGAAAGGGATGTCCCGTCCGGCATTGAGCGTGATTTTCTGAATGGGCTGTGCCATATCGTTTGTCCGTGGCGGGCTTGCCAGAGCCTCTCTCCGACAACCTCAACCCGCCACGAACACCCCTCCCCCTCTCCCTCCAGCCACACCGACCGCTCTTACCGTTTGCGACCGGCATTGCCATGACCCTTGACTCCGGTGTGCCAGAAGCAGCCGTGGGGACGCATGAACCCCTGATAGTACTCGCTCGCCATCATTTCCTCTTGAGTCATGATGTCGGTGTCCATAAGAAGGCGCGGTTCGGAAAATCTCCGGTTTCGTTGCTCACTCAGCAGGCACGGGGTTCTTGGCGCCCCAGCCTTCCTCGATATAAACGTGCATTTTCGGAATGGCGGAGTCGTTTCCAATCCATCGGAAATCGCGGTCAGGCGAAACACTCATCAGCACGGCGTCATGCGCGTAGCTGCGGCGCGCCAACTGATCCAGCAAGCCCCGCCCCTTCCAGAGTTCGGGCACGACAGCTGCTTCGTATATCGATGCGATGAAGTCGTGATCCAGTGCCGCCTCCGTCGGCGACAACAACACAGCGAATAAAGCGCAGAATGGATCGAGCCAACCAAAGTTCTAGTCAGATGAAGGTAGCCAGCGCGAAGCCGGCACGCACTACCATCGCCGCGATCGTCGCCGCTTTTGTCCTGGATGAACGGCTGACGGCCATGCAGTGGACTTCGATCGGACTGGATGCGCGATGTCGACAAAAACACCAGGGGAAGACCGTTAGCCGCATTTCCGTCCCCAAGATGGCGACACTATTCGAAACGGCATAGAGCATCGTGGTCAAGGTGCGAGCTGACAGCGCTCATCTCACGCCAGCCCCTCGACCAGGATTTGCACAGGCCGGAGAATGCGGAGTTGTTGGACCTTCTGACGACGGATCCCTAAACGGAGGCGGCTTGTGTCAAAGGACCGGCTACTCCGCCGCAATCCCGCCAAGCCTCGATGCCGACTGGATCGTCGCCAGATCGTGCAGCCGGACACCTGGGTAAACCTTTCTGGCGATATCGATCAAATGCTGATGATGGGTAAGGTAGATCACTTGCCCGTGCCCGGCCATCTCTGAAAACAATCGGAAGGCCTCCTCGGCGCGGAAGTCATCGAATGTTTCCATGATGTCGTCTGCGATGAAAGGAATGGGAGCACGGTTGGCCACGAACTCGTGATACCCGGCCACCCGCAGCGCAAGATAGAGCTGGAAGCGCGCGCCCTTGGATAGTTCGTCGGCGGCCTTCGAACCTCCGCTCGCAGATATCGCGATCAGGATTTCGCCATCCTTACCGGGTTGCGCGGCGACACCTGTGTAGGCTCCGCGGCTGATTATCCGGAAAGCCTCCGAGGCTCTTGTCATCATCCCACTTCGATGGCGGTCCCTGTAGAGCCTCAATGCTTGCTCGGCAGCGGTTATCCCCGCGCGAAGCTCTAGGTAACGACCGGCTCGCTCCTCGATCTCCAGCAAAATGGTGCGTCGCTGCTCTTCGATTTCCGCGACGACGGAGTCCCCTCCGATCGCATCGAGTGCCTTCTGCATAGTGGACCGCTCATGGAAGACGTCGTGACATTTTCTGTCCTGGTCTTCCAGGATTGGTGTCAACAGTGCGAGTTGACCTTCCAAGTCCTCTCTATCCGCCGATGCGAGCCGTTCCTCGACGTCGCCGATGTCGTTCGCAACACTGATCTCGACCAGCTCCTGTTCCAGCTCGGCTGTGGAATTCCGCAGCGCCTGCCGTTTCGACGACAGCTCAATGAAGGTTTCGACTTCGTCCAGGGTGGTGCAGCCGAAGAACGCTGTCATCTTCCCTATCTGGATACCGAGTACGTCCTTGCCGACCAGAATTGCACGCTCTTCCTGGTGCTTCTTATCGCGATCACGCGCGAGCTTTTCCCGCTGCTCCTGGCTTCGCTCGGCCGCCTTGACCCTGTCTGAGATCATCCGCGTAAGCTCGGTGAGGGAGGCGGATTTCTGGATTTCCAGTCTATCGCACAGCTCGAAGACCGCAGCTTCGAACAGGGCGCTATCCTTCTCCATTTTCTGGATTCGATCGACCAAGCCGTCTCTGGCTTCGATCGCGGACGCGAGCTTCTCGAGAACGTGGAGGATTCCGTTGACTGCATCGACCTTCGGAAATGCGGATGCCTCCCCCAGCCAGCAACCGCTGCACAGTTCGGACCAGCTTGAGTCCCATTCGTGCGCGGCTTTCAGTGCATCGTTCATCGCGCGTCTGCGAGCGACGCTATCTTCTTTCAGTCGCTCCAGACGGTCTGCCTGATCCATGGCTAGGTAGAAGGCATCCAGTCCTTCCTCGGCGACGGCAAACAGCGTTGCAAGATCGGCGTCGCTGCTGACCGTCAGTCCTGCTCCCTTGACGGCGGCAAGCAACTGTTTCTTCGATTGGTGAGCCCTATCCTGAATATCTGCGACTTCTTGATCGATGGCCGACATGTCGTCCCGGGCTCTCACCGCGACGGTTCTCCTGCGCAGCCATTCTTCCAGCTCTGTCGGATCAATGCCGAAATCGGCGCTGGAAGAAATCGACGCGAACGTTGCGGACATCTCGCTTCCGAGCTCCGAAAGTGAACGTGCGGCCTGTTCAATGCGCTCGTGGGCTGCTTCGATATCAGAACCCGCGGAAGCTCGGGTCAGCATCAACTGCGCCAACTTGCTGGCTTCCGCGAAGTGCAGAAGCCGCTGCGAAACGAGTTGATCGTCGGCTCTCATGGCATGTTCGAAAGCGTCAGCCGATTGTGCGTCCATGATCTGGCGATGCGAAATCCATGCCTTCTCACGAGCGGCCCGGCTCGCCGCGACCGAAGGTTCATCGATCTCCCCTGCCCGCGCGCGCAGGACGTTGATCTCCGCGTCCATCCGCTTAGCGTGCGGCTCCAGCCGCGCGAGTTCGGAGCGCGCCGTCTTCGAACGGTCCCGGTCCTCCCTGTATCGTGTTTTCCAATCGTCCAGCTTTGCGCCCGACGGTAGACTCATGGCCGCGAGGTCGGCCGGATTACCGCGCCAAGGGGCAAGCTGCGCCAGGCTTTCCGCCAATACGACATTCGCGTTTTCGCGTCGCCGCATCAGGGAACGGAGCGCAACCTCGTCGTCAGATTTCGGCAGCGCTTTGACTGTCACGGAAAGAATCTCGAACGCCTTGATCCGCGCCGGAGAACGGAATTCCTCGAAGCGGGAGATGTTTTCGTCTTCCTCCTGAAGTGCGCGCTCAGCTCGGGTAAGTTCTTCTGCGGCAGAGGTCCGGCGAGCGTCGATACCCGATTTGGAGCTTATGAGCGCTCTAAACTTGCCAACGGTGGCTGCATCCAGGACGAGCCGCGCTGGCATTTTTTCGTTGGTTTTGCCAAGCTGCAGGAGAAGGGTTTCGACTGAGAGCTCCGCAACCCGACCACGAAGCTTTGGGATGTCGGCCTGTGCCGTAAGATATCTTGGCTCCAGCGTTTTCGTAAGATCTCCGACGCGCGCCGCAAGGCCGAGAGCAAGGGCGTCATCAGTGATCTCGCCGATCTCGTATTCGATCTCCGCGACGGTGCGGGCAACCTCGTCCAGCTTGACGCGGATTTCGATTTCGTCCTTGCGGATCACCGGGAGCTCGAGCTTCCACGATCCCGGTGGATCGGACACGGACTCAAGGGCGTCGAGCTGTCCTCGAAGCCCGGTAATCCTCCGCATCGTCGGAAGCGCACGAAGGATACGGTTGATCTCGTCAGCTCGCCGCTGGGTGTTCGCGCGCTCGACTAATGCCTGATCGTAGAGTCCGTCCAGGCGATGCAGTTCAGCCAACCTTTTACGATACTCGGTGGCCTGGAGGTCGAGAGCCTCGCGTTTATGCTTCAGCTCAGTCAATCGTGCCTTGAGATCGCTCAGTTGGCTACTGCGTCCACGAAATTTGTAAAAGCTATCCGCATCGCCGCGGATCGCCACGAGTTGACGGCTGAGATCGGAAAGGCCCGCGCTGGCAGAGAAAAGCAGTTCGCCGAGATCGCCCTTGCTTGCAAGGATGTTCTCGCCACCTTTTTCGAGCGTAATGTCGTCCAGCGAGAACATCGTCGAGAACGCTTCGCGGTCGATCCCGCCAAGGTCGGCCCTTATCTCCGTGTCGGCCAGACTGCGTTCCTCGCGATCGAGCAGGCTGTTCTGCGGCCGTTTGATGCGAACGAAGTCTCTGTCCTGACCTGCCACGTGAACGTTCGCCCCTATACGCATGGTATTGTAGGGATGCAGGAACCCGTATTTCGTCGTATTGCCGATCCCGAAGATCAGGTCGAGGATCGCATCGAGCGTGGTTGATTTCCCCGCCTCGTTCGGACCGTAGATGACGTGGAGGTCGGGCGATCCGACTCGACACGATCCGAAATCGATGACGGCGTCGGTGAACTTGCCATAACGCGTGAGGTCGAGGCGATTGATGCGCACACTACTCTCCTTCGCTTCCACGCAAACGCGCCAAGACCTGCGACACACCGTCTTGGGCGGATTGCGCTAGGAGGTTTTCGAAAGACGCCTCGTCCTTGCCGAAGATATCCCGGAGTTCTGCCGGGAGCTGACCCCGCAGTTCGTCGGCGATCGAGCGTACCTCCTCGCGATATTCGGTCGAGCCGTGGACCTCGCTGTCGATGATCGCGGCAAGTTCTTCCAACGCACCCGGTCGTGCATCCGGTCGCAGGGGCGCAACTGGGTATGTCACGACTTTTTCGATCCAGACATTCCCGATTGCCGCACCGTGCGTGTCTAGCTCAGCCCGCAGGAGATCGGTATCCCGTCGAATACGCCAGGCGAGTTCGCTCGACCCGGTGACTTCGATTCGCGCGACAAGATGGTCGGCCGAGACCGCGGAAGAAAAGTCTTCCAATCTGCCTTTGGCTTGAAGGATCACATCCTTCCAGTCACCTGCTTTGGATATGTTCACGACCAGTCTCCCGAACTGGGCGACGGCTGTCTGGCGCTCCTCGATGAGGATCGAGCGGTCATCTTTAATTGTCACGAGGGAGACGGATTTGGGACCATCCTCGTTTATATCACGCCCCTGAGGTATGCCGGGCATGACAATCGCGCAAGACGCATCTTCAACTGACGACCTCTTGTGAATGTGGCCAAGAGCCCAATATCGGAACCCTGCTTGCCGTAGATCGGGGACGCTGCACGGGGCATATAGATCGTGCCCCGCCGAGCCTCCGAGACTGGTATGCATGATCCCGATGTTCACTGCGTCCGGAACAGGAAGGGCATAGTGTCGAAGGAGGCTTTCGGGCGCTTGCGGCTTGGCAAAGCTCAGTCCGTGTATTGCGACGGGGAAATGGCCCGGTGCGCGGTCGATGGCGACGGCTTCAGCCACGGCATCGAACACCTTGACCGTCTCCGGCATTACAAGTTCGGCAGTGATTTTAGAAAGCGCATCATGGTTGCCGCGGATGATGAACGCCCTGATGCCTGCCTGGTGCAGGCGCGCAAGCTGCTCGGCTAGGAACCGCGCCGTCTTCATCGACGTTTGGTCGCCATCGTAGAGATCGCCGGCGATGACCAACGCGTCTAGTTGTTCCTCTAGACAAAGATCGATGATCCGAACAAACGAACGCCGGGTCGCCAGACCAATCAGTTCGGCAAGCTCGGCATTACGTAGGGCCAGCGTTCTCAGCGGGGAATCGAGATGAATGTCGGCGGTGTGGATAAAACGATAGACCAATGCAGAGCCTCATCTGTTGGTCGATTTCCGTAGCCATTCCCACGCGTCCGCGCCAGCTAATATTCTTGTTTTGTTCTTGTATCCACAGTAAATTACTCGATTTTTTTTGCGACAGCAGTCAATACGCTGGGCATCGGGTCAGGACGAGTACTTGGGCATTGACGGACAAAACGTGACGTAGAGGTCGCAATGGGAGGGCCCGGTCAGCACAAGGGCCCGGGTTTCTGCCTGCCTGTCCAGGCTAGATAGATGCTGGCAGCGTCGTCGCCTAGATTGTGACAACAACTCCACTGGCGAAAGAAGAAAATGAACTCTCGTCCGGGTATCTCCGCGGATTGCAGATATCCTCGGGTCTTCGATCATGTAATCCCGGCGGCAATGGATTTGGGCGGGGTACGCGAATTGAAGCAGACGCGATTGTCCACAATCAAACCGCAGCCCGAGTATTCCTCCGAATACCTCAAGTATTTCAGCGCCACCAACAGGACGTATTGACAACTTCAGCACTCGTGATACGAGTTATACGGCATTACACACGTACATTTTGGTTTTACAATTCAATTGAGACCCCACGCACCGAGCATTTTTATGCGCGGCGCTTGATGCTTGCTGTTCTTACCATGAGGGATCAGTAAACATGCGCGTTTTCAACTTGATATCGGGAGCCTGCATCCTCGCCGCATCACTGTTCGGGGTCACTGCGCCCGCACGAGCCTGGGGTCAATTCGGTCACCTGACGGTATGCGATCTAGCATATCGCAATTTCACCGATGCGACACGAAAGGAACTCCGCACGCTTTTTGAGATCGACAAAGGCGGCATCGACGTCGAGGGGCGCGGAAAGCTCCCCGACCGCCACTATACAAGCTTCAATCTCGGATGCCTCGAAGAAGATGAGATGCCTCGCCAACATCCTGACGATCACTTCATAAACGTCGAGCGATCAACAAAGTCGATCGTGGACGGCAATTGCCCGGCAAACGGCGAGTGCGTGCTCTCAGGTATCAAGCGAGACCTAGACGTTCTCAAGGACAGGTCGAAATCCAAAGAGGAAAGGGTATTTGCGCTGATGGCGATCGGCCACTGGGTCGGCGACATTCACCAGCCCCTACATATCTCGTTTGCCGATGACCGCGGTGGAAATCGGATCGTGGTCGACCTGCAGGGAAAGTGTGGCGGAACTTCCCCGAAGCCCGACAACCTTCACGCCGTGTGGGATAATTGCCTGCTGGAATCCGGTCTGTTCGAACACGTCAGACAGCGTGCCGACTTCAAG
The DNA here is from genome assembly GCA_900468805.1 of Hyphomicrobiales bacterium. GTDB lineage: Bacteria > Pseudomonadota > Alphaproteobacteria > Rhizobiales > Rhizobiaceae > Rhizobium. The sequence goes on along the minus strand of UEIF01000018.1, from coordinate 127,026 downwards.
AAAACTTGGGGAAAGCGTACAATCACCTATCGCGCCGTAGATAGTCTTCAGGCGAACACGACGCTTACTGCCGAAAAGGGCATCGTCGGCGGAGACCCGTGGCAGTGGGCGAACGAGTCCTTTCAGATCACCCTGCGCCCCGACGTGATGTACTGCATCGAGGTTGGCGACAGCTGCCAATATTCGCAGGATCGTGTTGTCTACAAACAAGGCCAGCCAAAACGATCCGTCGACATCCGCCAGGACTACCGGGACGCTTTCAAGGACATCGCCCAAGAACGAGTGCGTCGGGCAGGGTTTCGGCTGGGACATCTGATAAACCAGGCACTCGATCCGGCGTACAGCGAGCCTGTGCAGAACTCGACGCAGCGGCCATGATGCTGAGCACGCATCGAATGGACCCCGAATATGGTTTCCATCGCCGCACTCGGTGGAGGTTTCATGGTCGAGGCGAATAAACTGATCGCCCCTTTTTGATCAGGCAGATTTGACCGACGTCGCAATGGAGGAATTTATGACCCAACCGGCAGTCGACATTACAAACCCAAGAACGCTCGAAGGCGCGACCGATCAGGCATCCGGGACTGGCATTTACTGGTTTACTGATGGCAGCGGAAAAATGCGTCAGTTGTTCGTACCGTACATCAAACGGGAGGACGCAGACCAGATTGCAGGCGATCTGGACACCTTGCCGCGAGGCAACGTGGACGCCTACCGATGGGTTCCCGAGAGCTTCCAGGACGGCCGCACTTTGATCCAAGCAAAATCCGGCGGCCACTGTAGAACCGACAACGATTGCGTCAACCCCGCGTGCCGATGCATCTCCGGTGAATGCAAGAGAACGTGGTGATGTGGGTCCGCACAATATTGCTGGGCATATTCAACGCGTTACTGTTCTTGGCATTAATCGCTTATATCGGAATGACGCTCGCCTTTGCGTATGTTGTTGTGAAAGGGGCGATGACTGCAACGAGCGTTTCCGATTTCGACAAAGCGGCCATCGGCGCTTTGATAGCGGTCGTGGGAACCGGTTTAACAGCGCTCGGGGCACTTTACACAGTGAACCGGCAGGCCGAGGTTTCTTCGCGTATCGAGATGTCGCGAAAGACTTCCACTGAAGATTTGGCGAAACTCCAGCACACGTTAAGCCTACAAATTAAGACCATGGATGAAAAGTCAGACGCATCTCTAGAGCGGCTCAAACGATCACTTGACTTCAATGCGATAGCCAATCGCGAAATCATGGGCGCAGCTGCACAATACTTCTACGCGCTTCGTTCGGCAGCCATTCACAAATGGGAAGAAAAGGAACTCGACAAGGCTGAAATCCTCATGATCGCGGCAAGTAGTCACCTGCTGTATGTTTCAGATGAGGTCGAGCAGGATTGGTTGTCGTTTTGGCAGGAGGCGCAGTCAATCGCTCAACGTGCCAACACAAAAACCGACCTGCGAAGCAAAATGAAGAGTGTCGAAGACGATCTTTCGAGCGCGAGACCGGACGGTGAAACCTTCCGAAAGCGTTTCGCCGATTTGAAGACGCTTTCGAAGAAGGAGCTTGCGGACCGAAGCTAATTGCTCGGACCGTGCGTCAAACGAGTATTCCCCTCCAGGAACTATAGAGCGACGTGGTGGCGACCAAACACAAAGCCACTCCTGGCGATGCGCGCAACCTCGTGACCGACTTGGATTTGAACCTATCCAAGAGGACAGGCAGCATGTTCGAAAATACTACAATACGACAAAGATTGTAGCCACACACCAACCGTCGATCAGACCGCGTTATTTTTCCGCCTCGTAAGCATCCCGGTAGTAGATTTCGGTCACACGAAACCGTCCGTCGATCCGTTTGCATTGAACGATGACGTCGATCGTCATCGTCAGCATCTTGCGAATGTCGTGCCGTTCGAGGTCTCCGCCGCCTTCCGACTCCTTGACGAGCAATGTCAGCTGCTCGAAGGCAAAGCGAGCGGAGTCGGCATGGACAGTCGTGATCGAGCCGGGGTGCCCGGAGTTCACATTGCGGATGTAGTAGAAGGCTGTCCCGTCGCGAAGCTCCTGCAGCAGGATCCTGTCAGGCCGCATGCGCAGACAGGATTCGAGAAGGTCCTTAGCGCCGATTTTTGCCGTTCCCTGGCCACCTTTCGAATAGAAGAGCCGCACATGGTTCGGCTGCGGGATCACCAGCTCCGGCGTGTCCTCGATGGAGATGATCCGCTCGTTCTCCGGAATGTGGCGGATCAACGCTTTGGATAGGGTCGTCTTGCCCGATCCGGTCGCGCCGGAGATGATGATATTCTTCCGCGCCAACACGGCCTCCCTAAGGAATTGCTTGTGGGCGCCGGTCCGATAGAATTCCAATAGCCTCTGGTCCGATTGGTTGCCATCCCCTTCGGTCCGCAGGACGTCGGCGAACAAGCCGCCATGGTCGAGATCGTCGAGGCTGAGAGAGACGGACAAGGGCTTGCGGATGGTGATGCTGACGGTGCCCTTCGTCGTCGCCGGCGGGATCACGAACTGGATACGCTCATCGTCGGGCAGGGTCGCCGACAGGATCGGGTGGGTTTCATCGATCGATTGACTAGAGAAGCTTGCGACCGCTCGCGCGAGGCGCATCAACCTGTCGTAGGATAGGTCCGGCATGTCGTGGGTCTGCCATCCGTCTGCTCCTTCTGTCACGACCTTGCCGGGCCGGTTGACGATGACCTCATAGAGCGTCTTGTCGCGAAGGAACCGCGAAAGCGGCTGCAGCAATTCTCGCACCACACCGGCATCTGCAGCCTCAGTCATCTCAGCCCTACTTTGTCACAAGTGTTGAAGCCGGACGAAAGTCGCCGAGCACCGCGCGATCGTAGATGCGATTGCTTGGTTCCGTGACGCGAAGCCGGTAAACGCTGGAGAAATCGAGATCGCGCGCCACGAAGATCGAAACGAGCTCGCCTTGGTGCTTCTCGAGCGTCGGCGGAATGTTGATCGATTGCTCCACGGCGATCGCCGCGGCCTGCTGACCGGCGCCCGTCGTGTTTTGCGCCTCGACGTCGCTGTCCTGCAGCCGGCTATTAGCATAGGAGGTCGCATCGCCAACGATCGATAGCAAGATGGCGCTGCCGAAACGCTCCCACCAATGCGTGTCGACATAGCCATCGACGCCAGCACGACCAAGGGCATCGGTCGCCGGCGACGCCAGGGTGATGATCACACCCTCTGGGGTTTTCGCCCGGCTCCAGAGCACGAACAGACGTTTCTGGCCGCGACGGAGACCGCCGCGATATTCGCCGACGACCTGCGTGCCTTTTTCCATCAACACGACGCGGCCGTTGTCGGACAGGACGTCCCGGCTGATGACGCAGCTCGTGAACCCTGGCTGATCAGAAGAAAGCGCTGTCTCAAGCGCGCATGGGATCGAGCTCCCCATCGCGACAATAAAATCGCGATTACCGAGCGTGCCGGCGCGGGATCCCTGCAATTGCGTCGGCGTCAGCATGCGGTTGAAGCGCTGGTCTTCGTCCTCGCCCTGCCCGGTAAAGCTGCCAGGCGTGTTTCCCAGAGGCACGTAGTTCGAGGTGGCGTCGGTGTTCGCATCATCCTGGTGTCGTCTGGCGGTCGGCGTTTTCTCTGCACCATACGCCATGACCGGAGCGCGACGCGCTACGTCGAGTAACTTGTCATCATCGGTGGGCGCTTTCTCGGTGACGACGGGTGTCGGAAGCTGGACCTCTCTTGGCGTCGTCACGGGCTGGACCGGCTCCTTAGCCGGCTCGAAATCCGATGTCTGACGAATGACGACCCGCTCCGGCTGAACGCTATCAGACGGCTTGTTTTGCCCGCGCATCGACCAAAGAGCGAAAGCGACAAAGGCAACGATTGCCGCGGCGACCGCGCCGCGCTTGAGGAACGGATTGTTATCGAGCCGGCGACCGGTCGACGTCTCGGCGCGCTCGCCGGGAATCCGGGTGATTTCTTCATCGGCCATGACACCTCCTATTGCGCAGCGCGGGGCTCTGTCTTGACGACACGCTCGACCGATGGTGACGTCGTATTCGTCTCGGGATTGATGCCGACGCGATCGTAGTCCTCGTTGAAGACGCAGAGGACATCGCCGCCTCTGCGCAAAATGAATTTGCGGCTGATCGCATGGACCAGCACGAGATTGCCATCGACCGACTTCGGGACCAGGCTTTCGGTGCCGTCGGAATTTTCCATATAGATCGCCGGCATTTCCTGGTTACCGACGAACGCGAAGGTCGTGACCTTGCCGTTGTCGTAGACGGCTTGTGGGTCAAGAGCCTGGGATCCTTGCGCCGAATAGCGCCAGTTGCGCGGACCATAGGCCTCGTGCAGGGAAAGGACGCGATCGGCTTCGCCTGCCTGGGCGGCCTGGACGCGGGCGGCGGATTCCAGCTTTCGCCGCTCCGCTTCATCGGCTGGATAGCGGTATTCTACATAGAAGTAGGTGTTCTGCCCGGCTTCGACGCTTCCGTCCCGGACGGTGAGTTCCATCTGGTAGCTACGGGTCGAGCCATCCCGTCGTGTCGTCACAACAGAGATGTTCGTCACCGGCTGGTTTTCGCGGGGCTTCAGAAACAGGATGTTGCCGGCCGGCGCCACCTCCCATGCGACGCTATTACCGAGCGCCACGTGGGCGATTTCCTCATCGGGAGCGAATTCGATCTGGACCGATGATCTGAGCGTACCGACGATCCTGGTGATGTTATAGGGCTGGTAATCGACGAAGCGGATGCGGCTGTCCTGCTGCGCGCGGCGCGGCGTGTCGAGCGCAAGCGCCGGCGAAAAAACTCCAGCAGCCAGGGCAATGGAAATGAGGAGATGCAGTCTCAATTGATGGCCTCCGGATCGGCGCGATAGTCGCTGACGACGAAGCCCAGGGGATTCACCAGCCGGTCTGTGGAAGACATCGGAGCGTTGACATAGGAAAAGGTGAGTGTCGCCACCCAATGCGTGATGCGCACATCGTCGCCGCGCGTGACGGTGCGCATGTATCGGACGGAAGCCACACTGGCGTTGATCATCGAGATCGAGATGATGTTGATCCGCGAGGTTGCGCTCCTGCCATAGATATTCTGCGGCGAATCCGGATTGCTGCCGCGGTAGGCGGCGGCAAACCGGGTCTGCTCGGGCTGGGTTGACAGTAGCGCCACGGTTCGGAAATTGTCTTCGGCCTCGCTCGACACATAGCCTTCGCGGGCGCGCACATATTTTGCCGCGAAATACTTGGTCACCGCCTCGTCGTAGGTTCCGGCAGTCGAGGTCAGCGCGGAGACCACATCGACGATCCCCGTTGAATTGTCGACCCGCACGACGAACGGCTCGACCGTCTTCAACGGCGTGAGACAGGCGATGGCGAAGACGGAGACGACGGCGATGATACTGGCGCAAATGGCAACACACCAGGCGATCCGGGCAGAGCGCTCAACCTGAATCAGCCGGTCCTGATCGAACCGGCGGGCTTTCTCGAAATAGTTCTTCAGACTATCCGTGCTCACCATGTCATTTGCCCTCGCAGGGACGATAGGAGCCGGCGATATCGAAATGTGTGAAGGCAACAGGCGTCACGGGGGCGGGTTGGTCTGCAAAGGAAGCAACATGCCTCGCCGGGTCCGCGGAGATAACTCCGGTGGTCGACTGGTCCGTTTTACCATCGCTCTCCCATTGCCACATGGAGCGGTTGAGCGGCCGGCGAGAATAGCCATCACATTCTGGGAGTGGATGGGAGATCGAAGCGCAGCCGGCGAGGCTTAAGGTCAGCAAAAGCGACAAAAACATACGGATCATCTAAAAATAACCTGTCCAATTTCATGAATAGCGAGGCTGTCATTCCGCGCGGTTCGGTGTCAGCCGCCGGCCAACGGCGCGGGTCCCGCGGCCAACCGCCCTGACCGTGCGTGAGGCAGCCCAGGCCAGCGCGCTCTCGTGCGCGTCACGGGCGGCGCCATAGCCGTAGGTCAGCGATGCGCCACCGGCGGCGAGCGCCGACGCGATACCGGGCAGCTGATAGAAGACGTAGAGGGCGGCGATGCAGATAGCGCAGAGTGCGATCGGGCGCATCATGACGTCGCGGTAGCCTTCGATCGCTGTGAATGTCGTGTCGATGCAGGTGATCAACAGCGAGCCGATTGCAACGACAAGCACCTGCAGGATGACGAAGTTTACAAGCTGGCCGATCCAGGATTCGGTGAACCGGCGCGTCGGCTGGAACATGGCGAGTGCGATGAAGATCGGCCCGATCGCCAGAATGATGGCAAGCGCCAGCCGCGCGTAAAGCGAAACGATGTAGCCAATCGCAGCGACGAGGAAGCTCGCGCCGATCACCAGCATGCCGCCGACGCCGGTCACGATGTCGACCGGCCAGGAGGCGCGGGACCAGATCTCATAGGCGCATTTCTGACCCTTATCCAGCAGGCTGTCGAAGGTGGAGGCACTCGGCGCGGTCTCGGAGTTCAACGCCTGCGATATCTCGCGGGGCAGCGTATCGAAGAAGATATTGGTGACGTAGGACTGGTAGTCGCTGGCGTTCCTCACCAGCATGACGATGATCGCGAGTTTCATCGCCCGGAAAGCGAATTCGAGGATCGGCTCCTGCACGGAACCGCGAAGCACAAGGTAGCCATAGAGCACGACATAGAGCGTGAGCGCCGCGGTCAGCGGGCCGCTGATCCAATTGGCGATGTTCGAAGTCCCGGATGAAATGAAGTTCTCCAGTGGTGCCTTGAACTGCCCGTCGACGAAGCTGAACACCTCATACATTGATCAACCTCCGAGCGATTTACGCATACGTTCGAGGCGCAGCCTGCCGTCGGCGGCCTCGGCATTGCGGCAATTGGGCGTATCGTGGAGCTCGCCGGGATTGTTTCGGCATTTTCCGATGATCTTCGTCAGCGACGCCTCGTCGGCGACCGGCTCATCAACGGTGTAGACCTTCTCTGTCTGCGGGGAGCAGGAGGACAGGAGAAGCATCGCGACGCCGAAAGAAAACCACTTCATTTGAGCGCCGCTCCCATGGTGTCCATGCGCTGGCGCCAATCCTCGGCCTTGCGCTGGTCATCGACCTGCACCTGGGCCTGCTGAACCATCTGCAGGCCCTGCATGCGAAGCACGTCGGTTTGCAGGAAGGCGGTTTCGGCCTGCAGGCGCGCCTGGAGATCGGCGATGTCCTTGGCGTTGGCTGCGCTCGATATCTGCCGACGCAGCTGGTCGATGCCATCGATGCGCTTGGTGGCGACATCATAGATCTGCCGGCCGAGACTCATCTGCCCGGCGTTCTGGTTCTGGATGCGTGAAAGCTCCTGCGCGTAGAAATCGTTCGCGCTGGTTCGATAGGTGGAATTGTCCTGCAGGAATTTCGAGGCGGAGTCGGCAAAGACACCAGTTCCCGAGCCCTTGAACAGACCCTCGATGGCGTCGAAGTCCTGCGGCAGCACCTTGCGGATCGAAGGGTCGTTCAGCAAACCAGCGACATCAGCCATGTTGGTGACCTTGTTCAGCGAACCGTAGAGCTGCTGGGCCTGCTGGAGCTGCTGGTTCAGCGCGTCGAGCTGAGACTTGAGCTGCGTGATGCTCTCGATCTGCTTGGCGATCGACGTCTCGTCGATAACGGGAATGCCTTGCGCCAAGGCCAGACCGACTGCTGCCAGAAAGGCGGTCGATGCCAGACAGAGCCGGATGCTACCTTTGCGAATCATGCCTTCCTCCTTCTTTCCTGGAACACGGCAAGCCAGTCCTTGCGTCCCTCGCCGAGCTCGACGCGAATGGCGTCTGCCAACTCCACATTTGCCGTCCGCCCAGACAGGATGGCGAGCTCGTCGTCGAAGCCGTTCAGGTTCAGCTCGGCGACGACGCTGTTGTGGCCCTGCTTGACGATGAACCGACGGCTTTCGACGGACAGCTCGCGTGAAATCAGGTCGAATTCGCGTTCGGTCAGCTTGAAGCCGTCAACATAGTCGGCGCGGTCACCGCGGGGGTTGGGCAGGAAGATCTGTGTCGGGCATTGCTCGATAATCGTATGGGCGATCGGTGACACGATCGCGTCGCGCGGGCTTTGGGTCGCAAACAGCATGAGGCCGTTCTGCTTGCGGATCGTCTTCAGCTTGTTCTGGGCGAGATCGCGAAAACCTTCGTCCTGCAACGCCTTCCAGAATTCGTCGATGACGATGATGATGCGGCGACCGTCAATCAACTGCTCGATCCGGTAAAAGAGGTAGGTCATCAGCGGCGTGCGGATTTCCTCGTTATCGAGGAAGTCGGTCATATCGTAGCCGATGAACTTGGCGCCGATCCCGATATCGTCTGCCTCGTTGTCGAACACCCAACCGAGCGGCCCTCCCCTCTCCCATCGTCTAAGCCGCGATGCGATGCCCTCAGGATCGGTGTTGTTGAGGAAAGTGCGCAATGCGCCAATGGAGCGGCGTTCGACAGGAAGGTCCGCCAGAGCGTCGACGGCCGTCGCGATGTCGCGCAGCTCGCTGACGGTCAGCTCCCGCGTGGCCGCTCCCACCAGCTTGCCGACCCAACGTGCGAGGAAGATCCTGTTCTCCGCTGTCAGATCGAGCGCCTTCAACGGCGCGCAGCCGGTTGCAACACCGTTTCTGAGCGGAAGATAGGTGCCGCCTGCGGCGCGAACGAACAGGTCGGCGCCCCTGTCCTTGTCGAAGAAAACCATTTGGGGATCGTGCTTCTCGAGTTGCGAAAGCATGAAGTTCAGGAGCACGGTCTTACCCGCGCCCGAAGGGCCGCAAACAAAGGTGTTGCCGAGATCGCTGTGATGGAAATTGAAATAGAACGGCGAACCGGACGCAGTCTTCAGCATGGCGACCGCCGATCCCCATTCGTTGCCGTCCTTCTGGCCGGTCGGATAGGAATGATAGGGCGAGAGTGCTGCGAAGTTGCGGGAGGTAATCGCTCCCGAACGCGCCCGATAGCGCAGATTGCCGGGCAGTTGCGCCCACCAGGCGGCCTCGAGCCCGAGGTCCTCGCGGGCGACGACGGCGCCGCCGCTGGTGAGATGGGCGCGTGCCTTCGCCATATGGTCGGTCAGCTCCTTGACCGACGGCGCAAAGACCGTCAGGCCAAGATGATGTTCTCCTACGACGAAGCGGTTGGACTCCAGATCGTCCATCGCGTCACCGAGTTCTTCGATCTGTGATGCTGCCTTGTCACCGGCACTCACCATCTGGTTCTGCTTGCGGCCCATGATCGTGCGGGCATCAGCCTTCGAGGTAAAAGCAAAAGACTGCGTCAGGATGAGTTCGAACGGCGCGGTCAGGATGCCGTCGAGCATACCGCTGCGGGTTGTCGCCGGATATTCCTTGAAACCGAACATGCCGGCGTAGCGGCTCTGCGCCTCGTGGCGGATTTCGACTGTCTCGCGGCCGAAGATCACCCGGTCCGAGTAGATCGCCGATGAAATTCGGCCCTCCGTCAGGGGCAAGGGCTCTCGGCGCCCACCGACCAGCTGGTGGAGAAACTCGCTCGGCTCGGAGAACAGGAGGCCGGCACGGTCATAGAGGGACAATGCGCGAGGGGCGAAGCGCTTCAGACCCGCGGTGACGTCGACCACCTTGTCACGCAGGTGCTTGAGCGCCGTTTCGTCCAGCTCGAAGCCGGATCGGCGCGCCCTACGCAGGCGGGAGAGAAGATTGGCGGCCTTCTCGGCGGGTTCCCGGCTCGGATACCAGACGAGGGTGATATGGAGGTCGTTGCGAAACAGGTCCTCACGCACCATGCGTTCGCGATATCTGGTATTTAGGCCATCGGAAAAGCGATTGGCAAAGTGTCCTTCGGGATAGTCGTTGTCACGCCTGCGGACGACATGCGTCCAGAGCGCCAATCGCTCGTCGGCGATATTGCGGTAGAGCGTATTCAGGCTCCGGTGCAGGCCGTTAAGATCCAAAATATCGGCAGTCTCGAAGGAAACGCCTTCAAGGACGAGCACGGTCATCAACGCGCGGGAATCGAGCGCGATGGTCGTCTCGTCCACGTGGCGGACATAGGGGATGAAGGTCTCTGGCCCGAGCTCACGGGACTGCAGCGTCGCTATGCTAGGCAAGGCTCAGGTCCCTTTCGTCGTAGCGCCGGACAAGTTTTATGGGTGAGAGTGTTGCGCCGCCCCAATAGGAGGCGTTGCGCGAGCGGCCGCGGGTCTCGATCCAGGCGAGCAGGATGTGGAACATGTTGTGGTCATGCTTGACGATCGCCCGGAATACGAGATGGAAGACGACACCGGCGAGCGCGTAGGCGATCGATCCGGCGATGATGTAGAGGATCATCGTCAGCATGATGTTGAGCCCCATCGCCTCCATCGTCACTCCGGCAATCATCGCCGGTCGCGTGCAGGCCAGGAACAACGTGTCTTCTTCGAGAGTGGGAGCGCTCGCCATCGATGGTCAGCCACCGACAATGGTGTTGACCAGTTCGGTGGCGCCGAAAATTCCGCCTATGCCGATGATCCAGAAGCCGGCTTTCCGGAGGTCCATGTACCCGAACATCCAGGCGATGCAGATGATGATCACGGCAATGACCGCAAGCAATTTGGCAATGTTGCCGGTGAGCATGGTGACGATATTCTGCAGCACCGTTTCTATACCGGCAGATTGTGCAAAGGCCGGCTCAACCATGCAGACGACGATGGCGACCGCCATGAACGCGGGGGCGGCGAAAGGGCGGATACGGTTTTTGGAGATCATTCACTTTGCTCCGATCGGTCATTGTTCTGAAACACGAGAACCGAGGATCGACGTCTGGACGTGAACACATCCCACGATACTGATTCTTCGGTTTGGGAGAGCTGGCTCGGGATGGATTGTTCTACCTGATCCCGAGGGTCATCGACGGGAGCGGCTTGGTCATCCGGCGCCGTGACGGTGAGGGAGGCGAGTTTCGGCGAGAGCCGTTCCGCCTCCCTGCGCACCTGCTCGTCGTATTTGACCATCGCGCCGATAGTCGGATCGTCGCGTCCATAGTAGGACTGCAGCATCACCTTCTCCGCCTGTGCCGGATCGGCGCCGACGTGCAAGGCAAGGCGATAGTAGCCGTCGAGCAGCGCCGCAGTGGCCTTGAGGTTCTGGCAAGGGTCGAAGGCATCCGAAACGGAGAGCTTCAGTTTGCGGAGTTCTTCCACACCGATCCCACCAAGCCCAATCTGAATATCCTGGTGATCGGCGATCAAGGATGTGGCCAGCTCGATCGCTTCAGCTTTCCGGGTAGCCTGGGCAGCAAGTGGTGAACCGCTATTGATGCGGATGGCGAAGGGGAAAAACTTGCTCTCCAGGCTCACAACGCCGGCCAGTGTTTCCGCCTGAACCATCGGTGCGCAGTTCTGTGCGATGTCGACGAATGCGGCCGCCATAGATCAGTACCACACGCGCTGCTGGCCGACACCGTCGATGGTCACGTCGACATAGTGTGGTTGCGACCGCATACTCGGTCGCGCGATCGGATAGCCCATGCATTGAAGGCGGCCGCCCTCCCGTTGCCAACGCGGTGATTGGAGCGAGCCGGAGTCGTTGCCGTCGTTGTCACGATCATGGGAGCAAAACGAATTGCTCACACGCTGCAGGGAGGTCGAAACACAGGTTGCCTGCTCTCCGCGGGGACCGTAGCGCCCCGAAAGCCGATAGCCGGCATCGCAATAATAGGGCTCGTAACCGGGACGCGAACTGTGAAAGCCGACGCCGCTGCACGTTGGAAACGAGTGGTCCTTTGCAAGCTCACTCCAGAGTTTCTGGATCGCCGGCCGGCATTCCGCATACTGGGTCGGCCCGCCGGGATTGGAAAGGCACAGGATGACCTGACATCCCCAGTCATCAGTCCGCGCATTGCTTCCGGAAATCAGGTAGGGTGGTAACATGCACGAGATCGGAAGCAGGATATTCAGCAGAAGGCTTTTCATGGACAGCACCCTCCGAAACGATGACGGCCCATTGCAGAAGCAGTGTCCAGCTCCAGCGAAGCGCCATTTTACTGACGTATATAACACAGTTAAATGACATGACAAGAGCGCTCAAGACACAGTGGCACAACCTTGCCTTTTCGGGACTCATTCTCCATGAGATCCTTGATCATCCATTTGAGGATGAAACCCCGCAGGCGCGGTTGAAACAGATCGGCATGATGACAATCCTCTACACGATGACCCAAGCACACCAGCCGCTAACCCTTTCAAACATCGTCGAAATTACAGAACTGACCCGGAGCGGTGCGAAGGAGACGGTCGATCTTCTTGTTAGGCGTGGAATACTCAAGGAAACGATGGTGAAGAATTCCATGGGACGCGGGACAGCCCGGCAATTCGAGATTTCCGAGGAAATTCGGCAGAAGCTGAGCGCTTTCGCAAGCACCTAGGATCCGCGCTTTTTGTGACGCTTTCTCGGTAATTAACGTCGATTAGGACAAATCAACGCCGTCGACGGCTCCGGTATTGCGGAGCTGTCCGCGGCAATGATTTGGGCTGGACTGCAAGGGGACATCCGGCCTATCGAATAGCTGCCATGCACAATAAATAATTGCGCACTTGGCAAAACACAGGTATACAGTGCATAAGGCGATGCATTTGATGGCCTCCTCCCAGTGCCATCGCGTTGGCTGTTCCCCTCTGGAGGTTTTAACCTTCACACCTTAAAGGGCCCCGGTCTTCGGCGGCCCTCTTTTTCTGTTTGCGAGGACCTAAAGAACTGTCTCGAGAACGGTCTGCTCAGCTCACCGTTGTAGCGAGCGAGCACCTTGCGAAAGGGAAGGGTCATGTAGAGAACATGACGAAACGAGGCGCCTCCAGCCCTGCTATGAAATCCGAGAAAGCCCCAACTTCCGGCTTCTACAAACCAGCGCGTCAGCTTTCCGATGGCATGACGATTCTATCTCCGAAGATGAAGCTGACGCATTTCACCTCTAAGGAAATCAAGGCGACCCAATCACCGAGCTCGCGATGTAGCTGCAAACACAGAGCTGTGACCTGATGTACCGGCGATATTGCCATCGCCAACGCATTTGAGGTCTTCAACGCGGCATTGCCGGGAATTTACGCCGCTCGCCAGCTGGATCCCAGCGCAGCCATCTTCGGCAACTACCGCGCTGGCATCGTCCAATAATCTGACGGTCGATTAACCATCGGCGATCCCGCTCAGGAATTCGTCGGTTTCCTCTGTCGTGGGAGGTTCGGGTAGTGGATCGAAAGGCGCTTTGGCGACGCCGGCAAGCGAACTGGTATTGCGTTCGAGAGCCCGCTCCCGCAGCAGGCCGAGATATCGCTCTCGAAGCTCCTGCATGTCGATCTCGCCCAGGATCCATTGTTCGATCCAACCGAGGAAACGCGGATCCTCCTCCGTCTGCAATCCCGCGCGACGGACACGATCAAAGGCCTTTTGCGCCGCAAGGCGCCGTTGTTTGCTCATCATAGCCCTTGCTAATATCCGATTCGGGAAAAAATTCGTTTCGAACATTTCCCGAAAACCAGCCGCGAAAAGTTCGCTGGCGCTGAAGACATCTTCAGGGGCGACATCCATCAGAACCTCCAGGGCATTCAGCCGTTGATTAAAAGGATCCGTGGTTTTTGCGAGTCTAAGTCGACCCCGGCCGAAACGGTAAGAGTGAAGATCAAATACTCCGATTTTCGAGAGTTCACCCGCAGCAAGACGACACCGGCACCCTTCGCTTCAATAGGAGAGCTTCGAACGAAAAAAAGCTTGAGCCTGCCGCCGCAACCGACCTTTCCGGTTCGAAAAGAGATCCAGCTCTTTGGAACAGCGTGTTCGTCGCTGAAGCCTCGTCGACATCCAGAGATGCCGCAGCTCGCATTGCCGCTGTGATTTCCGGACAAAAACGAGGGCTCGTCGGTATGACGTTGAGGTCCGGCATTCGTGGGCTCTGCACTTCTGGCGCTCAGGCGCCGCCGAACCGCCGAAGCATGACCTTGAGCCTGTCGTTCTCCTCGCGGAGCCTCACGATCATGAGGCGTTTCAGATGATGGTTTTCCGCCTCGAGAGCGTCAAGCTCTTCCTCCGAACCACAAGGCCCGAAGGGATCTCGACGATGATCGAGCATTGCCGGACGTTCTGGGATGCGCGCGTGCTGCGTCCACGTCTGCGGCTTTGGTCGATACCTCGGAGCCCGCGCTGGCGTTGAAGTCGGCTGCTTCTGTGCGGACGACGCGGCGGCGAACGCATTGCTCTCAACAGTTACCGGTTCGGTGGGAATCTCGTGCGGCGACGACATCGCGGTGGAACTCCCCGGAGGGCCGTCAGCATCGATCTGAGCACCCGAGGCGGCCTCTCCAAGTTTAATCGCGGCGACGTTCTTCATGACTGAAGAGACTTGGGGCAGATCAACTGCCGGCATGGCGCCGTCGGCCTCGACCGCACGGGCCACCGCCTGCAAATCCAGATTGCCCCAGATCGACGTTGGGCGCGCCTTGGTTTGACGTCTGTTCGTTTTGTATTCGACGACGAAATTGGATCTTGGTGTTCTCATGTGCCGGAGAATTGGGATTGGATGATAGCGCGCAGTAGAGCGCGTGGCAATTTTCGAAGGCACGCCTTCACTGTGGGATGCGTTTGAAGGTAGTTTAGCGAGGGATTTCCCAAAGCCGCTAGCTCATTCCGAGTCTTTTGCGCAGATCAGCGTTTTCGGCACGCAGCTTTTCAGAGAGCAGTTTTCTGAGCCGCCGATTTTCTTCCTCGAGCTGAATGAACTCGGCGAGTTCATCATCCACAGCAACTGATGCGACCGAAGCCTGTGTGACGGGTTGAGCGGCGGCTTTCTTCCACTGATAATAGGTCTCATCGGAAATGCCTGCAATTTTAACCGCGTCTTTCAAGGTGGCGCCGCCAGCGACCTGAGCTTCGATCTGAGCGATCCTTTCCAGTTTTTCCTGATCGCTGAGACCACGCGTTCTCGGCTTCGCCGGTTTGGACGAGTCGGCGCGGGGTTTTTCCGCTTTGACGCTCTTTGCTTTGGAAGCTTTTTTCGGGGCAGCGGGTCCAGCTTCGGCCGCGCCGGTAGCGACCGGCGGGATCTGAATCTCTTCGTCAGCCATTGTTCGTCCTCTGTGTATTGCTGCTTTGTCTGCCAGCTCGATCCAAGAGTCAATGTTCACGCCTGCGATATTAAATGACCGGAGTGGGCCCCTCGGCGGACCGATGGGCTTGATGAATTGACCGGCTTTTCGGGTTTCGAAAGTGGAACCCATGGCAAAACATCGCATCACGATATGGATTCAAACGGCAGGTCGCGCAGGAGTTTCTCGCGGGCGAGATGCTACATATTCTGGCAAAGCGCCACAGCGTATCGCGCAACTTGATCCGGATTTGGGTGCGCAAGTATGGGGAAGGCGCGTTCTACGATGACGCTCTGGCCACCGACCTTATCCGCCGACGACCTCGTTCGTGTCGGACGGGTTGATATTCTCGGCGGCATTGGTACCGGTCCATTCACCGGCAATGAGATTCTGATCGACGGTCATAATCTGTCCTCGATCCGATCGGTGAAAGGGCCGCCTATCTCAAGACGGCGGCCCTTGAAAAGGTTACTGGCGCTGATGCTTTCCGATAAGGGCTTCCATCATGCCAATTTCTTCACTCGAGAGATCCTTGAGAGGGGAGCGGACTGGACCGGCATTAAAGCCCTGAAAGCTAGAATGGGCCGATCACTGCATCCTGAGAGCCTTTATTAATCTACCTCTCAGGCTTGCGGGGCAGCGACGATTGTCGCAAGGCGCGCCTGCTCTCCCTTGCCAGGCTTTGGCATTGCCGGGTGATGTGGATAACCTTTGATCGCAAAGGCAAGTGAAAGCGGCCGGCCGTCTGGTACTGCCCGCGGTTTAAGAGCAGTGGATTGAGCCTCAGCGATTATCGCGGGAACAACAGTCGGCCTCCGAGCAATATGAGGGCCCCAAGGCGGCGGACCGGCGGTATCAGCCACTCAACAAGGCGATAGTGATCCTTCGGGGGTGGGCATTTGCACGATCCGGCCTGTATCGAAGCTCTGGAGCGAGCGCTTGTCAGGACGACGTTGCAGCGGGTTGCATAGCTCGTTCGCCGCTCAGCAAACAAAGGCTGTGTGATCGGCGTCGCAATACTGAACCGAATACCCGCCTGCGGACGCCCGAGATCCGTTCGCTGGAAGGCCCGACCGCGGCGACGAAATTAAAGATGTCAAAGACCGAATTCCGCACAAATGCAGCTCCCACGCACCAATGCCACTCTGGAGCATTCGCGGTCGAAACTCGGTTTCCTGCACATCTCTGACAACGTCACCGTATTGGGATTTTTCGCAATTGGTCGGTGCCGTTCTGGTCGCAGGCATCGATCCAACTACTGACCGTCAATCACGCTTTGCCGCATCCCTCCAGGCGCGCTCGAACGGTAGGCGCCAAGCGTGCGGGGCAATGAGTTGGTGGATCGACTTCGGCCCCCAGCCGCCCTGGTCGTAGAGGCGTACGGGCGGCGGGTTATCGAGGAGAGGTTGGGAAACCTCCCAGAGCCGCTCAATACCCTCGGCCGTAGTGAACAGCGTGTGGTCACCGCGCATGGCGTCGAGGATCAGACGCTCGTAGGCCTCCAGAACTTCGCCAATCAGGCCGGTTTCGCTCATGGCGAATTGCAGCGACAGCTTGTCGAGCCGGAAGCCCGGTCCAGGGCGCTTGCCATAGAAGGAAAGCGAGACCTTGGAGGCATCAGCAAGGTCGAAGGTGAGGTGGTCAGGGCCCTGTGCTCCCACGCCAGAGCCGGCAGGGAACATCGATTTCGGGGGCTCGCGGAATGCGATCGAAATGATGCGCTGCCCCTCGGCCATGCGCTTGCCGGTACGCAGGTAGAAGGGCACGCCAGCCCAGCGCCAGTTGTCGATGGCACATTTTAGAGCGATGAAGGTGTCAGTGTCGCTCTCAGGATCGACGCCAGGCTCATTACGGTAGCCGATGTATTGACCGCGCACCACGTCCCGCGGCTCAATCGGCAACATGGAGCGGAACACCTTGTTCTTCTCTTCCGAGATTGGCGCAGGCTCAAGGGCAGTAGGCGGCTCCATCGCCATGAAGCCGAGGATCTGGAAGAGGTGGGTCACCACCATGTCACGGTAGGCGCCGGTGGTCTCGTAAAAGGCGGCACGGGTGGAAAGGCCGAGCGTCTCCGGAACGTCGATCTGCACATGGTCGATGAAGTTGCGGTTCCAGATTGGTTCGAACAGGCCATTGGCAAATCGGAAGGCCAGGATGTTTTGCGCCGGCTCCTTGCCCAGGAAATGGTCGATGCGGAATATCTGCTTCTCATCGAACACTTCGTGGAGCTTCTTGTTCAGTGCAACGGCACTGGCGAGGTCCGTGCCGAAGGGCTTTTCCATGATGATACGGGAGCGTTCAGTCAGCCCAGCCTGGGCGAGGAGTTGCACGGCCAGAAGGGCGGCACTTGGTGGCACGGATA
Organism: Hyphomicrobiales bacterium; assembly: GCA_900468805.1. Lineage (GTDB taxonomy): Bacteria > Pseudomonadota > Alphaproteobacteria > Rhizobiales > Rhizobiaceae > Rhizobium. Next base: position 109,603 of record UEIF01000018.1, on the reverse strand, counting down.
AATAATGCACACGCCGCGTCTCGGCGCCCAGTGCTTCCTCGGCCCTGTCGACCGCTTCCTTGAGAGCACTGGCGCCGGCGGCTAGCGGGACGTAGTCGAGCGATGCGGCAAACGCTTCCCATTCGGACTGCGAGAACTTGCGAGTCAAGAACTTGTCCAGCGAGTCACGGGCGATGGTGCGGAAGGCATCGGCATCGATGTCGTCGAGCGAGACGCCGATAATGCGGCACCCTGGGATGAAGCCTGCATTGGTGAGGTGGAACAACCCGGTCAGTAGCTTGCGCCTTGAGAGATCGCCCGTTGCGCCGACGAGCACAACGACCTGTGGATAGCCGGGGCCAACCCGAGTTGAATTCTTGCGCAAAACACTCATCCTCAAGTCTTCCGTTGTCCCTTGGGGATGGAGGTCGACCCCAGCTCCGCGCTGCCGCGAAGCGGCCATCTTCGTGCGTGATACCATGACGTTGAAGCTCACCCCTCTAAGGTTAAATAGAGGCATGGATTGCGTAGCGGAGCAAGGGGGCGGCAATACCGGCCCGAAGTGCCGCGTCTTAGCGACTTCAGTCGCTCCTTGTCGCCTTTCTTGATAGCAATGTCTTGAGCACCTCAGTCAGTAAGATGACCCAACTCTGAGGCGCAGGGCGGTTATTGACAGCAAATCCAAACCTGACAGCGCTCGGGGCTTCGATATCAGTTGCCTTTGAATGCCGTTTGTCAAAGATCGAGTTTTGTAGTCAGGGCAGCGTGCCATCCGAAGGTGACGCCACCGCTAGCCACCCATTGAAACCGTCGAACCTTGCTGCGTATTAAGGCCAACAGGATGGTCACGAGTTCGAACCCTATCAAGGCGAACGATGCGCACAGAGGCTGCGCCGCTTAGGTGCGGGCAAATTCCAGCAGCGGCGCGATATCATGGTCGTCCGCTGCGCGCAGGGCTGCGACGTAGCGAGCGCGCAGTTCACCGACATCAGCCAGAATCCCGCCGCCCCAACTGAAACGATCGCCGCCAAGGCGTTCGATCAGAAGATCGGCCACCAAACGAGCGTGACGGCCGTTTCCGTTTGGAAACGGGTGGATCGCGACCAAGCGATAATGGAATCTGATCGCAATTTCATCCGGCGGAAATGTCTCATGCTCAACCCAATAGTGGCCGTCGCCTAACAGGCTCGCGAGCTCCACTCCGATGCGGTAGGCTTGGACGCCGATGTTGCGCTCCGTCGTTCGGAAGGTGCCGGCCCATTCCCAGACGTCGCCAAACATCCGCTTGTGCAGTGTTCGCATAAAGTCCTCACTGAGCATTCGCTCAAGCGATACACGTCGGCGACCCCGCGCCCAAGCGGCACCCTCGACGATGTTTTCCTGTTCCGCCTCATTGAGATCACGGCGGTGCGTGATCCATGTCTGAAGCAGACCCTCTCGCTCCTGCGGTTCAAGGGGTGTTGCGTCCCCAGGCTCCTGAAACAGGTCCGTCATTACTCATTCCAGAGGTCGCGCTCGGAGAGCCTGTCGCGAATGTATGCCTGGACGCGAGATTCAAAGTTTACTTCATCTGTGCCCTGAGCTTCCAGCCGCATCGTATGCGCGACGCGGCGAAGCTCGCGTGTTGCGATTTTCCTTGCGCGCGCCTCGATGACAGCCTCGAGTGAACCGTTGGGAACAAGTGCGTAGACGAGTGTGCAATCCAGCGCCTCAGCTGCGCGACGTAAGGTGTTAAGTTGGATCGTGCCTGCGGCTTCTGACTTCTCGATGGCTTCGACGGTTTGAGGTCGCACGCCAATGCGTGTTCCGAGCTGCGCGCCCGTCATCCCGAGCGCATCGCGTAGTGCGCGCACCCATCCCTTCGGCGGCGCCTTGAACCGGTCAATGGGCTGGAGCGCCCGAAGTCGTTCATCGAGCCGAAGGCGCCCCCTTTTTCGACTATCTCTCTTCATCCATCTTTCTCAGGTTACAGGCTGATCTTCGGATAACTTTTATCAGCCTAAAGACTGATTATCAAGATTTCTAATTCAGACTGTAATACGATAATTTGATTTCTAATGTCAGCCTGTAGCCTGAGGACTACGGCCGCTTTGTCAAAACATAAATTGCCGACGGTGCGATGTCGCGGAGGAATTCCTGGTGTTGTCGCGCCTGTTTGCAACGTCGGTCACGCCAGCGGAATTCAAGCCATACCAAAATGGAGGATTCGGGGTCCCGTCGCTTCGGATAGGTTCTGGGCTTCGAGGCCCGAAAGCGATAGGGTCCAATGATCAGGACGGATGCTTCAACCTCGTTTGGAAAATCAAAAATGGTTCGACCGGTCCGTGCGATCATCATTGCGGTGTTCGTGTTGTTTGTCGCCTTTGCATCGGCCTGGTCGTCGCTCGCGCTTTGGTACCGCTTGCCGTTGCCCGAGGTCGGCAGGCAAGCCAGCGCCATCTTGTTCGGGCTATTTGGCGTCTGGATCATCGTGGCTCTCTTTGGCAGAAGGCGCTTTCGCGCAGTCCTCGCGTTTGCGTCCGCGTTCGTCCTTGTCCTCGTCTGGTGGAGCACGATCAAACCGCCGGCAAATGGCGCGTGGGCTCCGGACGTCGCTCGTCAAGTCACTGGCGAATTCGACCGTGATCTGTTGACGCTGACAATGTCCGCGATTTCGAGTGGCGCAGCGCCACCGACTTTACGGAACGATGGACGACGCGCAGTTACGACCTGAACAAGCTGAAGAGCGTCGACATGTTCACGTCGTATTGGGCAGGTCCGACCATCGCGCATGTCATCATAAGCTTCGGCTTCGACGACGACCGCTATCTGGCGTGGTCTATCGAAGTGCGTCGCCTTTCCGGAGGTTCGTTCTCACCGCTGGCAGACCTCTTCAAAAACAGTCCTCTGGTCATCCTCGCCGCAGACGAAAGGGATGTTATCGGCCTCCGCTCCAATTTTCGCGGCGAGGACGTCCAGATCTACCATTTGAGGGCGACGCCGGCGGCTGCGAGACTTCTTCTGCGCGAGTATGTCTCCGACGCAAACGCTCTCGCGGCCACGCCCGTCTTCTACAATTCGCTGACGACCAACTGCACGACGACCATCGTCAAGATGATGCGCGTCGCAGGTGACGCCGTGCCGACGGACTGGCGCCTCGTCGTCAACGGATACCTGCCGGAATACGCCTATGACCGGGGGGCGCTGGATACCTCGGTTCCCCTATCGCAACTGCGGTCGGCCGCACACATCGCTGCAAGGGCGCACGACGACGGTGTTTCGCCGAATTTCTCGCGGGCCATTCGCGTCGGTGTCCCATCACCGCAGGGCGCGTTGTGAACCTTCGCCGAAGCGTTTGAGCAAGTAAAACGGCTAGGCAGGCAACATAATGCCTCCGGAGACTAGATTTGGCCCCGCGGGGCTTTTCGTATTCGGCTCAGCACCACGGGCGTTCTTATCGCACGGCGTAGATACCCCGGTAGTGGTTTGCCTTGCGTGGAAGTCCCGCGGATCGCATAGAGAACTAGCAACCTGATGCGAACATCGCGGCTTGTCTGTGATCGGCGGGTCGAATCCTTCCACATCAGGATTTTTGTCAATTGTTCATTCGAGTGGCATCGAATTTCTCCTTCGTAGGCGGATCCACGGGCTGAGCCCATAGCAATTACCGGCCCGGTTCTCGGGCCTATACAACCTCACATGCGGTCGCCGCTCTCACGCGGCTGCACCATTATCCCGCTTTCGACGGGCACGGGCTCAGGAGAACGGGGCCAAACTCAAGGTCGGCGGTTAAAGCCAAAAGGATTCCCGGTCCGTTCACCTGGATCCGTCAGGGCTGATCAGGCCCTGAGGATTAGAAACTGTGTTTCAATTAAGTTGCCTCGAGAATCATGTTGAGGGGCGTCTGGGCCGCCCGTCGAACATGCGTGAAACCGCCGGACCGGATCACGTCCGACAAACGTTGCTCTCCTGCTTGCGCACCAAGCGCGAGACCTGTCTCCTGAGCAAGCGAGGTCGGAACGCAGATCATCGTCGAGGCGGAGTAATAGAGCCGTCCCACTGGATTGATATTCTCCTCCAGCGTATCTCCGGCCATGGGCTCCACTACCATCCAAGTGCCGCCGTTCTTCAGTGCACGTCGGATATGAGCCGCCGCCGCGTTCGGATCCCCCATGTCGTGCAGGCAGTCAAAGCAGGTGACAAAATCGAACTCGCGACCCTCGAAATCCTGCGCCCGGCCGACCTCGAAATGGACATTCGTCAATCCGTGCGCCTGGACATGCGCAGTCGCAGCGGCAATCGAGCCCGAGTGGAAGTCGTAGCCTGTAAACCGCGACTCTGGGAACGCCTGCGCCATCAAGATCGTCGACAGGCCATGCCCGCATCCGACGTCGGCCACCTTCGCCCCCTTCTTGAGTTTGCCGACGACGCCATCGAGCGCCGGCAGCCAATCCTGCACAAGCGCATTGACGTAACCAGGGCGGAAGAGCCGCGCGACGGCACAGAACATGCAGCCGGCCTGATCGCCCCAGGCCACGCCCCGACCGGTCTTGAAGGCGGCCTGTACTTTCGGCTGGTTCTCGGCCATCGCAGCTGCGGTATCGAACGCGCCGATCAGATTGACCGGGCTGTCCGGTGTCGCAAATACGAGAGATTGCTCGGGCGTCAGCGAGAACCGCCCTTGATCGTGATGCACATAGCCGGAGGCGGCTTGGGCTGCCAGCCACTCGCTCATATAGCGCGGCGCACAGCCCGCAGCCTCGGCGAGTTCGTCGGCCTTCGCTGGGCCGATCTCCTTGAGGGTCGCATATAGCCCGAGCGCATCTCCGATACGCACCAGCGGCACGCTGACCGCCCCGCCAAGATCGCCGAGGACCCTGCCCACCAGCTCATTGAGAGCTGTTTCGTTGAGTTCCACCATCTCGCATTCCTCCTCATCCGTGGACGGCGTCTTGCCATCCGTGATGTCGAGGATGGAATAAGTCGACTCCAGGAGCATGATGCGATCGTCCCGCAGCGGCGAACAACCCCGCTCATTGGAGGGACATAAGTCCCGTCCGCCGCACCGAGAGTAGCTAGCTGTCGGGGACTAATTGGAGAGCGCGATGACGATCGCCTGCGAGCGGCTGTGCACCCCGAGTTTGCTGAAGATCACCGACAGCTGATTTCGTACGGTTTTGACGCTTTTGCCAAGCCGTTCTGCGATCGCACGGTTGTCGAGTCCTTCCGCCACGAGGTCGAGAAGGGCCGCCTCGGCGGGTGTGAGATCCGCCTCGCTGACGGCGCGCGGTCGTACGGGGCTGTCCTGCCCGAGAAAAGCAGCGAGTTCTGCCTGAAATACGCTCCATGCGGACTCATTTGGCAAGAGCACGTGGTTCTTGCTCTCTAACGGCACGAAGCTGGCGCCCGGAATTGCAGCGGCAAGCTTGCAGCCCTGATCGAACGGCACGCGCACGTCGCCCCGGCTATGCGCGATCAATGTCGGTACGCGAAGCATCGTCGCAAGCTGCATCACATCGATCCCCTGCATCTGCCAAAGCAATTGCGCTGCAACCTCAGGCGTTGCAGTCAGGCGCTCCAAATCACCCCACCAGCGATGCTGTTCAGGTGTGCCGTCGGGGATGAAGAGGTTGGTGAAAAACTGACAAAATGCCGGATTTTCTCGTCCCCAGCCGATGCGAACGAAATTGACGAGTGTTTCGGCTTCCAGCCGCTCGGCCTCAGTCTGAGCTCTCGTCCTGGCGCCCTGGCCATACGCGTTTAGGAGAACCAGATGCGAGACCCGCTCTGGATACCTCAGCGCATACACGATAGCGAGTGCGCCGCCCTGTGAAAGACCGAGGAGAACGAAACGCGGCTCCTCAATAGAAGCAGCCACGGCATCAAGGTCGGCGTGCCACGCGTCGAGCGAAAGGTCGGATACATGTCGGTCCGACAAGCCGCAGCCGCGCGGGTCGTAGCGTACAAACCGGTTCCGGGCAGACATCGCCCGGAGCCAGGGCCGCCAGACCGGGCTCTCGAGATCATAGTCGACGTGGCTGAGCCAATGCGCCGCCCGCAGGATCACCTGGCCTTGTCCACAAGACGCGACGGCAATACGGGTGCCGTCTGCGGAGGTACAAAACCGTATGGTCTGGCTGAGTTTCATCCGCCGAGAATATCGTAGGGAGCGGTCGCGTAACAGACCTATCCTCTCCCCATCAATTGGTGCCCCCGACGACCGAATGCTACGCTTGGAAAGCCTCTAGCGAGTTTCGATCAGGGCATCTACTTCGTCGTCAATTTCTCGACCATGCTGGCGATGTCGTGGATGACGATGCGCCGCCCAGCACGCCGGTTTCGCACAGCGTATAGCTAAGTGAATTGAGCTGCTCGAGCCAATGTCACGCATGGTGCGTCCGCTTGCCGAGGATGCCTTCCAGTGAGTCGCGTGTCGGGATCGTCACCTGTGACCCGATCTTTCAGGCCACGCTACACCAAACAGCCGCGAACGATAGCTGCCGGCATCGACGACAGCACAATTGGATGACCGGGATGAGGGCGCGTAGCGGCCAGCTTGCATGGCTGGCCGCGGCGCAATTCGCGACGCTCTTGATGTTGGAGTGGACGGCCCCTGAACGGCATCGAAATGTGCCAGAATGAGCTGTTAAGATCTCAATCGAAGGGGCCGCCCATGGATAAGATTATTCGTATTGGCATGGATACGTCAAAGCATGTTTTTCAGTTGCATGGCGTGAATGCTGGAGAGAAACCAGTCTTGCGCAAGAAAATGCGGCGCAAGGAGATGATCGACTTCTTCACGACCTGCCCGCCAACTTTGGTCGCGATCGAGGCCTGTGGTGGTTCGCATCATTGGGCACGGCTGCTCACCTCATTCGGACATGAGGTAAAAATGATCGCGCCGCAACTTGCCAAGCCCTACGTCAAGCGGAACAAGAACGACGCGGCCGATGCGGAGGGGCTCTGCGAGGCAATGAGCCGCCCAACGATGCGGTTTGTTCCGGTTAAGACAGTTGACGAACAAGCGGCACTCATGCTGATCAGCGTCCGTACCCGTCTCATAGCCAACCGCACCCAACTCGCCAACGCAATCCGGGGCTATGCCAATGAGTTTGGGATCTCCGCTGCCAAGGGGCTGGCGCATATCCCTCTGCTGCTTGAAAAGGTACAAGCCGACGGGACTGTGCCAGAGCTCGCACAGGAATTGTTCATGAGCCAGGCCGAGGAATACGCTCAACTGGAGAAGAAGATTGCGGATGTGGAGGCCAAGGTAAAGGCATGGCAGCGTAACGACGAACGCAGCATACGTCTCAACACCATTCCCGGCATTGGCCCAATCGGTTCGGCTCTTTTGATAATGAAGACACCCGCTCCGGAGCTCTTCAAATCTGGTCGCCAGTTCGCGGCCTGGATAGGGTTGACGCCAAAGGATCACTCGACCGGCGGCAAGCTGCGGCTCGGTGGTATCACGCGAGCCGGCGATGAAGCTCTGCGGGCCGTCCTGGTGGCTGGAGCAACCGCTGTCATTCATCACGCGCGGCGATCTGGCAAGGCTTCTCGATGGCTGGCGGAACTGCTCAAGCGCAAGCCGCCTAAACTTGCAGCTGTCGCACTCGCTAACAAGATGGCGCGCGTGGCCTGGAAGCTCATGGTCTCTGGAGAGACATACAGCGCACAATCAGGACCAGCTTTGACGGGATGCGTCGCATGAAGATTGGGAAGCAAGAACCCGGGACATCCTGATCTTCGCCACGTGTTGGTAATACGACAACTTGCAAGATAATAGCAGATGGTGTGATCGATCGATCCGGGACACAGGATACCCCGGGGATCCCTTTGGCCCCTCAAGGCCGCCTTGATGTCTGGGACCTGTGTTGCGGAAACCATCTTGGCCAGCGTTCATGCGCGAACGCCACAACAGGCCGGACATATGGACGCAAGCGATCAGATCAAATCATCTCAAAATATCTTGCGAGTCGGGGGCCGTCCACATAAGGGATCAGAACTAACGACCGCGTTACTATAAATCCCCTCTTGTACAGTCGAGCCAAAACTTTGCCTGACCGGTATGACGAATCGCAATCTTGATGCAAACCCTCGGCACGCCGGCAGAGCTCCTGGACTGTTCGCGGCGAGGGTTTGACCTGGCAGCTCGACGGTGGCATCTTCCCTGTGCGCCCTGCGCATAGAACCCGGCTACTTCTCATTGTGTACTGAAATCGAAGCCCCCGCACCGCGTTGAACTGGCACGAAGGGAGAGTCTTGGATGCCTGGCCCGCAGCGTTCCGCCCTAGGATCCCTCGTGTTGATAGCGGCCGTCGTGGGTCCGGCGTCGGCGCGTTTGCCTACACTGCTGGATGGCTCAGCCCTGACCGCCTTACGTCGACGAAGCTAGTAAGTGCGTTGGCGCCTCCTGGCGGACCCGCTCTCGGACATCGAAGAAACCACGCAAAGGGCGTCTGCTTCACTGGCACATTCGAAGCGAACGGGAACGGTAGCGCGATTTCACGGGCGTCAATGCTTGCCGCCGGACAGTACCCCGTCCTTGGCCGCTTCAACCTCGCAACGCCGGACCCGAATGCTCCCGATCCGACAGTTCGAGTTCGGGGCATTGGCGTGCAGATCTCGGCGCCTGACGGCAACGTCTGGCGGATGGCTCTGATCGATCCGCCTGTTTTCGCGGTCTCCACGCCGCAAGGTTTCTACGACTTGCTTAATGCGTCTGCGAGCAAGAATCCGGAAGCGATGAAAAGCTTTGTGGCAGCGCATCCAGAATTCGCTGCGTTCGGCGAGTGGGCGACCAAGGCTCCCTGGACGGCCAGCTACGCCGAGGTGGCGTTCAACAGCCTCAATGCATTCATTTTCAAGGATGGGTCGGGCGCAGAGCACGCCGTTCGTTGGTCTTTGCGTCCGCAGACGCAGGCAGCGCCGATGACGGCCGAAGACTTCGCCAAGCTCGGGGCCAATCATCTTGAGCAAGATGTAACCGAACGCGTTGCGAGGTCGCCTCAGCGTTGGACGCTCGTGCTGACGGTGGCCGATCCCTCCGATCCAATATCAGATCCTACCAAGGCCTGGCCGCCGGGGCGGCGTACCGTCGAAGCTGGAACTCTGGTCGTGCAGAAAATAGAGCCGGAGGCGGACGGCCCGTGCCGTGACATCAATTTTGACCCGACCATCCTGCCTGACGGAATCAAGGTTTCCGATGATCCGTTCCCCGCGGCCCGCTCGGCAGCCTATGCCAAATCCTATGATCTGCGGACATCGGAAGCGAGCAGTTATCCTCGAACAGGAGCGAGCGCGAAGCCATGACGGACGGCATCAAGACACGATTCTCCACCATCCAGCGCTTGTTGCACTGGCTGATGGCGATAGGCATCCTGGCAATGCTTTTCATCGGCGTTGGAATGGTTTCCACCATCGGACGTCAGTATGTGCCGCTCTTGCTGACGCACAAGACGCTAGGGATCGCCATTCTTGTCCTTGCCCTGGTTCGCCTCGTGGTCCGCTTCATATCCGGCGCTCCACCGTTGCCCGCAGACCTTCCGGAACCGATGAAGCTTGCCGCCCATCTGTCCCACGTAGGTTTGTACGTGCTGATGGTAGGGATGCCCTTGATCGGGTGGGCAATGTTGTCCGCCGCCGCTTACCCAGTCGTCCTCTATGGCGGCATAAGGCTCCCCCCGATACTGCCGCCGAGCGAGACCCTGCACGCGCTCCTATGGAGCGTGCATTACTATCTTGCCTTCGCGTTCTTCGCTCTTGTGTTGATGCACCTTGCGGCGGCGCTTTTTCACGGGCTCGTCCGTCGCGATGGGGTCCTCGAGACTATGCTGCCCGGCAGATAACGGTGGTGTTCGTGGAAGGGTTATCGTAACCGCCAGCCTTCCACCGAGGCAGCGCTGAGTGTGATCATTCGGCCATAGAGTTCGCGTTCCTGGAACCGTCCATTGGCGGCCAACCACGAATTCACGCCAGCCACGAAGCAGATCCGGCTTCCCGGGAATCCCTGATTTCCTTTTGACCGAGAGACGGCATTTGACATGACCGACACCGTTGTTCTTCTCCACGGCATCAGGAGGACCAGCGCTTTCATGCGCAAGTTTAAAAAGTACCTGCAGACCCAAGGCTACATTACGCGCAACGTTGACTACCCTTCGACCCGCTACGCCATTGAACGGCTGGCGGAGGTCGTTGCAGCAGAAGTCGAAGATGCAGCTGAGAGCAACCGTGGAGGCCGTATTCACCTGACCAGACATTCCGTGGGTGGATTGGTCATCAGGGCTATGTTGAAAAACTACCGACCATCAAATCTCGGGCGGGTGGTGATGATTGGCACTCGCGGCCGCATGATGAGCGGCCGGGCCGGCACTAGGATGTCGGCGGATGCCAGTCGAGCTAGTCTCGACCGCGATCGTATTCCTCCTGCGCACGCTCAAGCTCGGGACCGTAGGTCATGGACCAAGCATAGAGCGCCTCGAACGGTTGCTGGAGGGAGCGGCCGAGCAAGGTAATAGTATATTCGACGCCAACCGGCGTCGTTGTCGTAAGCACTTCACGGCGAATGAGCCCATTGCGTTCCAAGCGCTTCAATGCGTCGGCGAGCGCCTTGTGCGTGATCCCGTCCAGGCGCCGCATGATCTCGTTGAACCGTGACGGCCTAGTACACAGGACGGTCAGGATCAGGACGGACCACTTGTTGGCGATCTGCTCAAGCACCGGCCGCGCCTTCTCAACATCCAGCAAAGCCTCGATGGAGACAGCCTTGTGGCTATGAGACGAGCAAGCTTTGATGATCGGAACTTCGTTCGTTGTGGACACGGGTATACTCCTCGATATCTGCTTTACACATAGTGCGTAATTGACCGTAGGTATAGAGAATATATCTTCGCCTCATCATTGTTGATGGAGTTAACATGACCAGATTAGCAAACAAGATCTCGCTCGTTATCGGCGGTGTCGGTGGCATCGGAGGGGCCATTTCCCAGCGGTTCGCCAGCGAAGGAGCGCAGATCTACGCGACCAGCCGCAAGGGGGCGGAGAGCACATCAGAGCCTGCGGAAATGGGCAGCATCCTCGCGATCCAGGCGGATGCCAGTAACAACGCCGATCTTCAGCGCGTTTTTGAACGGATCCGATCTGAACAAGGCCGCATCGACGTGCTCGTCGTGAACGCGGGCCTGTCCGATTACGCTCCCCTTCAAGATATTTCCGAGGATCATTTCGATCGGACATTCGGCCTGAACGTCCGATCACTCGTATTCGCGACACAGGGAGCCATCGACATCATGCAGCCTGGCGGCACAATTGTGCTGATTGGCTCTATTGCAGGCGATATAGGCACCAAAGGGTATGGTGTATATGGCGCGACGAAAGCGGCAGTCCGTTCGTTCACACGCACCTGGGCTAACGAACTTGCTCCCAGGGGCATTCGTGTCAACGTCGTTAGCCCTGGACCGACCGATACAGCGATGATGGCGGCCGCCTCACAGGAAATTCGAGACGCGCTGTCGAACATGATCCCTCTTGGGCGCATGGGGCGACCTGAAGAGGTCGCGGCAGCAGCCCTCTTTCTTGCAAGCGACGAGAGCAGTTTTACCACGGGTGCAGAAATAGCCGTTGATGGAGGTATGGCGCAGGTCTGATGCCTGCCTTCGCCTGCCTTCGCCTGCCTTCGACTGCCGCCGAAAACGACACCTATGCTAAAGTGTGTAGGCAGGGTGGCTGCCGACCGATCTTTTTTCAGGGACGATGCGAGGCATCATCAAGAGGTTCCCCGATCAACATCGTTTGGTGAGCGCTCAAGCAAGCATCGAACCTCGGCTGCTCTATTTCGTGCTGCCGTTTCTGGCAGCGTTGCCAGTCATTGCATTGTTCGAGCTGAGCACCAACAATCGGCCCGTGCGGTAATATCCAACTGACGGGTTGTGGCTGTTATCACAAGCTTTCCCATTGGCTAGGTGGCCAGGCTGAATCTGCGGACAAGGAAAAGACGTGCAAATGCGAGCCTTTCGTGAATGGCCTTTCTTTCGCCAATTTCAATTGCCTCGCCAAATATGCCTCTGCTGCGCCGGGCCGGATTGTGGGCGCCCATGCGCACCAATGCCGAAAGGTCGATCAGCGTATCGGCCACCAGATTGAGCTTGACGACGAGCAGCGTCTGCAGGCCCGGCATGCCGCCGGGAATATCGACGAAGGCAGGATGGGACTTCTCGGACCTGGAATGCGGAGCATGATCGGTTGCCATGATGGTGTCAAACCTTCCGAAAGCACGTGCTCCCAGCGCCTCGACGTCCTCGCGATCGCGAAAGTCAGCGATCCCTTGAGGTCTGCAACGGTTCGGCCGACATCGTCGACCCAATACCGTTAACCTTCTCCAAAAACTCTTCTGGCGAATATAGCCGGATAATCGCTGCCGATGCGAGGACGGCTCAGCCGTGCCGCAGCCGTCAATGTGCATGGAAAATCGCTCTTGTGGCCATTAGGGTGGGGCCGAGGAAGTTTAAGTCTCTGCCTTGCTGCTTTGTTTTCTTGCAGCAACGTGGTCGATCCGTTTTGGCGGCGCCTTTTCATCATTCTCGACACGATCACGGTAAAGAGCAGCACGCGCAAGCATCATCAGAGTGATCGGTGTCGTCGCCGTTACAAAAAGCCCGATGAGGATCTCGTGAATCTCAAGTCGTCCTGAACCGACTGAGAAGAAGATCATCGAGGCGAGCATGATCCCGCCGATCCCCCAACTGGTTGCGAGCGTTGGCGCGTGAATACGTTCATAAAATGTTGGGAGGCGCAGGAAGCCTATCGCTCCGATCAATGCCAGGCTAGCGCCACCGAGAAGAAAGAAGGCGACAAAGATGGCCGCCCACAACGGGATATCTGCAGCCGCAGTCATTCTATCACCTCACCCCGCATCAAAAACTTGGCCAGCGCGACGGAGGAGACAAATCCCAAAATCCCAATCACCAATGCCGCTTCGAAATAGACGACGCGACCCGTGCCGACGCCAAAAGTCACAAGCAACAGCATGGCGTTGATGTAAAAGGTGTCGAGACCGACAATCCGATCTTGAGCGCGAGGCCCGATGACCATGCGCACCGCAACAATCGCCATCGACGCGACCAGCATCAACTGAGCGATCGAAACGGCGCTGAACAAGATAATTGCGCTCACGCGAAGATCTCCATCAGCAGCTTCTCATATCGATTTTTGATCGTGTCTCGCCACACCGTCTCGTTCTGCAGATCGAGGATGTGAAGAAGGACGGAATTCTCGTTGGAATCATATTCAAGCCAGGCAGATCCGGGCGTGCTTGTCAGGATCACTGCAAGAACGGCCAACGCGAACGGGCTTCTCATTTCGAGATGAATGGTCAGAAATCCCGGATCGTGCTGGCGCGAACCGCTCCGGATAATAATGCCCGCGACCGCAATGTTGGATTTGAGGATGTCGTAGAGTACGACGAGAAAAAGTTTGGGCAGCAGGTACCACTTCACCAATCGCGGCTTTTGCGGACGCAAGGACGCCATCGCCCAACTGGCGAACACGGCGACGAAGATACCCAGAATAAGATGACCGACCGTAAAGCCGTTGAGCAACAGCCACATGACGAGCAGCGACAGCGAAAGAACGGGATAAGGCAGCATCAGTTGCTCTCCGTGCCGGGCGCCGCCAGGCCCCGATAGCCCGGGACCTGTACCGCATTGTGGACCGCATCGATATAGTTTGCAGGCTTGCTCAGCGTGCGAATGGTTAAGTCCATATATTGCAGGACCGGCCCTGCTTGCACGGTCAAGACAAGGGTGAGCACCAGCAAAAACAGCACGGGGACGATCTCAATCACAAGGACACGCGGAACCGTGCCTTCGATCGAGCTCCAGAAGGTACGAATGCCGGCGCGCGTCATGGAAATCAGCGCCGCGATACCGGAGAGGATGACGAGCACGATCAGTGTCCAGATTGCCGCGGTCGGCGGCACCCCGATCGCACCCGTGCCCATCATTGCCGACAGCATTGCAAATTTGGCTATGAAACCGGAAAGCGGCGGCAGACCGGACAGCAGGATCGCGCAGGCAGCAAAGCAAATGCCCAGTATCGCCATCGTCCCGGGCATCGTGACACCCTCTTCTTCATCGGGGGTTTGCTCGTCGGCGTCCCCGTAGGCTTCCATCGTTACCGCAAGGACGTTGGCGCCGGCGTCCTGTCCGCGCTCGACAAGTTCGATCAGCATGAAGAAGGCACCGATCGTCAATGTTGAACTGACGAGATAAAGGAGCGCACCGGATGATACGGCACCGTCATTAATGCCGAGGACCATCAACAGGGTGCCCGACGAGACGAGTACGGAAAACCCCGCGAGCCGGCCGAGCGCCTGAGATGCCAGCACGCCGATCGTCCCGAAGACAAGTGTCGCCACACCACCGTACAGGAGCACGATGGCGCCAAAGCCGGCCAGCGGACCCTCTCCGAAAAGAAGCATCGTCAGGCGCAGGATTATGTAAATCCCGAGCTTGCTCATGATGGCAAACATTCCAGCCACTGGAGCTGATGCCGCACTATATGCTGTCGGCAGCCAGAAACAGAGCGGCCACATCCCCGCCTTGATGAGGAAGACTACGCCCAAGATCGCCGCTCCTGCCTCCATGAGCATACGGCGATCGCGCTCCATTTCGGGAATGCGCGCTGCAAGGTCCGCCATATTGAGGGTCCCGGCCGTGCCGTAAATCAGACTCACACCGATGAGGAACAACAGCGCTGCCACCAGGTTGACGGCGATGTAGTGCAGGCCCGCCTTGACCCGAAGCGGACCGGAACCATGCAGCAGCAGACCATAGGACGCCGCCAGCATGATCTCAAAGAACACGAACAAATTGAACAGATCACCGGTAAGAAAGGCACCATTGACGCCGACCAACAGAATCTGGAACATGCTGTGGAAATGCGCGCCGACCGCGTGCCAACGCGCGAGCGAGAAGATCAACGCAGGAACGGCCAGCAACGCCGTCAACAGCAGCATCAGCGCCGACAGCCCGTCAAGTACCAGGACGATACCGAACGGCGCCGCCCAGTTACCGAGCAGATAGATGCCATCGAAGGCGTTTGGGCCGCTTTCAATGCGAAACAGGCAGATGGCGATGGCCGTCAGAACGAAGGTCGATGCAAGACTTATCATCGCCTTGGCCAATCGTTGACGCTCGTCGACGAGCAGCAACAATGCGCTGGCGACCAGTGGTACGAGTACCGGAGCAATGATCAGATGGTGGGCCCAGGCATTCATCGCGGCTCATCTCTCCCGTCGACATGGTCGCTGCCTGTCAGACCGCGCGACGCCAGGAGTACGACCAGAAACAAGGCGGTTGTCGCAAAGCCGATGACGATAGCGGTCAGAACCAGAGCCTGTGGAACCGGATCGGCCAGGGGGCCCGCCGCATCGTCAGTAAGAATAGGCGGGACGTTTGCCTTGACGCCGCCGACTCCGAAGATGAACAGGTTGACCGCGTACGAGAGCAGTGAAAGGCCGACAATCACCTGGTAGGTTCGCGGGCGCAGGATGAGCCAGACACCACAACTGGTCATCACCCCTATGGCAATCGACAGGACCAATTCCATCACGCCTCCTCCGATTTCGCCGCGTCGATCATCCGCAGCCGGTTGATGCGCAAGGATTGGTGTGCGAGTGCGACAAGAATGAGCACCGTCGATCCGACGACAAGGCAGAAGACACCCAGATCAAAGAGCAACGCAGTGGCCGCGGGCACTTTTCCGATCAGCGGCAGATCGAGGTAGCGGGAGTGCGAAGTCAGGAACGGATAACCAAGGAACCAAGCCCCGACCCCGGTTGCAACGGCGGTCAGCAGTCCCGCGCCCATCCAGCGGAGCGGCAGGATGCGGATGCGATCCTCTGCCCAGCGTGTTCCTCCCGCCAGATACTGCAGCAGGAAGGCGATCGACAGCGTCAGGCCCGCCGAAAAGCCGCCGCCCGGCAAATCGTGTCCGCGGATAAAGAGGTAGACTGAGAAGGTGATGATGACTGGAAAAAGCCACTGCATGATGACCGATGGCACCAGCAGATAGTCGCGCACGGTATCGCCGGCAGACCGCTCTGGCCGCTCCTCGTCAAAGCGGTTTTGCGCTTGCTGCTGCTCCGGCGCCCTCATGCTGTCTTCGGCAGGCCGGAAACGGCGCAACAGCCCGTAGACGGTGAGCGCAACGACACCGAGAACGGCGATCTCTCCCAACGTATCGAAACCACGGAAATCCACCAGAATGACATTGACGACGTTGCGGCCACCACCCTCGGAATAAGCATTCTCCAAAAAGTAGTTGGCAATCGCGTCCGGCACCGGCGTCGTCATCACAGCGTAGGCGACGAAGGACATGGCGACGCCGCAGAGAACGGCCAGTGCAAGGTCACGAAACCGGCGAAACCGTGCTCTCAACGTCATCGCCTCGCCAAAACCCTCAGTCCGTTTGGGCAGCCAGCGCAGGCCGAGAAGGATCAGGACGGTCGTGACGATTTCGACGAGCAACTGGGTGATCGCGAGATCTGGCGCCGAAAGCCATATGAACGTGATGCAGACGACGAGACCGACACCGCCGAGCATTACCAGTGCGGCCAGACGGTGGTATTTCGCCGTATACGCTGTGCCAAGCGCAAGGCACACGCCGATGATCCAGATCGCCGTGAAGGCGGGATCGACGCTCGCGTAAGTAACTGGCCGGCTTTCGAAGCCACTCAAATAAAGCGGCAACGTGCCTGCGGCAAAACCAGTCACGATCAGCCAGCGCAGCTGGGGTTGCAGCTTGCGTGTGCCCAAGCGCCCCTCGGCGAGGCGCGCCCATCGCCAGGATAGTTCGACAATTACGCGCTCGAAGACCCGTTGCCCCTTGAGCCTGCGAAACAGCGGCGGACCGTCATCGCAACGATTGAGGTAGTCCTTCAGCAAAAAATAGATGAGCGCGCCACCGACGAGTGCGATCGCGCTCATTATGAGCGGAAGGTTGACGCCATGCCAGATCGCCAGGCTGTATTCGGGAGTAGCCGTCCCGAGCACGCTGACCACGGCGCTGTGAAGAAACGGACCAATCGATATAGCCGGAATGATGCCAACGATCAGGCAGACGATGACGAGGAACTCGACCGGAAACCGCATCCATCTGGGGGGCTCGTGTGGACGGTTGACCGGCAGATCGGTCGGCGGCGGACCAAAGAAAACCGTGTGAATGAACCGCAGCGAATAGGCCACGCTGAAGGCGCCGGCGAGGGTTGCGACATAGGGAAGAATACGGTCGAGGATCGAATCGGCATGGGTCTCCACCGCCTCGGCAAAGAACATTTCCTTGGACAGGAACCCGTTGAGGAGGGGCACGCCAGCCATTGCGGCACTTGCCACGATCGCCAAAGTCGCTGTGAAAGGCATGAAGCGGAAGAGACCGCTGAGCTTGCGCATGTCGCGTGTGCCGGTCTCGTGATCTATGATGCCCGCTGCCATGAAGAGCGACGCCTTGAAGGTCGCGTGATTGAGCATATGGAAGATGGCGGCCACGGTCGCCAATGGGCTGCCGAGGCTCAGCAGTGTCACGATCAATCCAAGATGGCTGATGGTCGAATAGGCCAGGAGGCCTTTCAAGTCGCGCTGGAACAGCGCAAAATATGCGCCCAGCAGCAGGGTTGAGATCCCGGCGACGCCGACGATCCAGAACCATTCGTACGTCCCCGAAAGCACCGGCCAGAAACGCACCAACAGGAACACACCGGCTTTGACCATGGTCGCCGAGTGAAGGAAGGCCGAAACCGGCGTCGGGGCAGCCATGGCGTTGGGAAGCCAAAAATGGAATGGAAATTGCGCACTCTTTGTCAAAGCGCCTAGCAATATGAAAATCAGCGTTGGCAGATAGAGAGGATGACTGCGAACGATGTCGCCGGAATCGAGTATCTTGTCGACGTCATAGCTGCCGACCACGTTGCCAAGCAGAATAAAGCCGATCAACAAGCAAAAGCCGCCAATCCCGGTAATCGTGAGTGCCATTCTGGCGCCATCGCGGGCATTGGCATTGTTATGCCAATAGCTGATGAGCAAGAACGAGAAGATGCTGGTCAGTTCCCAAAACACGGACAGCAGGATCACATTGCCCGAGACGACAATGCCGAGCATGGCCCCCATGAAAGCAAGAAGGAACGAGAAGAACCGTGGAACCGGATCCTCCTCGGACATGTAGTAGCGCGCATAAAGCACGACGAGAAGGCCGATTGCGGTGACAAGCATGGTGAAAATCCATGCAAAACCATCCATGCGCAACGCGAAGTCCAGGCCAAACTGCGGCAGCCATTCCGCGCGAAACCGCACTACGCCGCCGTCTGCGACCGCCGGATACAAGCTTCCTGTGAGCAGCAACAAAGCGGTGACGATGATAGCTGCCAAACCTGCAGGCAGGCGTGGCGAAGTCGTCTTGAGTAAGAGAATGGAGAGGAGACTTCCGACGAAAGGCAGAAGCAGCAGAACGACAAGCAAAAATGGTTCGGCTGTTATCCCAATGCCTCAATCCTCCAGAAAATCGGTACCCATCGCTTGGGGCAACAGTTCAACTGCCGTCTAGCAATCGGGGCCTTGTTGCTCTATATGGCTTATATCAACCAATATGGGTGACTCTGAGCGATGGGTCAAGCAAGCGGGACAACGATTTTGACACCGGAGCTGTGCCGCGCTGCACGCGGTCTCCTGGATTGGACACAAACGGACCTCGCCGAACGCGCGGGCGTATCGCGCAGCACCATCAGGGACTTTGAAGGTGGCCGGCATGATGTCCATCGTGCCACCGCAGCTCAGTTGCGTCTTGCGCTTGAAGTCGGAGGGGCGGTTTTTATTCCCGTCGAGGGCGGCAAGATAGGGTTATGTACCGGCTGACATCGCATGGATGGCGCGGAGCCTAGGAGAGAGGCCGATGAGCGCCGCCTCGAGAGCGTTGCCGAAAAGCTCGCTGCGGTCCTGCGGGTCACATGCGGGCGAGAGGAAAAGTAGCGGCAGAAGCAGCGATCCGAAGGAAACGCGGGACAGACTGTCCCACGGTTTCGGGCCGGTCTCGATGATGCCGCCGCGACATCAATCAGAGATGGCCTAGCCGAAGTCCGCGCAGGCTCGACACGATTTTGTGCAAAGCCATTTCCAGTTCGTCATCCGAGATCGTCAATGGAGGCGAAAAGCCGATCGCGTTGGCGCCCTTCATCGTCGTCGAAACCCCGTGCTCGAGTAGCGTGTCGACAAGCCCGCCATCATCCGCGTCGAGCTGCGATCGATCAATTTCCAGCGCCAGCAGAAGTCCCCTGCCCCTTACGCCCAAAAGCGATGGTTCAATGAGTGCCAGATCTGAGACACGAGCGCGCACCACATGTTCGAGATGGGCAGCTCGATCGGCCAGACGATCTCGAAGGATGATGTCGACGGTGGTCAAGGCAGCCCTTGTCGTCATCGGGTTTTTCTCATGTGTGTAATGTCCGAGAGAAAGTTCGGGTGCGATATCGAGCGCTTTATCCGCAATAACCGCTGCGATCGGCAATATGCCTCCCCCAAGCGCCTTTCCGAGCACCACGATGTCCGGGATCGTTCCGAACTGCTCGAAGGCAAAGAAGGTGCCGGTCTTGCCAAGGCCCGACGGGATTTCGTCAAAGATCAGTCTGGCGCCGGCCGCATCGCAAAGTCTGCGTACCTCGGGCCAGAGGCCATCTGGTGGCACCTGACAATTGGAACGCATGGGCTCGGCGATCACCGCTGCTATGCCACCGTCCGTCTCCTCCAGAGCGGCTCTCAAATCTGAAATCATTGCGTCGGCACCCCCCTCGCGCCAGTATGGGCGAATATGCACCCGATCAGGCAGGAAACTGCCAAGGCGAGGATCGAGGTTGGCGCGCGACAGTCCGAAGGAACCGAACCCATGACCGTGATAGGAGCCTTCCAGCGAAATGGTAGCACTGCGTCCGGTGGCGACACGGGCGAGCTTGATGGCGATTTCGATCGCATCCGAGCCGCCGGTCGCCAACAGGACCTTGGCCCTTCCGCCAGGCCACTGCCCGACAAGACGTTCGGCCAGCAAGGTCGCCGGTTCGTTCGTGTACCGGCGCGGCGCAAACGGCAATGTGTCAAGCTGCGCTTTGAGTGCGGCGACAAGCTCCAGATTGGCGTGACCGATATGGTGCGTCGTATTGCCATGCAGGTCGATAAAGCGCCTGCCGTCAAGGTCCTCGATCCAGACGCCGGAAACCCGCTTCAGCGCCGCAAGACAGGGGCTCGATCCTTCTTGATGGAAGAAACTGTCGGCGTCACGCGCAACGAATATGGCGTTGGCCGAAGGATCGTTCTCATCGTGTTCGTGGTCCATCAAAAGGTTCCTCCCATGCCGGTCACTGTCAATTGCGTGCCGTATCGTTTGTCTGCGGCAGGATCGGCTGCCAGCCCCTGTGCGCGCCGCGTGCTTTTCTCGATCCACCAGACGGTTCCCATGGCCAGAACCGAGACGGCGAGCAGGCCGACGCTCTTTGCGGCCGCATAGCCGTAGCTGGAATCCTGCGCCGCATTGAAGATCGCGACCGATGCAAGCTGGACGTTGCCGCTGACGAGGAAGATGATCGACGACAGCGTCGTCAGGCCATCGACGAAGACGTAGAGTACGCCGAGGAGGGCTGCGATGCGCAGCATCGGCAGCGTCACCTCGTAGAAGCGTCTGATCATGCCAGCGCCCAGGCTCTCCGCTGCCTCGTCGACCGCCTGATCAATGCGCTGCAATGCGGCACGCGCAGCCAGCACGCCGACATAGAGATTGCCGAACATGATGTTGATGATGAGGATCGCCTGCGTGCCGGACAGCGACAGCGCCTTGATGCCGAAAGGTGCGTTGAAGGCGATGATATAACCGACACCGAAGATGATGCCCGGAAGGATTGCCGGGATCATCGCCTGGAAGGCGATCATATCTCCGAAGGGCGCACGCATCCTTTCGGCAACATAACCGATCACAAGTGCAAGCAGCCCGCCGACCGGCGCGGCAACAGCCGCGATCCGCACGCTGTTCCAGACCTGTTCAAGGCCGCCGCTTGCCGATCCGTAATTGGTGCCGGCAAGCCCCGATCCGATCCCTTCCGGCGTGAAGTAGGCAAGCGTGAAGCTCCAGTCGACGCCCCAGATACGCGTCACAGAACCCAAGATGACGACGCCATAGATGGAGAGGATGAGCAGGCAGAAAACACCCGCAAGCCCCGTAAGACCTGCCCTGACGAGGAGCGGCTGAAATACTTCGGCTGGCGTGCCCGCATCGGCGCTGACATAGCGCTTGCGTCGGCCGATCTGCTCGAGCGCCAGATAGAAGATGAGCGACGGGACGATCAGCCAGAGGCAGATCGCCGAGGCGAGCGGCGTATTCTGGAAACCGGTGATCTGGTCGTAGATGACGCCGGCAAGAACTGGCGTATCGCGTCCGAGGATCATCGGATTGCCGAAATCCGTCAGGCTCTGGATGAAGACGAGCACGATCGCCCGCTTCAGGCCCGGCCAGCTCAGCGGGAAGGTGACATTGAAAAACAGCGCCAGCCGTCCGGCGCCGAGCATCATGGCCGCCTCCTCCAGCCGCCCGTCCTGGCGCCGCATGACATTGTCGAGAACGATCAGCGTCGTTGGCAGGAAGGATAGCGTCTGGGCTATGACGATGCCGAAGGGTCCATAGAGATTGAAGGCGTCCGCGTCGGTCAGGCCGAGCGTCTGGTCGAGCAGGGTAAAGGTAATGAGCCCGCGCCGACCGAAGAGCATGGTGGTCGCAGTCGCCACCAGCACCGGCGGGGCGACCAGCGGCAGCAAGAGTATTGTTCGTGTGAGGGCGGGCCGGGCGATGCCGCCGCGATTGAGCCCGTAGGCGATCGCATAGGCAATCGAGACCGTGAAGAGGACGGAAACAGCGGCCAGCCAGAGGCTGTTGAGAGCGGCCTTGCGCAGATAGGGATCGGCGAGGACGGCAACATAGTTGTCGAGCCCGTAGCGCGCTGCCTTGGCGGTGCGCAAAAGATCGAATTCGGAAGGTGCCATCTTGTCGCGCACGGCAAAGGCAAGCGCTATGCGCTTGTGCAGCATGATCTGGGCGACCGGAAAGGCGGTTTCAACAGCCGCCCGGTCGGACGGCGAGAGGATCGAGAAAGCCTGCTCGATCGCTGCCTGCTGCTGGTCGAAGGGCTGATCCGTGCGCCAGGTAACTTTGGCGCCGGCAAGCTCGTAAGCGGTCGCAGTCGCTTTGACACGTTCGGCCCGCGTCGCGTCGGTCACCCATTTGTCGATTGCCGCCTGCCGTTTCTCAGCGGGCAAGAGGGCGATGGCATCCTGCGTCATTTCGGCGAGACGCCCGGGCGGCAAGGGACCGGAATTGTCGAAGCTCTTGATGAGCACCAGCGTGACAGGCACGACGATGAAGGTCAGCAGCAACAGCATGACGGTCACGGCTGCCGCAATTCCTGGAAGGCGGCGCAATATATGTCTGTTCATGAGATCGGCCGATCGAGGAGAACGAGCTGCGCAAGATCGGGCTTGACGGCAATTGCAGCGTGGCGCTGAAGACCGGCCCAAGCCGATGTCGAGGGCTGCTCGGCGATGAGCTTCAGATTGTCCGGGCAATTAATGAGGACGCGCAACGTCGAGCCGAGAAAGGTGACGGCTTCGACCGTGCCGCAAACCGCACCGGGATCATCGAACCCACATGGCAGCATATGCTCGGGGCGGATCATGACGGTGAGGGTCTCACCTTCTGCGATGCCGTCTGGAAGGGCAAAATCCCACAGAGCATTATTGACGGCAAAACCGCCCATGGCAGCCGTGCCATTCAGTATATTCGACACGCCGATGAAGTCGGCGACGAAGCGCGAGACCGGCCGATGGTAGATTTCGTTCGGTGTGCCGATCTGTTCAATGCGCCCGGCACGCATGACGGCGACCCGATCGGACATGGCGAGCGCCTCCTCCTGGTCATGCGTCACGTAGAGCGTCGTGATCCCCAGCCGATCGACCAAACCGCGAAGCTCGGCGCGGAGCTTGGCGCGAATACGGGCATCGAGTGCTGACATCGGTTCATCGAGGAGCAGGATTTGGGGCTCGGCTGCAAGCGCTCTGGCAAGCGCCACGCGCTGCTGTTGGCCGCCGGACATCTCGTGCGGGTAGCGGTCGAGCAGCCGGTCGATTTCGACCATTTCGGCGAGCTCCCTCACCCGTTTACGGATTTCGCCGCGCGGACGACCGGCCATGCGGGGGGCAAAGGCAATGTTCTGCTCGGCGGTCTTGGTCGGAAAGAGCGCATAGGACTGGAAGACGAAGCCCATGCGACGCGCAGCGGGCGCAAGATAGGTGACATCCTCACCGTGGCGCAGGATCCTGCCACCGTCCGGTGCGGCAAAGCCCGCGATCATGCGCAAGAGCGTGGTCTTGCCGCAGCCGGAATCTCCAAGCAGCGTGACGAATTCGCCAAGCCCGATTTCAAGATCGACGCGGTCGACAGCGGTAAAGCCACCGAAGCGCTTGGCAAGACCTTCCACGACCAGATGCGGCCCACCTCTATCGACGGATCGCTGGCTGGCAATATGATCGGCGCGCTGAAGCATCAGCCGCCATTCAGGAAGCGAGCGGAAAATTCCTTGCGGAACTCATCCATGTTGGCCGGACGGCGCATCGTCCAGGTGCTGACCTGATCGAGATCGACGAGACCATATCCCGGCACGGCGGTAGCGCCGACCAGTT
The DNA here is from genome assembly GCA_900468805.1 of Hyphomicrobiales bacterium. Taxonomy (GTDB): domain Bacteria; phylum Pseudomonadota; class Alphaproteobacteria; order Rhizobiales; family Rhizobiaceae; genus Rhizobium. The sequence goes on along the minus strand of UEIF01000018.1, from coordinate 85,889 downwards.
TGCCGAGGACTTCGGCCGCATCCTTGCTAGCCATGAAATCGAGGAAGAGCTTGGCCTCTTCCGGATGCGGAGCACCGGCGAGAAGTCCGCCGCCCTCGCTGGTATTCGGTGTGATCCGGCCGAAGACGATCTCGACGGGACGTCCGGCGGACTTGGTCGCATAGCAGGTCGTGTCGTAGGAAAGGCCGATCGTTACTTCCCCGGTCCCCGCAAGCTGGGCGCCGCCCGAACCGCCGTCGGAATACTGATAGACATTCTCGTTAAGGTTTTCGACGAAAGGCCAGCCGAACGCATCGACAAAGGTCGTCAGGATCGCGCCGCCCGTGCCGGACTTCATCGGCGACGGAAGCGAGATTTCCTTCTTGTAGACCGGCTTGATCAGGTCTTCCCAGGTCGTCGGCATCGGCAGATGCTTTTCGGCAAGACGGTCGCGATTGACCACCATGCACATCGTCGTTGCGAAGTAGCGGGTATAGAAATTGTCGGGATCGCGGAAACTGTCTCTGATGTCGGTGCCCGCAACCTTGTAGGGTTCGAAGGCGCCGGCGTTCTTCAGCTGCTCGAGCGCATCGCTGTTGACGAGATAGACGAGGTCGGCCTGGGGGTTGCCCATTTCGGCGATGGCGCGCTCGGCGATCGGACCCGTCGATCCGGAAACGACCTGAAGCTTGATGTCGGGATATTTGGCGCTGAAGGCGGCCGTCAGCGCGTTGCTGACATTTTCAGAGGCGTTATAGATGACGAGGTCGCGGGCTTCGGCCTGCGCCGAGAACAGAAGAGCGACGGCACCCGCCGCGGCAAATTTGAGTGTGTTCATGTCGGTTCTCCAATATTTTTGGCGAGATGGTGGAAAATTCGAAAAGCCCGGAGTTGCCGAGCTGTTATAAGTTTGATCTATAGTTAGGATGCATGAATTAAGTGACACTTATTTGACGATGGATATTGGACGATGAATTTTTCGCAGTTGCGAGCCTTCTACGCCGTCGCTCAGCACGGCACTTTTTCCGCCGCCGCCCAGGCGCTCAGCGTCAGCCAGCCGGCGGTTACTCAGCATGTGCGGGCGCTTGAAGAGGCGATCGGCAATAGACTGTTTCACCGGCGCGGCTCCGGCGTGGAGCTGACGCCCGATGGTGTCGATCTGCTTCCGCATATCCATCAGATTATCAAGGGATTGGAAGATGTCGCCGCCAGGATCGAAGGGGGCAAGGAACTCCGCACGGGGCATCTGACCATCGGGCTCTGCAGCCCGCATGTCGCAATGCCGCTTATCCGCAGGTTCCGCATCACTAGGCCGGGCATCCATATCGAGACGCGCATGTCGAATACCAGCACCCTGCTCGATCTCGTGTCCCAGCAGCGCGTCGATGTCGCCGTCGTGACCCTGACCGAGCCCCGCGACGATCTCTACTGCCATCGCCTGGTGGGGCAGGAGGTCCTAGTCGTCGTGCCGGCCGATCATCGATGGAGTGGGCGAGATACGATCGGAATCGATGAACTCCAGGACCAGCCCTTCATCCTGCGCGAGGCGGGCTCGATGACGCGACAGATTTTCGAGCGCGCCCTTGCCGACAAGAACATCCGCATCCGTCAGGAATTGGTGCTGGCAAGCCGGGAGGCGGTCAAGGAAGCCGTCGCCAACGACCTCGGCCTCGGGATTGTTCTCGACAAGGAACTCGGCAATGACGAGCGTCTGGTCGGGCTGAAGATCGCCGGTGCATCAGTCGCGGCAAACGAGTATCTCATTGCGCATCCCGAAGTCAGCGATCTCGGCGCCGTCAGGGAATTTATCTCATCGGCACAGCACGGCACCACAGCGGAGTTGACGGGCTGACCGGATTGTTCCCGGAGCTCGGCTCTTCTATCAGACAGGGCCCGGCCACAGCGAGGCGCAGGCGTCTGCGACGTGGGAGCGCTCAAGGACGCCGGCGCCGACCGCCGAGCGGGCGATGCGCTCGTCGAGCCGGCGCAACGCGACTGTCGCCTCGGTAAGGGGCCACAGCAGGCTCTGGAGGGGCAGATGGACGAGATCGTAACGCATTGAAATCATGGTGAATGATCTGCTGAGCGAACGGCATATGCGCTTTAATGATCGTCACTGCGTATGGTTGTGAGTTTGGTTTTAAACCATCGATAAGTAACAGGTATCGATAGTGAGCGATTTGAGGCTGCCAAAAGGGGAAATCGTCGGGAGATTACGGACGAGAAAGGGGCTTAATAGCATGTGGAGAAACACATTTCCGCCGCCGCCCCGCAGCTATGCCTTTTTTCCAAAAAGCGTAACGGTCGGCATCTCACCACCAACGAGCGACTGGAAGCATAGGAACGATCAGAAATCCCACGGGCACAGGAGATTGAGACCCGTCGTTTCGAAATCCTTGAGATTGCGTGTGGCCAGCCGTCCGCCATTCACTCGGGCGACTGCAGCGATCATTGCATCAGGTGCTGACATTGCGCGTCCTCGACGAACCGCCTCCGCCATGATTTCCCCATAAGCGAGGGCGGCTTCTTCCGTCAGCCCAAAGATCCGATCGGCAAACCGGCGACGCCACTCTACAAGACCCTGTTCCAGACGATCGGCCCGTTGGTCCGGTCTGATCTTCTGGATACCGAAAGCAATCTCGGCGATTGTCACAGTAGGCAGGGCCAATTCGGCATCGAACCGAACCAGCCAAGCCATGACAGCTTCGTCTGGAGCCCTCCTCAACGTCTCGGAGACGATGTTGGTATCGAGAAATATCAAAGCTCGATGCCTTGATGAGGATGACGATTTTCACGGATGACAGCATCCAGATCGATGTCCGTGGCAGCTTCTGCATTTATACGCGAATAGAAACTAGAAGCAGGCTCGCGCCCCGCCTCACGCGTCTCGTAGGCCTCAAGCGCGCGTTCAACCACTTCGGCAATCGAACGATTTTCACGGCGTGCTAGCCTGTGAGCTAGATCCCTTGCCTTAGAGCTTCGTACAGAGAGTTGTGGTGCGGCCATTGTGATGGTCTCCTTTTGGCCAAATATAAGCCATTGGCCACCTGCCATCAAGATGGCACCTGATGGCTTGCCATCGAGTAAATCGGGAGTGACCCAAGCCTAGTTGACCTTCAACAAGGCTGATTTTCGACTTTGAGCGCTGGTAAAGCACGGTCTTGCCGATCTTTACACGAGCGGCAGCTTCACGAAGATTGGGGCCGGATGCCAAATACTGAAGGGCTTTTGCGAGCTTCTCCGGTGTTATCACCAGGCGCCCGCTGGATGTCGTGGTGTCGATGTTTTCGGTGATGGAGCGCAACCCGACACCCTTGGCTTCCGGCTCGGCGACAATCTTGATGCGGTGCTTCATCGATCGGCCGAGGCGATCGAGCTTCCGGACCGTGAGCGTACCTCCGTCCCGGAGACAGCGAATGGCATCGGCCATCCCAAGCCGATCAATCTTCACGCCGGATGCCTTGTCCTCAATCGGGCGGCCGCTCACGTGACGCGGTCGGTTCGAGAGGCGCAGAAGCCCCTGAAGGATGTTTCGAAAGTCTGCCATGCAATCATAGAGGCCAGAGAGGAAGGCGAGGACATCGCCGAGGCGATCGAGCGCCCCATTCAGTGGCCGGCCTTCCCATCCGCGGACCTTTCCCGCGATCGACCTGCTCGGTGTTTTTGGACTTCCAGAAGAATCGTGAAAAGTGCCCACCTATAGTAGACGTTTTGACCGTGACAGCTTATTGTTTACTTCGTCAGGGTTGGGCTTATCATCTGCTGGGAGGGGTATGCTGTTCAGCAGCAGCTTGGTACTGCCGCTTTATTGCTCGCAATGACATCATCTTGAATTTGGCCGTCGAGCCGAAACAGTCGTGATTGGACCAGTGGTTCACGCGTGCTGCGCAGCATCTGTGATTGCGATCAGGTCTTGCGGTGACCTGGCTGTTCGAGACCCGCCTCCCACGTACGAACAGGCCTGGCCCCTCCCCGGGGGCCGACCCTTATCGGCTGATTGCGCGCGAGAACGGCTTGCGCGCCCTTGGCCTTTCAAACGGCGGACAGGCCGTAATTGCTGTCCAGGAAAGCCTCGCAGATGACATTTCATATCTGATCGACTCAGATTGTCGCGAAGAACTGTTTCGTGTCCGGAAAGGGGTTGTCTCTCGTCGAAGCCTGATCGTTGTCGCTCGCTACCAGGGCCGATCGGTCGACAAATCCCCCTACCCTCGCGCAGGAGCAATAGCCATGAAAGCGAATTGCTGGGTGCAGTACTCGGGGGAGATTGCCGACGATCTGAAAGGACAGATCGCGGCTGCTCTGGCAAAGGAAGGCATCGTGGTTGTCTCGGCGCATGACAGCGATACGGGATCACTCGGATTGTGTTTTATCGCGCCTCCAGCTGGGGCATTAAAAATCCTGTTTGGCAAAGACGCGGACTACGTCATCGCAGTCGTCCTGAAATCAGCCAATACTTCCAGAGCTGAAGGCTGGGACCTGCTTCGGGCCGGAGCAGCCGACGTCATCTACTGGAGCGATCTCGGGAAAGTCGTGTCCCAGATCAAGGCCCGCTTCCAGCGAAAATTGTCCGTCGATCAGCTTTTTGAAAAATCCGTGTCAGGGAATGTTGTCGTCGGCAATAGCCACAAGTGGCGCGGCCTTCTGCGCGACATTGCCGAGACAGCCCATTTCGGCGACACACCGATCCTGCTGATGGGCGAAAGCGGCACGGGCAAGGAAGTGACGGCAAGGCTTGTTCACGACCTCGATCCACGTCCTCAAAAGCGCGACATGGTGATCCTCGATTGCTCGACCATCGTTCCGGAACTATCCGGAAGCGAGTTTTTCGGCCATGAGCGCGGCGCCTTCACCGGTGCGCTGAGCGACCGTCAGGGGGCATTCGCGCTCGCCGATGGCGGCACACTGTTTCTCGACGAGGTCGGCGAACTTCCGCTTGCGTTGCAGGCCCAGCTGCTGCGTGTCATCCAGGAGCACGCCTATAAGCGTGTGGGTGGAAGCACCTGGCATCGCACGCGTTTCAGGCTGGTCTGTGCCACCAATCGCGATCTTGGCGACATGGTTGAGCAAGGCACTTTCCGCGCCGATCTTTATTTTCGCATTGCCGGTTTCGTGACGCGCCTGCCGCCGCTTCGCGAGCGCACCGAAGACATCATCCCGCTTGCCCATTATTTCATTCGCAAGATGTCCGGCACGAACCGCCCGCCGGTGCTCGATGAAGCTGTCTGCCGATACCTGATGGAACGCAGCTATCCGGGCAATATCAGGGACCTCCAGCAGGTCATCGCACGCCTCATGTATCGTTGCGCGGATGACGGCATCATCAGCATTGGCTGTGTGCCGCGCAACGAGCGCCCGGTCGATCCGGCAAGGCTCCAGGACTGGCCGGACGACACATTCGAGACCCTCATCCAGCGGGCGGTTCTGCTCGGCGTCGGACTGAAGGAAATCGGACGCGCCGCCGAAGAATGCGCCATTCGGTGCGCGACGCGCCTTGAGAATGGCAGCCTGCAAAAAGCCGCTCAAAGGCTCGGCGTCACCGATCGAGCCCTGCAGATCCGGCGAGCCCACACCCGCGACCTTCCAGATCGACGACTTGATGACGTCAGACCTATCAACTGATCGTTTCGGTCATCGCATCGATGCCGCCGCGATAAAGAGTCCGCGCGATCAGATCCATGTCGTGGATGATCGGTGACAAACGATAGCGGCAGTTCCTGCCACTATCGCCACACAGGTGCTCCATCGATCGAGGCCTAGCTATCGAACCGGCGGAGGTTGTTCTGGCGCATGATCTTGATCAGCTGGGTGGCGTAATCAGGGCCCGTCGCATATCCAGCCTTGTGGATCTCGCGCGCGAATGCCTCCGCATCGCCTTTCACAGCGAGAGCCTTGGCATAGCGCTTGTTGCGCAGGAAAAAGCGCGCGTGCTCGGTAATGCTTTCCTCGAAACTGTTGTATCTGGCGAAGGCAGCCTGGATCGTGACCCATTGACCTCGAACATATTCCTTAGTCGGCACGGTCACGCTGCCTGCCGGGCCCTTGCCCTTGATGCCGAAGAGATTTTTCGCCGAGCCGATCGTGTGTTTGCCCCAGCCCGTTTCGACGATCGCCTGGGCCACCGTAACGGAAGCCGGCACTCCGGTTGCAACCATCGCCTTGCGAGCCCTGACACCAACGAATTCGATGAATGCGGCGTGACTCAGCGATTTCAGGTCATCCGGTTCGTCTGATGGAGCCGGCTGCGGGCCTGGTTGCGGCGATGGTCCGGGACCGGGCGAACCGCGCTGCCGCAAGAAGGCTGCTCCCTGAAGGCGCTCCTTCCAATGGGTGATGGGAACGTAGTTGTGGCGCGCATCCCTCGACGGCAGAACGATCGCGTTGGCAACGCCTTTGTTTCGCAGAGATTCGGCCAGTTTCGCGGTGGGCGACCCCTTGATGTAATAGATGAAGCAACGCGCACTCGGACGCCTTCTGGCCCAATCAGCCCAGAAACTGTCGTCGCCGCTGTTATAGGTGCAATCGAACCCCCAGCATTCACGCAGGTTCGCCAGCGCCTTGTCGCTACCGCCGGCAATCCGCCGCATCGGCGAACCGCCACCGCTATGACAGGCCAGAATGAGATTGCCGAGCGCAGACGGCACGCCCTGCCCCAAGACCCCCAGGACCTGAGAGAGGAACTTGTCCAGTCCGCCGGCCTTCACCAACGTCCCGGCCTCCGAACGCGCCCCGAGCGTTGGGGCGACCAGCACGATGTTGCGATCGCTGTCGTTTATGCCCTCGCGGAAGGCGCCATAGGGAACGCGGCTGGCGTTCCAGTATTGATCGATCGTGAGCCGACGGTTGCTGTCACCCTTGTGGCCGTGCAGCCAGAGGGCGATGTCCGTGGCGCGGCCGCTGACGAAGCCGTTGGGAACGAAGATGCCGGTTATCGGCTCGGCCCTGATACCGAACTTGTCGACAATAGCGAGATCGATCTTGGTGTAGAGTGTTGTACCCGGCGGTACACGCTCGGTCCTGGTGACCGGTGGCACGGCGACGCTGGGCAGCGGCACGACGGACGGACCAGGTCCCGGAGAAGGCTGAGGTTGGGGCGAAGGTCCCGGCCTGATGGATCCGCCCGCGTCTTCGGCGCGGATGATACCGTAGAACTTGGCACCCTTCAGGCGGCCATTTGCATCGATCGGCACCTTGACCATCAACACGGTGCCGTTCAGGCCCTTGTTGCCGCCGATCGCCAGCAGGTGATCGGGCTTGACGGCGACGACCACGTCGCAATGACCGGGATCACCCGGTTTGACGCTATCATAGGTGACCGGCCTGTCACGCCAGTTGCAGATCAGGTCGCCCGGTCGCGGCGCGATCTCGGTCGGACGGTAGGCCTTGAACGGATTGTCGTTGTTTTCCGCGCGATTCTTGCGCGCAGCCGCAAAATAGACCGAGTGGGAGGCTGCATATTTGAAGGCGCTGCCGGCCCCGGCCTTGCGCATGACCCAGCTGATGAAGGCAGCACTCCAGTAATGTGCCTTCTGGAAAGCCGGAGAGGCCAGCTGCGTCGTGGTGTAGCTGATGCCGAGCCCTGTCTTCCAATAGTCCTGGAGCATCGGCAAGGCGCGAGGCTGTGTCTCGGAGAGCTTACCCTTGTCCCAGAGGTCGAATTGCTTCTGGGCGATGCTTGCCGCATTGGCCGCAATCGTCGCGGCCGGCAGGGGTGCAGGCCCTGGAGCAGGTGAGGGTTTTGTCTTCTTCGGCGCCGGCCGCTTGCGACGGCGCTGCGGGTGATAGGCCTCGATATCGAATTCCAGTTCGCCGGGAGCTGCGCCGTCGGCGGGTGGCGCCGCGGAGCCAGGCGGCGAGGGCTCGGGGGCCGGCGACGCGGGTTCTGCCGCAGGCGGGCCGCCCGGGCCAGGGGCACCCGTGGCGCCGGCCCCACCCGGCCCTTGTCTCAGAGCAGCCTGAGTCTCGGGTCCGACGAGACCGTTGACGGGCAGTCCTTGTCGCTCTTGGAAACTGCGCACCGCGCCGCGCGTGGCCGCCGACATGACCCCGTCGACAGGCAGACGAAGTCCGAGCTGATCGTTGAGGCTGGATTGGATCCAGCTCACGAAATCGGACGGCACGCCGCCTTCATAGGGGACTGTGGGGGCAAAAATCCCATCCCGCCACGGATTGCGCCAGCCGTGATAGCCACGGCCGAAATGGCGCTGGCTGTGCTGCGTTGCCCACGGGTGGCGTTGTTGTGCGCCGCCTCTGCGGGATGGCCCGAAACCACCTCCTGGTGTCTGGAAGGACGAACCCGTCTGACCACCGAAACGGCCCTGCCCCGTTCGAAACTGGGGACGGGGGCCCGATTTCCGCAACGGTATGCGAGACGTCATGCGATAGCGCGATGGAGGACTGTGAGCGGGGCCGGGCCCCATCGAACCTCTCCTTCCGCCGCGGCCACGGAATTCTTCCTCCATATCGGCTTCGTTTTCGAACTCGTGCTCGAAATATTCCATTTCCAGTTCCGGGCCGAAGGGCTCGGGATTGAAGCGCAACAATCTGTCCATGGCTGTTACTCCTGGATTTGCAAGGCTGGTTTCTGTCGCGTGCAGGCAGTGAGGAGCAGATGCAGGGCGACAAGCCCCACTTCTATGTCTGCGAGCCCGTGGCTCGCGTTCAAAATGAAGCTGACGAGGGCTCGACCGCCGCGACGTGCACGATGGAGAACGGTGGCAACCCCCAACCAGTCGAGTGCCGCGTGCAGTCCGGTGGCCTTCATGCGCGCCGGCAGGATTAGGGTCTGGACCGGAAAAAACCCGCCATGGGCCGCCAGGCCCAAGCTGCTCAGCCCCTGTCGAAACGATGAGATCACGTTGATCAAGCGCTGGCGAAGCGTTTCGCCATGCCGTGCGTTGATCATCAACGCTCGCCGCGCCGCTGCAATGTCCGCCTGGGAGGGCGGACTGCAGTGCACGCGCGTCTTGCTGATCGCCTTGAAGCGTTCGATGAGCGAACGGCTGCCGCCGATCAGGGCAAGTGGCACCCCGAAGCCCTTGGCAAGCGAGGCGACACGGATGAGGTGCGGGTCGGCCAGCTCGAACCATGCTGGCGTGCCCGCCCCACCGATGCCCAGGGGACGGGCGGCACTTGCCTGTCTGCCAAGGATGCCAATTGCCTGTGTGTCGTCAAGGACGAGCCATCCTTTGCGTTGTCGGACAAGATCAAGATAGTCCGGCAGTGGAGCTGGCTGCCCCGTGAGCGGGTTCAATCCATCCACGAGCACGAGAGGCCTCCGGTTTGCCGACCGCAACGCAAGCGAGGCCCGAAGCGCGCTGCGATCGTGGGAGGCGAAGGCAAATTGCGGCGCTCCGCGTGCGCCAACGGCGTCGGCCGCCCAGTGCGCGATGGGATATGCGCCGCTATCCCTATGGATTGCAATGTCGTCGGCAAACATGTCGAACAGGTCCCAGAACAGGTGAAATGTCGAAGGGCCGACCGCAACCGCGCCGCAGCCGAGAAACTCGGCGAGCGCGGATTCGAGGTCTTCGACCTCCCGCAGGGAGCCGAGCGCCGCCGGGCGCCCGGTTGTCAGCTGCCGCCACGGCCGGAGCGAGCCATGGTTGTGGGTCAAGCCCAGATAAAGGGCCGAAGTAAAGTCGGGCATGGTCCTGCCCTACTTCTCGGCGAGATATTTCTGGGCAGGGCGCAGCGGCTGCATTTCCTCAGGCGAACCAGCAGACGAACCGATCGTGCGCATGCCGCCCGGCCGCCGTCCTGGAGAACCGCTGTGCTGGGCCAACAGGCGTCGCTGCAGCAGCTTCGACGGTTGGGTGAGCCGTCCTGCGCCATCCTGCGCCTCGGTCGTCTCGGCGCCAAGATCGACACCTGTGACGGCCTGATAGCCGTGCAGATAGCGCTGGATCTCGGGTTTGCAGCTCCGGGCCCAGTTTTTGGCCTGCTCTTCGATATTGTTGATATCGACCCAATCCCCGTAACGGATGGACAGCAGGATGCGCTCGCCCGTCACGGCCAACTCGTGGAAATGCGTGATCGACGTATCGGACCAGCCTTGCAGCTTCTTCATGCAGTCGACCGCACCCATCCACCCTTCCTGGTAGGGTACCATGTGGCGGCCGCGCAGGAATTCGCGCGTCTCGGGTCGTGCGAGCATCCATTGATTGATCAGCATTTCACCGCGCGCGGTCCAGGTCAGATCGCCGAATTGATTATGGGCACCTTCGGCGAGAATAAGATGAACCTCCTTCAACGCGTTCAGCAGCGGAAAGGCATCAGCGATAACGGTCGTGTCGCGATCTTCCCGATAAAACAGGCCGGCGCGATACAGCAGATTATGGAACGCCTCGATGAATTTGGAACGCGTATCAGCCGGAACCATGCCGCGGACCGCCTTGCCCTGCAGGATGAGACCATAATGATGTTGGTATTCATAGGCACGGCGCGACACCGTGAGGCGATTATGCTCGTCCTGGATATAGCCCCAGAGAAGATTGTTGAGCGGTCGCAGCGGATCGAATTCCAGCTCGCCCAGCGGATCTTGCGGTGAACTGCGGCGGTTCTGGAATCGCAGGGCAATCGCGTTGATCGTCTGGACCAGCATGCCCTCCTCCAGCCAGTAGGACCAGATCAGCTCTAGCATGCTGGGAGCGGTAAAACGGTGTTTCAGGATGCCTTCGCCGAACGGCGAAGTCTCCGGTTTTGCCGGATCATCCCTATCCAGGCTGATGAAGGCTCGAACGATGCGTTTGAGATAGGGCAAAGCCACGGGCTGTCCGTCGGACGTCCTGAGATAACTGCGCAGGCGCCTTTCCAGACCGCGCGCGGTGACGCCCTCCCGTTCCATGCGCACGTCTTCATGTTCGGCGCTGAAAATGTCATCACTTTCGCCGAAGGCATCGCGTTCACGGATCGCAACGCCGCTTTCAAGCGTCAAAAAAGCCTGGGTTGCGAGTTTGAGAATTCCGTATGCATGTGGACCGAACACACCGAGCGACTGGCGTCTTCCATCTACGTCCAGATCGCTGAGTTCGCGCTCCACCGTCTGGACCGCCTTGTCGAAACCGCCCTTGTCGACCAGCAGCGTGTTGATGAAGCGTTGATAGCGGGGAAAGCTCATCGCCGACGTGCGATTGCGGATCGCCGCCCAAAGCGCTTGGTCGGGCGTCGGTGAAGCGCCCGAACGCTGCAATGCTACCTTCGTGGGCAGATCGTGCCTCGCCGAGATTTCGATATCGCAGCTATTCTCCAGGATGTCTGGGAGTGCAGGCAGATCGGAGTAGCGCTTAAGCCGCCTGATATTGGCAGGAAAATCCTTAAGCCGACGCATCGTGACCGTCAGGACATGCTTTCCGTGAAAGACGTCCGGCACCTTGAACTGATCCGGGTTGTCGAAAAACTCCAGCTGATCGTCATTGAGGAGGGTTTTGCCGTCAAGCGTGAACCGGTATTCGTAAAGACCATAAAGTTCGGGGTGCGTGCCTATGTCCACATCTCCGATCTCGAGGTGATTCAGCAAGACGCCAACATCGACCGGCAAACCCTCATGGAGCTTCGCGGGCGAATAGATGATACGGCAGTTCCAATCGGTCTGCGAAGAAGTGGCTACGGATGTCATGCTCGTTACTCCAGCGTCAGATTGCAGGGATGGTTTTCGGTTGCCGGCCGGGCAAACCAGTCCAGACCGGGACGACATTCAATGTGCTGCCGATGGCCCAATGGGTCAGGAGGCGCGCCAGAAGCTCGCTCTCGTCCTCTGGGCCGAGACGGCCGTCCGCCTTTGCCTGACCGATGGCGGCGAAGACCAGCGATGGAGGAGCCCGATACATTTGCGCGGGTTCGCGCCGCCAGGTCTGGAACAGGGAGCCGAGCCGTTCGGGGCGACGGTCATGTGCCTCCAGCGCCTCGGCAAGTGAGCGTCCTCTGAGCGAGGCAGGTCGGTGACCCGCCAGAAGTTCGGCGAAAGCCGGCAGGCTTGCCTCCAGCCGAAGGATCAGGTCCCGCTGGCTTCCGGAGAGCCTGTCGAGCGGATAGTAGCTTTCCCACACGCGGGCGACGCGCTGCCATTGCGGATGCGGGTTGAGCGCGTCGCCGATGGCGCAGCTGAGCTTGACCCGGATCCAGGGCATGGGGTGCGGATCGTCGACATTGAGCCGGAACACGAACGGCCGCGGCAGGCCGACCACACCGATCAAACCCAGGGTCGACACGATCCCGAGACGGGCGATCGACCAGAAATCCGAGATCACCTCGGAAACCCAGCGCTCCCAAAGGTTCCAAACCACCGGATCGTTGGAGCGTTCGGCCCTTTGGCGGATTGCTGGCCGCAGCGAGGCGACAAGTCCGAGAAGTTCGGCCCCCTGATGTCCCACCTCATGGATCAGCGACGAGGAAATACCGCTGCTGATCATGCGCTCGCGCGGAATGCGGATGATCGAGACCGGGTTCTCACCGCCACCAGGCAGGCGTGTGCGGGCGCGTCGGATCGCCGCCCCCACGCCCCGATCGAGATAGCAGATCACCGGAGGCGCCCTGTAGTATTGCGGCAGCGCCAAGGCGTCGGAAGACACCGCGTCGAGGCCCGAAAGCCAGACGCCAAGCTCGTTCTGTCCGCGCTGCGTGAGCACATGGTCGAACAGATCGAGCTGTGACAGGACCGCATTGAAGCGCAGCCTGAGAAAGACGAAACGTTGCTGTGCGTCGGCTGCCGGAACCCGCCGGCCCGGGCCGTTCACCCAGACGATGAACTGACGAATTCGCGCCTTCAGTTCGCTGCGCCCCTTGGCGAGAAAGCGTTCGATCGCGAGCTGGGCCGTGGGCAGGAAGCACGCCGCCGGCACCATCGGCTGGTTGAGCACGAAGGGCTTGAGCCGGGCGAGCCTGGTGAGCAGAGCCCTCGCCTCCTGTTCCAGCATCCAATGCGCAAGGGGAGCGGCGGACATGGCTCTCACGCTCCAATGAGAATGATCGAGTGGCCGCGCCGAACCCAGCTGCCGCTTTTTGCGCGCCCGTGGTGCCGTGGACCTGGCATCGACAAAACGAGACCTGGTGCCCTGGCCTGGATGGCAGCCGCAAGAGCGCCGGCAGCGCTGCCGCCGTGTGCCTGCCCCGGCGAAGCCTGCACGAGGTTCTTGACCGCCTCGCCTGCAAGATCGACGAAGCGTCGCGCCACCTCGAATTCACGGTCCTCATCGCTCAATCCCTCCAATTCAAGGCCAAAGGCACGGCCGGCAAGTGAAGCGGCCTGGCCACCAAGGCGCGCGCCCTCGGAACCACCGATTGCCCCACCGAGTGCTGCGCCGGCTTGCGGCAAAAGCTTGCCAGCGGCCTTTTTGAGCATGCCGACCAGCGCCTGGCCGTCGCTCGACTTAATGAAGCCACCCAACGCGTGGCCCGCCTTCTTGATCAGCCCGCCAAGGAAATATTCGAGCTCGGCCTCGTTGCCGACCTCCAGCAATTCGCTGGCCAGTTCCATATTCTCCATCTCGCCGAAGACGGTCTCGGCTTCGCCGCTCCACGCCTCCGTCTCGTTGAATTCGAACTGTTCGGCTTCAAGCTCGCGTTCCCGCGCGCCGAGTTCAAGGCGTACGCGATCCAGATCATGCATCGAATTTCTCCATAAGGTTGTGCCGTGTTGGCCGGAGGCCTGCGGACCGCAGTTGCACTGACCCGCGGGCTCGCCGCATCCGGTGCAATGCATGGGACCGCTGCCCGAGAGCCTTGCCCTGCGGCGGGCGCGAAAATTGCCGTCGGCGGGCCTGAGCGATGTTGGCATCGCAGCCTCCTCTTTGAGGGTTCCCGGCCATCAGATGCCGACGATAACGATATTGTGTCCCTGGCGATGCCAGCGGCCGTTTTGGGGACGATGATGGCGGCGACCACCGCCGGCGCCCGACAACAAACCGGGTGCGAATCTGCCTGCGGCTTCCGTGACGGCCGCCTTGGCGGCTGCCGTCGGATCACCGCCCTGAGAGGACGTCAGCACCTTGTTGACGGCATCGCCGGCCATGCGCACAAAGTTCTTGGCGCCTTCGAATTCACGATCCTCTGCTTCCATCTCGGCCTCCAGACCCAGCGCATTGCCGGCTGCAGACGCAAGTCCGCTACCGATCTGCGCGCCGAGCGGACCGCCGACAAGACCGCCGAGCGCGCCACCGGCAAGGGGAATAGCCTTCTTTGCCGCGCTCTTCAGGAATCCGCCGATCGCCTGGCCGACAGGCGACTTCACCGCCTGGCCGATGGCACGACCGGCACTTTTAATGAGATTGCCGAGAAAGAGATCGAGTTCGGCTTCGCTGGTCACTTCGAGGAGTTCACCGGCGAGTTCCATCACCTCGGCTTCGCCGAGAGCTTCGGATTCGGCTTCCCATTCGTATTCGCCGCTCCATTCAGCCTCCGTCTCGCCCTCTCCTTCGGCCTCCCATTCGGTTTCGGCCTCGCCTCCCCATTCCGTTTCGGCTTCATGGCCCCATTCGGCCTCCGCCTCGCCGCCCCATTCGAACTCGCTCTCGAAAGCTTCGTTCTGCGGGCTCAACTCGAATGCATCCCTTACGAATGCTTCCTTCTCGAAACCGTTCATCGTCATGCTCTCCAGTTTTGAAACTCGTTTCGCCGGCGCGATGCCTGCGGTGACAAAGAGAGCATCGCAACTTCCGTGCCAAATCTAACCCATTGATTTTATTTATTTCATTATCGAGAGGCACCGAAACAGCTTTCGCCGTCGGTCAGGTATCAACGGATTCTTGCGAAAGTATTTTCGGTATGGACGAGGGGATCAGTGGATCTGCAAGGGGCAAACGAACCAGCCCGCGCAGCAAGGGACGCAAGGCCAAGAAACTGTTTTCATTCATGCTTCCTGGCCGGCGACCGCTCGTCCGCTCTCTTTCGGCCACCTTGCTCGCGGTCATGCGCGTCGATCCTTCGGCTTGGCACCCCGCTTGCAGGAGAAGATCGCGGCCATCCAAGCCGATCAACCGCGGAGAAATTGAGATGACGATCGCAATTGAGCCATCTTATGGGAGCCACATCCTGCGCAGCAGCCGGACCCCGATATTCGACCAGGCGCTGAGTGACGCGGAGGTATTCGAACTCGGCATTCGCCTTTTGCGCAGCAGATCGGAAGAGAACTTCGATCACCTGCTGGGCGCCACACTCGCCCATGCTGCCGCAAGCTCCGGCGGGATGCTCAGCCCGCAACTCGGCGCCGCGATGGGCGGCCTTCTCAAGAATATCGCCAGCCGCCGGCTGTTGAGCGACAGCCCGGACAGCCAGTTCGACATGGAGTTCGGCGAGACTGACAGCCGTCGCCGCGCCCTGGCCGAGAGCCGACGCTTCGTACGGCTTTCCGGTGAGGCCGCACGCCACGCGATCGAAGAGTTCAGCGGCTATGGCGGCCGCCGCGAAGCACTCGGCGCGCTGGCGGCTGCAGCGGAACTCTATGCGCCGGCCCTCGCAACTGTGCTCGAATCCGAAGGCGAATGGGAAAGCGAACAGATGCCTTCCTTCGACCCTTTCGATTATGACCCGCAGATGGAGTATTTTCTCGGTGGCCTCGTGCGTAGCGTCGGCAAGGTGGTCAAGAAAGTATCCAATGTCGTCGGCAGTGCGGCCAAGGCCGTCGGCCGTATCCCGGTGATCGGCGATATCGCCCGGATAGGCGCCAGTGCGGTCAGGCTCGCCGCCGGCCCGGCTGCCATTGCGCTTGATGCTGGCGTGAGGGTTGCGAAGGGAGAGCGCCTCGACCGTGCTCTGAAGGGAGCAGTCAAGGGCCAGATCAATGCGGCACGCGATCAGCTTCGATTGGCTGAGATGGTCGCTCCCTTCGTGCCGGGTATCGGCACCGGGGTCGCAGCCGCTCTCGGTGCTGCCAATGCGCTTGCTGCCGGAAAGCCGATAACGCAGGCGCTTTTGTCGGCAGCGCGCAGCGCTGTCCCCGGAGGGGCAATCGCCCAGACCGCCTTTGACGTCGCGCTCAATCTTGCCAGTGGCAAGAACATCGGACAGTCATTATTGGCTTCTGCACGCGACCGCCTGCCCGGCGGCCCCGCCGCGAAGGCGGCATTCGACGGAGCCGTGGCGCTCGCCCAGGGCAAGAAGCTGCAGGATGCGGCTTTTGCGGCCGCCGGTCGGGTTTTGCCGCCCTCCCCCTATGCGGCCGATGCGCTTGCTTTCGTAAAGGGCGTTGCCAATGGCCAGAACATCCAGAACGCCGCTCTTTCGGTTGTCGGGAAGCGTGCGATTGGCAACATTCGCAGTCAGGCAGCACGTGTCACCCCGACAGCGAGGCGCTATGGCTGACGTCGCACACCTTGCTACCGATCTTGCCGAGTAACAGGTATCTATAGTGATCGATTTCGAAGTCGTCGATTGCTTGGGTCGGTGAAGCTACGGTCGGATCGGCGCGTTCGAAAGCAACAAAAAGCACGGTCATCGATCGTGGTTGCATGCAGCCACATAACGGCAATTGAGAGCGCACCATGTCCCGCAGCGCAGCTAGGGTGCCAAGCCGATCCCATAACGTTCACCGATCTCCCAGAACCAATCCTGGTCCAATTCGATATCTCGGGAAACCTCATAAATTGCATCTGCCGCGCGTTCGTAGAGCGCAAAGCAGAGTTCGGTGTCGTCGTGGCGCGCGTGATAGGCGATCCCGTCGAACGCAAGGGGGTGTTTTAACAGTTCCTTCGACCACGCCGGGGCAATCTCGCACGGCAAGCTGCCGTGGGGCACTTCCGCCGTGGCGCCGATCCGCGCCAGTCCTGGCCCGGCGAGACGCACCAACGTCAATGGTCTTTTTGCGGCGAGGCGCACGTATCCTTTGCGTTGGAGCAGTTCGGCATCTACCAGTGTACGCCCTGGCGTCCCCAGGAACGTCTCGGCAAACGCGCCGGCAATCTCTTGAGCGGCATACTGCACGCCATAGGAGCCATCCGGCGCATTGAAGCGTCCGAGATCAGATCTATCGAAATAAATTGGTTCATAAGCAGCACTGTAGAAGCGATGCAGGTTCCCTCCTGTCGGCAGTGTCACCAATTCGGGAATGCGGCTCGAAAGATCGGCCGGCAGACGCGGAGCGCTCACGCCCCCTGTTCGCCATGCCGTCGCGCCGCCTGGATAACCTGATCCTGTTGGCCCGACCTGAGAAGGTCGATCGGCTTTCGATCGCCAAGGCGTGCATCTGGTCGCGCCAGGAAGTTCAGCAGTATCCAGGGATTTTTGCTTTGAAGCGCGTCACGCACGTCCCGAAGTCCTTCAACGATCGTTGCGTCCGGGGCAAATTGCAGCGTCGGGTAGCTTCTCCGATTGCTTGGCCCAGGCACAGCGAGCAGCGAGCCTTCCTGAACACGTTTGTCCACGGCCTGACGGGAAATGCCGCGCATCAGCGTCCTGACTTGCTCGAGATCGTAGGCTCCCCCTGCCGCGCGCAAATCCTCTTCCGCGATGCGGACGCCCGCCAACAGCGCTCGGCTGCGCGCATCTTCGTCCGTCTCATCACGCGCGATGATGGCCACGCAGCTGGGTCTCGGCAGGTTTCCGAGGAAGTTCTCAAATCCTTATCGTTGCGCGACGTGTCGACGACGACTGTGCTGATGCTACGCCCGCTTGAGCTTGCCGCCGCTTCCCTCAATTCGACGGTGCTGCGGCGATTGCTCCCAGATCATCTCAAGAAAATAAAAATCTCGCGCTTCCTTAGATTTAAGTCAGTGGCCGGGCGACACGAGTTGCCCCTTCGATTGTGCATAGCTTCGCCGAGTCGGTGGAACCTGCATCCTCATTCTCGGTTTACGTTGGTGAGCGTTCTGTCTCAACCCCCGCCGGCCGCACCGGCACAAGGATATGCATGAAATCGCGCCGTATCGTCGTCATCAGCGACTTTCAGGACGGGCACTGGGGAGAGGACGCTCTTCCGACTATTGAGGCCTTCCGATCGCAATGGATCAGCGGCCGGCGCGGGACCCCACCTTCGCGCCTCTTCGACATTGACAGCATCGAGGTTGCCGGCGGCTATCTCGAGCGGCTTCCACTGGCTGCGATGAAGGCTGGCATCGTCGACTGCGCCGAGATCTGGACGCACTGGCAAGGCTCGGATCCGCCTTCGGTATGGACCGACAAGACGCCATCGCTTCTGCGCCGCGCGTTTCGTATGGACGGCCCGAAGGCTCCCTTCGCGTCGAGTGACATGCTCGGACATATCCAGGCGTTTGGCCCGCCGGACATCCTCTGCGTCTGGGGGCTTGGAGTGAGTGAGGAGATCATGCTGGCCTGTCGCGACAGTTTCACGATATATAATTCTATCGACGCCCCCGCTTTTCGCGTGCCCATTGAGGTCAGCCGCCATTTCGATCTGGTGATCACCGGTGCGCAGTGGCAATCGGAGGTCGTACGATCGAGGCATCCCGATATGCGGACCATTGTCATGCCGATCGGCCCGGAATTCGCGTCCGAATTGACCTTCCATCAATTGCACCTACCGAAGATTTACGACTTGATCTATGTCGCAGCGGCTCAGGCTTATAAGCGTCATGATATCCTGTTCGACGCGCTCGCCAAGTTACCGCGTTCGTTGCGCGCCTTATGCGTATTCGGCTACGGGGAGCTTGTCCATGAACTGCGGAGCCATGCTGACCAACTTGGTATAAACGTGGATTTCGTCGGGCCGCCGGGCGTGGCTTTCGACGAGGTCAATCGGCTGATGAATCAATCCCGGATTGGAGTTGTCTGCGGCGTCGACGACGGTGCACCTGCGATCCTGACCGAATACATGTTGGCCGGCATCCCCGTTCTTGCCAACAGCGCGCTCAGATGCGGCCTGCAGTATATCACGCCGGAAACCGGTCATACGGCTGCGGCGGATGACTTCCACGACGGAATACGGGACTTGCTGGAACGGGCCGATACCCTGCGGCCGCGCGAGGTTGTGCTTGCGAATTGGAGTTGGCCGCACAGCATTCGACGGCTCCGCCAGTTGATTGGAAGCCCCTGACGAATTCAGCCGCAACGCAGGAACTTTGGCAGTTTGCCGTGGTTAGGCACTCTCTGTCGCGAGGTGTTTTATGAACATTCTGAATTCCTTCCCGCAAACGCCCGCCACATCTTTTCCGCCGGCTGCTCCACTGATCTGCTTTTCTCACCTGCGGTGGGACTTCGTGCTGCAAAGACCCCAGCATTTGATGCAGCGTTTTTCCCGGGACCGGCAAGTCTTTTTTTTCGAGGAATTCATTCCGACAGATCATCATCTCGCGTATCTCGAAATCCATCCCTTTGCGGGGACATCGGTCAAGGCGATCCGGCCGCGCATTCCGCACTGGTGGAGCGAGGGCAAGCGGGAGACGACGCTCGCCCAACTGCTTGATGAGCTCATCGCGCTACATGGCGCAAAGCGTCCGATCCTGTGGTTCTACACGCCGATGATGTTTCCCTTCGCAGAGCATGTCGATGCCGCCGCGGTGGTCTATGACTGCATGGACGAGCTTGCCAATTTCCGGTTTGCGCCGCCGCATCTCAAGGAAACGGAAGCGGCGCTGATGGCGCGAGCCGACGCCGTTTTCACGGGAGGCGTCAGTCTCTACGAGGCGAAAAAGGATCGGCACGACAATATTCATGCCTTCCCCTCCAGCGTCGATACCGACCATTTCCAGACAGCCCGCACGACACTTGCAGATCCATCCGATCAAGCCGGCATTTCCCATCCGCGGCTTGGTTATTGCGGCGTCATCGACGAGCGCCTCGACCTCGACCTGATCCGGACAATCGCAGCTGCCAGACCGAACTATTCTTTCGTTTTCCTGGGGCCGATCGCAAAGATCTCCCCCGCCGATCTGCCGAAGGCCGCCAATATCCATTACCTCGGGCAGAAGAATTACGCCGATCTGCCCTGCTACGTTTCAGGCTGGCAAGCAGCCCTCATGCCGTTTGCTCTGAACGAGGCGACCCGCTTCATCAGTCCCACTAAGACACCCGAATATCTCGCGGCGGGGCGGCCAGTCGTCAGCACCCGGATCGCGGATGTCGTGCGCACCTATGGCGATACGAGAGGCGTCTTCCTTGCAGACGAAAGAGACGATTTCGCGCGCTGCTGCGATGATGCGCTCGTCTTGGCAGGCTCGGGAGAGCCATGGCTTGAACAGGTGGATGCCTTGCTGGCGGGCTCGTCTTGGGATGCAACGTTCGAGGGGATGGCGAATATTATCGAGCGGGCTGTGAGCGCAAGGATCATGCCCCCGCTCTCTGACGGCAAAAAATCCTATCAGCGCAGCAGCCGCATGTCGCCCCTCAAGCCCTATGACTATCTTGTCGTCGGCGCTGGTTTTGCCGGATCGGTGTTGGCAGAGCGGCTGGCCAGTGACGGCCGCAGGGTCCTGGTCTGCGACCGGCGCTCCCATGTCGCGGGCAATGCGTATGACCATTGCGACGAGGCGGGGATCCTGGTGCACAAATACGGACCCCACATCTTCCATACCAACAGCGAGGATGTCTTTGCCTATTTATCCCGCTTCACCGCGTGGCGTCCCTACGAGCACCGCGTACTTGCCCAGCTCGGCAACCTCAGACTTCCGGTTCCGATAAACCGCACAACGCTCAATGCCCTTTACAGCCTCGACCTGTCAAACGACGTCGAAGCCGAACGCTTCCTTTCAACGCGGGCCGAACCCTGTGAAAAAATCACCACCTCGAAGGACGTTGTCGTTTCGCAGATCGGCCTCGAACTCTACCGCCTGTTTTTTGAAGGCTACACGCGCAAGCAGTGGGGTCTTGATCCCTCCGAGCTAGATCGCTCCGTCACCGCGCGCATTCCGACCCGCACGAACGCGGACGATCGCTACTTTCTTGACAGGTTCCAAGCCATGCCGCTCGACGGTTACACCCGGATGTTCGAACGGATGCTGGACCACGAAAACATCACCATCATGGTCGATACGGATTTCAAGGAACTGCACCAGCAGGGCATGGCGAACCATGTGATCTTCACCGGGCCGATCGACGAATATTTCGACTTTCGTCTCGGGCAGTTGCCGTATCGGAGTCTAAAATTCCATCACGAAACGCATGACATGCGGCGCATGCTGCCGGCAGGCGTCATCAACTTTCCTTCGGAAGACGTGCCCTACACCCGCGTGACGGAATATAAACACCTGACGGGCCAGGTGCACCCCAAAACCAGCATCAGCTACGAATACGCCTGTGCAGACGGCGACCCCTTTTACCCGATCCCCCGCCCCGAAAACCAGGCTCTGTACACGCAATACAAAGCCCTTGCCCACGGGCGCAGTGATGTGACCTTCGTCGGCAGGCTCGGCACCTATAAATACTACAATATGGACCAGGTCGTGGGGCAAGCACTCGCGACCCACCGCCGCCTGCAGGAACGGCATGGGCTGGCCGACACTATGGTAAATACCCGGCTTGACTAAGAAACCCCGCATCGTCCTGGCGACCGATAGTTGTAACCCCTCCGGGATGGGCGAGCACATGCTCGCGCTCGGCCGCGGACTTTCAGGGCAGGCTGAGATCACGATTGCGCTTTTGTTCGAAGACCGCTCAGGATTGCTTTCCCGTGCAGCTCGCTTCGGCTTTGGCGTGAAGCTTTCTGCCCAAAGTCAAGAGTTTGCCAGTTGGCTGTGCAAGAGCGACATCGACCTCCTGCACGTCCATGCCGGGATCGGTTGGGAAGGCCATGACCTGGGGGAAGCCGCCTCGCAGGCCGGTGTCCCGGCCATACGGACCGAACACCTCCCCTATCTTCTCACCGATAGCGAGCAGCAGGAGCAATATAGGCTGCGCACACAGACTATCGCCCACCATATTGTGGTCTCCGAAGCCTCACGACTGAGCTTCATCGAGCACGTTCCATCCCAGCGGCTAACGCTGGTGCGCAACGGCGTCTACGCACCGGAACGCGCAGCGGCGATGGCTACGCTGCCGCGAGGCTCGGACACGGACGGCAAGATCGTGCTCGTGATGGTGGGCCGGTTTGCGGCGCAAAAAGATCATGCCACGCTGCTTCGAGCCATGCCGGAAATAATCCGGGTCTATCCTGGCGTCCGCCTGCTGCTGGTCGGGTCCGGCGAGGAACGCTCCGGCATGGAAGAGCTTGCAGGCGAGCTTGGCGTTTCAGGTTATGTCAGCTTCCTCGGCCAGCGCGCCGATGTCGCCGATATCCTTGCCACCAGCGATCTCTTCGTCCTCCCGTCATTGTTCGAGGGCTTGCCGCTTGCCATTCTGGAGGCGATGTCGGTGGGCCTGCCCGTGGCTGCAACCCGGATCGGGGGCACCCTGGAAGCGCTGGGCGAAGACTACCCGTTTTTTGCGAAGCCTCAAAACCCCGCCTCCCTTGCCGCCACCATCCTCGATGCTCTCTCCGATCGGGAAAGGCTGGCGCGTGTCGCACTGTCCGCGCGCAATCGCTTCGACACCGGCTTTTCTGCCCACCGAATGGCCGCAGAAACGATGGCGGTTTACGACCGCTTCATCTCCCGACCCGCGCCCCATCAGGAAAAGGATTCATCCATGCACAAGACGCGCCTTGGCTTTATCGGCGTCGGGGGGATTGCACAGCGTCACCTCGACATCATCTCCCGCTTCGATGACGTTGAGCTTGTCGGTTTTGCAGATCCAGATCTTGGTCGCGCCGACCAAGCGGCAGCGCGGTTCGGAGCGAAGTCGTTTGCCCATCACAATGAGATGCTGGACGCCGTCCAGCCGGATGCGGTCTATATTTGCGTGCCGCCCTTCGCCCACGGCGTCCCGGAGCGCGATCTCATCGAGCGCGGTATTCCCTTTTTCGTCGAAAAACCTGTATCTCTTGAACTCAAGACCGCGGAGGAAATTTCCGCGGCCGTGACGGCCAAGGGCCTTGTCACCGGCGTTGGCTATCACTGGCGCTACCTCGATATCGTAGATGAGGCGCGCGCGCTTCTCAAAGACAACCCGGCCCAGCTCCTGTCTGGCTATTGGCTCGATTCGACACCGCCGCCACAATGGTGGTGGAGAAAAGACAAGTCCGGCGGTCAGATGGTTGAGCAGACCACCCATCTCCTCGACCTTGTCCGGTTCCTGGTTGGAGAGGTTACGGATGTCTACGGGCGTGCGGGCCACAAGGAGAGACCTGATTTTCCGGGCCTCGACGTGCCGACCGTGACAACCGCCAGCCTGACCTTCGCTTCCGGCGTCGTCGCCAATATTGCATCGACATGCCTTCTCGGCTGGAACCATCGGGTCGGACTTCACATCTTTGCCGATCGGCTCGCGATCGAATTGACCGATCGCGAAATCATAGTGGACGTCGGTCGTGGACGCCCGGTACGCGGTGCCGACGGCGATCCGGTATGGCGCGAGGATCGCGACTTCATCGATGCGGTGCGCGGCGGCGAGAACCGTATCCGCTGCCCCTACGATGAGGCGCTGGAAACGCATCGGCTCGCGCTTGCGGTCATGGCCTCGGCGCAAGCGGGCGAGCCGGTGCGCCTCAATCCACCGCAAACCCGGCGGCCGGAGCCGGCACCGCTTCAGCTCCAGCCGCGCCCGCAAGCATCGCCGCCGGGGCTGGCGCCGGGCCACCGCATCATTCGCTCGCTGGGCGTTGAGGCGCCAGGCCAGCCCTATTTCCTTGAATATGAGGAAGGCCCCCCCGCAGACGGACAGGTTCGGCTCGATACGCTCTACACCGGCCTTTCGGCAGGGACGGAACTCACGTTCCTGAAAAACACCAATCCCTATTTTCGTTTGCGCTTCGACGGCGAGCGCGGTGTCTTCGTCGAGAACGAACCCGACCTGCATTATCCGGTGCCATTCCTCGGCTATATGGAAGTCGCCCGCGTATCAGAATCGCGCGCCGACGGTTTTGCGCACGGCGACGTCGTCGCCACCACCTATGCGCACAAGTCCGGACATACGGCAAACCCGTTCCACGATCTGCTCGTTCCCCTCCCGGCGGAGATCGACCCCCTGCTCGGCGTCTTCGTCGCCCAGATGGGACCCATCGCCGCCAACGGCATCCTTCATGCCGATGCCGAATTCTTCGGCGCTCAGGTTCCTTTCCTTGGCGCCGGCGTGAAAGATCGCCCTGTTGTCGTCAGCGGCGCCGGCACTGTCGGACTGATGACGGCGCTTTTTGCCAGATCGGTCGGCGCTTCCGAGATCGTCATTACCGACCCGTCGGCGTTCCGGCGCGGCAAGGCCGAGGCCATGGGCCTTGCCGCCATGACCGAGGATCAGGCCTGGCAGCACGCAAAGGCTCGCTGGCACGTCGGTGGGATCGGGCGCGGGGCAGATCTCGTTTTCCAGACCCGCGCCCACCCCGAGAGCCTGCATATGGCGCTGAAAGCGCTGCGGCCCCAGGGAACCGTTATCGACCTCGCCTTCTACCAAGGCGGAAGCGATGCACTGCGGCTGGGCGAGGAGTTTCATCACAACGGCCTTAATATTCGTTGCGCACAGATCAATCGGGTGCCGAGCGGCTTGGCGCACATGTGGAGCCGGCGCAGGCTTGCACTCGCTACTGTCGGCCTCCTGCAGGTTTTTGGCGACACGATCCGGGAGCACATGATCACCCATGTCTTGCCGATTGAGGATGCGCCCGCATTTCTGATCGACCTGATCGGAAATCGCCCGGAATTCCTGCAGGTCGTATTCAAGGTGGGCGAATGATACCAGAGCCTGCACCCGTCCGTATCCTGTTCGTTTTCGCGTGGCTGGTGGTCGGCGGCGAAGAGACGGAAGTCCGGCTTTTGGCCGAACACCTCGATCCCCTTGTCTACCGGATTGATGTCGTTGCCTGTTTTCGCAAGGACGGAATGCCCGAGCAGACGCATGAGCAGCTTCGCGCGCTCGGCGTTGACGTCGATACGAAGCCGTACGCGCTTTCATTCGAAGACACGGTCGATTATCTGGCCAGCAAAATTGCCGGGTATGACATCGTCATATCCTGCCAAAACGTCGCCGACATCTATCCGGCGCTCGAACGACTGCATCTGCGCCCGCCGCTGATCGAGCATGGCGGCTTGGTTGCTGAGGCTCTGGCAGGACCAAAGCACCTGACCACCCGCTACGTCGGCGTCTGCCGTTCCATCCGCGACGCGGCCGCCTCCCGTATGCCTGGACGCGAAAGTCACGCCGTCGAAATACCATCCATGGTCGACCTGGCGACATTCGACCCTCGGAACCGCGCCGCGACGCGGTCTCGGCTTGGTCTGACTGCCGATAACGTCTTGATCGGTTGGGTCGGCCGGCTTGATCGGAAGAAGAATGTCGAGGATTTCATTGAAGCAGCCGCCCTCGTGGCTGAACACAATCATCACGCCCGCTTCCTCGTGGTCGGCGGCCCTGATGCCTTCATGCCGGAATATGCCGACGGACTGAAGGATCTCGCGCGCCGGCTGCGGCTTGAAAACAAGCTGCAGTTCTTGGGCGACCGCAAAGACATTCCCGACCTTCTATCTTCTCTCGACATCTTCGTCTGGCTGTCGCGCGGCGAAGGCATGCCGCACGTCATCGCCGAAGCCGGTGCCGCTGCCCTGCCGGTGATAGCGACAGCGGACAACGGCGCCTGCGAGCAGATCGACGACGGAGTGTCTGGGATATTCGTTCCCTATAACGATGCGGCAACCGTTGCTGGCAAAATCCGCCAGCTCATAGACAACGAGGATCTTCGCCGCTCGCTGGGTCTCTCTCTGCGCCGCAAGGTCGAAACCAGCTATTCGGTTCAAGCCGTCCTTTTGCGGTGGCAGCAACTGTTTTCGGAGGTTCTTGCAGAGCGGAACGCTGCGCAACCGAGCGGCATTTTCAGATCGTTTCTGATGGGCGGCTTCGAATGCTCGACCCATCGTCTGCGGGCCCGTGACGACGAACGCATCGGCCGCCGCCTCGACATGATTGCCGCCATCGGGCACGACCGCTGGGCCGCCCGGGACTATCGCCAGCTCCGCGTTTTCGGCATCCGCACCGTGCGCGACGGCTTCCGCTGGCACCTGATCGACAAGGGCGGCAGCTACGATTGGTCGAGTGTCCTTCCCATGCTGGACGCAGCCAGGCAAACCGGGACACAGGTCATCTGGGACCTGCTGCATTACGGCTATCCGGACGGTGTCGACATCTGGTCTCCGAACTTCGTCGATCGTTTTGCGACCTTTGCCGGCGCTTGCGCGAGGATGGTGCGAGAGAGCAGTGACGAGATCCCCTTTTATTGCCCGGTCAACGAGATCTCATTCTTTTCCTGGGGTGGCGGTGACGCGGCATATCTAAACCCGTTCGCCACCGGCCGAGGGTTCGAGCTCAAGGTTCAACTGGCCCGCGCCGCAATCGCCGCCATGGAAGCAATCCTTTGCATCGAACCACGCGCCCGTTTCGTTCATTGCGATCCGGTCATCAATGTCGTGGTGGACCCATCACGCCCATGGGAAGCAGGTGTTGCGGAAGGCCATAGGCAATCGCAGTTTCAGGGTTGGGATCTGATTTCCGGGCGGATTTGGCCTCAGATCGGCGGAAAAGGCCGCTATCTCGATATTGTCGGTGTCAATTACTATTTCAACAATCAGTGGATACATGGCGGTCCGCCGATCGACATTGGCCAGCCGTTTTACAAGCCGCTCAGCCGCATCCTGACCGAAACCTTCGCGCGCTATGGCAGGCCGATCCTGATCGCCGAGACCGGTATTGAGGGCGACCGCCGCGCCGCCTGGTTCCGCTACGTATCGGCAGAGGTAAACGCGGCCATGCTGGTCGGCGTGCCGATGGAGGGGCTATGTCTTTATCCCGTCGTCAATCATCCGGGATGGGATGACAATCGCAGCTGTCGGAACGGTTTGTTGTCGACCGAGATGTCGGCGTCAGGACGGTCGGTCGATGCCAACCTGGCTTTTGCAATCCTGAACGAGCCGACCGCCATAACGCGCATCGAGAGTTGATACAGTGTATTCATCGGAGCGATAGCGATCAGAAACGAGACGCGAAAGGTGGCTCCACGCACGTATGCCTTGCTTTTGCCGGGTTCGCACTTCGCTTATTTCCTGTCATCGCGTCTGAGCCCCTATTTGGTACTTTCGCAAATAATGCCGCGGTAGTGCCGTTCAGGCGTTATTTTGATCAACGAGAATTTCAGCGAGGCGGGCAAATTTTCCGTTCGGGTAGCGCTCAAGATAGGCTTTGATCATTTCAACATTCTCGGTGTCGCGCACGCTTTCCCAGAAGGAAACTTCTACGGCCGGATCCTCGGGCGGGGTCAGGTCACGCTCAAGACGCGCCTTGGCGAGATTCGAGAAGACGCCTTCCGGATAACGCCCGAGATAAAGTCTCAATTCGGTTCCATCGTCGTCTTCGCGGATCGATTCCCAAAAAGCAATTTCGGTCTGATCGTCATCGGTTTGCAAGGTGACATCCTCGCCCTGCCCCTCGCTCGGAGCCTTCGCCGCCAGTTGCGGCTCGTAGCTTGGGTCAAACAGAACCTTGAAGACGCGCACAGGACGCGCAATATTCTTGACCGTATGCTCTCCGAGGTCGTCGAATTTGGCGTTCACACGGTCGCGAATGTGATCGCGCACACCTCGTGTCACACAGATTCCGCCAATATCTGCTAGGGCTTCCAGGCGCGCGGCAATGTTGACGCCGTCACCAAAAATGTCCCCGTTCTTGACCATGACGTCACCCACATTGATGCCGATGCGAAAGTTCATTTGGCTGTCCGGCGCGACATCGACGTTTGCTTGGGCGATGGCCAACTGGATGGCGATTGCGCAGTTGAATGCTTCCACGACGCTTGGAAACTCTGCCAGGACACTGTCGCCCGCCGTTCCGAATATCTGGCCGTTCGCGCTTTCGATCAATGCGTCCACCACGGCCCGATGGGCAGTCAGCATCGCCAGTGTGCGTTCCTCGTCCAGATGCATGAGGCGAGAGTAGCCCTCGACGTCGGCGGCAAGGATGGCGGCAAGTTTTCGCTGAAGGGGCGGCGCTTCCAAATTTGATCCCATCTGAGACTTGGACGTCGGTATCTCCCTAGTAAAGGGCAAATCACGCGCTTGTTCCAAGCGGACCGAGGACGGCGGCCTTTCGTCGCATTTCCGCTTATCGAAAAAACGAAAATCCTGCCCTATCCCGGCAAGTGGAGATAGCAGTTCACGCGGTTTTTGATCTGCCCTCGCTCGCGAACAACTTGGGTCTCAGCGATCATTTCTGTCGTTCGAGGACCGGCTCTCAGTCCCCAGGAGCCGTCGCCGAGCTGCAGAGCCTCGCAGGGGGTCGGCGCGACACACTTGACAAGCAGCCGGTCAGTGTAGCGGAAGTGAACCTCTAGATGGCTCTGAATGTCATTGCCGAAGATGAGTTTTTGATCGCCCACATGCTTGCGATGATGCTCGAAGATGCCGGGCACCACGTGCGTCGCCGCCTCACCGTGTCACGGCACCTGGCGCCATCAAGGAAAACCGCCTCTCGTGATCACTGACTTTACGAAATGAACTGCGCAATCGATCCGTGCCGATCCAGAGCTTGGGTCCATCCCTCTCTATCGTTCCGACAAGCGGCGCGCAGGAAAGCATAGGTCGAGCGGAACCAGATGTCCGACGCCGTTCTCGACGAGCCTTACAACGAGAGGCAGCTAACCGTGGTCTGCATTTCTGGATGGAAAAGCTGCGTCGCGAGTGCGGTGATGACCAGTGTCATGGCTGGGTCGGTGATCCGCGAACTACCGAACCGGGCCGATTACCAAGAGGTGGCTGCCGAAGTTAAGATCGTGGCTCTCGCCAATCCTGCAGTCCTTCCAGGGGGCACGCCGGGGGCGTACGGGCGTCGCAGCAGCTCGACGAAATTGAAGAGCAAGCTGCTGAATGCTCCACCGCAAGCAGGACGGGCTCAGCTTCAGCGGCCCGCTTGCGAGATAGGTCCGGTGAACACGATCCCGCGTTCAGCTCAGGCAGTTCACATGACGGCGCATCCCCACCTAGTCCCTTTGAGGAGCGAAGTCGTCAAGGGCCTCACGCAGCGCCCGACCTTCGGGATGATCACCGGCAGCTTGGAGGAACTGCGACACGGACGTTCTTGTTTCGGTACCGCCGGAAGCGAGGTTGGCGCGATGGATGACAACCTGTCCGCCCGTAACAACGTCATGCTCAAGAAACCATCGATCACCATTGGAGCTTTCCGCGAACGCGCACGCTTCTCCTGGAATAGACCTCCCACCGCCGGCGGCTGAGGTTGCTGATCTCCGATCGTATTCCGGGCTATCGGAGGTCTTTTGGGCCGGGCCGCTGCGGGACACAACGTCGATCTCCACTTCCATCGAAAGAAACGCGTCCGATGGTCCGACAAAACTTCCTGCCACAGGAATGATCTGATCGATGTTTCGCCCGATAGCAACCGGGATCAGGTTGTGACCACCCATCTTGCGATTCGTGGGATCGAAGGCGATCCAACCGGCGCCTGGAAGAAAAATTTCCGACCATGCATGGGTTGAGCCCCGATCAGACGACCCGATGCTTCGTTCCACATCCGATAGATAACCCGAAACCAGCCGGGCACCGAACCCGAGACAACGGCACGCTTCCACAAACAGAACTGCGAGGTCGCGGCAGGAGCCCAGTGTCCGAGCAAGTGTTTCGACCGGAGTCTGGGTCCCTTCGTCTTCGCGACTTTGGTATGAGATCCACGCGGAAATCCCGGCGTTGAGATCTTGTAGAAGCGAAAGCGTGTCAGTCGGCTGACGCGCGACAAAGCCCTGCGCCCACGCCCGGAGCCGCCCAGCACGATCAACGTATCCGGGCGCGGCTAGGGCGCCAAGATCTGTCCAATCATCGGCCGAGTAGAGAAAGGGGTAGCGCGCGGCTGCGGCTGTGATGTCGTAGACAGGCCATGCAGAAGCAACCAGATCGACACTGGCATGGCTATCGATAACGAGGCGGTTGATCGGCCCGTCGAAAGTTGCCATGGCGACAGCGTTACCGAAGACATCCGTTGACCAGCTGATCTGCGCTTCCGGAAAAATCGACACGTCGTGGTTCACGAGTTTTAGCTCGCTCCCCTCGCGTGGTCGAAGCATCAGTCGGTGCGGCGCGAGGTGAATGTTCTCAGAGTAGCTGTACGTCGTGCGATGTCGAATTGTCAGATCCGTCATGCTTGCGTCCTTCGTCTTGCGTGAGCCTGCTTCGCAATCATCAGCACTTTGCCCCACCTGCCGGTCTCACTGCCGGTCTTTATCGCGTCTCTTTTGCCGCTTCGGCCAACGCTGACGCCAGCTGAGCCTGAGTGAAGGGCTTGGCCAGCCTCGGGAGGCCGGGATCGCCGCTGTCCGGCAGCTCCGCATAACCCGTCGCCAGAATGACCGGGACCCGAAGGCCATTTTCTCTGATCTTCGCTGCAAGCTGCGAACCTGTCATGACCGGCATGGCTTGGTCGGTGATCACCAACCCAATCTCCGGCCTCTCGGACAGCATCCGGAGCGCTTCATCTCCAGACTGGGCCTGGAGGGGTCTGTGTCCCAGATCTTCAAGCATGAGTACGGTGTTCATCAGCACCAGCGGGTCATCGTCGACCGCAAGCACAGTGAGAGGATTTACGTTCTGATCTTGCGGCGCCGGCTGATCCGGCGGCTTCGGTTCTACCACCGCCGCTTCAGCCTGCGGCAGCCAGAGCTCAGCCGTCGTGCCTCGCCCCTGCTCCGATTTCAGGCCCAACTTGCCGCCCGATTGCGCCATCAGGCCCTGTACCATCGAAAGCCCCAAGCCGGTCCCTTTGCCGACGCCCTTCGTAGTGAAAAAAGGCGCGGCGGCCTTGGCGAGTGTCTCCGTATCCATGCCGTCCCCCTCATCCCTGACAGACAGGCAAATGTACCTGCCTGCCTTGAGGTCGGGGACTTCACCATGTTTGAGTTCGCGCGCCTTGGCGGCAATTACCAGCGACCCACCGCTGAGCATCGCGTCGCGGGCGTTAACGACAAGATTGAGCAGCGCGCCTTCAAGCTGGTTAGCATCCGTGAGAGCCTTCGGCATGATCAGTGGAAAGTTGGTCTCGATCATGATGGAGGGGCCGATCGAGCGCTGGAACAGGTCTGTCATCCCGCGCACGAGATCAACAACGTCGACCGGCTCGAGCTTCAGCTCCTGCTTCCTCGAAAACGCAAGCATCCGCTGCGTCAGCGAGGCCCCCCGCTGCGCGCCCTTGATCGCGTTCTCGATCAACGGGATAACATCATGACCTTGCAGGGCCCGTTTATGGGCGATCTCCAGACTGCCGAGCACGGCCATCAGCAGGTTGTTGAAGTCGTGAGCGATGCCACCGGTGAGTTGGCCCACCGCTTCCATCTTCTGTGCCTGGAAGAGTTCCTCCCTTGCCTGCTCGAGCGCCCGCTGGGCCTCTTTCTTCTCCGTGATGTCGCGCGTCACCTTGGCGAAACCGAGCAAGGTCCCATCATTGTCGCGGATGGCGTCGATAATCACACTCGCCCAGAAACGGCTTCCGTCTTTGCGCAGCCTCCAGCCTTCCCTCTCGAAGCGGCCATCCTTTGCGGCGACGTCCAGCGCCGTTGTGGGGAGGCCGATCGCCTTGTCATCCTCAGTATAGAAATTTGAAAAATGTTGCCCAATGATCTCCTCGGGCGAGTAGCCCTTGATGCGCTGCGCCCCGGCGTTCCAGCTGGCGACGTGACCCGAGGGGTCCAACATGTAGATGGCGTAGTCCGTTACACCCTGCACCAGAAGCCGGAACTGCTCCGCGCTGCGCTTTAATTCCGCTTCGGCGAGCTTCCGTTCGGAAAGGTCGCGGGTAATCTTGGCAAACCCCAACAGCTGGCCCGCGGGATCTCGGATCGCGTCTATCACCACATGAGCCCAATAGGGCGTCCCGTCCTTGCGTACGCGCCAGCCTTCACTTTCGAAACGCCCTTCGGATGCTGCGGTCGCCAAGGCCCGCGCAGGCAGGCCTGCGTCGCGGTCTTCGGGAAGGTAAAAACGGGAGAAATGCTCTCCGAGGATTTCGTCTTCGCGGTACCCTTTCGAGCGTTGCGCTCCCGAATTCCAGCTGCTGACATAACCATCTGTGTCGAGCATATAGATAGCATAGTCGGTAATTGCCTCCACGAGCAGCCGATATCGCCCCTCCATCATCGGGGTGTGCGACGTCTTTACGTCAGGTGTCATCGTGCCCCTCATTTGTTGGCATGCAACGCATTGTATGCAACGCGCGTTCAGTCAGAACGGGGCGCCAGAGTGAATAACTTCCACAAAGGAATTCTGTTCGAACGCGCTTGTCATATTTTCAGGCACTCCGCCGCCGGTGACCGCCTTTTCGATAAAGGGTTAAGCTCGGTCGTAGGTGAATGACGTCAGCAGCGTGGTCACGAAATTGCTCGCCCTTTCCTTGACGAGCACTTCCGTCCATTCATCCGTGCCCCGGAGCCTCAGGTCCGTGTAGATGCTATCGACGGCTGCTTCTTCGATGCGCTTGATATGCGCTTTGAAGATAGACTCGCCGCCGCCGTGGTACATGTCACGGATGACCATGCGCAAAATTTCCTGGATCGCGATCTGCCAGGACGTGTTGATCGACTGCAGTTCGTTCGTATCCGGTGCCATGGGGGCTCCTATGGTGTAAGTGAAACTGAGCATGACGTCGTCACGCCGGGGATCGGGAGGCGCCGACAACTGATGTCGGCGCGGACGCCGGAGGCTAGCTAGGCCTGTCTCGCCTTGCGGTTGGTGATAGTTCGTTGGGGCACCGATCAGCCCGTCTGGCAAGCAGGGCAGACGTGGCCGAGGTTCGGTCGGCCAGTTCCTTCGCCAAACGAGCCTCTCGCAGCCTGACCGTCTTGGCCTCTCGGCGCTCGGCCTCGGATTTGAGTTCTTCAACTGCGTTATTCTTCGCAACGAACTGCATCTGGACGTTGCCAAATGCGATTTCAGCCTTTTGGCGGGATTTGCTGTATGTTTCAGTCATTGAAACTCCTGACGGCTTGACCGACGCTCCGGAACGAAAAAAGCCAGGCAAGATGCCTGGCTTAAGGTGATTTACGCTCCCGGCAGTGCCAGTACATCCGTGGTCAAAGGGAAGCAGATATCAATTAAGCGGACTGCAGATTGCAGGCCGACATCTTGCCGGACTTGCTGTCACGCTCGAGCTCGAAGCCGATCTTCTGGCCTTCGACAAGTTCGCGCATTCCAGCACGTTCGACAGCCGAGATGTGAACGAAGGCGTCTGCGCCGCCGTTGTCAGGCTGGATAAAGCCGAAGCCCTTTGTGGAATTAAACCATTTTACTGTGCCTGTGGTCATGATGAACCCTTTCAAAGCATAGAGTGCGGGACCGCGGAAGCCACGCTTCGCGGACGGTGGAAACGACTATTTTGAAAGGAAGTTCGTTTAGAGCGCGGTGCCAATCGCGCGGTAGACAAAGCTCGGCAAGCAAAAGATCGATAAACCATCAATAGCGACGTGGGCCAAGAAGTCAACCGATAGTTTTGGCTGCGCAGGTTTTCGCCCGTCTTCTACCACCTGCCTTTTCCGTCTACCGGGCAGCGTCTTGGAGCTTCGGTCGAAGCCACGAATGCGCGGGGTCGTGTCCGAGATGGTGGTGCCATACCACCTGCAAGGAAGATCCGCGCGGTCCAAGACCGGAAGCTGGTTCAGCGGCCGTTTCTGGCGTTTTCTACGCGGCTTGCCGGCAACTATGCCACGGTGATTGCTGCGGCATGAATGGCGGGCTCCCAGCGAGGGGGGCGTCCTGTTGGCTTGTCGGAGCTGCAGTGGGCGGCACTGCTGATCTGCAGCAATTGCCGTTCGTAGTTTCTTCGGAACCTTTGGACCTTCTGGAAGCTACTATGGTTCTCGGAAGGATATCAGCATGCCCGACAGTCCAGCGGATGACCGCGCAGGGAACGCAAAGAGCGGGAAGCTCGTCGTGTTGCAGTTTCCGCGCAAAACGACGGACATAGTGGATGCCTTCGCATTCTGAGCGATGGAGCCTTTGAGACTAACGATGGCACTCAGTTACGCCTGGATGGCATTTGCTTTTACACCGTGGTTGTCCGCGCCATGGAGCCCTCCGGGTGCCACATCGAAAACGGGGTAGTGGTTCCTATCCTCTAAAACTGGACGGGGGCGTTTCCGCGCGGTTACAGAAATAGTTCCTGCGCGGAAAGATCGTCCAAAACACCGGGGCGAAATCACTGAGCGGCTACCATTGTACTTGTTGTCCAAGACGCGCCACCGAACGTTGCTGGCGATGCAGGTCTCTTGCTTTCTCCCCGGACATGCGAACGATCAGCGGCCTACTGGTGCGCAGCCTAGGCATTATTCGTCGACCCAGCCTTGGCAGGCTTTAACGAAGGCCAACCATCAAATGATGGCGATTGTGAAAAGAAAGGCCGCGATCGTCTTGCTTCAAGAAGGGGGGCTTGCGAAATGACGCGAGCATCATCTCGCGGTCGATCATGAGGATCTTCGGTATGGTTTATGACTGGACGGGCGTTCGTACCCGGCGCTCTCGCCGCATCAAGCTCGCGCTGACATCGGCCATTGCGGTTGCAGTTTTGGCGCTGCCTGTATTATTGAGCTAGGGTCAGGACCTATTAATTTCGTTGAGATGTGATTCAGAGTTCCGGCGAAGGAGACTCCGATGGATGATTTGTTCCCGGTTAGCGGGCGCCAAATGGCTCGCATATCTCCGCATTTTCCGCTTTCTCATGGGGTTGCGCGCGTCGATGACCAGCGTGTGGTCAGTCGCATCGTCTATGCGTCGACGTCGTCAAGACGCGCGCCAACGCGGTATAGCGAAGGATCCGGCGGCGGTCGCGGAACTCATCACGGCAGTCGGCGGCAATTTTAATAGAGGCCTCCGCATTTACGACGAACTGGTGGAGGCTATGAAGGCCAGCGCCTGACAGGAGGCGCCCGGTCAATGACGCGCCGGGCGCTGCAAGAGGCTTGTCAGGGGGTGGTTATGAATTGCTTTGGAAGCGACAGAGTTCGCGACCTTGCAACCACCTGCGCTGGCCGAAACGCCAGTTGATCCACCGGATGGCGTGAGACGAATGACCGTTTTGCGTTTTTTCGGACAAATATAGCAATTTTGATCGCGGGTTTGGTGGCCTACTTTTTTCCAATCGGTGATGCGTGCTTGATATCTTCAAGATCATCTGATTGGGCTTGAGCACTGTTTAACAAATCTTGCGCGTACTTTTGCGCATCGACTATGTCTCTGAAAGGGAGGCCTAAATTCCGGCCTTCGACCTCGATGTTCCGCAAAATCTCTGCAGTTAATTCTACCGTTTCCTGTGCGTCATGCAGCTTGAGCAACCTCCCCGTGCAGTTCAAGGCGACAAGCTCTAGAACAAGCAGCCGACCTTCAATCTCACCAACACTCGGGGCAGCTGAAGTACTGTTGTTATTGAAATTTCGGCCTTTAGCTTCTGACATGTGGAGGTTCCTTGATGAAGCAAAACGAATTTTGCTTTCGTCCCTACGGGATCCAGTCGGTTAAATCGCTGTGGCGCGCCCGCTTACATCGATCATGTCCAGCGCGAAGAAGATGTGCGTCTTCATGGTTGCTTCCGTCAATTTCGATGGGGGCTTTAACGCACCTGGCTCCCACCAATCGAGGTGTCGCGCAAGGAAGGACCAAGCTTGACTCTTCTCTTCGCGGCACTCGTCGACCTCAAGATCGATATATCTTGCGTCTACGACTACACTTTTCCAAGAGTGCCGGTTTTTTAGCTGGTCGATTTGAACGCAAACATTTGGATTCCGCCTCATGATATCGAGCTTTTTGCCGGGCAATGTGAAGACGTAAAGCCTGTCATTGGCAAAAGCATACTGGACGGGGACAACGTAGGGCACGTCTGCGTTTGCGCATGCTAAGCGTGCAAGCCGCTGCTTTTTCACGAGCGCGATGCAGTCGTTGTATGGCATCTCTTGGATGTTCATAATTGCCCAGCCTCGATCAGGGCCGCATCCCGCGGATTTCGGACATTCCATAGCTTGGAAAGGAGATCGACATCATTTGTGCGCCTGTTAGTTGCCTAATTGGGGTTTCTGCCGTCCTAATACTGAGATGCGACCGTTCGATCTCGAGCTTCCTGAAACAGGGTTTTTGCAAATTCCGAAGACGCGGCGATGTCGGCCAAGGGTAATTTTGCCTTCGCACATTTTCGTTCGACCGCGTGCTGGAGTGCTCTTATTAATTCACTCTGGCCGCTGTCTTCACGACGGCGCAAGAGCCGCGTCAGAGCGGTCATAGCGACAATTCGAAGAACGAATACACGGCCCTCAATTTCACCAAACGAAGGTACAGCGCTGCCTTGCGGGCCGCCGATGCTATCTCGCTTTGCTCTAAGCATTATAATATCGCTCCTGAACATGGATAGTTTATCAGGTACTCTCAATCTTTCATTCGATTTGCTGCACTTGATTTTTTGCGTGGACAACGATCTTAACAAGCGAGACGGCGGAAGGTTCCCGCGCGGTCAAAGGTGCACAGTATTGAGGCCACAGCGACGGCGTATTGCGTTACATCAATGCCGAGCCGCGACGAATGGAGGTAGATGATTGCGACCATGGGGTCCGCAAGGAGGCGCAGGACATGACGTCGCAATATTTTCTCCCGCTGGCGACACATCCCGATTCAAGTTCCGGACTGATCATTTCGAATGCTATAGCGATTTGCTGGGCACTACTGTGCAAATCTTCACGCATGCGCGCTAACGGCGGACATTCCACACATCCCCACTGCATGGTCATAGTTGCTACTCGATACTCCCCAAATGATCGAGCATGCCGAAACCTCGAGCCGCGATCTCGCCGCAACGCTGATCGCAACGGCCGCCAATCTCGCAGCGAACGCCAAGACTGAGTTATCTTGTCGAACGGTCAAAACAACTTTGCCTCTATTACACGACAGGGTAGCCAGCGAAGCACGCTTTTTCGATCTGACTATGCTGGAATGTATCGCGGGCGTTCCGGATACTCGCATCATTGCCGAAGCGATAATATTCAGCTCCGGCCGCCCAGCCATCATCTTTCCCAACAAGTCGTTTGCAGGTGATCTTATCTCCTGTTTTCGGATGGCCGCTGTTGCGAAAGCCAGCGATCCCACCTTGCACGGAACTCGCCAGTTACCCTGCCATGCTAACGAACAAAGAGCGTACTGACGGGGGGAAAAGCTTTACGGATTCCGAGATTTCCCCATTTCACTAAACTTGCGCTGGTATGCGACTGAATTTGAAGACCCAAGTAAGACAATTCACGATTCACTTAAAAGAGCGTGTGAACAAGGACGAGGTGTCGGTTAGCGAGCTAACTGCGCTCCAGCGCTTGGCGAAGCTTCCTCTGCACTTCGACGTCTTGCTGTCTTACTGCTTCTATGACCCGGCCCATGCGTTCCCGCAGGCTGTTGACCTGATCGACCAGGTCGATCACGACATCCACACCTGCTTCGTTGACGCCCATGCTGTGGATCAGATCCAAGATCAGACGCCCACGGGCCACATCGGCATCCTCGTAGGCGGCGGATTCCGGCGTGCCCCTAGGAATAATCCACTTCTGCTCCACCCAGACCTTTAAGGTAGCCGTTTCGATGCTCAGAATGCGGCAAAATTCAAGGTCGTTCATCGCATCCTCCTAAAGCCTGCGGGGGTTGAATGCTTTTCCAGCGTCCCAGCCGGTCATGAAGTCGTTCAGTTGGTCATCCTGCTCACTCGGCAACACGATCTTCAAGCTCACATATTGGTCGCCATGACCGCCATGCCTGTTTGGCAACCCCTTACCCTTCAAGCGAATCGTTTTCCCCGTGCTGGAGTTTGGGGGTATTGAGAGCGACACCGCGCCCGAAAGTGTGGGCACGTGGATCTTTCCACCCAGTACGGCTTCCCGGATTGAAATCGGCACCTCGATCCTTACGTCGTCGCCCTCGCGGACGAATTGCTTGTCGGGCAATACGTGAACCTCGATGAGAGCGTCGCCGTCCGGCCCGTTGTTATGTCCAGGCGCACCCTTTCCGCGCAACCGAAGGACCTGTCCGTCGCGAACACCGGCTGGAATGCGGAGCTCTAGAGTCGCGCCATCGGGGAGGGATATCGTCTTGGTGCCGCCATTTGCAGCCTCCCGAAAAGAGACGTCCAATGTGAAATGACGATCGTCACCTCGCAACGGGCCGCCGCCTTTTCCCCGTCGACCGGTGAAAAAGTCGGCAAAGAGGTCATCACTATCGCCAAAGTCGGCAAATCCACCGGAATTCTGATATCGGTTATCTCCGTTGCGTCCGGGGGCATATTCGCGGTAGTAGCTACGGGGCGCCTGTTCCGCACCGGTTTCGTCGATCTCGCCCTTGTCGAACTTTGCGCGCTTTTCCTCATCGCCAACGATGGCGTAAGCGGCCGAAACGGCTTTGAATTTTTCCTC
Organism: Hyphomicrobiales bacterium; assembly: GCA_900468805.1. Lineage (GTDB taxonomy): Bacteria > Pseudomonadota > Alphaproteobacteria > Rhizobiales > Rhizobiaceae > Rhizobium. The sequence goes on along the minus strand of UEIF01000018.1, from coordinate 47,539 downwards.
GGACGCATTGTCGCCGGGGTTCAGATCGGGGTGAAGCCTCTTGGCGAGCTTTCGGTAAGCAGACTGAACGTCCTTTTGCGAAGCGTCTTTTGGGACACCCAGCGTTTCGTATGGATTAGCCATCTACATCTCGCCCTTGCACATTTCTCATTAAAATAGTGCTGGCCAACTGCCGGGCAAGTTGTCTCATTCTGACCCGATGAGTGCATTTTGTAGAACACAGGCGCGGGTCCCCAGCTGCGGCACGATCTGACGCCACTGACGCTCGCGAAGATATCGTGCATGTCCGGTCTGGGCCTTGATTTGAGTCATGCTGCGGGCTAGCGCCGCTCGACCCGCTTGACGTCTGTCAATGACATACCGAAGGCGGAGACGACAATTGGCAGGCTATACCGAGGGAGGCCGCCATGGATACCCGCTCATCTCTTTCGCTATTCGACGACCCCCGAGAGGCAGCGATTACCGATTATTGGAGCAAATCGCCAACGGAATTAAGCGTTATCCTCGGCACGTCCCTACAAGATGGCTTTACTTCGGAGGAAGCGCAAAAGCGGCTGCGGCGGTTCGGCCCGAACTCGCTTTATGAAAGGCCAGGAGGGGACCCGCTCACAGATTTCGCGCGGCAATTCAAAAGCCCGCTTGTTTTGGTGCTCGTTTTTGCGGCCGTCGTTGCGGGCGTCGTGGGCGAAGTTCACGACGCCATCATTATCGGCATTATCGTTCTCGCTAGCTGCTTCCTGCGCCGTCAGTAAGAGCGTTCAGCGCCTCGAGCAACGTCTGGGTATTGCGCTCCTTACGCGCACCACGCGCTCGTTGGTGTTACCAACCGAGGACCGAGAGGTGCAGGCGCGTGCGCTCAAGCTGCTCCAAGATGCGGAAGCGATTGAACAGATGGCCATCGCGGCACGCTCTGAGCCCGCCGGCACGCTGCAAGTGGCAGCCTCCCTTCCTATTGGAATCCACGTTATCGCATCGGCAATACCCAATGTTCGGCAGCAATATCCAAAGTGTCGATCGATCTGCGCTTGAGCGATACTGAGATTCGCATGCCGGCTTCGACCAGAGACATTTATTCGCGGGCCGACGAAGCGCAAAGTGCAGACCGTCAAGTCCAATACCGCGCCAAACGATACCCAAAGTTCAGAGCATGCGGTGAACATCGACGGCTCGAGGCCTCAGCGTCCGATGTCGACGCCGGGCGACGCGATGACTGTCGATAAGAGGCGCGGCCGGCGCGGAATGCCTTGCCGCACTCGAACCAAATGCCTGTCCAGCGCGAACAGCGGGACTTCGCGGCGTCGCTTCAAGCGGGCCTTATTTGCTTCCCAGCTCCATTATACAAGTCGATAACGGCCGCGCGGGTAAGGGGCCGCGAGATCAGGAACCCTTGGAGGCTATCGCACCCAAGTGCCACCAGCGCGTCGCTTTGTTCAACTGTTTCCACCCCTTCAGCCGTTGTCTTAAGACCTTTCGCCCGGGCCATTTTAATCATCGCCTCTATGAGGGGCTTGCTCTCTCCCTGCACTGCATCAATGAACGACTTGTCGATCTTAATCCTGTCTACCATGAGATTCTGCACCCTCGAGAAGGAGGAGTATCCCGTTCCGAAGTCGTCGATGGCGATACGCACACCCGCATTTCGGAGCACAGTAATGTTACGATCGCTATTTCCTTCTCCACCCAAAGCCAACGACTCGGTTATTTCTATCTCCAGTCTCTTCGGATCGATGTTCCATTTCGCCAATCTGGACAAGACACGAACAGGATAACCGTCGGAACAGAGCTCCAGTGCCGACGCGTTGATCGCCATAGAGATGGAAGGAAGGTCCGCCATGACACTGCAGGCATCTTCGAGTACGATGGCGCCGACCTCTTGGATAAGGCCGATTTCCTCGGCAATGGGGATGAAGACGTCGGGAGCGATAAAGCCTTCTTCAGGATGCTTCCAGCGGGCAAGCGCTTCCATCGATGACAGGGTCTTGTGCTCCGCCGAATACACCGGCTGGAAAAAGGCCTCGACTTGAGACCTCTTTTCGAGCGCCAGCCGAAGGTCGTGTTCAAGCTTCCGACGCCTGCGCAGCAACTCGTCCATATGGCCGCCGAAGATCGCGAAAGTGTTTCGACCCGCAGCCTTAGCGTGATAGAGAGCTATGTCAGCCTGACGGGTGAGTTCCGACGGATCCGCTGGGCCGGCAGCAACCGCAGCTCCGACACTCGCACCAATGACAATATGGGCGCCATTTATCTCGAAAGGCTCCCGCAGGCGCTGCACGATCTGTGCGCAAGCGGCGGCCACCTGATCGTCGGCTTCCTCGAGCAGGACGGTGAACTCGTCACCCCCGATGCGGCCGATAAGCGCCCCTGGCATGATCTCATTCATCCGCTGAGCCACGAGTAAGATGAGCTTGTCTCCCGTCGCGTGCCCGAAAGTATCATTGACTGCTTTGAACCGATCGAGATCGATGAACAGCACGCAGTGGCTCTGGTTGTGGGAAGCCGCCCCGAGCCGGGCGGCGAGTCCGTTGCTGAAATGAGCGCGGTTGGAAAGACCAGTCAGCGGGTCGCGCGAAGCTAGATGTTGGAGCTCCTCACGACTTGAGGCGAGCCGAACTGAACGTCTCCAGATCGCATGCCCACACACGCTCGCCGCGAGGAAAATGGCAAAGGCTGCGATGCCGACCGCCGGCAGGGTCGCTTTCATCACGCTCGCGCCGGGACGAAATGGGCGCCACGTGAAGTAGCCGATCGCCGCGCCTGAACGAGCCGTTAAGGGAACAAATGATTGCTCAGCGTCCGTCGGAGCATCTTCCGCGAACTGCATATCAGTAAACTGGTATTCCTTTCCGATCTCGGATACGAAACTTTCGTCGAGGAACCTCACAGCCACATGGAGATTTTGCTCGCCCGGCTGTTGCTCGATATCCCCGCTGTCTGAGACGATTGGCTTGGCGCTCACAATCGCCGGCCGTCGCCCGACGTATGCCAGATCGCTTTCGCCGATTGAGAGCACCCGGTCCGTCACCCCTTCGGTGTCGCTGGCAGCAAGTCGTTTCTGCAATACATCCGCCAGCGGCATATAAGCGACGCGCAGATCATCTGACGACAATGAACTCGAGGGCGCTATGAACTCGTAGATCGGGCTATGGTCGGCGGAAAGTACGATGGCTGCGTCGTGCCCAAAATAGGTGTGCATCCAGTCGCCGAGGTTTGATCGAAGCCAACCCAGATCCCGCGCGCTGGTTTTCCGAACGGCATCGTCCCAGACTGTCGCGCTTTCCTGATCATGAGCGACGCTGACCTGCATCTTGGAAACGATCAGCCTGACGAGATCCCGTTGACGAGCCTGCGCGACTATATCTGTGTTCGCTGCGGCCCAATGGAGGGTAATTAAAAGAACGCACCCTATGATTATTGACGTAGCCGCCGGGAGAATCCATTTCAAAACCCATTGCCACCGCGCCTGCCTATTCATCTGCACTACGTCCTTTTATGTTCGCAGAGCGTAATACAGGGAACGTTAAAACACGCGAAAGGTGATTGGTTAGCAACTCCTTTCAGATTCGTTCACTGCGGCTTAACGGTTGGCGGATAGGGGTTGGGATGAACAGTCCCACCGTAAGCTACAAGAACGACGGCTTTCCACCGCAGATCCGGTCGCTCGAACGCCTGGCCCTGCCGCTGGTTGTTTTTCTCGTCGCGCTTCTAATCGTCGGTTTGCGCACGCAGCGCCTTACCGGCACCATGCTCTCGTGGTTCCCTGGCATGGTAACGTGGTTCGCCGCCGAGCTTGACATGACGGCCGCGTCATTCCTTCACCTCGCCGGTGCGACGGCGATCGGCGGATTGGCTGGGTACACCTTTCAGGCCCTCAACCGGCGCTGGGCGGAGTGAGCCATTTGGCTTGGCTCATCGAAATGTGTTTGCATCTTCATAAGATAGTCTGGGACCACGCGTATAAAGGCTCTCGGTTTTTCCGTAACCCAGACTACAGATGAGGTTTGAGCGAACCTGCCTGCCTTTGAAGAACGCTGCATCGACACCCTCCCGGCTAAAGCCCGACATTGGCCCGCAATTCAGGCCAAGTGCCCGGGCGGCAATAATGAGGTAAGCCGCCTGCAGAGTGCTGTTGCGCATGGCGGTAGACTCGGTGATGCCGGTTGGGCGAAGTAGCTCTGCAGCTTTGCAACCCGCTCTGGCGTTGCCAGGCGCGGAAGCGTGTCGGCGAAGTCCAGATCTGGCCCACGATGACGCAAGTATCTTCGGCCGGTTCATCTCCGCCGCTTCTGCCGCCAGCCTCGCCTGCCTTCCGAACTTAGCACCCACACGAAGTGAGCGGGGTTCGTGTTGGCCGACGTCGGCCCCCATCTGAACAACGCGAGACCGCAGGCTGTCGTCGCTAACAGGGATATCCTGCCAATCCTGATAGGTCCTTGCTATGCGAAACAATTGATCGAGAGCACGCTCATCGAGTGACTGCATGAATCTGGTCCTTAGGTTCGCTGCTCGACCCTGTGGTATCGCGCGATACCACGGGTACTGATGGGTCGGCCGGGGCCTTCCGCTCAGCCGTTCCTTTTCCCGAGAAAGGCGACAAGGGCCTCGTTCACGATCTCGGATGCCTCGAGCTGCGGCCAGTGGCCGACGCCTTCGATCGGAAGGAAACCCATCAGGTTCGGCACGTTCGGGATCAAATCTTCCGCCCTCAGCGCGCGCATCTTCATCATGCCGTCGGCTGTACCAAACGCGAAGAACGCAGGCTGCTGGATCTTCGCTCCGGCAAAGGCTTTTGCCTGGTCGAAATACGGCAGCATGGCGCGGTAGATATCGAGTGGGCCGTGGAAGCCGTCCCGTTCAAAGGCTGCAATCGCCGCCTCGACGTCTTCGCGGTCCGCGAAGGACGGTATGCCGACCGGCGATGGCCGATTGAGGCTCTTGCTGGGATCCATCGGATTCCACGCCTCGGACGCTTCGGGCAGTCCCGACCTCCAGTAAAGCATGCGGGGAAAGGTCTTCCCGTCGCACGAGGGCGATACCGTCGGCATTGAATTGCGGCTAACGTCCATCGGGACGGCGCAGAGGTTTTCGGTCGACTCGATCACGACGCCTGGTTCCGCCTGCCGACGGATCCTCACTCAATGCTCGCGACGGCTTCCCGTGTTAAGATCCAGCCAACGACCCTACCCGGAGACCCGGAATCTTTAAGCTTATGCCGATGATCCACCGGCGCGATGTGGACGTCATTGAGCTAGCTTGCAGGTCCGCGACCTCCGTCCGGAATGATAATAGACCTACTTCACAGCGCCCGCCTCACACCGAGCAGAGCGGCACCTATTGCATCTTGATCTGGGACTTTGGCACAGCCGGCCCTGAAACGAAAAAGCCCGCCGCGGGAGGAGGTGCGGCAGGCTTTCCGAAAAGAACCGAACAACGGCTGGGAGGAGGAGCGCCACTGTTCCGACACACCCCTTGGGAGGAGGAGTGGGATGTCTGAATTCGAAGCTCTGCGGGAGGAGGTGCATCGCTTTGATGAAAACCATCATACCAATCCCCGGTGCACATTAAATAGACTTTGCTGCAGTTCAGCTATGCACGATCATAGTAGCTCATTGTGAGCAGAAACTAACCGTGACTCCATACCGAAGGTAGACCGGAAACAGAAACGCCCGCGATGCTTGCAGGGCAGATCACGGTGACGACCGGCAGACTTCAAAGAGCCAATTGTGCGTCCTTCATTTTTAACGTCACCAACACTCCACTTTTCGTCCAGTCATAGGTGATGGAGCCGGCAAGTTGGCCAGTAACAGTCCGCTGGAGAAGCTTGCTGCCGTATCCTTCCGACGCTTTTGGCGGCTCGACTTCGGGACCACCCTGCTCGGTCCAGACAATCTTTACTTCATCTTCAACCCTGATGCCGGTGATGTCGAGCAATCCCGCCTCGTCGGATAGCGCCCCGTATTTTAGCGAGTTCGTTGCCAGTTCATGAATGACAAGTGCAAGGCTAGTTGTGGCCTTTTCGCCCAGCCCCATGCGTGGGACCGCAACGCGGATCCGCCCGGCAAATGCCCCAACATCATCATAAGGCGCCAGAAGAACGGCGAACAGATCGCCAAGCAGGGCCGCGCTGCCCTGTCCGTTGGGAAGAGGTCGCACTAGATCATGAGCGCGACCAAGCGCCGTCAACCGCTCGGTCAGTTGTTGTGCCATTTCTTCCTTAGTCGTCGTGGAGCGGGACGTAATCGACGTCAGACCAGAGGCCAGCGCCAGCAGGTTCTTGACGCGGTGACTCATTTCTCCGGCGAGCAGTTCGTGCCCTTCTTCGGCCTGCTTGCGGCCGGTGACATCGAGGAAGATGCCCGTCATTTTCTTCTTTGCAGCATCGCCGCTATTGCCCTGTCCACGCGCCGATATCCAGCGAACGATCGAGGCATCGATGAGAATTCGGAAATCGATCTCAAATGGTCCTTCGATCGCTTTCGTTGCAATAAATGCCGCACGCACCCTATCCCTGTCGGCCGGATGGACCTTCGCCGAGAGATCCTCGAAGGTCAGTGATGTCTCGACAGGCACACCCCAGAGCTCGTAAGCCGTGGCGTCCATAACAAAGGTGTCGTCCTCTACGATCCATGTCCAGAGCGCAACACCTGCGGACGTGATCGCATTTCGTAGCTCGGCATATGTCCATTCAGGCTGGACGGGCGCACTGTGGTGGCTGTTCATCGATTTTCCTTCATTTTCGCCAGCAAGCTGTGCTGGGGCCTTGCTTAAAACCAAGTCGTTCTCGAGGGGTTCCCGAGCCAAAGCGAATGTCCAGAACCAAGCCGGAGATCGCGCTTGACGAGATCGATCGGCTGATCGCAGCGGGTGTGCGGTTTGGCACTGTGCTTGCCGATGCCAGCTATGGTTTATCGGCTGCGTTTCGCCAGGGGCTCGGTGCACGCAATCTCACCTGGGCTGTCGGTATCCCCAAGCATCAGCAGGTTTATCCTCATGATGTTGCGTTATCTTTCCTGCCGTCGACCACGGAAGGCCGCGCAAGCATTCGATCCCCGATACCCTTTCAACCGCAGCCGAAACAATCCTGGAAGGAACCACTTGGAAGAAGGTCAGTTGGAGTCACGGCACTAACCGCACGTTCGAACGACGAACGCATATATTATCTCTCAATCCGCCGTCCGAGGCGACATTGAAAGAGCTCGCGGCGGACATCAAGGCAAGATGGGTTTGAGAGCAGGCCCATCAGCAAATGAAGGAAAAACTCGGCCTCGATCATTTTGAAGGCCGATCATGGGAGGGGCTGCACCTGCACGCACTGATGACGATGATTGCCTATGCCTTCCTCCAACATCAACGCCTCCACAACGCGACGCCGAAAAAAGGAAGAGACAGGGCCCACCTAAACCGACGCTGAGGGACAGCCACCAATCTGGCTACAATCTCGGGAGCCGGACCATTACGGCACCTTGTTGCCCTCCTGCTTTTGGGGTTTGAGGGACGCCCGAGGACATCGAGCAAGGTAGAGGGCGGTTGTCTCCGGCACACCAACCGGTAGCGCCAGCTCCTTGGGTTGCAATTGTCCCTTGTCCATATTGCCTGCATGATATACAACATCTGCGCGAGTGCTTCCCAACAAAATTCGTGGGATCTCGCCAATTTCGCGTGTTGGCCGTGCGGCCCCGAAGCTAGACGTGTCCCAAAAGACGCCGTCACCGCCAACGCTTGTCGTCGTGACTAGACGATCGTCATATCTAGAAAATCTACCCCATGGCGACCGCCTCCAGCAGGAGAAGAGCGATGAAGCGTAGAACCTTTCTTACTGGCAGTGCTACATCAATGGCTGCACTATCTGCGCAGCCAGTTCTGGCGCATTACAACCCCCCTCTTAATGATCCACCAGCGCCTGGCGATTTGGCAGCGACTGCCGCCCGCTTGCGCGCGCAATTCATGAAGGATTTTGAACCCGCCTATATCGAGAACGTGATCATTCCGCATTTTTTGGTGAGCGTGTTTGAGGGTGAGCGGTCGTTTCTTCCTATGATTGATCTCGCCCTCACCAAGGAGAACGCTCTGCCTAATGATCTATGGGGTCTTCTTAGCCAAACGTGGCGGCCCGCTCCTGAAGATGGCGTGACGGTTTTCCTTCAAGGGCTGGAGAAGCGAGGCCCTGACAATCGTCGCAAGCGTATTTACATGTCCGCGGTTACACCGGATCTCTACCGCGAAAAATACGGAGATAAGGTGAAGGGGTTTTTCGACACGTTAATGTCTGATTCCAACGCCGGACAGCCGCTGATGCGGAAATACCTGGATTCATTTTGGGACTTGTATTGGGACCTGCACTTAGGCGTGTCACATGACGAGATACCGGAGCGTGTTCGTCAGATTGGCGAAAGTTTCAATACGGTTCTTGCCTTTCGCGATCCTACGCAACGCATCGTATACGAAAACTACATGACCGTGCGGTCAAACCTCGACTTTCTGAAGTCATGGATCGACGGAAATCTCGACGATATAGCATCCGGAAAGACGAAAGACCCTGACAAAACGTTCGCTTATTATTGGATAAGGAACGGCGAAGACAGCCCGTATTTTAACCACAAGGACGTCGTCTTTGAATGCTTCCACAACTTCGTAGCATTCAGTCAATGGGGCAACACGATCTACAATATCATGCAAAGGCTGGCGGACGGCGTGGGAGACCCAATGATCAAGGCCTCCTTCAAGCAGACAATGGAAGGCGATCCTGATAACGCAAGCGGTGCTCCCTTTTCCCCTCTTGAAGCATTCGTCATGGAGCTGTTTCGAGTGATTTCACCGAATGGCGGCAGTATTTCTGCACTCGGAGAAACTGTAACGCCGCAGTTTGAGCGTCACGGCTACATCATCAGCCCGCACACCTCGACGAGTTTTGATCCACTGCATTGGACTAACCCGGAGAAATTCGATCCATCAAGATATGCGAATGCCCCGACAAGTTCGGATATTGACGAGGCCAAGGCGAAACAGATTGGCTTCACCAAGTGTCCATTCGACTTGACGTCGTTCGACGTTAAAGACGGTCGCAAAGCCTCATTACACAACAGCGGCTTCGGAACGGTTTTTGGAGTTGCGGATGGGAAAGAACTGCCCGTCTGCGACTATGCAGGTTTTGCACCGTTCGGTTTTGGGTATCGCCGCTGCCCAGGCGAGCAGTTAACTATTCAAGCCTTCGAAGACTTTTTGAGAAAGGTTTGGAAAGACAAGATTGGGTTCGTAAAACTCAATATCGCTAACCCGGAGCCGCTGCCGATCGGGCCAACAACGGTTATCGGTGACGACATTGGCTTCAGACGAACGGCCTGATACCGCCCCGCCAGCAATGGCCGTGGTTAACTCCGATGTTCGGCGTTAACCACTCCTAGTGAACGGGGTCCCGCGCGGTATTTGATGGCAGCCAGATGTGGCTAACGATCGAATGATGTTGGCCACATCAACGCTTGGCTTTGGTAAGGAAGGGCGAGGTGTTCCCAGTTTTTATTAAATCGCTGGACGTGCAGATCGATAGCGGAGGCGGCTCTCTCCATGCTGAGACAGTTCAGGATCTCACCGCAATGCTCGTAAGCAATAAGTGGCCAGTTAGCTCAGGGAAGAAATTCCAAATCGCGCTCATGAGATCGATGAAAGCAGTCGAATTGTCCGTCGGTGCCCATACCGCTCGAAATGCCTTCGTGTGGGCTGCCCGTGAGGCTGGCGTTCGTATCCTGCGAAGTTGAAGCGCTGTGGTCAAAGAAACGCCATTGTAAACCGGGACCAAAGTAAACGCACGGCAAGCTAGCGAGCGCTTCAAAGCCCCTTCAGCGCGCGGTGGCATCGACGCCGCGGTTCTGTCGGCGCGCGGCATTCCGATCCGAATTTCTTTACCGGGGCCTAAAATTTTCATTCGCGGTTTGAATTCATGCCAGTGCCTGCCATCGAGACGTCACTCGCCGCGGTGGAGGCTTCCTGACAGAGCGCCGTTTGCATCAAGTTGATCGGTTCCCGCAGTGGAAAGAAGCTATCTCTTCAGAGCCAATCATGACTGCTCAGCGAGCGGTTTCTCGCGGTCGAGAGGCCTCAACATGTCGGCGCGAACCGAGGCGGCTGAAAAAGACTCTCCGCCCTTTTTCCCGGCTTCGGCTGCCCGCTCTGGATTGTTCTTGAAGTTGCCGCCCGATGCCTCGCCGCCCTTCCAGATCGATGGCGTCAGAAACATTCGACACGGGTCCGATGACATCGGCACCGTGTCGTTCCAAAAAGTCAGCCAGCTCAAACGCTTCGAAAAGTTATCCTCTGCGACAAGAATTTTCCGCCCGAACAGCCAGTCAACATTCATAGGGTTCTCCTCGCGGTCGCCGAACCGGGTTAAAGCTGCCGGCTCATCGAATGGGAACCGCAATGCGCAACGGAAGCTCGGGAGGAACGGAAATTTCTTTTCGCTACTGCAAGTGCTTTGAGCGACGTGATTGCCGTGCCTCAATGTTCGATGCCAATCACGCCGAGGGCTCGCATTATGTCGATTTGGACAAGTGATCTTCGCGATGCCGCTTCCCGCCCGGCAACGTGAAATCGTCCGCAGCGTGAAATTTCCCGGATTACACGGTGCTCCTCTGGTCAGGATTCTGGCTATCGTCTTTTTCCGGCGCATACGCGATTGGAGCGACAAGCTTGGCGGTTTGCCGAATTGCGGGTGAGTATCTCCGCCGGCGCTATGCAGGCAAGCCGCTCGACCGCAGGCCAGGTGGTCAGTTTCGATCAGAATATTGTTTGCCGCCCGACGGGACGGCGCCCGTCCCTTCTGCGAGAGATGGTCCTTCGCCGTCCTCAACCGCCCCCTCGGCGGGCGTGCCGAGCGCGGCGGACGCGCCCGTTCGAAGAGGCGGTTTGTTCTTCTCCGACTTGTCGTCCCCGCCTGATACGGCTTTGCGAAGACCCTTCCCAGCTTCGTCCGCAAGCTTCTCTCGTCGCTTGTCGGCATTGGGGGAATCGGAAGCTCGGGCATCATCCGTCTCCGGTGGTTTCGGGGTCTTCGTCATCAGATAAATCCTTCCTGGTAGATCTGTTTGCAGCCGCGACAGGGACAGCATGACATCGAGAAGAGGGAGGCGGGCCGCAATGCCGGCCGCGCTTTCCAACGCTCAACGCTTGTCGACGACGTTCTTGACCACGTCCTTGACTTTACCTTTCGCCTGCTGGGCGTCGCCCTTTGTTTCCTGGGCCTCGCCCTTCGCCTGCATTTCGCGGTCTCCGGTAGCATTACCGGCCGCCTGGCGGGTTTTGCCTGCAAGTTCGTTCGCCTTTCCTCTGATTTTGTCCGATGTGCTTCCCATAAAGCTTCTCCTTCATGCGGGCGGTAATGCGCCGCTTAAGTCCAACCTGCGGGACATCCCAAAGTTCCCGAAAAACTCTCCAGACTACGTTGTCGAACTCAGTTCACCGGTGCTTTACATCACCGAGGCTTCTGGCAACATCTCGTGCTGTGCGACTACCGCATCGACCGTGATACCGAGATCGACATACCTGGCACGATGGACAAATTGGAGCCTGCCAGATGCGTCGGCGAAGAGTGGCCGGACTGCAAGATCATCCTCATCTCCGGACGTGGACAAGTTGCACAGAAGTGCCTTCTTAAAACGGTAGCTGAGACCGCGTTGTTCAAATACTCGAGGGACTGGGTGGCCCGCAGCGTCGTCCGAGCTTACCGACCCGATTTTTCTGGCGGAACAATCAGCCTGGTTTGAGGTTCGGCTTTAACCGCGAGAAGCGAGGAGCAACCAATGACCGACCCTAAGCCCGACCAAAAGAGCGACGCCGCCCGATCCGACCCGAAGACGGCGGATGAATGCCGCGAGAAGTTAAAGAAGCAGCCCGAAAAAGGTTTGCGCGATGCCAGAGGCGAACCGCCGAAGGACCAGGTGTAGGAGGTTTCCATGGCACGAACCGAAGACGCGTCACAGCACCACGCTGCGGACCAGGGCGGATCCTTGCGGGCACCGATCAACCCTCGGGTAACTGCAGTCTTGTGGAGCTTCCGCGTCGGCGTCGCGGCTCTCGTCATCGTCGGCGCGGTGGCCTCCCATGTCATCTGATTCCGGCTCCCAGGACTTCCGTTCAGGCGCAGTTTCAACCCAGGACAAGCGCTACGTCGTGATGGAGGAACAGGCCGGGACGTGGCAGATCATAGACTCGGCGACCGGCCTTCCGGCCGCGACGGACGGCAAGGAGTTCGTTCAGCTCGCGGCGAGCGATGCGAAGGATATCGCGGACGAGTTGAACCGCTGCGACGCCGAAGGAATTGAAAGTCCCCTGCTGTAATGGCTTCATACGCACGACAAGAACACTTTCGGTGAGTGGAACAAAGGCGTAGCGCCGAGGTTAGCGATACATCCTCCTCCATGACCAGCGTACCCGACACGGGGCGATCCGCGGTCTGAAAGACAACCACATGAACCGATACCTTACGCAGTCCTTGGCAATTGCAATTACCTCGCTCACCCTTCTCTCTTCCGGCGCCGCCCATGCCGACGAGGCCCCTTTCCTGAAATCGCTTGCTGGTAACTGGAGCGGAAAGGGCACTGTCAAGGTTCGCGTCAACGCGCCGACGATCAATGTCACCTGCCGCTTCAAATCGGATACTTCCGCTGCCTCGCTCGCCCTCGACGGCAAGTGCACGAGCCTCGCCATCTTCTCCCGTGCGATCTCCGCAGACCTCAAGGCAAGCGGCAGCAGGTACTCCGGCTCCTATGTCGGAGCGGGCACCGGCACCGCCGGCCTGCGCGGGCAACGTGCAGGCGACACCATCAACCTGGGCATCACCTGGGCGAGGGAAGTGAACGGCGATCGCAAAGCTCAGATGACGATCGAGAAGGTCGGAGCGTCGGGCATGCGTCTCACGACCATCGACACGGATCCGAAGACAGGCAAGCCCGTCGTCACCAGCCGGATCGACCTGCGACGAAGCTGATCTTCGGGGAAGTTGTCTAATGCCGCAGGATTTCAAATATAACTGCTTCGAAGGAGCCATACATGGCCAAGATGGAACAAGTTCAAGTCGACGACATTCAAAAGCAGATGGCAAAGCTCAGGGTCGCCCTGCCGGTTTGGGGAACGGAGGCCAACGATCTCGTCGAGCTCGCCCGCAATGCCGAGCGGGCTGCAATTCAGATGGATGAACGGACGTTGCAACGGATGCGCGGGCTGCTGCAGACCGCGGCAGGATGGCATGACACTCTCCTCTACTGGGAGGAGCAGGACGCCGCACCGGCCCTGAGCGCCGACATCCGCGTTCTCCGAGCATCGCTTGACGCGATGCGTGCGGAGGTGGCGGCAGCCGCGGCCTTGTTCCCGCAGCAGCAGACTTGAGGCGATGTCGCAATACCGAACGTCACCAAGAAGACATGACCCAATCAACCAGAGGAACACGCGATGCAGCAGTCCAATGAAGAGCAACTTCGAGCTCGTGCATATGCCATATGGGAGCGCGAGGGGTGTCCCGCCGGTAAGGAACAAGAACATTGGGATCTGGCCGTGAAGGAAATGAGCGGACAAGCCGCACCCAAACTCGGCCCCGGCCCTTGGCGCACGCCGCAGGAACTGGGGCCACAATCGACCGAGCCAACCAGCGAACCTCTATCGGAACAACAGCCTACGGAAGCGGTGGACGGAACAGGAAAACCACCTCGAAACAGGTCGTGATTTGACGCAGAGCGGCTTGGCGAAACGCGCCATGCCGCTTCTTCGTCCGGGGAAGGCGCGACACAGAGACGCGCACTCCAGTCGGCGCGGTCATGCCAGAAAAATCTCTGACGCACCAAAACGAATGGGCTCTCCACCACATCATCGCGGGGCGCCCGCGGTCGCGTAAGGCGACGTTGCGGCGGGTCGCCAGTTGCTCATCTAAGCTACTGAGTGGAATTTCGAGTAAGCCTGTCCGGCCTCGAACGAGACTTGCCCCTGTGCGTTGTGGTGTATCTGAAGGGCAACAAACCATGACAGTCTAGGTTGCAAATCATGTCGCAAGACTTGCGTTCGATGCGGGTGTGCGTCGCGCCGTACAATCGCTGCTCAGCATCGGCTGTGCCGGTGGACGACCGATTTGGACAGCTTCTCGACCGTCTCTCTCAATCAGAGCAGAGCAACTGCGAGCTGGTAGCCTTGCCTCACGCGACGTGGGAACTCGCGCGCGATTATAGGTGACCGATGTCAGAAGCATCTTGGAGACCTTGCTCGCATTTCGTCGAACGCGCCGCCCGGAGTTGCAGGTTGCAGAGTTCGCATGGACGTGAACGCCTGCTTGACGGAGGGGTTGTCTCGGAATAGGTGGGTTCGGACCTGAATTCCGTCAATCGATTTTCTTCAACCATGTTCGTTACTGTCTTGCACAGCGTGTGACTGTGATGGCTACATGCCCGGCTAGCCCTTGAGCGCCGCATCCATAAGCACGTCGGCGGAACGCTTGTACTCCAGGGCGCGTTCTTCGAAGGTCGCCGCGGCGGCGATTCTGCCTGCCTGCATTGCTTCGAGCGTCATCTTCTCCGTCAGAACGACACGTTCGCCCATCACCTTGAGAGCGATACGCAGTGCCTCGTCGACGGAGCCCTCCTGCTCGTAGGCCAAAGCCTCGGCGGTATAGCCGTGACCAACCTGACAGCGGAAGCGCAGCGGCGAGCGCCTGACCTGCGACAGCGTCCCTTCATATCCGGGGCAACTCAACGGGACGGGATCCGCGATCTCGGCGATGGGTGGAGTATCCGACGGCCGCCCCATAGCAATCGCCACTTCCAGCGCGACGCGAGGAGGGGGAGCTACGGCCGGGCCGGGCTCTTCCCGCACGAGGCCGACCCAGAAGGGCGGCGAGATCACTGGCCGGCGCACGGTAGTCGATATCGCTCGCCAGCAGTGCCGTTCGTGGCATCTCGCTCTCATCGGCGTCGAGCGGGTTCTGGACGACCGTCACACCGCCACAACGTTTGAGGTCAGCCAATCCGGAGGCCCCGTCGTTCAGCATGCCCGACAACAGAACACCGATGGCATTTGGTCCGGCGCTGATCCCTGCCGTCGATCGCCGGCCTGGCCACGTTCTCGCGCGGTCCAAAAGGCGCTGTGCGGTTTCATTCAACAGAACGACCTGGCCGCGCCGATCGAGTATCACCACCGCTCTGCTGGATATGTCGAAGGCTTTGAGCGCCGCTTCGGCCCTGGCAATCCCAGCGCACTTGCCACCGGAGGCAAAGGGGTGCCTTCGATGTCAGTCAATCAAACACTAGACTCTCCTGAAAACTGGAGAGAAGAAGGGTCTCAGGCCATCGTCAACAAGTTCGAAATAATCTTGAGCTCATATTGACAACGACTCTGTACGGTCGCGAACGATTTTACTTAACGCAAGGAATAACCGATGGCTGATGATACAAACCCAACTCCCGCAGTCGAGACAACGTCCGTAGATGCGACTTCGAAGGCAAAAGAAAAGAAGACACGCGCACCGCGCAAGCCCAAAGCCACCGCGGAAGCGGTTGTTGATACTTCGGTAAGCGCTCCGCTGAAGAAGACGCGCGCTCCACGAAAGAAAACCGCCGCGTCGAATGCGCCTGCCCCAGTGGCGGTTGTGCCGGCTGCTAAGCCAAAGGCATCTGCCACCGCCAAGAAGCCGACGCCTTCGAAGGCGCAGCTTGCCAAGCCCGCCCCGCAGAAAGTCGAGACCACCCCGACAGAACCGGACGGTTTTGCAGACCTTCTGAATCTCGAGGAAGAGAACCAGAAGCTGCGTCAGGCACTCTCGGAAAAACTTCGCGCCGAAAACGCACACCTCCGCAAGAAGCTCGGATTGATCTGATCATCAAGACCCATCGGCGGCAGTTTTAAACCGCCTCACGACTAAAGACCGGGCTTGGATTGCAAGCCCGGTCTCCCGCTCGATACTATGGAAATGACATAACGAGTCGGGAGATGGGGATGAGATCACCCTGGAAGTTAATCAAGGACCTCGCATCGCGCCGCAGGGCGGAAGAAGCGGCCGAACCGGCCGATGAGCTTGTGGCGATACCTGACCCACGGGCAGAGGAACTCCGGCGGGAGCTTACTCTGCAGGCCGAATCAGAAGCGCCCTCCGCTATAAAATCCAAGTCGACTGTTGGCGAGAAACCAGCAAACGGACAGCCAGATTCCGTTGGTGCAGCGGCCGCGAAACCCGTGCAGGTGGAGGACTCGGATGTTTTACCAGCCGAGCGGGTAGAAGGTGGTGCCCTGGAAGGTCACGACCAACCTTCGCCAGCGGCACCCGCTATTCGGGCTGCCGAAGGTGGAACGGGTGCGGGCGTCCTGGCAGGGGGTCCCAAAAAGCAAAGGCCAAATGCTGCTCGGGCGCGGACAAACCTCCAAGACCCACCCATTGCCAGGAGAGCGGTGGAAGAGCCAGCGGCGGTGAAGAAAACATTTCTCGATGAGGCCACTGAACTGGACCTCGAAATCAAGGACCTCAGATCGCAGCTCTCTGCGAAACTGTTTGAGCAGAACGCGCAGTTGCGCCGCATGATCGAGCGTTACGACGACAAGTGAGCCTGTTATCGATCGCGATGGTCGTTTGCATGCGTCACCTCCGCGAGGGTCAGGACCTTCGGTAACGGGGCCGTTCCAGTCAAGCAGAAAGTGACGGCCGCAACAGCGCAGTCAGGCAACGGTTGAGGTAGTATCTCTGGAGATAGATTCATTTAGCGATGCCTGGCTCGGTTTGCCCTTCGGGTGAGGTCACCCCGGGTTCATGCTTCGGTCCGTGGTCCGCGCGATGGCTGCCAACATGATGCTGGTCCAGTGCGGTAACTCCGATGTGCCCATCTCATTGGCGTGCTCGATCGGAGGCCGGCGACAGTCCTGACCACGGCATCATCGGAACCGCGTCCCGGTTGGCACCTCGAGGGTCTGCGCTCAGACAGACGTCGACGACATGATTCTAATGTTGATGCTCAGCCCGCCCTGGCGATCAGTGGGACTGCCGCAGAGAATTCAGTGCCATCTCTCCACATCGGTGCAGGATGATACCAATGCGCCTGGCCAATGCCACCATCGCACGCTTTGCACCTCCGCGTTTAGCAACCAGTGCAGCCCACCTTCTCGGCTAGTCGAGCGACGCCGATGTATCATGACGGTGGCCGCTTGGCACAACGCTCTTCGCAGATTGTCGTCGCTAGCTCGCGTAATGCCGCCGGTCACATCGCGCTCCCCTGACTGGTTGCGCGATGGTGTAAGCCCAGCCCATGGACCAACTTTCTTGGATGACGAGAACCGCGCAGGATCGTCGACTCCGGATCGGAAAGCTAAGGCGACGACTGCCCCTATACCTGGCATCGTCATCAACAGCCGGCATACCGCGTCGTCCTTCGATGAAGCCGCCGGCACGGCGGGCATGAAGCTGACGGAGCGGCCGCAGGCGGCGATAAACGACGTCATCGTTGGAAGTACACGCGTCGGGCTTTGTGCCAACCGGACTAAGTTAGC
Organism: Hyphomicrobiales bacterium; assembly: GCA_900468805.1. Classification (GTDB taxonomy): domain Bacteria; phylum Pseudomonadota; class Alphaproteobacteria; order Rhizobiales; family Rhizobiaceae; genus Rhizobium. The sequence continues at coordinate 30,037 of UEIF01000018.1, read as the reverse complement.
CGTCCACCTGACCGATCGCGTCGGCCAAGGGCGAACGCCATCAATCCCCGGTCATGAGTTCGCCGGCGTGGTTAGCTCTCGGCTATGGTACCACCGGCCTGTCGTTGGGACAGCGTGTACTCGGCCTGACGGACTGGTATCGCGACGGCACCCTGGCGGAATATGTGGCAGTAGAGGCGCGCAACCTCGCGCCGCTCCCGGGTGACGTGGAGTTCACAGCGGGTGCCAGCCTGCCGATCTCCGGCCTGACCGCTTGGCAGCGGGGAGATCCAGAAGCGGTCGGCGGGACTGGTACGAGCCGGAGGTACGCTCGTTTCCGTCGTTGGCCCGGTTGAAGCGCGTCCCGCCGATGGCCTGGCGATTGATTTCGTCATCGAATCTGATCGTCCTCAACTAAGCGAGATCGTCGAGCGGGTCCGGGACGGAGGCCTTCGGACGAACATCGGCAACATCTCGGCGCTTGATAATGCAGTCGCCACCTTCAACTCGACAGAGCGACGGACAGGCAAGACGATCATCCGCACGCGCGCGTGAGTGACTTCGCACACGAAATCGGGTCGATGGTTAGCTAGTCGGGTCTACTATCGTCCAGACGGTCGGAGCAACTCCGGCCGTAATCGAATATTCCCTCTCATTGGTAAGCCACGACAGCTCAGTAAGCGGCTTGTCTGCTTGAGCGCGCAGGATGCGAGGACGTGCGCGTTGGCGGTGCCATGACGGCAGCCATCCCGGCCTCAAGACAGGCAGCGAGAAAAGCCTCTCGCGCGACGATGGGCGGTGTGAAGCCGTTCAAAGCGCCGCGACACCTCATCATCGCCCGTTGATGCCTCTCTCCGTGACGCAACGGCCATTCATTTTCCAGAAAATCCAAGGCGTCGTAGACGCCGGCGAACGTGCGTTCCAAACCGCACTGCAGCCGAATCCTCACCGGCACTGTCCATCGGACATCGGTCAGAGGCATGTCATCCTCCTTCTCCGCCACATATACATGTTGATATCCTAATATTAGATTGGACCGGGCCGCTGTTCAAGATGCCGTAGTCCGTCACGCACCGTCCACGCGGCATTAGACAACCAGACGTCCCTGATGGGAGGAGCCAGTGCGGGATCTGACGCGAAACGTACCCGCGGGAAGCGGGTTGAAGATCTCCTCGTCGGCCGTTTCGCTCTCGAGCCATTCGCCGGTTGCGGAGCAGGACGGCCACTTGTCGGTCGTGATAAGGGGCGATATCGGGATTCGCGTCGATAGTGAGAACGGCATAAGCCTCCTGCCAATCCGGTGACGCTCGCCGCCAGATCCCTGCGAAGCAAGGGAAAGCTCATGTCCTTGCGGCCGCTTCGATGGCCCCCGCCGGTGGGTTCTTTAGATCTTTCCGAGGTGCTTATTCGGGAAGTCGAAGCGGCCGATGTGATTGTCATCGGAACGCCGATGCACAATTTGACGATTCGCTCGGCCCTGAAGGTGTGGATCGACCAGATCCTGCGCGTCGGCCGCACGATGAAGTCGACGCCGGCCGGTCGCCGCATGGAGCGCGGCGGAAGTGCTGGGACCCTCATGCGAATGCGTCAGGTGACACGGTTCGATGGGCCGGACTCTGACAGCAAGGATCAATATTTCACCTTGGCCAACGGGGAAGGCATCGAATGGTTGGGGGCACCGATATAGTTACAGTCGGCGTGGTTGGATCAAATCTGGCTGGCGTCGTCGTGTAGCCGGTTGACGGGCAATGACCCCTTGATGGGTGCGGCCCCAATCGGCGAGGTGTCTAGCAGTTTCGATCGACTACCGACGATAGGCCCCGCGATCTCTCTCTTGCCGAGAGCGCTGTCGACCAACTAGCGTATCATCCGGCTGCGGCGGACGGTGCTCTTTGAAGGGCGGTTCGATTATTTCCCGGATGGCCCGGAGGAGATCAAAGTGCAAAATCTGTCTTTGCTTTTCAAACTATCGCGCAGTCCGCAACGGGGTGCGCTACGAGATCGGGGTCCGTCAAAGAGATGGGCGCATCGTCGACCAGCGGCGCACTAGCCAACGGTGGTAACGACTTCATGCCGGCCACCACCAATGCTGGCTACGACAAAGCGCGCCTCGGCTAACCGGGCGGGTTCATGGTGCTAGATTGCCTGGCCGGACACAGGTTAGCGCATCATACCGGTTTATTCGGTGTCTCTTCGCTCTCGGCGGCTCGTCGATCTGCGAGCAATAAGTCCAAAGCTCGATGTTCGGGACCAAAGGGCCGCTGATTCAAGAACGAATTCACGTTGGTAGTCGTTTCGTGGCCGCCGGATGACGGGTTACCACGGTGAACGACTACCTCTCTGTTGGTGGCAGCGTCGACGCCGAGAAACCACTGATCGCCATTCGTGCTTGATGCAAATTCTCTAAGATTTTCCACGTTAGGGCTCCTTCTGGGAGTAGAAGTAGAGCGCGGAGCCGGAATTGCGATGAAATCCCTTTGTGCGTCGGCATTGGGTCTGTGACAATCGTGCGGATCACTGGAGGGAAGCCGTTTGGAACATTCCCTGTTTCTGGTTGTTTTGACGGCCATGAGCGATACCGAACAAAAAAGCCATCAGGGCATGATCAGATACGTGCTGACGATATTTGTCGTCGCGATCATCGTCGCGGTTGCTTACCTGGTTTTCTTCACGCCTGGAAAGGCTGAACCGGTCTCGCCGGCCCGAGGAGGTCCCCATGCGATACTATGTCTATGCGATCCACACGGACGAGACACGAAACCGCCTGCTGGATGTATTCGATAACACAGTCGAAGCCGGAGCAATGGAGCAGGAACGGCAACTACTTTATCAGGATGTTTCCTGCAGAGAATGTCAAGGAAGCGCGGGTCAAGGCCGATAAGGTGCGGCCGATCCCCCTAATGCTCTACTGATGTCATGGCACTGGAAATCGGGATTGGGATCGGCTTTGGCGCGATCCTGGGTGCAACGTTCTTCGACAATGCTCCTGTCGGCATGTCGATCGGCATCGCTGTTGGAGCTGCTTGTGGCTGGGCATTTTCTAAAAGGCTGAGATAGGAAGACGCATTTCTCGTGCGGATTGCTGTTTATCCGCGTGGACCGGCGACCCTGCGCACTGAACATCCACAAATCAGTGCGCAGAATATAACCGGATTGTTATACCTAAGCAAAATGTCACACGAGATTACTCAAGGCATTCAGCGTTTCCGTTAAGAATGCTCCTGAAGACGGCGACGACAGGCTCGCTGAGAAGCCGCCCGCCGCTCAGTGAACTGCGACCGGCGAATCCTGCGAGTGTTGGGATTACCTCGCTTCACGCGGATCGGCTGCTGCAGCTCAATCTTTTCTTCCCCCGACGACGAGCCCGCGCGAACAGGAAGTTCTGCTCCTGCTCCAACTGGATGTACCGAAGCCGGTCGATCGTCTCCTGAGCAAACTCGAACGGCATTTGACGTTCCTCATAGCGCTTGGTGAAGCGCAGGATCTTGCTGACGCCGTCGGCCTCTTCCACGGCCCGATAATCGTGAGGACCGATGTTGACGAACAGGTATCCGGTGAAGGTCGGGAAGCGGCGCTCGATCCAGTGGCCCTGACGATGATGGCGGACCTCAATGCGATAGCTCGGCATGAGGGCTTCGAAGCCCTCGCTACGCAGGTTGCGTTCGATGACGCTGTCGCCGGCGCGATCCTGACCTTCCCGCATAGACAGGCAGTGCTGAGCGTCAGGTGCAGTCTTGACGGCAAACCCCGTCTCGACAGGTGCGTAACGCCTGCCCTCGCCTCTCCTAGCTTCCAGGAATTCCACTTCGGGAACGGCTTCGTACCAGCCGGGCCGCGGCCAGATTACCCTCAGACCTTCCTGGGTGATTATCGCGGCATATTGGTGAGCGATGGCTATACCGCGCACATTGGATGGCGCGACCCATGTCGGATGCATGGCCCATTCCAGGCAACGCTTCGTCGAAGCCCTCAAGACCAGAAAGAATGGTGGCGGCCGCCGGAGCAAGCTCTCAGGTTCTTTGAGCAGCTCTACATCGAAAGGCAGGCGCGAGACGAAAGCCCGACGTCGGTGAAATGCAGGCTGACTGCACTCACCGCGTCGGCAACAGCACAGCTTGCCTGTCCTGAACGCCCTAAAGGCGTGGCTAGACGCCATCGCGCCGAAGGTTGTGCCGGGTACTAAGCTCGGCGACGCGTTGTCCTACACTTTGAACATGCGATTACCTGACGCGCTACACCAGCGACGGCAGGATGCCGATAGATAGCAACATTCTGGAACGCGACATCACAGTTTTGCCACCGGAAGAATATCGTGGCTGTTCAGCGATCCGCCGCGGGAGCCAAGGCCAGCGCTGTAATTTACAATCTGATAGTGACTTGCCGCGCCTGTGGCGTCGACCCACTCACGAAGTCGACGCCCAGCTCACGCGACCACCTTCCGGATGACTGCGGCCTACCCTTAGTTCAAGCTGTCATGAACAACGGCGACGTCCAGATACGGGATTGATCCCTCTGTCTCGCTGTTAGGAAAAGCGGATGTTCGCGTCCATCCTGCAATCCGAGTTCGGCAATCGGTATCTCGCCTGAGAGATCGCGCGGCAAGGTGTGATCGGTGATGCGCTCCAACAGAAGCCTAAGCTCGACCCCCGGAAGATCGACCGAGATGAGGCCTTTTTCGATCAGCTCGTTTCCGCTTGCCTCCAGCAACACTTCGGGAGCATGAACATGTGGCAGCGGCTGCAGCGGATCTCCGATCTTGCTGTAGCCGTGGAGCTTCGCGGCGATGGCGATGCGCGCGTCGCGCAGGTCGGAAAGCGTCAGTTCGATTCCGTCGACGTCGCCATGTGTTGCCGTCCTGAAGCCGAGGGTGCCGAGCCCAGTGCGCCACACGCTTTGTTCGGGATGATCGAAACCGACCCCATGCACGTCCAGCAGCGCTGCACCTGTGACAGCTACCTCGCCGCTCCAATAGGCCGCCCGATAGCGATCCTTGATACGCGCGCCGCCGAAGCGGATACGCACACTCTGCTCACTGAGCCCGGCTTCGGTATGTAGATCGCGTCGCCAAACAACGCGATCGCCGTCGAAGAGCTGAACCTCCTCCCAGCCGGAATGGCCGAGCAGGCGGTAAGATAGCGGCTCTTCGGACTCGGCGCTGAACACCTCGCCCATGAAGTGTTTTCCCTGGGACAGAACCGCAAAACTCCGTTCGCCAGTCGTGGCAAAAGTGCGTCTCGCCCGAAGCGCGCGGCCAACGCCGGAGCGATCGAAACGATCGGCAATGACGCCGGTAAGCCCGCCGCGCGCACCAAATGTCCCGGTCGCTGGCGCACCACCGCCACAACGGCCCTGGTGTTCGTCGCTGGCTGCGGAAGCGCCGACCCTGTATCCGCGAGCGAGAGCGTCAGCGTAGAGCCAATGGAATTGTCCCCAGGCGGAGCCAATCTCGATCAGTCGTTCCAGCTCAGGATGGTTCCAGTCCAGAATGCAGCGCCTGCCACCCACATGCGGGATCAGCAAATGGCCCTCCGGATCATCCTCATAGGCGCCATAGAGCCTATCGACCGGCCATATCCCAGGACGGATCGCTCCCGCCGTCGTCTCGTTCCATTCGAAAGAGCGAAGGGAGCGCCCCTGCTCGTCGAAGGGAAACCGGGGCTTGCCGTCGCGCAGGAAGACGATGTTGCGGTCGCCGCCGGCAGCGGAGTTGCCGCACCATTCGGTGCCCGGATAGCAGACGAAGCGACCGGGCTCGTTGAGATCGTGGATGATCTCCACGGCCTTGTCCCAATTCGCCTCAGTGATGTTGAAGTCGTTGACGGTGTAGCCCACCACGTCAAGCCCGGCGATATCACGTCCATAGGTGAGATTGTAGGTCGCGTCATTGGTGCCGACGGTGTCGTCGGAATGGACGTGCAGATCCGCATAGAGAGGGCGCAAGGCGCCCTCTTCGCTCTGGACATAGGCGACACCCGCGGCGACGGAGGGTTCGCCGTTCAGCCATGCTTCCAATTTCCATTCGCCGGCCTCGGCAGAGGAAAGGCCGGAAATCCGCGCGAATGCCCAGCCTTCCCCCGCGAATGCCACTGGCTCCGTTCGCTGCCTGCCATCCGGGGCGGTAATGACGAGCATTCCCTGCAGGTCGCGATCATGGCAGGTGTTCCCCCATATGTCGTCGACGCGCACGATCGTATCGAAGGATTGACCGAGGCCGACCAGCCGCGGGGCGATGACCTGAAGGGCATACGGCTGGCCGGCCGCGATTTCCAGTTTGCAGTCGCCTGGCACTTCCGCAAATTTCGAGCTGCCCAGCGGATCGACGAACAGCCGGAAACGGAACGCCTTCTCCACGAAAGTCTGCACACGGGTGCCGCCGCCGCCCTGGCGCCGATCGCCCAGGCGGATGACGATCCTGTCGCCGGGATTGAGATAGCCGTCGACCACGTCGATGATGACAGCCTTCTGGAAGGGACGTTCATGTCCCTTCTGATCGAAACGCACTTTCAGTGCCTGAACCGTGCTCGGGCTTTGCCCCGGGACCAGAGGGCCGGCGTGATATTCGGCGGAAACATAGTTGGCGGCCGTCGGGTCCGTTGTCTGGAACAGCGCCCAATCGGAATAGAACTTGAAGGCGAGCTTCAGCCATGCTCCGTCTGCGAGACCGACAGCGCCGACCTCATAAACGAGCTCCAATTCAGTCCACTCACCGGCCGTCAACGTCTGCCTCTGGCAGGTCAGGCGGCCGAGAAAGGGCAGAGTGTCGAAATGATCGGCAAGCCCCGTCGGAGAATGGGTGCTGGTTTGAAACATCTTGTGCGGTAAAATCTCTGTCATGGGAAATGTCCGTTATTGTCCGCGCCAGCCTTCGTAGCGGCGCTCTATCCGTCGAAACACGAGGCTCTCCATCAGCCACGCGGTCAGTCCAATCAGCGTGATGCCGAGGAGCACCTGCGCCGAATTGCCGAGCTGCCCGCCCATGGAGACCATCCAGCCGATCCCTTGAGATGCGCCGATCATCTCGGCCGCGACAAGCGCGCGCCATGCCTGGGCAAAACCGATTCGCAATGCGGCCGTGAGGAAAGGGAGAGAGGCGGGAAGATATACGTGGGCCAGCAATTGCAGCCGTCTGGCTCCCAGGATGCGTGCTGCACGCACCTCGCCGCTGTTGATGGAAAGCACCCCTTCCTGGATCGTCAGCGCCATCGGAAAGGCCGATGCGATGAATATGACGACCGCGATCGAGAGATATCCGAGGCCGAAGAAGATCAGCGACAGCGGCGCCCAGGCGATCGGAGGGATGGCCATGAAAAGACCGAGCAGCGGCTGGGCGAATTCGCGAAACGGCCGCCAAAGCCCGGCGGACACGCCGATGAGCACGGCAGCCACGACGGCTGCGCCGAAGCCGCCGAATTCCCGCAACAAGCTCGCCATGACCTGGCGGCCCAGCTCGCCCGACCGGATCCAGCGGAGCCCTTCGGCCGCCACGTCCCACGGCTGCGGCAGCACATAGGAGGGAACGCGGCTTGCCGCGAGGCACCACACGACAATCAGGAACGGAAGCGCTGCCCAGCGCCAGGACGGTTGCGGAAAACGCAGCCGCGCTGCCAACGTCTTCATCGATCGGATCTCATCGTTGAGCCGCCGCTTTTGCCGCGAAGCTGTCGTCAATAATGTCGTCGACATTCAGGCGCTTGTCGAGAAAGCCGAGGGCGACCGAGTAGTCGATGAGCCGCTGGATGAAGGCACGGTCGGACGGCTCGATTTCCGCCGACCACCCAAGGCGCTTCCTCGCCTCCGCGACGATCGCTTCCGGTGGCACCACGCTTCCGTCCGCGGCCTTCAGGGATTCCAGCTTAAAGCTTCGGGCGATGATCCGGTCGGCCTCTTCAGGGTGCTCTCGCAGAAAGGCGATGGCCTTCGAATTCGCCCGCAACAGTTTCACGAGATCATCCGGGCGTTCCTTCAGTGTCTTGGCGGGCGCTGCCACGACGTACCAGGGATAACCGGGCAGAGCGCCGTTGACGTCGAAGACGACGCGACCTGCACCGCGGAGCACCGATTGGCTGATGAAGGGCTCCCATAAAAAGGCTGCATCGACGACGCCGGTATCGAGGGCGGCGTTCATATTGCCCACGGGCATTTGCGACAGTGCAAGATCGGTGTCCGGGTTGAGGCCGGCGGCCTCTTTCAGAACATACCCGCGCAGCAGCACGTCCATGCCGCTGCCCTTGTTGACGCCGGCAAGCCTCTTGCCCTTAAGGTCGGAAAGCGCGTGGATGGGGCCGTCCGCCTTTGCGATAACCGCTGCCTGACCATAGTTGACCTTGGCGATGATCTTCGCGTCGAGCCCGCGCGCTGCCCATTGATAGACCGGGGGCGCGCCGATATAGGCCACATCGATTTCGCCTGCGGCCACTGCCTGCTGGATGACGGGACCATCGCCGAAACCCTTGAGTTCGACGTTCAAGCCCTCGTCCCGAAAATAGCCTTTCTCCTCGGCGATCAGGGCAGGCGCATTCGCCATGGCCTGGACCCAGCCAATGCGAAGCGGCCGCGGATCCTCGGCATGGGCGGGCAGAGCCGCTGCAAGGGCGAGAAGAACTGCAGGCAGAATGTGTTTCATCGGATGCTCCCCTTCAGGTAACGCGTTGATTGCTGGTCATGACCTTGGCGATTTCCTCGCCGAGCCGTTCGCGCAGTTCTGCGAAGAGCGGATTGGCTCTCGTGCCACGCTGATCGCGAGGACGCGGCAGATCGATCGCCACTTCGGCGGTGATGCCTGCCGGCGGCAGCCCGAGGACGAGAACCCTGTCGGCGAGATAGATCGCTTCGTCGATGTCATGAGTGATGAACAGGACGGTCTTGCCCAAGCTCGACCAGATGCGAAGCAATTCGTCGTTAAGGGATGCACGCGTCATGGCGTCGAGCGCTGCGAATGGTTCATCCATGAGCAGAAGACGCGGCTCGAGCGCCAGTGAGCGCGCCAGCGCAACCCGTTGACGCTGGCCGCCCGACAATCGGTGAGGCGGCTCATGCGCCTGCTCTTCCAGACCGACGAGCCGCAGAAAATGCAGCGCGACGGCTCGCTGCTCTTGGGACGATCCACGGCGATTCATGCGCAGGCCAAAGCGGACGTTTTCCAGCACGCTCAGCCAAGGGAAGAGGTTTGGCGACTGAAATACATATCCGAGGACCGGATGCTCCGGCACAACAGGCGCGCAATCTATGGTGATATGCCCCGATTGCGGGCGCAGGAAGCCCGAGAGAAGATTAAGGAGCGTTGACTTGCCACAACCGGACGGACCGAGGATCGCCACGAATTCTCCCGGGCGAGCTTTCAGCGAAAACCGTTCGAATATGCCGCGCCGGTTTTGGGGATATGCGAAAGACATACCGTCCACCGAAAAGGCGGCGCCGGATGAAATCTGCCGTGGTGTAGCTGGAGATGCCATGCTGCCTTAGGACGACCCTGGATTGGAGTTGCCCTAATTTTTAATACATTATAATACAGGTTATCAATGTGAAGAATTCCCCTTGTGTGGCAGCAATAGGGAACGCTATTCCAAAGCTTTGTTGCTCCGTGGTCATTTCGACCCAATGGAAGATAGATGAGTCTCATACGGAACAACCCGGTGGCTATGTACCTGCAGATCGCAGATCGCCTTCGTGCCGAAATCACCGAAGGCGTATACGAGCCCTCCGGGCGGCTCCCGTCGGAATCGCAGATTATGGCACGCTTCACGGTCAGTCGCGTCACCGTCCGGCTGGCGCTCGAACAGCTCGATAAGGATGGGCTGATCGAGCGCCGGAAAGGCAAGGGCACTTTCGTGGCCGGCAAGCAGGTGCGCCATCAGATCGATACGCTGCGTAGCTTTCACGAGTCGCTGAAAGTCCAAGGCTTCGATGCCACCATGCGCATTATCGAACTGAGCGCCATTGAAACGCCATCAGCTTTCACCTCGCTGTTCGGAACGAAATGTGCGCTTCTTGAGCGGCTTCATGTGGTGAATGACGAACCAATTGCATTGGGCCGAAGCCTCTTGCCAGCCTTCATGTCGGATCTGCAGCGAGAGTTCGCCGAACAGCAACCGACTTATACACTTCTCAAAGACAGAGCCGGTGTAGACATTGTCTCCGCCGAGATCGCGATCGGGGCACGTGCCGTCTCGCCTCGGATAACGTCGCTGATCGGAGCGGTGGAAAATGCGGTCCTGCTTGTGCTCGGACGAAGCTCCTATTTCGAAACCGGCGCTTGTGCCGAAAAGTCTGAATTTTTTATTCGACCGGAGCGCTACCAATTTGTCCTCGGCAGTCGAATGCCCGAGCGCTGAGTTCGAGTACTTGCTCTTGAAGGGACTCGAACCAATGACCTGGGTGTTTTACGAGAAACCGGCTGCCGATCCGAATTCACCTGCGGGACCAGTCAGTTAGTCCGAGATGTCCACGCTACTTCGGGACTCTTCCCGGGGCTGGGCGCTTCGCTGCAGTGCCTGCATGACGTCGTCGTCCGTAACGTGCGCGTAGCAGCGCTTGTTGAGCGCTGGGGTTCAAAAACGTTCGGATGTGAAACTCAACGTAGGACACCACGTCGCGCCGGACTCTGAGAGCAGGGTATACCACGGAGGTTGTCGCTCGTGAGTATTCGCACCATCGCCTCGGGTTCATCACGCCGCGTCCTACATCAGTGCAAGATTATTACGATATTCCCCGGGAGCACTATCCTTCACTCTCGCCGCCGTCATCGCGATCGACGGAGCCGTGGGAGAGTGCGGTCGGTCTGCGTCGGAATTGGACTTTGTAAGAGTGGGCATCGTCCGAGGCAAAAAGGGGAACGCAGCCAGGGACCGTTGGGCGGTCCATGAGCGCCATCAATCACGGGCTGGCCGCTAGCGCTGGAACGTGATGTGGACAGTGCCGCTCTCGCCGTTTCCGACTTGACGGTGTAGCCGGCTTCCAGCCCGCGTAACTCGTCCCAGAGGCGTATGCCCCTCATCAATAGAATTGGGGTAACGGCAACATGCAGGCGGTCCACAGGCCTTCAGATAGTCCCGAACCATGGTTGGTCCGCCACCTCTCCACACGTCCTTTGCCGTTCGCGGCTGTCACGGCCTGCTGCAGCGCATCAACCGGGGCCGCCGCGAGGAAGTGGAACGTGGTGCCTCCAGCCATCTCGTTGGAAGCCGCGGCGTGTGCAGACAAAGACCGGGCGGTTGAATGGCGGCTTGTCACCCCACCACCCTTTCCAGTTCCGATCATCGGGATGGTTGTGCAGCCCGAACTTGCCGGCCCCCATGATCCCGGCGCGAATGTTGGCGAAGTAGTCCTTGGCATACTCATCGTCCATGCCCGCGGTGCCTTTGCCGCTGGTGCCTTGAGCATGTGCTCCCGGAACGTCCTTGTGACGACATAGGACCGACCAAGCGCGACCAGTCGGGGCCGAACGGGTTTTCAAGCGTCTGGTCGGACCCGAGCCGCGAACGCCGCCAAGTGGTCGTCGGTTTCGGCGCGGTGAGTATGGGTTGCAGACGCTGGACGGCCTCGCTGCGTGGCTGGATGGTTGACCGATCCTCCTCGCGGGGTTGTCGGTCCCGGCCACGGTTTCCCTAAACGACCGCTTTGAGGACTTTGCGGCGTAACCGCGTGTGGCGGAGCCATGTTCGCAAAAGTCCCAATCAAAGCGATAGTTTTGTGTCAGCCTTTTCCCTCGGCCTTCTTTTTCCGGTACTGGACGGTTGGAAGGCCGCCCCAGCCCCAGTTGTCGAGCTCGACCTCTTCGATTACCACGTAGGTCGATTCGAGCGGCTTGTTGAGGACGTCGAGCATGACTTGGCTGACGCCCGCGATGATGGCGACCTTTTCGTCGGGGGTAACCGAGCTGCGATCAGGTGCTGTGCCTTCACGGGTTACCTGTACGGTGACTATGGGCATCTCGTAATCTCCTGGTTCAAGATCTGGATCGATCTGCTAGGCCATCGCCGCAAGGTGGTTCTCAAGTTCATCGACATGCGCATATCCAGCGCCGACCCTGCGAAGAGCTCCACCCTTCTTCAGGAAAAGCGTGGGGAAACTCGAGACGCCCATGGTACGAGACGTGGCGAAGTCTGTCGCTGCGTCTTCGATGGTGCTCCGTTTCTTAAAGGTCTCCAGGAACTCGTCGGCGGTGACGGGATGGCCAAGATCCTCAAGAGCGCGCGATCCGACTTCCGCCAGTACGAGGCCATTCGTGGTGTCGAGCGCATCGACGTAGAACGCGTGCTGGAATGCACGGAAGACCTTCAGAAGATCCGCCTCCGGCCGAAGGATTCGAGCGGTCACGACCGCGCGGCATACAGGCTCGGTGTCGTAGACGAAGCCCGTTCTTGCAAGCAGGCCGTCACGGTTGAACGGTACGCCGCTGGCTTCCTCGACCTTCGCCCAGTGGTGCAGTCTGAACTGCTTGCCTGCGTCGTCGAGAACGTCGGTTGCGCCCGCGCGGAGCCCGCCGAGAACGATCTTCAGCGAGGCGTCCGGACGCCGCTGGAGCAGAAGCTCCATTTGCTTGCCGAATCCATAGCACCAAGAGCACATCGGATCGGCGGCCAGTACGAGTTCCATTGTCTTTCCTTTCACTTGTCAGCAAGGGTGCGTGGCGCATTCACGACGCGCACCCGGTTTCTCAGCGGCCTACCAGCGGCCGGCGTTCTGGCCACCGTCGACGTGCAGGATCTCTCCCGTGACGAAGCTTGCGCCCTCGAGGTAGATCACGGCCTCGACGATGTCGCTGATCTCGCCCATGTGGCCGACCGGATGCAGCGCGGAGAGGAACTCGTGGGTCTCGGGAGCATGCATCGGGGTCTTGATGATGCCAGGAGACACGGCATTCACCCGGACGCCCGTCTTGGCAAATTCGATTGCCAGTTCCTTCGTGACGGCGTTCAGACCGCCCTTGGTGAGCGATGCGAGAGCCGTGGGGACGCTCGACACCGGCTGGTTTACAAGGCTCGTCGTGATACTGACGATGTGACCCGAGCCCTGCTTGAGCATCTCCCTCGCCACCCGCTGCGTGATGTGGAAGAAGCCCGAAACGTTCACGCCGAAGTTCAGGTCGTAGTCTTCCTGAGTGAAGTCGACGAAAGGCTTTGCAGTGAACACACCCGCGTTGTTGACCAGCGTGTCCACGCGGCCGTAGCGCTCGAGTGCCTCGCGCACCACACGGTCTGCCGTCTCGGAATTGGAGATGTCGCCAGCTACGGCGTGCACGCCTTCGTCCGAACCCTGCTTGATTGAACGCGAGGTAGCGACGACCCGATAATTCCGCTCGCGATAGGCACGGACGAGACCTTCGCCAATGCCCTGCGATGCCCCGGTGATGATGGCGACCTTCCGATCATTGCTCATGATGTGAATCCTTTCAATTGCAGCGGTCCTGATTGGGCCGCCCGCCGCCCTCGGCGTCGGTGCAATGAATTTAGGACCTGTCGGCTCTCGGAAGAATTGCCGGACTGCGGCAGTCACTATGCCGTTTTCCGGGGGAATGCTCGTCTCCGGCGCATGCGATAACAAGGTATCGGGAACACCATCGGACAATATCAGCCGGATGTTGTCCCAGGTAGCCTCTATTCGCCGCCATGCTTCGGCGGTCTTTTCAACTTGGAGGATCCCGACATGAACGACGCGACGCTGCAAACAAAACCTCTAGCTAAGACCTCGGAAACAGGCACGACGATCATGAATCTTGAACTCCTCGTGATTCCGGTCTCCGACGTCGATCGTGCCAGAATCTTCTACGAGAGCCTTGGCTGGCGCCTGGACATCGACCACTCCACGGGCGACGACTATCGCATCGTTCAATTCAGCCCGATAGGCTCTGGATGCTCGGTGATGTTTGGAAAGAACATCACGGTTGCGACTCCCGGCTCCGCGCAGGGTATGCACCTCGTCGTCTCCGACGTGATTGCCGCACGCGACGACCTGGTCAGGCGCGGAGTGAAAGTCAGCGAACCTTTTCATGACGTGGGCGGTATCTTCCACCACTCCAACGGCAAGGGAATTGCCAAGGGACCCAATCCCGAAAGGAAGAGCTACGCCTCGTATGTTACGTTCGAGGACCCAGATGGCAACGGATGGACCTTGCAGGAGGTGACGGCGCGTCTACCTGGAGCGCCCGCGGACACGAGCTTCACGACGCAGCTTCACGAAGCCGTCTGGGGACCCTAAGGCATACGCCGGGAAGTTCAAGGCGACGTACGAACACCGCCTGGTCACGGGCGGGATTGGCCACAACCTTCCGCAAGAGGCCCCGGAGGCCTTCGCGAAGGCGGTTTGAAGGATGTCGATTCCTGAGCATGAAGGTTACTGTGGCGGTTCAGAGAGCGGTCTAGTGGCGCGATGCACCTATCGAATATTTCGATGATTTCCATCAGATAAAGGAGGGTGGCGCGGCGCTCGCCAACCGTGTGATGAGTGGCCGGTTTCCGCCGCCGTATCCGCACTTGGCGCTCGGGTGGCAACCTTGCCGTGAAAGGATACTACGTTGGAGATTGGTATCGACAGTTTTGCCATGCTCTTGACCGACCCCGCTACGGGGCGGTTGCAGTCGGCTATCGACCGCATGGGGAGCGTGCTGGCCGAAGTCGAGTTGGCGGATCAAGTCGGTCTCGATGTCTTCGGAATGGGTGAACACCATCGGGAGAACGCGCTTGATTCCGCGCCGGCGGTGATCCTCGCCGCTGCGGCTGCGCGCACGAAGTCGATAAGGCTGACGAGCGCCGTCGCTGTCCTGAGCGCCGCCGATCCCGTGCGGCTCTTCCAGGAGTTCGCCACGCTGGATCTGATTTCCCGCGGACGCGCGGAAATCGTGGTGGGTCGCGGCTCCTCCGTGGAGGCCTACCCTCTCTTCGGATTCGACCTGCGGGACTACGATGCGCTCTTTGCGGAAAAGCTGGACCTGTTGCTAAAGGTCAGGGAGCATCCCAACATCAAGTGGCAGGGCCGTTTTCGTCCTGCGATCAATGGCGAGGGAGTATTTCCCCGCCCGCACCAGCCATTCTTGCCTATCTGGCTTGGCGTCGGCGGGACGCCTGAATCGTTCATCCGCGCTGGAAGACTTGGCTTGCCGTTGATGATTGCCATCATCGGCGGTAGCTTCGAGCGCTTCCAGCCTCTCGTCGAACTGTATCGACGTGCGTGGCTTGCGTCCGGCCATCCTCCCGAGAACCAGAGGCTCGGCGTGCATGGTCTCGGCTTTGTGGGAGAGACCGACGAGGCGGCCAAGGAAGCGTTCTTCCCGGGCTGGTTCCAAATGTTCACGGACGCTGGAAAGGAGCGGGGCTGGCCGCCGCCGACGCAGGCTCAATTCGAGCACATGTGCGGGCGCGATGGCGCGTTCCTGGTCGGCAGCCCTCAAACGGTAGCCACCAAGATATTGCATGTTAACAGGACATTGGGAGGGATCGCGCGCATCACCTTCCAGATGAGCACCGCCGCGCTCGACGCGAAAGCGATGCGTCGTTCGATCGAACTACTGGGAACCGACGTTGCGCCTTTGGTGCGGGGAGAACTTTACAACTAGCGGGGGCGTGTCCGCGCCGAGCGTCGACATCGGCCGGCGCTCGCTCTCTTCATCCGAAGATCAATTTCTGATAGGCAGCCAGCATCTGCGGATCCTCAACCGACCCGTGATGGTGGAGCTGTCGCCAGGCCCCTTCCTTGCGCACGAACCACCGGGTCGTCCGGAACGTGACGTCGAGCGTCTCAGTTGCCGTCCTGCAGATTCCACGTTCTCGGCCGACGAAGAGATGCCAGTCGTCACCGCCCTGGCTCGTGAAGTCATGGAAGGTCACGTGAACTGTCGCCTGTCCCTTGAACAGCTTCGAGTATCCTTCTGCGATCTGCTCCCACCCGCGGCGGATGCCGCCGATGGGATTGTCCATGCTGGGTTCCGAACCTCCTAGCCACACGGCTTCGAGCCCCCCGAGATCGCTCGTGTTGAAAGCCTGGTAGAATCCGATCAATGCGTCGATCGGGTTGCCGTCGCCCCGCTTCGTCTCATTGCCGTCGATCTCAGTGAGATCTAGCATCTTGGACATCGATATCTCCATTCATTGCAAAGGCACCCGGCCCCGTTAGGTCTGATCTGTGGGCGGCCACAACGTCGTCGCGCCCTTCATAGACCCCGAGAGTGCTCCAGCGTGATCGTTGGTTCCATTGTACGATGGTGTCGTCGGCTGCCGCAGACAAGCGGGCAACTGACTGCGCCCACGCGCGGCGCGTAACGACCATGAGTAAAGCGCGTGTGCTCCAGGCGCTTGAGATAGAATGCTGGACTAAACCGTCCAGCATCCGTCCGATATCCCTGGTCATCGATACCTAAGTTCAATAACCCCGTCTGCCGCCTCAGGCTTAGATTTTAATAGTCGTCTCGCTCATCACAGACGCCCCTAATCAGCGCTGGTCCGCGCTTTGAGTCCAGGAGGAGTGCAATGAAATCCCTCTCGGCAATTGCCGCGCCGCTCAGCTTCGTACTCGCCTCGTTTGCAAACGTTCACGACCTGTCGGCGACGGACAACGGCAAACCCGCTGCGACGATCGATCGCCTCTACAGGGTGGACTGCGGCCATTCGCTCGCAAACGATGAATCCGTTTGGACGCCCGGTGAAAACAAGGGGAAATCGATCGAGTTCTCCTCGACATGCTATCTCATTCAGCATCGAACGGATTATTTGATGTGGGACACTGGCGTTCCGGAGTCCACGATCGGCGATCCCAAAGGATGGTCCACTCTTCCCAGCCTCATCGTCTATCACCTTGACAGGACGATATCCTCACAACTCGCGGCGATCGGATTAAAACCCGCCGATGTCAACTATGTTCTTGTGTCTCATACGCACGGTGACCACATCGGGAACATTGGACTTTTTCCCGATGCGACAGTGGTCATGCAGCAAGCGGAATATCTGTGGATCAACTCGCCTCCCCCTTCAGACCCAAACCTGAGCACGCTGGTGACGCTCGCTCGCAAACTACTTGGGCAACCTCGGCGGCTGGAACTGATTACTGGCGACATCGATATCTTTCGTGACGGAAGCGTCAGGTTGATTTCAACGCCCGGACACACGCCCGGAAGCCAGTCGCTGATGGTGCATCTAGCCAAGTCCGGCTACATCGTCCTGTCTGGCGACGTCGCCCACCTCGAGGACAATTTGGAACGGGACATCGTTCCGTCGCTGAACGTCGACAAGGGCGAATCCGTTGCGTCCATGGATCGGATCAAGCAAATCATGGCCGACTACGACGCCCAGCTCTTTATCAATCACGACAAGCATCAGGCCGACCAGCTAAAGCGTCTGCCTGATTATTACGACTAACCGGAGCCTGTGGAAGAACCGCAACTGCCTTTTGTTATCGGACATTGAAAGGAGCTTTGAAAATGGACATGCTTTCCTTGGCGAAGGATATTGCCGACTGCGTGGAGACGGAGTCCGTCCGTGCAAAGATACCGGTCACAGTTACGGTCATCGACGTTCATGGCAACACCGTGCTTCAACATCGGATGAACGGCGCTCTAGCCTTCTCCATGCTCATTTCCGAACGCAAGGCCTACACCTCCGCTCTTACCAGGCTGCGAACGTCCGACCTCTTTCATCTGGTTCGGCTCTTGAGGCCACAGAAGATACGTACAATGTGCGAGCACCATTACCAGCACCGCTCCTGCCCCTGCTTCTGTCATGGTGCGCCTCAGGTCAAAGGATTCATCGAACGGTTCATTGCCACGACATCATCATGTGTGGGGCTTGCCGCAAGCGTTGCAAATTTGCCGATGAGTTGGTCACGCGTCTCGGGCGCTTCACCCTTTACCGCCGCCCCGAGCGCCTTGCGCATGGTGGCCGCGTCGTAATCACAGCAGTAGCCCGGCGTCGACGGTTGCTGCCGCCAGGACTCTCCAAGCGAACCGCCATCAACCGAATCAAACCCAACTTCGTTGACGATGCCCATCACGAGCTGCTTGGCTGCCTCGTCGTCTCCGGCGACCGCCACTGCCAGACGACCAGGAGTCCCGTCGGGCTGACCAAGTTCCGCCAGGGAATGCGCGAGGATGTTGTTGAACGCCTTGATGACCGAGCGGCCGAGCTGCTCGGAGACCCAGACGCTTTCGACCTCGCCAGCATCGAGGGCGGCGATCTGTGGATCGCGCAGGCCCGGATAATAGTTGCTGGTGTCTACGATAGGGACGCCGTCAGGTAGGCCGTCGAAGAGGCCCTTCGGCAGCTTTTCGATAGCTGGAAGCGGAATGGACATGATCACCATATCCGCCCCGGAGATAGCTCCCCTCGTATCGGTGGGCGTCGCTCCGATCTTTTCCGCAAAAGGCCGAACCGCGTCAGCGCCCTTGGAGTTCGCGACGCTGACGTTATGACCCGCAGATGCGAGCTTGCGGGCAAGGGTACCTCCGATGTTGCCGATACCGATAATGCCGATCTTCATGATTGTGATCCTGTTGTTCTGCAGACCGAGATAATAGATGCTGAGGCATCGACAAGAACTGACGGATAAGTGGGTTACCCGCAAAAAGGTAAGTATGGCACTGGATCGGGACTGGAAGTGCGGAGACCCGCAAGAGCATCTCAAATGGGCGGAGGTGACGACCGATGCCCTTCGGGTGCTCGAAGGCAAATGGAAGATTGTCATAATCTGCCAGTTGTTCGGGGCAAAAGAGGCGCTTCGCTTTTCCGAACTCGAACGGCGGTGCGAAGGGGTGAACCAGAAGATGCTGATCCAGCAACTGAAGGAACTTGAGAAGGACGGCCTAGTAACGCGCACCGTCTATCCTCAGGTGCCGCCGAAGGTCGAGTACGCGCTGACGGAAATGGGCAAAGCTCTGGGGCCATCGATGGCTGAACTGATCGACTGGGCGTTTACGCGCCGCGAGAAAATGCGCGAAGGGGCTCGTTGAATAAGGATCAACAGGATTTCTGGCGCTTTGTTGCCATCAATGTCGCGGCGAAGCTTTCGGAGCGACCTGCCGTGTCTGGTCAATGTGCAAGGAAGGCACCCCTTACATATGAGCTTCCCATGTACCCGCAAAGTAGACGGGCCGAACAGCGATGTCGCCGATCGCGATACCGCCGTCGGGCGTTTCGCTCCTGAACTCGTTCTGCGTTTTCAGGTCATCGTGAGGCCGTGAGGTTTTCGTCTCCCAACCTCGTTCTCGCTCATCGATGTCCGGCCTATGCTGCGGCGCCAGCCTTCAAACTCGTGAGGAGCGCGACGAGAGCCTGCGCTCCGGCGGTGGACGATGCGGGATTTTGCCCTGTGATCAGCCTGCCATCGGTAATGGCGAAGCTCTCCCAGTTCGCCTTCTTCTCGTAGAGGCCGCCGAGCCGCTTGAGTTCGTCCTCCACGAGGAACGGCACGACCTTCGTCAGTTGCACTTCCTCTTCCTCGCCGTTGGTAAAGCCTGTCACCCGCTTGCCCTTGACGATCGGAGCACCCTGGTAGGTTACCCGGTGCAACACGGCCGGGGCGTGGCAGACTGCCGCGACGGGCTTTCCGGAGTTGTAGAAGGACTCGATCAACTGGATGGACTCAGAGTTGTCGACCAGATCCCACATGGGACCATGGCCACCCGGATAGAAAACCGCATCGAAATCGTCTGAGCGCACTTCGCTCAGCTTCTTGGTGGTCGCGAACACTTTCTGCGCGGCCTCGTCCTGCTTGAACCTCGTCATGGCGGGCGTCTGGTTCTCAGGCAGATCGCTTTTCGGGTCGATCGGCGGTTGACCGCCCTTGGGTGACGCGAGCGTCAGTTCGACTCCGGCATCGCGGAAGACATAGTAGGGGGCGGCGCCCTCTTCGAGCCAGAAGCCCGTCTTGCGCCCTGTGCTTCCGAGTGTGTCATGAGAGGTGAATACCATGAGGATCTTCATCGTTCAGCTCCGTCCAATTCTGTTCAGCAGCGGAATAGCTGCACGTGAGAATTACCGGGGATCAACGCATTTCGCACTTGCACGTTGGTATCGCCACACCTTGGTATCGGTTGACGCGCGAAATTGGAGCACTGTCTCTGGCGATCTAACGCACAAGACGCCTGCTACTTGTCATTCAAGCTCACCGGTGAGGAACTGCGCCCGACCGAAGCCAAACGACCAGTCCTCGTCCGAGTTGGTCAGCATCGTAATCATTACATCGGAAGGCTCGATTTTGCAGCGAATCTGTAGCTCCCGGGTGAGACTGGAGTAGAAGGCTCTCTTGGCGGCTTGGGACCGACGGCGGAACGATCTGGTCGGGCAGCCGGTCGAGGGAGCCGCCGGATGCTTCCCAGAAAGGTGTTTCCACCGCGCCGGGGAGCACGGCCTGGATGCGAATGCTCTTTTCGGCAAGCTCCTTCTGTAGAGAGAACGTCAGGGCGATGACGAACGCCTTCGTCGCGCCGTATACGCCGTTGAGGATTTCTGGCACGAGTCCCAGTGCCGACGCCATGCTGACGATCGTTCCGTGCTTTCGAGCGACGAAAGTCGGCGCGACGGCATAGGCCAGACGGAGTCGAATGCGTCAATGGATCGCCCGTTAAAAGCGCCGACGATATTGTGCACTAGTATCGGCGATACCTAAGGATCGGTCGCACCCATCTCGAAGGCCCGACACCTTTGGACGATGGATAGACACATTAGGGGCGCCGCATTGTCCCCGCGTGACGGATGCCAAATGGCAATTCATGGACCAGAGCAACTAAGCCCCGCTCTTGCCGACGACATCGACATGTAGCTTGAGGTGGTCGTCATTCCGATTTCCAACGTCGATCGCGCCGAATCCTTCTACACAGGCCTCGGCTAGGCTCGAGGCCGACGTGCCGGGGAAGGACGGTTTTCCGCCTGGTCCAGGTCACGCCTCCCGGTTCGCCCTCTTCCGTAGTCCTCGGATAGAACGCGATGTCCGCTGCACCTTTAGCCGCGTTGTGGCCCAGGAGAACTGTCGCTTTGCTGCAGGCACTCAACCGTAACTCGGCATGATCACTCCAGGCTTCCGGCTTCCGCCGCAATGCGTCCCAGTTCCGAACGAAGACGCTGGGCTGCGAAGTCCAGGAACGCCCGAACTTTCGGGACCGCGGCCCGACCCTGCGGTGTGAGGACATGGACCGGGAGCGGCGGCGGCTCATCGTCCTGGAGGAGGATCTTTAGCCGCCCGTCGCGGACGTATTCGGCGACATGGTAGGAATACAGCCTCGTCACGCCCATCCCGTCTGCGGCCGATGCCGCAGCTGCCCGCACGCTGTTGACGAGATAGCGCGGCGAGAAATGGACGGTTCTGGGAATGGATGATCCCTTAGATGGCGCGAAGGCCCAGGATTCCAGCCCGAAATTCGTGAACGCGATGAGATCGTGCTTGGAGAGATCGGATGGCTCTTCGATGGCAGCCTTGCTTTCCAGATAGCCCGGAGCGGCCACCACGACGCGCCGGACGTCGCCGCCGATACGGATGGAAATATGCGTCGAGTCCGCGAGAGTGCCAATCCGCAGCGCCACGTCCACGCCCTCGTCGACGAGATTGACGAAGCGATCGAGCATCAGGAGGCGAACAGAAACGCTTGGGTGCTCGCGTAGAAAGCTGTCGATAATCGGCCGCAGCACCTCCTCGCCGAGAATGGGTGGCGCGGAGACGGTGATGGTTCCCCGCGGCGAGGATCGTTCTGCTCCGGCGATCATGTCCGCCTCCTCGAGGTCGACGAGGACCCTCCGGCAGGCTTCCACGTAGCGCTGGCCCGCTTCGCTGAGCTTCAGGCTCCGCGTCGTTCGATGAAGCAGTTCGACGCCGACATGCTGCTCGAGCAATCCCAGGGCCCGGCTGATCGCCGTCGGGGATCGCTTCAGCCTTCGGGCGGCACCCGCCAGGCTTCCTTCCTCAACGGCTGTGACGAAGACCTTCATTGCATCGATGCGATCCATGACCGACTCCTTTTTTGCTGTGCGGATATCTTCACAGCATGCGTCGCGGCGCAATATCCTGGATCTTTGAACATCAGCGTTCCGGTCGACACCACATCCAATGGACAACAAAGGCGGCCACGACGATATCGATCCTCGGAGTACGCCATGCGTTCAAACGGGCTAACAAGATGGCACGGCATCGCACGGGCTCGAGTGGGATTCGCTGGCTGGCGCTTTGCCCCGATACCATCGTACAATGGACTTTCAAGCCCAACCACGCATGCTTGCCTAGCTTCGAAAAGCGATCGATAACCAGGTCACCAAGCCACTACGACGGTGACGACTATGAACCCTGGCAACGCAATCGACCGACCAACGGTTTTCGTTGTTGATGCCGACGTGTCTGTCCGAGAATCCTTGGAGCTACTATTGGGTTCGGCCGGCGTGCGGCCAATGCTATTTCCTGGAGGCGCCGGGTGCTTGCTTCTCCTTGCTGCCTCGTACTTGATGTCAACATGCCCGGACTGAACGGCCTGGATCTTCAGACTGTGATCACCGTGAGCCGAAGCAAGATGCCGATCATATTCGTGTCGGGCTTCGGTGACGTTCCAATGACCGTCAAAGCTCTGAAGGGCGGCGCGCTGGACTTTCTCACAAAACGACGCAACGGCATCGCGGTTCGAACCTCATTCGCCAATGCACTTGCCCCGGTCAACGGCGACCGCGTACAACTCCAGCAAGTGATGAACAACTTGCTTCGGAACGCCATAGATGCGGTCTCGGTTGTCAAGGATCGTCTGCGATTCATTGAGATTGGAACGGAGATTGGCGAAGACGCACCGCATCGAACAATACCCGGCTGGCATTCTCCATTGAGCGCCAGCGGTCAGCGATCTCGGTAGCGTGTGGCAACGCCCTGACTGCAGCCGTCGCGTAACCACCGCCGCGGTCGCGAGCTACGATGCTGATCTGGGGGCGGTCCGAAAGCCAAGCTGGGCGGTCGATGGCTCCCGATCTGGCAAGAGAGCAATGGTTTTGCGTCGTCCCAGATCGCAGATGATGGTCCCATAGCGTTGGTTACCTCGCCACGCCGTCGTTGATCCCGATCACGGTCGGCGGGACAAAGCGCGGACTGCCGCGCCGCCGCACAACGCGCAGCAGAGTATCGTGGCTTACCGGCAACATCAGCCTCTTGGCAAAGGTGGCCGCTGGCCTGCCACCCAGTGCAAGCCCGAGATGATAGACGATGTGGTCGAGCCTGAGCGTGGTGGGGTGCCGGCAATGATGGGCAGTGGCTTCGATGAATCCATTTGCTATCGTCCACTATAGAGCGCAGGTTGAAATTCTCGGCAGCCATTGAACGGGCGCTGCCGATTGAGGCCCGTGAGCTTCGCCCCGACTGGAAGGAGGACAACATGTCTTCCGAAATCAACACCGCCAATGAACAGCAAAGACCTGAAGATGCTTCAGGAAGTTCTCGTCAGCTGCGGCTATAAGGGCAAAATATCGGCGAACCCGGAGGGAGAGTTCATCGTTGCAGCCAGGCTGATTATCAAGCTTTTCCACCAAGGTCTGAGAGAGCCGGTCCAACTTGCTAACGCTCTGCGTAGAAACTTCGGTAGCCGGCAGAAGGGGGCGAACGTCATAAATTTTTCGGGTCCACATCGAGACGCAGTGCAGGGAGTAACGCCGCCGGGGCCTCGCGTTTAGTGACAGACGCCTCAATCGACTATGACAGGCAGCTATGAGCGGCGAACCGATCAACTTTGAACATAGGATTGGCTGCCATCCCACCACATCCTTCGAGGGAGCAGCGGTGCGGCACGCGGCTCGGACGCTACTACCATTGTGATTTGCCGGCCGTATCGAGCGCGTTAGATCTGCACTCGGGGGAACAATGACAGGGGAAGCAAGATGAGTTGGGAGAATGAGGTTTTCGGTCGGTCTGTTTGGGGTGTGCCTGTATATGTCAGGATCGGCAGTGGCATGACCGAGACAATTCGTGGTCCCGAAGAGGGACTGGGTTATCTCTTGAACAGGTGGCCGGCCGAGCATGGAAAACACTATGGCTTGGCAAAGCTTGCGTGCGTGGGAGCTCTTGTAAATCTGGGCTCTCTTAAAATTGCCAGAGAGGCGTTCAAAGCCGCTGCAATTGAGGTGAATCTCTTGGCTTAGAGGGACGAACGCGCGCTTTGTGCGGACGATTAGGGGCTGGATTTTTGCTGCTGGTGGCGATCCAACCATTTCTTGTGCAGGTGGAACATTCTGGCCGCCATGCAGAGGGCCTGCGCCGCGGCGGCTTCCTCGTTTCCGTCGAGGTCGACGACGCCAGCTATGAGACGGCTCACGACATCCTCGACGACGAAGGCTCGATCGACATCGATGAGGGCGCCGACACCTGGCGTAAGGAAGACTGGAATGCGCAGGGCTCCAATGAACTCTGTCGAACACCAGCTACGATCGCAATGCAGGTTTAAGTTCGGTCGTACGCACCGAGCAGCGCAAGTTCGATGACGACCTGGACGGCGTTGTTCAGTCGACCGCGACCCCCCGCGAGGACGCTTTCGACGACGGGTCGCGTGACGAAACCATTCCGGTGGTCGAGGAAAATCTCCGGGTCGGCAAGCGCAACGTCAACAATGGCTCTGTGCGCGTGCGCGGCTACACCGCCGAAACGCCCGTCCGCGAAGACGTCAGCCTGCGTAACGAGAACGTCGACATCGAACGTCGCACGGTCGATCGCGCCCTGACCGGCGCCGAACGCGCCTTCCATGATCGGTCGATCTCGGCAGAGGAGCATCCTGAAGAAGCGGTCGTGTCGAAAGACGCTCGCGTCGCGAAGAGATCGGCATTCGCAAGACTGCAAGCGATCGGACCGAGACGGTCAACGATACCGTCCGCAAGACAGAAGTCGAGGTTGAAGACGATCGGAAGTCCGGTCAATCGCAGTCGCAGACCGGGCCCGGCCAGACGCAGGGCCAGGGCTTCCGGCGCGACTGATCGAGCTACCGAATCGTTACTAAATCCCGGCTTCTTCGCCGGCTTTCCGTGTGCATTTTGCAAAGTGTATGAGCGGTTTGGAACAAACGGTTGCGACACGGGTTTCGGTGGCACTCACAAACTTGTGAACGGAGGACCAAGCTATGACCCGACCGGTCTCCACAATCGCGCACATCCAAACCCGTGATGACAATCCCTACCTCAGTGCAGCGCTGAACAAGGTCTCGTGGGGTGCCGTCTTCGCCGGCGTTGCCGTCGCCCTTGTCGTGCAGCTCCTGCTCAACCTGCTGGGTGCCGGTATCGGGGCCGCTGTGATCGATCCCGGTACGAGCGACAACCCGAGCGCCACGACCCTTTCCGTTAGCACGGCGATCTGGTTCGTCGTAAGTGGTCTCATCGCATCGTTCATCGGCGGCTATGTCGCCAGCCGTCTGTCCGGACGTCCGCTGCGCTCGACGGGCGCGCTGCATGGCGTGACCTCCTGGGCGGTGACCACGCTTGTCGTCGTCTATCTCCTGACGACGTCCGTCGGCGCGCTCGTCGGGGGCGTCTTCTCCGGTCTTGGCGGCATTGTCTCTAGCGCGGGATCGACCGTCGCCACCGCAGCAACGACTGCGGCTCCCGCGCTCGCTACGGCAACCGATCCGATGTCAGGTGTCGAACAGAACATCCGTGATGCTTCTGGCGGAAACGACCCGGCGGCTCTTCGCGACGCCGCCGTTGCTTCCGTGCGTGCTGCTATTACTGGCGATCAGGCGAAGGCCGAAGAGGCCCGTAACCGAGCCGCTGACGCGATCGCCAAGGCGCAGAACATTCCGGTCGACCAGGCAAAACAGCAGGTCGCCCAGTACGAGCAGCAATACAAGGATGCGGTCGCCAAGGCGAAACAGCAGGCGACCGAAGCTGCCCAGACCGCCGCAACTGCATTTTCGGCGGCTGCGATCCTCGCGTTCATCGCGCTCGCGGTCGGTGCGATTGCCGCCTGGATCGGCGGTGCCATCGGCACGACGCATGTCGTCCGCGATGAAGACGTCTACGTCGCGCGTTAATTCACCCAATCATTGAGGCCGTCAAAAAGAGGGCGGCCTCCCATCTCGCCGCATAGTCCAAGGAGAAGTTCATGAGCATTTTCGACAGTATAAGCATGCCATTTTCGGCGAGGCCCAGGCAGCAGCCGTCCCTCAGCCATCGACGGGCGTAACGAACGGATCGGCACCAATCCCGCAGACCCAGTCTTCCGCTGCTTTACCCGCAGTTTTCCGACGGCGGGCAGCGCGTCTCCGTCCGCCGAGCAGATGGCGTCGCCCGCACCGTCGCAGGAGGCAGCTCGTCCAGCGATGGCCACGACGACGCGACCCTCGGTCGATATCGAGCCCATCCTCAACGCCGCAGTCCAGAAGTCCGGTCAGAAGCTCGACTGGCGACATTCGATCGTCGACCCGATGAAGGCGCTCGGGATGGACGCGAGCCTCGAAGAACGCAAGGAACTCGGCTATTCGGGACGCCCACGCAAACGCCAAGATGAATATCTATCTCCACAAGGCGTCGATGAAGAAACTAGCGGAAAACGGCGGCAAGGTGCCTGCCGACCTGCTTGACTAGGTACCGTAGCGCAGCCTCCGCATTCTGCGGTCATGAAGACGCGCTCGATATTTCTGCGGCTTTCTGAAACCGCTGTCTAACTCGCCGGCCAGACCGCGTCTCCGGATCAGTTTCCTCAGCAAGCGAGTGGTCGATACTCACGCCTTCGCCTTTCGCTCCCGACGTTAGCGGCACCTCGCCGAACGCTGAAATCTGTACCATCACCTGCTTCCGCGACCGATCGCTGCACTCTCGCCGGCGACGGTATCAGATGCCACACGAACGGAGATCAGCTCGTTTCCCTCTCGATGAAATTCGACCGTGATGGTTCCTTCGGTGGTTTTGGCAACATTCGTGTTCAGTAACCGCATCTTCCTCTCCCTACGCGATCAATCCGCACGAGGGTTCACATCTTCACGCTTGACGGCCCGCGCCGACCGGCGACCGTCAATCCAGTCCATCGTGGGGGTTACCGCCACGCCGTGAACCACGATCGAGATGAGTACAATCAATAATACGGTTGCCCAGATCGTCTCAACGCCGGCGAACTCCGCGTGACCCGTCGCGTAGGCGAGATAATATATCGAACCCAGCCCGCGTATTCCGAAGACCGCGATAATTACACTTTCTGAAGGCGGATGATCTGAACCGAGAAGACTAAGCCACCCTATAACGGGTCTGACGACGGCAAGCGCGAGAACAGCGACCGCGACCACACACCAGTCGACCGCCGCCATGAACGGAACGCTCACCGCGATCGCTCCGAGGCAAACAAGAAGAGCCATCATCAAAAGACGCTCTATCTGCTCTGCGAAGTCGTGGAGTTGTTCATGCCAGTCGTGTTCTCGTTCAGCGTCCCTGAATGCCACGGCGGCGAGGAAGACCGCGACAAAACCATAGCCGTGGACAAGCTCCGTCAGGCCGTATGTCGTAAAGGTCATTCCGAGCGCCACGAAGCCGTCGCGGGTTCTCGAAAGGCTGCCGACGCTCATCCGGAACGATAGCACGCCGAATACTTTGCCAAGACCCCAACCCATGACGACGCCTGCGAGCAGCCTCCAAACGACGTCGAGCAAAGCCCAGTGACCGAGAACATCCAGGCGTTCCGTTCCCATCAGCGTCATAGCCACCGCAAGATGCACGAATGGGAAACTGAGCCCGTCGTTGAGGCCTGCCTCGGACGTCAGCGCAAACCGCACTTCATCTTCTTCTCCGGTCCTCGGAGGGCCAACTTGAACATCGCTTGCAAGTACCGGATCGGTTGGCGCAAGTGCGGCACCGAGAAGAAGTGCTGACGCGGCACCGAGTCCGAGTATCCAGTGGCCGAGAAGAGCAAGGGCTCCAATCGTGAGCGGCATGGCAATCCCCAATAGCCGCCACGTCGTCGCCCAGCTTCGCCATCCAATCGGTCGATCAAGCTTGAGCCCCGCCCCCATGAGAGCGACGATGACGACGATTTCTGTCATCCGTTGCGTGAACTCGCGGTTTTCGAGCGGGTTGAACTGGGGAAGCAGTGGGAAAGGCGACCAGGCGAGGACCGCGCCGATTGCCAGACAGGCTATAGGCAGCGACAGGGGAAGCCGGCGGAAGATCATAGGAAGCCAGGCAGTCAATAAGACTACAAACCCCAGTATGGTCAGCGTGACGATGTAGATATCCATTCCACGCTTCCACAAATACTCTATAAACCACAAACGCGGTCAAGCGCCAAAGGTTACACTCAAGGCGTAGGCGTGTCGAAGCTTGTGATCGGCCGCCGAGAACGTGCTGTGGTCCGCAAGCCTCGCGCGCAGGCATCGTCCTTTGAACACTCAGACTAAGCGACGAAGTCTGGCCTGAGGACCACTTTGAGGACATTGATGAGGCCAATCTGCGGAAGAAAGCTGCCGGAAGGCTTGGTACTACCTGCCGACATCGCGGCCGGCGCATGCCACCGCGGACGTCTCGGCATTTGCAGTTAGTTTGAGATTCTCTTCGTCGCCAATCTCAAATTAACTGCCAAACAAATCCAAACAGCCGCATTCTTGCGTTCAAGTGCCAGATGACATGGCGATCGGCGTCCGCGATCGCCTCGGATAACGGCATCCAGGTCGGTGTCCGTGGCAGCTTGCGCATCTACCCATTCATAAGAACCGGCTACACACCCGCTGCGCCTTACTCGCGATTGCGCTCGACATCCCGGTCGAAAAACTGGCAACGGCTCGGGATCAGGAAATCATTGGCTAGCCTTGGCCGCTCAAGCCAAGCACTGACGGACCGTTGCTCGTCATCCGCTTTTCCCCAAGCCGATCACGACATCCGGCTGCAATCGCACTCTTTCCGATATATCCTGGATGCTGAAATCCGCAGAGCCCGTGATTCTTCATTCCTGAGGGAAAACTTGACCGGCAAAATGCCAGATGCCGAAGACCAACTGCTCCAGCGCGCCACTGAGCCGACGCGCTAGAGGCAATCCTACCGTTCGACCGGCGATCAGCTGGCTTCGCTGTTGACCGACGAAGATGTCGCGACGCTCAAGCATCTCGCCATTGAGGGCATGGGCGAAGACGCACTTCGCGCGCTTGCCTCGGATCTTGGCTACCTGGAATCCTGGGCGCGGTTCGCGACCGAGGCCCCCCGCCCCTGGCCAGCGCCCGAAGCATTTCTCCTCAAGTTCGTCGCGCACCACCTTTGGGATCCGGTCAAAAGGGACGCCGATCAAATCACGGCATGCCACGTGACGTCGAAATCGCCCTTCGCGAGAGCGGGCTGCACGCAGCATCCGCCCGCACGCACCCGACACGCGCTCGGGGAGCGCGGGCTTGCGGGTCGAGGACCTTGTCGAGGAACTGCCTGTATTTTCCGATCCGAAAGACCCGGGCCCTTCCCTCCCCTGCATGACGATTGCCCTTGGCCGGACAAAAACCGCCAATGCCGAGGACGGTGAATCGGTCATCCTCATCGGCAGACCGGCCGAGGCGCTGACATTATGGCTAAAGGAAGCAGGCATTGAAAAAGGCGATGTCTTCCGGGCGATCGACCGGTGGGGCAATGTCAAGAAGACGCAGATTTCACCGCGATCGGTGAACCTGATCATCAAGTCTCGTTGCAAGCTCGCCGGCCTCTCTCCCAGCGAGTTTTCGGCGCATGGCTCCCGCTCCGGGTGTCTGACGCAAGCCGCCCGCAATGGCATCCCGTTGCCGGAAGCGATGGAGCAGTCGCGTCATCGGTCTGTTCAGCAGGCGGCGAGCTATTATAACGGTGAAGCAAGGCGAAGCGGACGGGCAGGCCGCCTGCTCGTATAGGCAAAAACCACAGACGGTTGGCGTGTTGCAGCTCGTCCGCGGACCTCACGACGTTTACGGGCTCTAAAAACAGACGGCACGGCCGGCCTTCGGGAACCCGAACCTTTATCGACTTCCCCCGGCCCAGGTCTTGGAGCGCGAAATGAGTCATAGAACGGTGGCTAGAACGCATGCAATGGAACTGCGCGCAGGCTGACTGAACTGCTCGCAGCAGATCGGTTGCTATGACAGATCGCGAGCGATAGATTGCTGGTCGATCAACAGCGAGCACACGAGGGTTCTCATGCCAAC
>UEIF01000009.1 GCA_900468805.1 Hyphomicrobiales bacterium | reverse complement strand
CGAGTAGTAGGAGTTCGGGCCGCTGGAGTAGACAGCAGCGAGGCCGAGCGTGCCCGGGCCGAGTTCAGCCGTACCCATAGCGCGGATTGCGCCGTCTTCGTTGTCGAAGTCCCAGCCGCCGGTGACCTGGTAGCTGAAGGCGCCAGCCGTGCCGCCGATGCCGAAGGCAACGCCGACATTGTTCGGACCATCGTTCCCAGTGAAGACGGTGGTGCCGTCAGCGGCGGTAGCAAAGGTACCCTGGTAAACGCCGTCTTCCAGTTCGTCGACGCTCAGACCAGCGTAGAAGGAGCCGGTTTCGTACTGATAACGGATCGAGTTATGCAGCGTTTCGACAGAACCGATATCGTCCGTTTCGCCGGAGAGACCATCGTCCCACCAGGAGTAGAAGAGACCAGCGCGGAAGCCCGCGATGTCGAGGTAAGCGGAGTCGAGGATCGTTTCCTGGTTGGATGCGTTGTCGGCATTGGCCTGGAAAACGATCACGCCGGTGAGCGGACCGTATTCGGTGTCGCTCTTGGCCGTGAACTGAACCTGACCGCGGGTGACTGCATCCCAGCTAGAGTCGTTTGTGGCGGGGGTGCCGCCGGCGTTCGGGCCAACGTTAACCTGGAAACGAATGTAGCCTTCGATCTTCAGGCAGGTTTCCGTGCCCGGGATATAGAAGTAGCCGGTGCCGTAGGCGTCGCAGACGCGAACGTATTCAACCGGTTCCGGCTCGGCAGCGACGATTGCGTCTGCTGCGAATGCCGGTGCAGCGATGAGGGCAGCTGCAGAACCAAGCAACATCATACGAATGTTCATGGAAAGCCAATCTCCTAAGTTCGAGTGCGTTCCACGAAAGAACGTCCCCTCTGATAAAACCCGATTAATTCGGTAGGAGCTAAAATAGCTGAAAGGCGCGAGGGCTCAACAACGAATGCTCTCATTTTGTAGAGAATTCTAACTAAACCATGGTGTGTGTGACAGATGTACAACAGTCCTTGCGCGGGTATTAACAAGAGGTAAAACAGAATAGCAAAATATTGCTATATTAGTACGACTTAGCCGAATTGGTGGCGATAAAATTGGCACGGCGGTTTGCCGCGCAATCCTGAATTTATCGAAAACAATCGGGCTCAGAGCCCGTATTTGCACATCCGATACAGGCGGCCGAAGGAAAATCCGGCTGACAAAGGGATTGAAGCCGCCAGACGCGGCCGGCATTCAATCGCGCCGTGAGTCGCTCCAAACGATGGTTCGACGGAGCCCGAGGGCAAGCCCCGTGGAGGCGCACCGCTTCTGGGAACGCGCTCTATTCCTTATCAGGGAATCTCACACCCGTGCGCGCTGCGCTTCCGGATCGGGGATCGGAACGGCGGCCATCAGAGCCCTCGTATAGTCTTCTCCCGGGTGCTCAAAGATCTGGCGACGGGTGCCGGCTTCTACGATCCTGCCGCCGCGCATGACGGCGACCTTATGCGACATCCGTTCGACGACCGCCATGTCATGCGAGATGAAGAGGTAGGAGAGCCCCATGCTTTCCTGCAACTCCAGCATCAGATCAAGCACGCGGGCGCGGACAGACACGTCGAGTGCCGCAACGCTTTCATCAGCAACGATCAGCTTCGGCTCGAGCGCTAGGGCGCGGGCAATGCAAATGCGCTGGCGCTGACCGCCGGAAAATTCATGCGGATAGCGCGTGGCGGCGTCCGCTGTCAGGCCGACACGGCGCAGGAGTTCTGCGACCCTGTCCCGTCGCTCGGATTTGCTGGCGATGCCATGGATGACCAATGGTTCAGCGATTGCGGTGCTGACCGCCATGCGCGGGTCGAGCGAGGCATAGGGGTCCTGAAAGATCATTTGCGCAGTGCGGCGTATCGGCTGCATTTCGCGATGGCTGAGGCCAGCAATATTGCGGCCGTCGATGAACACATTGCCCGTGAAGGGGATGAGGCCGAGCACCGCCTTGCCCGTCGTCGACTTTCCCGATCCGCTTTCGCCGACGAGACCGAGCGTTTCGCCCGGCAGGATATCGAAGGAGACGTCGCTGACGGCTGCAGCCGGTGCCTTGCCTTTGAAGAGAAGGTTTGCTGCACTGCCATAGGTGACGTTAAGGCCACGCACATTCAGAACCGGGGTCCGGTCGGGATGCAGGGTCTCGATGCTGCGAGAGGTGATGCGCGTCGGACCGTCCGTGCCGGTAAAAGCACCAAGGCGCGGCACGGCCGAAAGCAGCTGCTGCGTATAGGTCTGGCGCGGTGCGCGGAAAATGGTGACCGCCGGGCCTTGCTCGATGACGCCGCCATTCTGCATGATGATGACGCGGTCGGCCATTTCAGCGACAACGCCCATGTCGTGGGTGATGAGGATGATCGATGTGCCGAATTCCGACTTCAGCTCACGCATGAGCTTGAGGATTTGTGCCTGCACCGTCACGTCGAGCGCCGTGGTCGGCTCATCGGCGATCAGCACCTTGGGACGGCAGGAGAGCGCCATGGCGATCATCACGCGCTGCCGCATGCCACCCGATAGTTCGTGTGGATATTGCTTCAGCCGCCGGGCAGGATCGCTGATCTGCACGGCATCGAGCATCTGTAGCGCGATTGCCTTGGCATTCTCGCTGCCCTGATGCTCGCGGATCGCCTCCGTCAGCTGTGCGCCGATCGACATGACCGGGTTGAGCGACGTCATCGGCTCCTGGAAGACCATAGCGATATCGCCGCCGCGCACGCCGCGCATGGCCCGATCGGAAAGTTTCAGCAGATCGCGTTCGCCGAGCATGATGCTGCCTGAGGCGACCTGGAGGGAGGCCTTCGGCAGCAATCCCATGATCGACAATGACGTCACCGATTTGCCTGAACCGGATTCTCCGGCCAGGCAAAGCGTTTCGCCGCTCGCCAGATCAAAGCTGATATCTTTCAGGACCGGTTTGCGTCCCTCCGGCGTTCGCGCATCGACACTGAGATTGCGGACGCTGAGAATGGGCGCGGCGGGCATGGCTTCAATCACGCGAATACGATCCTCGGGAAGTAGAAGGAGACGACCCAGTTTGGCATATCGACGATTTCGCTGATGCGCAGATCGCCGCAGACCGAGCAGAGCAGATAGGCATCGACCGCGCTCATGCCATGCTCGGCGGTCAGAAGATCGATCATGCGCATCACACTTTCGCGCGCGCCTGTCATCAGGTCGGGGCCGATGCCGGTGGTGACTTCATAGCCCATACCATCGAGATGGCGGGTGACGGGTTCGGTCGTCGTGAAACGCGGCGTCTGCAGGCGCGCATCCTTGACGAGCTCGATTGTCGCCTCGACATTCATCTGGCTTTCGATGGCGGTACCGCAGACTTCGCCGTCACCCTGTGCGGCATGCGTATCGCCTATAGAGAAGAGTGCGCCCTCGACCTCGATCGGCAGATAGAGCGTCACACCGGCGGTCAGGTCGCGAATATCCATATTGCCGCCGACGCGGCGTGGCGGCACGACGGAATGGGTGCCGGGCTCGGCGGGAGCAACGCCGATGGTCCCGGCAAAGGGCTTCAGCGGTACACGGCCGCCGGGGCCGTAAAGAGCAGGCGTCATGCTGTTGGCGTCATAGGACCAGACATGCAGTGCCGGATCCTTGAACTGGTCGGAGAGCAGGCCGAAGCCCGGAATATTGGCCGTCCAGCCGGTGCCCGAGGGGATGAACTTGCGCAGTGTCACCTTCAATGCGTCGCCAGGCTTGGCGCCCTCGACGTAGATCGGGCCGGAGACCGGGTTGATCTTGCCGAAATCCAGATTGTTCAGCGTATCCAGCGTCGCATCGCTGCCGAGCTGGCCGCCCGAGGAATCCAGGCATTCGAAATGGATGGTCTCGCCAGGCTTGGCGACGACGGCCGGGGCGAAGTCCTTGTTCCAGCCAAAATTATGCTGGGCGCGGTGAATGGTGTGGGTGCAGGCAATGCACATAAGGTGTCTCCCTCGATTTTATAGAGCCTTCCCGGCCGAACCGGGAAGGCATTGTTTATTCGGGGTCTATTGCTTCACGTAGATCGCGTCGTAGTTGATGACTCGGGTTGGGTCGATGTAGATGTTGTCGGCACCGCCCATGCGCAGCGACTTGGCAACGACACGGCGCTCGTTGATGACGGGGACCCACGGCGCATCGGCCATGATGTCGGTGAAGATCTTGCCCCAGGCGGCAGTGCGCTCGGCGGACTTGGCCGGATCGGACATGGAGTCGGCTGCTACCGCGCGCTTGTCGAGATCGGCATTGCAATACCAGGACCAGTTCCAGCCGCCCTGAACAGCACCCGCGCAACCGAGGATCGGGCCGTAGAAGTTGGACGGATCCGGGAAGTCGGCAATCCAGGCCATGCCGCCAGACCAGATCATCGGCGCTTCGCCTTCCGTACCGCCTGCGGCAATCACGTTTGCCTGCGCGAGGGCGCGGACCTCAGCCTTGACGCCGATAGCTGCGAGATCCTGCTGGATGGCCTGGGCGATACGCGGTTGCGGATCGGTGTTGGTCGAGTAGAGCACTGTTTCGAAGCCATCCGGGAGGCCGGCTTCGGCAAGCAGCGCCTTGGCCTTGGCGACATCATAGGTATAGCCGGGGAAAGACTTGTCATAGCCAGGCATCAGCGGTGGCAACGGCTGGTTGGCAGGCGTGGCGCGACCGTTCAGGATGCGGGTGACGCGCTCCTTGTTAATGGCCATGTTAACGGCCTGGCGCACCTTCACATTGTCGAAAGGCTTCACCTTGGTGTTCAGCGTGAGGTAGCCGGTGTGAAGCTGCTCGCCGTCGACGATCATCTGCGGGCCGTCGGCGGAGTTCTTGATTTCGAGGAACTTGGCCGGCGGAATGCCGTCACCGGCGATATCCACTTCGCCCTTTTGCAGGCGCAGTAGTGCCACCAAAGGCTCCTGACCAACTTCGACCTTGAAGCTGTCGATATGCGGCATGTCCTTGACGAAATAGTCCTTGTTGCGCTCAAAAACGAGCTGCTGGCCGATCGTCCAGTCCTTCAGGATGAAGGTGCCGGAACCGACCGGTTTCTTGCCGAAGTCGCCGCCGGCGGCTTCGACTGCCTCCTTCGGCACGATCGAGGCGAAGTTGATGGCCAGCACATGCAGGAAGGTCGCGTCGGGGCGCGAAAGATGGAAGACGACAGTGTCTTCGTCAGGCGTTTCGATGCCAGAGAGCGTCTCGGTCTTGCCGCCCGTCTCGTCGTCAAAGCCCTGGATCGCTCCGAAGAAGCCTGCACCCGGACCCTGCGTCTTGGGGTTGACCGCGCGCTCGATCGAGTATTTCACGTCGGCGGCGACGATTTCGCGACCATTTGTGAATTTCACGCCCTTGCGTAGCTTGAACGTATAGGTGAGGCCATCAGGCGAAACGCTAAAGCTTTCGGCGAGTGACGGAACGAGGTTTGGCGTGCCCGGCTCGTAATCCATCAGTCGGGAATAGAGGCTCTTGATCATCGACCAGTTGACCCAGTCGTAACCGATGGCGGGGTCAAGCGTGGTAATGTCATCCTTGTAGGTCACGACGATATCGCCGCCCTGTTTTGGTGTTTCCTGCGCCTTGGCGGCGAAGGGAGCGATCGCCACCATCGTTGCCGTGGTTGTGTGTCGAAGCCAGCGTTTGAACATTTGGGTTCCCCTTCTTTGGTTGCTGTCAACGTGTGCGGATGCGTGGATCGATGAGCGGTGTCACCAGATCAGCGAGCAGATTGCCGATGACGATGGCGAGTG
This sequence comes from Hyphomicrobiales bacterium, assembly GCA_900468805.1. Lineage (GTDB taxonomy): Bacteria > Pseudomonadota > Alphaproteobacteria > Rhizobiales > Rhizobiaceae > Rhizobium. The sequence goes on along the minus strand of UEIF01000009.1, from coordinate 403,235 downwards.
CAGATGTCAGCGTGACGCCCATAATAATCGGTATGTCGACCTGCTGGATGGCCTGCCAGGCGAGCTGACCGATGCCCGGCCAACCATAGACCGCCTCGACGACGACCACGCCGCCCATGAACTGGCCGATATCGATACCGATCATGGCGATGATCGGCAGGATGGCGTTCGGCAGGGCATGGCGGAAGATGACGCGGCGCGAGGAAAGCCCCTTGGCGCGGGCCGTGCGAACATAATCCTGATTGAGAACGTCTATCATCGCCGATCGAACCATGCGTGCATACCAGCCGGCCCCGAGGACGCCGAGGGTGGAAGCAGGCAGCACGACATGAGCAAGCGTTCCGTAGCCGCTCATCGGCAGCCAGCCGAGTGTCACGGCGAAAACATAGAGCAGCAGGAGGGCAACGACGAATTGCGGCGCGGAAACCCCGACGAAGGAAGCCGTCATCACCACCCGGTCGACGAAGCCCCCGCGGCGTACGGCAGCGATCGTGCCGAGCGTCAGCCCGAGCACCACCTCCACGAGAATGCCGGCCAGCATGAGGATGAGTGTTGCCGGCAGGCGGGCGGCGATCAGCGTCCAGACCTCGGTCTTCTGTGCATAGGATCGACCGAGATTGCCGTGCAGCAGATTACTCAGATAGGTGCTGAACTGGATGAGCAGCGGCTGGTCGAGGCCGAGTTCGTGACGGATACTGGCGACCGTCTGCGTCGTGGCGCTTCGACCGGCAATCATGCGCGCCGGGTCGGCCGGCAACGCATAAAGCAGAACGAAGGTGATGGCGGCAACGCCGAGAAGAATGAGGGCGGCCTGCACCAGCCGGCGAAGGATGAGGAAGAACATCAGCCTCTCCCGCGCTGGGTGGGATCGAGAATGTCGCGCAGTGCATCCCCGACGAGATTGAAGGAGAGGGCGGTCAGCAGGATGACGGCGCCGGGGAAGAAGACCAGCCAGGGGGCAGCCTGGAAGTAGCTCTGGCTTTCGAAGATGATGTTGCCCCAGGAGGGCTGCGGCGGCTGCACGCCGATACCGAGGAAAGAAAGGGTCGCTTCGAGCAGTACCGTCGTTGCGATGCCGAGTGTTCCCCAGACGATCGCCGTAGGTACCAGATGCGGCAGGATATGCAGGAAGAGGATACGCACGTGGCCGGCACCAAGCGAGCGCTCGGCCATGATGAAATCACGCTCCACCAGGCCGCGCGTCTCCGTATAGACGATGCGGGCGACCTGCACCCAGTTGACGAGGGCAATCACCATGGCGACGATCCAGAGGCTCGGCCGCAGCAGCGCAGCGAGCACGATTGCCAGCAGCAGGGCCGGGAAAGCCATCATCAGGTCGGTGAAACGCATCAGGATATTGCCGACGATGCCGCGCATGTAGCCGGCAAGAATGCCGATGAACAGGCCGATCGCCACAGCGATGCCGTTGGCGACAAGGCCGATAACGAGAGAAGTGCGGGCGCCGAAGAGCATGCGGGAGAAGAGGTCGCGGCCGAGCGTATCCGTGCCGAGCAGATATGGACCGCCGGGCGCCAGCGGAGCGCCTTCCAGCGACAGGCCGTCGAACATCTGCTCATCGGGATTGAAGGGAGCGATCCAGGGTGCGGCAATCGCAAACGCGATCACGATGAGGACGACGATAAGGCCGAAGAGAGCAGTCGGCTGGCGCAGCATGGCTTTGATCACACGCATCAACCGGCCTCCGGCAGGGGTTCTATGCCGCCGAGAATGAAGGCGGCGATCTGTTCCGTCGGAAGGCGGCGGCGCATGGCGCAGTTGCGCAGGATCGAATAGGCGCGTTCCTCATCGACCCCATGCACCTGCATCAGCTTTTCGACAGCGGCATGGACGAGCGGGCGCATGCGTACGCGCTCTTCGAGATATTGGAGCCGCTCCGCAACACCTTTGCGCTCCTGATGAATGGAGACGGCCATGACGAGGGCCGGATAGACGGCGGAGGCGGCGATCGGCTTGGCGATGATTGCACCGGCGCCCTGGCCGAGTGCCCAGGCTATGCGACCGGGTGCTTCCGAGCCGAGCAGAGCAACGACCGGGCATGTCGGCATCGCGCCAGCCCACGGCAGGAGATCGTCAAAGCCCTGATCGGCATCGACGATAACCATATCTGGCACGCTTGCGGCCGAAAGCGGCGCCCATTGCAGGGTTGCGGACAGGCCGAGCAGACGGAGCTGGCGGATCAGCCTTTCGGTGTTGCCGTCCTCGCGGTGAAGGACGACGGCATGCCAGCCGGTGAAATTGGGCGTTTCCTTCATGACACCACCCGCAGTTTCGGCGAAGCCGATTTGTTGCGGCCGGTCAGATAGGGATCGGCCGCAAGCGGCGGACGGGAGGCGATCACATCGAAACCGTTGTGGATATTGATGCGGCCGAGATGGAAGGGCAGCGCGGCGTGGTTCGTCTCCCGGTCGATGGAAACCGCGCCGAAGGGTGTTGCCCAACTTCTGTCGTACAGTTCCTGCCGCACGGCCGCCGGCTCGTCGCCGCCGGCAGCCACGATCGCATCGACACAAAGACGCACGGCAGTATAGGCACTGGCAAAGACGCTGGAGATGCGGCGAGGCTCGCCGTAATGGGCAACGATCCGCTGCTTGAAATCGCCATTTTCGGAAGTAGCGACACTGTCGAAATAGGAGGCGGCGCAGAGCTGGCCGATGGCCGCACCCGGCGCAATATCGTCCAGCTCACATTCCATCAGGTCGCAGCTGACGACAGGGCAATTCTCGGGCCGGAAGGCGGGGTCGCGATCGGCAAGCCGGCGGATCGCCTCGTGGAAGGCATAGCTCGACGGGCCGATAAGATTGTTGAGGATGAAGCTCGGGCAGCGCTGCTCGATATCGGCGACGATGCGCTCGACAGCGGTTTCCTCGAGCGGCAGGTAACGCTCGCCCAGAACCTCGCCGCCCGCATTGGTGGTGAGTTCGCGGGCGAGCCGGTTCATCTCCCAGCCCCAGACATAGTTGGCGCCGACAAGATAGGGCCGGTTGCCGTAACGTGGGATCAAATGTTCGAAGAGCGGCAGCAGATGCTGGTTCGGGCAGCCGCCGACATAGATGACGTTCTCGTTCGCCTCGAACCCTTCGTAAGGGCACATGTACCAGAGAAGCCCGTCATGCTTTTCGATGAGCGGGATGACCTCCTTGCGGGCAGCCGAGGTAATGGTGCCGACGATATGGCGGCAGCCGGCGCGCAGCAGATTGCGCGCGCCTTCGAGATAGGCGGCAAGATCGGCCTGCGGGTCGAAGAAGACCGGTTCGACCCGCAGGCCGCTCGTTGCCGCAAATTCGGCGATCGCGAATTCCGCGCCGTCACGTGCGTCGCGGCCCATCGAGCCGTAAGGGCCGGTGGTGGAGTAAAGAATGCCGATTTTCAACGCATCGTTCATCTGTAGCCAAAAACCAAAAACCCCATGAGGGCGTTCCATCCGCGATGGGGCCATCATGGGGCGAAACTGCCCAGCGACTATCGAAGTCATGTAAGAGTGCGGAGATGCTCTCTGCCTAATCCGCAAGCATGAATAAAATACAGGCACTCCGGCTTTGTCAAGCGCGCTTCAGGTGATTTATGCGATGTGCGGCAAGATCGTCAGCCGCACACTACACGCCCCGTAAATCAGCCTTTGTATTAGCCAGATGCGGCTTGGCGTGGCGGGAGACGCGCATGCGCTCGATGATATGATGGCCGGACCCGCCGACATGTTTGGCGATGGCCTGGGCCGCGCCCTCCGCAGTCTGCGCCTTGATGCAGGCGATCAGCTCGCGATGTTCTTCGAGCACGTTCGATTGCCGGCTGAGAGACGTCGGAAAGCGTCGGCTGATTGCCCACAGGATCTGGCGATGGCGTATCCAGAGATCGACGGCATGGCAGTATGGTGCTTGTCAGACATCAGGCGGTGGAATCGCATTTCCAACTGCGAACGGGCCAGCTCCTCGACGTCCGCCTTGGTGACGATATCGACGAACCAGCACGTCAGGGCAGGCTCGATCAGGGCCTCGATTTCACAGATGTCACAAACGAACTCCTCTGTGTGTCGTTTCCCCAAACCGCTCTACATTTTCCGGTGGCATACGGTATCAGGCCTGCCGTTTCCTCAGCCGTAGCCGCTCGATGATACTCCGGCCGGAGCCCTCGACATGCTGGCCGATGACGCGCGCTGCGCCTTCGGCGTCCTGCACCTTGATGCAGGCAATCAGCTGCCGGTGTTCCCCGATCACATTGGCCTGGCGGCTCAGTGATGTGGGAAAGCCACGACCGATTGCACCCAGGATTTGGCGATGTCGAATCCAAAGATCGACGGCATGCCGATTGTAATGCCGGTCGTACATCAGCCGGTGGAACTGCAGGTCGAGATCAGAGTGTTTTTCCTCGTCAGCGTAGTTCAGCGCCTCGATCTCCGCCTGCACGCGCTCGAGATCGTCAATGTCGCCCGTGGTGGCGATGCCAACGAACCAGCGGGTCAGGGCGGGCTCGATCAAAACCTCGATCTCGCAGATGTCGCGGACGAACTCCTCGTCGATCGGGCGAACCCGGGCCCCGCGGTTCTGCTCCATGATGACGAAGCCTTCGCCGCGCAGCTGCTGCAGCGCCTCGCGGACCGGATTGGTGGAGGTTCCCATGCGGCTTGCCAGCTCGGCGACCTTTAGGCGCTCGTTGGCCTTCAGGCGGCCGTGGATGATGTCGTCGCGCAACCGCTCGTAGATTGAAGCGCCGCTGTCATCGACCAGGTCGTCACCCTCGGATGCCGGCTGTCTCATGCTCGTTATCGTGCTCATGAGTTTGCTTTTAATGCACTTTCCCCGTGTTTGCCAAGAGCAAAATAAATAAATTCATACACTCAGATTGACAAAGAATGTACGATCTGAAAGGTATCGTTCAACACGAGGCCGCAACGGATGTCGTGAACAAGGGACGGAAACCGGCGGTGAGGGCCGGCTATCAGGAGGAGAAAATATGGGTTACCAGCAAACGCTGCGTGGCCTCGTCGTGTCGACGGGGCTGTTAGGTGCTGCCATCCTGGGATCGATGGTCCCGGCTTGGGCGGTCGATTTCAAGCAGGCGCCAATGCTCGACGAGCAGGTCAAGGGCGGCAAGCTGCCAGCCGTCGCCGATCGTCTTCCGGAACATCCCTACGTCGAGACCATGGTCGATGGCGTCGGCAAATATGGTGGTACGCTGCGCACCACGATCCTTGCCAACGGCGACCAGTACAATCTGACCCGCACCATCGCCAACGAGCTGCTGGTTCGCTGGGATCCGGCCTGGCAGAAGGTCGTCCCGTCGCTGGCGGAAGAATTCACCGCGTCTGAAGACGCAACCACCTACACTTTCAAGCTGCGCAAGGGCCTGAAGTGGAGCGACGGCCAGCCGTTTACCGCTGACGACATCATGTTCTGGTACGAAGACGTGTTCATGAACAACGCGCTCTCGCCGGCCAAGAACCCGACATTCACCGTCGCCGGCAAGCCGGTGAAAGTGCGCAAGATCGACGACCTGACGGTCGAGTTCAAATTCGATTCGCCTTACGGCCTCTTCCTGCAGCAGCTCGCCTATGGTCAGGGCCATCTGCCGGTCATCTACCCGAAGCATTACCTGCAGCAGTTCCACGAGAAATATAACAAGGACGGCATCCCGGCGCTCCTGAAGGCCAATCCGGCTGCGGGTGATTGGGTAGCGCTCTTCAATTCGAAGGTTTCGCTGACGTTCCAGCCGCCTTTCTGGCAGAATCTGGAATTGCCGACCCTGAACCCCTGGGTTCTGACGGTCCCCTATGCGGATAGCGACCGCGTTGTTGCAACTCGCAATCCCTATTACTGGAAGGTCGATCCTGACGGTAACCAGCTTCCCTATATCGATGGTATCACCTGGGCGAAGCTCGACGATCCGCAGCTGATGGCGCTGAAGATGACCTCGGGCGAGTTCGACTTCTCCTTCCGCCACATCAACAACTCGACCTTCAAGTCGGTGCTGTTCGACGGCCAGGAAACCGGCAATTACCGCTTCGTCGATGTTAAGGATTTGCCGGCCAATGATGCCGTCATCCTCTTGAACCTCAACTCGACCGATGACGTGAAGCGCAAGCTCTTCCAGAACAAGGACTTCCGCATCGCGCTCAGCCACGCCATCAACCGTCAGGAGATCATCGATCTCGTTTATGTCGGCCAGGGCGCCCCGGCGCAGGTCGCGACCCAGCCGGAGCACGAGCTCTTCAACGAGCGCGAGGCGAGCCAATACACCGAGTTCGATCCGAAGCTCTCGAATGAGATGCTCGACAAGATCATGCCGAAGAAGGATGCAGAAGGCTTCCGCCTCGACGAGAGCGGCAAGCGCTTCACCATCAACTTCATGGTCGCCGACGTCTTCGGTCTTTCCTACCCCGACGTCATGCAGATGGTGCAGAAATACGCCAAGGAAGTCGGCATCGACATTCAGCTGCGCACCACCGACCGCGCCCGCCTGAATACGATGTGGTCTGCCAACGAGCAGGACGCCTATATCTGGAACTGCGTCGGCGGTCTCTCGGAAGTCTATACCGATCCGCGCTGCTACATGCCCTTCCAGAAGGCCGACATCTTCTTCGCGATGCGCTGGAGCGAGTGGTATTCGAACCATGCGACGGGCGAAGAGCCGCCCGCTGAGATCAAGGCGCTGATGGCTGCCTATGACAAGGTCAATGCCGCTGTCACCGATGATGATCGCCGCAACAAGATGAAGGAATTCCTGAATCTCTCGGCCGACAACTTCCTCAACATCGGTATTTCGCGCCCCATGCCGAAATACATGATGGTGTCGAAGAACCTGAAGAATGTCGTCAACGGTATCCCGATCACCGGCAACCTCTGGCATCCGGCCCCGACGCTGACCCAGTGGTACTTCGACAAGGCCAAGTAAGGCTCCTCCCAGAGCCGGTGGGGGCACCATGCCTCCGCCGGCCGCCCCTTCGATCCTATCGAACGGTCTGAAATCATGCTCCGTTATATTGCCAAGCGGCTTGTGTTCGCGATCCCGACACTGTTTGCCGTCTCCATCATCGCCTTCATCATCATCCAGTTGCCGCCGGGCGATTACCTGACGACCCTCATGGCCGATTGGGCAAGCCAGGGTGGTGCGGTGGAAGAGGGAACCGTTGCCGCCATGCGCGAGCGTTACGGTCTCGATCAGCCGATGTATTTCCAATATTACAAGTGGATTGCCGGCATCCTGCTGCATGGCGATTTCGGCATCTCCTTCGAGCTCGGCAAGCCGGTCACGGAGCTGATATGGGGCCGCCTCGGATTCTCGCTGCTGCTCTCCTTCCTGACGCTCTGCTTTGTCTGGGCTGTCGCGATCCCGATCGGCATACTCTCGGCGGTGCGGCAATATTCGATCTCTGATTATTCGGCGACCTTCCTTGCCTTCTTCTTCCTTGCCGTACCCGACTTCCTTATGGCGCTTTCGGCCATGTATATGATGTCGGCCTATTTCGGCCAGAGCGTCGGCGGCCTCTTCTCGCCCGATTATGTCGATGCGCCCTGGAGCTTCGGCAGGCTTATCGATTTCGCCCAGCATGTCTGGCTGCCGGTCATCATCATCGGCCTCGGTTCGCTGGCCGCACTGGTGCGCATCATGCGCGCCAATCTGCTCGATGAACTCTCGAAACCCTATGTCACGACAGCGCGCGCCAAGGGCATGTCCGAATTCGAGCTCTTGATCCGCTATCCGGTGCGCCTGGCGCTCAACCCGCTGATCTCGACGCTTGGCTGGATACTGCCGGCGGTCATTTCGGGCGAGATTATCGTCTCCGTCGTCATGAGTCTGCCGACCACAGGACCGCTACTGCTGCGCGCCCTGCTGGCTCAGGACATGTATCTCGCCGGCTCGCTCATCCTCTTGATTTCGGTGCTGACGATCATCGGCACGCTGATTTCCGACATCCTGCTCGCCATCACCGACCCGCGGATACGGTTCCAATGACAGATATTACCCATCTCCCGCCGGATGCCGGCCCATCGATCGACCTGCACGGCAAGGATATCGCCGTTGCCGGCCAGTGGCGGCTTTTCTGGCTGAAGTTCAAGAAGCACAAGATTGCCTTGGCGAGCCTTGTCGTCATCGTCTTCATGTATCTGGTTGCGGCCTTTGCGGATTTTATAGCGCCGCTCGATCCGAATGCCACGAATGCGCGCTTCACCTATGCACCGCCGCAGGGCATCTCGCTGCTGGTCGACGGCTCCTTCCGCCCGCACGTCAGCCAGCTCAAGATGACCTTGAACACCGAATCCATGCGGCGCGAGTTCACGGCCGATCCGGCAAAGCCCGTTGATGTCGGCCTTTTTGTCAAGGCGCCGCAACCTTACTACTTGCTCGGCTTCATTCCGATGCAGACCAAGCTCTTCGGCCTGACGAACCCGATGCCGGGCGACAGTCTTTATATCTTCGGCGCCGATCGTCTCGGCCGCGATATCTTCTCGCGTGTTGTGCATGGCGCCAAGATCTCGCTGTCGATCGGTCTTGTCGGCGTCTTCATGAGCCTCGTGCTGGGCGTCACAATCGGCGGCATTTCGGGTTTCTTCGGCGGCTGGGTCGACCTTGGCATCCAGCGCATGATTGAACTGCTGCGCTCCATCCCGACCATTCCGCTGTGGATGGGCCTTGCCGCCGCCATTCCCGTCGGTTGGCCGCCGCTTCGCACCTATTTCGTCATCACCCTCATTGTCTCGCTGATCGGCTGGACGAGCCTTGCACGTGAAGTGCGTGGCAAGTTCCTGTCGCTGCGAAACGAGGATTTTGTCATCGCCGCGCGTCTCGACGGCATGAGCGAAATCGGCATCATCTTCAATCACCTCGTTCCGTCCTTCATGAGCCACATCATCGCGACGCTGACGCTGGCAATCCCTTCGATGATCCTGGCTGAGACCGCGCTCTCCTTCCTCGGCATCGGTCTGCAGCCGCCGATCATTTCCTGGGGCGTACTCCTGCAGGAGGCGCAGAATATCCGCGCCGTAGCGCAGGCCCCGTGGCTCCTGTTCACGCCGGCCGCCGCCATCGTCATCTCGGTGCTTTCCCTCAACTTCCTCGGCGACGGTCTCCGCGATGCCGCAGATCCCTACGAGTCGGTTTCATGACCATGACAGATGATACGATCCTCAAGGTCGATGACCTCAAGACCTATTTCCCGACCCGTACCGGCATCTTCAAGGCGGTCGACGGTGTTTCCTTCGAACTGAAGCGCGGCAAGACGCTCTGCGTCGTCGGCGAATCCGGCTCCGGCAAGTCGGTAACGGCGCGCTCCATCCTGCAGATCGTCGATAGACCCGGCCGGATCGAGGGCGGCTCGATCGTCCTGACGCGGGCGGATGGCACCTCGACCGATCTTGCCAAGCTCGAGCCGCGCGGCAGGGAAATCCGCAACGTTCGCGGCAAGGAGATCGCCATGATCTTCCAGGAGCCGATGAGTTCGCTTTCGCCGGTTCACCGTATCGGCACCCAGATCGGCGAGGCGCTCAGAATCCATTTCGGCATCCGTGGCGCGCAGCAGCGCGAGCGTGTGCTGGAGCTCTTACGGCAGGTGGAGATACCCCGCCCGGAAACGGCGATCGACCGCTACACGTTCGAATTCTCAGGCGGTATGCGCCAGCGTGTGATGATCGCCATGGCGCTTGCCTGCAATCCCTCCGTGCTAATCGCAGACGAGCCAACGACGGCACTCGACGTGACGACGCAGGCCGAAATCCTCGACCTGATCCGCAAGTTGCAGCAGAGCCAAGGCATGGCCGTGCTGTTCATCACCCATGACATGGGCGTCGTCGCCGAGATCGCCGACGAAGTGCTCGTCATGTATCGCGGCAAGGTCATGGAGAAGGGGCCGGTCGAGCAGATCTTCCACGCACCGCAGGACGACTATACGCGCCGGCTGATCGGCTCGGTCGTCAAACTGGAGCGCAAGGCGGAAGTTCGCCTGTCGCGGCCACAGGTCTCGGCCGAAGCACCGCCGTTGCTCGAGGTCAAGAACCTATCACTGACTTTCCCCTCCGGCCTCAAGGCCGTCGATGACGTGTCGCTGATCGTCCGCCCCGGCGAAACGCTGGGCATTGTCGGCGAGTCCGGCTCAGGTAAAACCACGATGGGCCGCTGCATGCTGCGGATCTACGATCCGCAATCGGGCGCGATGGATTATCGCCGCAGTGACGGCAGCACCGTCGAACTGCGCACGACGGACAAGGCAACGCTCAAGGATGTCAGGCGCGATATCCGCATGATCTTCCAGGATCCTGTTGGCTCGCTCAGCCCCCGCAAGACCGTCGGCCAGATCATCGCCGAGCCGCTGAAGCTGGCCGGCATGAAGGGCAGGCCGCTCGACGATCGGGTTTCAGAGCTCATGCAGCAGGTCGGCCTCGAACCTGCCTGGCGGGAGCGCTATCCGCATGCTTTTTCCGGCGGCCAGCGCCAGCGTATCGGCATTGCCCGCGCCATTGCCGTGAAGCCACGCCTGATCATTGCTGATGAGGCGACTTCGGCGCTCGACGTTTCCCTGCGCTCGCAGATGCTGGACCTGATGATGAAGCTGCAGGACGAGCTTGGGCTCTCCTATGTCTTCATTTCCCACGACATGTCGGTCATCCGCTACATGTGCGACCGCGTGGCGGTCATGTATCGCGGCAAGATCGTCGAAGCCGGTGAGACCGATCAGGTCGTCAACAATCCGGCGCATGACTACACGCGTGCGCTTCTCTCGGCCATTCCGCATCCAGACCCGCGCGACCGGCGCATCCACAACCGGTTCCGCTACGACCCCACACGCACAGTTTCAGCCAACGGATAAGTCATGAAAATTACCGACGTCAAAATCATTGTCTGCTCGCCGGGCCGCAACTTCGTCACTGTCAAGATCTTCACCGATGAAGGCCTGACGGGCGTCGGCGACGCCACGCTGAACGGCCGCGAAAAGGCCGTCGTCGCCTATCTGCAGGATCATCTGGCGCCACTTCTGATCGGCCGTGATCCCTCGCGCATCGAAGATATCTGGCAGTATTTCTACAAAGGTGCCTACTGGCGCCGCGGCCCAGTGACGATGGCGGCAATCGCCGGCATTGACACCGCGCTCTGGGACATCAAGGCCAAGGCCGCCAATATGCCGCTCTACCAGCTGCTTGGCGGCGCGAGCCGCGAGAAGGTGCTATGCTACACGCATGCCCAGGGCACCGATATTGCCGAAGCTGTCGAGGCCGTCGGCAAGCGTATCGAGCAGGGCTACAAGGCGATCCGCGTACAGGTCGGCATTCCGGGACTGCCTGACGTTTACGGTACAGGCAAGAAATCCGTCACCAACAATGCGGACGATGATGCTGTGCCGCATGAGGAAGTCTGGTCGACCTCGAAATATCTGCGCCATATTCCGAAACTCTTCGAAGCCGTTCGCGAAGCCCATGGCCCCGATATCGAACTGCTGCATGACACGCATCACCGCTTGACGCCGATCGAGGCGGCTCGCCTCGGCAAGGATCTGGAATTTGCCCGTCTCTTCTGGCTGGAAGACGCGGTCGCAGCAGAACACCAGGAAGGTTTCCGCCTGATCCGCAAGCACACGACGACACCGCTTGCCGTCGGTGAGGTGTTCAACACGATCTGGGATGCGCGCCTGCTGATCGAAGAGCAGCTGATCGACTATATCCGCACCACGACGGTGCATGCGGGCGGCATCACGGCGCTCCGCCGCATCATGGATTACGCCAGCGTCTACAATGTGCGCACTGCCTGCCACGGCGCGATGGACATGTCGCCGATCTGCCTTGGTGCCAACCTGCATCTTGATCTCTGGGTTCCGAACTTCGGCATCCAGGAATATTCCGGCTACCTGCCGGAAATCCTCGAAGTGTTCCCAAGCGCCTGGAGCCTCAATGATGGCTATCTGCATCCGGGTGAGGCTATCGGCCACGGCGTCGATATCGATGAGAAGCTTGCCGAGAAATATCCGTACCAGCGCGCCTACCTGCCCGTGAACCGTCTGGAAGACGGTACGCTGTGGCATTGGTGAGGAGGAAAAGATGAAGATTGCAGCGATCAAGACCTATGCCGTCAAGGTCGGCATCCGCAACCAGCTTCTGGTGAAGATCGAGACGGACGAGGGAATTTTTGGCTGGGGCGAGAGCGGTCTCTCCGGCCGCGAGAAGGCCGTGGTCGGCGCTCTCGAGCATTATGCGGAATTCCTGCGTGGCCGCGATCCGTTCAAGATCGGCGCGCTCTGGCAGGAAATGTATCGCAGCCAGTATTTCGAAGGCGGCCGCGTGCTGCAGGCGGCGATCTCCGCCATCGATATCGCGCTGCATGACATCAAGGGCAAGGCGCTCGGCGTGCCGGTCTATGAATTGCTCGGCGGCAAACAGCGCGACCGCATCCCGACCTTTGCGACGACCTTCGCCGAGCCGGGACCGGCGATGATCGAGCAGGCGCAGATGCTCGTGGAGCATGGCTGGACGGCCATGCGCCTATCGCCCGCCGGCCACGAGAACAAGGATATCTACGAGCCGCGCGAGCACATCGCCACGACGGCGAAATGGTGCATCAAGGCCCGTGAGGAGTTAGGTGAGGACGTCGTTCTCGGTATCGACTACCACCATCGCCTGACCGTGGCTGAGGCCGCGAGCTTCTGCCAGAAGATGCCGAAGGGCACGCTAGACTTCCTGGAAGAACCGATCCGCGATGAGACGCCAGGCGCCTATGAAGCGCTCAGGCGCATGACTGATGTTCCCTTTGCGATCGGCGAGGAATTTTCCTCGAAATGGCAGTTCCTGCCCTTTATCGAGCGCGACATTCACCAGTTCAATCGGCTCGATGTTTGCAATGTCGGCGGCCTGACAGAATCGATGAAGGTCGCCGGCTGGAGCGAGGCGCATTATGTCGACATGATGCCGCATAATCCGCTGGGGCCGGTCTGCACTGCCGCGACCATCCACTTTTCTGCGGCGGTCGCCAATTTCTCCTGGCTGGAAACCCGGGCAAGCCCGGCCGAAACCCATCTCGGCTTCGACAATTCCGAGTTCTTCCCGGTCCAGCCGCGGCTCGAAGGCGCGTTTTATCCGGTCTCGGACGCTCCCGGCCTTGGCATCGAGGTCAACGAGGAACTGATTGCTAGGCAGAGCTTCGAATATTGGGAAGCGCCGCATCTGAAACGCCGCGACGGCTCGGTCACGAACTGGTAATATGGCGTGCGGACAGGTTTCGGCAGGCATGTCCTGACCTGTCCGCACGCAACGAATTTTCCTGAACTACACGCTTAAAGAGAACACTCTTTCTTATAATTCATATTGTCTATGGGTTTTATAGATTATGCGACGCAACCGCGGAGCTGATCTGGATGAAACCATATGTCTTATCTTCTGAGCCTTCTCGACAAGAGCCCGGTTGAACAGGGAAAAACTGCCGCCGAAGCCTTGCAGGCGAGCGTGCGGCTGGCGATCCGCGCCGAAGAACTCGGCTATAACAGGTTCTGGGTCGCCGAACATCACAACATGTCCAATCTGGCGAGCTCTGCGCCGGAAACCTTGATTGCCTATCTTCTGGCCCGGACATCGAAGATCCGCATCGGCTCGGGCGGCGTGATGCTGCAGCACTACAGCGCCTACAAGGTGGCCGAGAGCTTCAATCTTCTCGCCTCGCTGGCGCCTGGTCGCGTCGATCTTGGTGTCGGCAAGGCCCCAGGCGGCTTTCCGCTGTCGACACGGGCTCTGCAGGCAGCCTTCGATCTTGAAAGAAAGCCGGATTTCGCCGTCCAGCTTTCCGACATCAACACCTATCTCACCGCCGATCCCAATTACGAGGGCGCGCAGGCGACACCTTTTCCGCCGACAGCACCCGAGCGTTTCCTTCTTGGCGCAAGCGTCGAGAGCGCAGTGCTGGCCGCCGAGAAGGGCTGGGAGCTGGTATTCGCCGGCCATCTCAACGGTGATCCGGAAAACCTGCGTAAGACCTTCGAAGCCTATGAACGCGCCTCCGGTGGCAAGAAGCCGATCCTGGCGCTCGCTGCATTCGCAGCAGACAGCGAGGAGCAAGCCCGCGAGCGCGTCGGCAATCTGCGCATCGTCAAGATCTTCCTGCCGAACGGCCAGACGGTGAATGTCGGCAGCGAAGAACAGGCGGCCGAATTCGCAAGGCAGGCCGGTGTCACGGATTATCGCACCGAGGAAAAAGTGCCGAGCGTACTGCACGGCACGGCCGCCCAGATCCGCAAGGAATTGGATGAACTGCATCGTCGCTACGGGGTCAAGGAATTCGTTCTCGATACGCCGGCGCTGGCCGCTTCAGAGCGGCTCTCCTCAATCGAATTGCTCGCCAAGGAACGGCTTTCCCTCGCAGCTTGACCATCCCCAGGAGGATTGAACCCATGGCCCAGAAGAAAATCACTTTCGGTATCATGCTGCAGGGCCCAGGCGGCCATATGAATGCCTGGAAACATCCAAGCGGCCCGGCAGACGCCAGCACCAATTTTGAGTTTTTCGTCAAGGCGGCCCGCAAGGCCGAAGAGGCCGGCATTGCCTTCGCCTTCGTTGCCGATGGTCTCTACATCAACGAACAGTCGATCCCGCACTTCCTCAACCGCTTCGAGCCGCTGACGATCCTCGCAGCCCTTGCTGCCTCCACATCGAAGATCGGTCTGGTTGGCACGGTTTCGACGTCCTACAGCGACCCCTTCACCATCGCCCGCCAATTCGCCTCCATCGACCTCGTCAGCGGCGGCCGCGCCGGCTGGAATGCGGTGACCTCGCCGCTCGAAGGGTCGGGCCGCAATTACGGGCGCGAACATCCCGAGCATGAGCTACGTTACGAGATCGCCGAGGAATATATCGACGCCATCAAGGGTCTCTGGGATTCCTGGGACGACGATGCCTTCGTGCGTGACCGCGAGAGCGGCGTCTATGCCGACAAGAGCAAGCTGCACCGGCTGAACCACAAGGGGCGCTTCTTCCGCATCGAAGGCCCACTCAATATCGGCCGGTCGAAACAGGGCCAGCCAGTCGTCTTCCAGGCGGGCGCCTCCGATTCCGGCATCCGGCTTGCCGGCAAACATGCCGATGCGGTCTTCACCAATGGCGGGCCGATCGAGGAAGCGCAGGCTTTCTACAAGCAGATCAAGCAGAGCGCGATCGCGCAGGGACGCCGGGCCGCAGAGATCGGCATCTATCCCGGCATCGGCCCGATCGTTGGGGCGACGGCAGAGGAAGCGGAAGCCAAATATCAGGCGATCCGCAATCTCGTCACCATCGAAGAGGCGCTTCTCTATCTCGGCCGCTTCTTCGACCATCACGATTTCAGCGCCTATCCGCTCGACGAACCTTTCCCTGACATTGGCGATATCGGCCGCAACAATTTCCGCGCCACGACGGACCGGATCAAGAAGACGGCGCGCGAGAAGGGACTGACCCTCCGGGATGTCGCGCTCGACAGCGCAACGCCGCGCACCGCTTTCATCGGCACGGCTGAGCATATTGCCGACGAGATCATCCGCTGGATTGATGGCGAGGCGGCCGACGGTTTCATCCTCGGTTTCCCTATCATCGCCGAAGGCTTCGACGATTTCGCGAAATACGTTCTGCCGATCCTCGAAGCGCGCGGTTACTTCGACCATGTCCTCAAGGGAGAGACATTGCGCGACCACCTCGGCCTGCCGTTCCGCGAGAGCCGATATGCGGGTGGCGAAGAGGCTATCGAACATGGAAAGGCCGTCGGCGCATAACGCGCCGCGGACGTTTCCATGAATGTCATCACCAAGACTTCGCGCAGTCATGATCCGGTCGAGACAGGCATTGCCGCTCATCTCGACGAATTCATCGCGCTTCGCCACGACCTTCATCAATATCCCGAGCTTGCCTTCCAGGAACGCCGCACGAGCAAGCTCGTGGCCTCGCACCTTTCCTCCTGGGGCTATGAGGTGGCGACAGGCATTGCCGGTACCGGCATCGTTGCCACCCTGGTCCGGGGAAAAGGCAAGCAGACCATTGGCATCCGCGCCGATATGGATGCCCTGCCGATCGAGGAGGCCACAAACCTTTCCTATGCAAGCAGCAATCCCGGCGTCATGCATGCCTGCGGGCATGACGGCCATACGACGATCCTGCTTGCGGCCGCACGTTTTCTCGCGGAGAGCGGCAATTTCAGCGGCACCTTGCGGCTGATTTTCCAGCCGGCAGAAGAGATTGGCGCCGGCGCCCGCAAGATGCTGTCGGAAGGATTGTTCGAACGCTTCCCAGTCGATGCGGTTTTCGGCTTGCACAACTGGCCGGCTGTGCCTGTCGGCCACTTCGGTTTCGTCGCCGATGCCGCTATGGCTTCCGTCGATCAGGCCGTCATCCGCATCGTCGGCAAGGGCGGTCACGGCGCCGAGCCGCATCGCGCCGTCGACCCGATATTGGCCTCGGCTTCCTTCATCACGGCGTTGCAGAGCATCGTCTCACGCAATGTCGATCCGCAGGACATGGCCGTCGTCACCGTCGGCTCTATCCATGCCGGGTCTGCATCGAACGTCATTCCGGAAAGCGTCGAACTGAAGCTCACAATGCGTGCCTTCAGTCAGGCGGTGCGCGACAAGCTCCAGGAACGCGTGCCGGCGCTTGCTCGAGCACAAGCCGAGAGTTTCGGCGCAACGGCCGAGGTCGACTATCGGCTCGGCTTTCCAGCGCTGATCAATCACCGGGCCGAGACGGCCTTTGCCCGCGAGGTCGCGCTGTCCTCTTTCGAGCCGGAAAGCATCGAGGCGGGGTTCCGCCCGCGCACGGCGAGCGAGGATTTCGCCTTCATGCTGCAGGAGAAGCCGGGCAGCTACCTCTTCGTCGGCAATGGCGACAGCGCCCCGCTTCACAGCGCCCATTACGATTTCAACGACGCGATCATTGCGCCAGCCGCCCGCTATTGGGTGCGGCTCGCTGAAACCTTCCTCACTGACGATAACGGGTGACGAACGACATGAGCGATACGTTTCTCTACACCAGTCCTCTCGACCCTCGCGCCAAGCCACTGATCGACGAGCTGATCTACGAGTATGACAGCCGCTACGGAAACTATTTCAGCGAGGAGGGCGCCGCAGCCGAACTCAATCGCTATCCGCCCGAGGCTTTCGCCCCGCCTGTCGGCAATTTCGTGCTGCTCGTGCGCGATGGTGAGACGATCGGTGGTGGAGCTTTCAAATATTACGACGGGGAGACGGCCGAATTCAAACGCATCTGGACGCGCTCCGATCTGCGCAGGCAAGGCCTTGCCCGCAAGGTGCTTGTGGAGCTGGAGGTTCAGGCGGCCCGGCAAGGCTATCAGCGGGTCTACCTGACGACTGGCTTTCGCCAGCCTGAGGCCGTCGGCCTCTACCTCAACTACGGCTACACGGCACTCTTCGACCCCAAGGTCGACCCGGAAATCTACAAGACGCTGCCTTTCGAGAAGGACATCCGTCACCTCGCACCGCAGCTGTCGGCCAATACCGATCAACCGCCGCTGCAGGCTGCAGCGGGTCGCTGAGCTCAGGCAAAAAACACTCCACAACAAGGGGAAACACGATGGCATTGACGAGTGACTATGCCGGCATCGACACCGGCAGCAGCAGGGTAGGCGATCATGCGCAGCAGGACTACTCGCGATTGAGGATCGTCCCGGCGCGGCATCCCGGCCGGCTTGCCGGCAGCGTATTCGCCGCTGTCGTCATTGCCGCAGTGCTCTATTCGACCTTTACCAATGCGCGCTGGGGTTGGGATGTCTTTGCTGAATGGTTTTTCGCAGCGCCGGTTCTTGCTGGTCTCGGGCGCACGCTGCTTCTGACACTGCTCGCGACGATTTCCGGCTCGATCCTCGGAACGGCGCTGGCGCTTGCTCGCGTCTCGAAATCGCCGCTGCTGTCTGGACTCTCATGGGGTTATATCTGGCTGCTGCGGTCGATCCCCGTCATCGTTCTGCTCCTGGTGCTGAACAATCTCGGCTATCTCTATGAGACTATTACGCTCGGCGTGCCGTTCACCGGCACTGTGCTTTTCGAATATCCGACGACGCAGTTGCTGACGCCCTTCGCCGCGGCGTTCCTCGGCCTCACGCTCAATCAGTCGGCCTTTTTCGCCGAGATCGTCCGTGGTGGCATCCTGTCCGTCGATCAGGGGCAGCTTGAAGCCGCCTCGGCCCTCGGTCTTCCTCGTCGCCGACAGGCCTTTCGTATCGTGTTGCCGCAGGCTATGCGGTCGATCCTGCCAACTGGTTTCAACGAGATCATCGGGCTGACCAAGGCCACTTCGATGGTCTATGTGCTGGCCCTGCCGGAGCTGTTCTACACGGTACAGGTCATCTACCGCCGCAATCTCGAGGTCATTCCGCTGCTGATGGTGGCGACGGTCTGGTATCTCGTCATCATGACGGTGCTGTCGATCGCCCAGCACTATATCGAGCGCTATTTCTCGAAAGGCGCGCTTCGCAACCCGAAGCCATTGCCGTTCCAGGCCTTCTTCCAGCGTTTCAGCCGTCCTTTGCCTGCCGTGAAACCCTTGAGCATTCCAGCCCGTACCTCCGGTTTCCGGGACGCAACGGTGCTGCGGTCCGGCGGCGCGGTGCGCATTCACGGCATTTCCAAAAGCTTCGGCTCTTTAAAGGTACTTGACGGCATCGACCTCACGTTGCCGGCCGGCAGTGTCACAGCTATCCTCGGCCCTTCCGGCTCCGGCAAATCGACTCTGCTGCGCGCCATCAATCACCTGGAGCGTGTCGATGGCGGCTTCATCTCGGTCGATGGCGATCTCGTCGGATACGAGCAGAAGGGCGATGTGCTTTACGAGCTCAAGGAAAAGGACATTCTGAAGCGCCGTGCCGATATCGGCATGGTCTTCCAGAGCTTCAATCTCTTCCCGCATCTGACCGTGCTCGAAAACCTCATCGAAGCGCCGATCCAGGTTCGCGGGGTCAACCGGGAGGACGCCACCCAGCTTGCGCAGGAATTGCTTGCGCGCGTCGGCCTCAGCGACAAGATCAACGCCTATCCGCGTCAGCTTTCCGGTGGCCAGCAGCAGCGCGTCGCCATCGCTCGCGCGCTGGCACTGCGGCCGAAGGTGCTGCTGTTCGATGAACCCACCTCGGCGCTCGATCCGGAACTCGTGGGCGAAGTCCTCGACGTCATCAAGGAGCTGGCGCGTACCGGCACGACGCTTGTGATTGTCACCCACGAAATCGGTTTTGCCCGCGAGGTGGCCGATACCGTCGTCTTCATGGACGGCGGCCACATCCTCGAAGCCGGTTCGCCGGCCCGCATCTTCAACGAAGCGGAACATCCCCGAACCCGAGAATTCCTCGCCAAGGTCCTCTGAACGAGCGGCAAGGCATCAGCAGATCCCGGCCGCGACGGGCGTCCGGAGGGCATGAAAACAACAACAACCCTAAGATGAAGTGGAGAAGGGAAATGGCATTCAGAAATAGAGCCAATTACCTGCTTGCCGGTGTCGTCGTCTTGACGGCACTCGGTCTCGGCACGGCGCAGGCCGCCGAAAAGTTCAATCTCAGCCCGGATACGTCCAACCGCGTACGCGCTGAAAAGGACGAGACGGCCATCAAGGCCATCGCGCCGAACTTCAAGTTCGTCGAACCGGGCAAGTTCACCGTTGCCGTCAATGCCTGGGATCCGCCGATTGCCACCTATGCATCGGATGCTGCGACCGTGGTCGGCGCCGATCCGGATCTGGCGCAGCTGCTCGCCGATTCCTTCGGCCTTGAGCTGAACCTCGTTTCAGTCGCCTGGGCTGACTGGCCGCTCGGCGTCTCCTCCGGCAAGTATGATGCGGTCATTTCCAACGTGACGGTCACCGAAGAGCGCAAGGAGAAGTTCGATTTCTCTACCTATCGCAAGGACGTGCTCGGCTTTTATGTGAAGTCCGACAGCAAGATCACCGAGATCAAGGAACCGAAGGATGTCGCCGGTCTCAAGGTGATTACCGGTGCAGGCACCAATCAGGAAAAGATCATCCTGGAATGGGATCGCCAGAATGTTGCCGCCGGTCTGAAGCCGATCGAGGTTCAATATTATGACGACCGCGCCGCAGCCGACCTGGCGCTGCAGTCCGGTCGCGCCGATATCGAGTTCAATCCGAACGCGACCCAGGCCTACAGCTCTTCCATCAAGGGACACACCAAGCTTGTCGGCATCGTCTCCGGCGGCTGGCCGCTGACGGCTGAAATCGCCGTCACGACGAAGAAGGGCGGCGGCCTTGCGGATGCCGTCACCGTCGCCGTCAACGATCTCATCAAGAACGGAAAGTACGGCGAAGTGCTGAAGCACTGGAGCCTGAACGCAGAAGCCATCGACGAAGCAAAGACCAACCCGCCGGGGCTGCCGAAGAGCGGCTCATAAAGGATGGTCTGACGGACCGGCGTTGGAGGTCGCGCCGGTCCGTCCTCGTTTTCATATATTTTGGAGAGTTCTGTTGTGACGATATTTTCCAGACTGCGCATCACATCGATTGCCACCATTGCCTCGCTGGCAGCCTGCTATGCAGGCATTGCCACGGCTGATGAGTTCGACCTGAGCCCCGAGCAGCCCAACCGCGTGCACGCGCAACGCAACGAGGCGGCGATCGCGTCCATTCCGAAGAATTTCAAGTTCGTCTCGCCCGGCAAATTCACGATTGCGGTCAGCCCCGGCGGGCCGCCGCTCGCCACCTACGCGACGGATGCCAGGACGATCGTCGGCGCAGACCCCGATTATGCCAGTGCCATCGCCGAAAGCCTCGGGCTGCAGCTTGAGATCGTCCCGGTTGCGTGGATCGACTGGCCGCTCGGCCTGACCTCGGGCAAATATGATGCAGTCATCTCCAATGTCGGCGTGACGGAGCAGCGCAAGGAGAAGTTCGATTTCTCCACTTACCGCAAGGGGTTACACGGCTTCTTCGTCAAGGCGGACAGCGCGATAACCTCGATCAAGGAGCCGAAGGATGCGGCGGGACTGCGCTTCATCGTCGGTGCCGGCACCAATCAGGAACGCATCCTGCTGAAATGGAGCGACGAGGATGTCGCTGCCGGTCTCAAGCCGCTCGAGCTGCAATATTATGACGACGAGGCGGCAAGTCTGCTGGCGCTGCGGTCCGGCCGTGCCGACGTCATCGTCCAGCCGCATGCGCAGCTCGTCTATATCGCCGCGCGCGACAAGAACCTCAAGCGGGTCGGGACGCTGAGCGCTGGCTGGCCCGATCGCTCCGATGTCGCGATCACCACCCGCAAGGGAAGTGGCATTGCCGATACGCTGACGCTCGCCACAAACGGCCTGATCAAGGATGGAACCTATGCAAAAATCCTTGAGCACTGGCAGCTCTCGGAAGAGGCACTGCCTGCCTCCGAGACGAACCCGCCCGGCCTGCCGAAATTCTGAGTGAGGACAAGATGAGCGGTAACGCGATTTCGATCGGCCATATCGGCTTTCTGACACCCGGTAACTATTCCGATGACGACCCGCTCCCTGGTCTCGAAAAGACCTTGCAGCTTCTTGGCTTCGGTGAAGAGCTGGGTTTCGAAAGCGCCTGGGCTCGCCAGCGGCATCTGGAGCCGGGAATCTCCTCGGCGACCGCCTTTCTGGCGGCCGCCACCCAGCGCACCAGTCGTATCGAACTCGGCACCGCGGTCATTCCGATCGGTTACGAAAGTCCGTATCGGCTGGCAGAGGATCTTTCGACGGTCGACGTTCTGTCAAAGGGAAGGTTGAATGTTGGCCTGAGCGCAGGACGTCCGCTGCATGCCGACCTCATCGGTCCGCTTGCCTTCGACGGCGACTGGCAGAACCATGATTTCTCGCATGAACGCGTGCTGCGCTTCGCCGGCAATCTGAAGGGAACCTATCTCGGCGACGAGAACACCTTCATCAAGACGCCGTTCGGCCCGCAACGCCCGAGGCTGCATCCCTATGCGAGAGGCCTGATTGACCGCATCTGGTATGGCGGCGGCTCGCTGCGCTCGGCCGCCTGGGCCGGGCAGAACGGGTTCAACCTACTGATCGGCAATGTCACGACCGGCGAGGAGACCGACGATTTCTTTGTCGCCCAGTCCCGTCAGCTGGTCGTCTACCGTGGCGCTGGCGGAGCCGATCGACGTGTAGCGCTCGGCCGTGTCATCGTGCCCTTCGACAGTGCCGATGCGGCCACCCGCAGACGATATGCCGATTATGCCGCCGGGCGTCATGAGCGCACGCTTTCCCCGCAAGGTGAGCGGCGCACGCTTTTTGCCAGCGATCTCGTTGGTACATCGGAGCAGATTCTCGAGCGTCTCCATGCCGATCCCATCCTGCCGCATGTCAGCGAGCTCCGGCTGGAATTGCCCTATGAATTCGAACATGACGAATATCGCCAGATCCTGCATGACTTCGTCACGCATATCGCACCTGAACTCGGCTGGCAGACAAAGGCCCTTCGGGTGGCTTGATGCGCGATATTGCTATGCAAGTCCCATTGGCCTTGAATCGAGTGCTGCATTCGACCGCAGCCTCAGTGCGACAAACATCGGAATTGTAGGAATCTCTCCGTGACCAGATTAGTCGAATATTTCATTTCCATAAGTTCACCCTGGTCGTATATCGGACTGGATGCCTTTGCCGAGCTTGCCGAAAAAAACGATGTGAGCATCAAGCCGTATCTGACGACGGTCGTTGAAGAAAACGGCGGGATTTTCTCTCGCAACCGGCCGGAAATCCGCCGAGCCTACTGGGTCCGGGATCTCAAGCGCTGGGCGGGTGTCCGCGGCAAGACCCTGATCCTCGAAAACCGGCCGGAACTCAGCGATCCAACGCCGGCTTCCTTCTTCGTCATCGCCGCCTATCTCGACCGCCAGGACTGGATCGGCGTGACACGTGCCTTGCAGCATGCCTTCTGGAGCGAGGCAAAGGATATCGGCAGGCCCCATATCCGCGAAGCGATCGTCAATGCGGCCGGTTTCGATGGAGCTGCCTTGCTGCGGCGGCAGGGCGACGACGACGTTCAGCAGAAATGGGCGGCAGATCGTATTCACGCACGCGAAAGAGGCGTCTTCGGCTTTCCGACCTTTGCCTATGAAGACGAGCTCTACTGGGGACAGGACAACTTGCCCTTCCTCGAGCGCCATCTTCACGGCGACAGGCCGTAAAAAGCCGTCATTCGAACAGCGCGCTTCCGTCGCCGGTAAAACTCTCTCCGGCGGCGAGATCGATCCTGTGTTTTCCAAAGCCGCCGCTGACCGTCTCACCGGACGCAGCGTTCTTTCCGAGCACAGGATCGTGGAGATCGGCGACAAGCGGAAGTCTATTCGCCGCCGCGTCATGCTGGAAGGCGACGTGCCGAGCCCGTCGCACATTCCACCTGGCTGCAGCTTTTCGCTAGCCCTGATCCGATTCCAGTCGCCTGCGCAAAGCCGTCCTTTAATCTTTGCGCTTCGGCGTGTTGGACGGCGCGTTCAGCCGGCGCCACGGTGCGTGATCCGTCTTGATCGTGACCGAAGCGGAAGATGGCAGAAGCGGCCGCCGCTTGCGCCGTCCGAAGCGGCGTTTGAAGCCAAGTATGTTTTCGACAAAGCTGCGGGCGTAGAGGCCGGGGCCGCTGGAATAGATGCGCCAGCCGCCGTCGACGGCGATCTCGCCCTTTTTGACCTGCTGCCAGTTGCTCGCGGCCTGATAGCGATCCGGGAAGGCGACATCACTGCTGCTGAAATAGGTATTGCGCTGGCGCAGAGATGCTTGCGGCAGGGCATCCGTGACAGCGATCGGATTGACGAGGCCGATCGCCCTCCAGAGGGCTTTTGCATCGTCGGCGATGGCCAGCGTTTCGCAGTAGCGTAGATGCGCATGCACATACATCAGACCGATTTCGCGGCCGAAAAAGGACGAAGATTCGGCGCGGCGGAAGAGTGTTTCCGGGCCGCCTGCATAGGTCGCAGGCTTCTCCATCAGGCGCACGCCATCGGGGAAGAGGAGGTGCTTTTCGATCAGCTTCATATGCTCTTGCCGCTGCGCCGGCGTGAAGAGCTTGCCGAGCATGGCCTGTGTCATCGAAATCAGCGAGTAATGCAGCCCGGTGCGTTGGTCGTTGGGATGCAGCAGCAGTTCGACCCCGTCATGGGTGGGATCGAAGATGCCGTAGCCGGCAACCACGCCGTCGCGGATTAGATGCTTGTTGAAGTCGCGCCGCATGGCGGTTGCGATCTTCCGCAGCGCTGTTGCGCCATCCCCCTTGCCGACGCGGCGCAGGATGGCGGAGTAACGCACGACCTGCTCGTAGAGCAGGGAAACTGTCCAGCTGCTCACCATCCAGTCGCGCAGATGGGGATCGGCTGGCTGCAGGGAATCGTTCCAGTCACCTTCGCCATAACGGATCAGATGCGTGCCGGGGATGAAGCGTTCGCGCACCGTATCGAGGAGCTTTTCGACATGGATGGCGATCGTATCAGCCGGCGCTTTGCCCATCGTCTTGTCGTCGCGCCAGGCGACTTTCTCCTCAAGGATGACAAGATCGCCGGTCGCTTCGATATAGTCGCATAGTGCCTTGAGTGGCCAGACGACGATGTCGCCGTGGCTGTCGCCGGAGCGGATGTTGGAATAGGGCTCCAGCATGAACCATTGCGGCCAATCGCCTTTCTCCAGGGACTGCTCGCTGAAGACCGTCTTCACGACTTCTTTGGCTTCGCGATCATGCTCATAAGCGAGCAGGAATTCAATCGGCCCCTGGCAGGCATCTCGTGTACCCCAGGCCGCGCCCGTATATTGCTCAAGCCCGTGCGGAACACTCAAATGCACGATGGCATCATGTGCCAGCCAGGGCAGGATCGTCGCATGCGCCACGGCTTCGGCTCTTGGCTTGTCGAGCGTCAGGCCGCGGATAGTATCGCGCCAGAAACGTGACGCCGGTACCAGCATCTCTTCTTGCGTCACGCCGCCTGCATAGCGATCTGCCAGACGTTTGGCCTCCGCCTTGTCCGTCATCGAGCCGACGACGGTGAAGGACAGCGATCGTGTTTCCTTGGACCGCACCGCAATGAAGGCGCAGTTGCGGGCGACGCCATCCTCATAGAGAAGCTCGTCGCCGCCGATCGCCTCAACGGCATCGGGTGTGGAGCTCACCAGCCAATAGCTTGCATCGGGAAAACGTTCGCCCCAGAGCCAATGCGGGTCCGGACGAAAGAGGATGCGCTTGGCATCGTCGTCGAATTCGACATGACCGCTCGTATCATATTCCCGTTCGCCGAGGACGAGGTGACCGAAAGCCAGGAAACGGCAGGGCTTGCCTTCCACGGAGACCTCCCACTGCATGGCAGGATCCTCGCCGGAGGCCGTGGCCATCACGGTGATGGTGCGGTCGGCAAGGCGATAGATCCAGCGGCAGTCGCTAAGCCCCATCTCGAAGATCGAGGGTACGGCGAGAAGCTGCCAGCCCTGGCCGACATCGACAAGGATGCGCAGCCCGGTGGTGCGCGTCAAATTGTAGGGGTCGCGGGAGACGGAAAACAGCTTGTGGAAGGACGTATTGCCGATCGTCAGCTGCGCGGCAAAGATGCCCTGCATCCAGCAGGTTGATGCCAGCGTGATATCGTCGAGCAGCATGTTCTGGCCGCTGCGGATGATCGCTCCATGGCGCCGCGCGACCTGTAGCTCCTTCTCCCGTAGCACGATATGTCGGTTGAGAGCCCCCTCGGGCACGAAGAAGGAGAGGAGCTTTCCGTCGACGCGTTCTTCGAGGATGCGGTCGGGATAGAGGCCGGCGAGCGCCTTGTCGCCGAGCGTTTCCACCGTCAACAGCGCAGCACTCTGCAGGATGCTGCGCGGAGGCGTTTTCTCCGCCGGATCAGTCGCCTTCTTCTCGGCGGTGGTCAGATGGTCGAGGCGGGAAAGATCCGCATCGCTTGATGCTGCCTGGTGATCGTTGAGGAACAGGCCGAAGAAGCTGGCCGTCACGCCCTCGGATGAAACGGAAAGCGGCTTCGACTGAAGGGCAGGGCAGGCCATCTCATGCTGCCGGCGCTGGCTTGGCAGGTCGCTGCCGAAGGGGCCGACGAGAAGATCGTTACTGCGGGCGGCTGATTGCACCAGCTGGATTGCATCTGTGGCATAGGCAGCCACACCTTCCAGGCAGCCCTGTGCGAGCCACGGAATGCGTCCGCCACCTTGCTTGAGGTTCTGCCGGTTCATCACCACCAGTCCGAAAGCCGGATGCTCGGCGATGTGATGATCCACATATTGCGAGGCATAAGCCTCGCTGTTCATCAGGAAACCACGATCGCCGAGGCCGACATCCTGAACCAGCACAAGATCGGCCGGCAGCTTATCCTCGCCGGCATGGGTGAGCGTGACATGCCAGAACCAAGTCGCCTCGGAGGGGGCGAGCACGAGGCTGACATGATAGCGGATTTCCCCGGCTTCACCGCTCCAGGCAAAGCCCGTTTGGTCGTGGCCGAAGCGGCTCTTTGCCCGCGGTCCGACGATCTCGGCGATGACAGGCTCCTTGCCGCCGAGCCGCAGATAGAGACGTCCGACGCCGCCGGAAAGCGGCGATCCCTGGATCTGGTTGATCTGCACAGATCCGAGACTATCGGCATAATCGATGGAAAAGAGCGTGCCGTTCGGTAGCGCGGATATGGAGAGGCCGGAGCCGTTTGCGATTGTCAGAAGGCCGAGGTCGTCGCGGCGGGGCATCTGCAATTTGCGATTCAGTCTCGAGGGCATGTGAGATCTCGTGTCGCCTAAAAGGGAATCGAAGAATGACGCAAAATGATTGAGGGAAATATTATCTGTTGTCACTGGTGAGATCGTGTCGCGCAGACTGTTTACCGCAGTCCGGATTGCCGAACTGCCGCTCTTCATCCTTTTTTGGGCTAAAAAGGCTCTTACGCCGCTATGCCCTGGCCACAGCTGGCAGATCGTCTTCTGCTGCTAGACAGCAAGCGGAAAAAACCTCTCCGACACCGATCAGCACTGGCCGGTCGAAGCCCATATCGACCATGGCGATAGCGAGATCTTCCAGATTGCCGCTCCACCGCCGCTCGTCGGCACTGGCGACCGAACTGACAATGACAACGGGCGTCTTTGTGTCGAGGCCAGCTTCGGTAAGTCTGTTCTGTATGGCGCCGGCGGTTCTTCCGCCCATGTAGAAGACCGTCGTCTTTTTCCGATCGGCAAGGGCGTGCCAGTCGATCGTCTCAGGCAGCTCGCCATGGCGCGAATGCCCGGTGACGAACTGGACGGCCTGTGCATGATCGCGGTGGGTCAAGGAAACGCCGAGCCGTGACGCCATAGCGCTTGCCGCCGTGATGCCAGGGATGACATCGACCGGAATATCATGCTGTTTCAGATAGGCGATCTCCTCGCCGGCGCGGCCGAAGATCATCGGATCGCCGGATTTCAGCCGGGCAACGTTCTTGCCGGCCTTGGCGAAAGTCAACATCATCTCGTTGATGTCTTCCTGCCTGCAGCTCGTGCGCCCGCCGCGCTTGCCGACCAATAGACGTTTGGCCTCACGCCGCGCCAGTTCCAGAACTTCGTCCGACACCAGATCATCGAACAGGATGACATCGGCGGCTTGTAATGCCCGCACGGCCTTCAGCGTCAGATATTCCGCATCGCCCGGACCGGCGCCGACAAGCGTCACTCGTCCGACGGGGCGCGCCTGAGCCGGCCCTTTCATCTCCGCAAGCAGATCGCGGGCGCTTGTCTGCGTCGGTTCAGCTCCGAAAGCGCGATCGACAAAACGCTCCCAGAAGGCGCGGCGCTCAGCGCCGGGCTTCAGACGAAGGGCAATCTCTTCGCGCAATGACTGGGCAAGGGTCGCCCAGGATTTCAGGGATGTCGGCAGCAGCGTCTCGATGCGGCGGCGAATGGCCTGGGCGAGAATGGGGGCGGCGCCATCGGTCGAGATCGACACCACGACGGGCGAGCGGTTGACGATGGAACCGAACTGGAACTGGCAGAAAGCCGGTTTGTCGATCACATTGACGGGAACGCCGGCTCGGCGCGCGGCCTCGAAGAACTCCCGGGCTTCGGCCTCGTCATCGCAGTCCGCTATGGCAAGCGCCGCGCCTGCAAGAACATCCTCGTGCCATGCCATTGGACGGTGGATGAGCGCGCCTTCCGGATGTGGGGAGCCGCGCTCAATGAGGGTGGCACAGACCTCGCTCAGTTGCTCGGCATGGATCTCGACTCGCGCCCCGCAGGCGGCCAGCAGTTCCGCCTTCCAGGCGCAGGCATCCGAACCGCCGGCGACGATCACCCGCTGGCCGGCAAGCGACCAGAAGACCGGCAGCTTGGCGAGCGGCGCCATGCGGGCCGGCGCCCGGTCGGCAACATCATTCGGCAGCGTCTGCAACACAGGCATTGATGATCCCCCTGATTTCAGCGCGGCAGGAGCCGCAATTGGTGCCGGCCTTCAGTTCGCTGCCGATCGCCTCGACACTGCGGCAGCCGGAACGGACGGCGGCAACGATCTGGTTGACGCCGACGCTGAAGCAGGAACAGACCGTCGCCCCTGGATCCGGCATGTCAGCGCCGGGCCTGCCGGCAATGATCGCAAACCGGCGGCGCAGATTGCTGTGATCTGCAGTCAGCTGCGAGACTGCCCAGTTGCGTGCGACAGCAACCGGCTCCTTTGCAAGGAAGAGCGCGGCAAGCAGCCTTTCTCCGTCGAAGAAGGCGATGCGCCGGTCGCCCGATTGCTGGTCGGCATAACCCAAGGGCTCGATATGGTCGGCAATACCGAAGCTTTTTCGGCACCACGCCGTCCAGTCTGCGATTCTATCACGGAACGCGATCTCCAGTCGCCAGCCGCCATCGGCCTTGGCAAGTGCCCAATAGTCCGCATCGCGCACATCAGGCTTTGTCACGCTGACAGCGAAACCATAAGTGGCAGCGCGATAGCGGCTGACGGCAACCGCGACATTCTTCGAGGCGGGCTGGCCGGAAACCGGATCCGTCGCGGGTTTGACGACAGCGCCGATCCGCCCCCCAGCGGAGTTCTGATCGCTCCAGTGCATGGGCACGAAAACGCTGCCGCGTGCCTGCCGGTCGGTCACAAGCGCGCGGACGATGGCCTTGCCGTAGGCGCTTTCGACCTGCACGAGGGCGGCACCAGCCACGCCAAGCTCGATCGCGTCGCGCGGGTGGATCTCGGCGAAGGGCTCGGCGATATGGGATGACAGCCGCGCGCTCTTTCCCGTGCGCGTCATCGTGTGCCACTGGTCGCGGATCCGGCCGGTATTCAGCGTGAAGGGATAGGCCGCATCTGTCCTGTTGGTTGCCGGCGCTTCGACGGCGATGAAGCGCGCCTTGCGATCGGGATGGAAGAAACCGCCCTCGGCGAAGAACCGCGTTTCCTTTTTCTCCGTTCCGGAAGGTTGCGGCCACTGGAACGGCTTCAGCGCATCATAGGTGGGCGGCTGTATTTCGGCATAGGCGCCGATATCGAAGTCGCGGCTGCCATCATTCTCGAAGGCGGACAGAGCGGCATGCTCAGCGAAGATGGCGGCCGGCGATGCGTAGTCGAAAGCTTCGGTAAAACCCATCCTGCGGCTGACTTCTGCCATCTGCCACCAGTCGGCGCGTGCTTCCCCCGGCACGCTCAGGAAGGGGCGCTGCCTGGATATGCGGCGTTCCGAATTGGTGACAGTCCCTTCCTTCTCACCCCAGCCGAGGGAGGGGAGCAACACATGCGCGTGTCGTGTCGTATCGGTCTCGCGCAACATGTCCGACACGACGACGAAGGGGCAGGCGGCAATCGCTGCCTCGACCTTGATGGCATCGGGCATTGAAACGACGGGATTGGTCGCCATGATCCAGAGCGCCTTGACATGACCCGCCTCGACGGCTTGGAACAGATCGACGGCCTTCAGGCCGGGTTTGCTGGCAAGATCGGGCGCATTCCAGAAGCGCTGCACCCGGTCGCGATCCCCAGCGTTTTCGATGGCCATGTGGGCGGCCAGCATATTTGCGAGGCCGCCGACTTCGCGCCCGCCCATGGCATTCGGCTGGCCGGTCAGCGAAAACGGTCCCATGCCGGGTCGGCCGATGCGACCCGTTGCCAGGTGGCAATTGATGATGGCATTGACCTTGTCGGTCCCGGAAGCCGACTGGTTGACGCCCTGGCTGTAGCAGGTGACCACCCTTTCGGTGGCTTCAAACAGCCGGAAGAATTCTCTTACCTGCATTGCCGGCAGGCCGGTACGATCGAGCAGATCGTCAGTTGTCAATGTGGAAGCAGCGGCAAAGGTCGCGCCGAAACCTTCCGTATGAGCGCCGATATAGTTCTGGTCGATGGCCGGGCTTGCCGCGAGATGGGCGAGCAGTCCCATGAAAAGCGCCACATCGCCATCGGGTCGGATGGCGAGATGCAGGTCAGCGATATCGCAGGTCATCGTTCTGCGCGGATCGATGACGACGATCTTCAGGCCCGGTCGGGCAGCCTTGGCAGCCGCCAGCCGCTGGTAGACGACAGGATGGCACCAGGTAAGGTTCGAGCCGGTCAGGACGACGAGATCGGCGAGTTCCAGATCCTCGTAGAGGCCCGGCACGGTATCCGAGCCAAAGGCGCGCCGATGGCCGGCGACCGACGAGGACATGCAGAGGCGCGAATTGGTATCGATATTGGCTGAGCCAATGAAACCCTTCATCAGCTTGTTGGCGACGTAATAATCCTCGGTCAGTAACTGGCCCGAAACATAGAAGGCGACGGAGTCCGGCCCGTGTTCGGCGATAGTTTCCGAAAAGCGCTGCGCTACGAGATCGAGAGCCTCATCCCATTCCGCCTGCTTGCCGTCGATTTCCGGATGGAGCAGACGCCCATCGAGATCGATCGTTTCGGCGAGCGCCGAACCCTTGGAGCAGAGCCGGCCGAAATTGGCCGGATGCTCGGGGTCGCCCTTCACGGTTATAGCGCCGGCATCGTCCACCTTGGCGATCACGCCGCAGCCGACGCCGCAATAAGGACAGGTGGTCTTGACCTCTGCTCCCATCATTCCGCCGCCATCATCAGGCTTTCGAGCGCGATATAGAGCGTGCCGCCCTCGTTCTTGAGCGGGATCGTGCGCACCGTGCCGTTATCGGCACCGAGCGCCTTGCCGGTCTCCAGCGAAATCACCCAGTTGTGCAGCGGGCAGGTGACGGCATTGCCATGCACGATGCCTTCAGAAAGCGGTCCGCCCTTGTGCGGGCAGCGGTTTTCGATCGCATAGACTTCATGCTCGCTCGTACGAAAGACGGCGATATTCATCTGCGGGGTCTTCACGCAGCGGGAGCCGCGTAGCGGAATATCGGAAATGTCGCCGATCGGGTGCCAGTTCATGATGGTTCTCCTCACTCGGCCGCCTGATTGAAGCCGATGGTTGCCATCGGCCGGAACTCGTGCTTGTCCTTGCCGGAGACACGCTCCGACCAGGGATCGACCTGTGCGAATTTCTGGGAAAAGACGAAGCGCTCGTAATAGGCTTGGCGCTTGTCATGGTCTTGCATGATCTGCCGGCGGATCTCGTCAAGGCCGATACGCTTGGCCCATTTGTAGATGCGCTCAAGGTAACGCCCTTGCTCGCGGTACATTTGGGTCAGTGCCACGATATGTTCGAGCGCTTCGTCCTCGGTCTTGACGAGGCCGAGTATCTCGGTGCCCTTGATGTCCAGGCCTGCGGCGCCGGCAAAATGGATCTCGAAGCCGGAATCCACGCAGATGACGCCGACATCCTTGCAGGTCGCTTCCGCACAGTTTCGCGGACATCCGGAGACTGCCATCTTCAGCTTGGCCGGTGTCCAGGAGCCCCACATGAATTTCTCGATGCGGATGCCGAGCCCGGTGGAATCCTGGGTGCCGAAGCGGCACCAGTCGGAGCCGACGCAGGTCTTCACCGTGCGCAGGCCCTTGGCGTAGGCCTGGCCGGAGACGAAGCCGGCCTTGCCGAGATCTGCCCAGACAGCCGGCAGGTCTTCCTTCTCGACGCCGAGCAGATCTATACGCTGGCCGCCCGTGACCTTGACCATCGGAATGGCGAACTTGTCGACCACGTCGGCGATGGCGCGCAGTTCGCCGGAATTGGTTACTCCGCCCCACATGCGCGGCACGACGGAATAGGTACCATCCTTCTGGATGTTGGCGTGGACGCGTTCGTTGATGAAGCGCGACTGATAGTCGTCGGCATATTCGTCCGGCCAGTCACAGACGAGGTAGTAATTAAGTGCCGGGCGACATTTGGCGCAGCCGCCCGATGTCTTCCATTCCAGTTCCTGCATGACGGCGGGAATGGTCTTCAGCGTCTTCGCCTTGATGAGGCGGCGCACGTCGTCATGGCCGAGTTCAGTGCAGTTGCACATCGGCTGCACGGCCTGTGGATTATAGGCATCACCCAGCGTCAAGGACATGAGCTGCTCGACAAGGCCGGTGCACGAGCCGCAGGAGGCGGAGGCCTTCGTATGGGCGCGCACGTCATCGAGCGATGTCAGTCCCTTGGCTGAGATCGTGGACGTGATCTTGCCTTTACAGACGCCGTTGCAGCCGCAGATTTCCGCATCATCCGGCAAGGCTGCAACGGCCGCCATAGGGTCCAGCGGGGACCCTCCCTGATAGGCCTGGCCGAAGATCAATGTGTCGCGCATTTCGGAGATGTCGACGGCCTTTTTCTTGAGGTCGTTGAACCAGGCGCCGTCCGAGGTTTCGCCATAAAGCACCGTGCCGATGATGCGGTTGTCCTTCAGAACAAGGCGCTTGTAGATTCCTGCAGTCGCATCGCGCAGTACGATTTCCTGCCGGTCGTCGCCGTCGGCGAAATCGCCGATCGAGTAGAGTTCGATGCCGGTAACCTTGAGCTTCGTCGGCGTGTCGGAATGTTTAAAGGCCGGCTTCGTGTCGTCGGACAGATGGGCGGCGGCCACGCGGGCCATCTCGTAGAGCGGCGCGACGA
Source organism: Hyphomicrobiales bacterium (assembly GCA_900468805.1). Lineage (GTDB taxonomy): Bacteria > Pseudomonadota > Alphaproteobacteria > Rhizobiales > Rhizobiaceae > Rhizobium. Next base: position 370,358 of record UEIF01000009.1, on the reverse strand, counting down.
GGCCATAGACCATGCCACCCACCTCGGCGCATTCTCCGAGCGCGTAGATATCGCCATCCGAGGTCTGCATGCCGGCATCGACGACGATGCCGCGGTTGACGGCAAGTCCGGCGTCCTTGGCGAGATTGACATTCGGTCGAATGCCGACAGCCATGACGACAAGCGTGGCGGGAATGATCGTGCCGTTGTCGAGCTCGATACCCTCCACTTTGCCGTCGCCGATGATCGCCTTGGTATTGGCCTTGCAGATCACCTTGATGCCGCGCTCCTCGACGGCTTTCTGCAGCAGGTAGCCAGCAGCGGGATCAAGCTGGCGCTCCATGAGCGTTGGCATGACGTGCAGTACGGTGACATCCATGCCGCGCTGGGCGAGGCCGGCGGCTGCTTCGAGCCCGAGCAGACCGCCGCCGATGACGATTGCCTTTTCGCGCGACTGGGCTGCCAGCAGCATGGCCTGCACGTCGTCGAGATCGCGGTAGGTGATGACGCCCGGCAGATCCTTGCCGGGAACAGGGATAATGAAGGGCACTGATCCGGTTGCGATCACCAGCTTGTCGTAGCTTTCGGTGACGCCGTGGTCGGAGGTGACGGTCTTGGCGACGCGATCGATGTTGACGATCTTGTGGCCCTTGTACAGCGTGATGCCGTGCTTGATGTACCAGCCGTCGCCGTGAATGATGATCTGTTCGTAATCCTTTTCTCCTGACAGGACAGGCGAGAGCATGATGCGGTCGTAATTGACGCGCGGCTCGGCGTTGAAGATCGTAACTTCATAGCGGCCCGGCGCCTGTTCCAAGAGGTGCTCCAGCATGCGCCCGGGCGCCATGCCGTTGCCGATGATGACGAGTTTTTCGGTCATATTTACAGGTCCTTGGTCAGGTTGCAGCCACGGGCGCGGAGTGCCCCTGGCGTGACAATTGCTTTACCGACAGGTGCATCCAGATCAGCGAGATCGCGACGATCGCGAAAAGCAGCAGGAAGCAGCTCGACCAAAGGCCGGTCATGTCCTTGAGGAGGCCAAAGGCGATCGGAAGGATGAAGCCGCCAAGCCCGCCCATCATCCCGACGATGCCGCCGACGGCTCCGACGCTTTCGGGATAGTAGGCCGGAATGTGCTTGTAGACGGCAGCCTTGCCGAGGCTCATGAAGAAGCCGAGCACGAAGATGACGACGATGAAAATGACAGGCGTGATGGTAGCAGACGGCAGTGAAAGAATGAGGGTGGCCACGGCCGATACGGCAAACATCGCATACATAACGCTGCGCGCGCCCTTCTTGTCCGACAGCACGCCGCCGAAGGCTCGGAAGATGCTGCCCGGGATGGAGTAGGCGGCTGCGACCATGCCTGCAGTTTCCAGGTTGAAGCCATAGACGCCGACCAGATAGCGCGGCAGCCACAAGGACAGGGCGACGAACCCGCCGAAGGCGAAGAAATAGTAGAGCGAGAAGCGCCAGACCTGAACGTTCTGCAGCGGCGCGAATTCCTGGGCAAGGCTCTTGGAAGCAACGCCACGTTCGCGGCGAAGACGGAAGGCCGGATCATCGGTCGTGGTGAACCAGAAGACGATTGCCATCGCCGCCAGACAGACGGCCCAGATCTCTGCGACCGCCTGCCAGCCCCAGGCGAGCAGAACGAACGGGGCCGCGAATTTGGTCACGGCCGCGCCGACATTGCCCGCGCCGAAGATGCCAAGCGCCGTTCCCTGCTTCTCCGCCGGAAAGAAGGGCGAGACGTAGGCGACGCCAACCGCGAAGGATCCGCCGGCAAGCCCGACACCGAGGCCGGCGATCAGCATCTGCGAGTAGGTGTGGGCGTAGGAAAGCAGAAAGGTCGCCAATGCGGCGGCAAGCATCGTCAGCGTATAAACAAGACGGCCGCCGTAGCGTCCCGTCCAGATGCCGAGGACGATGCGCACGAGCGAACCGGTCAGCACCGGGGTGCCGACCAGCAATCCGAACTCGGCTTCGTTCAGGTTGAGCTCCTGCTTGATGCGGATGCCGATGATCGCAAAGATCGTCCAGACGGCAAAACAGAGAGTGAAGGCGACCGTGGAGATCCACAGTGCTTTGGCTGGTTCGCCGGCGGACATGGGCTGCGCTTTCTCGATGACAGGCATGGCTTCTCCGTGGCCCGACAAGGTCGTGCCGATCTATCGCTGGGGGTTAAAACAAAAAGCCGCTGGTCAGGACGCGCATGCACGAGGTGCGCGAAATATCCTGATCAGCGGCTTTGCTGGTGGCGCCCGCCGTTGGACGCCGAATTCATGGCCTTCTGGCCCATCTGCCTCAAGCGATCCGTATGCAGATGCTCAAGAGGTAACTCTGTGTCTCTGATGAGCGCCTATCGCGCACATCCTGCCCCGATCGCCCTTGACCAGTGCAGTTTTAGTCTTGCAAGCAGCGTGCCAGTTTGTTCAAGCTACTGCAGGCCATTGAAATAAAAGGGAATTACTTCGACTTACACCCGATGCTGCTTTTGGAAGCACGAAATCGCTCTGCAAAACTTTTGTGCGATTGCTCAGTCGCGGGTCGGAACTGCTGCAAGCGATTTATGCAATGCAGCAGTTCTGTCAAGTCTCATCAGCGTGCGGAATGAAGCGCAAGGCGCTCTTCACGGCAAAGCCCGCAATATAATCCGGCAGTTTCGATGGATCGAAAATATGGCCGTCCATGAAACGGTCGTCTTCGTCCGCGCCTTCGATGCGCACGTCGGCATCGATGGGTGCGCTGCCTTCGCCAAGGGCCGTGCGGTAGAGGTCCGGGCGATAGGCGGAGGCGGCTGCGCGTGCGGGGTTTAGGCCGAGTTTGGCCTGACCCCAGCGGATCATCTGGCTGTAGATCCAGAGTGCCTGGCTCGTGCGCGGATAATTGGCAAAGCCCGAATGGAACATGAAGTAATTATCGATGATGCGCCGGTTCCCCTTTGCATCGAGGCTGAACTCGCCGGCCAGCACATGACGGATGATGTGAACCGGGGCTGCGATGTAGCGGGCATCCGCGAGGGCCTCGGCAAGCGCATCGTGGTTTTCCGGCCGGTCGCACCAGCGCGCCGCTGCGTCGAGAGCAACGATCAGCCGGGAGACTGTTTCCGGATGGCTGTCCGCCCATTCCGGGCGCATGCCGATCACCTTTTCCGGTGCAGATGGCCAGATATCCTGTTTGGCAGCGACGATACGCCCGACACCGCGCTCCGACGCCACCATGTTCCAGGGTGCGCCGACGCAAAATCCGTCGATGCCGCCGGCAGCCAGCGCATCCGACGTCAGCGGCGGCGGCACGACGACGAGTTTGACGTCCTTGTCCGGATCGATGCCCCCGGCGGCGAGCCAGTAGCGGAATTCGTAATTATGCGAGGAAAAGGGATAGGTGACGCCGAAGGTCGGCAACGGCTCTCCGCGCGCTCTCATCTCTGCCAGCGCCTTTGCGAGCGCCTTGGCATTTTCTAGTGCATTCGCGGTCTCGGAAAGATCGGCGGCGTCCCGCATTCTATCGAACAGGCGGGTCGAAAGCGTGATCGCATTTCCGCCGCGCCCGAGAGAAAAGGGCGTGATCGTCGGCGATGGATTGGAGCCGAGGCCGAGCATGGAGGCGACAGGCATCGGCGAGAGCATGTGGGCGATATCGAACTGCCGGAAGGCGAGGCGGTCGCGAACATTGGCCCAGGAGACATCCTTGACGAGGTCGAGCGTCAGGCCCTCCCGCAGCGCGAAGCCGAATTCTGCGGCAACTATCAGCACAGAGGCATCGACAAGCGGAATGAAGCCGGCTCTCAGAGTTCTCTGGCCTTCGCCATTGAGACGCGCAGGGGCCGGCAGACCGGCGCCGGGATCAAGGTTTTTCGTCATCATATTCACTCCGGCTTTCTCCGGACATCAGCACGCGAGGCCGCCATCACATCAAAAGCCCCGCCGCGGTGACGACGCTCTGGGCGATGTCGGACATCTTCTTTTTCTCGTTCATCGCCGTCTGGCGCAGCAGTGCAAATGCCTCTTCCTCTGACAGGCCGCGCATCTTCATCAAAATGCCTTTGGCGCGCTCCACCACTTTGCGTTCTTCGAGAGCCGATTTGGCATCCGCAAGTTCGCGCTGTAGCCGGCTGAAGGCATTGAAGCGGCTGACCGCCATATCAAGAATGGGTTTGACGCGCTCCTTCTTCAACCCGTCGACGATGTAAGCCGAGACGCCTGCATCCACCGCGGCTTCGATGGAGGCCGTGTCGGAACGGTCGACAAACATGGCGATCGGCCTGCCGACGGTGCGCGTCAGCTGAAATAGATGCTCCATCATGTCGCGATTGGGGTTTTCGATATCAATGATGATGACATCGGGCCGCAGCGTATCGATGATTCTCGCCACGCCTTGAACCTCGTGGATGACCGTTACGCGCGCATGACCAGCCTCCCGCAGCCCATCTTCGATGATGGAAGCGCGAATGGTGTTTTCATCGATCACAAGAATGGTCAGGTCGAGCCGGCTCATGCGCTATTTATGACGCAACGCAGCAAAGCGGACAAGCTTAAAAGGCAATTTATTAGGCATTTTGTAAAAATGACTAAATAATGGTCTTGTTGCTTTATATATGTGCAGCCGCCTGATTTCCCCGGGGTCTCGAAAGAGATCGCGGCATCCATGCGCCTTGCCGTTGGCTGCGCTACCTATGCCTGAGTATAATGCACCGCCCGGCCGCGCACTGTTATCGTCCGGCTGTCTCGAAGACGGAGAGCTGACATGAGCGACAAACGTCCTGATGGTGTTGAGGAATACGGGCATCCCGCAGGCGGCTGGGATGCTCTGAAAGCGGTGGCGAAAACGCTGAAGCATCAGCAGATCGTCGCGCAGGGCAGCACGACCCTGCTCAAGGCAAACCAGCCGGACGGATTCGACTGTCCTGGCTGCGCATGGCCTGATCCGAAGCACACCTCGTCCTTCGAATTTTGCGAAAACGGTGCAAAGGCGATCACATGGGAATCGACTGCCCGCCGTGTCGCGCCGGAATTCTTTGCCGAACATACGGTCTCGGAGCTTTGGGAATGGATCGATCACAAGCTCGAAGACCAGGGTCGGCTGACGCACCCGCTGAAATACAACGGTACCACGGATAAATACGAAGCCATCGAATGGGATGACGCCTTCAACTTGATCGGCGCAGAGCTGAACAAGCTCGCCAGCCCGGACGAGGCTGAGTTCTATACCTCCGGCCGTGCTTCGAACGAAGCTGCATTCCTCTACCAGCTTTTTGTACGCGCCTATGGCACCAACAACTTCCCCGACTGTTCGAACATGTGCCATGAGGCAACGAGCGTCGGGCTGCCGTTGTCGCTTGGTGTCGGCAAGGGCACGGTGACACTTGAGGATTTCGATCATGCCGATGCCATCTTCAGCTTCGGCCACAATCCCGGAACGAACCATCCGCGCATGATGACGACCTTGCATGAGGCATCGCGCCGCGGCGTGCCCATCATCGTCTTCAATCCGCTGAAGGAGCGGGCGCTCGAGCGTTTCGCGGCGCCGCAAAATCCGGTGGAGATGGTGACCTTTTCCTCGACACGCATCGCATCGGCCTATCACCAGCTCCGCACCGGTGGCGACCTCGCAGCTCTCAAGGGTCTGATGAAACTGATCTTCGAGCGCGATGAGGCCGATCTTGTCGCTGGTGGCGAGGGCGTTCTGGACAGGGCCTTTATCGCCGAACACACTGTCGGCATCGATGCCCTGAAAGAGGATCTCGCCGCCGCGCGATGGGCCGATATCCTCAGTGTCTCCGGTCTCACCATGGAGGCGCTGAACAGCGCCGTCGATGTCTATCTCAGCGCCCGCAATGTCATCCTCTGTTACGGCATGGGCATCACCCAGCACGCCAACGGAACGGCGAATGTCCAGCAGCTTGCCAATTTCCTGATGCTGCGCGGCAATGTCGGCCGCCCCGGCGCCGGTCTCTGCCCTCTGCGTGGTCATTCCAACGTTCAGGGCGACCGGACTGTCGGCATTACCGAAATTCCGAACAAAGCGCTGCTCGACGGCATGGAACGCGCCTTCGGTTTCCGTCCCCCAGCAGAGAAGGGCCATAATGCGGTCGAGTCCATCGAGGCGATCGCTGCAGGCGAATCGAAGGCGCTGATCTGCCTCGGCGGCAATCTGGCTGTCGCCATGTCCGATCCTGACGTCACCTTCAAGGCCATGCGCAAGCTCGATCTTGCCGTCCATATCGCGACCAAGCTCAACCGCTCGCATCTCTTGACGGCAAAGACCTCGATCATCCTTCCCTGCCTCGGACGAACCGACCTTGACACGCAGGCATCAGGGCCGCAGTCGGTGACGGTCGAAGATTCCATGTCGATGGTGCATGCCTCGCGCGGCTTCCTGAAGCCGCCGGGTGAGTTATTGAAGTCTGAGCCGGCCGTCATCGCAGGCATTGCAATGGCCACATTGGGCACAAAACACAGCATCGACTGGAGCGGGTTGATCTCCAATTACGACCGCATCCGTGACAAGATAGAATTGGTGTTCCCGGATTTTCACGAATTCAATAGCCGTGTCCGCGTTCGCGGCGGCTTCCGTCTCGATGTTCCCGCTTCTTACCGCGTCTGGAAGACGGCGAGCGGAAAGGCAACCTTCCTCGTCGCCCCCGGTCTCGACGAAGATCCTCGCCTGAAGGACCCGACGACGCTGGTGCTGACGACGCTACGCAGCCACGACCAATACAACACGACGGTCTACGGCCTCGACGATCGCTATCGCGGTATCTTCGGCCGCCGTGACGTCATCTTCATGAGCGGTCAGGATCTTGCTGAACGGGGCCTGCGTGACGGCGACCGGATCGATATCCACTCAGCTACCCGCAACGGGGGTGGGAAAACCGTCATCGGTTTCACGGTTGTCGAGTATAATATCCCCGTCGGTTCGGTGGCCGGCTATTATCCGGAAATGAATGCGGTGATCGCGCTCGATCACTATGACCGCAAGTCGGGCACGCCGAGCTACAAGGGGGTTCCGGTCAGGATCTCTAAGAGCGAGGCCCAAGCTGCTGCCTGATGGTCATGCCTGTACTTTCGCGGGCGATGACTTCGAAGCCAAGATCGATCTGGCTCGGCGGATGGCGACTCGTCGAATTGAGGGCCGCCAGTACCTTTTCCGCGGCAAGTTTGCCCGTCTCGAACCGCCTCGTCACGATCGACGAGAGGGATGGTGACGCACAGGCAGAAAATTCCAGATCATGAAAACCGATGATGGCGATATCGTCAGGCACGCGGATGCCGCGCTTGCGGCACTCCTGCATGGCGCCGAGCGCCACGTTGTCGTCGGTGCAGAAGATCGCTTCCGGGCGGTCGCCACGTTCATGCATCAGGGCCAGGAGATCGGAGCCGAGCGCAACCGAACTGTGCCGCGGCCGCTGGGTGACGATCTCAAGGTTCTCCAGGCCCGCTTCCTGCATCGCCAGGCGATAGCCGTCGAAGCGGGACTGGGAACGATGGTCGAGATTGCCCGCCAGAAAGGCAATACGCTTGAAGCCGCGGTCGATGAGATGCTGCGTTGCCGCCTGCCCAGCGCGATCTTGCAGCATGCCGATATTGAGGTCGATCGGATCGGGCGACAACTCGAATGTCTCGACAACGGGCAGATGCGCCCGCATCAGAAGCTGATGGGCAAGCGGTGTATGATGAATGCCGGCGATGATGATCGCTTCGACTCGTTGGCCAAGCAGTACCTTGATGGCATTTTCCTCTTCCTGCTCGGAATACCGGCTGTTGACGACGATGACCTGAAAGCCCGCCCCGACAAGCACGTCATGCAGAGCAAAGAGATATTCGGCAAAGATGACGTTATAGAGCGTCGGCACAATGACGCCGATTGCGTGCGTGCGCGACGAGGCAAGCCGGCTGGCCGCAATATTCGGCACATAGCCGAGTTCCTGGACGGCGGCATTGACACGCCGCCGCAGCGCTTCCGAGACCGCGTCGGGCTTGCGAAGTACGCGTGAAACTGTGATCGGGCTGACGCCGGCCAAAGTTGCCACATCGTCCAAAGTTACTCTTCGCATGTGCTCTCGCTCTATACAACAAAATCGTGCGGATCTGTAATTTATCTCGCAGTTGCGAAATATTGTTCTTCGCTTCTTGCAGTTGACAGCGCTAGCAAATCCGATTTGACAGCGCTGTCAACTATGTTACGTTAAAATTGCACCGGAAAGGATGGGATGGAACCTTCCGGGAATCAGCATGCCAATAAGACTTTGTGGAGAGGCGGCTCGGTCCGCCCGAGGGAGGAGATATTCAATGCTCAAGGTGAAGAAAGCGAAAATGGCACGTGTCGCCGCGTTTTCGGCGTCGGCGTTTGCTCTGCTCTGCAGCACGGCCATGGCGGAGCCAAAGGTCGTGTCCGGCCCCGCCGCCGATCCGAATTGCATGGTTCCGTGGTCGGCCGAAACCCAGTTCTTGCAATATCCGAAGAAGGATGGTCCTTACCGCATCGCGCTTGCCAACGGCTATATCGCCAACACCTGGCGCATCCAGATGGTGCAAACGGCAAAGGCCTACGCTGCCCAGCCGGATGTCGCCGCCAAACTCAAAGAATTCAAGGTTGTGTCGACCGGCGAGGACGTTCCGGCCCAGATTTCGGCGATCAACAACTTCATCGATGCCGGTTATGATGCCGTCGTCGTCAACGCCCAGAACCCGACAGCCTTCGGTCCGGTCATCAAGCGCGCCAAGGAAGCCGGCGTCGTTCTTGTCGCCTTCGACAATATCCTCGACACCAAGGATGCGATCAACGTCAATGTCGACCAGAAGGGCCTCGGTGTCATCTGGGCTGACTGGCTGGTGAAGCACCTGCCGCAGGGTGGCAAGATCCTCGAAGTGCGCGGCGTTGCTGGAACTTCCGTCGATACGGATCGCCATAACGGCATCCACGAGACGCTGGACGCTTCCGGCAAGAAGTTCACCGTGACTGAAGTCGTCGGCAAGTGGGACGACGGCGTTGCCCAGAAGGCAACGGCCGATGCGATCGCTACCAATGGTCCGTTCGATGGCATCACTGCCCAAGGCGGTGACACCGGCGTCGTGCAGGCGATGATCGATGCGAAGCATGCTTTCGTGCCCTTCGGCGGTGAGACTGAGAACGGCTTTCGCAAATTCTGCGCGGCCCATGCTGGCGACGGTCTGAAATGCTCGTCGGCCGGTACCGGTCCGGCGCAAGTCGCCGTCGCTATCAAGACGGCCATCGCCGCTCTTGAAGGCGAAGTCGTGCCCCAGGCCGTTAAGCTGCCGACGGCACTCGTTTCGGATCCCGATTTCAAGGAAGGTGAGGATTATTACCCCACCCAATCCGACAACTTCTTCGTCGGCAACGCCTTCCCGACCTGCGGTATCAACTTCACCGCACAGGAGATCATGGGGCAGTCCAAGGAAAACCAGTAATCCCCACCATCCGGACCTGACTGCGGGCGCGAGCGCCCGCAGTCTCGATCTCGACGCGACCGAATGGAGGCTGGATGCATGACCCTTTCCGAACCGCTTCTGCGCCTGGAAGGCATATCGAAACGCTACGGCGGCGCGATTGCGCTGAAGGAAGCCAATATCGCAGTCCGCCCGGGCGCGATCCATGCCGTGCTCGGGGAGAACGGCGCCGGTAAATCGACCCTCATCAAGATCATGGCAGGGGTAGTCGCGCCTGATGAGGGGCGCATGCTGCTTGACGGGAGCGAGGTCTCCTTCGCCTCACCGGCTGCCGCAAATGCCGAGGGGATCGTCTGCGTCTTCCAGGAACTGTCGCTCATTCCCGATCTGTCGGTGGCCGACAATATCGTTATCAGCAATCCGCCACTTCGTTTCGGCATGATCGACCGCAACAGGCAGCGTCAGATTGCTGAAGCTGCGCTGGCCCGTGCCGGAGCGGCCGATATCCATCCCTCGTCCCTTGTCAAGGACCTGCCGCTTTCCCGTCGGCAGATGGTGGAGATTGCCAAGGCTCTTGCGCGCAAGCCGCGGTTGATGATCCTCGACGAGGCGACCTCGGCGCTAACCCAGTCGGATGTCGAGAAGGTCTTTGGCGTGCTGAAGCAACTGCGTGCCGAGGGCATGGCGCTGATCTACATTTCCCATCGCATGCACGAGATTGCCGAGCTCGCTGATGACTGCACGGTCTTTAGAAACGGCCGCAGCATCGAATCCTATCCTGCCGGCACCAAGACGGACCAGCAGGTCGTGGAACTGATGATCGGACGCGAATATACCAATGTCTTCCCACCCAAGCCGCTGCGATCGAGGGCAGATGCGCCGGTGCTCTCCTGCCGCAATCTCTCTTGGGAAGACCGGCTTTCCGGGATCAATTTCGATGTGCGGCCCGGCGAAATCATCGGGTTCGGCGGGCTGGACGGGCAAGGGCAGCGCGAATTGCTGCTGGCGCTTTTCGGTGTGCTGCGCGACCTGAAAGGCGAGGTGGCGGTCAATGGCCGACCGGTAAGGTTGAAGAGCCCAGGTGCTGCGAAATCAGGCGATATCTCCATGGCGCTGATTCCGGAGGACCGCAAGACCGAGGGCCTCATGCTCCCCATGACGGTGCGCGAGAACCTGTCGATCGCCGCACTCGACCGCGTTTCACGCAATGGCGTGATCGATCGGGCCGCGGAGCTTCGCGAGATCGACGAGCTGTTGAAGCTTCTAGCGATCAAGGCCGCGACGATCGACATGCCGGTCGCCTCGCTGTCAGGCGGCAACCAGCAGAAAGTCGTGATCGCCAAATGGCTGATGAACCGCCCGCGCATCATTCTGCTCAACGATCCAACCCGCGGCATCGATGTCGGCACAAAGCAGGAGATCTATGCTTTGCTGCGCAAGCTTGCCGACGCGGGCGCGGCCATCATCTTCTATTCGACGGACTATGACGAACTGGCCGGATGCTGCGATCGCGTGCTCGTCATGTATGATGGCAGCATCGTGCGCATCCTCGAGGGAGACGAGATTACCGAGCGCGAGCTGGTGAGCGCCGCCCTCAACATCGGCGCCGGCGAAGCGCAGCAAAGGATAGCCCAATGAGCAGGCAGGCGGGCGGCGAATGGCGGTACTGGTACGTTCAGCAGAAGGGTACGCTCTTTGCAGCGCTTCTCTTCATCCTGATGTTCATCATCTATGTCTCGAACCATCCGGCCGGCTTCACGCCGAATGTGGTGCAGACGGCCGCCAACAAGGCGACACTGCTCGCTTTCGTGGCGATGGCGCAATGTTTCGTGGTCATCACATCGGGCATCGACCTTTCGGTCGGCATGATCCTCATCCTGTGCAATTGCCTTGCCTCATGGCTCGTCGTCGGCACGCCGCTGCAGACTGGGTTGGGTGTCGTGGCCGTACTTTTGACCGGTCTCGCCTGCGGCCTGCTGAATGGGCTCGTCATCATCTTCGGTCGATTGCAGCCGATCGTCACAACGATTGCGACCAGTGCGGTCTTTTACGGATTGGCTCTGCTGTTGCGGCCCACACCCGGCGGCTCGGTCAATGAAGATCTCGCCGATGTGTTTACCTCGAAACTTTTTGGCGTCATCCCTGCAAGCCTCGTCGTGCTCGCGCTTGTCGTCCTGGTGATCTGGGTGCCATTCAGCCGTTCGGTGCTCGGCCGCACCGCCTATGCGGTCGGTTCGGCGGAAAACGCCGCTTACATGTCGGCCATGCCGGTGAAACGGGCGAAGCTCGCCGCCTATGGGCTGGCGGGGTTGCTTTCGGCGATCGGCGGGCTTTACCTGACCTTCTTTTCCTATACGGGCGAGGCAGCTTTTGCGAGCGGCAATGCCTATACGCTCTATTCGATCGCGGCAGTGGTGCTGGGCGGCGTTTCGCTTGCGGGTGGCAAGGGAAGCGCCGTCGGTGCCGTCTTCGGTGCGCTGGCCTTCCGCACCATCGGCGACCTGCTGTTCGTCTTCGATCTCGATCCGCTCTGGCAGCCGCTCTTCCAGGGAGTGGTGCTGATGCTGGCAGTCAGTATCGGCTGCATCGGCCTGTCGCGGGTCCGCAATCGCCTGGAGTGGTTCCAATGAGCGAGGATGCTTCCACCATGCGGCAAATTCCCGTGCCCGCCCGGCTGCGCGGTGTCGATCCGGCTGTGGCGATCGCCTTTGGCTGTATCATCCTGCTGCTTCTCGGCGGCTCGCTCTATTCCTCCAACTTCCTGTCGCCGGATTACCTGCTGCAGCAGTTGAAGGTGGCTTCCTTCCTTGGTGTCATCGCAACCGGCATGATGGCGGTCATCCTGCTCGGGCAGATCGACCTGTCGGTTCCATGGGTCGTGACGACAGGGGCGATGATGGCCTGCGCCGCCACTGCTTACGGAACGACGGGTGCGGTTCTCGCAATCCCATTCGGCATTCTCTGTGGTGCTGCGATCGGTCTCGTCAATGGCATCGCGGTTGCCTATCTGCGCATTCCCTCGATGATCATCACGCTTGCAACCAATGCCGTCGCGCAAGGCTTGATGGTCGTCTATACCGGCGGTTTCTCACCGCAGGATTCGGCTTCTGCCGCCATGCGCTTCCTGGCAACCGGCTATGCCATACCGGGGCTTCCGAATGGCGTTCTGGTGTGGTTGGCCGTCGGCCTGCTTGCCGTCTTCCTGCTAACGCGAACGACTTTCGGCAGGGCGCTCTATGCAATCGGCAATCGCGAGCGCGCCGCGTATATGTCCGGCATCAACACTCGCAGGATCACCCTGCTGGCCTTCATCATGTCAGGTGGGCTTAGCGCGCTCGGCGGCGTGCTTCTCGCCGGCTACGCCTCGAAAGCATCCCAATCCATGGGTGACGCCTATCTCTTGCCCTCGATCGCGGCCGTGGTGCTTGGCGGCACACATGTGCTCGGCGGCAAGGGTTCCTATCTCGGAACCGTGGCCGGCGTCATCTTGATCACCCTTCTCCAGTCGATTCTCTCTGTCATGCAGATCGAGGAAGCCGGTCGCCAGCTCATCTATGGGGCGGTCATCATCGGCATGTTGCTGCTTTACGGGCGGCAGAAGGTCTCGTGACGAAACTCAGTACTTCGCTTCATCTAGGCGTTCGATTGCCTTGACGTGTTTGACCGATAGACGATTCGGGTCGAGGCTGCAGGCGAGGTAGGTATCGACGATCGCTCAGGCTGGTTCGGGGCCGACCACCCATGCATCCACGGTGGTGATGACTTGGCGGCGCGCTCGGCAGAATAGGTATCGTGGGTCAGCGCCGCCAGGATGCTCGTTAGCAGAAATCGACACGCCGACGCCCGTTCCGCAGAAGAGCAGGGCGCGATCATAATCGCCGTCGATAATCTCTTTGCGCTACGTCAGCATGATGTTCCGCAAGCCCTCTTTCCCGTCGTGATATCGCTCTTAGCCCCGCAATTGCTGGGTTTTCGGCACCGTTCCTGGCTCTCTGGCACCCTGACATTTACGTGATTTCATATCGCTTGACATTTGTCGAACGCGAGTCGAATATTGTCAGTATCGACATTCGGGCGGAGGTTTCCTGATGTCGAATGGCGCGCTGGAATTTGCTCGCCAGACGTATGCGTGGAGGAGACTGACGTGGAATTTCTGCTGGAAGTGGAAGGGCTCAAGAAGTCCTTTGGCGGTGTCGCAGCCCTGCGCGACGGCCGCTTCCAACTTCGCGCCGGCTCGGTCCATGCGCTTTGCGGCGGCAATGGCGCGGGCAAGTCCACATTCCTGAAAATTCTGATGGGCATTCACAAGCGCGATGCCGGTTCGATCCGCAGGCGTGGCCAGGAGGTGGATTTCTCCAGGCCGGCTGATGCGCTCGCGTCCGGTATTGCCATCATCGAGCAGGAACTGAGCCCGGTTCCACACATGACGGTCGCCGAGAATATCTATCTCGGCCGCGAGCCGTCAGCCCGTTTCGGCGGCATCGATTTCCGCACCATGAACCGCGCGGCGCAGAGGCTGCTCGATGGGCTGGAATTCGATATCCGCGCAAACCAGTACATGATGAACCTTTCGGTCGCGCAGATGCAACTGGTGGAGATTGCCAAGGCGCTCAGCCACGATGCCGAAGTCATCTTCATGGACGAACCGACATCGGCCATCGGCGAGCGTGAGGCCCAGCAGCTCTTTGCGGCGATCCGCCGCTTGCAGGCGCAGGGACGCGGTATCGTCTACGTTTCGCACCGCCTTTCGGAAATCTTCCAGATCGCTGATTCCTACACGGTCTTCCGCGACGGTTCCTTCGTCGGTGCCGGCGCCTTGTCGGAGATCGACCGGCCGAGCTTGATCCGCATGATCGTCGGGCGGGAACTTGCCGAAGAATACGTCAAGACCAATACGCCGACACCGCAGATCGGTCTGGAGGTCAGTGCGCTTTCGTGCCCGAACAAGATCGAGGACATTTCCTTCGCCGCCCGTAAGGGCGAGATCTTCGGCATATACGGGCTGATGGGCTCCGGGCGCACGGAGATTTTCAACTGCCTTTTTGGGCTCGACAAACCGTCTGCGGGGCGCATCTCGGTCGATGGTGCGGCGATCTCGGTTGCAAAGCCATCGGATGCGATGGCCCATGGTCTCGCGCTGGTAACCGAAGATCGAAAGCAGACGGGGCTCAATCTCTCCGATTCCGTTCGCGCCAATATCTGCATGGCAAGCCTGCCTGAACTGAGCCCAGCCTTTTCCATGGATCATGCAAAGGAAGTGGATGCCAGTAAGCGCATGCGCGAGCAATTTCAGATAAAGGCAGCCCGCGACACCATGCCGGTATCAGGCCTTTCCGGCGGCAACCAGCAAAAGGTCGTTCTCGGCAAATGGTTCCTGCGCAACCCCAAGGTCCTGCTGCTGGATGAGCCGACACGCGGCGTCGATGTCGGCGCCAAGCGGGAAATTTATCGCATCATCTGCGACTTCGCCGAAGGCGGCGGCACCGTGGTGATGATCTCATCGGAAATCGACGAAGTTCTCGGCATGTCGGACCGCATCATGGTGATGCGCGGCGGCAAGAGCGCCGGAATATACAGCCGGGAGGAGACGAATGCCCAATCACTCGTCCACTTATCAACCTGAGCAGGGTCAGGGCGTTCGTCCGGCAGCAGAGGAGCAGGCAGTGTCAGTGAGTGAGAACAAAAGTGCGGGCGGCTGGTTCAAGACCGAGCAGCGCCGTTTGATCGTGCAGGAATACGGCATCTTCCTCGCCTTCCTGCTTCTGGTCGTTATCCTGTCGTTCTCGAATGAGTTCTTCCTGACCGGCGGCAATATTTCCAACGTTCTGCTGCAGACGTCCATCAACGGCGTGCTGGCGATCGGCATGACCTTCGTGATCCTGACGCGCGGCATCGACCTGTCGGTCGGTTCTGTCGTGGCACTCGCCGGCATCGTCAGCGCCAGTTTTGCCACCACTTCGGAAACGGCCGGCGTCATCGGTTCGCCCTATCCGGTCGCTATCGGCCTGCTGGTCGGTGTCCTGGTCGGTGTTGTCTGCGGCTCGATCTCCGGCGCGATCGTCTCGCGCTTCTCGGTGCCTGCCTTCGTCGCCACGCTCGGCATGCTCTCGGCTGCCCGCGGCATGACGCTGATCTATGGCGGCGGTCGCCCGGTTCCGGCGCTGACCCCAGCCTTTCGCTGGATCGGCACCGGTGATGTGTTCGGTCTTCCCGCTCCCGTCATCGTGCTTGCGGTCGTCTTTGTGGCTTCCTGGTGGGTGCTCAACCGTACGCGGTTCGGCCGCTACATCTATGCTGTCGGCGGCAACCCGCATGCGGCCAAGACTTCGGGCATCAACACCGACCGGATCCGCTTCACCGTCTATGTCATCTCTGGCGGCCTGGCAGGGCTTGCAGGCATCCTGCTCAGCGCCCGCACCGGTTCGGGCCTGCCGCAGGCTGGCGTCGCGTATGAACTGGATGCGATCGCGGCAGTCGTCATCGGTGGCACGAGCCTTTCCGGCGGTGTTGGCCGCGTGACGGGAACATTGATCGGCGCGCTCATCATCGGCGTCATGAACAACGGTCTCGATCTGATGGGCATCCAGTCCTACTACCAGCAGGTCCTGAAGGGCGCACTGATCGTCGGCGCCGTCATGCTCGACCAGAAACGAAATTTCGGAGCCTGAGCTCATCAGCAGAAATTCGGGGCAGGCGCTTCGTTCGCCCCGTCCGACAGGCAAGCCATGCCGGCAGCCTAAACCCAAAGTGGAGGAGAATGAAAATGAGAAAGCTTCTGATTGCGCTTGCTTCGGCAACAGCGCTGCTGGCGACGTCTGCCGCAGCCCAGGAAAAGATCAAGATTGGCGCAGCACCCTACGGCTTGAATGCGGAGTTCATGCAGATCTGGACCGCAGCCCTGCAGGATCACCCGGCCGTCAAGAGCGGCGAGGTCGAACTGACGGTTTTCGATGGCCGCTATGACGCATTGGTCCAGCAGGACCAGTTCAAGACGATGATCACGCAGAAGTACAACGCCATCATCTTTGCGCCGATCGACGTCGACGCAGGTGCATCTGCCGTTCAATCCGCCGTCGATGCCGGCATTCCGGTCATCGGCTCCAACACCCGCGTCAATTCCGACCAGCTGACGTCCTATGTCGGTTCCGACGACACGGTTTCCGGTTATCTCGAAGCCAAGAGTGTGCTGGACAAGATCGGCTGCAAGGGCAATGTCGTGATCATCGAAGGTCCGGTCGGCCAGTCGGCGCAGATTCAACGCCTGCAGGGCAACAAGAAGGCGTTGGCCGAATGCCCTGACGTCAAGGTTCTGGAAGACCAGACTGCAAACTGGTCACGCGCCGAGGCCCAGACGCTGATGGAAAACTGGCTGACGTCGCACCCGAACCAGATCAACGGCATTATCGGCCAGAATGATGAAATGGCGCTCGGTGCCATCGAGGCGATCAAGGCTGCCGGCCTCGACGTCAAGAGCTTCGCCATTGCCGGTATCGACGGCGTCACCGACGCGCTGCGGGCCGCCAAGGCCGGCGAGATGACGTCGATCCTTCAGGATGCCCGGGCTCAGGCGCAGGGCGCCCTGGATCTTGCGATCTTCAATGCCAAGAAGGGCGATTATAAGCCGGAATCCGATATCTGGACCACCTACAAGGATATGCCGTGGAACGACGGCAAGGATAAGACCTATAATGTCCCGTGGACCCCGGTGACGGCTGAAAACGTCGATAAGCTGCTTTCCACCCGCAAGTGATCCTCCCTGGGGCGGGAGGAAGATCCCGCCCCATATCCCGACAGGTTGAGAAGAAAGCCATGACTGATTCAAAACAGGTTGATCTGAACTTTTCCCTGAGCGGCAAGGTCGCTCTGATCACGGGCGGTGCGTCCGGCATCGGTAGCGCCATCGCATCCGCCATGGCCGCGAAAGGCGCGATTGTCGGCGTGGTCGACATCAATGAATCGGTCGCAAAGGCCAAGGCCGACGAACTCGGTAACGGGGCGAAATCATTCGTCTGCGACGTATCGAACCCGCAATCCGTCGAAAAAGTGGTTGCCGATGTGGTGGCCGCGTTCGGTCACATCGACATTGCCGTCAACAGCGCCGGCGTCGTCATGCTCGCGCCTGCAGAGGAACTCAGCCTTGATGCGTGGGACAAGACCATCGCCATCAATCTCAAGGGCACGTTCTTGATTTCTCAAGCTGCCGGCCGCGCCATGATCAAGGCGGGCAGGGGCGGCAAGATCATCAATATGGCGTCCCAGGCCGGCACTGTCGCCATCGATCAGCATGTTGCCTATTGTGCCTCGAAGTTTGGCGTCATCGGTCTTTCCAAGACGCTGGCTGCCGAATGGGGAAAGCACGGCATCAACGTCAACACGATCTCTCCGACCGTCGTCCTGACCGATCTCGGCAGGAAGGCATGGGATGGCCCGCGCGGTGAGGCGCTGAAACAGCGTATCCCATCCGGACGCTTCGCGTTCCCCGAGGAAATTGCGGCGGCGGCGGTATTCCTGGCGTCTAACGGCGCCGATATGATCAATGGCGCGGACCTTCTGGTCGATGGCGGCTACACCATTATCTGACGCGCAGTAGATAGGAGTTATAATGCAGAGGTTTATCAATAATCCGGATGAGGTCGTTGAAGATACGGTCAAGGGTTTCGTCAAGGCCCATACCGACATCGTCAGGCTATCCGCACAAAATTCCCGTGTCATCACCGCCCGTCACACGCCGGTCGCCGGCAAGGTCGGCGTCATCACCGGCGGCGGTTCGGGCCATGAGCCCGCCTTCATCGGTTATACTGGCCGCAATATGTTGGATGCTGTTGCCGTTGGCGAACTCTTTTCCTCGCCGACCGCAAAGAGCTTCCTCGATGCCGCCCGCGAGGCGAATGGCGGCAAAGGTGTCGTCTGCCTTTACGGCAACTATGCCGGCGACAATATGAATGTGAAGATGGCGATCAAGCTTGCCGCGAAGGAAGGCATCGAAATCGCCACCGTCGTCGCCAACGACGACGTCTGTTCAGCAGGCCCCGAGGAGCGTGAAAAGCGCCGCGGCGTTGCCGGCGAAATCTTCATGTGGAAGTGCGGCGCGGCTAAGGCTGCCGAAGGTGCTAGCCTCGAAGAGGTGCGGGCGACCGCGCAGAAGGCGATCGATAATTGCCGTTCGATCGGCGTCGGCCTCGGCCCCTGCACACTGCCCTCCGTCGGCCATCCGAATTTCGTGATCGAACCGGGTACGATGGAAGTCGGCATCGGCCATCATGGCGAGCCCGGCGTGCGGGTCGAACCGCTGAAATCGGCCAAGGAAGTCGCCGAGGAGATGGCCAGGATCGTTCTCGATGACCACCAGCTTGCCGCAGGAACGGAAGTGGCAATCATCGTCTCTGGTCTCGGCGCCACGCCGCTCAACGAACTCTACATTCTTCATGATACGCTCGAATCTGAGATCACCGGACGCGGACTGAAGATCAGCAAGGTCTACATCGGCAACTATTTCACGTCGCTGGAAATGGTCGGCGCAACGCTGACGGTCATGGCGCTGGATGATGAACTGAAGCGGCTACTGGATGTCGACGTTCAGTGCCCGGCGATGCTCTGAAGGAGGCAGGCAGAATGCAGCAATTTCAGAATGCCGGATCTGGCGATATCGTGCTCTCGGTCGCGAGCCTGATCATCGAGAATCGCGCCTACCTCAGCGAAATCGACGGCAAGATCGGTGATGGCGACCATGGCGTCAACATGGCCAAGGGATTCGGCATGGCTGCCGAACGCATCAAGGGGGCGGACATGTCGCTGGCGCAGGCCCTCGATACCCTCGGCACAGTCCTGATGACGGAGATCGGCGGGTCGATGGGGCCACTCTATGGCGTCATGTTCACCCAGTTCGCCGAAACCATTGAAAAGTCTGACGCCATCGATACCGCGACCTTCAGCACCATGCTGCACAATGGCCTCGACGGCATCAAGGCGATCGGCTCGGCCAAGGTTGGCGACAAGACGCTGCTCGATACGCTGGTACCGGCGATCACCGCATTCGATGCGGCTATCGGCAATGGCAAGTCCTTTGGCGAGGCGCTTGCGGCACTTGTCGCGGCAGCCGAAGCCGGACGGGACAGCACGCGCGATCTCGTCGCCAAGATCGGTCGCGCCAGCCGCCTTGGCGAACGTTCGCTTGGCGTGCTCGATGCGGGCGCAACCTCCTGCGCATTGATCCTGAAGTCGCTGTCTGATGGTGTGGAGACGAGGCTCCAGCCCGCTTGACAGATCGGGCTTTGGTGAGAGCCCGCGATCCTCCCTTGCATCACCGTCCCGGCCGCTGCGGCGGCCGGGAACAATCAGGCGAGGGCATGTTGAAAACTGCAGCTTTTACGCTCATCTTCGCCGTCGATTTGGATGAGGGAAACCAGGCAGGATGGTCGCAAAGACATCATCGGCACGAAAGAACGGTACGGCTGATATCGCGGCTGAGCCTATTCCGTTGCGCTACGGGGACGATCCCTACGTATGGGCGTGCTGGCTTTACTACGAAGACGGCATGACCCAGGGCGATATCGCCGAAACGATGGGTATTTCGCGGGCGACGGTGAACAGCTATCTCGCCGATGCGCGTGCCCGTGGCATCGTCAATATTTCCATCGAGCCGGCGCGGCTCAGCTCGCTGACCATCGCTCAGGAGCTGAAGCGGCACTTCGGGCTGCACGACTGTCTGGTCGTGCCGAGCGACGACAATGCCCGTCCATTGATCGAACGGCTCGGCTCTGCGGGCGCCCAGGCGCTGCAGAAGATCCTGAAATCCGGCGACACGCTTGCGGTCGTCTGGGGGCGTACGATCATGGCGGTCGGCGAGCAGGCCTCCATATCGGGGCTGCAGGATATGACCGTCGTGCAGGCAACGGGTGGAACGAGCGCGACCTTCACTTATACGCCAGAGCTTTGCGCCGCGGCCTTTGCCGATGCGGTCGATGCCAAGCTCATCAATATTGCAGCACCCGCCATCGTCTCCAGCCCTGCGGTGCGCGACGTGTTCTTGCGTGAACCGCTGATCGACCGGCAGTTCGAAGCGCTTTCGCAGGCAAACAAGGTGATCTTCGGTATCGCCTCCATGCGGCCGAATTCCACGATCCACACAAGCGGCTTTTTCGATTCAGTGTCCCTGCAGGAGTATCTCGCAAAGGATGCGACCGGCGTGGTGGCTGGCCGCTTCATCGATGGTCATGGACGCCTTGTCGCAGGGCCGCTGGACGACCGCACGGTCGGCATCTCCCTCGACCTGCTGAAGAAGATCAAGATGCGCATCGCCGTTGCAGGCGGTTTCGACAAGGTGCCGGCCATCCTTGCTGCGCTTCGCGGCGGCTATGTCAGTGTGCTCATCACCGATGCCGCCACCGGCCGGGGCATCCTCAATGCCGATGGCGTGACGGAGATCGATCAGAAGCACTCGCCGCGACCGAAGGTCGACAACGAGATCTCCACGCCGCTGACTGGCTTCCGCACCCACATCAAGAAGTTCCTGAACGACCCCGACGATGTCGTCGAAGAAATGCTCGATGGCGTCGTCAAGGCGCATGTGCATTACCTTCGCCCGGTCGACAGTTCCAACCGGGCGCTCGTTGCCCGTTCAGGCCCGCGAGCCGGCAAGGTCGGTCTGGTCGTCGGCGGAGGGACGGGGCATGAACCGGCCTTTCTCGGCTATGTCGGCAAGGGGCTCGCCGATGCGGTCGCGGTCGGCAATATCTTTTCCTCGCCGCCGCCGGGGCCGATCCTGCAATGCGCCAAGGCGGCATCGGGGGGAGCGGGAGTACTCTTCGTCTATGGCAATTACGCCGGCGATGTCATGAATTTCGAGATGGCCGCCGAAATGGCCGCAGAGGACAAAATCGAGGTCCGTACCGTCGTGACGACCGACGATATCTCCTCCTCGCCGTTGGAGGATCGGGACGGTCGCCGCGGCGTTGCCGGTAATTTCTTCATCTTCAAGGTCGCCGGTGCTGCCTGCGACCGCGGTCTTTCGCTCGATGCCTGCGAAGCAGTGACCCGCAAGGCCAATGCACGGACCTTCACCATGGGTGTTGCGCTTGAACCCAGTTCGCTGCCTCAGACGCGTCGCCATAACTTCGAGATCGGCCCTGATGACATCGAGATCGGCATGGGCATCCACGGCGAGCCTGGCGTGATGCGCGAGAAGATGATGAGCGCCGATGCCGTCGTCGACGTCGTCATGGACAGGATTTTTTCGGAGATGAAGGCTGTATCGGGAGATCGTGTCGCCGTGCTGGTCAATTCCTTCGGCGGCACGCCTTTGATGGAGCTCTATATTCTTTTCAGGCGCGTGGAACAGCGACTGAGCGCAAAGGGCATCAAGATCGAGGCGAATTGGGTGGGGCATTATTGCACATCGCTCGACATGGTCGGAGCATCCATATCGATCCTGCATCTCGACCGGGAACTGACGGATATGTTGCACCATCCCTGCGATACGGCATTCCTCAGGGTCGTTAACTGAAAAAAATGGAAGACAGCATCCCAGGGGGCTGGGCTGCATGAATTGGGAGGATAATCATGCCGGCAAACGCGGCCCGCAGCCTCAGCAGGATGTTTCACCGGATATTGGTGGCGATTTCGGCTGAGAAAGACCATCTCTCCGATCTGGACGGGGCGATCGGCGATGCCGACCATGGCATCACCATGGCGCTTGGCTTCCAGGCGGTGAATGGCGAACTGGCAAAACACGACCTCGATGAAACGCTGCCGTCGGAGGTGTTTTCGATCGCAGCGTCCGCTTTTCTCGATGCCGTCGGCGCATCGACAGGGCCGCTCTATGCCACGGCCTTTCGCAAGGCAGCCCAGGTGCTGAAGCAGGACGAAACGCTGTCAGCGGCCGGGCAGGCGGCAATCGTCGAGGCGATGACATCAGGTATCAGGGACCGCGGCAAGGGCCAACGCGGCGACAAGACGATGCTGGATGCCTGGATCCCGGCAACCGAAGCCGCTGCCGCTGCCCGCGACCGGCAGGCAAATGTTTCGGACATGTGGCGCGAGATTCTCGAGGCTGCCGATACTGGTGCACGCTCCACGCGCTCCATGGTCGCCACCCGCGGCCGCGCCGCTCGTCTTGGGGAGCGATCCCTCGGACATATCGACCCCGGGGCCGCATCGGCCGTCATCATCATCAGGGCGATGAAGGACACATTCACGGAAAACGAGCCGGTGGAGTGATCCACCGGCTCCGGTCACTGCTTTTGACCTGATTACTTGCCGGCTGCCTCAGCAGCCTTCGCGATCACATCGGCGACCTTTTCCGGCTGAGACGCGAAGACGGCGTGGCTTGCCTTGATCTCGGTAGCATCGCTTCCTGCCCGCTTCGCCATGTCGCGTTCGAGGTCGGGATTGATCGAACGGTCTTCGGTGGCGACGATCGTCCAGCTCTTCTTTGTCTTCCAGGCGGGATCGCTGACCTTGGCCGAGAAGGCCTCCTTGGAGGCGAAGACCTGCGACTTTGCGAGGAACGCGGCCTCGTCCTTCGGCAGGTCGGCGGCAAAGTCGCTGGCGAAGGCTGCAGGGTCGAGATAGAGGTATTTTCCGTCCTTCGTCTCACGAATATCCATGCCGCCGGCCGGCTTGGAACTCGCCAAGCTGATGAGGCTTTCACCCTGGTCCGGCTGGAAGGCCGCGACATAGACCAGGCCCGCGACATTGGGGCTGTTGCCGGCTTCGGTGATCACCATGCCACCGTAGCTGTGGCCGACGAGCAGGGTCGGGCCATCCTGCAGGTCAAGCACCCGGTTGGTTGCGGCGACATCATCGGCAAGCGAGGTGATCGGCTCCTGGACGACGGTGACGTTGAAGCCGCGGCCTTCGAGGATATCGCTTGCCTTGCGCCAGCCGGAACCATCGGCGAGTGCACCATGGACGATGACGATGTTTTTCACCTCGGCCGCCTGGGCAGCAAAAGCGATGGCACTGGTGGCAAAGGCAAGGGCGATGGTAGAAAAATACTTGTGTTTCATTGTCATTGCTCCTTTTGTTCAAGTAGAATGTGAGAAATAATGTCAGCCGAATGTGAAGGCGTAGGCCTGGACGTCTGGATCGAGGAAATGGATCTCGAAGTTGCGTGCTGCCACGTCACCGGACTGGCGCACGAGCTGATAGAGTTTGGTCGATGTCACCGTTCCGTTTCCATCGGCATCGATATCGCTTCCATGGTCGGCGCCTGGCGCCTTGCCGTCGATCGTCACCTGGAAGCGGATCGCTCTGCCGTCAGCACTTGGGCCAAGAACGAGATGTAGGTCGCGGGCGCTGAAGCGGTAGGAGATTCCGCCGCCTGCCTGATCGAGGGTCGCCTCTTCGGCGCCGACAGTCCATTTGCCCGAAAGACCCCACTGGTTGAGACCCGGCTGCTTGACCGAATAGTCCCTGGTAGCATCGGCGCGCATGCTCTCGTTGGAGGCAAAGCCGGTGGCCTGCTTGTAGCCGATATAGGTCTCGCCGGAGCCGATGTCCTTCAGGTCGGGGCTCATCTCGGCACCTTCGGCATCCGGCACGACCGGTGTGCTTGTCGCCATCTCGCTGCCAGCTTCGCGCAGCAGGTCCTGGATCGCCTGCTCGGTCTGTCGGTAGTTGCCTTCGCCGAAATGATGTTCGCGGATCTGGCCCTTGGCGTCGATCAGGTAATGGGCCGGCCAGTAGCTGTTATCGAAGGCACGCCAGATCTTGTAGTCGTTGTCGATTGCGACCGGATAGCCGATGTTGAAATCGCCGATGGCCTTTTTGACATTGTCGATCTTCTTTTCGAAGGCAAATTCCGGGGCATGCACGCCGATCACAACCAGGCCCTGGTCTTTGTACTTTTCAGCCCAGGCGCGGACATAGGGGATAGTGCGGATGCAGTTGATGCAGGAGTAGGTCCAGAAATCGACGAGTACGACCTTGCCACGAAGCTGTTCCATGGTCAGCGGTGGCGAGTTAAGCCATTCGACGGCGCCGTCAAGTGATGGCGCACGGCCTTCGACAGGCAGATCGCTATGGAAAGGTTTCTTCGCATCGGCAAGGCCGATCATCTTGTCGTTGCTTGCTACCTCGGACGATGCTCCATCGGTTGGCTTCACATTCGCGGTGTCGAGAACGGCCTGTTCCAAGGATGCGGTGCTGGCATAGGAGAGCTGCGACAGCAGGCCGGTGTCGAGACCGAGTGCGATAACGACGACACCTGCAAGCACGGCAGCACCAAGGCCCTGACGAATTCGCTCGCTGACGCCAAGTGACTTCTTCATGCCGGCAAAGATCTTGCCGCCGACGGAGAGGGCGATTGCGAGCGAGGTAGCCGCACCCGCCGCATAGGCCAGCAGCAGGAAGGTCGTCTGCAGATTGGCGCCCTGAAGTGCCGCCCCCGTCAGCACGAGACCGAGGATCGGCCCGGCGCAGGGCGCCCAGAGCAGACCAGTCGCAATACCGAGGATAAAGGCGCTCACCGTTGTCGGCGCAGAACCGGTCTTGCCGGAAGTGTTCAGCAGGCGATTGCCGAAATTGACGACCGGCTGGGTGACGAAGCTTGCAATACGCGGTGAAATCAGGCTGACGCCGAAGACGGCAAGCAGGGCCAGCGCGGCAAGACGGCCATATTCATTGGCGTTGATCGCCCAGCTGCCGCCAACGGCGGCAAGGGTCGCCACAAGTGCAAACGTGGCGGCCATGCCGATCAGCATGGGCAGCGTGCTGCGCAGGAACGGTTGTCCGGCGCGGGCAAAGACGAAGGGAAGGATCGGGAGAATGCAGGGGCTGAATATGGTCAGCGCCCCTCCCAGATAGGCAATGATAAGAAGCGTCATCATCGTTTCCTTTGATACCGGGTTGTCAGGCTCTGGACGGCGATGCGGCCCGACCAGCGATGGCGCCAATCTGGTCGAGGCGATGTATCTCGGATGTGTCCGGTTTCTCGGCAATATGTACCGAAGTGTAGGAAGCGCTCCGATGAGGGCTGCGCTATCTTCGATGGATAAGCGCTTCACCCAGCCGGGATCCCGCAAGAAGAGGGATGATCGGTGAATGAGGAGGATCAAATGACAGTCAGAGCTGAGACGATAAAGCTCAAGCGGGTCTATGCGGCCAGGGTGGATGCGGATGGCGCCCGACTGCTGGTCGATCGCATCTGGCCGCGCGGACTCAGCAAGGAGCGTGCTGCACTGGCTGCCTGGCTAAAGGATGTCGCGCCAAGCAACGAGCTGCGCCACTGGTTCAATCATCAGCCTGATCGCTGGGAGGAGTTCCACCGGCGCTACACCGCAGAGCTTGAGCACAAAGAGGAAGAGCTGAAGCCCGTGACCGATTTCGTAAGGAAGGGCACGGTCACGCTGCTTTATGCCACCAGCGATGACGAGCACAACAATGCCGTGGTGCTCCGTGACTTCCTCATCTAACGGATTTTCGATTGAGAAGGCAGCCAATTGTATCAGAACGTATCCGGAAGGCCGGATGCTACATTCCCATGCAATTGAAGCGGATACCCGAAACATCGGGGATACATGCGCGCTGTTTTTTCCTTGCCATCAACTTGAAACGGAGAGAGCCAATGTCCAGCGAAATCAATCTTCAGCGTCGTCGTTTTTTCGGTGTTGCTGCCATGACCATGGCGGCGGTCGAATTCGGCCTGACCAGCGCCGCCGGTGCCCAGTCACAGGCTACCGCGCCCGCCATCACGGCAGGCTCGCATACGTCCTTTGCACCGCTGAAGCAGATCAAGGCTGGCGTACTTAATGTCGGCTATGCAGAAGCCGGTCCCGCAAATGGCCCGGTTGTGCTCCTTCTTCATGGCTGGCCCTACGACATCTACAGCTTCGTCGATGTGGCGCCTGCGCTTGCCGATGCCGGCTACCGGGTACTGATCCCCTATCTGCGCGGCTATGGCTCAACCGAATTTCTCTCCGCAAAGACACCGCGCAACGGTCAGCAGGCTGCCATCGCCACTGATATTATCGCCTTCATGGATGCGCTTGACATCGAGCGTGCCGTGATCGGCGGTTATGATTGGGGCGGCCGCACCGCGGACATCCTGGCCGCTGTCTGGCCGGAGCGCTGCAAGGGCTTGGTCTCGGTCAGCGGCTACCTGATCGGCAGTCAGGAGGCGAACAAGAAGCCGCTTCCGCCGCAGGCCGAGCTGGCCTGGTGGTATCAGTTCTACTTCGCCACCGAACGCGGCCGCGAGGGGTATGAAGCCAACCGGCATGATTTCGCAAAGCTGATCTGGAAGCTTGCTTCGCCGCAGTGGAAATTTGATGACGCAACTTTCGACCGCTCTGCCAAAGCCTTCGAAAACCCCGACCATGTCGCGATCACCATCCACAACTACCGCTGGCGCCTTGGTCTTGCCAATGGCGAAAAGAAATATGATGCCTTGGAAAAGAAGCTCGCTGCTTTTCCTGTTATCACCGTACCGACCATCACCATGGAAGGCGACGCCAATGGCGCACCGCATCCGGAGCCTTCGGCCTATGCCAAGAAGTTCACCGGCAGGTACGAGCATCGCAACATCGCCGGCGGCATCGGCCACAACCTGCCGCAAGAAGCACCGCAGGCCTTTGCGCAGGCCATCCTGGATGTCGATCGCTTCTAAAGCCTACCTTGGCTGCCGCGAACGGAATTCCCTGTTTCGCGGCAGCCAATTCAGAGTCAAAACAGTAAGCAGTGAGTCTGCGTCTGAGATAACAATTCTGCTGCACGCCAACAGATAGAGGATCCGAAAGTCCCGACATGGAGCACGTCGACCATATCCTGATCGTCGATGACGATCGTGAAATCCGCGAACTGGTTTCGAGCTATCTGAAGAAGAACGGGCTTCGGACGTCAGTCGCCGCCGATGGCCGCCAGATGCGCAGCTTTCTCGAAGGCAACACGGTCGATCTTATCGTGCTCGATGTCATGATGCCGGGTGACGACGGGCTCGTGCTCTGTCGTGAGCTGCGTGCCGGTAAGCACAAGGCAACGCCGATCCTGATGCTGACAGCCCGCAGCGACGAGATGGACCGCATCATCGGGCTGGAGATGGGCGCCGATGACTATTTGCCGAAACCCTTTGCTGCGCGCGAATTGCTGGCACGCATCAAGGCCGTCTTGCGGCGCACCCGCGCGCTGCCGCCGAACCTGCAGATTTCGGAGGCAGGACAGTGGCTTCGCTTCGGCGACTGGCGCCTGGATACGGTCGGCCGGCATCTTCTCGACAGGCAAGGAACGGAGATCGCACTGAGCGGCGCCGAATATCGGCTGCTGCGCGTCTTCATCGATCATCCGCAGCGGGTGCTCAACCGCGACCAACTCCTGAACCTCACACAGGGCCGCGATTCGGAACTTTTCGACCGCTCCATCGACCTGCTCGTCAGCCGCGTTCGCCAGCGACTGGGGGATGATGCCCGCGAGCCGACCTATATCAAGACGGTGCGCAGCGAGGGTTACGTCTTTTCCGTTCCGGTGGAGATTGAAGAGGCCAGGTCATGAGCGTGGGGGCTGCTCTTCGCTCTGGGTTCTGGCCGAGCACGCTGCGGGCTCGGCTTTTCTTCATTCTGCTGGCGGGCCTGGCGATTGCCTATGGCCTGTCCTTCACAGTCCTCTTCGTCGAGCGTTCCATGTCGGCCAAAGCCGTCATGCTCGGCACGCTCGAAAGCGATGTCGCGACCTCGATCGCCGTTCTCGACCGCCTGCCGGCGGATCAACGCAGCGACCTGCTCGATCGTCTCAGCCGCGGCAATTATCGTTTCGAACTTGGGCCGGGTCTGCCAGGCGTGCCCGACAATTCCAGCAAGGGCAGGGAAATCGGCGGCAGGATCGAAGAGGCGATCGGCGGCAACTATCCGATCCGCATGGAAACTATTCCAGGCGATATCAGCCGATTGCAGGCACATCTGACGCTGACCGACGGAAGCCCGCTGACGATCGACATCACGCCGCGGCCTCCCATGCCGATTGCGGCATGGTTGCCTTATGTGCTTGCCATCCAGATGGCCTTGCTGGTGCTCTGCACATGGTTTGCCGTGCGTCAGGCGATCCGCCCGCTTGGCGCACTTGCGGCGGCGGCGGATGCGCTTGATCCCAACAAGAATGGTCCGCCGCTCGCCGAGACTGGGCCTAGCGAGGTTGCGCATGCGGCGCGTGCCTTCAACGCCATGCGCGAGAGGATCGCCCACTATCTCGAAGAGCGAGTACAGATTCTCGCGGCGATATCCCACGACCTGCAGACGCCGATCACGCGCATGCGGCTGCGCGCCGACATGACTGACGATTCGCCCGAGAGAGACAAGCTGGTGAGGGATCTCGGCGAGATCGAACGGCTCGTGCAGGACGGCATCGCCTATGCCCGCAGCGCTCACGGCAATGGCGAGAAGTTTTCGCGCATCGACCTCTCATCCTTCATCGACAGTATCGCCTATGACTATCAGGACACCGGCAAGGCTGTCAGCGTCGTCGGTATCGTCCAGGGCATTGTGTCGACCAAGCCGCATGCGCTTCGCCGCATTCTCACGAATTTCGTCGACAATGCGCTGAAATTTGCCGGTGCTGCGGAAATCAGCGTTGAGCGAAAAGGCGGTGGGGATATCGCCATTACCGTGATGGATCGCGGTCCGGGCATTCCCGATGCCATGCTCGAAGCCGCCATGCAGCCCTTCTTCCGGCTGGAGCAGTCGCGCAATCGCGAGACCGGCGGTACGGGCCTCGGCCTTGCCATCGCCCAGCAGCTGGCCGCCTCGATCGGCGGCTCGGTGCGGCTCCATAACCGCGAGGGCGGCGGGCTCGCGGCCGAAATCACCATCCGAGCCAACTGATTTTTTCGCGGCATTTGTATGCGAAAATGTCCAGATAGACCGGTGCTACGCTTTGATACAGTTCGGCCGATTTCAGAAACATGCGGGATACGTCAGACCTCCAGAAACCACTCCGTCACAAGATGCCGCAGAGAGCGGCATGAACCAAGGAGTGCACTCATGACGACGATTGAAAAGGTTCTCTACACCGGCAAGACCCACACCACCGGCGGCCGGGACGGCTCCGCCCGCAGCAGCGATGCACAGCTTGATGTGAAGCTGTCGCCTCCCGGCAGTACCCATGCCGGCACCAATCCCGAGCAGCTTTTCGCAGCCGGCTGGTCGGCCTGTTTCATCGGCGCAATGGGCCTTGCTGCCGGCAAGCGCAAGTTCCGGCTTCCTGCCGATACCGCCGTCGATGCCGAAGTCGATCTCGGCATGACCGGCGAGGGTTACTTCCTTCAGGCCCGCCTGAACATCAGCTTGCCCGGCCTGGAGCCGGAAGTGGCCCGCGCTCTGGTCGAGGAAGCGCATCAGACATGCCCCTATTCGAAGGCGACGCGTGGCAACATCAATGTCGAGCTGAATCTCATTTAAGGCGTTCAGTGCAAATGGGGCGCAGCTCGGCTGCGTCCGCGGAGGTTTCGATGAAAAGGGTCATCATCTGCATTTTGGCAGTAACCGTTTTTGCAGCTCCCTGCATCTACGACGTGTTCTCTAGCGAACCATCGCCTCTGCTTGGCCTGCTTGCGGCAGCCTCGGCAACGCCTGGATTCCTATAGTCATCGCGATCTGATATCGCGAGAAGCAGACACACTAGGCACCCGCCGAGAAACGGGTGCCTTGTCTTTTTCAACGGCTGATTTTCCCAGCGCATTGATGGTGGAGTTTATTTACTGCGCTCGTTTCGCAGGGCGAACAGAGCGTTGTTCTATCCGGCCAGCGACAGAGAAGATCAGCACATCGACGTCGGCATCGATGGTGGCCCCGTCCAGAAGCCGGACGACATCATCTATCCCTGATACCGGCTGTCCGCCGATTGCGAGCAGATAATCACCCTCGCGAAGGCCGGCTCTGGCGGCGGGGCCGCCGTCTTCGACACGACGCAGGCGAACGGTCGTGCGTTGTGAAACGCCGGCCTCGAGCGCGATGCGCCGATGCAGCTCGACTGTATCGGCCGCAATACCGATATATCCGCGGCGGACCTCACCGAAGCGCAGAATGTCAGAGACCACATGCTTGGCGGTGTTGGATGCGACGGCGAAGGCGATGCTCTGCGCCCCTTGGATTACGGCGGTGTTGACACCGATCACCTCACCCGACGACGAGACGAGCGGGCCGCCCGAGTTGCCGGGGTTGAGGGCAGCGTCAGTCTGGATGATATCTTCCATCAGGCGTCCGCTGGCAGCACGCATCGAGCGCCCGAGCGCAGACACCACGCCCGCCGTGACCGTCCATTCGAAACCGAGCGGATTGCCGATCGCGACAGCGATGTGCCCGCGCTTCAGCTTCTTCGAGTCGGCTAGCTGTGCCCAGGCTCCGGACCAGTCATTGGCCCTGATGAGGGCAAGGTCGGTATCCTCGTCGCGGCCAAGGACGCGGCCTTCGACAACCGCGCCGTCGGGTGTCTTGATGGTCACGGCCTTCGCATCGCCGACGACATGATTGTTGGTGACGACGAGGCCGTCAGGCGAAATGGCAAAACCGGAACCGTGTCCTGCCCGCCCGCCGACGCGTTCAATACGGCTGACAGCCGGGCCGACTGTATCAACGGCGTTCGACACCGTTTCGGAATAGGCATCCAGCAGCCCGGCATCGGATGACGGCTGAATGTCGCGATCAATGAATCCCATGAAATTTCCTCCGACGCCCGACGCGTCGATGTTGAGGACCGGCAGCGATTGCTGAAAGCGAAGGGCTGTCAGTTCGACAGTTGAACAATGGAGGATATCAAGTGAGATTTGCGAGACCGTGTTTCAAGAGCCGCGTGGGGGACTAGCCTTCAGGGCCGTCATATCCGGAAGTGGGAAGCCGCGACGCGGCGATCTTACAGGCCGCGAGCGCTGCCGCGCCGGCATCGAGACCTCTGACGATGGCATCGATGTAACCGCCGGCAAAATAGTCTCCCGCGCCCGTCGTATCGCGCACCGGGGCGGCTGGCGGCACCTCGACGACAACGGAATGCTCCTGGCTGACGATCTCGATGGGTTGCATGCCGCTCGTCAGTACGAGCGTTTCAAGACGCGGCGCGGCAATTTCGGCAGCGGTCTGCCAGGCGGTTTGCGCCGCTCCTTTCACGTCCGAGCGTGAAGCGATAAGGACATTCGCCGGCCGGCGTTCGGTCGAGAGCGGATACTGTGAAACCACCCGGTCGAAATCCTCCAGCTGCCGCAAGGCGGCCGAACTCATCTGCCGTGTATTGAGATAGACGAGCGACGCTTCGATCGATGGGAGGGTCTCGATCCCTGGCTGGCGGCGACTGGCCGGCGCGATGATGGTGCGTTCCCCGTTGGAGTCGACAAGAATATCGACTGCTGCCGTAGCGCCGGGCACGAGGCTGACAAAATCGGTATTGAAGCCGCGCTTGCCGAGATCGTTCAGATAGGCGCGTCCTTCATCGTCGTCGTAAAGGCTGGTGACCAGCACAACCTCATGGCCGAGGTCGAGCAGGACCAGGCCGGTGTTGAAACCGCCGCCGCCATAGCGTTTTTCGATCGACTGGCAGGAAAGCCTTCCACCCGGCACGAGCGGCCGGTCGAGCCACCAGATCCGGTCGACATTGGCATTGCCGACCACCATTATTCTTGCCATTCCGTTTCCCTCGCCGCGCCTTTCCTCCGCTTAGCGCGCGCTGTCGTTCTTGCCAATGATCCTGCCGCGCAGCCAGGCGGAGGAAAGATCGATAGCATAAACGACAGCGACGATCAGGAAGATGATCGTCCAGGCTTCCGGCCAGTGATAGGCGGCAATGCGGTCCGCCAGCAGAAAGCCGATACCACCGGCGCCGACAATGCCGAGGATGGTGCCGGAGCGGGTGTTGGATTCGAAATTATAGAGCATGATCGACAGGATCACCGGCATAGCCTGCGGCATGATGGCAAGCCGGATGGTCTGCAGCGGTCCGCCGCCTGACGCTAGAACACCATCGACGGGTTTGCGCGAAGTGTTTTCGATCGCTTCCGAAAAGAGCTTGGCGAAGGTGCCGATTTCCGAGACGGCGATAGCGAAAACGCCCGGAAGCGGGCCGAGGCCGAAGGCGCGGATGAAGATCAGTGCAAGCACGATCTGTTCGACGGCACGCAGTGCATCGAAACCGCGGCGGGTTGACAGCCGCACCCAGCCGAGCGGCATGATGTTCTTCGCGCCAAGAAACGCGAGCGGAAAGGCGATGATTGCGCCAAGCAGCGTTCCGAGGAAGGCCATCGAAATCGTCTGGCCAAGGCCGATGAGTACGTCGCTCCATTCCTGCCAGGTCGTCCAGATATAGGGCGGGAACATGAAGGAGAAGATCATGCCGAGCCGCGTGAGACCATTCAGGATACGGGTTGGCGAAAAGTCGAAGAGATAGAGGCCGGCAATGAGCGGCAGGATAAGCGCTGCAGCACCGGCATAGCGCATCAGCCGCACGCGCGGCGCCACGGTGAAGGCGCCCGGAACGCGCTGATGCAGCTCGGAAAGGGAAGAGGTGTCCGTCATGTCTCAGGTACTCCGGCCTTCGATGCCGATGATGCGGTGGCGCAGCTTCTCGCTCAGGAAATCGATGATCACGACCGTGACGAGGATGATCACAAACAGCGCCGACAGATCGGTATATTCCTGAAGCGACATGGCGGTGCGGATCTCCTGGCCAAGGCCGCCGGCGCCGACATAGCCGATGATCGAGGATGAGCGCACGTTGATCTCGAAGCGCAGCAGCGTGTAGCTGATGATGTTCGGGATGACCTGCGGCACGACCCCATAACGCATCTGCTGGAACCAGGTGCCCCCCGAAGCCCTGACGCCTTCCAGCGGCCGCATGTCGATATTCTCGTTGACCTCGGAATAGAGCTTGCCGAGCGAACCCGTCGCATGGGTGGCAATCGCCAGCACACCGGCAAGCGGTCCGACGCCGAAGCAGAAGACGTAGATCAGCGCCCAGACGATATCAGGGACAGTGCGGATGACCTCCAGATAGCGGCGGGAGGCGATCAGCAGAAAGCTGTTGG
This sequence comes from Hyphomicrobiales bacterium, assembly GCA_900468805.1. Taxonomy (GTDB): domain Bacteria; phylum Pseudomonadota; class Alphaproteobacteria; order Rhizobiales; family Rhizobiaceae; genus Rhizobium. The sequence goes on along the minus strand of UEIF01000009.1, from coordinate 336,977 downwards.
GGCTGAGGTTGCGAGCGGCCGGGAAGCTGAGGATGAAGGCGCCGAGGACGCCGAAGAACGTGGCGACATAAGCGATCAGGATCGTTTCGCCGAGTAGTTCGAGCCAGACCGGCCAGCGCCAGAACCATTCGGCAAGGTCCGAACCGAGCGTTTCGATACGCAAGTGTGGCAGCGTCTTATAGAGATATTCGCCGAGCCGGGGCAGGGAGGCCCATAATTTCCAGGTCGTGATGCGTTCACCCGAGGGCAGGTTGACCTCGGTCATGTCGAAGAAACCGCCCGTCCAGGCGGTCAGCAGGACGGCGGCAGCAAAGAGCGTGACCGAAGCGAGCTGCACGGTTTTGGCGCGGCTGCGGATAAGGCTGTATTCGGCCTCGAACTGGCGGATGGTAATGGAGGGTGTCGCTGTCGTCATGTCGGATCCCGGTCGTGGGAGCGCCGGATAGACGGCGCTCCCGTGCCTGACGTGGAGGGATATCAGCCGTTACGGCGCTGCTTCTTCAGCCAGTCGCGCATGTCGACGATCCACTGGTAGCGCTGGTGATCGACGTCGACATAGCCCTTGGAGGTGGAATTGTCGCCCCCGCTCATCTCCTTGAAGGCATCAGGCGCCTTTTCCGGCGTTGCCTTTACCGCCGCCTTGACGTCCGCAATCATATCGGCCGGCAGGTTGGTGCGGGTGGCGAAAGGTCCGTTGGTGATCTCAGGCGACTGCCAGATACGGCAGATCTCGCCCTTCGGTATCATGCCCTTGGATTCCATGCGCTGCGGAATGCCGCTGACGTCGTTGTTGATGTAGGTCGCGGCAGCATCGAACTGCTTGTTGGCGACCGCCATGACGCCGGTTTCGTGGGCGCCGGAGAAGGGAACGGCCGAGAAGAAGGTCTTCGGATCGTAGCCCTGCTTGACGAGGTTATAGTAGGGCACTGCATAGCCGGAGGTGGAATCCGGATCGGCGAAAGCGAGTACCTTGCCCTTGAGGTCGTCGACCGACTTGTAGCCGGAATCGCAGCGAACGGTGATGACCGAATAGTAGCCGGTCGAGCCATCCTGTTCCTGGCCGGCGAGCAGCGGCTCAACGCCGCCATTGGTTTCGGTATAAGCGGCAGCATAGGCCGAGGAGCCGAGGAAGGCGAATTCGATCTGGTCGGAGGCGAGCGCCTGGATGACGCCGTCATAGTTGCCGGCGGTGAAGATCTCGACCTTCACGCCGAGTTCCTTTTCCAGATATTGCTGGAAGCCAACGCGGCGTGCAATGCGGTCTTTTTCGTTCTCGCCCGAGAGAACGCCGAGGCGGATCGTCTTGTACTGGTCTTTCCAACCCTCGGCATGGGCCTGGCTGGAAAGGGCAAGCGCAGCCGTTACGGCCGCAAGCATGAGGACGTTTTTCATTCCAACTCTCCTGTTGCAAAAAGCCTGCGGCCTTGCGGGGCTGCGGGCGAAACTCATACCGCCTGGTAAACCTTCTCTTTCGGGGTTCGACCTGCGTTGAATGCGGTGGATGTCACGGCCTCGTCGATCTCTGCATTGAAATCGTCAGTGCCATAGATTTCGCGGACCCGTTCCTGGGTGAGATCCGCCGGCGCGCCATCAAAGCGCACCCGCCCGGCCCGCATGGCGATGATGCGTTCGCAATAGTTGCGGGCAGTGTCGAGCGTATGAAGATTGACGAGAACGGTAATGCCGTCCTCACGGTTGATCTTGCGCAGCGCCTCCATGACGCGCGTCGCATTGGCGGGGTCGAGCGAGGCGATCGGCTCGTCGGCAAGCATGATCTTCGGGTTCTGGACCAGCGCCTTGGCGATCGCGACACGCTGCTGTTGTCCGCCGGACAACGTGCCGGCCCGCTGCAATGCCTGCGGTACGAGATCGAGCCGATCGAGCGCGCGGATCGCCATTTCCTTTTCTTCATCCGTGAAGCGACGCAGCATGGACGAGAGAAAGCCGTGTTGGGCAACCCGGCCGATCAGCACATTGGTCAACACATCCATACGCTCGACCAGATTGAACTGCTGAAACACCATGGCGCAGGAGGCGCGCCACAGGCGCAGCTCGCGGCCGCGCAGCTTGGTAATGTCCTTGCCCTCGAACATGATCGTGCCGGATGTGGGATCGATCAGGCGATTGATCAGCCGGAGCAATGTCGATTTGCCGGCGCCGCTGCGGCCGATGATGCCAACCATCTGGCCCGCGTCGATGGACAGGTTTACGTCGTCGACCGCGTGTGTTTGACCGAAATTCTTCTTGAGGGAGTGAAGTTCAAGCACCGGAAGCCCCCTGCTTGTCAGCGCCATCAGAGACGAGGTTGAATTGTACTTAACTATCAGTCTATGAAACGAAATATATCATTGCAGTGTGACATTTTTATAAAGTAATTATCTAATAATTGCCGTTAGTTATGCCATTTTTGTGAAGTAATACATCCGGAAATTCCGGATGTATTTGTCGAGAGAAGGCGGCGGGGTATTTTCGCCGCAGGCTTTTTATGCGGCCTGTTGGAATCGCGAAACAATTCCGTCCGAATAGACCTGCCTGCCGTTGGAGAAGGTGGCGCGCACCCGCGGAAGACGACCACGTTCGGCAATGACGAGGTCGGCCCGCAGCCCGGTCTCGATTGCGCCGCGATCCGCAAGGCCAAGCGCCCGCGCCGGATTGGCACTGACCAATGCGACAGAGGCCGGTAATCCGCCGGATCCGGCTTCTGCAAGCGCGATGATTGCCGGCAGCATGGCCGAGGGGTGATAGTCGCTGGCCAGGATATCGAGAACGCCGCTTTCATAGGCTTCGCGGGCAGAAAGATTGCCCGAATAGGAAAGACCGCGAAGCGCATTCGGTGCACCCATTGCGGTCGCCAGCCCAAACTTGCGGGCCTGCTGCGCAGCCGCCATCGTCACCGGAAACTCGCTGATGCGCGCGCCCAGTCCCTCGACGATTGCGACCTTCTCGACGCTGTCGTCGTCATGGGAGGCGATGATGACACCATGGTCGCGCGCAGTCGCCGCGATGCCCTGGAGATTATCGACTGCGTCGTTGTTCTGGGCGCGGTTTTCCATGCGCAGCTGGACACGCTGGGCGGCCTGTTCGAGGGTGATCTTGTTGTTGCGCGCGATGCTCTCGATATGACGTTCGACATCGCGGTACTGGCCCTGGCCAGGCGTATGGTCCATCAGAGAGACGAGATCGAGAGCGCCGGCCCGAAGCAGGTCTTCGATGACGGTGCGGGCATGGGTGAAGGTGATTTCGAAGCGTGCGTGAACCTTATGGTCGATCAGAAGATCGCTCTTCCGGAGCTCGACCAGCGTCTGAATGATCGAGCGCGAATGTTCTTCCGAGCGGATGTGGCCGTAACTGCTGTTGGCGTGGAAGGACAAAGCCGCATAAGCCGTCGTGATGCCGTTGCCGGCGAGTTTCTTGTCGAGCTCGAAGATACCGAGCTCCAGCGGAAAGCGCACATTCGGCCGCGGCTCGATCTCGCGCTCGATCATGTCGCCATGCATATCGATGAAGCCGGGCAGCAGAAGCCTCCCGTGGCCGGAAATATCGGCTGTCGCCACCGGCTCGTCACGCACCTCGGCAATCATGCCGTCTTCGATCCTGATTGCGCCACGCGGTATTATTCTATCGCGCAGCACGATCTCGAAATCACTCAGCCACATTCTCTGCTCCATCCTGGATCTGTCGGGTTTGAAGGCTGATTTCGCGGTCGATGAGATCCGCGACATCGTCGGGGTGGTGAAAGACGCCGATCATCGCGACGCCTGCGGCTTTCAACTCTGCGAGACGCACAACGAGTGCACGGCGCGCATTCTTGTCGAGCGAGGCGGTTGGCTCATCGAGGAAGAGAAGCCGCTGTGGCAGGATGAGCGCACGCGCCAGATTGACCTTCTGCTGCTCGCCACCGGAGAAGGTGGAGGGATAGGCGGCCCACAGCCCCGGCTTGACGCCGAAGGCGGAGAGCCAACGGCGGGCCTCTTCGATCGCCTCTTCATAGGGCCGGCCGGCAAGGCGCAGGGGCTCGGCGACCAGCTCATCCGCCGCTACGCGCGGACGGGCCTGCAGGAACTGCGTCACGAAGCCGATTTCCCGGCGTCGCAGAAGAGCGATATCGACATCGGCTGCGACCGTCAGGTCGATGACGCCTTCGCGCGTGTGATAATAGGCGTGGCCTGATCGCGGCACATAGGAGCGGTAGAGCGTGCGCAGCAGTGTCGATTTGCCGGCGCCGTTTTCTCCCGTCAGCAGGATGAACTCCCCTTCGCGTAGCTCGAAATCGACATTGTCGAAAGCGTGCAGGGTGCGTTTCAGATGGTGCATCTCGAAATGCTTGGCCAGGCCCTGAACGGAAAGGATCGTCTGCGCAGAAGCGGCAGGATGTGTGTGCATGTTCACCTGATGGCTCTCCTGTCAAAGCTTCGCATGCACGAGCTGCTGGGTATATTCATGCTGCGGATCCTGGAAGATCTGGTCGGCGAGGCCCTCTTCCACGGCTTCCCCATTGCGCATCACCATCACACGGTCTGCCATCGTGCGGATAACACCGAGATCATGCGAGACGATGACGATGGTGATCCGGCGTTCACGCTGCAGCCGCTTCAGCGTGTCGAGCACCAGCGCCTGGACGCTGACATCGAGCCCCGTCGTCGGCTCGTCGAGCAGGAGCAGGGCCGGCTCAAGCGCGATTGCCTTGGCAAGCTGCACGCGCTGCTGCATGCCGCCCGAGAGTTCCGCGGGCCGGGCATCCATGCGCGCGACCGGGAATTCCGAAGCATCGAGCGCGCCCCTGGCGCGGGCACGAAGTGTCGCGAAATTCCGCTCGCCGGCAATCAGCAGCCGCTCTGCGACATTGCCGCTGCTCGTGTTGTTCATCCGGAGCCCGAGATGCGGGTTCTGGTAGACGATGCCGATATGGCGTGCTCGCAGCATGCGCCGCTCGAAACGGTCGAGCGTGAAGAGGTTGAGATCCTCGCGGCCGGGCAGTGCCAGCCTGTATTCGCCGCCGTCGGCTCTGTCTTCGAGGTTCATCATACGCAGCAGCGTCGATTTACCCGAGCCGGATTCGCCGACGATGCCGAGCACTTCGCCAGGATAGACGGTGACATCGACGCTGCGCAACGCCTGCACATCGCCAAAGCTCTTGCGGATGCCGCTCATCGTCAGGATGGGCGAGGACAGCATCAGCCGCGGCGGCTGGCGCCCGGAAGCAGAAAGATTGGAAGCAGAAAGATTTGCGGCACTCATTGCTCGATCCTGCCTTGCTTGTAGTAGGTCTCGCCGATGGCAACGGCCTCGCCATCCCGCTTTTGGATATGCTTGACGCCGTACTGACTGTCGGAGACCTCGAAGGCCGAAGAGCCGTCGTCTTGCGGCAACTCGTTCATGAAGTAGCCTGTTACGCCGCTGCGATGACAAATCTTGTCAGCATGATCCTCGACCCGGTAGGGCACGTCGTCGAAGACGAGCGGTTCGACGCGCGTGTAGGGCGGCACGGCGTGGATACGTTTTTCGCGGCCGGCGGAGAGGATCGTAAGGTTCGCCGCCTGGTTCATCTTCGGCACGTCCCAGCGCGGGATCGGCGACGGTGTCATCACATGCCGGCCGTTGACCATGCTCGGATAGCTGGAGCCCTGCATGATGCGGCCGGAACGCACGAGCTGTTCGTAGAGCGTCAGCCAGAGCTGGCCGTAATCCGCATCGCCATGCATGATACGGGCTTCCGACATGTCCGGCTGGACGGACCGCAGCGGCTCGGGATTGGGAACCTGCAGCACGAGGATCTGGTCTTCGCGCAGCTTCTCCTCGGGAATGCGATGACGCGACTGGATAATATCGGCCTCCAGCGTATCCAGCGTCTCGCGCGCCGAGCTGACGCGGCGCAGGAATCTACGGATGCTGCTTGCATTGACGGAATCGTCGGCTCCCTGGTCGATGACCTTGACGACGGAGGTCGGTTTGAGAAGGGTCAGCGTTACCTGCAGCCCGCCGGTGCCCCAGCCACGGGCAATCGGCACCTCGCGGCTGGCATACGGGACTTGATAGCCGGGAATGGCGATGGCCTTCAGGATGCGGCGGCGCATCTCGCGCTTGGCGGATTCGTCCAGGAAGCCGTAGCTGAAGGCCGCCCAGGGTTTGGTCAGTTGATCGAGTTTCACGGCATTGCCTTTTCGAGTTCGGCCTGCTTGGCCGCGCTGGTTTCATTGGCTGCCTTGTCGGCCTTCACGCGCCTCAGTGCATCGAGGCTCGACTGGAAGGTGACATAGTGGGGTAGCTTGAAGTGAATGCAGAAGCCCGAGCTTTCGACGGGTTCCGTATGGTAGAGGACGAACTCCTCATTCGAGGCCGGATGAGGATTGGGTTGATTGGATGCGAGATCGAGCGAGGCGGCGGCGATGACCTTCACCTCGTTCCAGCCGAAGGTGGCGGAAAAGCCGAGCTCCAGGCCCTTGCTCTTGGAGATGACTTCCGTCTGGCTGACACGCACGCGTCCGGCGCTGAAGAGCGTGCCGCGCGGGTGGCGGATGCGCACTTCGGCTTTGGCGAGCCGCAATTCGTTGACGGTCGGATGTACGCTTCCATAGCCGCGCATGGTGGAGTAGCCGAGCGCCAAGGTGCCGCCGGTATCTGCACGCGCAAGGCTCTGCAGCTTGTGCGCGCGGCTTGCCGGGAAGAGCAGCGGCTCGCGGGTGACATCGGGGATCTCGTCGAGCGGCACGTTCTCGGTCGGCGTCTCCGCGATCAGGCCCTGCGCCTTCTGCCAGTCCGTCAGCGACGGCTGCGTGGCCGGCGCCGGTTTGTCTGCCGCCTCCACAGGCTCGGGAACGAAAGCCGCACCGTTCAGCACGCCGACATTCAGCAGCCGGTGCGAATAATCGAGCGTCGGTCCGAGAATCTGGCCGCCCGGGATGTCCTTGAAGGCGGCCGAAATACGCCTGACGGTGAAGAGATCCTGCTGGCGAACCGGTTCGGCGATCGTCAGGCGCGGCTGGGTGGTGCGATAGGCGCGCAGCAGCAGCACAGCTTCGTAGAGATCGCCGCCGGACTGGGCGAGCGCAAGTGCGGCAAGCTCCGGCGCATAGAGCGATGCCTCGCCCATGACGCGGTCGACGAGATAGGGCAGGCCTTCGCCGATTGCGTCGACACGGGCCTTGTCGATCTGCCCCAATTCTTCGCGATAGAGGCGTTCGGATTGTTCAATGGCGTGCTCGCCACCACGTGTTGCAACATAGGCCATCAAAGCACCTCTATCTTTATAGAGCGGGGAATGCCGATCAGGCTTGCACCGTCGGCAAGATAGATGTCCCAACCAAGCGGATAGCGGATTGCTTCGGCGCGGAGTGCCCAGAAATTCGGATGCACACCGCCGATATCGATATCGATGGAACCGTTCACGCCGGGGCCGGCCAGGCGAAGCCGAGTTCCTGCACCGATCTGTGCCTGCGCGAAGATCGTTGTCGATGCATCAGGATAGAGAAGGTTGCCGGACAGCATCGCCGAAAGTGCCGACACCGCGGTGCTATCGCTGATCGATGCGAAGACATATTCCGCCTGCGGCAGGGCAACGGCGTTGGCGCCGGTTCTGGTGATATCGGCTTTCAATCTTTCGTCTGCGCAAAAGAAGCTGCATTCGCGATCGAGCAGGCTTTCGGCCAGTGCGAAAAGGCCCGGAAAGGGCAGGGGTTGGACGCGACCGGGGCGGGCAAGTGCCCACATCAGCGCGTCGAAGGTGGCGTTGGAGCGCATGTCTTCATCAGTCGGAAGGAGCAAGCTCTGTGTCATCAGAAGGTCTCCATGCGCACGCGCGTCGCTTCGACCTTGCGCAGCTTGATGTCGTCGTCCTCTGTCTGGCGATGCTGTGCGCTGGTCAGAAAAATCTCGATGCCAGCCTTGCCGATCTCGGCTGTGAAACTCGCATCGATGACTGCCATGGCCATCGCATGTTCGAGATCGCGCCCGATGATAGCGCCATAGCCTTCCACGCCATAATCCGGCAGGCGGATATGGGCTTCGGACATCAGCACCTCGCCGAGGTGGAAGGCGATGTTCTGCACAGTATCGGTATAGGGCAGCATCGCGAGGCCGGTGCGGTTTACGAAAACCTCAACCGGTCCGAGTTCATCGAGCAAATCCTCTGCGACGGCCTTGATTTCTTCGGCATCGGCCCTCGCAAGTATGTCGAGCATGCTTGCATGGCTGAAGCTGGCAGGGGGCGCGCCGGCTTCCGTGGTGTCATTCATCGTCCTGTCCTTTCGCCGGGGTCGCAACGCGATCCTCCGGCTCGTTGTCAATGCTGAATTGCACGCGTTCGCCGGCCCAGATCGTCTCGGAATAAGCGATCGGCCGGGCTTCCATGTCGACGTCGGTCTTCTGGACGACGAGCACCGGCTGCTGCTGCGACTGTGCGAGAAGCTGAGCCTCATCGCCAATCGCGCGACGAGTGAGGATCATCGTGCTCTGCCTGATATAGTCAGGAATACCGAAGGCAGCGTAGATGCTGGTGACAGATTCACCTGCGCGGCGCCGCAGATGCATGTTCGGGAAACGTTCCACCGGATGGTATGAGTGACTGAGGCTGATCGGCACGTCGTCGGCAAAGCCGCGTCGGGCGATCATGTAGACCTTTGCGCCTTCGGGAAGCTTCAGCGCCGCAGCGACGCCGGGCGGCGCCACGATCTCGGACTCCGAGACCGGTTGGCCGGAGGGGACGCGTCCCTGTTCGAGCAGGTTTTTGCGGAAGCGTGTTCGCCGGGCGATATTGTAGGTGAGGACCGAGTGCTCTTCCACAAAAGTGCCGCGTCCCTGTTCGACCCGCACCTTGCCGGCCGAGGCAAGCTCTGCAATCGCCCGCCGCACGGTGTGGCGGCCGACGCCGAACTGCTCCATGATCTCGGTTTCCGTCGGCAACCGGCTTCCCGGTTGGAGCGCTCCCGAAGCAATATCCCTGTTGATCTGTTTCTCGACGATCTGCCACTGGCCAGACCGTGATCTCGCGTCGATCGAATGTTGTTCTCCAATCATTCGGATGAATCCTAAATTCATTCGGATGACTTAACATAACGGCGATCGGTGACGCTTTTGTGTAAGTGGCGGAGATGCGTAGTGTCACTAACTAACCTAGCCGTCGTGACAAGGCGGGGCGAGCCGATCCGCAAGGCCTGGGCTGACGGATCAGATCATCAGCCGCTACGCAGCGACATCGACCGATAGGCGTCATCGGCTCACGCCAATGCCCGACGCGCAACCCCGTTACGACGGACCGGTCGCGTCAGGTGGCCTTGTTCGGGCACGCTTGCGAAACGAGACTTAAACCGCGCAGGGATTTTCTGCCGGCACTGTGAACCAGTGCGGGCCGTCTTCGGCCATGTAAATGTGATCTTCGAGGCGAACACCGAATGCGCCGGGGAAGACGACCATCGGCTCGTTCGAGAAGCACATGCCAGGTGCCAGTGGGGTCTTATTGCCCCGGACGATATAAGGCGCCTCGTGGATTTCGAGGCCGAGGCCATGGCCAGCGCGATGCGGCAGGCCGGGCAGGCTGTAGTCCGGGCCGAGGCCATGCCGTGCCAACACGTGGCGGGCTGCAGCATCGAGGCTTTCACAGGGCGCACCAAGTTTTGCTGCATCGAAAACGGCCTGCTGTCCCTCGCGCTCGATTGCCCATGCACGTTCGAATGCGCCATAGCCGCTGTCGAGCATATAGGTCCGCGTCAGATCGGAGTGATATCCATCGATGCGGCAGCCAGTATCGACGAGAATGACGTCACCAGCCTGCAGGATCTGTTCGCCATCCGCCCCGTGCGGCAGCGAGGTGGCTTCGCCGAACGAGACGATGCAGAAGCTTGAGCCACCCTCCGCACTTGCGGCCCGATGCTGCTGGTCGATGAAGCGCACCACATCCGAGGCGGCCACACCAGGCGTGATCATATCGTGGACCTTGCGATGAACATCCAGCGTGATGCCCATCGCGTAGCGGATGATCGCGATCTCCGCCGGCGATTTGATGGCCCGCAGCGCGCGGATCATTGGACCGCCGTCAACAAGACGCGCAGCGCCCATCACGCCGGTAAAAGCGTGATAGAAGGCAAGCGGCAGCGCATCGTCAAGCGCGAGCTTGCCGGACGGGCCGACCAGCCGCGAGACCAATGCGGCAGGGCTTTCCTCTTCTTCCCAAACGGCAATGTCGCCCGGCAGATGCGGCAGGGTTTCGACGCGGCTACACTCGAAGCCGGGTACGATGTAGGTGAGCTTGTCGTCGGTCACGACCGCGCCGAGCAGCCGCTCGCTCAGGTGCCAGACGAGGCCGGTGAAATAGCGTAGACTTTCGGTCGGGCCGAGCAGGGTGGCGGCAATGCCGTCGGCCTGCATACGTTCGCGCAGGCTCGACAGGCGGCCGCTTCTTTCTTCGTCTGTGATAGCGGCGACAGGATGGGACCAGATCGGAAGAGACACGCTATATATCCGTAATTTTTGCCGAAATTGAGTGCTTGATTCCAGCATAGGGCAATTGTAGGCACTGTGTCGACAAACATTCCACAGGATTTCACCATGCTCGTCAGCGAATACACGATACCCGGCGTCCATGTCCGCGACCATCTCGTCGACGTACCGCTCGACTGGAAAAGGCCCGATGGCGCGTCTATCAAGGTCTTCGCGCGCGAGGCCTGCGATCCCGCGCGCAAGCAGGAAAAATTGCCTATCCTGCTCTTCCTGCAAGGCGGCCCAGGCGGCAAGTCGCCACGGCCGATCGGCGGCGGTCCATCTTGGCTTGGCGAGGCGCTCAAGACCTATCGTGTCGTGCTGCTGGATCAGCGTGGCACGGGCAGAAGCACGCGCATAGAGAGCGCTACCATGGCAGCGTTTGCGGATGGAAAGGCAGGAGCAGATTATCTCAGTCATTTCCGCGCCGACAGCATCGTTGCCGATTGCGAGTATTTCAGGAAGAGCGTGTTCGGCGGCACGCGATGGGAGACGCTCGGCCAGAGCTATGGCGGATTCCTGACGCTCACCTATCTGTCGCATGCACCCGAAGGGCTGGCTGCTTGTTATGTCACGGGCGGTCTTGCAGGGCTCTCAGCCACCGCGGATGACGTCTATCGCCGCACCTATCCGCGCGTCGCCGCCAAGAACCGGGAGTACTACAAGCGTTATCCCGCCGATCGCGATCGCATTGCCCGGATCGCCGAGCGCATCGACGCCGAAGATGTTCGGCTGCCTGACGGGGACCGCCTGACTGTGCGCAGGCTGCAGACCATCGGCATCGATTTCGGCATGGCGCCGGGTTACGAAAATGTGCATTGGCTGGTGGACGAAGCCTTCTCCGATCCGGAGGAAACGCGGTTCTCCGATGCCTTCCTCGCCTCGGCCTTGTCGCTGACCTCCTACGACGGCAACCCGATGTTCGTGGTGCTGCAGGAGAGCATCTACGGACAGGGCAGGGGCGCGACCGGCTGGGCGGCGGAGCGCATCCGGTCGGAGTTTGCTGAATTCGGTGAGGGGAGCCGGCCGCTCTATCTGACCGGCGAGATGATGTATCCGTGGATGTTCGAGGAAATCCGCTCGCTGCGGCCATTCCGCGATGCGGTGGAAGCGCTGGCGCGCTACGATGGATTCGAGCCGCTCTATGATCCAGCCCTGTTGATATCGAACGAGATCCCCGTGGCCGCCGCGGTCTATTTTGACGACATGTATGTCGACGCGGAGCTATCGCTTGCGACCGCGCGTGATGTCGGCAACGTGCAGACCTGGGTGACCAACGAATTCGAGCATGACGGCGTGCGCCAATCGCCTGCGGTCTTCACCCGTCTGAGGCAGATGGTACGCGATCGCGGCGGTCCCCTCGGCTAAGCCGAGGGCGTTCGTGCTACACCCACCGGAGATCAGGTCGAAAGAGACCTGCCGCCGACGGGATCGAAGAGATGCATGCGGTTCATGTTGAAGGAGAGCGGCATTTTCGTGCGTGGGCGCGGATCGCTCTCCGGATCGACGTTGGCGCACATGATGACTGAGCCGATGTCGAAGTAGATCATCGTTTCCGGACCCAGCGGCTCGACGAGATCAACATTCGCCTCGATGGTTTCAAAGCCGGGTTTCGGCGTCAGGCTCGATATCGATTCCGGGCGGATTCCGAAGATGACCGCCTCGCCGGCATGCGCCCGGTATTCCTGGGCGCGCGTGGCAGGGACCGCAAGCCGGCTACCGTCTTCCAGTACGACAGCCAGCCCGTCGCCCTCAGCCTCAAGCGTTGCGTTGAGAAAATTCATGGACGGCGAGCCGATGAAGCCGGCCACGAACTGGCTGACAGGATGATGGTAAAGTTCCTGCGGTGGTCCGGCCTGTTCGATAATGCCGCCATTCATGACGACGACGCGATCGGCCATGGTCATGGCCTCAACCTGGTCGTGGGTGACATAGACAGTCGTGGTCGGCAGCAATTGATGCAGGCGCTTGATCTCGGTGCGCATCTGCACGCGCAGCTTGGCATCGAGGTTGGACAGTGGCTCGTCGAACAGGAAGACCTTGGGATTGCGCACGATGGCGCGCCCCATGGCCACACGCTGGCGCTGCCCACCCGAAAGCTGGCCGGGGCGCCGCGACAGAAGCTCGGTAATATGCAGGGTCTCGGCCGCGCGGCTGATGCGCTCGTCGATCTCCGCCTTCGGCAGTTTTTGCTGCTCAAGGCAGAAGGAGATGTTTTCGCGCACGCTCATGTGCGGATAGAGCGCGTAGTTCTGGAATACCATGGCAATGTCGCGCTTGCCGGGCCCAAGCCGGTTGACGACCTGATCGCCGATGACGATGTCGCCGCCGGTGATGTGCTCCAGTCCGGCAATCATGCGCAGCGTCGTCGATTTGCCGCAGCCGGATGGGCCGACGAAGACAACGAATTCATTGTCTTCGATATTGAGGTTGATGCCGCGCACGGCTTCGTAGATGCCGTAGGATTTCACCACGTTGCGCAGTTCAAGGCGTGCCATTGTGATCTCCCTACTTTTCGTGCAGCCAGACAGCCATCGCGCCCGGCTCTCGGTTTGCCCAGAGATGGTAGGGGATCGCCCTGAACCGCGTCGTCTTCAGCGCCGGTGGCTGAGTGCGATAGAGCGTGTCCCGCCAGTCCGAAGCATCAGCTTCGAGCGCATCGCCTTCGAGAACCGTGGCGCCGCCGAGAAGCGTTGCGTCGAAGCTTGCGGCAATCTCGCCCTGTGAGGGCAGCCTCAGGCGCTGCGGCTCGGTGCCGAGATCGGCTTCCTCGACGCAGAAGATCACCGGCCCGCGCCGCAGCGCAAAGCGGCCATTATCTTCGGTCGCGGCAGGATGGGCATAAAGGCGATCGATGGGCATGTCGAAGGCCAACCGAACCTCGTCGCCATCCTTCCATTCACGTGCGATGGCGGCATAGCCCTTGCTGACATCGGGCTTGATGGCCTCGCCATTGATGAAAGCCTCGGCATGGCGGCACCAGCCGGGAATGCGCAGGCGCAGCGTGAAACGCTTCGGCTGGTCAAGGCCGAGCGAAATCCTGACATCGCCATTCCACGGATATTCGGTGTTCTGCTTCAGGCGCAGGAATGCGTTGCCGACCGAGAGCTCCGCGGCATTTTCGCCGTAGAGATGGATCGCCACTTCATCATCAGCCTTGGTCGAGTAGAAATACTGGCCGAGCGAAGTGATGAAGCGGGCGATATTCGTCGGGCAGCAGGGGCAGTAATGCCATTTCCAGCGACGGTTCTGGCCGTGGCTTTCGAGCACATTCTCATAGAAATAATGTTCGCCGTCGCGCGAGATGCCGGACAGCGCGCCGTTGTAGAGCACGGTTTCGAGCCTGTCGGTGAACTTGCTGTCGAGTTCGATCTGAGCCATGCGATGGCTGAAGAAACCGAGGGCTACCGCAGCACAGGTCTCGGCATAGGCAGTCTCGTTCGGCAGGTCGTATTCGCGGGTGAAGCCTTCGTTGGAGGCCGAGGGACCGAGGCCGCCGGTGACATAGAGCTGGCGTCCCACCAGATTGTCGAACAGCCGGTCGCAGGCGCTCTTCAGGCTCTCGTCGTCATTCTCGAAGGCCAGATCGGCCATCGCCGAGAACAGATACATGGCGCGCACGGCATGACCTACGACCTGCGTTTGTTCACGAATCGGCATGTGTGCCTGGCTGTAGGCATAGGTCTGGAAGACGTAGCTGGCCGGATCTTCGCCGCGCTTGCGCGCCTCTTCGTCATAATAGGAGGGCATCTGGCCGCGCTCGTCGACGAAATAGGTAGCAAGCTTGAGGTGGCGGGGATCCCTCGTTACCCGGTAGAGCTTGACGAGCGCCAGTTCGATTTCCTCATGCGCGTCGTAGCCACGCAACTTGCCCGGCTCGCTGCCGAAGGTGTCGATGATATGATCGACAGCGCGGATCATCACGTCGAGGAAGCGGCGCTTGCCCGTCGCTTCGAAATAGGCGACGGCGCCTTCCAGAAGATGGCCCATCGAGTACATTTCGTGCAGGTCGCGCAGATTGGTCCAGCGCTTTTCCGGTTCGCGGCGGATGAACCAGCTGTTGAGATAGCCGTCGGCCATCTGGCCATGTTCGAGTTTCTCGACGATCGCGTCGATCTTTGCCTCGATGTCAGGGTTCGGATTATTCTTCAGCGTATAGCTTGCTGCCTCGATCCATTTGCCGAAATCGGAATCGAAGAAATGCTGCATCGACAGGCCGCTCGGCTGAATTGGCCGCGCCAGCGGACCGGCCGGCTTGTCGAAATCAAGCACTTCGAGAAAGCCTTCCTCGTCGAGCCGCATGTGCTGCGTCGGGATGGTCACGTTGCGGACGGTCTCAGTCCAGCTCCTCCAGAAGCCGCCGTTGAAGATGACGCGTGTATGGTCGGCCGGCACGTAACGGTCGATCGGGGATCGTGATTGGGATTTCTGGGCGATGGGCATGGGAACTCCTTGAGCGGGCGGGCCGCGTCTCATTTCACGGCGCCGGCCGTCAGGCCGCGCACATAATAGCGTTGAAGAAGAAGAAAGAGGATGATGCAGGGGATCATGGTAACCACGATGCCGGCCTGCAGCGCGCCCCAGTCGATGATGCCGTAGAGGCCGGAGGACACGTTCACCAGCATGATCGGCAATGTGAACTTGTTCTGGTCCGACAGGAAGATGAGCGCGGCCAGGAACTCGTTCCACGAATTGAGGAAGGCAAACATCGCCACCGTCGCCACGCCGGGCAGCGCAATCGGCAGCATGATGCGGCGCAGGATCGTCGCCTGCGATGCGCCGTCGATGCGCGCAGCCTCGATCAGCGCCTTCGGCACGGCGTCAAAGGCATTGCGCATCATGAAGACGGAGAACGGCAGCTGGAAGGTGACGTAAATCAGCACCAGGCCGAACAGGTTGTTCTGCAGCCCGAGCAGTTTCAGGATCAGGAACAGCGGCGTCAGGATCGACTGGAACGGGATCATCATCGTCGCCATGATCAGCACGAAGAGGATCGACTGGCCCGGAAACCTGAACTTGGAGAAGCCGTAGCCGGCAGGCACGGAGACGATAATGGTCAGCAGGACAGTGCCGATCGCGATCATCACCGAATTTGCAGCATAGACATACCAGCCGGCGCCCACATTTTCGAGCCGCCGGTAGTTCTCCAGCGAGAAGGTCTTGGAAAACAGTGCGGCCGGGTTGGCAAGTGCTTCGGCCGCCGGCTTGAAGGAATTGGCGAGCGACCAGACGATTGGCATGATGAAGAAGATAGCAAGCAGGATCGATGCGAGCAGGAAGAGCAGATAGCCCGTCTGGCCACCGCGCGGATTGCTGTTTGTACTGGATTGCGTCGAGGTCATTAGCCTTCCTCCGGGCGCTCGCGCAACAGCACGAATTGAATGGCGCTGATGGCGACCAGCACGACCAGCAGCGCAAAGGAGAGCGCTGAGCCGTAGCCAAGCCGATAGGACGAGAAGGACGCCAGGTAGATCGAGAATACCGCCGAGATCGTGCTGTTTTCCGGCCCGCCCTGGGTGATGATGAAGAACTGGTCGAAGGCGAGCATGGAGGAGGTGACGTTGAGCACCAGCGCCAGTACCAGCGAATTGCGCATCAGCGGCAGGGTAATGCGGCGAAAGCGGCTGAAGACGCTGGCGCCATCGATCTTGGCGGCCTCGATGACATCGTTGGAGATGCCCTGCAGGCCGGTCAGGAGAATGACCATGGTAAAGCCGGCGGTCTTCCAGACGACCATGAGGATGATCACGGCCATCGCCGGCCAGAAGCTTTCGAGCGGGCGCGGAGCCGAACTGATCAGGCCGATTCCGCGCAGTACCTGCGCGAAGACGCCGCTATCGGGATTGAGCAGCCACATCCAGAGTGTGGAGGCCGCGCCGAAGCCGATCACGACAGGCATGAAGAAAATCGTGCGGAAAAATCCTGCCGAGCGCAGCGGGCGATCGACGAGCAATGCCAGTGGAAAGGCCACCACGAAAATCGCGGTCGTCACCAGCACGGTGTAAAGCATCGTGAAGCCAAGCGAATGCCAGAGCTGCATGTCGCCAAGGAGTTCGCTGTAATTGGCAAAGCCGATGAATTTTTTTCGGCCGAGCAGCGGCCAGTTGTAGAAGCTCATCCATATGGTCATGGCGAGCGGAATGAGAAACAGCACCAGGATGAAGAGGAAGCCGGGCAGGATGAAGGCCAGCCCCAGCCAGCCCTTCGGCTCCGGCTCCCCGGAGATCGGCTGTTTGGTATGAGTTGTCGGCGTGTCGACCACTATTTTTCCTCGAAGATTTCAAAACCGCGTGTCGGCAATCCGGGATGTGCGGGGCGGAAAACCGCCCCGCTTCAGATGCAGTTACGGATTGGTGCGGTCGAGGATCTTGGTGAAATCGTCCTGCGCCTTCTTGATCGAACCATCGACATCGTCGCCGAAGATCGTGCCCTGGATCAGGTTGAGGAACGGGCCCGTACGGCTGACGAAGAGCTCATCCGAGGAAAAGGTGTAGGGCGTGCGTGCCTTGGCCAGAATGTCGTAGGCAATGAGATTGCGCTGGTCGAACTTGGCATAGGCTTCCTTGGCAAGATCGGTGCGCGACGGCATGCCGGATTCCTGCGTGATGTAGACCTGCTGCTCGGGCTCCATGTAGAACTTGACGAAGTCGAGAGCGACCTTCTTCTTCTCTTCGCTGATGCCCTTGATGAGCGCTACCGTATCGCCGCCCGCAAAGCTCGATGCGCCGCCCTTCGGGCCCGGGATCGGGGCAACCGCGAACTTCACGTCGGGGTATTTGCTGGTCAGCAGGTTGACGATGTAGGAGCCGGTCATGAGGATGCCGACCTTGCCGGAGGCGAAGGCTTCGACTGCGTTGTTGCCATTGCCCGAACGCGAGGTCGGGTGGATGGCGCCTTCCTTCCACATGTCGCGATAGGCGGCAATAGTGTCGCGCATCGCCGGCGTATCGACGGTGGCAGTGCGGCCATCTTCGCTCAGCACGTCGGCATTGGCGGCCCACAGATGCGGCAGGAAGTCGTAGATCAGCCAACTGCCTGAATTGGCGACGAAGTAGAAGCCGTAGGTTTCCTTGTCGAGCGCATGGATCTTCTTGGCATCAGCAGCGATCTCTTCGAGCGAGGCCGGTGCCTTATCCGGGTCAAGACCAGCTTTCTTGAAGAGGTCGGTATTGTAAGCGATGATGGAGGCGTCAGGCAGCGCCGGCACGCCGTAGACCTTGCCGTCATAGGTGGCGAGGCGGATGTGCGACGGGCTAAGTGCAGCCGCGTAAGGCAGGCTTTTGACGAAATCGCTGATGTCTTCAAGGCTGTCATTGGCTGCAAAGGTCGGCAGGTAGATCAGGTCGAGGACCGCACCATCAGGTGCAGCGCCGCCAGCGATTGCGGCGCCAAGCTTCGGCACCATTTGCTCAGCAGTGATCTGGGTGACATTGACCTTGTCGGAATGCGCGGCATTATACTTTTCGGCCAGGCCTTGAAGCACCGCGCCCGATGATGTCCGCACCCAGAGCGTGATTTCTTCGGCGCTGGCGAGAGAAGAGCTCGCCAGCAGCGCAACAGCGGCAATCGTGGTTTTCAAATGTAGCATGTGGGTTCCCCTTCTCTTATGCGAGGCTCCTCTGCCTCGAGACAAACACAACGTTAGATGAGAAAATTTTTCATGTCGACAGGCTGTATGCATCGAATGGCCACGTTTTTGTTAAAACCTTTTAGCAACTAAATTATTTCTGCTAAAAGGTTTTAACAAGTCAGTTGAATGGGTGCGAATTTGAAGGAATCGGGTGGCGGCCGGCATACGATCCGTGACGTGGCGAAGGCCGCGGGGGTGAGTATTTCAACGGCTTCGAACGCGCTGAACGGCACTGGGAGAACCAATGCCGAAACGCGTGAAAAGGTGAGACGGATCGCCGAGGAGATCGGTTTTCGTCCGAATGCGCTCGCGCGAGGGTTGTTGACGAAGCGCAGCCATGCGATCGGCATGCTGACCAACGATACCTATGGGCGTCTGACACTGCCGATGGCGAGCGGCGTATCGGAAGTGCTGGTCGACCATGGTGTCTCGCTTTTCCTCTGCGCCACCAACAACGATCCGCGACTTGCGAAACTGCACCTCGAAGCGCTGCTCGACAGGCAGGTCGACGGCATCATTTTCACCGCGACGCGCATCGACCTGGAGCCGCCGCCGGAGTTGACCAGGCTGCGCATCCCGGTCGTCTATGTCTTCGCGCAGGGACCGTCGGACAGCGTCAGCTTCCATCCCGATGACGCACAGGGCGCGCGGCTTGCGGTCGAGCATCTCCAGGGTCTCGGCCGATCGCGTATCCTGCATATCACCGGCGAACAGAATTATCGCGCCGCCTGCATTCGCGCGGAGGCCTACCGCGAGCTTGTCGGGCCGATGGCCGAGGTCATGTTCGGAGACTGGTCGGAAGAATGGGGGCATGCGGCGATCGAGACCATCTTCTCGCGATCCGGGGCGAAACCGGATGCGATCTTCTGCGGCAGCGACGAGATCGCCCGCGGCGTCATCGATGCACTGCGCGACAGAAACATCTCGATCCCCGGTGATGTCGCGGTCGTGGGTTTCGACAATTGGGAAGTCGTCTCACGGCAGACGCGTCCGCCCCTGACGACTGTTGACATGGAGCTCAAGGAACTCGGTCACCGGGCAGGACTCGCGATCCTCGGCCTGTCGAAAGGCGAGAAGGTCGATCCAGGCGTCGAGAGATTACCCTGTACGCTCGTCTATCGCCGTTCTGCCGGGCAAGCTGATTAAAGCTGAGCCTTTAATGGATCACGTGCCGCCACGGTAAGGCGACCACGATCGAGCGTTTTAACCGCGTACTGCCTGATCGGCTGTGGTTTCGATGCTCGTCTTGTTCTCAACCTCACGCGGCTTCAGCGCTTTCGTCAACCACAGGGCGGCAATGATAACCGGCAGGCAAACGAGATAGGAGACCCTGATGCCCGCATGCTCGGCAACGAAGCCGAGCAGTGGCGGCGCCAGGAAGAACACGACGAAGGACATTTGCCCGAGGGCCGCGACATTGAGATGGGCCGGGCGATCGGTCCGCTGCGCTGCTGCGGAAACCGCCAGAGGGTAGACCGCGCTGCAGCCGCCGCCCATCAGCGCAAAGCCGAACAGCGCCACATAAGGGTGCGGCGCAAGCCATACGGCGCAGAGGCCCGCCACTGAGAAAACCAGCAGAAAAGTGGCTACGGCGCGCGCGCCAAACCGGTCAACGAGCGGATCGACGAATAGGCGAGCCACGGCCATGAAGAAGGTGAACAGCGTCAGCCCAAGGCCGCCGATAAAAGGTTCCACCGCGAAGGCGTCGCGCATGTAGATCGCCGACCAGTCGATGCCGGCGCCTTCTACCAGAAAGGCGGCAATGCCAATTACGCAAAGCGGCATGAGCCCCCAGGTTGGCAGCGCTATGCTCGGTCCTTCCACATGCTCGAGCCCGGCGCGGGCCGGTGCGTTCTTCATGCCTGAGATCACAACCGTGCCGACAATCAAAACGAAGACTAAGGTCAGCGCAAGATGCAGTTGCATGGGCACGCCGGCCTGACGAACGGCCGAGGAGACGAGAGCGGTCAGGAAGAATCCAAGGCTCCAAAAGCCATGTGCCCTGTTCATCACACCCCGGCCGAGCTGGGCTTCGATGCGGTCGATCTCGACATTGAGATTGATCTCCAGCGCTCCCGCCAGCAAGCCCTCACAGAGAAGAATGAAGAAGACCAGCCAAGCGGCATTGGCCCAGGGGATGGTTGCCAGCAGAGCGGAGGTGCCGAGCACCGTCAGGAATGCTGTCTTGCGCGCCCCGACCCGAGCGATGAGCGGCGACGCGAAGGTCAGGGAAATAAGCGCACCGATCGCCGCGCCGATCAGCGTGAGGCCGAGTTCGGACTTGTTGACACCCAAAGCGTCCTGAAGATCGGGCAATCGTGAGAGCAGCGCGCCCATCGAGATGGCGAAGAGAAAGAAGCAGATATAGATCCGATGTTGCGGCTGGATATGCATTCGATCGCTCCGGGATGGGATCGGTTGGGATTTTGACCTCAATCGCAACGATGGCGAAAAAGACAATTTCGAGTGGCATTTCCGAGATATATGTTGTTGGCGGCAACCGCAACAACAACCTTAACTGGTTGTCGACCGCCCCTCGGAATGTGTCTGGTGGCCGCGGGCTTGGACAGCAAACTATCGTATATCTGACCTTCCGCCGTGTATGGATTTAGCTTGGTTGCATCGTAGCGAGCCCCACAGGAGAAAGATACGATGCTCAAGTCCATGACCATTGCCGTGCTGGCGCTGACCCTTGCTACAGCCCCGGCCATCGCGGCCCAGCAGGCCCACAACGCCAAGATCACAGTCGTCTTCGATCATGAATTGCCGAATGTCCCAGGCAAAAGCATGCGCGGCGTCCTCGTCGAATATGGACCAGGTGGATATAATCCGGCGCATACCCATGCGAAGAGCGCCTTCATCTACGCCACGGTCATCGAAGGCGAAATCAGAAGCAAGGTGAACGACGGCAAAGAGAAGGTCTTCAAGACCGGTGAGAACTGGATCGAAGTGCCTGGCGATCATCACCTGGTGAGCGCGAATGCCAGTAAGACGAAGCCGGCAAAAATTCTGGCCGTATTCGTCGTCGATACCAAGGAAATGGAGCTGACAACCGCCGATCCTTGATCGCGAAGCTGATACGATGAGCGGGAAGGGGTGTTGACTCATCACCTTCCCGTATTTTCGGTTTTTTACAACGCCCTTCGTTGTCGCTCGGCGATGGAGGCGGGATTACGGCCGACCGGGCCTCGCAGGAACGGAAGCCACCAACCGCGCAAATGCCGCTTGAGATCGCACACCTGTCCTGGGCAGAAGCCTTGCCGCATGCGTTTCGACCGTGTTGGGAGAAAGGGCAAGGACTCTTGCGGTCTCCGGAACCGAGCATCTTCTGCCGACGAGCACAGCAACCTTCGTTTCCGCAACGGTCAGGCTAAAGAGGCTGCGAAGCTGTTCCGCCTGCCCATGGCCCCGGCTTTCCGCATCGACGATCTGAAGAAGCACACGGACACCGGAATCTGCCGAATCCCAGGCGACGAAAGAATTTGGCGGCAGGGGAGTTACCTGTGCGAGATAGGGCGGCAGGCCTGACGGACGGAGGATCTGGATCGCCCCGTGCAATTGCGTGGGTTCCGCTTGCGACTTCGACGGCTTGCCGTATCGCCTGTGCCAGGGCCTTGGAACTGCTGGAAACGCTCGTCAGCGCCGAACGTTCATGCTTGTTGATGGAGAGACCGTTGCCCCCTTAAGGTGGCGGTTTTGAAATAAACAGGACAGCAAATGATCAGCAGCCTATACGAGAGTTTGGTCGTTTTTCCACCGCCAGCGCCGCATTGGCAGCGAGATAACCTATGAGTTGTTTGGATAATATTGACTATTCAAAATTAAGTAAAAAACAAGTTTTTCCCTCAAGGATTAGGCTATTCGACGCATGAGGGAATAATATGAGTGAAGAGCAGATTAAGCGGCCGATTTGGATCCGCATCACAGCCTACGGGTTCGCCGCCGTTTTGTTTGCAAGCGTGGCAATCGGTGGTCTTGCCTGGTATCGCCAGAACGTGATGAGCGATCAATCGCTTCAGAAGGAGCTCTCGGCGGACCTGCACGTGATCCAGGCGGACATGGAGGCTCAGAAGCGGGCGGCAGCCGGGCTTGCGGTAGCCCTTGCCGGTGAGCCTGAAACTGCTGATCTGATTGCCAAGAATGATCGAGCAGCCATTCTGGCAAAATACACGGCCAGCCTGCCGGCAATTAAGGTGCAAGGTCTTCAGCTCATTACCTTCAGCAATTCCGACGGGTCCGCGGTCGCACGTATCCATTCGCCCGATACCTTCGGCGACGACCTCAAGGGACGTCGCAAGATGATCGTTGCGGCGCTGACGCAGGGCAAACTGAATGCCGGCATCGAACCTGGACGCACCGCAGTCAGCATGTTTGCCTCGGCACCAGTCATCAAGGACGGCAAGACTGTCGGCGTCGTCGATGTCGGCACGTCGCTCACGAATGACTATTTTGCTCCCCTGGCAAATGCCGTCGATGCAGAAGTTGCGGTCCATATCCTGCAGGACGGGAAATTTGTGCCGCAGGCTTCGACCTTCGGCGACAA
This sequence comes from Hyphomicrobiales bacterium, assembly GCA_900468805.1. Taxonomy (GTDB): domain Bacteria; phylum Pseudomonadota; class Alphaproteobacteria; order Rhizobiales; family Rhizobiaceae; genus Rhizobium. The sequence continues at coordinate 314,334 of UEIF01000009.1, read as the reverse complement.
GACGATCCTCACTCAGGAGCAATTGCAACAGGGTTTCAACGGCGACCGCGTCCGAGTCCATGCTTCTCTCGGCGGCAAGGATTATGAAGTTGCCGCTATTCCCTTCGAAGATTTCTCCGGCCGCAAGATCGGTGTTTTTGAAATCGGCTCCGATGTGACGGAGATCGTGGAAGCATCGCAGCAGGCGCTCTGGATGGCGGCGATCGGCGCAGTTGTCGTTTCGCTCATTTCGCTGCTCGGCTTCCTCGTCTTTGCGCGTTCGATTGCGTCGGTCATGAAGAAGACGACCGGCACAATGGCACGTCTGGCCGCAGGCGATATCAATGTCGAGGTCGAAGGTCAGGCCCGACCTGACGAAATTGGCGCAATGGCCCGTGCCGTCCAGGTCTTCAAGCAGAATGCGATCGAGCGGGTTCGCCTCGAGCAGGAGGCAGAAGCCAATCGCAGCATGAGCGAAAGAGAGCAGATCGAGCGCGAGAAGGAAAAGGCGAAGGATGCTGCCGATGTCCAGTTTGCCGTCGACAATCTCGCTGCCGGCTTGTCGAAGCTCGCCGACGGCGATGTGTCCTACCGGATCGCGCAGCCCTTCGTGACAAGACTCGATGGCGTGCGCAGCGACTTCAATGACTCCGCCGACAAGCTGCAATCTGCGTTGAACCGGGTATCGCAGAATGCTCGCGGCATCGATTCGGGAGCAAACGAGATCAAGTCGGCTGCCGACGATCTCGCCAAGCGCACAGAGCAGCAGGCGGCAGCACTCGAAGAGACGGCCGCGGCTCTCGAAGAAATCACCACGACCGTCAAGGGTTCCAGCAAGCGCGCCCAGGATGTAGGTCAGCTCGTGGCGCGTGCCAAGACCGGCGCCGAACATTCCGGCGAGGTGGTCCGCAAGGCCGTGCTCGCCATGGAGCAGATCTCCAAGTCTTCCGGTGAAATCGGCAACATCATCGGCGTCATCGACGATATCGCGTTCCAGACGAACCTGCTGGCGCTCAATGCCGGTGTTGAAGCAGCCCGCGCCGGCGAAGCGGGTAAAGGCTTTGCCGTCGTCGCGCAGGAAGTCCGTGAACTGGCACAGCGCTCCGCAACGGCTGCCAGAGAGATCAAGGATCTGATCACGGCCTCGAATGCGCAGGTCCATGCAGGCGTGCAGCTGGTCGACGATACCGGCAAGGCGCTTCAGGCGATCGTTTCGGAGGTTCAGGAAATCAACCGCCATATCGCTGCGATCGTCGAAGCATCGCAGGAGCAGTCGTTGGGCCTCGACCAGATCAACACCGCCGTCAATCAAATGGATCAGGATACGCAGAAGAATGCTGCCATGGTCGAAGAGTCGACCGCTGCAAGCTACAATCTTGCGAAGGAGGTTGCATCGCTCAACCAGCTTCTGGCTCAGTTCAAACTGAACGATGCAGGCTATGCTTCGCATTCCGCGCCTGTTCGTGGCGCCGGGCGAAACGATGCGCCGGCGCCGTCACCCGCCCGGGCGCTCGGCCGCAAGATTGCCTCCGCATTCTCGGGAAATGCGGCACTCGATACGAAGGGCGGCAACTGGGAAGAGTTCTGAGGTTCGACCCGTCAAAGCAAGCTACGGTGCGGCGGTCATCGCCGCACCGTTTTCATTCGGTGACGCAACGCAGCCGCTAGTCGATAGACAGGCGCTTTTCGGTCTTGGCGTCGAAGAGGTGCAGTTTGCCGATATCCGGCGTCATCCTGACAGTGTCGCCGGCGCGTAGCGAAAGCCGCTCCCTGACAGTGGCCACCAGCGGATCCGATCCGAGCCTGGCGTTAATCTGGGTTTCGGCTCCGGTCGGCTCGATCACCGCCACCTCGGCACTCACGCCGTCCTGCGTGATAATCAGGTGCTCCGGCCGAATGCCGTAAACCACCTCCGCGCCGCGCGCAGCCGCAGCGCTCTCCGGCAGTGGCAAGCGGGCTCCTCCGTCGGCGATGAATTCAAGCGGTCCGGACGCGCTGATCTTGCCCTTGATGACATTCATGCCCGGTGAGCCGATGAAGCCGGCAACGAAGAGATTGGCCGGCCGATCGTAAAGGTCGAGCGGCGAGCCGATCTGTTCTACGTAGCCGTCCCGCATCACGACGATCCGGTCGGCCATGGTCATGGCTTCGATCTGATCGTGCGTCACGTAGACCGTCGTCGTTTTCAGCCGCTGGTGCAACTGCTTGATCTCCGCGCGCATCTGCACGCGAAGCTTGGCATCGAGATTGGACAGGGGCTCGTCAAAGAGGAAGACTTGCGGCTGGCGGACGATGGCGCGACCCATGGCAACACGCTGACGCTGGCCACCGGAGAGGTTTCGCGGATAGCGGTCGAGCAGATGTTCGAGGCCGAGGATCTGTGCCGCGTCGCGGACACGCGCCTTGATCTGCTCCTTCGGGGCTTTCGCCAGTCGCAGCGAAAATCCCATATTCGCTTCCACCGTCATATGCGGATAAAGCGCATAGGATTGAAAGACCATGGCAATGTCGCGCTCCTTCGGAGCGACATTGTTGACGACCTTGTTGCCGATCGAGACGTTGCCACCGGAGATTTCCTCGAGCCCCGCGATCATGCGCAGCAAAGTCGACTTGCCACAGCCGGAGGGACCGACGAGGATGACGAATTCTCCGTCGCGGATGTCGACGTCGACCCCGTGTAAAACTTCGAGGTGACCATAGTTCTTGCGGACATTTGCCACGTTTACGGACGCCATAACTGTCTCCGGCTGAAAAATCTGATTTCGGATCTGCGCTCGCTCGGAAAGAGCGACATGCGATGCTTCTGTTACCGAGGCGCCGTCGCGGTGGCATAAGGAGCCAGCGCCGCATCAATGGCGGCTAGGCAAAGATCGCGGGCTTTCGGCGCGACACGCTTTTCGACCACATCAGGGTAGAGGCGGGCGAGATGCTGGCTGATCAGCGTTTCCGGGATTGCCTCCGGCAGCCGGGCGAGCAGTTCGTCGACTGCCGTTGCTGCCCGCGCGTCGGGCCAATAGTACCGGATGCGATCGCTATAACTGAAGTGTCGCTGCAGGCGCTGTTCGTCAGCCGTGCCGCTGTAATGGCCGGCCCAATGGCTGGGCTGAGCAAGCATGATCTCCTCCATCGTCGCCGCCAGCCCGCCGGCTCTCTCGCCCCCGGAGAGAACATCGGCGATCGCGTCGAGACCGTAGAGCGCCTCCCGCAATGCAAAGGTCAGGCCGGGACCGACTTTCAAGATCGCAAACCCGCCATCGACCAGCGTCGAAAGCGCGGCTGCCGGCTGGTAGTCGGTGGAATGGGCCTCGAACAGCAGTCCCTTCATCTCATCGAGCGCGGAGATCAGCTTCCGTGCACGCTCGGGCCTGTAGAGCGCGACATTGGCGTTGCCGAACTCGACGCCCGGCTGAACGACGATCGCGATGACGCGTTCCATCGCCGAACTTACGCCGGCTTCGGCAAAGGCCTGGCGGTGAACATCAAGCGTCCTGAGAGCTGCTTCCCGTCGCGTGATCTCCAGCTCGTCCAGCGCATGCGTCGCGCCACCGGGCGGTGGCACCTCGGTGCCGATGACATAGACCGGCAGACGTCGACCACTCCGACGAGCCGCCTCTTCGGCAGCTTTCGCCAGACGTGCTGCTCTTGCGGCGGTCAGTTCGTCGGCAAGCGCCACAGGCTCGCCAGCACAGCCCATCGAAGTGTCGAGATGCAGCTTCTCGAACCCGGCTTCGACATAGGCCGCCACCATGGTTTCGGCGCGCACCATCGCATTCTCTGCAGCGAGCTTTCGCCATGGGTTCGGGCCGAGATGGTCGCCCCCGAGAATGATGCGTTCGGCGGCGAAGCCGACGCTTGCCGCGATACGCTCGATGAAGGTTCGGAAGTCCGCCGGCTTCATGCCGGTATAACCGCCTTCCTGATTGACCTGGTTGCAGGTCGCTTCGATCAGGACCGCCTCATTCTGCAGCACCGCACGTCGCAACGTAGCCTCGATGACCAGCGGATGGGCAGAACAAATCGATGTGATGCCGCGGGGCAGGGGCAGGTCTCTTGCGCCGAACAGCTTTGCCAGGGCGATCTGGCGGTTCGGATCGATGGCCGCGCTCATACCAATGTCACCACCTTGGTGAGATGACGCGGCGAGACGGTATCAATCTGCCTTGCTTGTGCGGCGCGTTCGCCGAGGATCTGCAGTGCTGGCAGAACCACGAGACCTGCAAGCGACAGATCGACGTCGACCTTAAGCTCCAGATCGCCTGGGCCGCCGAAACCGATAACGACGGCGCCTTTTTCGCGCAGCTCGCCGGCGAGCTTTGCCTCGGCTTGTCTCTGGTCCGAGCTGTAGAGCATGATGGCGGCCGTCTTCTCGTCAACAAGGCTGATCGGCCCGTGGCGATATTCGAGCGGATGAAAAGCCTGCGTCATCAACTGGCTCATTTCCATCAGCTTGAGCGCGCCCTCGAGCGCAATGCCGAAAAGCGGGCCGCCGCCCAGAAAGACGAAGTGCGAACGATCCTTGATGATGTCGGGCAGAGTGGCATCGAGCGTATTGGCGAGCTGACGTGCCGATGCAACGGTCGAGGCAGGCACGGTCTGACCGATCAGCTGCAGGCTGAGCAACACCATCAGGCTTGCCGAAACCGTCATGACGATGCCCTCTTCGGGATGGGTCGGGGAGCAGATCAGCTGGTCACAGTTCTTGGCAAGGGCGCTCTCGGGCTCAACCGTCACGGCAGTCACGAAGGCACCGGCGGCGCGACTTGCCTTTGCCGCGGCGACCGTTTCCGTCGTCTCGCCACTGCGCGACAGCGCGACTACATGGGTCTTCTGCCATTCCGGCCAGAAGTAGGCGGGCCGGTTCAACCATTCCGCGCCCGGAACCGCGATCGCCTTGCGCTTCAGGCTGTTGGCATAGGCGGCCAGAGACAAGGCGAGGTTGAAGGAAGTGCCGCAGCCGACGAAGACGAGGAGATCGTCCGCCCTGCCGCTTGCCGTATTCGAACCGATGGCTGTTTCCCAATAGGGAAACTGCTCGAAGATTACCTTTTCGGTCGTGTTCATGATGTCTCCGATTATTTGACCGAACCTGCCAGCAGGCCGCTGACGAGGTACCGGTTGAGGAAGATGACGACCAGAGCAGGGATGACGATGGCGATCGATCCGCTTGCCGTGATCAGTCCGTAGTCGATGAAGTTCTTGGTGACGAATTCGGGAATGAGAACCGTCAGGGGTTTCGTCGCTTGGGGCGAGAAGATGAGGGGAACGAGGTACTGACCCCAGGCCCCCAGGAAGGTAAGGATGGCCGCCGCCGTCAGGCCGGGTCCGGCGAGCGGCAGCACGATGTTGAAGAAGATGAAGAGGCGGCCCGCGCCATCGAGCTGTGCTGCCTCTTCGAGCGCGATCGGAAGCTGCTCGAAGACGCTGCGCAACAGCCAGAGGGAGAGCGGCAGATAGGCCGAGACATAGATCAGCGAGACGCCGGTATGAGTGTCGACCAGATGCATCTTGATCATGATCTGATAGAGCGGGATGAGCACCGCATAGGCGGGGATTGCGAGTGTCGCTACGACAGCACCGAACAGCAGGTGGCGCCCGGGAAAGCGCATCCTGGTGAATGCATAGGCGCCGAGCGCCGAGATCGCGACGCAGAGCACCGTGGCGGCGGCCGACGTGATCACGCTGTTGAGCAGCGCAGCGCGGAACTGCTTCCACACCTCCACACCCCCAATCCGCGAAATGTTGATGCCGAGCAGGCGCGAATAATGGTCGAGCGTGAAATGTTGCGGGAAGAAATGGATCGGCCGCGTGGAAAAATCTTCCGTCGGCGTCACGGAGCTTGCAATCGTCCAGTAGATCGGGCCAAGCGACCAGATCAGCAGCACGGCAAGACCCGTCCATATCATCAGGCGATAGAGAATGGTTGGTTTCATCAGTCGAACCGTGTGTTGCGATAAACGCGGAGGACGTAGACGAGCGAGACGAGCAGCGAGACCAGCGTGATGACGACCGACAGAGCCATGCCGTAGGAGAAGCGAAGGTTCTGGAATGTCTCGAGATAGATCTGCACGAGGATCGGCCGCGTTTCGAGGCTTGATCCGGCGAGCACCCAGGCCTCGTCGAAGAGATTGAAGGCATTGACCGTCGCATTCGTCATGGCAACGGCGATGGCGCTGCGCACGAGCGGAAGTGTGACCAGGCTGAACATCTGCACGCGCGTCGCGCCGTCGATGCGGGCAGCCTCATAGAGATGCGCCGGGATGCTCTGCATGGCGGCGAGCACGATGACGATCGTCAGCGGCATCATGCGCCAGACATGCACGACGGTGACCGCGATGATGGCACTCGTCCGGTCGTTGAACCAGACATGATTTTCGAAAGGCAGGCCAAGCGCGACGAGAATGCCGTTCAACAGGCCGGCGCCGGGCTGATAGATCCACAGCCAGATGACGGAGTTGACGACGCCGGGTAAGGCCCATGGCAGGATGACAGCCGCAAGCACCCATTGGCGCCCGACTTTCATCTGATTGATGAGAGCCGCAGCAAGCACGCCGAAGACGGTCTCGGCAACAACGGCAAGGACGACATAGATGAGCGTGTTCGCCCAGGTCGTCGCCAGCTGGGCGTCCGACAGCATGCGTGTGTAATTTTCCAGTCCGACGAAAGGCGTTCCGGCCTGCATCGGATTGACCCGGTGCAGCGAGTCCCAGACCGTCCGGCCCATCGGATAGAAGACCAGAGCTGCCATCGTCACGAGGATCGGCAGCACCAGCAGCAGTCCGAGCATGGTGTCGGCGTTGAGGCCGACACTACGCTTGGCTGCGACACCTTGGGCGGTGACGACTGTCATTGCGCCATCGCCTGCTTGGCTGCATCGGCGATGCTCTGCATGGCCTGATCAACCGTGACCTGGTCCTTTGCCGCGCTGTTGATCGCCGTGTTCACCGCGCTCGAAAACTGCGGATACCACGGCGGCGTTCCCTGCTGGAACAGAGGCTCGACGGTCTTGGACTGGGCAACAAGTGCGTCGCCGCTCGTCAACTTGCCTTCCGTATTGAGTTCGGAGAGAGCCGAAGTGCGGGTCGGCAGGAAGCCGTTTGCCGCGTTCTTCTTCTGGAACTCCTTGCTGGTGAACCACTTGACGAAGGCGACCGCCGCTTCCTTGTTCTGCGAAACATTCGGAATGGCAAGCGCTTCCGGAAGGCCGAAGCTGCGCGTCTGACCGCTTTCGGTCGGCACGAGGATCGCTTCCACCTGGCCGGCGACCTTGGACTGCTTCGGATCGTTCATCTGGCCCAAGCGACCCGGCTCACCCGAGATCATGATGCTGGTGAGGCCCTGGGCAAACATGCTCTCATTGATCTGGCTGTCCTTGAGACCTGTCGAGGCCGGGTCGACCAGACCGTCCTTCAAGAGTTTCAGTTCGAAGGCGAGCGCCTTGTAGCCGGCTGAATCCGGGGTGAGGAACAGCGGCTTGAAGTCCTTGTCGAAGAGTTCGCCGCCAAAAGCCTTGGTCAACAGATACCAGCTCGTCGAAGCGCCTTCGGTTGCCGAGAGCGGCAGGCCGATCGGATAGGTCGAAATACCCTTCTCCTTGATCTTCTTTGCCGCCGTGACCAGCGCGTCAAGCGTCTTCGGCATTTCGGTAATGCCCGCATCCGCTAAATGCTTCTTGTTGACGAGCATCACGCGGAAGTCGTTGGTATAGGGCACACCGAGCAACTGACCATCGACGGTGAAGATCTTGGCAACGCCGATATCCTCGATTGATTCCTTGTCGATCACATCATTCAGCGGCATGTACCAGCCGGCGGCGCTGAACTGACCCGTCCAAGACCAGTCGAATTCGGTGACATCGGCCGGCGCCGTGCCGGCGACCAGTGCCGTTACCAGCTTTGGGCGAATATCATCCCAGGAGAGGGTCTGGAGATCGACATGAATGCCGGTCTCCGCTTCAAAATCTGCCGCAACCGTGGCCCCCTGCGGCGATGGCATGAGCACGGTGATCGATTGGCCGGCAAGCGGCTTGGCGTCGTCGGCCATGGCGGGCAGGGCAATCGCAAGGGCGGCTGAGGCAAGCAAAGGCAATATGAATTTACGCATGTTCCCATCCTTTATCGTTGACAGTCATTGTCTTGATCGCGCGATCACGGTGTCGGCCGCAGCCGCGATTTGCCCGAACCAGCGCTCGTTCAGCGGCCAGTCGAGAAGTTGGGCGGCCGCCAGAAGCGCGCCGCCAATGGGAGGAAGTACGGGTGAAATCGCCCGTCGGCCGATCCGCCGTTCGACAGCTTCAAGCAAAAGGCGGCTGGAAAAGGTGCCGCCTGCATAGGTCCAGTCGGAGCCGGTTTCACAATGGCCCGATATCGCCCAATGGTGCTTAGCAAGCTCCTCGGCGGCCTTCTCGATCAGGTCGATCGCCATTTCGTCGCCTTGCTGAGCGGTTCGGTCGACGAGAATGGAGAGCGCGGCGATACCAGCGCGCGGCCTCGCAAGCCCGTTGACCCAGCCACCGAGAGCATTGATCGGATCGGAAATATCGAGCCGGAGGTGATCATAAATCGCTCTCGCCAGCGCCGTCGGCTTGCCACGTCCATCGAGGCTCTGGCTGATGAGATGCAGGGCTGCACGACCGATCCAGTAGCTGCTGCCCTCGTCGCCGATCAGATCGCCCCAACCGCCGGCGCGTGCGGAGGCTCCTGCTCCGTTGCGCGCCCAGGACATGGAGCCGGTCCCCGACAGAACGAGGATGCCCGGGCGACCGGCAAAGGCGCCGAGATGGGCGGCGTCGACATCGTTGAGGACTGTCCTGAGGATATCCGGAAAAGCTTCGTCGATGCATTGCCTCTGGAGAGCGGAGAGATGCGCAACTTCACCATAGGCGGGCAGGGCAGCGCCGACGGCTGCCAGTCCCGGCTCATTGCGGAAGGGTTCGATATGCCGCTCCAGTTCCCGTCGCCAGTCTGGATTGTCCATCGGATTGACACCGCCGCCGAGCGCGGCGCGCAGAATCTGGCCGTCCTTGTTGGCCAGCGTGACGAGAACCTTGCTGCCGCCGCCGTCGATGCCGAGGATTAGCTCGTCGCTCATTCCTTTGCTCCCAGCTCGGCAAAGGTCGCATCGACACCGAAATTGGTGAGCTCGGAGCGCCATTGCGGCGTCAGGCTCTTGTCGGTGATGAGCTTCGCAACATTCAGCGGCGCGACCTTGTAGGTGGCCATCGTCCCGAATTTCGAGGAATCGGCGAGCACATAGCCGTTGGCAGAGCGGGTGAGCATGCGCCGGTTCAGGCTGGCTTCGGCACTGTCCACGCTGTAAATCGCGCCGTCAGGGCTGATGGCGCTGGCTCCGAGAAACAGCTGATCGAACCAGATCGTTTCGAGCATCGCCTCGGCCTGCGGGCCGACGAGCGAAGCGTTTTCGCTGCGCAGCTGGCCGCCGAGAAGGACGACCTCAAGGTTCGGGATGTTCAGAAATTCCTGAGCGACGATCAGGCCGTTGGTGAAGATGCGCAGCGGTATCGGGTTGATGCGAATGAGCCGGGCAAGCTGAAGAACCGTCGTCCCGGCGTCGAGGAAGATCGCGGTTCGGGGTAGCAGCAGCTCGTATGCCGCATTGGCAATCGCGCGCTTGGCCGAAAGCTGGCGCTTTTCCCGCTCCTGGAAGGCCATTTCGACCGAGGAACCCTCGGCGATGCGGGCGCCGCCGTGCACGCGGTCGATCGCTCCATCTTGTTCCAGAATCTGCAGGTCTCGCCGCACGGTGGCCAGCGAAGCACCCACCGCATCGGCCAGATCCTGAATGGTGGAAAAGCCATTCGCATAGAGATGGCTTCTGATGGCATCGAGCCGGTCAGTTTTCACTCCGCCACTCTGGTTCACCGACCATCCCCTGTCGTAATTTCGTTTATTTGCGTCAAAGTTCTCACTCGATACGATCAATGTCAATCATAATTATGATCGTTTATGATTTTTTTGATAACGCCGGATGAGCGCTGAAAAAGCAAACGAAAGGCGCGCCGTCCCGAAAGACGGCGCGCCTCATGATGGATCTGGAAGCCTCTGACCGGGCTCAGTGGTACTTCGGCAGAAGGTCGCCATGTTCGTCGATCAGGTCGTCGACCAGGCTCCAGATCTCGTCTGGCGAGAGTTCGGCCGCTGTATGCGGATCGAGGAGGGCTGCCTGATAGATGCGGTCGCGTTTCCCCGTCAGCGCTGCCTCGACTGTCAGCTCCTGAACCGAGATGCTGAGCTTCATGACAGCGGCGAGCTGCGAGGGGATCCTGCCGATGCGGGTCGGCTGGATGCCGTTCCTGTCGACATGGCAGGGCACTTCCAAGATGCATTCGGCCGGAAGGTTTTCGATCAGGCCATTATTGGGAACATTGCCATAGATCAGTGCCGGATTGCCGGTGACGGCGGCGTGAATGATGCCGGCGGCATATTCGTTGCTGCGGCAGACGTCGATCGGTTTGTCGCCTTCGAGCTCCCGGCGAAGGGCATGCCATTCGGATATCTGCCTTTCACAGCGGCTGATATATTCGTCGAGCGGGATGTTGAGCTTGTCGATGAGCTCAGGGCGCCGGTCCTTGATATACCAGGACGTATATTCGGAGAAATGTTCGCTCGATTCCGTCACGAAATGGCCGAGCCGCTTGAGTACATCGAAGCGCACCCGGTCATCGGATGGCACGCGTCCCTCGCCGGCCAGAGCCCTCAGGCGGGGATAGAGATCCTCGCGTCTGCCATCGGCATGCAGTTTCTCGTATTTCAGGAAAAAGGCGACATGGTTGATGCCTGCCGAAATGTAGTTGATGTCGGCGATATCCTCGTCGAGGCACGAAGCGAGATGAGCGGCCGTATGCTGGACGCTGTGGCAAAGGCCGACCGTGCGGATGGATGGCGCCAGCTCCTTGATTGCCCAGCAATTGATCGCCATCGGGTTCACATATTGCATCAGCAGCGCATCGGGGCAGACCTCTTCCATATCGCGGCAGATTGCCTCCAGCACTGGAATGGTGCGAAGTCCGCGGAAGATCCCGCCGATGCCGAGCGTATCGGCAATGGTCTGCCGCAGACCGTATCTCTTCGGCACGTCGAAATCCGTCACGGTGGCGGGCTTGTAGCCGCCAACCTGCATCATCAGGATAACGAAATCCGATCCGCGCAGCGCCTCGCGGCGATCAAGGGTGGCCTCGACCTTGACCCTCTGCAGATTGAGCGCCTCGCAGATGCGGCGCGCAACGATCTCCGATGTCTTCAGCCGTTCGGGATCGATATCAAACAGGCTGATCACATAGTCGCTGCCCGAGGGGGTAGAGAGCACGTCCCCCAGAATGTTCTGTGCAAAAACGGTGCTGCCCGCACCCACGAGGCAAATCTTCGGCATTTCGGTCTCCCGCGATTTAAAGGTGCCATAGTCGTGCCTCTTCCAAATCAGAATTTCTTCCTGTTATTGAAGGGAGTATTCCCGGATTGAAGCGTGGCTGAGCATGAAAGACGATCAACACAACAACAGCGGCGAGTGGACGGGGTCGCCACGAGGCTTCCTGATCGAGCGTCATACGGCCGATGCCATGAGCGCCGCGCACTGGCACGATCATGTCGAGATCAACCTGCTTCTCGATGGCGCCATGACCTATCTCTTCAATGGTCGGCAGGAACGGGTTGAGGCCGGGCGCCTTGTCCTCTTCTGGGCGGCCATTCCCCACCAGACGATCCTGGTGACGCCGGAGGCGCCGCTCATCTGCATCTACCTTCCGCTCGTCGACTTTCTCGCTCTCTCCATCGACAAGAAGGCGAGACAGGCGATCATGCAGGGTGCCTTCGTGGTCGAACCCAGTCGTCGCGAGACGACGCCGCTCAATGTTTCTGCCTGGGCCGAGGAGTGGAGCGGGGGCGATCCCGTCCGGCGCCAGCTGATCGCCGAGGAGGCCAAGCTCAGGGTGCGTAGGCTCATCCTCGATCACGCCACTGATCAAGGCTCGTCCATTGCAGCCGTTGTGACACCCGTCAGCCCCGCCATCCGCCATTCGGAGGTGCTGACCGACCTGATCAACCGGCATTTTTCCGAGCCGCTCAACCTGGCGGATCTTGGAAAACGCGCCAATGTGCATCCAACCACCGCCAACCGGGCATTTCGCGACGTGCTCGGCATTTCTGTGATGGAATATCTGACGCGCTATCGCCTCGCGAGAGCAATGCAGCGGCTGGTCGAGACCGAGGACTCAATCCTGGAAATTGCCCTCGATTGCGGTTTCGGCTCCAGCAGCCGCTTCTACGATATTTTCAAACAGCGGACCGGCTCGACACCCAGGCAGTTTCGCCTGTCGCTCGGCAAGTCGTGACGCATGACAAAGTTGGATCAGAATTTCTGGGAGGCGCAGCTTCAGGGACGATTCGCCTATCGAATCTTCTCGCCAGCGCGCTAGAGTTTGAGGTTCCACCTGAACGGATTGAAGCCCATGACAAGTGACAGCAAAGATCCCGCCGGCACCCTGGCGTCCCTGGCAACGATCGAGGACTTTTGCCGAAAGATCTTCCTCGCCGCGGGTGCGGACCAGCAGACGGCGGATGCGGCGACACGGGGGATGCTGCATGGCACGCGCGACGGCATCGACAGCCACGGTGTGCGCCTTCTCCCACATTATGTGAAGGGCTTGACGGAAGGACGCCTCAATCCACGTCCGCATGGCGCACTGGTAAACACGTTCGGTGCCGTCGCCTCGCTCGATGCGGACAATGGCCATGGTGCGCTCGCGGCCTATACGGCGATGGAGCATGCGACGCGGCTTGCCGGGGAGTTCGGGATCGGTGCGGTTGCTATCCGCAATTCTTCGCATTTCGGACCGGCAGGTGCCTATGCATTCCATGCCGCCCTGCGTGGCTTCATCGGCTTTGCCTTCTGCAATTCCGACAGCTTCGTGCGTCTGCACGATGGCGCCATGCGCTTTCATGGCACCAATCCGATTGCCTGCGCCGTGCCGGTCAGGGGTGGTAACCCGTGGCTTTTCGACATGGCGACGAGTGCCGTGCCCTATAACCGGGTGCAGCTCTATCGCAGCCTTGGCCGCCAACTTCCCGAAGGCGTCGCCTCCGATGAGCGGGGTTACGACACGACCGACCCCGATGTGGCCGACATGCTGGCGCCGCTCGGCGGGGAATTCGGCTTCAAGGGCGCGGGGCTTGCGGGTATTCCGGAGATATTGAGCGCAGTGCTGACAGGCATGAAACTGAGCTTCGATATCGCTCCGATGCCCGGCCCTGATTTTTCGACGCCACGCGGCCTCGGTGCCTTCGTCATCGCGCTTAATCCCACCGCTTTTCTCGACATTGAAACCTTCGATGCCGCGATGAAGCGCTACGTCGAAACCTTGAGATCTTCCCCTGCGCGCGAAGGCTTCAGGGTGCTGGCGCCCGGAGACCGCGAATGGGCCGTCGCCGCCGAGCGGGAAAAACATGGCGTTACGCTCGACCCTGCGACAATCGAAGCCTTCAGAACGCTTGCCGCCACTTATCAACTGGTCAGCCCGGCCTGAATGCTTGCGACAGATTGACGCACAACTTTCCCGATGATACCTTTGGTCTAATTGGTCAGGCCAGTTGACCAGTTGTGCGCTTGAGGAGAAGCGCGCCGGGGAGGCCACAATGTTTTCGGCAGTTGAATCACGCCGCCTTTACAGGCAGGTGGCAGATCAGATTCGTCTGATGGTCATCCGGGGCGAACTCGTCGTCGGCCAACGGCTTCCCGCCGAGCGGGAGCTCGCGGAGCAACTTTCGGTTTCGCGCCCTACGCTGCGCGAGGCGCTGATCGTGCTTGAAGTCGAAGGCTACATCAACATTCGCATGGGCTCCGGCATCTACATAACGGGCAAACACGCCGCCGAAGTGACCGGCAACGATCGTGAGCCGGCAGAAGGCCCTTTCGAACTGCTGCAGGCACGCGCCATCATCGAATGCGCGATATCGGAGGAAGCAGCAAAGAGCGCCCGTCCGGAAGACATTGCTGTTCTCGACGAGGCGCTGAGAGCGATGAGCGGCGTGGTGGAGGATGCACGCGCCGTACTTGTCGCCGACCGCGCCTTTCATACCGGCATCGCCGCAATTATCGGCAATGCGACCTTGATCCGAGTCACCGGCGAAATGTTCGATATGCGCATGACGCCGTATTTCGAGAAGCTCGCCAGCCATTTCGAAGGGCCGGTGTCGTGGCGCAGCGCGCTGGAAGAGCACCGGGCTATCCGCGACGCGATCGCCGCGGGTGACGCGGCGGGGGCAAAGGCGGCTATGCGCACGCATCTCACGAATTCGCAGAAGAGATTTTCCGAAAGCTTCGGGGAGGAGTTTTCGGGCGAGGAGGGGCGCAGCCACGCGGCCGGGCCAAACAAGGGAAAAGCAGCCACTTAACGAGATCTCAGGAGGAGAGAGCGATGAAGTTGAAACTGACGACGATACTCTGCACTGCCGCCGCAATCATGGCGACGACGGCGATCGCACATGCCCAGACGGTACTGAAGTGGGCTCATGTCTACGAGACCTCGGAACCGTTCCACACCGATTCCCTCTGGGCCGCGGAAGAGATCCACAAGCGCACCAACGGCCGTTACAAGATTGAAGTCTATCCGGCCTCGCAGCTCGGCAAGGAAGCCGATATCAACCAGGGCCTCAAGCTCGGAACGGTCGACATCATCATTTCCGGATCGAGCTTTGCCGCCCGCGACTACAAGCCGATCGGCGTCACCTATTTTCCCTATATCTTCCGCAGCCCGGAACACCTGATTGCCTATACCAAGAGCGACGTCTTCAAGCGCCTCGCCAAGGGTTATGAAGACAAGACCGGCAACCATATCGCCGCCGTCAGCTATTACGGCACACGCCATACCACCGCCAACAAGCCGATCGCCAAATGCGCCGACATGCAGGGCCTGAAGATCCGCGTGCCTGACGTTCCGGCCTATCTCGCCATGCCGCGCGCGTGCGGCGCCAACACCACGCCGATAGCCTTTGCCGAAGTCTATCTCGCTCTTCAGAACGGCACGGTCGAGGCCCAGGAAAACCCGCTGACCACGATCGAGGCCAAGAAGTTCTACGAAGTCCAGAAGAACATCATCCTGACCGGCCACATCGTCGATCACTTGAATACGGTGATCTCGAAGACGCTCTGGTCGAACCTTTCGGACGAAGACAAGAAGACCTTCGGCGACGTCATGCAGGAGGCGGCCGAGCGCACGACCAAGACCATCGAAGGCAAGGAAAACAGCCTGATCACAACCTTCAAGGAGAAGGGTCTGAGTGTGACCGAGGTCGACAAGGCCGATTTCGAGAAGACGGTTGCGGAAAAGGTCAAGTTCGAGGATTTCGGCTACGAAAAGACCGATTGGGAAGCGATCCGCGCGATCCAGTAAGTGCCCGGGGGCGCGCCGCCTGAGCGCCGCGCGCCCTTCCTTCCCAACCGGAACAAGGCCGACCATGTCACAAGAAGTCCATACGCAAGTCACTGCCGAGGAGATCGGCCACGAATTCGAAGGGCATGCGCCCACCGCCAATATCTCGGACTACGCCATTGAAGACTGGATCACCCTGATCGTCTTCTGGCTGATGGCTGGTTGCGTCTTTCTGCAGTTCTTCACCCGCTATGTTCTGAACAACAGTTATGCCTGGACCGAAGAGATCGCCGTCAACTGCCTGATCGGCGTCGTCTTTCTCGGCGCCGTCATGTGCGTGCGCACATCGCGCCATATCCAGGTGGATGTCTTCTACCACTACATGCCGGCAGGCCTCGCGCGCGTGCTCGCGACCTTCGTGGACATCGTCCGCATCGGCTTCTTCACCTATGGCTGCTATCTGATGTGGCGCTATGTGCAGATCGTCGCCGACGAGCAGATGGTCACCGTCGACCTGCCGCGCAACATCGTCTTCTACAGCGTGCTTGCAGCCTTCGTGCTGATGCTGATCCGTGCGGTGATCGTCTTCATCGCCAATATGCGCCGCGGCTACTCCGTTCTGGAGCGCCCCGAAGAATTCCACGCTGTCGAAGGATGACCTGATGCTGCTCTTGCTTGGCTCATTTCTGGTGCTGATGCTGATCGGCGTGCCCGTCGCGATCTCAATGGCCGTCGCATCCGTTCTCTATATCGTCCTTTACGGCGTTGCGCCCGACATCATTGTCGCCCAGCGCATGATCGCAGGCGTCGAAAGCTTCCCGCTTCTCGCCGTGCCCTTCTTCATCCTTGCCGGCAACCTGATGAATTCTGCGGGTGTCACAGGCCGCATCTATTCCTTCGCCGTCGCGCTTGTGGGCTGGATGAAGGGTGGTCTTGCACAGGTCAACATTATCGGTTCCGTCATCTTCTCAGGCATGTCGGGCACCGCGCTTGCCGATGCAGCCGGCATCGGCACAATCGAGATCAAGGCGATGAAGGATCACGGATACCCGGTTGAGGCCGCGGTCGGAGTGACGGCGGCATCCGCAACGCTTGGTCCGATCTTTCCGCCATCCTTGCCCTTCGTGATCTACGGCATGATGGCGAATGTCTCGATTGGTGCTCTTTTCATGGCCGGCATCCTGCCCGGCATCGTCATGACGCTGCTGATGATGATCACCGTCGCCGCTTTTGCTTATGTGAAGCGCTGGGGCTCCGATGCGCCGTTCGACGTCAAACAGCTCCTTTCCGCAGGTTTGGAGATCGTCGTCGTTCTGCTCGTGCCGCTGTCGATCTACGTGATGATGCGATCAGGCGTATCGATGAACGCTGCGGCCGGCATTGCCCTTGCCATGCTTCTGGCGCTCGACTGGTATTTCCGCTTTTCCGCCGTCATGGCGCTGATGACGCCGGTCATCCTGATCGGCGGAATGACGATGGGCTGGTTCACGCCGACTGAGGCTGCCGTCGCCGCTGTCCTCTGGTCCCTGTTTCTCGGCCTAGTGCGCTACCGAACGATGACGTTCTCGACGCTTGCCAAGGCGAGCTTCGACACGATCGAGACGACAGCCTCCGTTCTCTTCATCGTCACTGCTGCCTCGGTCTTCGCGTGGTTGCTGACGGTGAGCCAGGCCGCACAGCTTCTGTCCGATACGATCCTGTCCATCACTGACAATAAGTGGGTTTTCCTGATCCTGGTGAATCTGTTGATGCTGTTCGTCGGCTGCTTCCTGGATACAATTGCTGCTATCACCATCCTCGTGCCGATCCTTCTGCCGATCGTTGCGAAGTTTGGCATTGATCCGGTGCAATTCGGCCTCATCATGACCCTGAACCTGATGATCGGGCTCTTGCATCCGCCGCTCGGCATGGTGCTCTTCGTGCTATCGCGGGTGGCGAAACTTTCCGTCGAACGGACGACGATGGCGATCTTGCCCTGGCTGGCACCGCTCTTCATCGCCCTGATCCTGATCACCTTCATTCCCTCCGTATCCCTCTGGCTGCCACAGCAGCTCGGATTGCTGAAGTAGGAGGGTGCGATGCAGACTCGGCTGGCACGGCTTTATGCAAAGGGCGATCTCAGGATCGAGACTGATCCGGTCGCAGCCCCCGGCGGGGGCGAGGTGCTTTTGAAGATGGCAGCCGCAGGTATCTGCGGCTCCGACCTGCATTATTACCAGGACGGCGGCTTCGGGCCGGTCAGGGTTCGTGAGCCGATGATACCCGGTCATGAGGCCGCCGGAACGGTCGAACTGGCAGGCGAGGGGGTGAGCTTGAAGACAGGCACGCTGGTGGCGGTCAATCCAAGCCAGCCGTGTGGTGCCTGCGAATATTGCAGCATCGGCATGCCGATCCACTGCCTGGAGATGCGTTTCATGGGCAGCGCAATGCGCCTGCCGCATGAGCAGGGCATGTTCAGGGAATGGTTGGTAGTGCCGGCCAGACAATGCGTCGAGGTTGGAGCCTCGACAACTCCGGCGGAAGCGGCCTGCAGCGAGCCGTTATCCGTCTGCCTGCATGCCGCAACGCGTGCGCCCGGCATTGCCGGCAAAAAAGTCCTGGTGACGGGCGCCGGACCGATCGGTTCCCTGATGGTTGCCGTTATCAGACATTATGACGCCGGCGAGATCGTCGTCACCGACCTTGCCGATGCGGCGCTAGCGCGGGCGAAAGCAATGGGAGCCAGCCGCACGATCAACGTGGCGCCGGATACAGCTTCATTTGCCGAATTTCAGACGGGAAAAGGCTATTTCGATCTCGTATTCGAATGTTCTGCAGCCGCTCCGGCCATCCACAGCGCAATCGCCGCAATCCGCCCCCGCGGCACCATCATCCAGGTCGGCGTCACCGGAGACGTTCCGTTGCCCCTCAACGCCATCGTCGGCAAGGAGTTGCACATCCACGGGACGCAGCGCTTTCACGAGGAGTTTACGACCGCTGTCGACCTGATTTCCCGCCGGAAGATCGATGTGCGGCCGATCATCAGCCACAGTCTGTCGCTCCAAGACGCCGTTTCAGCCTTCGAAATTGCCGGCGACCGTTCGCTGGCCTGCAAGGTGCAACTGACTTTCCAGTCGTCCTAGACAACGGTCTCGCCGCCATCGACGACAAGGATTTGGCCCGTCATGTAGGAGGAACGGTCCGAGACCAAGAACAGGATCGGTTCGGCGATCTCCGAAACATCCGCCCAGCGGCCGAGCGGCACCTTTTCAGCAATGTAGCCTTCGATCGCTTCGCGGCCGCCCATCTGCGCGATGAATGGCTCATTGAACGGCGTGTCGACCCATCCGGGGCAAAGCGCATTCACGCGAATGCCGAATTTCGCATAGTCGCCCGCCATCTGCCGGGTCATGGCGATGACAGCATGTTTGGTCGTTGTATAAGCGATCATCTCGCGGTCGTAGAGCACGCCTGACGATGACGACGTGTTCAGGATCACGCCTCTGCCTGCTTTTTTCATGATGGGCATGACGAAGCGCGCGGCCATGAAATGCGCCCGCACATTCAGGCTCCAGGACTTGTCGAAGCCCTCGATCGCAACCTGCTCCAGATCGCCTGCCACCTGCGCACCCGCGTGATTGTGGAGAATATCGATGCGGCCGTGGCGTGCGGCAATAGAGGCAATGCCGGTCTCAAGCGCCTTGTCGTCGGTCACATCGACCACGAGGCTCTCGGCGCTGCCGCCCGTCTCAGTGATCAGGTTAACGGTCTCATCGGCATTTGCGAAATCGATATCGGCAACGACGACATGGGCGCCTTCGCGCGCCATGATCAGCGCGCCAGCCCGTCCGATGCCCGAGCCTGCGCCCGTGACGATTGCAACGCGATCTCTCAGTATCATGGCATTTCCCCGGTCAGTTTGTCGTTGTCTTTTCGCGCATCAGAAAACGCGCGATGAAAATGAGGGCAAGCGAGGCGATCAGCACCATCGTCGCGACTGCATTGATTTCAGGTGTCACGCCGCGGCGGATGGAAGCGAAGACATAGATCGGCAGCGTCGTGTTGGAGCCCGCCACGAAGAAGGCGATGATGAAATCGTCGAAGGAAAAGGTGAAGGCCAGCAGAAAACCCGCCAGGATCGACGGCATGATCTGCGGCAGTACGATCTGCCGAAAGGTCGTGAACGGTGTCGCGTAGAGATCGCTGGAAGCCTCGACGATATCGCGCCCAAGGCTCGCGATGCGCGCCTTCACGATCATCGTCACCAGCGCCATGGTGAAGAGCCCGTGGGCTGCAATGATCGAGCCATAGCCGAGCGCGAGCTTCGGAGGCTGGTCACCCGGCCAAAGAGCGGCGATAGCAGGGTTGATGAAGCCGAAGACTTCGACGAGGGCAACCAGCGTCGCAATGCCGATGACGACACCGGGCACGACGATCGCCGCAGCAAAGAGACCGTCGAAGATGGCGCGCGTCCGGGCACCGAGCCGCTCCATGCCGATGGCAGCCATGGTGCCGAAGATCGCGGCGAGTGCTGCGCTGGTAAAGGCGATGATCAGGCTGTTGCGCAGCGCTTCCATCAGGAAGGTGTTGGAAAGCGCCCGACCATACCATTGCGTTGAGAAGCCGGTAAACTCGCTGGCATTGCGTCCCGCGTTGAAGGAGAACAGCACGACGAGCGCGATTGGCGTGTAAAGGAACAGATAGACGAAGATCACGAGTGCGCGCATCAGATGAGATCCACCTGGCGGGTACCTGCAACGCGCCAGGCAATGCGCATGGCGACAAGCAGCACGATGACGACGACGGCAACCAGTGTGACGGCAATCGCCGATCCAAAGGGCCAGTTGCGTGATTGCAGGAAGAGGTCAACAAGTGCATTGCCGATGAAAAACACCTTGCCGCCACCGAGAAGCTGCGGGATCAGGTACTCCCCGAGAAGCAGGATCGTCACCAGCGCAACGCCGGTCATGACACCCGGTAGCGACAGGGGCAGCGTGATGCCGAAGAAGGTCGAGATAGGCTTCGCGCCAAGGTCGGCCGAGGCTTCGAGCAGCCGGCGGTCCAGCTTTTCGAGGCTGACATAAATCGGCATGATCATCAGCGGCAGGTAACCGTAGACGATACCGAGCAACACGGCGCCGGGCGTATTGATCAGCCTGATATTTTCGATGCCGACGAATTCAAGCAGATGCGGAATGCCACGGGCGCCGAGCAGATACATCCAGGCATAGGTGCGCACCAGAAGGCTGGTCCAGAAGGGAACGACGACCAGCGAGACGAGCAGCAGCCGGCGCTGCGGGCTCGCCTTGACCGCCAGGTAATAGGCAACCGGATAGGCGATGATGAGGCAGGCGGCCGCCCCGATCGGCGCCAGGATCAGGGTATTGACGAAGGCGGCCGACCGCGCTCCGAGATTGGCAAACTGCTCGAAGGTGAAACCCGCCTGATAACCGCCTTCCGGCGCCCGCTCGCCAAAGGCGAAGACGATGATGGCGACAAAGGGCAGCACCAGGAAGACGAATAGCCAGGCGCTTGCCGGGCCGACAAGGGCGACGGTGATTAAACGCCGTTTGGTGGCATGGGTCAGGGACATGGCTGGTGTCGTTATCCGCCGGATCTGAGAGCTGAACCGGCCCCCATGGCAAAGTGTGGGGGGCCGGAATTCAAAGATGGAATTATGCGGACTTGAAGCGCGCCATCAGTTCGGCACGACCCGGATCGGTGAGCGTCACGGCGGCGCCGAATTCCAGCGGGGTAAGTGCTGCTTCGTCAGGATAGACGATTTTGTTGGACGTGACCTCCTTCGGCAGCAGCGCGATGACGCGGCTGTCGGTGGTCGGTGCACCGTTGGCGATGTGCTCCTTCACCGCGTTCTGCGGGTCCATCAGGTAGTTGAGCAGCGCATAGCCAGCAGCCTTGTTCGGCGCATCCTTGGGGATCGCATAATAGTCGGTCCAGATTTCGCCGCCGTCGGTGCCCAAGATATAGGCAAGTTCCGGCATGTCCCGGTTGAGCTGCGCGCCGTCATTGGTCCAGCACATGGTGAGCCACGCATCGGTGGAGCGCATCGACGGCTGGTAGTCGGAATTGATTGCGAAGAGATGCGGCTTGACCTTGATCAGCAATTCTTCCGCCTTGGCAAGCTCGTCGGCCTTGATCGAATTGAAGTCATAGCCGAGCGAGACAAGCGCACTGCCAATCGTCGTCAGCTGGTAGTCGTGCACCATGGCACGGCCGTCGGCTTCCGTCTGGGCGATCTCGAAAAAGTCCTTCCAGCTCGAAAGCTTGGTCTTGATCTTGGACGTATTGACGGAGAAGCCTGTCGTGCCCCAGTTCTTCGGCACGGCATAGGTCTTGCCGTCGATCTGGCCCTCCTTGGTGAAACGCGGGCTTTCGCTTGCCTGGCTGAAATTCGGGATCTTCGAAAGGTCGAGTTCCTCGATCAGGCCGAGCTTGTGATGGGTCGAGATCGTGTAGTTGGTCGGCACGAAAAGCGACCAGCCGGAGGCGCCGGCCTGAAGCTTGGCAAGCATTTCCTCGTTCGAACCGAAGACGTTGACTTCGACGGCAACGCCGGTTGCCGCCTTGAAGTTCTCGAAGGTTGCCGGATCGTGATAGTTCGGCCATGTGGCGATCGACATCTGCGTGCCGAGGTCGTCTGCCGCATAGGCAGGCGTCGACAGTGCGCCCGGGAAGCGCGACAGCACGGCGGTCGCAAGACCGAGGCCGGTGATCCCGAGGAAGTGGCGACGACTGACTGAGCCGCGCTTCAGGCGCATGAACTCGTCCATGAAGCCTTCGGCGGAAATGGGGAGATTGTCCTTATAATCCTTGCTCATGATGCTGTTCCCTTGTTTTGGTTTATGCATTCGACGCTGGAAAGACATGGATGGCTGCAGGGTCGAAACCGAGGAAAACCTCCTCGCCCGGCTCCACGAGATCACTCTCGTTCATGCTGCGGCGATCGGCGGTGATCAGGAAATCGCCAAGCCCCGGCACGCTCACGGCATATTCTGCCGATGAGCCGAGGAAAATGCGGTGCGTCACGGTTCCCTTGAATGACGTGCCTGTTACCGTCGCCTGACGCGTCAGACGGATTGCCTCAGGGCGAAGAGCCGCAATGACCTCTCCTGGCGCGAGCCGTTTGCCGGAGGCGATTGCTGAACCGTCGGCCAGCCGCAGCGTGGCGCCATCAGCCTCCATCGCCGCAGTGATGCGGTTCGTCTTGCCGACGAAGTCGGCGACGAAAAGATCGGCCGGGCGGTCATAGACTTCCTGCGGGCTGCCCAATTGTCGGATGCGTCCGGCACTCATGACGCAGACGACATCGGCCATCGAAAGTGCTTCCTCCTGGTCATGGGTGACGAGGACGAAAGTGATGCCGAGTTCGCGCTGCAGGGTCTGCAACTCGATCTGCATCGCCGAGCGCAGCTTCTTGTCGAGTGCGGCCAGCGGTTCGTCGAGCAGCAGCACGGAAGGCCGGTTGACGATGGCCCGGGCAAGCGCCACGCGCTGTTGCTGGCCGCCCGACATTTCATGAATCCGCCGCTTGGCAAAGCCGCCGAGCCGGACCATCTCGAGCGCCTCGGCGACACGGCGGTCGATCTCGGCCGCTCCGATCCTCGGGCGCATTTGCTTCAGGCCGTAGGCGACATTCTGCTCGACGTTGAAATGCGGAAACAGCGCGTAATGCTGGAACACCATGTTGACGGGTCGGCGATAGGCCGGAACGCCATTCATCTCGTGCCCGTCGATCAGCACCGTGCCTTCGCTCGGCTGCTCGAAGCCGCCGATCATGCGCAGGCAGGTCGTCTTGCCGCAGCCGGAAGGCCCGAGCAGCGCCAGAAATGCGCCCTTGGGCACAGTAAGGTTGATGTCCGTTACAGCGGTCACGGCGCCATAGTTCTTTGTGACCGAACGGAATTCGATATCGTTCGTCGAAGCGGATGCCACGTCTGTTCCCTGCGGTTGGTTGGAATGGCAGTCTATCGCTGCCTTATTGCCACCGTCGTTAAGGAAAGAGTAAGCCTGAGCTTCCTGCACGGTATATACCCCGAGAGAGGTATTTTGGCGCACAACGTTTCGTGGAAGGTGTATATCCGGGCTGCGGGAAATTGCGTGGAACGGCGGAGGGGAAGGGCTAGTGAGTATCGAGCTGGAGACGCTGTTTGCCGCCTTCAAAACCACGGTCGGCAAGTCGGCCATGGCGGATGCGGGCTTCGGCGATACATTCCGCCAGATGATGGCCGCACTGGTGCGCTTCGACTATGTCGTCGTCTTCGCCTATCGGGCAAAAGAGCGGCCGATCGATCTTTACAGCACCTTCGATCGCGAAGAGAACGTCGTTTTCGTGACGCTCTATCAGGCAGGACCTTACCTGCTCGATCCCTTCTACCACACTGCTCGGGAGCGGCGCGAAGGCGTCTTCCGGATGCGCGAGCTTGCGCCGGACCGGTTCTTTTCCAGCGAATACTATCGCACCTATTATGTGCAGACCGGACTAGCCGAAGAAATTGGCTTCTTCGTGCCCGTCGATGGCGATATCACAGTCGTGCTGTCGCTGATGCGGCGCGAAAAGACCGGCGCTTTTCCGCCCGCCGAATTCGCTACTCTGAAGAAGGTCGAGCCGCTTGTGGCCAGCATGGTGAAACATTATTGGGCCGGACTTGCGCCACGCTTCGACGCGCAGCTTGCGGCAAGAGGCAGGAGCCGCCGCAAAAACGAGGGCATCCCGCGCGTCGATACCGTCTGGCACGACCTCAACCTCACGGGCCGCGAAACGGCCATCGTCGAACTGGTGCTGCAGGGCCACTCGTCGGAATCGATCGGACTGAAGCTCAACATTTCGACGGGAACCGTGAAGGTTCACCGCCGAAACGTCTATCGCAAGCTCGGCATCTCCTCGCAGACGCAACTGCTCTCGCTCTATCTGAAAAATCTGAGCTGACCGATCGCGGTGTGCGCCTGAACCTGCTGTTAGGTGCGCACCTCTGCCTCACGCAGTGAAATCAGCCGTCGTGCCGTCTCGTCCCAGAGGATGAGCTTCACGCAGCTGAGGCTGTCGCGAATATTGATGCGCCCAAGCTTCGCCAACTCCGGATAGTCACGCAGCACTTCCGGCAACCTGTAAAATGGCACTCGGCTCGACAGATGGTGGACATGGTGCATGCCGATATTGGCGGTGATCCATCGCAGGGGACGCGGTAGATCATAATGCGAGGCGCCATGCATGGCGGAATAGGGGAACGTCCATTCCGGAGGTTTGGACCAATGCGTGTCTTCGAATTGGTGTTGAACGTAGAACAGCCAGACGCCAGCCGATCCGGCAAGCAGAACGGTTGGCAAATGGATCAGCAGAAAGGGAACGATCCCGACGGCCCAGATGAGGAGAATGGCGAGTGCAGCAATGCCGGCGTTTGTCGCCATCGTCGAAATCCAGGGCAGCGCCCCGGAGCGCATCATGCCGAACGGCAGCCTTTGCTTGAAGAGAAAAAGATAGGCAGGGCCAATGCCGAACATGACCAGAGGATGTCGATAGAGGCGATAGGCGAGTTTTCCTCGACCCGTCAAGGCGCGATATTCCTCGACCGTCAGCGTGGTGATATCGCCGACCCCCCTCTCATCCAGATTGCCGGCTGAGGCATGGTGTTCCGCGTGCGCGCGGCGCCAATAGTCGTAAGGTGTGAGCGTGAGGATGCCGATCACGCGCCCTGTCCAGTCATCCCACTGACGCCGTCCGAAAAACGAGCCATGCCCGCAATCATGTTGCAGCATAAAGAGCCGTAAAAGGAATCCGGCTGCCGGAACGACAAGGATTATGCCGAGCCAATAGCCGAAATGGATCGCGACCCCCGCTGCTGCCCAAAAAAGGACAAACGGGATCAAGGTCACGGCCAGTTCATACAGGCTTCGGCCTGTATTGGGTTTTCGGTAATTCGAGAGAATCTTGAGCCAGGCTTTTTCGGCACCGGCGTCTTGGCCGGCCGTCATCGTTACGTTCATAGTCGGTCGGCGTCTTTCTGTTGGGCAGCGCTGCGGAAGAAATGTTCGGCATGCTGGTAGTCATTTTCTGCGCCGATCCGGTCACCGGCCAAAGACTTCAGCTCGGCAAACTGAAGGTACTGCTTGTATCGATCCAGCAGGCGCTGCTTCGATGGTGTAGCACTTCTGTTGGGGTGGGCGAAATGGTGATTATTCATGAGAAATCCGAACCGCGAAGGTTCGCTCCTGATTGTATGGAAATGATTGCTTGGGCGCTCGTCGGCGATAATCCGCCGTCGCAGCTTGCCACTCATGCCTTGGCACGGGCCCATGCGCAGAAGCAGCATTCAACTGCGGCTACCACAAATTGCTGAGGGGAGGGTCGCAAGCGTGCGTCGGCAATCGGACAACGGAGCCTGCATCATCGAGGATACAATGTCCTCGGATGCTTATGATATTACCGCAGCATTGTGGCTGCATCACGTCCGGGATGCCTTTCAATATCCGGATCGACAGAATTGTGCGGCCGTTTCCGCACCGACTGTTGAGCTGGGGATCGACGCGGGCTATCAGGACGGCGACACATTCCCGGCTCCGAGAGGCGCATCTGACAATGACTCCCTTATACTTGGTTACCCATTCCGGCGGCTTCCACGCCGATGAGCTGCTTTCGAGCGTCATTCTGACCCGGCTGTTCCCACAGGCCAGGATCATTCGCAGCCGAAATGTCGAATGGACCACACCGGCCACCGATCGCATCATCTACGACGTCGGCGGGCAGTACGATCCCGCAGCAGGTATTTTCGACCACCATCAGCGTGGCGCGCCCATGCGTGAGGACGGACGGCCCTACAGTTCCTTCGGGCTCGTCTGGAAACACTATGGGGCTGATTATCTTGCAGCCCTTGGCGTGCCCGAAACGCATATTTCATCGGTGCATGCTTCCTTCGACTTCAAGTTCGTCTTGCCGGTCGATCTGACTGACAATGGTGCGCTTGATCCTTCCATCGCAGGCGAGCTGGCAGGCCTTACACTGCCAGCCCTGCTGGAAACCTTGAAACCGGTTTTCGATGCCAAGGATCCCGAGGCCGATGACCGGGCGTTCCACGCCGCCCTTTCGATTGCGCGAAGCTTCGTGGAGGCCGGTATCGCAACGCAGGCTGCGAAACTCCGCGCGGAAGCCCTTGTTCTCAAGGCGATCAACGAGACAGGCGAGGGGCATGTTCTCGAATTGCCAATGGGCATGCCTTTTCGCGCGGCAATCGTAAGAGCGAAGGCGGATCATCTGCTTTTCGTCGTTCACCCACGGGAAAACGACTGGTGCCTGACCGGCATCCGCCGCGCTGACGAGGGCTTCGAGCTGCGCGCCGATTTGCCTGCATCCTGGGCGGGATTGACTGGCCAGGAGCTCGAGCGTGTCTGCGGCGTCGAAGGAGCGACTTTCTGCCACAAGGGCCTCTTCATCGCTGCCGCAAAAACCCGGGAGGCAGCACTTGCGATGGCGCAAATCGCCGTAGACGAGGCGCTGTCCTAGGACAATCGGCGTACGTCGGCGACGTCGTTCCGCGCCTATGAGGACAGCCGATCCGATGGTGGCGACGAAGCGATTTGTCGGCCGGCTTGCGCACAGCTTCGCTTGCGATCATGGTCACCGGCATGATGATTGAGGTTATGCAACGTCCTCGTCTGCTGCCGCAGAGAAGCTTTCCGCGCTACGCCTATTTGCCCGGTCGGATGCCCCATCCCGTAAGGGATCCGGCAGGGCACAGTTACCAGCTTGAGCCTGCACCGATTCTTCCGACACTCGATTCCGATGAATTCGCGTGGGGCGCGGACCTTTTCAACCATGGCTATTACTGGGAAGCGCATGAGGCCTGGGAGGGGATTTGGCAGGTCGCGGAGAGAGGCAGTGCGCTGCGCGCCTTGCTCAAGGGCTTGATCCTGCTCTCCGCTGCCGGTGTGAAGATCCGCGAAGGCAAACGCGCACCGGCTATGCGTCATGCTGGCCGCGCCGCCGGGCTGCTTCGTCAACTATCGAAAGTCCCGCATGGCGCCTTTTCGCAGGCACTCGGAATGTCGCCAGTGATGCTTGCTGACAGAGCAGAAGCATCAGCAAGCATTCCGCCGGTTTTGCGGACGACCGGGCCGGGACAGCCTGAACCAGTCTACGATTTCATTCTTGGAAATTTGCGAAGCTTTGCGCCATAAAGGATTTGTTGGCAGCTCTCTTTGAGACGACAATATGGGCAATCGCTATGTGCTTGGTTTTCCGATGATGATGGCCATGGACCCAACGCTCAGTGTCCATCGCCAGCGCTCTCATCAAACCTCCATGACGTCTTCAAACGCTTCGGGGAAATTCTGGCGTGCTACCTTTTCGTCGATGACGAGCATCGCCTCATAGGACATCGGATCGAAATCCTTGTCGACAGCCACCACTTCTCGTCCAAAGAGCAAGTTGAGCCGAGCCGCGTCGAGATTGCCGCGCTCGAAGGGCTCTGCCCCGAAATGATGCCAGAGCGCATGCAGGAAGGCTGCATCGACCCGGTGCTCTGCCGTCCCGGGTCGGGCGCGGCGGGGCAGGGCTTTGATCGGCGTCACGCCCCTGGGATTGGCACGGCGGATGGTGAACTGAATGCCGCTCCCTGGCATGCCCGACGGAAAGCCGCGGTGTTTCGTCATATCGGGAAGATTGGCCATAGTTGCCCCTCCTGCACAATGGAATCGTGTCTTGTTTCTTTTAAATGTCGGGCTGCCGTTAGCGACACCCGCGACCACACGAATAGCGATGTAGACGCCGCTTACGAGCGCTGCAAGGCTCTGTCCATTGAATATTCCGCGACGGAACGTTGAGCGCCATGGCTGCTCAGACGTCTCTGCCATCAAGGCGATCGGCGGTACGCTACGCGCAGGCGCCGATGACAGGCTGAATGGCAATACCCGACGAGTTTCGCTCGCCGGGTATCGATCTTAAGTTCATTCACTTTGGCGTAACGTCGAAGCCGAACCATTTTTCCGACAGCGTCTTGATCGTGCCATCCGCCTTTGCGGCCGCAATCGCGTCGTTAAACATCGCCTTCAATTCGGTATCGCTCTTGCGCAGGCCAACGGAACTGCCGCGACCGAGGAAACCGCCCTGGAAACGCGGACCGGCAGTCGTCATGTCGTCATTGCCCGGCTTCTCAGAAGCCGTGGTTAGATAGGCCATCGATGCCATGACGATGTCGACACGACCGGCCTTGAGATCGAGATCATGCTCTTCCGTCGTCTTATATTCTCTGACCTCGACGACACCCTTCAGATATTTGTCGACGAAGGCGGCTGCGGTTGAGGCCGTCTGGACACCGATCGTCCTGCCCTGCAGCGCCGGCTTGATCTTCTCGATCTCGGCAGCAGCACCCGCTTCATCGCTGGCGAGCGAGAACACCTGGCCCTTTTCAGGCAGGTTCGCGAGATCGCCCGTCTTCGAGGTTGCGAAGGCCTGGCCGGTGGAGCCGTAAGAATCGCTGAAAGCGATAACCTCTTCACGCTTGGCCGTCGCCGACATGCCGGAAATGATGGCGTCGAACTTGCCGGCGTTCAGCGCCGGGATCATGCCGTCGAAGTTCTGGACGACGATGTTGCACTCGACCTTCATGTGGTCGCAGAGATATTTGGTCAACTCGATCTCGTAACCATCAAGCGAGCCATCCGGCTTGGTGAAGTTATAGGGCTTGAAGGCGCCTTCGGTGGCGATCGTCACCGTCGTCCACTTCTTGTCTTCGGCATGCGCGATGCCGGCCGTCGCGATGATGGCTGCGGCTGATGTCGCCATCAGAACCCGTGAAAAGAACGTCATGTTTTTGCTCCCCTTTTCTTTGTTTGGGCTGAGAAAACTATTTGCTGATGAACTGGCGGAAACGGTCCGACCGGGAATTGGCAAAGACCTCCTGCGGCTTGCCGTCCTCTTCGACGATGCCCTTATGAAGGAAGACGACGCGGCTCGAGACATCGCGGGCAAAGCCCATTTCATGGGTGACGACCAGCATGGTGCGGCCTTCTTCGGCAAGCGCGCGCATGACGCGCAGTACTTCGCCGACGAGCTCGGGATCGAGCGCCGAGGTCGGCTCGTCGAAGAGCATCACCTTCGGTCGCATGGCAAGCGCGCGTGCGATCGCTGCGCGCTGCTGTTGGCCACCGGAAAGATGCGAGGGATAGAAATTGCGCTTCTCGGCAATCCCCACCTTGGCAAGCAGGGCCTCGGCCTCCTCGATGCATTCTGCCTTCGAACGACTGAGGACATGGACGGGCGCTTCGATGACGTTTTCGAGCACAGTCTTGTGGGACCAGAGATTGAAGCTCTGGAAGACCATTCCAAGCTGCGAACGGATGCGATCGACCTGTCTGCGTTCGGCCGGTCGGCTGCCGCCTTTGCCGTCGGCAACCATGCGGATCGTCTCACCCGCAACGGTCACCTCGCCGGAATTGGGCGTCTCCAGAAGGTTGATGCAGCGCAGGAAGGTGGACTTTCCCGAGCCGGAGGAACCGAGGATGGAGACCACATCGCCTTCATGCGCATCAAGCGAGATGCCTTTCAAAACCTCCACAGGACCAAAGCTCTTGTGCAGGTCCTTCACGCTGAGCGCGATCGGAGAAAGAGGGGCGTTCGCCGCAATCATCGGGCGTCTCCTTCGAGTGCGGATGCGGGGACTGCCGCGGGATGGTAGGGAAGGGGCTGGCGCAGATGCGGGCTCAGCCAGTATTCGACGAGATAGACGAGGCGCGTCAGCAGGAAGTTGATCGCCAGATAGATGGCGCCCGCGACGATGAACACTTCGATTGCCCGATAGGTCTCGGAGATGATCCTGGCGGCAACGCCGGTCACTTCCATCAGGGTGATGATCGAGGCGAGCGACGTCGCCTTCACCATGGCGATCATCTCGTTCGAGTAAGCAGGCAATGCCTGCCGGATCGCGAGCGGCAGAACGATGCGACGGAACTGCATGAACCGTGGCATGCCGCAGGCACGCGCCGCTTCGATCTGGCCGAAGGGTACCGACTGAAGGCCGCCGCGGATGATCTCGCTCGCGTAAGCAGCGGTATTCATGGTCAGCGCGAGCACGGCGCACCAATAGGGTTCGCGCAGGAGCGGCCAGAAGATGCTGTGCCTGACCTCGGGAAACTGGCCGAGCCCGTAATAGATCAGGAAGATCTGCACGAGTAGCGGAGTGCCGCGAAAGACGAAGACATAAGCCCGCGCAAACCATTCAAGCACCTTGATACCGGAAAGCCGGCAAAGTGCGATCGCGAGCGCCACGACTGCGCCGAGCGCGATGGAGGTCGCGGCAAGCTGAAGTGTCAGCGGGATGGCTGAAATGAGACTGACGAAGGTTTCGATGAGAAATTGCCAATCCATCAGCTTCTCCTTACGCCGCGAGAGAAGTGCTTTTCAGCTCGCCTCAGGAAAGGGCCGGAACCAGTTGATATAATGAGATAGATCGATCCGGCGACGACATAGAAATCGAAGGGTAGACCGGTCGAGCCGGCGGCGACTTGTGTCTGGCGGAGCAGTTCGGCCACGCCGGTGATGGAAACGAGCGCGGATTCCTTCAGGACGACTTGCCAGACATTGCCAAGGCCTGGCAGTGCGTGGCGAAGCGTCAATGGCGCGACGATGCGGCGAAACCGCAATATACGGCCCATGCCGCAGGCAATTGCAGCCTCGATCTCACCGGCGTGGACCGCCTTGAACGCCCCTCGGAACACCTCGGTAAATTGTGCACCTGAGGTCACGCCAACGGCGAGCGATCCGGCAAGAAAACCCGGGAAGCCGAGGAAGCCTTCGGCCCCGAAAAGCCGGCCGAGCGCCGTGACGGCGGCGCTGCCTCCGAAATAGAAGAGGTAGATGACCAAGAGATCCGGTATGCCGCGAAGAACCGTCGTATAGGTATCGGCGGCGATCCTGACGCCGCGGCCGCCCGATATCTTCGCCCAGGCACCGAAAGTGCCGATCACCGCGCCGATCGCATAACCGGAAATCGCAACAAGAATCGTCATCCACGCACCGGCCATGAGCGCTTTGCCCCATCCGTCGGGGCCGAAACTAATCAGCTCGAGGATGCCGGGCTGGTTCATGATGCCTGCTTCTGCGGCAGCGGCGGCTGAACGTCATCAGGGATCGGATTGACGAATGGCGTCCCATCGAGGCGACCCTTCAGGTCCGCCTTGGCCGCCTCGATGAGATCAGGATCGCGGATCAGGTCGATGGCGGTACTCGCCATGACTTTCGCCGCATGTTCGGTGCCTTTGTGGGCTGCCGGAAGCTTACCCTGGGCGACGAGCTGCCAGGAATGGCCGGGCGTGCCGATCGCATAGGTCGCACCGCGCATCTGTACCGTCGGTACGACCCAGCTGACGCTGCCGACATCGGTGGAGCCGACGATCGTGCTGTCGCCAGCATAGAGCGGGAAGATTTCCTCGCAAAGCGGCTGGTCCTTCTTCGGCTTCAGGCCGAAACGCGCGTAGGAGGAGGCAATATCCTCGGTGCTCATGGTCGCCTGGAATTTCCGGGCGGTTGCGCGGTCGCCATCATCGAAAACGGGCGGACCGAGGCGCTCGAGGTTGGCAAACATCAAATCTTCGAGCGGAGCATTGCCGACGAGGTTGGCATCGCCGCTGATGACTTCGCTGCGGACTGACGTCTCGGTCATGAGGGCTGCGCCCTCCGCCACCTTTTTGACACGGGCGACGAGCGACAGGAGTTCGGGGAGATTTCGGGAGCGGATGAGATAGCGCACCGTCGCACGGGCCTGCACCACGTTCGGCGCCGACCCGCCTGTATCGGTTACAGCATAATGGACGCGCGCCGTTGAGGGCATATGCTCGCGCATATAGTTGACGCCAACATTCATCAGTTCGACGGCATCGAGCGCGCTACGGCCGAGATGCGGCGTTGCCGAGGCGTGCGAGGCGCGGCCGGTGAAATGGAAATTGAGTTCGTTGCAGGCAAGCGAGACCGGGTTATTGACACCGGCAAAGGCAGCCGGATGCCAGCAAATGGCAATATCGACGTCATCGAAGATACCCGCACGAACCATGAAGCCCTTGGAGGACCCGCCTTCTTCTGCCGGGCAGCCGTAATAACGCACGCGGCCCTTGAGGCCGTTTGCGGCGAGGAAGTCCTTCACCGCCGCTGCCGCCAGCATCGAACCGGCGCCAAGCATGTTGTGGCCGCATCCATGGCCATTGCCATTTGCCGTCACTTCACGCTTTTCAGCGAGACCGGCTTCCTGGCTAAGCCCGGGCAGTGCGTCGAACTCTCCGAGGATCGCGATGACAGGGCCGTCTTCGCCGGCTTCGCCCATGACGGCCGTCGGCAGTCCCGCAACGCCGCGCTCGACACGAAATCCTTCCGCTTCCAGCTGGCGGGCATGCTCTTCGGCGGAGCGATATTCTTCGTAATTCGTCTCCGGCGTATCCCAGATCCGATCGCTGAGCGCAAAGAAGGCTGCGCTCTTGGCTTCAACGATGTCCCACACGGCTTCCGAGTTTTTCATGGCTTCCAAAACAGCTTTGTCTTACATAGTATCCAAAATTGGCGCCAATTTAGGATACAAAAAATTTATGCGCAATCCGTGTGCACGAATAAATTTTCATCACGGCAAACAGTTCGGGCTGCCTTAGGGAAATGCTTCAGCCCGTGGTATCGATGAGGAAAGTCAGGGGAAGTTAGAATGGCGGATGTCGTGATGGATTCGGGGCAGGGAACATCTGCCGGGCGCGACGTGACTGATCTCGTGCTTCAGGACATCCTAGCCGGTGTCCTCCTGCCCGGAACATGGTTGAAGCAGATCGATCTTGAGCGACGTTACAACTGCACGCGGCCCGAAGTGCGCCGAGCTCTCGACCGCCTCGCCCAGAAGAGGCTCGTCGAACACGTGCCGAACCGCGGCTACCATGTCTACGAGCCGGATGGGCGGCGAGCGCGAGAAGTCAGCGAGATCCGTATCATCCTGGAAACGGCCATCGTCGGTACGATCATTCAGAACGCGTCGCTGGCAGATATCGCCAGTTTGCGCGGACTTGCGGAGCAGTTCGACTTCATGGTGCTGAATGGCACCATGCTGGAACTCTACGAGGCAAATCTCGCCTTTCATCGCCATTTGCTGATCCTCGGCGGCAATCTGGAACTGGTCGATCTCATCACGGAAATTCGCCAGCGGACCTCATCGGCGCCGGTTTCGCAGTGGCGGACACGCGCCCGTGTGGAGCAGTCGAGCCGGGAGCATCACCTGATGATCGATGCAATCGAAGCCGGCGATGCGGAGTATCTGAAGGGATTGGTGCGGCAGCACATTCTTCAGGGCTAAACGTATCGAGTCGGAGGTACATATATCAGCCGCTTCGCTTCGCCGTTGCTGTCTACCAGGTGACAATACGCTCCAACCTTGGGCTCGAATTGTAGGCGATATATTTCCAAACCTGTAACATGATACCTGCTAGTTTCGATCTTAACCGGTCGATCGAGCTTCGAGACCGTTCGAGCGCAGGGCGACATGACGGAGGCCAGGCATGCGAGGACAGCTTCAGCAGGAAATTCTGGATATGCTGGCACGGGGATCTTCCCTCGAAGAGGCCGGCGATCGCATTTGCGACCATGCTGAACGGCTTGCAGCCGGCGTCATTTGTTCAATCGTGACTGTTGACCGTGAAGGGCTCCTGCATCCCCTGGCAGGGCCGACAATCGCCAAGACCTATTCGGACGCGCTCGATGGGATACCGATCGGACCGGATGTTGGCTCGTGCGGTACGGCTGCCCATTTCCGCAGGCCGATCGCTGTTACTGATATCTTTGCTGATCCGCTCTGGATCCCCTATCGGCCGCTTGCCGACATCCTTGCGAAAGAACATGGCGTCAAGGCGTGTTGGTCCAGCCCCATCCTGCGCAGTGACGGACGCGTGCTCGGGGCATTTGGATTTTACTACAAGGACAATCGCGGCCCCACCCCCGAAGAACGAATGATCGTCGCCGAATGCCTCGACCTTTGCTCGCTCGTGCTTGAGCGCGAGGAGGTGAAGGCCGACAATCAGAGGCTCGCCTTTTTCGACAACCTCACCGGCTTCGGCAACCGCGCCAACTTTTTGAAAACACTGGAGGCGGCCGTCGACAGTGCGTCTGCCCCTCTTTCGGTTCTGCTCGTCGATATCGATCAGCTAGGCCGGGTCAACGATGCCTTCGGGCATGCGACCGGCGACAGACTGATCCTGGAGGTCGGTCAAGTAGTTGCTCGGATCGCAGCGCCGGCCACTACCTTCAGGGTGGACGCCGATGAGTTCGCAGTCTTGATCGAAAGTCGTCCCGCAACGGAATTGTCAGCAGTTTCGGCAGAAATTCTGCGCGCTCTGGAGAATCGGACACCGCAGCGCAACGAACATCTCCTGCCGGTCTCGGTCACCTGCGGCGGCGCGACCTCTGAACCGTCTGAGCCACCCGACGTTCCGACCTTTCTGCAACATGCAAATCTTGCACTCCACCATGCCAAGCAGACGGCCAGAGGCGGGTTCGTGCTTTACAGCGACGATCTTGCCGGGGCGATCGCAAACCGGTTTCGGGCACTGCAGACCGTGACGAGCGCCTTGGCCGAAGATCGGATAGAGGCGTATTATCAGCCGATCGTCAGCCTTCCAATGCAGGAAATCGTCGGCCTCGAGGCTCTGTGCCGCATTCGTACGGACGGCGGCCAGATCCTCTCACCCGGCGCGTTTGCCGAGGCGCTCCAGGATCCGTCGATGGGCCACCTCCTGACGGACCGGATGCTGGAGCAGGTCGCGCGCGACATCCGATACTGGCTCGATCTCGGGCTCTCGTTTCAATATGTGAGCGTCAACGTATCCATGGCGGATTTCAATCAGGGAAATCTCTGCGAGCGGATCAAAAGCGTTTTCGCCCGCCACCGCACGCCTCTCAAGCATGTCGTGCTCGAGGTCACCGAAACGGTCTATATGGACGAAAAAGACGGGAAGGTGGCAAGAGCAATCGAGGAGCTTCGAAGGGAAGGGCTGCTTGTGGCGCTCGACGATTTCGGCACGGGTTACGCCTCGCTCACACATCTGTTGAATTTCCCCGTCGATATCATCAAGATTGACAAGACCTTCATTGACCGGATGTCCGATGGACCCGGCGCAGTCATCGTCAAAGCCCTTATCGACATGTCGATCGGCCTCGATACCCGCATCGTAGCCGAAGGTGTCGAAACGGAAGATCAGGCAGAACGTCTGCAGGGCCTCGGATGCCCCTATGTGCAGGGATATCTGTTCGGCCGGCCGGTTGACCGCGATAGGGCAACTGAAGCGCTGCGGCCCGAGACTTCCTCATCGGCAAGCAAGCCGAAGCGAAAACTCAAGCGGCCCGTGAACTTGATGCGCTGACGATCAGGCGCGTCAGATAACGCGGTTACTGTGACGACAGCTGGCCCGCGATCACTCTGCAGCCTCGTTGTGGCGTTCGAGATAATGCCCATTCAGGAAGGAGTGGTAGGCGTCCGCGACGCCCTCCTTCAGGCCGATCTTCGGTGACCAGCCGAGAGCGCGGAGCTTATCAGCGCTCATCAGCTTGCGTGGCGTACCGTCCGGCTTGGTAAGGTCTCGTGTGATCTCGCCTTCGAAGCCGACGACCTCTGCGACGAGCCCAGCCAGTTCGAGGATGCTAATGTCTTCGCCTGAGCCGACATTCACGTGACCTTCGGCGGAATAGGTCTTCATGAGATGGATGCAGGCGTCGGCGCAATCCTCGACATGTAGGAATTCGCGCAGCGGTGTTCCGGTGCCCCAGATGCGTATTTCCTTCTCTCCCTTGTGCTTTGCCTCATGCGCCTTGCGTATCAGCGCTGGCATGACATGGCTTGAATCGAGGTCAAAATTGTCACCTGGCCCATAGAGATTGGTGGGCATGGCCGAGATAAAGTCCTTTCCATGCTGTTTTCGGTAAGCAGCACAAAGCTTCAGTCCGGCAATTTTCGCGATCGCATACCATTCATTCGTGGGTTCGAGCGATCCGGTGAGAAGCGCCTCTTCGACGATCGGCTGATCGGCGAACTTCGGATAGATGCAGGACGAACCCAGAAACATCAGCTTTTCGACGCGAACTTTATAAGCGGCGTGGATGATGTTCGCCTCGAGGATAAGGTTGTCGTAGAGGAAGTCGGCCGGATAGGTATCATTGGCGAGAATGCCGCCGACCTTCGCAGCCGCCAGGAAGACGGCATCAGGACGGTTCTTTGCCATCCATGCCTCCACCTGATCCTGCCGTCTGAGATCGATCTCGGCGTGCGGGGCCGTCAAGATCTCGCAGCCCTCGGACGCGAGACGCCGGACTATCGCCGAGCCCACCATGCCTCGGTGGCCCGCGACATAGACCCTTTTTCCGGCAA
The DNA here is from genome assembly GCA_900468805.1 of Hyphomicrobiales bacterium. Taxonomy (GTDB): domain Bacteria; phylum Pseudomonadota; class Alphaproteobacteria; order Rhizobiales; family Rhizobiaceae; genus Rhizobium. Next base: position 277,608 of record UEIF01000009.1, on the reverse strand, counting down.
GGCTGTAGATGAGCTCAGGCATGCACCAAGCCCTTATTCGCACCAACCGTCGGAACATTGCGGGCCATGACTTTCAGGTCCTCGCGAACCATCTCCGAAACCAGCTGATCAAGACTGACCTCGTGCTTCCAGCCGAGTTTCGTATGCGCCTTCGTCGGGTCGCCAAGCAGAAGGTCGACTTCAGTGGGTCGGAAATAGGCCGGATCGACCTCCACCACACACCGGCCGGATAGCTTGTCATATCCTTTTTCCTCGACGCCTTCGCCTTGCCAGTCGATCGGCATGCCCACTCTGGCAAAGGACTTCTCGACAAAGGAGCGAACGGTGTGCGTTTCGCCGGTCGCAAGAACATAGTCCTCCGGTTCATCCTGCTGCAGCATCAGCCACATGCCGCGGACATATTCTCGCGCATGTCCCCAATCGCGCTTTGCATCGAGATTGCCGAGATAGAGCCGGTCCTGCAGGCCGAGATGGATGGCCGCCGCCGCCCGGGTAATCTTGCGGGTCACGAAGGTTTCGCCGCGGATCGGGCTTTCATGGTTGAACAGGATGCCGTTTGAGGCATGCATGCCATAGGCCTCGCGATAGTTGACCACGATCCAGTAGGCATACAGCTTGGCGGCAGCGTAGGGGGATCGAGGGTAGAAAGGCGTCGTCTCGTTCTGCGGGACCGCCTGAACCTTGCCGTAGAGCTCGGAGGTGGATGCCTGATAGAATCGTGTTTTCTTGGTGAGGCCCAGAAGGCGAATGGCTTCAAGCAGCCGCAGGGTGCCGGTTCCATCCGCGTTGGCGGTATATTCAGGCGTCTCGAAAGACACCTGGACGTGGCTTTGTGCAGCAAGATTGTAGATCTCGTCAGGCTGCGTTTCCTGAACCACCCGAATGAGGTTCGTTGCATCGGTCATATCCCCGTAGTGGAGGATGAAGCGAGGATTCTCGACATGGGGATCCTCATAGAGATGCTCGATACGATTGGTGTTGAAGGACGACGAGCGCCGCTTGATGCCGTGGACAATATACCCTTTCTCCAAGAGCAATTCGGCCAGATATGCGCCGTCCTGACCTGTTACGCCGGTTATCAGCGCAACTTTGCGGTTATGTCTTACTCCGGTATCCATGATCACCCTCCAACTCTGGTACTACAGTTGTTTCGAAAAGTTGATGTCGCCCCGCCAGGCGCGGTACGCTTGGCGAAGCAGTTTTTAGCTCGGCAGTTCGAATGGCCCCTCATTTCCAAAGCCCCGATACAGTGACTACCCGTGCCAAGTACCTTTCCATGAAAGTGAAATTTCATGTCTTGTAGTCATGGTATTTCATGAGCGCTCTTGAAAATAACTCCGAGTCACTGAAGTTGTATAGGGCGTGTTTTTTCGGCTTAACCTTATTTATTGCGACAACAATTTCGGAGATTCGTGCGCTTCTCAGATGCAGCGCGGTAATTTCGACGGCGCGACGGCTGGTCTTTGCCCATTTTACTATCATCAAGGTTCGCTCGACCAACGCAGTCATATGCATCGTGTCGGACGAGGCCAGTACAGGCGCACTGTCGAAGATCACGATCTGGCCATTTGCCCGTGCCATCTCGATAATGTCAGCCACATCATTCAAATGAGCGCGCCGGTTGGGACTGGGGCTACCGGCAGGAATGAAGTCGATACCGCTTGGATGGTGACAGATGATGTCCTGTAGTTGGGCTTGTCCGCTCAGGAATTCATTCAATCCTTGCTTTAAACCTGACTTGAAAAGCACATCGAGATTTCCGCGTCGAAGGTCGCCATCGATAAGCAGCACCGAATTCCCGTTGGCCGCCAGTTCGATTGCCAGCGATCTGGCGACAAGCGACTTGCCTTCGCCGCTGTGCGCAGACGTCACCACAATGCTGTTGGGCAATTTTCCGCCGTTGGACTGTTTGAGCGAAATCATGACAGTGCGCATCGCTTCGTCAAACATCCCGCCTTGTCCATGGCCGAACAGTGCCGAAGGATTATTCCGGCTTTTCCTGGTCAAGCGCGGTATAAAACCGCCAGGTATTATGCGTGCCATTCCGGCCAACTGGTCGAAGCTGCGGACCGACCTGTCCACCATCTCAACCACGAAGGCGACCGTCACCGCGATCGAAATCGAAGCGACCATGGCGCCGATCAGGTAGAAAAGCCGTCCGCGACCCTGCGGCCCGAGCGGCTCTGCAGCCGGTGACAAAACCTCAAGTTCCGCTCCCGGCAGCATGGCCTGTCCAGCAAGACCACGGCGTTGCTTTTCGAGTTCGTCCAGCGTCGTTTGCTCTCTGTCAACGATGCGCTGCAGTCGCAACAACTCGGTTTGCGCCAGGGCCGAGTGGGAACGTTGCACCTGGGCGGCTGCGAACGCAGAGCGGACCGCACTATTTTCATGATCAAGCGCCGCCAGCTTGGCGCGCATGGACTGGAGATACCGATCGACCGCACGGCCGAGGTCGGTGTGGGACTTGGCAATCTTCTCGCGCAGGTCGACCACTGCTTCGGCATCGTTGCCATAGGTCTGAAGAAGGCGCTCCAGATCTAGCTTCTGTGCGCGCAGGTCGCGTTCCATCGCGCCGATGCTATCGGGAAGGGGTATGTTCTGGAGAGCAAGCGAAGAATCGTCGGCTGTTTCCAGCGTCGAAATCGTTGCTTCGACTTCAGCGCGGCTTTGTTCGATTTTTGTTTGCCGCTCACTCAACTCCATCAGCGACTTGATCTGCTCACCCTGAGTGTCATCGTCCGAAACGACACTGGCCGTTTCCTGATATTTGTCAGCAGCTTCTCGCGCTGTCTTCACGCGATCCTGTTGTTCGGCGATACGCTGCAGAAGCCATTCTTCCGCAGCGTCCAGGCGGCTGCGGATGCTGTCCTTGCGCTCTTCAAGGTAGATGCTCATGAGCAGGTTCGGGACTGCGGCGGCCAGTTTGGGATCGCTCGCATCGAATCCGATCTGGATAACGTCACCCTGGCCGTCACTCCATACGCGCAGCGCCTTGTAATATGCGGGGATGATAGGCTCGATGCTGTCTCGTATCGGCAAGGACGGTTTTTCGCTGTCGACCAGGCCGCGCAACATTTCCCGGACCTTTGCGGCAACAGAGGCCTTACGCAGTGCCGCATTGAATTCTGGCCGCTCATCGAGCTGAAGATCGCGGATCACCCGTTCGGCGGCGCTTCTGGAAAGCAATCGCTCGATCTCCGATGTAAGGTCCAGAGGATCATTGCGACTGTTATCTTCGGCGCCGAGCGTTGTTGCTAATGGCCTGTGAATGATCAACCGGGACTCGGCGTGATAGTTCGGCTTAAATCCGGAAATCATCGTAATGGCAGGCACCATAAAGAGTGCTGTCAGCGCCGCGATCATGACGACCCTTCGGCGGATGAGGCGCATGCCTGATGTCAGATCAAAGTCGTCCGATTTGGTCTCTGTCTGAAACCTGGGGTCATAACGCATCGACGACAGCGGGACGTTACGATCTGGGGGAACAGTTGAAATTGTCATGGCGCGCCAACCATTGTTTGAGGTTGCGCAGAGACGGCTTCATATAGTTTTTCCATCGATCGCATGTATGCCTTCATACTGAAGTGATTGAGGTAGAGGGCGCGGCCCCTGGACGAGAGGTGGTTGCGAATGTCCGGATCGATCACGAGTTTCGCCAGCGCCGCGGCTAAGGCATCCTTGTCTCCGACAGGCACGAAAACACCGGTTTCGCCGTCGGAGATGACTTCTTCGTGGGCGCCGACACGTGTCGTGACAACCGCGAGCCCATGGGCAAGTCCCTCGATAACCGCCATTGCCAGGCCTTCGGCATGTGAAGGCAAGACAAGGATATCCGCACGTGCACACAAGGCCCGCGCCTTGTCGGCGTCGAGCCAGCCCGGCATCTCCACCCGATCCGAAAGTGCCAAAGCTGTGGCCTGGCGTCGGTAGTCTTCGACAGGTCCATCGCCCGCCAGCACGGCGCGCCACCCCAGTTCCTTCATGAGCGGATGGCTCAAGGCATGGAGAAGCTCGGTAACGCCTTTACGCTCGCTCAGCCGACCAAGAAATACGATCAATGGTGTCTCGCCGACCCGAACACCGTGTGCGCCCGGATCGGAGACGCAATTATGAGCGACGACTATGCGGCGTTCCTCGACGCCCAGAAGTGCCGACAGCGTTGTGCGATCACGCTGGCCGAGCGCCACAACGCAGTCCGCATGTTGAAACATTCGACGTATGAGCGATTGCTGGCGTGGCGAGCGTGTGGCGAAATCGCTTGCGTAATCATAGTCGTGCAGATGCAATATGTGACGACATCCAAGGAGGCGGGCGGCCTCAGTCAAGATCAGTTTTCGGGAAGTGCTGCCGCGACCCGCGACATGGATGTGATGAATTCGTCGCGGAGCAACGAGCCGATCCTTCACCATCATCAAGATGGCGCCGAGCAAGCGCGCAGGCGACGCCACGACTGACCACCGAGGCCCCCTGGTATCGGTGACCAGATGTTTTTCTCCTGCCTCCTTCGCCGTGCTGGATATATATCCGACCAGCCTGCCGATGCCGCCGCCGTTCTCGCAACCGCCCGGCACATAGTGACGGACGCTTGCCGCGTTCCGCATCGTTATCTGGTGGCCGGCCGCGAATACCTTCATCAGCATGATCCGACCACCTCGCGATAAACGGCCGCGGCCTGTGCCCCGACCTGTTCAGGTGAATTCGGTCCTGTGGCCCATTCGAGCGCATTGGCACCGAAATTGTTTCTGAGTTCGCGGTTCTCCGCCAATATCCGGATGGCTCTTGCGAGCTGCTCCGCATCCCCCGGCGGCACAACCACCCCCAATCCATTTGGCTGAACTGTCGCGCGCAATTCGCCGACATCCGTTACGATGACCGGTTTGCCAAAGGCCGCAGCAAGGTTGAGGACACCGCTTTGAGACGCTTCCGTATAGGGAAGGACAACGATATCGGCGTCCAGGAAAAGCTGCGCGACCTCCTCGTCTTCGATAAAGCGGTTGCGGATATCATAGCGACCGGCTTCCCCCATAAGTGGCTGGAAGATCCTGGGGTCGTCGCCACGGCCCGCCACCGTAATGCGCAGATTGGGGAGCGTATCCTTGAGCATGGCCTCGGCTCGGACCAGATGCTCCAGACCCTTGTAAGCAAAAATCCGCCCGAAGAGCAGGACCCGAATGGTTCCGTCTGCCTGGCCCCGCGTCATTTTCCTCCGACGGGCGAGCTCCGCGTAGCGATGAATGGCTGGATGCGACAGGACATGGACGCTATCTGGGGATTTTGAATATCTGTCGAGGACCATCCTTTTCAGCCCCTCGCCATGCACGACGACATGACGCGATTGCCTCACCATCAATTCAGGAGCCCAGGCGGGCAGCGTGCGGGTATCGGAATCGCCAGGATGCACTGTCACATCGTGTACGGTCGTTACGAGCGGAATCGGGCGCCAGAATGGAGCGGCAAAATTCAGCCAGAGCGTAGAATTGCTCAGAAGGTGAATAAGGTTCGGCTGTTCATGCCGGATGAGACGTGTGAGCTGGTGCAGGAACCAGGGATTGGAAAGCGAGCGGTGCCGCGGCCAATCCAGAAGGTGCAGATCGACAGCCGGATCGAACCAGGAAGCAAGGTGTTCGAAGCGCCGGCGCGGAACGCCCAGCACGACCTGCATGTGTTGTGCCAGGCCGCTGGCGTAGGAGATGGTGTAGTCTTCGAGTTCGGAAACCAGCATCAGGGCTTTCATCGTGCTGACTCCGACAAGCCAATATCCTGACCAGGTCGAGGGAGGTCGCCGGCTCTGCGCAATGCATCACGCGTCCGCCTCCATAGCGCTTCGACAGCAAGTTTGAGCCGGGTGCATGCCTCGGCTCCGCCCGGACTTGCCGAGGCTACACGGTACCAATGGTGGTGCGGCAGCAGGATGTTGCCCGCGAGCTCGACATTGCTGTCGCCACCGAGGTTGGGAGCCTCCGTAATAGCGATATCCGAAGTATTACCTCGCTCGATCAGGATCTTGTATAGGGCTGGTGAGGTCCTCGCCAACAATACCGCGACGAATGACGCTCCTGCCGTGTAGCGTGCGGAACCAGGACCATGACGCAGAACCATAGCAATCCCAACCCTTCTAATCGTCAACTGCGAACAGTCAGCGTGCACCAGAATCGTTGCCTCGCTTCACCGGAGACTGGGGCCCAGCAATGTCTTTCGCGTATGCACTCATCGCTAAACTACCGGCGAATGGACTCGCACAACATCTGCTCTTAAGGGCAGTCCCGTAGACCCTGTCATCAACCTTTGGAGGGGATGTGCCTCCCAAGGACTTAGGCGGGACAACATCATTAGATGGTAGGACAGGTTTCGCATCGCACCACGACGCCTTCCTGAGCGGGGAGTCCGCGATCTAAAGAGCCAAGGCTTTTCGAAAGTAGTATAGTGCGTGATTTTAGGTCGGCGACACGCCTCGTGTGTGGCGGTCGTGCTGCGCTGCCCGCCTGCCACATCTGGACATTCTGGCCTGCAGGTTCCAACGGTGGTCCAGCGTCTTTACTTCGTCGAAGACAACAGCGTTAATGGCGTCCTGATCGTGCAGCGTGAGGTCGGAGCCTCGCTGCCTAGCAAAGGCAAGCAGCCTAATACCGGTCGATGAACAGCCCGCCCAGCACCCGTCCATCGACGTGATGATCCGGAGGGAAAGACGCTCGAATCCGGCGAAACCTTCATCGAGCATCGCCTCCGCAACAGGATCAGTCGCAGGTGAACACATGAAAGTCGATCGCGGCCTCCGGGGCATTGTCGACAATCGACGCCGCCGTAACCGCGAGGTGCTGGAAATGTTCCGGATTGGCGCCGGACACGATCCTAACGGCGCTCCGTGTGCCCTTCCTCGTGCCATGCCTCGCCCCTGTGATTTCGCATCTGCGCTCACTCCCGCCGCTCGGCGTCGGCGCCTCGGAATAGCTCGCGTCGTTCCCGCCGCGCCTTGAAGAACCGGCGCGTGTCGGCGGTAAGGTCCCAGAGCCGGGTCTTGCGGATGGCGCGGCGCAACTGCCGGGACACATTTCGCAGATAGTCGAGTTCTCCCGTTGGGGGGATGTTCGGTCTTAGGGCGGTCAGGCCCGCCCGTGTCACTGTGTATTCTGTCGCATGGGCCAGGAGTTGCCTTAACGTCGCCCGTCCGGCGCGGCGCGAGGCCGCCGGTGCCCGTCCACCGCCCTCCGGGACGCTTCGCTCGGAGGGCGGCGGGAGCCGGGACAGTTCTGTCAGCAGCGCCTGCCATCCCTGTGATTCTGCCGCGACGAACCTGTCGTGGATGCTCGGTCGTCTCGTGAGCGCGTCGCCGGTTCCAGACCAGGCATCGGGTGCAAAGAGGAGGCTGCGAATGTAATCAAGCGCGGGATGGGACAGTCGCGGATACCAATCGGCCAGGCGTCGAGCTTCCCAGTCCCGTCCAAGACGGGAAAGCGCAAAGAGATAGACGGCCCATTCGGCAGGGTCGGGATCCTGTGCGCCGTAGACGACGGCCGTCGTTTCGATCAGGTGTCCAAGCCGGATGGCGGCCTCGGCAGGATCGCCACTCGCCAGATCGCACAGCGCTAGACCAAACAGGCCCTCCGGCAGATCGCTGACATAGATGAGGCAGTCGGAAAACCCCTTGCGTGCGGCTCCAAGCTCGCCGCGCCTAAGGCTCTTGTATCCATTCGCGAGCAGGGTGCGGTCGGCGCCTCCTCCGCTCCGCGCCGGAAAGCGCGGTCCGGTCCGTTCGACCCCCACAAGGTCGCCGAACGGGCCGTCCTGCTCGATCCGGCGGCCTGGCGATGGTGCCTTCTGTAATTGAAACCACTGATAGATCTGTGGGCGATGCGCGATCGTGTGGCGGGAATGGACCAGGTCGTGCCCGGCGTCTGTTATGCGCCGGAGCCGGTCTCGATCCTGCATGAGGTTGTCAAGGACGTCCAATACGTCGTCCGCGTCGGCAAAGACACAATTCTCCATATGCGCGAAGCCGGCCGCCTCGGCCATCGGTGTGCGTTCGGCGATCAGGCAGGATCCGGCGCCCGGGATCTCGAAATGCTTGCGCACGATCTCCCGTGCCATTGTCCCGCAAGATGGGGCGAAGAGGCTGGCGTTGAGCGTGCGGGCGTAGCGTTCGCCGGTGAGGGCCCGCGCGGCACTGGCGTCGAAGTAGCCGTGCGGCGGACAGATGAGGCAGGGATAGGATCCTGAAAGGAGCGGGAAGACACGGCGCCGCCAAGGATAGAGCTCGGCCCGCGAGCCCGTCAGCATGATCGGGATGGACTTTTCCGCGCCATAATCGCGGAACACGGCTGGGTCGATGAAGTTCGGCCAGACATAAAGACCATCCAGACTGTCGGGCAGGTAATCCTGGATCGTCGTGCAGATGGAGAAGCAAACGCCGATTCCCAAGCGATCTAGGTCCGACAAGATGCCCGAGCGCGTCGGCGACCATGAATCGGCGTTGAGGAGGCCGGCTTTCGGAACTTGCGAATGGGCCGACACGTTCCGGATCTCAATGCGATGCGACTGGTTCGACTGATAACCGAGCTCGAACAGCGTGAGGTCCGGTTGGTACCGGTCGCAGATCCGGCCATAGTCGCAATCCTCGTTGACGACCACGACTTCGAAGTGCTGCTCCAGGCAGCGTACATGATCCTGCGCGTGCTGCGTCATGTATTTCGCGTATCGGGAATTGGGACTGTGGTTCCATTGGAAGAAGACCAGCTTCGGCTTGGCAGGCGAGGAGGCAGAAAATGGGGTCGACACGAAACATTCTCCATTCTTGCGGCTGTCACCCGAACGGCCCGCCGATCCGACGCTGCGACCTTCGCATGGCGGCTTTTTCAGCGCGGATCGGCAGTGTAATCATTGCGCCCCCCCAAATCGGACGAGCGTATCCCGCGTCACGTGCGCCTCCGCCTGCGGCTCGGGCCGCCCGGACCGATCGGGGCCGGACCCGGTCAAGGATTGCGAGTCTCGTTGCGGGCCACGATCGATCCACGATGCCCTTGCGACGACTGCGCGAAGCTCCCGTGCGGCTCGCAGCACGGCGAAGCCCAAGAGTGTGAGTGTCGGCCATTGCAGGAGGATTTCGACGCCCTGCTGGGCTGCGGCTAGGAGTGAGAGCAGGACAAGGAAGATCAGGTACATGAGATTATGCGGTAGATCCCATGAGCCGCCCCGGAGCCGGCGCACAAAGTAGGGCACAAAATTTTCGATGACGTGGGCACCGATTGCGGCCGGCGCGATCGGCACAATCGGCACGAGCGTTGCAAAAGCTGCGCAACGGGCGAACTGCAGACCGGCGTAGGGCCAGACGCGCGTAGCCTTATCCAGGCGGTTGAAAAAACGAAAGCAGAGCCACGTCGCAAACAGCACTGCAGTCCAGATGGCGCAGTCGATGAAGCTTGGCGGTTGTGGCCAACGCAGCAATGCGATCCCGCCAATGCCGGCCGCCGCCGCCCAGACCCAATGAGCTGCTTGCGGGATCGCCACCTCCACGTTCTCGAACTCGGCCGTCAACTGCGGACTCTCTTCGAACCGAGCTGCGATCCGGTCGTTATCTGCATAGCCCTGCTCATATACTGCCCAGAACGAAATCAACAAACCAAGCAAGCCGAGCAGGTGCAATGGCGGCACCGCCGCAAGCCAGATCGACGACAGGACCCACAGTACATAATCCTTCTGCAGGATGATCCGGCGGATATATTGCGCGTTCGGCCGCTTGATCAGCGTCAGGTACCGTCCGGGGATATAGAGACCGGCGAAGGCGGGCCGGTAGCGCGCGCGCGGCCAGATCGTGCGGACCGGATACGCGCATGCCTTGAGGACCGCCAGATCATTCAATGAATCGGTGAGACAAAGGCTGCGTTGCAGCGTCTCGGCGCCCAACGCGCCCTCGACAAGCGCTAGCTTTCCATCTCGGCGATCCGTTGCGGTCCAGACGCGCGCCGCGACCACGCGCACGGAAGGAAGACCGAGCGCGGCGATGAGTGGAGTAACGATCGGCCGGAATCCCAGGGTTACAATGATGGGCAAGTTCGGCCGCGCATTCACCGCGCGCAGTAATGGCACATTCCCGAACTCGCGAACCAACGCCGTAACGCGTTTTTTCCAAATGAGTATCACCCAAGGGAAGAACACAATAACGAGTCGGACGCGCCAGACATCTCGCGTCTCCGCTCCGGTCCAACGCCATGGGCGCAATAGATCGAGCAGCTTCAGGAGCATGTACGCCGCCAAGGCCGGTCGTGCACAGTCTATGAAATCTTCCGTAGAATTTCTCAGGTAGAGTGTCTCGTCAAGGTCGATCAGAAGCGGCCCATCGAAGTGTTGTACCGCCTCGATGGCCTTATCGGGTGTCGCGTCATATTCGCCAGCACCCAGATCTGAAGAGAATGACAACTCCATTACTTCTCCTCCGTATGGGTATCACCGGCACTCTGATCTGCAATAACAACACGAACGCCGTCGTTCAGTCCGCTTAAACGAAGCAGGCCTGGGCAGTCTTGGCTGACTGGAAGCGCGATCGCCTCTCGGACACTGCGCAGCGCGCGCTCTTTGACGGGTGTGGCGCCTTCCGGGCGGCCGGTCATGTCAGCACGTCCCTGAACCGTTCGTAGAGCGTCTCAAGTTTCGTCCGCGCGATCTCGGGGTTGTAGCGCGTGCGCGCCGCAGCGAGGGCGCCGGCACTCAGTATCTGGTAATCACGCCTTTCCTCCCACGCCTCCGTCAGCCTGTCCGCGAGAGCGTCCGCCAGCCGGAGGGTCGCCCCGTGGTAGGCATCAAGGTAGCCGCTCTCGGCGTTGCGGTAGAGCCAGCGCCACTTGCCAACCTCATCCTCGTTCTCGAAGGGCAGAAGCCAACCGGTCTCGCCGGGGATCACCACCTCCGGCATCACGCAGGTATCGGTGGCGATGACGGGCGTGCCGCCCGCCAGCGCTTCGACCGTAACGAAGCCGAAGGTGTCGTGGAAAGTCGGAAAGACAAGCCAGTCGGCGGCGTCCATCAGGCGGTGCACTTCGGCTAGGGGCTGGCGCCGGTGATGGACCACACCCTCCTGCGACAACCGCGCGAGTTCGGCTTGGACATAAGCGGCGTCAGGCGGTCCCACATAGTCATCCGCCGACCATCCGAGGCTCGAGACAATTGTCGTCTCGACGGGCACGCCTCGCCCACGCAGAATCTCGTGCGCGCGGAGGACGACCGGCCCGCCCTTTCGCATGAAGTCGTACCCGACGAAGAGGAGGCGCAGCCGATCCGAATGGTGCTTCGGCCGGTCCCGGCGGATCGGCGTCGCCGGCGGGATCACGCACATCTTCGCGAGCAGGTCCGGCAGGCCGCTCCAGCCGTGGTGCTGCCGGCGGACCTGACGAACGGCGTAGTCTGAGAGCGCAACGATCCCAACGCAGCGCGGCTCCACGAGCCGATCCCGGAGCCAGCGCTCAAGCCAGGCGATCCGCCGATCCTCGGGCGTGCGAGGCAAGAAATCCTCGAAGGTCACGATGTACGGGCGCCGCGTAAGCAGCGGCACGGAGTTCCAGGTGTGGATAGCGTCGAAGCCCGGTTCGGGGATGAAGCTCATGCTGTCCACCCAGCCCCATCGGCCGAGCCGCGCGAGCGGAGTTAGTGCGCGCTGCACGAACCTCGCATTCCTCTGGCCGAGCGTTATGGCGAGGGGCACGTGGTAGCTGTGCCCTGTCCGTATCCGGATGGGTGCGTGCGGTCGGTCTGCCGGAGACAGCGCGCCGACCGCTACCGCGGCCTCCCGCTCAAGCGTCATAAGCGTTCTCCATCTTTCTTTGGCGGCGTCGCGTGAGTGGGCGTGCCGTCTCAGGCTTCCGCCGCGGCCACGAGGGGATGTCTCGCGGGAGCTGTCCGGTCAGACTCCCCCGCCTTACGACCACGACCTCAAAATGCTGCTCCAGGCAGTGCACATGATCCCGCATGTGCTGCATCAAGTACTTCGCGTATCGGGAATAAGGACTGTGGTCCCATTGGAGGAAGACCAGCTTCGGCTTGGTCGCAGACGAGGAGGCAGCAGATCGGGCCATCACAAACATTCCTCTGTACAAACATTCCTCCGTCCCTGCGGCTGTTACCCGAACGGCCCGCCGATCTGACCCCGCCACCGTCAAATGGCGGCCTGGTTACCGCGGATCGAGATTCGGTGATTGCGGCCCCACCGGAAAGAACTGCGGCCTAGCGCGATGTCCTTCGCGGTATTGCATTCATCGCCAACCTACCGGCGATTGGATACGCGCAACACCTGCTCTTATGGGCAATCACGTGCATCCTGCCATCAACCCTCGGGAAGAGAAGTGCCTCCCAAGGGCTTAGCACCCCAAGGTCATTGGATAGTGTGTATGCGCGTTAGAGGTAGCCTCGCCTTCGTTTGTGTTTGTTGCACTGCGGATGTGACGGGACGATTGTTCCTTGGCGCAACCAAGAACGATCACATATGTCTTTCCAGATTGCTACGATCAACGATCTCTTGCCTATCCCGTTCAGTGGGGACCGACAATGAGAGCATATGGGCCTGGAACCGCGATTGGGCCGGTCATCGCTTGGCGGACCATCGAATGCTGGGGCGCCGGATTTTCCCTTTTTCTCCAAACGGGTGCTGTCTTTCCACTCATGTTGGTAGATGCCGGTGGCGCGCTCAGCGATCCGGCCAAAGCCATATTGCGCCTCCTTGTCTTACCCGTTTACGCGTTTACCGGATTGATCCTGATGCGGAATTTTCCGCAATTTCTCACAGCACTCAGGCGAAATCTGTTGTTACCCATCCTACTTGTTCTGCCATTTTTGTCTGTCTTGTGGTCAGTGAGCCCGTCAATAAGCTTGAGGCGCGCCATCGGCCTCCTGTTTTCGGTGCTCCTGGCCTATGTGTTGGCGATACGCTTCACACCGAGGCAGCTGCTTCTGCTCGTATTTGCGAGCTTGGGAACATGTGTCGTCCTCAGCGTGGCCATTCTTGGAGCGTCACCGAATCTCGCCCGCATGCCCTCGGACGGCGCTTTGCGGGGCATCTTCTTCAACAAGAACAGTCTCGGTTGGTATGCCGCCATCATGATACTGGTGGCGACGGCCGTGCTGATTGACGGTACCTTGGGCTGGCGGCGAACCGCTATCATTTTGTTGAGCGCGGGTGTCTTCTGTCTTGCGGGCTCCGGATCGATGACCGCGATAATTGCGACGGCATCGGCATTCTGCTCGCTCGGGTTCTACTCCATCTTGCAGAGAACCCGCGGCATCGGCCGCATCGTCATCATCCTGTTTTTCGTTCAAGTGTCAGTCGGCCTTCTCATTTCGCTTCACGAATTCCTGGTTCCGTTCCTCGAAGGGCTCGGCAAGGATGCCACTTTGACGGGCCGAGTGCCGTTGTGGGAGCTGGTCGATCGTCAGATAGCCGATCATCTGGCGCTCGGCTTCGGCTACCAGGCGTTTTGGACAGAAGCGAACCCCGAAGCGTGGGTTATCTGGTCAAAAATCCAATGGTTGGCCCCTCACGCCCATAATGGATATCGCGATACCATGCTGAGCTTCGGAATAATTGGAATGACCCTGTTCGCCCTGATACTTCTCCGTGCAGTACGCCAGGGCGCGATCCTTCAATGCCGTGATCCGCAGTATGGCTGGCTCTGGCTAAACGTCTTCACGATCATGATTTTGGTGATGAATCTGACCGAGAGCATATTTCTGGTCCAGAATGACGCCATTTTCGTTCTGTTTGCCACAGCCATGATCATGTTTTCGCTATACGCGCCCGTCGTTTCAGCCAGCTCCTGTCCACCGCGGCAGGCGCCCGCACGCAGCATGATGACGGAGCTGCAACTCTCATGAGCCTGCGCTTTGCACTGATCTTGAGCATTTTGCCTGCTACGCTCTTTCCGCAGCCAGGCAACCCGACATCGGTGAGGTCGGACGCAAATGCGCCCGACCAGATGCAGAGGACGCTCAGGGACGCGACCTGCGCGGAAGCTTCGGCGGCGACCTTATCGGCCAAGCTGAATGGGACTTCCTTGAGCGACGTAGTGACCGGCACATCCGCGGCAAAGGCAATGTTCTATGTTTCTCCGGATGGCGAGGACACCTGGAGTGGCCGCCTTCCCAGACCAAATCCTAAACGTACCGACGGTCCTTTCGCCAGCATTGAAAGAGCTCGCGATGCTGCGCGCAAGAAGGGTGGCCAAAGCACAATTGCAATGGGCAACGGAGACTATTATCTCGCTCAACCGATAGTCTTTGACTCTCGCGATGCTGGCCTGGTCATCACGGCGAGATGCAACCAGACGCCGGTTTTGCACGGGGGCCTGCTTGTGCGTCGCTGGACATCGCAGGCCGATGGCCGCTGGACGGCACCGCTGAGGTTACCGCCAGATCAGGCGGTGGGCGATCTTTTCGTCAATGGGGTCCTCCAAACCCAGGCCCGCTTTCCCAACGCGCCCATCGACGGAGATCCTCGCAAGGGATGGTTGTTTGCGGCCAAGTGCGAGTCGGATGATGAAGGCTGGGAAGGCAATACACGCTTTTGCTTCCGGGCCGGCGATCTTCCCGCCTTGGGAGATGCCGCGGGACTTGTCGCCCACATTGTTGGTGGCTTTCACCCTGGGAGCCAATGGGGGAGCGATACGCTCCCAGTGGTCTCAATCGACACTGCAAACCGAATTGTTCATACCAAAGGCACTGGCTATTTCTTCACGGCAGAGGGCAGCCGCTATTTCCTGAGCGGGGCGGCCGCATTCCTCGATGCCCCCGGGGAATGGTGGTATGATCCTGTTACAGGCCAACTCGACTACATACCTGCCGACCGGCCGTTCCCCGACTCTATCGTTGTCGCGGGCGTTCTCCCAACATTCTTTAAGCTGGAGGGAGCCAATGGCATGATTGTCTCGGGACTTCAATTTCGTGATGGAAATCCGCAAGGCAGCGGCAAATTCTTTACGGAAACCAGAGGGTTTGGCGCCATCAGGCTGGAGCACGCGGATGGCGTCAGGCTGCTTGGCAATGTCATCGAAAATGTCGGCGTCGGTATCCATGTATCTGAAAGCAAGGATGTTTTGATTGCCGGCAATGCGATCGCAGATGTCGCCGGTAACGGAATCTACATCGGCACGAGTTACGGCAGCTTCGGCAAATCGGACGGTGCCAGGATCCTGTCGAACCATATCCGCGACGTCGGAAGGGTTTACTTTGAGACCGCAGGCATATGGTTCCAGGCGGCCGACGATGTGAAGATCGCCGACAACCTGATCGAAGATGCTGCACAGTTCGGCATCACCGGCGGCTCGCTCTGGGGGCCGGAAGATGCAGTCCATCACGCGGTGATCGAGCACAACGTGATCCGCAACGCCAATCAGCAGACGGCGGATGGCGGTGCTATCAAGATGATGGGCGAGCAGACCGACCCCTTAGACAGCAGCATCCGATTCAATCTCGTGACCGGGACAGGTCATCTTATGAACAGGGCCGACGGGACGTTCTGGCCTCCCGGATATGAAAATACCAATGAATGGCCGAGCCCCATCAGTTGGGCGATCTACACCGATGGTAAGGCTAGCGGCGTGCGCATCGAAGGAAACACGCTTTCGGGCAATGTATCGGCGATCGGCATCAACGGCGGCTGGAGCAACGTCGTGACAGGAAACGTCATCGCACACGGATCAGGCGCGGCTTTTCGCGTCGATGACAGTACCGGGCGGGATTGGCATCCATCATGGGCGCACCCAAATCGCATCGAGGACAATATCGTGTCGGTCGATAATAGCAGCGGACTTGCAGCATATGTCTACGCTCCCGGCCATAAGCGCGGATATGTGCAATTCGCGCGCAACCGCTATTACGGCAATCTGAACGATAAGAGCTTCCGAATAAGCCCGAAGATCATGTCTTCAGGGGAATATGGCAGCCTGAGGGATCTTCAGAGGGCTGGAACCGACACAGGCAGTGTCGTCGCGCCCTCCGAGTAAGAATTGCTCGACGGATTGCCACTGTCGTCGTGGCGCTCCCGTGTAAAATCTGGCCCAAACACCTAGACCGGTGCGGAATTATTGTTCGAACCGATCTCGCAACACTACGAACGAGGTGCCACCTTGATCACCAGCAACCTTCCGTTCGACGAATGGACGGAGACCTTGGGATCCGAGGGCCTGACCGGCGCTCTGCCGGACCGCATCACCCACCACTTCAACATCCTCGAGATGAATGGCGACAGCTATCGCCTCCAGCAAAGCCGCGCCCGAAAGGCCGGCTGACGTCAGTCGAAAAATCCCAGCGCGCGGATGAGGCCCCCGCTCGAGCTACGCCCTCCCGGTGGGCTCATCCGCGCGCCGAAGTAGCCGATTGTTGCGCGCTGCGTGATCGTTAGCGCGATTGTTGTGGCGATCGGACGACCGCCACAACGGGTATCGTTACAGGAGAAAATCGCCTGTCTCAAGGTGGACGAGACCCTTCATCTGAATCTCGAAGTCAGAAACGCCGTCGCCGTTCAGGTCGCCCTGGATAACGGTAGTATCGTTCGCGGATCCAGCCTTGTCTTCATAATGCCAGGCGAGCGCGCCAGCCTTGTGGTCGAAAGAGGCATCCTCCTGCGCCAGGAAATGGAAGGTTCCATTGCCCTGCGCAGAGCCATTCCCGTCCATCGCCGAGAGGTCGATCTTATCGGCGCCGTGCTGGAAGTCGGTGATGACGTCCCGGTTCGAGCCGAGCCCGGCTTCCGCCGGTGCCTTGAAGATAAACATATCCGAGCCGGCGCCACCGGTCATAATGTCCTTGCCGGCGCCGCCGTTCAGCTTGTCCGCGCCAGCCGCGCCATCGAGAACGTTGCTGCCGCTATCGCCGGTCAGCACATCGTTGTAGCTGGAGCCAGTCAGGTTTTCGATGCTGACGAGCTTGTCACCGGTGGCATACCCGCCCGATGCGGCCCCAGTCGCCAAGTTGACGTTAACAGCGGCGGAGCCCCAATAGCTTGCCGTGTCGTTGCCGTCGCCACCATTGATGGTGTCCGCGCCGGCGGCGCCGTTCAGCTTGTCCGCGCCAGCCGCGCCATCGAGAACGTTGGCGCCGCTATTGCCGACCAGCACGTCGTTATAGCTGGAGCCAGTCAAGTTTTCGATGCTGACGAGCTTGTCACCGGCGGCATGCCCGCCCGATGCAGTCCCGGCCGTCAAGTTGACGTTGACAGCAGTGGAGCCCGCGTAGGTGGCCGTGTCGTTGCCAGTGCCGCCGTCGAGCAGGTCCGCGCCGGCACCGCCCTTCAACACGTCATTACCGGCCATACCCTTGTAGGTTTCGTTGCCGCCGTCGGACTGGCCGTTATGTGGCATGGTGTCGTTGCCGTTGGTGCCGGTATATACCTTCGTCCCCGTGGTTGGCGTCCCCGGTTGCGTCGGCGTGGTTGGCGTTCCCGGTGTCGTGTGGGAGCCCGATTCGTAGGCACCGACATCGACAGTTCCAACGACGCGAGCGTGGCCGTCCAGATCAACCGTATCGAGGCCGTACTTGTCGGTTCCGTGGTCGATCGCCACCGAGCCGGCGCCGAGGTGGAAGTCGCCGTTCGCCGCCGCCAGGAATTTCGGATCGACGCCGAGCTGGTTGCCGTTCGCCGCGCTCGGCATCGGGTTGCCGCCGTCGGTCTTGACCGAGGCCTGGCCGGCCGTGCCGTTATAGGTGACGTTGTTGGCCCAGACCACGTTCTTGTTGCTGTAGCCGCCGGTCGAGGTGTTATCGATCGCGGTGTTGTTCTTGTTCAGCGATGGGTCCGCTACGGCGATGTTGTTGACCCAGGTATTGTTGCTCGACTGCGAGTTGCTGAGTTCGCCGCGCCAGGTGCCGGTGTTCTGCGGGTCCTGATTGTTGTGGTATGCGGTGTTGTTCGCCACCGTGACGGAGTCGCTCCAGGTCACCTGGATGCCTTTGCCGCCGTTCTCGTAGACGAGGTTGCCCTCGACCAGGGTCTTGAATGTATAGTTCGGATGACCGCTCGCCTGCGTGCTCTGGAAATCGTCGATGATGATGCCGTTACCATCGGTGTGCGCACCCGACTTCGTGACGTTGTCGTGCGAGATGTTGTTGCGCACGATCGTCCGGTAGCCCTCCGTCGAGGTATCGCCGGTAATGTTCCGGTTTTGGTAGATCGAGATACCCGAAAACCAGCCCGACGATGCGTTATTGTAGGTCTCGTTCCCGTCGATTTTGAGGAAGTCCGACTGGTTGAACTGAATGCCCGACTCCCCGGCGTCGTGGACCTTGTTGTTGAGAATTGAGACATGGTGGACGCCGCTCCCTTCGATGCCGTCGCCGGGGCCGCCCTTGATGTCGAAGCCATCGATTGTCACGTAGTTGGCGTTGACAGTGATTGCGTTCCACGAGCCTGCGGGCGGCCGGATCAGCGCCCCGCCCGGCACTTCCGAGCGCAGCGTGATGCCGCCTGCAGCCGAGCCGTCCTTGTTGATGTTGATGGCCTCGTTGTAGGTCCCTGCCTTCACCACGACTTCGTCGCCGGGTTTAAGGTTCGACGACATCGCCTCGCTGATCGTGCGGAATGGAGAGCCGGCACTGCCGTTACCGCCACTACTACCGGTCGTCGCTACGTAATATGTCGTCATGATCTTGCTCCTCAACCTTAGCGTTGTGTTTGCCGATTAATATTTTTGGTTAATCAGCCGTTACGGCGGGGGGGGTTATAGGACGGCATCCTGGAGGTTGCAACAGCAACTCAACAGTAAGCCCTTGAGAATTATAGCCATATTGCTGCCACATTATCTGAATCGATCCGAAGTTACGTTTTGAAATACTTGTTGAATTTCGCGTTTCCAAAACTGTGGCAGTATAAATGTCTCGCATGCCGCGAATTATTCTTTATGCAACTATAGCGAAATGCTTCCATTGAAAACATTAGGGAAACCTGATGGGCGTGGCTGGAATCCTCCCGCCAGAGGCAGAATCGACATTTTTTTCTAAATTTAACTAATTTGGGCAGCGTTGCCTTGCCGATTGGCACTGATCGAGATGGCAATGGGAGGGCATGAGTCGGGCACGCCCATCTCGATCCAGCGGTAATAGCGCCGCTTCACCGAGCGATAGTCGCCAAGCCGCTCGGGCAGATCTCGCCAGCGACCACCGGAACGCTCCATCCACAAGAGTGCCTCCAAAAATGTTCGACTATCCGTGCGGGGACCGCGCTTGCCTTTGGTCCCACCCGGCACAAAGCCCCTGATGCGCTTCCATTGATCATCTCGAAGTGCGTGCAATCCATCACCGACCTCCAGAAGTCAGTGTTGAATCTGATTTGCTCCAGCCTCTGGAGGGTTCTGTGAGGTCCGGGCGCGTTGCGTGCGGCATTCACTGATCCTCATTGAAGCCGGATTGAGCGAAGGCGCGGGTTGTTTGGCGCTATGGGGATTCAACCGAAGCGGCGGATGGCACTTGGGAAGATCGAACCTTGCCGGAACGCGTGGACGGGTCTGGAAGGAGATTGTTGGCGGTCATTGCGGTGTCGTTGACGGGCCTGTCGGCTGGTTTGCATTGGTCGAACCCCTGGTACTGTTGCGCTCTGCGTCGCTCAGGCACAATTGGCCAAAGCACCAGCCTCGCGGCTGTTCGGCATACCGACGCTGATCGTTGAACTGATGGCGCGCGTGGAATAATCATGAGCGGTCTTCCCATGCTGGTCGGCAGGCCGGCCGAATCGGGGTCCACGCGCCGATGATCGTCATGGCTCCGCCGCAACAGGGGCAGCGATGCGTCAGAGGGGGTGGCTTTGCGTCCGGTTCTTCGACCGGCTGCTCCGGCGGCGGGAGGTCGATCAGGCTTCGGCAGAGGTCCAGCTTCAGTTGGCCGATGGCCATTGGAAAGCAAGCCGAAGTGACGAATGCGGTGAAAGCTCCGGGACCGTACACCTAGTCACCCGAATCTGAAGTTCGGCTCATTGTCTTCTGGCAGAAGCGCTTGACCGACGCGAGGATCTGGTCGGCGGATTTGACCCACTTGTATGGTGTGGGATTTTCGTTGTGGGTTTCGATGAATGCGTCGATGTCGGCTTCCAGTTCTGCGGTGGAACGGTGTATGCCGCGCTGCAACTGCTTTCGCGTCAGCTCTGCGAACCACCGCTCGACCTGATTGATCCAGGATGCCGACGTTGGCGTGAAGTGAACATGCCAGTGTGGGCGGCGCGCCAGCCAGGCCTTGATCCTCGGTGTCTTGTGGGTCGCATAGTTGTCCATCACCAGATGCACGTCCGGCCCATTGGGCATTTCGGCGTCAATCCGCTTCAGGAAGTCGAGGAATTCAGTGGCCCGGTGACGCTTATAGCACTGACCGATCACCGCACCCGTGGCAACATCGAGCGCGGCGAAAAAAGAGGTCGTGCCGTTGCGGACATAGGTATGGGTACGCCGTTCGGCGACGCCCGGTGCCATGGGCAGCACCGGCTGCTCGCGATCCAATGCCTGGATTTGCGATTTCTCATCCACGCAAAGCACAACCGCCCGGTCCGGTGGTGACATGTAAAGGCCGACGATGTCCTGCACCTTGTCGATGAAGAGTGGATCGGAAGATAGCTTGAATGTCTCGGCACGATGTGGCTGCAGGCCAAACGCGGTCCAGATCCGGCGGATGGTGGTATGCGAAAGCCCGCTGTCGGCTGCCATCGAACGGATGGACCAGTGCGTTGCATCCTTGGGCGTGGTGTTCAACGTACGCTCGACGACCTCCGCAACCTGGGCATCGGAGACAGTCCGTGGCCGACCGGCCCGGTATTCGTCCGTCAGCCCTTCAGAGATCCGAGCGCACGGCACGTCTGATCGACAGATGGAATTACAGCTCGAAGAACTCGTGATGGCCGCGACGGAGGATGAAGTGGCGGCCCAGGCTGCTGCTGCCAGAACGTTGAGCCTGCGTTCGTTCACACGCAAACGGCCGGTGCACAAACCCTGGCCGGAGGATGCCGAGCGCGAGCGCGTGGTGATCGATCCCCCGACCGTCTGCGCTTGCTGCGGCGGGTCGCGCCTGTCCAAACTGGGCGAGGATGTCAACGAGACACTGGAGGAGATACCGCGCCGCTTCAAGGTGATCGAGACGTTTCGGGAGAAATTTACCTGCCGCGATTGCGAGGCGATCAGCCAGGCGCCAGCACCGTTCCATGCCACGCCGCGCGGCTTCATCGGTCCGCATCTGCTGGCGACGATCGTCTTCGACAAATTTGGGATGCACAGTCCGCTGAACCGCCAGAGCACAAGGTTCAAATGTGAGGGCATAGACCTGTCGACCTCGACGCTGGCCGATCAGGTCGGATTTGGAACGGCGGCCCTCATGCCGGTCTACGACCTAATCGAGAAGCATGTTTTCGGGGCCGAGCGATTGCATGGTGACGACACGACCATCCCAATCCAGGCCAAGGGCAAATGCGTAACCGGGCGAATATGGACCTACATCCGGGATGACCAGCCGTTCGGGGGAACGGCTGCGCCGGCGGCGATCGATTATGCGTCGAGCGACCGGCGTGGCGAACATCCGCAGAAGCACTTGGCCGAGTATGGTGGTATTCTTTAGACGGATTGCTACAACGGGTTCGAGCCGGACATTATTGCCAAAACGAAGAAGACACCGATCACCTTTGCCTTTTGCAACGCCCATTCGCGTCGCAAATTCTTTGCATTAGCCGATGTCCAGAAACATGCTCGAGATCACAAGCGGAAAGGCAAGCCGATCTCGCCGGTCGCATTTGAAGCCGTTAAGCGCTATGACAAGTTGTTCGAAATCGAGCGCCAGATCAACGGATTGAGCGCCGAAGAACGACAGGCTGTGCGGCAGGAAAAGAGCAAGCCGCTGTTCGATGAGATGCGCGAGTAGTTGACGAAGGAACGCGCCACGCTCAGCAGATCGTCCGAGGTCATCGAGCCGATCGATTACATGCTCAAGCGCTGGGAGGGCTTTGCTCTCTTCCTCGAAGACGGAAGGGTCTGTCTTACGAACAATGCAGCGGAAAGAGCGTTGCGCGGTGTGGCGTTAGGAAGGAAAAACTGGACCTTCGCCGGTTCCCAGCGTGGGGCCGATCGTGCCGCCGTCATGCTGACCGTCATCACCACATGCCGCCTCAACGATGTCGACCCAAAGGCGTGGCTTGCCGATGTCTTCGCCCGCATCGCCGATCTGCCCGTCTCCCGCTTGCACGAACTGCTCCCATGGGAGTGGAAAAGGCTGCGCCAGGCCGAAAAAGCCTCTGCTCAGATCAACGCCTGAATCTTATCCGCAGCATTCATCAGCAATGACCCGCGCACGCGACCCAGTCCCGCGGTTCCCGGCGTATGCATACGGACATCCCTGATGACGATGTAGCCATCAGAGCTCAAATCGTTCTGCAGCTGACTGGTACTGCTGGCGCCATTGACGGCCCTCCGGCCGGCACCCGCAATTCACCTATTGAATTTCCCCCTATTGAATTCACCATTGTCTCTCCCCCGGCTTTATCGCGCTCAAACCTCCCCAGCTCTGATTGCGCTAAAGCGACTGTCTTCCGCTGCTCCATGAAGGTCAAACCGCTCTTTTCGGGGGTAACGCTTATCAAAAAGAGCAATGAGGCATACCCCCGGGATACTGCCTTACTTCGAATATCGTAAGTCATTTCCGTGTGTGAAATAGAAATGTTAAGTCTTTCTACGTCCATTAGCTGGAGATGCAAGTATGGAGGCAACGGTCTTGCCAGCATATTCTGGTAACAGTTTCAGTTGGCAAAAGCGTAGGTCATGAGAAATTCACCAGCAGACAGAAACCAAACGTCAGTCCTTGATCCAACGGGTTCTCTGAAGTGGACGAATGTACTTGGTGTTCGAATTTCGGCAGTCAATCTCAAAAGCGCGACCGGACTTATTGAAAAGGCGATTGAAGACGGCAGGAAAGAATATGTGTGCGTTCGCGACGCGCACGGCGTCGTGCGGTGTCAAAAAGATCCCGAGCTTCGGTCCATACATAACCGCGCATTCCTGGTAACTCCCGACGGCATGCCGTTGGTATGGGCGCTGAAACATGCTGGCCATGTGGAAAGTGACAGGGTCTACGGACCGGATCTGATGTTATCTGTTTTCGAGACCGGCAGATCCAAAGGCTTGCGTCACTTCCTCTACGGTGCGACGGCCAAGACGCTGGAGCAGCTGCAGGCTCGACTTATCGCAAAATGCCCGGAAGCACGGATAGTCGGCTCCTATGCGCCGCCTTTTCGCGAACTTTCGCCGCAAGAGGAAACGGATGTTGCTGAGCGGATCAATCGGTCAGGCGCGGATATCATCTGGGTCGGACTGAGCAGTCCCAAGCAGGAATTCTGGATGGCGCGCATGCGCGACCGTCTGGACGCTTCGGTTCTCATCGGAGTCGGAGCTGCATTCGACTTTCACGCCGGCCTCAAACGGCAAGCTCCGAGGGTCATTCAAAGAAGCGGCTTCGAGTGGGCGTTCCGTCTTTTATGCGAGCCACGACGGCTGTGGCGACGCTATGCGCTCGTCGTGCCGACTTTCATCTCACTGACTGCCTTTCAGAGGTTGGGGCTTCGGGAGTTTCCGATCGAAGACGCGGTTTCCGGATCAGGTGCGTCGAGACAAAGGCTGTAAAGGAGTAAAACCACTATGTCGTCGTTTGCACCGTCAGCAATGCCGTCAGCTCCGCCGAAGGCAATCGGCACAAGCGACACAGCCTCGCGGACAGTTTCGGCAAGCTCTGTTCCACCCATTGCGAACGCCAAGTCTGTCGATCCTTCAAGGCAGACAGGGCTCAATATGTCGGCCGCACTCCGGCGCCCGCTCCCTCGGCTTGCAACATCGTCACTCCTAATTGGCGGCGACATCGCGAGCTATGTGATTGCCTATTTTGCTCTTCTGCCCTTTCTTCCCACTGGTTCAGAAGGAACGGTACTGGAGCGCGCTTTCGCCCTCGCAGCATTGGCGGCGATCCTTCTTTATGCGTCGGCTCGGCTCTATCCCGGATATCGGCTTCACGACCACGAACTTCTGCGTCGTCGCACGACAGCTTCCGTCAAGGTGGCCGTCATCGCGGCGTTCGGAGCAGTCCTGCTGCCGGAAGGGGAACGACTGCTGCTTGCTATCGTTGGCTTCCTTGGCCTCGGGCTGATTGTCCAGCCTGTCACGCACTGGCTCGCACGAGGCCTGTGCCGGAGGCTTGGAATCTGGGGAGAGCGCGCGGTGATCATCGGGGGCAGCAATCATATCCCCGCGCTGATGGCATATTTCAAGGATCATTGGCAGTATGGCATCAAGCCGGAGCCCTATTCTTCTGATGCACCAGACGTATCGCCGGACGGCGGGCCATCCATCGCCCTGATTGCCGGCGACACAGGTTCGCTGATCGCCGATCTGGCCGCAATTCGCCGACAATTCGCCGAAGTCATCCTTCTGTCCGATACGCCGAGCCTCAAGGTAAGTGGATTGCGGCCTGCAGATGTCGGCGGGGAGATCGGCGTTCGACTCACCAATGGTGAGAAGTCGTTAAGCTCGGATCTGGTCCGGCGGATCGTCGATCTCGCGATCGCCATACCTGCAACGATCGTGGTTGCACCCTTTATTGCGATTGCTGCGGCCGCAATCTATGCCATCGATCCGGGTCCCGTCTTTTTCAGACATGCCAGGGAAGGTCTGTCCGGCAAGCCGGTGCACGTCCTGAAACTCAGGACGATGTACCAGGATGCGGAAGAGCGCCTCGAAGCATTGTTCCGAGAGAACCCCGCCATGCGGGCCGAATGGTTGGCCCATTTCAAGCTCAAGGAAGATCCTCGCGTCCTGCCTGTCATCGGGCATCTTCTGCGCTCGTCGAGTTTTGACGAGCTCCCGCAGCTGGTGAATATCATTGCAGGCGAGATGGCCTTCGTAGGGCCGCGTCCTTTCCCCGAATACCACCTCCTGGCGATGGACGGTGAGTTTCGTGACAAGCGCCGCTCGGTAACACCGGGCCTGACAGGCCTCTGGCAGATATCCGAACGAAGCAGTGCAGATATCGAACTGCAGCAGCAACTCGACGAGTTCTACATCGACAACCGGTCCCTGTGGTTCGACTGGCACATCCTTCTCAGCACAATCCCTGCGGTCTTCAAGCGCAGGGGAGCCTACTGACCTCATCCTCGTCCTGCGAGGCAAACATCAACAACGGAGCACATCAATGCACGGACAGAAGCGAATTATGGTTACGGGTGGCACCGGATTTCTGGGATCATTCCTGTGCGAAAGACTCTTGCGAGAGGGCAATGACGTCCTCGCCGTGGACAATTATTACACAGGTTCGCGCGACAACGTTCTGCATCTTCTCGACGACCCCCGTTTCGAGATCCTTCGCCACGACATTACCTTCCCGCTTTATGTGGAAGTTGACGAGATCTACAACCTCGCCTGCCCGGCATCTCCAGTCCACTACCAAGTCGATCCCGTTCAGACGGTCAAGACCAACGTGCACGGCGCCATCAATATGCTTGGCCTCGCCAAGCGCACCAAGGCGAAGATTTTCCAGGCCTCCACGAGCGAAGTTTATGGTGATCCGGCAGTCCATCCGCAGACGGAGGACTATCGCGGCAGCGTCAATCCCATCGGCCCGCGAGCATGTTATGACGAAGGCAAGCGCTGCGCCGAAACGCTGTTCTTCGACTACCATCGTCAATACGGCGTGGAAATCCGGGTGGCGCGGATCTTCAATACTTACGGGCCGCGCATGCAGACCAATGACGGCCGCGTCGTTTCCAATTTCATCGTTCAGGCGCTTCGAAACGAGCCGATCACCATCTTCGGCAACGGCACGCAGACGCGCTCGTTCTGCTACGTGGACGATCTGATCGAAGGCTTTATCCGCCTGATGGGCGCGCCGGCTGGCGTTACAGGCCCGATCAATCTTGGCAACCCGGGAGAATTCCAGGTCCGGGAACTGGCTGAGATGGTGATCGAAATGACTGGATCGAAGTCAGGCATCGTCTTCAATCCTCTCCCAATCGACGACCCGACGCAGCGCAAGCCGGACATCAGCCGCGCAAGGCAGGAACTGGGTTGGCAGCCGACGGTGAACCTGCGGGAAGGGCTCGAAAGAACGATCGCTTATTTCGAGTGGAAGCTTTCTCTTGGATCCAGGAGCATGCCTGACGTCAGGTCCCCGCAAACGGCTTACACGCACCTGCCTGTTCCGGCCGTTGGCCTTCCTGTTCAGGAAGCCGTTCGTTAGGGATATGAATAGCAACGCCAATCATCGCAAACCAAGGCTCGTTTTCTTTCAATGGGACCACCAACCCAATGCGAACGCGTCCGGTTACCTGCTGCTGCATATGCAGCAGCAGGTCAAATGCCTCGGCACACACTTTGATGTCGTCGTCGTAAACCGCGACTGCGACTATGCGGAGGTATGCGAAAGATGCCAGCCGGATCTGACGCTGTTTGAAAGCGGCTACCGGTCACAGGGTTCACGGCGGATAAGAATCATCAACACCGATGCCCATATCGGCGTTCCGAAGCTTGGTCTTCATAACGCCGATCCATGGTGCGACCGGCGCAGTGGTTTCCTTTCCGATATGGAGCAATGGGGCATCGAGACATATTTCTCGATTGCGACCCTGGCTCCGGAATATATGCCGGAGCTGAAGGACAACCTGTTCGTCTGGCCAAACTTCGTCGATCCCGAAGTCTATCAAGACTATCACCAGCACAAGATCATACCGGTCACGCTCACGGGCCAGGTCAATGGCCTTTACCCCTGGCGGCAGAAGGTCTTTCCGATCATCCGCGATCGATATCCCTGCCTGGCTTCGCCTCAGCATACCTATGAGAGCAAACTTGCCTCCCAGTTGCTGGCAGGAGAGGCCTATGCGCGCGCCCTCAACGCGAGCCTCGTCGTGCCCACATGCGGAACCATGGCCGGCGAGGTCGTGCGCAAACACTTCGAGATTCCAGGGGCGAACACCTGTCTCGTGACGGAACGGACGGCAGCACTGCAGGCGGCTGGCTTTAACGACATGGAGAATTGCATCTTCACCGACCAGTACGACGTGGTTGAACGATTGGAATACCTCTTTGCTCATCCAGCTGAAATACAGCGCATCTCGACGGCCGGCTATAATCTGGTCCACTCGCGCCACACTCTGAATCACAGACCACAAATATATCAGTGGTTCATATTGAACAGCGGCCTGCGATCCGGCGAAAAAATCATTCAGCCCGGGCCTTTCGGCGACCTTATAAAAGTTGAGCGCATCTCCCAGCGGGGAAGCATCCATGTAGCCGGGCGGGCAAGCGACCGCGTTTTACTGAAGCAAGGCGATTTGCTTCTTGAGCAGGGTAAACTCGAGGAGGCCAAGGACTGCTACGCGCGCTGCTTGGATTACGTTTCCTACCTGCCCGAAGCCAAATTCGGTCTCGCCGTCTGCGCCTTGCATGAGGGCGATGCCGATCGCGCTTACAAGCTTCTGGTGAACTTAATCAAGGTAACGATGATCGACTACGGGGCGGCCGCCCCGGATCCGGTCGAATGGGCGTATTTCCTTCTCGCGTTGGTCTGCAAAGGCCAACTCGTCCAAGCGCGGCGATTGCAGGACTTTTATCCATCCCTATCCCATAACGAACTCAGGCGTGCGCGCCTCGTCCTCGATCGAGACCGTCGAGAAGACAATCGGCCGGCCTTAGAACTGTCGGCCACAGATCGAAAGAGCATTCACCGGCTTCCCAGACGAAGCGATCACGAATGGCTTGCATGCTTCGCCGAGATTCTCGATCGTTGTCAGCAGCCAGATCTTGCGAACGTTTTTCGTCACGGTCCCTTCGAAGAAAGCGAGACCGGCGATAGTACAGCGTCTAGACATCACGGACTTGATATTGGCTGGCGCCAGCGGTTGTACTCAGGCGTCGATCAGATGATGATCGCATTGCGCTTGAATCACTTGAGGCCAAACGTGCCACCACTGCCGGAGTTTCGATATTTTTGGCATCTTGCAAAGGGTCTGATCTCCCGTTCGCAGCGGATCCCGTTGCGCAGGATCCGAACGGCGCTTTCCAGGCATCCTTCGTGATCGCTGGCAATTGCTTAAACGACATGTTTTCATTGAGTTATTCTGGAAGACGAGCTCAGCAGCCCGCCAACCCCAAGGACTACAGGCGGCTGCCCAGTCTAGGCCGAGCCAGGGAAATTGGCGAGGAAGAATCAGCGGTGGGCTATTGCGTGTAGGGCAGAGCCGGAAGTGGAGATGCACATGGCGACCTTCGCAGGCTGAGCGATCACATCCAAGCTTTGGCGCCCTGGTGCCAGATCGTGCCTCGGCGGCGCATTTTGCTTTGCGCCGCCGAGCATGGCTCAGGTCAAGACCGCGTTAGTGATGTGACGCAACAGTTGATCGTCCGATAGCATCTGCTCGGTCTCTGCTTTTTTCGGGGGCGGTAATACTTTCCTTGAAGAGATCGTTTATCTTGAACACGACCTCTGTTCTGTTGGTTGCTTTTACCTTTTTCATGATGTTGCGAACATGAACCTTGACGGTGCTTTCCCGCAGATTGAGCTCATAGGCGATGATCTTGTTCGCCTTTCCGCGCCGGAGAGCCTCTACAACTTCGGCCTGACGATCCGTGAATATGCCGGCCAACGGGCGAGCGATCGAGTTGCTGGACTCCAGCAAATGACGCATGGCGAATAGGGTGCTCGCAGGCACAAAAACGCCTCCCGCCACTGACAGCGCGATCAGTTCCATACAGACGCTGACGCTGACCGAGGCGGGTATGTAGCCCTTGGCTCCAAATTCGAGCGCCCGCACGATTTGGGTGAAATCGTCGCTATCAGCCAGTACGATGACTGGTATCGTCCCGAATTCCGACGAAAGGCTACTGATTTGCTCCGAGACGGCCGGATCGTCGATTTTTTTGCCGCCAATGTTCAAGAGGATTGCCGAAAGCGGCGGATACTCGTCGCGTTTTTGCTTCCACTCTTCAACCGTTCCAAATGCCAGGATAAGTAAATCCGTCTTGTGGGCCGCCATGCATTGCGCCAGGCATTGCCGATCAAGTTCACGGTTATCCAGGATCATGAGAGAGTGCTTTGGCCCCGACAGCAAGGTCGATGCCGCTGAACTATTCTCTACCTTAAGTGGAAGAGCTACATTTTCCTGTCTAAGATCTAAATTTGGTATTAGCGCTGAATTCACTGCCTCATCCTCCCCAGCCGAGTTTCCCTACGCCTCAACAAAATCGAACACTCAAGCCCTTCAGATATGAGGGTTTGGAAGCACTAAAGTAGGAATTCAATACCACAGTTCTCGTGATGTTAAACTAGCTAATATAGGTTAAATGCCCACATTAGTTCCATCGGAAGGTGTAAAGAGGACGTAATTCTTGATCTAAACTTATACGATACTAAGCCGTTCCCCGAATGGTTGATTACGTTGCACCCCGGCTACGGATCGAGCCGCTAAACGCATGAAAATAATGTCAGCCGCCGGCGTATGACTGAGTCAAATCCGGATTTGCTCCACCACCAAAATTGATCGCGGGCTATGAACTTCGGCGTACGTCGTCCTAAGTAGATACGTCTTTAGGTGAATAAGCTTCGACGTTTTGTTTCTTTACTCAGATAACAAAAACAATTCTCTTTGAATGGGAAGAAATAGTTGTCCCGTCGCGATGAAACCTTGGGCGCAATCATATGATTGTTCGGTTTCATCTGGAAATCGGGGTTTGTTGAAGAGTAGGGGTGCATGCGTAATGATTGCATCGAACGTCAAGCTGGATGATAGCTGCGTCATCCATCATCGAGATCTTGTGAATCTCTACGGCTGCACGATCGGCGCCGGCACGCGCATCGGCACCTTCGTTGAAATCCAGAAAAACGTCCTCGTCGGGAAAGACTGCAAGATCTCCAGCCATTCCTTCCTTTGTGAAGGCGTGACGCTGGAAGAAGGCGTTTTTATCGGCCACGGGGTCATGTTCACCAATGATACCTATCCGCGCGCCGTCAATTCCGATGGCAGTCTGCAGACCGAAGCCGACTGGGTTGTCATCCCCACTCTGGTCAAGCGCCACGCGTCGATCGGCAGCAACGCCACCATTCTGCCTGGCGTGACCATCGGAGAGGCCGCGCAGGTTGGCGCCGGTGCGGTCGTAACCAAGGACGTGCCTGACGGCGCTATCGTTGCCGGCGTACCGGCCAGGATCACCGGTCGCGTTCATGACCGGTCAGTCAACATGCAAACGTTGGGAGGAATGCGATGATCGGTATTGCTGTTGTTGGATATGGCTATTGGGGGCCAAACCTGGTTCGCAACATTTCGGAAGCGGCCGGCGCGCAGCTCATTTCGGTCTGTGATCTCAATGTGGAGCGGTTGGCGGCAGTTAAAAGCCGCTACCCCGCGATAGAGATCACCGATAATTTCGAGGAAGTCCTGCGCGATCCGAAAGTGGACGCAATCGCCATTGCAACGCCGGTCTCAACCCATTTCAAGCTCGCAATGCAGGCTATGATGGCCGGAAAACATGTCTTCGTCGAAAAACCGATGGCATCGACGACGGAGGAGGCCTCGCGCATGGTCGACGAGGCCGCGCGCCGAGGCCTCGTGCTGGCCGTGGATCATACCTTCGTCCACACCGGCGCCGTCCGCAAGATGCGCGAACTGGTCGAAAGCGGCCTGGGCGACATGTATTACTACGACTCGGTTCGGGTCAACCTGGGCCTCTTCCAGCACGATGTGAGCGTCATCTGGGACCTCGCGGTGCATGATCTCTCCATCCTGGACCATGTTGTGCAGGAAAGGCCGGTGGCCGTTTCAGCGACGGGCATGAGCCATGTGCTCGGCGAACCGGAGAATATCGCCTATCTGACGCTTTTCTTCGAAAGCAAGCTTATAGCCCACATCCACGTCAATTGGCTGGCGCCGGTCAAGGTGCGCCGCACACTGATCGGCGGCAGCAACAAGATGGTCGTCTACGACGATCTGGAGCCCAGCGAAAAGATCAAGGTTTACGACAAGGGCATCACGCTGAACCCCAATTCTCAGGCCTACGGCGAGAAGGTGCATCAGATGATGGTCGGCTACCGCAGCGGCGACATGTGGGCGCCCAAGCTCGATATGACCGAAGCATTGAAACGCGAACTGGATCAGTTCGTAGAGTGCATCGAGCAGAATTCGCGCCCCATTACGGACGGCCAGGCCGGGTTGCGTGTCGTTCGCACCCTTGAAGCAGCGAGCCGGTCGCTCGCCCAGCGCGGTCGTATCATCGAGCTCGAAGAGGCGAGGCGCATTGCATGATCCCCTTTCTGGACCTCAAAGCACAATATCAATCGCTCAAGAACGAAATCGACGCCGCGGTGCTCGGCGTCCTGGCCTCGGGGCAATACATTCTGGGCGAGGAAGTCGCCCGCTTCGAGCAGGAATTCGCGGATTATTGCAACGTCAGACATGCGATAGCCGTCAACACCGGGACGAGTGCCCTGCATCTGTCGCTTCTCGCTGCAGGCGTCGGCTCCGGCGATGAAGTCATCACCGTGCCATTTACCTTCGTGGCGACCGCATCTGCGATCTGCTACGCAGGCGCACGACCCGTCTTCGTCGATGTCGAGCCCGTGACGCTCACGATGGATCCGGCTCAGCTCGAGGCAAAGATCACGCCCCGAACCAAGGCCATTATTCCCGTCCATCTCTACGGTCAGATGGCCGATATGGACGCGATCAAGGCGGTTGCTGACCACTACCGCATACCGATCATCGAGGACGCTTGCCAGGCGCACGGTGCCCAATACAAAGGCGCGCGCGCTGGCAGCATCGGCACGTCAGGCTGCTTCAGCTTCTATCCGGGAAAAAACCTCGGCGCCTGCGGCGAGGGAGGTATCGTAGTCACGAACAGCGACGATCAGGCCAAGGCGATGCGCATGCTGCGCGACTGGGGTCAGGAACAACGCTATCACCATCTGCTGAAGGGCTTCAACTACCGTATGGATGCCATTCAGGGTGCGATCCTGCGCATAAAGCTTCGGCATCTCGAAGCCTGGACAGAAGCACGGCGTGCCCATGGCCGCCGCTACTCGTCGCTGCTTGGCGGTTCGGCAAATTTGAGGACACCTGTCGAAATCACCGACCGGCGCCACGTCTACCACGTCTATGCCATTAGAAGTCGCGATCGCGATGCGCTTCAGCGCGTACTGAGCGCGGAGAGCATTCAGTCTGGGCTGCACTATCCGATCCCAGTTCATCTGCAAAAGGCGCATGCCGACCTTGGTTACCAGGCTGGCGACTTCCCAATCTCGGAAGCCGCCGCACGGGAGGTCCTCTCGCTGCCGATCTATCCCGAGATGCCGGCGTGGCACGTCGATCAGGTCGCCGCCGCGCTGGAGTACGCTTATGTCAGCTAATCGCGAGGCCCGGGTTGTGCAGGCGGTCCACGGCCGTCATGGAAGGCCGGTAGATCCTGCCTACCAGGCCGGGTTGGCCGAAGAGCTCAGGCAATCATACGGGCGCGCTGGCCTGATCGAACTCTACGGTCGTTTCGCGACGGGTGATGGTGTCGTCGACACCATGATGCGGAAAGCCATCTGGCAAGCGATTGCGCGCAGTTGCGGCACGGGATTGCAGGTCGCAGGCGGTGCCGGTTTCAAACACCCGGAAACGTTCGAAATCGGCAATGGGGTGTTCATCGGTGCCCAGGCCTATATCCAGGGGCGCTACGATGGCACTTGCGTGATCGGCGACAATGTCTGGATCGGCCCGATGGCCTATTTCGACGCGCGTGATCTGGTGATCGAGGATTCTGTCGGGTGGGGGCCTGGCGCCAAGGTGCTTGGCTCGACCCACACGGCACTGCCGGTGGATGTGCCGATCATTCGCACGGATCTTGAAATCAAGCCTGTCCGCATCTGTGCAGAGGCCGATATCGGAACGAATGCGACCATTCTTCCCGGCGTGACCATCGGGAAGGGGGCTATCGTTGGAGCGGGGGCAGTTGTCGTTTCCGACGTCGAACCGTTTTCAGTTGCTGCGGGTGTACCTGCAAAATTCATACGTTGGCGTTCGGAGAATGATCCGATGACGAACATGTCGCGTGAGGGAAGATCATGAGAAACAAACGGGTACTCATTACCGGCGGTGCCGGTCTGATCGGTTCGCATATTGCCGATCTCGTCGCATCGGAAAAACCGCGTGAGATCATTATCCTCGACAATTTCGTGCGCGGACGCCGGGACAATCTCAGCACGGCAATAGCCAGTGGATCCGTTAACATCATCGAGGGAGATATCCGCGACAGAGCACTGCTCGCGAAAACCTTCGAGGGCGTCGACATCGTCTTTCATCAGGCGGCCATCCGCATTACGCAATGCGCGGAAGATCCGCGGCTCGCCTTCGATGTTCTGGCCGAGGGCACGTTCAATGTTCTCGAAGCCGCCGTCAAGGCAGGTGTGTCGAAGGTCGTTGCTGCTTCCTCGGCCTCTGTGCTGGGATTGGCCGAGAGCTTTCCGACCACCGAAGCGCATCATCCCTACAATAACAGGACGATCTACGGCGCGGCCAAGACGTTCAACGAAGGATTGCTTCGCAGCTTCGCGGAGATGTATGGCCTGCGCTATGTGGCATTGCGCTATTTCAACGTCTATGGGCCGCGAATGGATGTCTACGGCGCCTATACCGAAGTGCTGATCCGCTGGATGGAGCGTCTGGCGGCCGGAATGCCACCTCTCATCTACGGAGACGGCAGCCAGACGATGGATTTCGTCGATGCACGCGACATCGCGCGGGCAAACCTGCTGGCTGCGAAGAGCGATGTCACGGACGAAGTTTTCAATGTCGCGAGCGGCGAGGAAATAAGCCTTTTGCAGCTCGCGCAGATGCTGAGCAGCATCATGGGTGTCTCGCTCGAACCGCAGCACAAAGAGGCCCGCACGGTCAACGGTGTGACCCGTCGTCTTGCCGATATCAGCAAAGCCGAGAAGCTCCTGGGCTTCAAGGCGGAAATATCGATGGAGCAGGGGCTTCGCGACCTTGTTGCATGGTGGCAGTCGAAGACCGCTGCAGCAGGAGGCCAAGCCGCATGAGCCCGTCACCATCTACAATTCCAGTCGCCAAGCCCGTTCTTGGCGAAGAGGAGGCCGAGGCTGCGCGCCGCGTTATTCTGTCAGGATGGGTGACGCAAGGGCCGGAAGTCGCCGCTTTCGAGACCGAATTCGCGGCCTTTGTCGGCGCCGCGCATGCCTGCGCCGTTTCCAACTGCACGACCGCGCTTCATCTCGCCTTAATGGCGGTCGGTGTCAGTGCTGGCGATGAAGTCATCACGGTCAGCCATTCGTTCATCGCCACCGCGAACGCCGTGCGATACTGCGGTGGAGTGCCGGTTTTCGTCGATATCGAGGCGGATGGTTACAATATCGACGCCAGCCTGATCGAAGCGGCAATCACGCCCCGCACCAAGGCAATCCTCTGCGTGCATCAGCTTGGCATGCCTTGCGATCTTCGCTCGATCGTGGAGATCGGCAAGCGCCATCAGCTCCCGGTTATCGAAGATGCAGCCTGCGCGACGGGAAGCGAAATTCTGTGGGACGGGCGTTGGGAAAAGATCGGCAAACCGCATGGCGACATTGCCTGCTTCTCCTTCCATCCTCGCAAGGTCGTCACGACAGGGGATGGTGGCATGTTGACCACCGCCAATCCCGAATATGATCGAAAATTCCGGCTGTGGCGACAGCATGGCATGAGCGTCACTGATGCCGTTCGTCATGGCTCGAAACAGGTGATCTTCGAAGACTATGACGAACTGGGCTACAACTACCGTATGACCGACCTTCAGGCCGCCGTCGGACGGGAACAGTTACGGCGGCTGCCGGGGCTGATTGCGCAGCGCAGACGGCTTGCCGAGCAGTACTGCGAGGGCCTATCCACGATTCCTGGGCTTTCGCCGGTCGAGCCGCATTGGGCGCGCAGCAACTGGCAGAGCTTTTGCGTGCGACTGCCTGATGCTGTCGACCAGCGGACAGTTATGCAGGCACTGCTCGATCATGGAATCTCGACCCGGCGCGGTGTAATGAACATTCATCTGGAGGGAGCCTATTCCGACCAGAGCTCCCATCGCGCTGCCACAAGCCTGATGCGAAGCGTATCAGCGCAGCAGCAAACGATCATCCTGCCGCTCTATGTCCAGATGACGGAGTCAGACATCGCAAGGGTTGTTGAGGCACTTCGCGGATCTCTTGCTGAAGCCATCAATGGACGCCCTATCTTACAGCACGATCGCGACGTCGCTCTTGCCTGATGCAGTATCTGCATGCTGCAGAGCTTAGATTATGCAAGGCCCAGCGCGCATCGTCTGATGCGCGCTTATTTGTTACGCGGATTTCGTGATCCATCCTCTGACGATTGCGGGCAGTGACTCCGGCGGAAGCAGTTCCACCAACATGCGCAGCGAGTAGAGCCCTGTGAGCGCCACGGCGAGAGAGCCGATCACCATCGCCGGCCATCGAGGCAAGATCAAAAAGGCAGAGAATACCAATCCCGAGGCGGGCAGAAAGAGCAGCGCGTGCCGGCGGTTGGCGGCCGACCAGCGGAAGCCGGTAAACCGCCGCACAATCACGTAAATCAGGATACTATGCCAGACGTAGAGGCCGAAAAACGCCATGCCCGCCCCTGGCGTGCCGAACTTTGACACGAAGAGCCACGCCAGCCCCACATGCACCAGCGTCGCCGCGACCTCTGTCCAGAAGAAGATCGTCTGCGCACCCTTAGCCAGAACGATGAAACCCATCGGCCAGGCGACAATCCTGAGCAGCATTCCCAGGCAGATCCAGCGCAGAAGCTCCACCGCCCCATGAAACTCCGCGGAATAGAACAAGCTCATCACGAGCGGTGCCAGGGTCAGGGTGGCGAGCAGACCGGGCCCTGCCAGCAGCAGGCTGATTTCCGCCTGCTCATTGACCAGCCGGTTGCACTCGGCATTGTTTTCTGCGGTTGCAGTCAGGCGCGGATAGAAGTCCGTGCCCATCGCCTGCAGGATGAAGCCCGCATAGAGACCTCCAAGCGCCCAGGCCGCCTGATACAACCCAGACGCAGCAACGCCCCCCTCATTCAGCACGATGATCCTGATAGCATAGGCGGCGCCGAAGGTCAGAAGCCCGCTTGCCATGAACGCAAAGCCGAGCCTGAGCAAAGCCGTTGCTTCCCGACCGAACTGGCGCGCTGACATTGGCGCAGGATGCGTGCTGATCTGCCTGCTGTACCACCAAGTGGGAAGGATTGAAGCAGCTGCAATCACGACGAGAGACGGTGCGATCGCCGGTGCGCCGAACAGATAGATCAGCGGGATGCTGATTACCGTGCCGAAGAGCCCCGAGAGCACGTTGATAAGGGCAAGATTTCTAATGTTCCGCATGCCCTGGATCAACGCAGTTTGCCCGGCGGAGACCATGCGAAAAAATACGGCCAGGGAGAGCAGCGCTATCGCGCCGGCATGCCGGTAGTCGCCAAAGGTGAAATTCGAGACCGGAAACGCCAGCGCGGCAAGCAAGAGCGCACCAAGCAGCCCGAGCACCATCGATATGCGCCTGAGGACTGTCGCCGATCGTGCGATCCTCTCTGCATCGCCGGTACCGGCAGCCTCTGCGACCTGGCGTACGCCACTGCCGCTCACTCCCAGACCAGCGGTCGCTTGTGCCATATCGATGATCGACCCGTAGAGGCCGATAAGTCCCACACCTTCCGGCCCGAGCAGGACAGCCAGGGCCTTATTGCGGACGATGCTGAGCGCGACGTTCACCAGCGAGGAGCCGCCCATCAGTATCGTCGATTTGAGGATCTGGGTATAAGTATGGCCACTTGGCGGGGTCATGCGCAAAGTCATCAGATCCCCCTAGCCGTTTGCCTTATGGGCCGGGAGCACGAGGCTACCTCGCAGCAAGCTTGATCGCACACATGCTTTTCGCCGGTCACTGGCTGGCCCGGTCTGCGAGCGTCTGGCTCTTGGGAGATTGGTCGGGGTCGATCCCAGATGAACTATCCAAAATACGAGGCTGAACGACTCTCACCACATCGCCCGGCGCCAATGCTGTCGTTTCCGAAGCCTGGAACTGATTGATTTGTCCTTCGTTCCGACGGCTCACGCTAAAGGTAAGCGGGAGTTCCTCGCCGGAGCTCTTGACGCCGTCATTGCTCGCAAGGTCTTCGAGGAGCAGCTTCTGCGTCATCTCGCGCTTCATCTTGAACTGATCGAGACTTGCCCGTTCAGACTGCGCTTCGGTCGCCACTTCGCTCCGGCGCGTGTCGGAAAGTCCCTCGAGATTTCGCGTTGTCTCGCTGATCGCCTGCCGGCCCCGCATGATGGCGGTGACCAGGTCGAGCTTGTCGGAACGGTAGGTCGTCAGCAACCGCTCCAGGTCCATCTGCCTTGAAGAGAGCGTGAGGCCTTTCTCGACCAGGGACTTAACGCTGGTCAGTTGGTCCTCGACAGATTTGATATTATCGTCTGCGCCCGTCAGCTTCTCTTCCAGCGTCGAAATTTCCGTGGTCAGAAGATCACGTAATTCCGTGAACGCCTTTGACTGCCTCTGAAGCGCACTTGCACGAGCCTGAAAGATAATCCTTTCTTCGTTGTATATCCCGGCGGTAAATTGCTGGTCGGCGCCGGTCGTCTGATCGAAGGTAATCTCCTTCGCGCCATCCATTTCGGCCTGGAGTCGCGATAATTTCGCGGTGGCGCGCAGGATGGAGTGATCGATCTCGCGCAATTCGCCTGCGAGCTTGATAGACTCCGTTTGCTGCGAACCTTTGGCGCGGAGCGGGCCGCCGCTCAGCGCGAGCGATTGCAGGACGGTCAGTCCGGGGCGAAATTTGTACTCCCCGGGCGTGGTTACGTCTCCCACGACGTAGATTGGCGGGTATTCGAGAATTTCGATGGTCACTGCAGGTGCCTGAACCAATCCGATTTTTGCCTGCAGGCGCTTGGCAATCTCGTTTGTGAGACTGGCGTTATCGAGATTGCCAACGGGAAGAGGTCCAAGGAAGGGCAAAAAGACCTGGCCGTCATCCGAGACGGTGTATTCGCCGCCAAGCGCATCCCATCGTTCATATTGGCCTTTGGATGGCATCCACTGGACAATCGATAGGCGGATTTTGGTCTGCGGGGTAAAGGGCGTGTCATCGGCGAGCGCCGGCAACGCGGGTCCGGCAAGAAATACGAGCGCACTGATGGCAAACGTCGCACGAAAGAAGATGCGAGGAACGCGGTACGATAGCTTCATCTACATGTCCAGCCTGCAAAGCATCCTTAAACGGATACAGGTTCAATGCTTTAGGCGTTGCGCGGACACCGGACGCAAGGTCCAGCGCCGCAACGCCAGTGTGCAATCAGACGGAGCCTTGAGGAAGATGGAGGGTCGGATGCTTCGCTTCATCACTATTGATGAAGTGGAGTAGAGTACTTCCGCCCAAGTCGAGCAGGAACATAAGTTTCCGCCTCGCGAACGATCACAGGAGGGCGAGGGCGGATTTCAGAGATCGACGTAGTAAATTGCAATCAGGTCGCATCGCGCTCCGTGCGCAGATTGGCGACGACGCGCCTGTTCTGCACCTTGCAGGAACGTTGCGTGCAGTCGCGGACTTCGCGGTCCGCACCGTAACCCTTGGCCCACATGCGTCCGGTGTCGACTCCCTTCGAGACGAGATAGGCCATGACGGCATCGGCGCGCTGCTGCGACAGGGTCTTCAGTTTCGACTCCGAACCGGAATCGTCGGCAAATCCCTGCAGCTTGACCAGCCAGGTCGGGTTCCTGTTCAGCCAGGCAGCCTGGTTGTCCAGCGTTGTCATGGCGACGGTGTCGAGCTTAGCGGAATCTTGCGTGAAGTAGATCCGTCGGCCGACACTGAGGATGAAATCCTCTTCACTGCCAGCCTTGACGTTCTCGAAACCGGGCGCGGGATCGTTGGTCTGGCCGGTCAGCGGTACTGCCGCAGGTTCCTCTACGGAAGCGATATCGGTGGTGGTGCAGGCCGTGAGTGCCAGAAGCATGGCCGTGGCGGCAAGGTGCCTTGCATATGCGGTCAAAACAGACATCAGGGTGATTTCCTCATTCGACCGGGGTGGCCTGGCTGACCTCGGCGGCGGGCGCCTGATCGGCAATATGCGGCAGAACCTGCACCGCGGTGCCGATCGGGCAACGCTGGTAAAGATCGATGGCGTCTTCGTTGAACATGCGGATGCAGCCGCTGGAGGCATCCTTGCCGATGCTCCAGGGCTCCAGCGTGCCATGGAAGCGATAGCCGGTATCGACGCCGTCACGATGCAGGTACATGGCCCGGGGGCCGAGCGGATTCTTCGGTGAGCCCCCGGCCACGAATTCGGGCAGTTCAGGATGGCGCTTGCGCATCTCCGGTGGCGGTGTCCAGCGCGGCCAGAGAGATTTGCTGTCGATCGTGGCGCGGCCGAACCATTTGAAACCCTCGCGGCCGACGCCGACGCCGTAGCGGATGGCCGTCTTGTTCTCCATGATCAGATAGAGAAAATGGTGCCT
This sequence comes from Hyphomicrobiales bacterium, assembly GCA_900468805.1. Lineage (GTDB taxonomy): Bacteria > Pseudomonadota > Alphaproteobacteria > Rhizobiales > Rhizobiaceae > Rhizobium. The sequence goes on along the minus strand of UEIF01000009.1, from coordinate 238,113 downwards.
GGTATCGACGACAACGGTGCCGATCGGCTCGCTACTGAAATATTTGACAACCTGCCGGTGCCATTGCTTGTCGATCTTGGCGAAGTTGGTTGCTCTGAATGTCACACCATTATCGACGGCGGTGCCGGCAAAATAGGAAGCCGCCTGGGCAAAAGCCGGCTTCTGTACCGCGCCGGTGCCAAGTAACGCCAATCCACCAAGCAGAATATTCCTGCGGGTTAACACCATCGGCCAAATCCCCCTCAAAGCCAAGCAGCGCGGCGCCAGTAAATCAGATTTTTCATTTGCCACAACACAAAACTCTGTTCATCCCCTAGAGTTCGATGTCGAGTTGTTGATGCGGTGGCTGCGTTGCTCTGATCGTTACTCCGCGAGACCGGCGCTATACCCAATTGCCTGAGATAAACAGGAGACGGCCGCGAACTGTGCCGCCTTTGCGAAGCTGGATCCTGGTTCCACGCATCGGGTCGCTGGTCGAAGCGGCGCTCGACTTAAAAACTCCTGCAAATTCAATCCTGGAAAAAACATGCTAGAAATTGTCAAGTTTTTTTGGTTTACCTCTCATGTTGCGAAATATGCGGAATTTGCAATCCGGCGTTTGGCTGGCCGCCGATTGTTCGTCTCCGCGTTTCTTTATGGATATTGCTATGGGCATCAGGGAGGACGACCGGCGGTACGCGGTCTATGCGGCACATCGCTCCGACCTCATTCGATACGCTACGCCCATCGTCGGTTCGCGAGAAGAAGCTGAAGACCTCGTCCAGGAGGTCTTCATAAAATTCGTGCCGGAAGATGCGGCCACACCTCAGAAATTGAAAGCCTATCTCTTCCGCATGGTGCGGAACCTCGCGCTCGACGTGCGCAGGCGCCAGAAGCGAGACTTGCGCGCTCGCCCGGAAGATACGCCGTGGTGGGGACTTCCCCTGGACACGGGAACGCCTGAGGAAAACGCGCTCTTCTGCGATCAGGTCAGGCAGGTTGACGCAATCCTTTCGGCAATGCCGGACCAGGCACGCATCGCTGTCGAAATGCATCGCTTCGGCGGATACCGCATGGAGGACATCGCCAGCCACCTCGACATTTCGGTGGCCGGCGTCCACAGGCTGATCAAGGCGGCAATTGTCGAATTCGCCAAAAAAATGGGATGATCCGCTAAAAATCTCGAATCCGAGTGAAAAAAACGGGCGAGATAAACGTCAATGTTCGTGAAGCGGTAAAACAGCGGGGATGCGACGTGGTTTGGCTACAGGAAAGACTGGGAACTGATGGCCGTCGAACCAGATAAAAGGCCTGAAGTCTCGGACGAGGCGCTGGAGGCGGCCGCTGATTGGCTCCTTCTCCTGCACGAAGGGCCAGAAGACAGTGAGATCAAAGCGCGCTTCGATCACTGGCTGACCAGCGGTCGCGAACACCGCCTGGCCTGGGAGCGCACGCAGAAGACATGGGCCGCAATGGGGCAGGTTGTCCCGACCATGCAATCGCAGTGGGAATATGCGTCGAGATCGGCGGCCAGACCCGTCATACGACAGCCGGCAGCGGCTCGGCATCGCGCACCGTGGCGGCGGGTTGCCGTGGCAGCGGCGGCTATGGCCGCACTCTGTCTTGGGCTTGTCGTTGCGCCCGGCCTGATGCTTCGCTTGAGCGCCGACTATTCGACGTCAACGGCGGAGACCCGCACGATCACCCTTCAGGACGGCAGCACGGTAACGATGGCTGCCGCGACCTCGATTGCTTTGAACGACGGCGACGGACGGCGAGGCATCAAGCTTCTTGCCGGCGAGGCGTATTTCGAGGTGGCGCCGGACAAGGACAGGCCCTTTACGGTGGAAGCAAATGGCGTCCGCGTCGAGGTGCTCGGCACGGCCTTCGACGTGGAGCTCGCCGACGGGCTGACCAGCATTGCCCTTGCGCACGGTTCCGTTCAAGCCTCCATCGCGGGTTCGTCTGCGACCCCGCCCGAACGGCTGGTGCCCGGAGATCTGCTGACCGTCGATCCGAACAGCGCCGTCATGATGAAGGACACGATCCCGGTCGACGAGATCGCCAACTGGCGCAATGGTGAACTCTACGTCGTGGACGCAACGCTTGCCTCGGTGATCGAGCAGATCCAGCGCTATCACCCCGCCTGGATATCGGTTCCCGACACTACGCTTGCCCGCCAACGCGTCACGGGCTTCTACAATCTCAGACAACCCGATCAGGCGCTGCGCGCGCTGGTCGAACCTTATGGCGGCAAGGTCCGCTCAATCTCCTCGCTCGCGCGCATCGTCAGCCGACTCTAGAAAAAATTTGACTGTAATTATCAAGATTTAGCTCACTCCAGCCGAAAACCCTGAAAAAACTCTGAGAGCCAATCGTCATTTCGTTGAAAGCGCCGGGCACGACATCGGCGCAAACGACTGGAGAGACGAGAGTGAGCATGCGAGTGAGGGTAGGGGTTCTAAGGCTCAACGGCGCGTGCCAAGCGGGTGGGTACGCGTGGCGAGCACGGTTGTTGGCGACAACCGCTTTTGCAATTTTGTCTGTAGTAACCAATGCTCACGCGCAGTCGGCGCCGGCCGACAAGGCGCAAGCGCAAGCGGCCACGACACTCCCCTTCGATATCCCGTCCCAGCCCCTGGCGAACGCGATCCGTGCATTCGGGCGTCAGTCCGGCATGCAGATCACGCTGTCGTCGACGCCAACAGGATCAGTGAATACCAGCGCCGTGGCCGGTCGATTGACACCTGCCGACGCGCTTGATCGAATGCTGTCGGGGACGGGAGTATCGGCTCATATTTCCGGAGATGGTGGCGCAGCGACGATTGGCAGCGCCGATATCGTGAATGCCATTCCGCAGGAGGATGGTGTTACCCAACTTGCTCCGATCGTCATCAAGGGCGGCCGACGTCCAAGTTCCGGTGCGGGTTATCGCGGCACGCCCGACTGGGTCTACGAGGAGCCGGCAAGCGTCAGCGTCATCTCTAGGGAGGCCATTCAAAGCTCTCCCGCCCGTAACGCACGCGACTTGCTCGACAACGCCGCCGGCGTCTATGCCAACCGCTCCGAGGGGCAGAACCCCGGCGTCACGGTCAATATTCGCGGCCTCCAGGATCAGAACCGCGTCGTCACCATGATCGATGGGGCGAGGCAGAATTTTCAGCGCAACGGCCATGGATCGACGCAGCGAACCTATGTCGAAACTGCCTTTATCCGTGAAATCGACGTGGAAAAGAGCGGCACATCGGGCGTTGGCGGAGCCGGCGCACTCGGCGGCTCGGTCAACTTTCGAACCATTGAGGCCGATGACCTCATAGAAGACGGCCGCCAGTGGGGCGGCGAGTCGAACGCGACCGTTGGCACCAACGAGTTCCAATTTGATGGCGCGAGCATGGCGGCGGTCAGACTGTCGGACAGCTTTTCGGTGCTCGGTGGCATCAGCCACAAGAAGATTGGCGCCTATGACATCGGCGAGAATGGCGACATCAAGCTTTATGACAGCTCCGTGCATGACGGAGCGGCGATCTTCACGGGGCAGGACTCCTACTCTTACCTGCTGAAGGCCGAGGCGGAGCTCACCGACGATCTCGACATGTCGATGACCTGGCTTCGCAACGATTCCGACTTCAGCCAAGGCTCCTACAACAATGATGGCGACCTTGATGAAGATACGCAGCAGGTCCTCAACGATACGCTCACCAGCAGCCTTCATTGGGATCCCGACAGCGAACTCATCGATCTCAATGCGCGCCTCTGGTACAACCACACGCGAAACCGCGAGAAGCGTTTCGGTTCCGCCATCAACGACGACGGTTTCCCCGTCAATTATGCTCTCGGCACGCTGGGCTTCAGTATCGACAACACCAGCCGCTTCGAGACCTCAGCCGGTTCGCTTTCGTTGAACTACGGTGTCGAGGCCTTCTTCGACCGCGGCAAGACGGAGACGCTCGAGGACTACTTCCTCAATGGCGTCGACATGACGGCCACCTATACCGGCACGACCCCATCCGGCGATCGCGATGTCTACAGCGCCTTCACCAATGCCACGTTCGAACATGACGACTGGCTGATGGCGCAGGCGGGCCTGCGCTACGACTATTACAATCTTTCCGGCGACGCATCGCTCTACGGTCTCGAAGTCAAGACCATCGACAACCGAAGATGCCGGTTGTATTTCCCCGATGGCGTGACTTGCCGGATCTGGACGGGCACCATTGATCGCGTGACGGTCTATCCGGAAAACGTCATAGATGTGGACAATTCGGACGGCGCGCTGCTGCCCTCCGCCATGCTCGCCGTCAAACCCGTCGACTGGCTGCAGCCCTTCGCCAAATATTCGCGCAGCTTCCGTCCTCCGACGATCATGGAAACCTTCCTGACGGGCGGTCACCCTGGCGTCAATCTCGTGGAAAACGCTCCCAATCCCGATCTCGTGGCCGAAGAAGGCAACACTTTCGAGCTTGGCGTGAATGCCACGACCGACGGGCTCTTGTCTGCTGATGACAGCCTGCGCCTGAAGGCCGTCGGCTTTTATCGCGAGATCGAAAACTATATCGCGCTCGGGACAGTTCATCGCGCCGAGACCGGACGCGACTACGCCTCCTATGTCAACGTTGACGGCACGACGCGCATGAAGGGCATCGAGCTGGAAGCGAGCTATGATGCAGGTAAATGGTATGCCGGCCTTTCCTACACCTATCTGAAGACGGATTTCGGCACGACCTACAGCTATGACGGCACGAGCTACGAGATCGAGCCCTCGATCATTTTCGTGCCGCCGCGCAACAAGTTTACCATCGATGCGGGCATGCGGCTGTTCGATGACAAGCTGACGATTGGCGGTCGCGCCACCCATGTCGGCGGCACTTCACCCAATATCGGCGTGCTGGCGAGCAACTACGTCACCGAGGACTACTCGCTATACGACATATACGGCTCCTACGCCTTTAACGACACCGTCAAGCTTCGCTTTGCAGTCAACAACGTCACCGATGTCGCTTACGTCCCGGCGCTCGGAACCATCAGCCTGCCCGGACCGGGACGCACGGCGACGGCATCTCTCAACTTCAAGTTCTAAGCATTTCCCGGCCGGCCGGCCGCGGATCCGAGGTTCGTCGATCGACGGACAACCAACCATCAATGGAGAAAGACAATGAGTGTAGGAATTCAGGTCCCCGCCGGTGCGCCCGATTGGGTCAACTATCTCGAAACCACGTGGCTCAACTCCTTCTCATATCGCAGCCATGGCTCGTTCAGCCCGGGCTCAGCGCCTTATGACCAGTGGGTCGCCGGCAACGCTGGTACCGCCCAGTCGGGCGCGGTTCTCAACGGTGATTTCAGCTACATCCCACCGGGCGGCTTCGTCGGCTCGCTCGACACGCTGGAATTCGGCTCGCATCTGACCGGCAGCACGGCAACGGGCTATGATCTCAGCACCGTGCTGACGTTGGACCTGTCGGACGCGACCACCTCCACGGCATTTACCTATGCGATCTACTACCTCTCCAACTTCGCCGACCTGACGCATCTCTACGACTACCTTGGTGAGCAGGGCACGACGCAGACTGGCAATAGCGGCGGCCTCGGCGAGACCCTCTACAGCTTTGCCGGCGACGATGTGCTGACGGGTGCCGGTGCGAGCGACTTCGACACTTTCTACTATCGAGCCGATCTGAATGCCGGCGGATGGGGCGATGATGCGATCAACGACTTTGTTGACGGCAACGACCTGATCGTCCTCGACGGCTATGGCTGGAACGACTACAGCGACTTCGTCTCGGCTGGCGGCAGCATTTCCGGTTCGACGATCTCCTACGCCGGTAGCAGCATCGACGTCGCTTTCGCAGGCGGCGGCACGCTTGACAGCTCCGATCTGATCTTCGTCGCGTGATCGGCCGATGAAGAACCAATTTTTGGTTCGGACGTCGCCGCAGCCTTTTGCTGCGGCGACGATCCTTCCCCTGAAGAGCAATGTCGTCGCCATTGCCCTCATCAGCGGGGTCGTCAACCTGCTCGCCCTGACATCGCCGCTGTTCATGCTGCAGGTCTATGATCGCGTGCTCGCAAGCGGCAGCGTTCCGACGCTGATTGGTCTGGCAGTGCTTGCCGCCGGCCTCTACGCGTTCCAGTCGGTCCTCGATATCGTTCGCGCCCGCGTCTTGCTTCGGATCGGAGAGCGGTTCGACGGGAAGCTCAGCGCCCGCGTTCATGAGGCCGTGATACGCCTTCCATTGGTCAGTCGAGCCCAAGGTGACGGCCTGCAGCCGTTGCGGGATCTCGACAATGTCCGCTGCTTCCTATCCGGCACCGGACCGACGGCCTTCTTCGACCTTCCCTGGATGCCGCTTTATCTCGGCATATGCTTCCTATTCCATATGTGGATCGGCGTGACGGCGCTCATTGGCGCAATCATCCTTGTCTCACTGACGCTGATCACCAACATGCTGTCGCAAGGTCCTATCCGCGAAACCATTGCCCAGAACATGATCCGCAACGGCCTTCTGGAAGGTACCCGTCGCAACGCGGAAGTCGTCCGGGCGATGGGACTGGAAACGAGGCTCGCCAAACGATGGCTGAAGGTCAACGCCGCCTATCTTGCGGCCAACCGCCGTGCCGGCGACATCGGCGGTGGCTTGGGAGGCGTGTCGAAATCGCTGCGCATGATGCTGCAGTCCGCCATCCTTGCTGTCGGCGCCTATCTCGTGATCACGCAACAAGCCACGGGCGGCATCATGATCGCAAGCTCGATCATGATGGGCAGGGCGCTCGCGCCGGTCGAGCTTGCAATCGGCAACTGGAAGCCGTTTCTGATGGCACGCCAGAGCTGGGCAAGGCTTCAGGACCTGCTCGACAAGATCCCTGAGGCCAACCCCGTCACCTCTCTGCCGCGCCCCGAACGTGAACTGCGCATCGAGGCCGTGACCGTCGTGCCTCCGGGCGAAAGAAAACCGACGCTCGCCGGGCTTGGTTTCTCATTGGCCGCAGGAAGCGCGCTCGGCGTGATCGGTCCGTCCGGATCGGGAAAATCGACCTTGTCGCGTATCCTCGTCGGCGCCTGGCAGCCATCGGCAGGCAAGGTGCGGATCGATGGCGCCAGCCTCGACCAATGGGATAGCGCCGCACTCGGTGAGCACATCGGCTACCTCCCGCAGGGCGTCGAACTGTTCGACGGAACCATTGCTGAAAATATTTCGAGGTTCGAGGAAGCTCCCGATGCGGAAGCGATCATCGCCGCGGCGCGCACGGCCGGTGCCCATGAGCTGATCTTGAAATTCGAACTCGGCTACGAGACGCAGATCGGCGAAGCCGGAGCCGCACTCTCGACAGGTCAGCGCCAGCGTATCGGCCTTGCGCGCGCCCTTTATCGCGATCCGTTTCTGGTCGTCCTCGACGAGCCCAACGCCAATCTGGATGCCGAGGGCGAAGCCGCTGTCGTCAGAGCCATCGCCGCGGTTCGCGATCGCAAGGGTATCGTCGTCGTCGTTGCCCATAGACCGAGTGCGCTTGGGATCGTCGATCATGTGCTGATGATCGAGGGTGGCAGGCAAAAGGCTTTCGGTCCGCGTGACGAGGTTCTTTCCAGGGTTTTGAAAAGCGGATCGGGCCTGCCGGCAGGCCGGGGCTTTCCGGCAACCGGCGTGAGTACGCCACCGCTGCGAGTGATCGCAAACGCGGCGCAGACGACATCCGATCCAGCAAACGGCGCCATATCGGATAGTCAGGAGGATGCCGATGTCAGACATTGATGACCGGGAAGTCAGCCGTTCAATCCGCCGCCACCTGATGGTGGGCGTTATCGCTTCGCTGGCGATGGTCGGAGGTGCGGGGGCATGGGCTTCGGTGACGGATCTCTCTGGAGCGGTGGTGGCACCGGGGCATTTTGTCGTCGATTCCTACGTCAAGAAGGTCCAGCACCCGAAGGGCGGGGTCGTCGGAGAAATCCTTGTGGGAGAGGGTGATGAGGTCAGGGCTGGTGACGTCCTCATGCGCCTCGACGCTACCCAGGCCCGCGCCAACCTGGCGATCGTCACGAAGCGGCTGAACGAATTGGCCGCGCGGTTGGCGCGGCTGGAGGCCGAACGTGACGATCTTGATGACATCGCTTTTCCAGACTGGCTGCTTGCTGACGAAAAGGATCCTGAGGTGGCTGCTGCCATCCATAGCGAATCTCGATTATTCCAGTCCCGGCGGGACGCGAGGGAAGGGCAGAAAGCCCAGCTCAATCAGCGCATCGCGCAGTTCGAGCATGAAATCGCCGGACTGAAGGCCCAGGAAGTTGCCTATGGCGAGGGAATAGAGGTTCTCAACGCCGAAATATCCGCCCTGAACAGGTTGCGCGAACAGGGCATCGTTTCCGACCAGCGGCTGAACGGCCTCAAGACCCAGGCTGCGACCTTTGGCGGAGAACGCGGTGAGAAGATTGCTTTTCAGGCCCAGTCGGCTGGCCGGATCACGGAAACGCGGCTGCAGATCCTGCAGATAGACCAGGATCTGAGAACCGAGGTTGGCCGCGAATTGCGGGAGATCCAGGGGCAGATCGGCGAATATGTCGAGCGGAAAGTGGCGGCCGAGGATGAATTGAAGCGCATCGATATTGTCGCTCCGCAATCCGGCGTCGTACACCAATTGACGGTCCATACCGTCGGTGGCGTAATCTCTCCTGCCGATCCGATCATGCTGATCGTGCCGGACGGCGATGATCTGGCCCTTGAAGTTCAGATTGCGCCGAAGGATGTGGATCAGATCCAGATCGGGCACGCAGCCTTGTTGCGCATGACCGCATTCAATCTTCGCACGACACCCGAGCTCACCGGCTTCGTCAGCCGAATTGCGGCCGATCTGGCCACCGACGAACGGTCCGGCCAGTCCTACTACCTAGTGCGTGTCGCCGTCCCGCAAGCCGAAAAAGAAAAGCTGAAGAGCCTTGCGCTCGTCCCAGGCATGCCGGCCGAGGTCATGATCAAAACGGATGACCGCACCGCGCTTTCCTATCTCGTCAAACCGCTCTCCGACCAGATCTTGCGCGCCTTCCGGGAGGATTAAGATCGGATGCAATCGTGGAATTCGCAGCCCGGCTTTTTGGTCGCTACCATGCCGTACGGGCGGTTCCCAGCGCGAACGTATGAGAGGAAGTGACGAGGGCGACATGAGCCTTGAGCGAAACGGCACAATTTCCCGGATAGGAGAGATTGTGCTGGATCAGATGCTTCAACAGCTCATCGGCATTGCGCTTTTCAGTTAGCGGAAATGTCATTGTCATGTGCGTTCCTCGACAGAGCAATTTGACCGTTCGCAGCGATTAAAGGCGCGAATCCTTTTGCGCTGCAACAAGAAAAATTTAATCATAAAATTAAAATCGATTAGCTTTTGGAGCGAAAATTTTAAAATCGTTTTAATTGCGCAAGCCTCCATTGGTCTGGTGGGCATCGGGCAACTGCGACAAAAACACACGTAGTCGGATAAGACCTTGTTAACCATCCAGGCGCCAGATGGGGAGAGGTTTAAAGCTCTACCAGAGCCGTGAGAATGTGTTCCGCTTCTTAGGCTTTAAATCCGCACATATCCCCTTGATAGCCGATGCCGATGGGTGGGTTATGCGCTGGTGCGTTCTGTTCTCGGTGTGTGGCAATGTCGATCATTCATAGTATCAGCGTAAGAAGCGGTCGACTGGTGAAGCTCACCTTCGAAGCTGCCCCTTTCACGCGGGCCGCTCGCAAGACCACCGGAACGGCACGGCAAGCCAGAAGCCGCATCGTCACCCTCGCAGGCGTCCTAGGCATCGTCTACGCCGGAATGTTCGGCAAGCTGATCTATTATGGCCTTGCCGTCGACACGACGACATCGAGCATTCCGCCGAATCCGATCATGGCCTCCCGGCCCGATATTCTCGACCGAAACGGCGAGCTGCTGGCGACCGATATCCGCACGGTTTCGATGTTTGCCGAGCCAAGCCATATGGTCGATGTCGATGAAGCGGTCGAGAAACTCACGCAGCTTTTCCCGGAACTCGACCGGAAAACGCTCTATCAGAAGCTGTCGGACAAGCGTTCGCAGTTCACATGGCTGCGTCGCCAGCTGACGCCGAAACAGCAAAGCGACGTTCTGGCCCTCGGCCTTCCCGCCATTGGCTTCCGCCCCGAGGTGAAGCGCTTCTATCCTGGCGGGCGTACCGCTGCTCACATCCTCGGCTATGTCGATATCGACAACAAGGGCATGGCCGGCATGGAGAAGTATCTCGACATGCAGGGCCTTTCGGATCTGGAATCCACCGGGCTCGCAGTGCGCGAGAATCTGGAGCCGGTGAAGCTGTCGATCGACATTCGGGCGCAGAATGTCGTTCATGACGTCGTCACCGATGCTATCACCACCTACAAGGGCAAGGCAGCCGGCGCCGTCATCCTCGACATCCATACGGGCGAGGTGCTCGCCATGGCTTCCGCCCCCGATTTCGACCCGAACGACCCTCAGGCCACCGGTAGCGAAGGCTGGCTGAACCGCATGTCAAACGGCACCTTCGAAATGGGCTCGACCTTCAAGACCTTCTCGATGGCATTGGCACTCGACAGCGGCACGGTCAAACTCTCCGACAGTTTCGACGCTACCGGCCCGCTGCACTACGGCGGCTTCATCATCCATGACGACCATGACGTGCCGCGCCGCTGGCTGACCATTCCGGAAATCTTTCGCTATTCTTCCAATATCGGCACGGCAAGAATGATGGACCTCGTCGGCATGGATCGTCAGAAGGACTATCTGACCCGTTTTGGCCTCCTGACCAAAATGCAGACCGAGCTGCCGGAGGTAAAAACGCCGACACAGCCCAAAGTGTGGAAGAAGATCAACTCGATCACCATCTCCTTCGGCCATGGCGTCGCGACCACGCCGCTGCAGACGGCCGTTGCCGGTGCCGCTCTCGTCGATGGTGGCGAGCTCATAGAGCCGACCTTCCTGCCACGCTCAGCGGAAGAGGCGGCGAAAACCGAGCAGCAGATCGTCAAGAAAAGTACCAGCGATACGATCCGCGCGCTCTTCAAACTCAATGGCGAACAAGGCTCCGGACGTACCGCCGACGTGCCTGGTTTCCATGTCGGCGGCAAGACGGGCACGGCGAACAAGGTCGTGAACGGCCATTATTCGCACACACTGAGCTTCAACGCCTATCTCGCGGCCTTTCCGATCGATGCGCCGAAATATGTCGTTCTGTCTTTCATCGACGAACCGCTGACCGGCCAGCACGGGCTCACCTTCGCGACGAATACGGCAGCCCCCATGGTCCACGACATCATCAGCCGCGCCGCACCTATTCTGGGCGTCGAACCGGATTTCGGGCAGAATCTGCTAGCCTCATACTGAGGGGTAGCGAGCACTGTCCGGAATCGCCTCTGTCGGTCGTTTGCGACAAAGATGGGTTGAACGCCGTCAGCCGAAGAGCGTGCTGTTTCTAACAGCTTTCGCAACGGCATCGGGCCGGCAATGGAGGTTGCCCAACTTTCATCGCGTTGCGTCATCCAGGCTACATACTTGCGGCCTAGTCATTGGGCGAAGGTGTGCGCCTCATGTCCAGCCGAACAAACGTCACTGCAAAACGCCTCATGGATGCCTGCGAGCTGCTGCTTTGCGAGGCGCATGCCCTGGAAGAGCTGACGGCGCGCCGGATTGCGATCCAGGCGCAGGCGACGCCTTCGGCGATCGCCTATCATTTCGGATCCCAGGAAGAACTGATCACCGCAGTTGCGGAGCGCGTCTATCGCCGGCTGAACGCCGAGCGCCTGAGCCTGCTGCAGAAAGCCCTCGATCGGCGAGCACCCAATCCTCCCGATATCGAGGAGGTGATTGCAGCCCTCGTCGGTCCGTCGATCCGCTGGGCGACCGATCCGACGTCGAGCTATCCCGTGCTGTCGCACTTCACCTCTATGGCACACAGCCATCGTGACGGCGCGCCTCACTACCGTCGCATTATCGAGGATGTCGAGCATCACCGGGCCTTCATTCCGCAATTGAAGCGGATTGCGCCCTGGCTCGACGAGGTGGATATCGGCTGGCGTCTGAATTGCGCGCTCGGCATCCGTTCGCAGGTCACCCGCAGCCGGCAGCGCACCGAGCTTCTCACCAATCATCAGATGGATCTCGACAATCCGGATCTCGTCATCGCGCGCATGGTGGAGGTGATTGCGCCGATGTTCCGCCGGGCTTCCTGATCTTCGCGGATGAGGTCCTAACGTCTTTCGAACAGCATTCGAATTCCGTCACGCCTGCGAAACACGCCCCCTCTATCGGTTTTCATCAGAGAACCGTCAGGGAGCCTTCCGATGCGCCGCGAGACCACCTTCATTCATCTGACTGACCTGCACATCGGCACCGCCGATGACGATCATCTGTACAGTGATACGACCGAGACGCTCAACCAGGTGTTAGATCTGGTCGCCACAGTCACGCCCAAGCCGCAATTCGTGATCGCCAGCGGCGACCTCACAAACCGCGGTGACGCCGAAAGCTTCCGCCGACTGAAGGAGATCATGGGTGCACGCATCGACGTGCCGGTCATCTATGCGCTCGGCAATCACGACACGCGCTCCGGCTTTTACGAGGGTATGGGCGTTGCGACCGAAGATCCGGATGCACCCTACGATCACGACGCCGTCGTCGATGGCATCCACATCGTCACGATCGACTCCTCGACGCCGGGACTGATCGGCGGCACCATCGATCCGGAGCAGTTCGACTGGCTGGCCTCGACACTGGATACGCATCCCGATCTGCCGAAGCTGATCGTCGTTCATCATCCGCCGGCTTTGGGTGAAGATCCTGATGCAACCCATTGGCGGACTATTCATTTTCCGCAGTCGGAACGCTTCAGAACTCTGCTTAAGGGTCGCAATGTTATCGGCATCCTCAGCGGCCACATCCATCATGACCGCGTATCCGTCTGGCACGGCATTCCCGTCGTCGTCGGAACCGGCCAGCATGCCGCGACCGACATTCTGCGCACCGACATTTTGCGCATGGTTCGCGGCGCCTCATTCGGCATCGGCACCATCCGTCCGTCCGGTCTCACCATGGCCTTCGTGCCGCTGCCGTCCGACCGCGCCGAGCTCAACACCTATCCGCTCGAAATGCTGTTGGCGCGGGCCGTGCCCGTCGCCGCCGAATAAACGTCAGGAGACATCCATGTTGCGCAGGACCACGTTGAAGTTCACGGCAGCGCTCGCCGCCGTCTCGCTCTTACCATCAGGCGCATTTGCCGAGATGCCCGCATCTGTCGACAAGCCGGTGACGATCAGCTTCTACAACTACAATCTCGCCTCGGCGAGCGCCGGGGCCGACGCAACCAAGGAACTGCTCGCCGGTTTCGAAAAGAAATTCCCCAACATCAAGGTCGAGACCGTTGCCGTCCCGTCCAATGAGATCATGTCGCGCGTGCAGGCCGACATCGTTGCAGGCAAGCAGCCGGACGTGGCGCAATTGGTATTCCGTGACCTGATCTATATCTCCAGCGACCTTGGCGCCAATGCCCTCGAAGACATGGTCGATGCGAACGAATTGAAGCATCAGCTCACCGGCATGATCCCGCAGGGACTTGAGCTCGGAAAGGTCGACGGCAAGACCTATGGCCTTGCCTATACCTTCTCGACGCCAATCCTGTTTTACAATGCCGACCTCTTCAAGCAGGCGGGCCTCGATCCGGACAAGCCACCGAGGACCTGGGACGATATCAACATTGCCGGCAAGGCCATCAAGGAGAAGACCGGCAAGAACGGCTTCTTCCCCGGCGCCTATGGTCCGACCGACGGCACCTTCGTCTATCAGTCGATCGTCATGTCGAATGGCGGCAGGGTGCGCGACGGCAACACGCTGACCTTTGCCGACAAAGACGCGGCGGACGCCGTGAAGATGCTGCGCAACATGGTCGACAGCGGCGCCCATGCCAAGATCGATCCGGCGAGTGCATCCGATACGTTTGCCGCGGGCAATATGGGCATGTTCCTCTATACAAGCGCGTTGCTTTCCAGCGTCAAGAAGTCGGCTCAGGGCAAGTTCGAGCTGCGGCTTGCACCGATGCCCTCCTTTGGCGACAAGCCGACGGCGCCGACCAATTCCGGCAGCGCCCTCTTCGTCTTCAGCAAGGACCCCGACAAGCAGCGCGCCTCCGATGAGCTCCTCAAATATCTGACGAGCAAGGAAGCCTACACGATCATCACCAGCAAGATCGGCTACCTGCCGTTGCGCCTCGATATCGTCGACGACCCGAACTATCTCGGCCCCTGGCTCAAGGAAAACCCGATGTTCCGGGCAAACATCAAACAGCTCGACCGTCTGACCGCCAATATCGCCTTTCCCGGACCGAATTATCGCCAGGTCGAGAAGATGATGATGGACGGCGTTCGCGAAGCCGTCTTCGGAAGCGGCGACCCGGTCGAAGCGCTGAAGGGTGCGCAGGAGCAGGGTCAGGACCTGATGCCGTAAGTCCTCCGCAGTCTTCACGAGGAAGGTGAGGGGCGGCGGCGAGGGCCGCCCTTCACCGACAGTCGATCGGAGCTTTCGTCAATGACAGATATCCAGGCAGAGGTGGCCGGCGCCGCCTTAACGAAAACGGCTTCGGTGCAATCGGAAATCACCCGCGAACGCTTTACCATTTCACCCTGGCTGTATCTTACGCCCGCGCTCATCCTGCTGATGGTCTGGACCTACATCCCGCTTGCCGAGACGTTCCGCCTGTCTTTCTATCAGTGGAACATGCTGCCGACGTCGCCGCAACGCTTTGTCGGGCTGACCAACTACCAGCGGCTGCTGGCGCTGCCGGAAATGCGCAACGCTCTCTGGAACACGCTCTATTACACGATCGGCCTGTTTCCGATGTCGGTGATCATTCCCCTGTTCGTGGCAATCTGGACGCAGGATCTCGGCGGCCGCGCCCGGACGATCTACCGGTCGCTGATCTTCGTGCCGATGATCATCGCTCCTGTCGTCGCGGCCATCCTGTGGCGCTGGCTGCTGAATGAGGATCAAGGGCTTATTACGCTTTCCCTCGAGGGCCTGGGGCTCGGCCGCATCGGCTTTCTGACCGATCCCCTCTATGCCCTGCCGACGCTGACATGGATCACCGGCTGGAAGCTGATCGGCTTTTCGACACTGCTCTTTTCGGCCGCCAATGCGGGTATCAACCCGTCCTATATCGAAGCCGCGCGCATCGACGGTGCCAGCCGCTGGCGTATCATCTGCGATATCAGGCTGCCGTTGCTCTCGCCGACGATCCTGCTGCTGTCGATGATGACGGTACTTTTCGGCGCACAATGGAGCTTTGCCTATATCAACGTGCTGACCAATGGCGGCCCGCTAAAGTCGACGACCAACATCTTTTACCTGCTCTGGGAATACGGTTTCCAGACGCTTTCGGCCGGCTGGAGCTCGGCCGCCGGCATGATCGCTTTCGCCGGCTTCGCGGTGCTTGCCGCTCTCTGCATGTGGCTGACGAAGAGGTTTGCCTTCTATGACAACTGATGCCCTCGACGACCACCGGCCGGGCCGATCAGCGCCGTCCCGCGGATTCGGGCGCAAGTTCGGCGTGCACGCCGTCATGATCGTGCTCTCGTTCATTTCGATCTTTCCAATCTACTGGATGATCGTCACATCGTTGCGACCGGAGAACGAAATCTTTTCGACGGCGCTCTGGCCGTCCGATCCGACGTTCGACAATTACCTCTTTGTTTTGACACGCGTGCCGATGCTGCAGATGCTCTTCAACACGACGATCGTAGCTGCCGCAACCGCCTTGCTGCAGGTAACCACCGGCATGTTCGCCGCCTATGCACTGGTACGTTGGCGCATGCGGCTGTCAGCCGTCGTTCACGGTCTGGTTGCCTTGTCCTGGCTCGTGCCTTTCCAGGTCACGATGATCCCGAACTATGTGCTCGCCTCGAGGCTCGGGCTGCTCGACACCTTGGCGGGTCTGGTCGTGCCGAATGCCGCCCACGCATTCGCGATCCTGCTGCTCTATCATGCCATGCGGGCCTTCCCGACCGAAGTGCTGGAGGCTGCGCGCATGGATGGGGCGCGAAGCCTGCGCATCCTCTGGCAGATCGTCATACCCAACATGGGCGCGCCCATCGCGTCTTTGTCGATCATCGCCTTTATTTCCGCCTGGAACGAATATTTCTGGCCGCTGCTGCTGTCGCGCAAGCCCGAGAATTCGGTCGTGCAGATCGGCTTGCAAATGTTCATGACCCAGGAGGGCAACCTCTGGGGACCGCTGATGGCGGCGGCAGCGCTCGCCAGCTTGCCGATCCTTCTGATCTATCTCGTTCTCCAGCGTCACGTCATCGAATCCTTCATGAAATCTGGAATCCGCTGATCATGCAAAATTATGAGAGACTTATCGCGCTTACCGGCGCTCGCAACGTGCGCGACCTTGGCGGCTATCCGGCGGGCCACGGTGGGCTGACGCGTTGGCGCTCGGTTTTGCGCGGCGACGCACTGCATGCGCTGAGCGCGGCCGATATCGAGGCGCTGATCGCTTATGGGGTGACGACAGTGATCGACTTGCGCAATCCGCAGGAACTCGCTCAGGAGGCCAATCCTTTCACGGAGGATGCGCGGGTTCGTTACGACAACGTCCCGCTATTTTCGGCTTTGGCGCCGGTTGAAATGATGGCAGCGCAATTGTCCGATTTCGATATGGGCGACCGATACTGCCAGGCACTCGACAATTGTCAGCCAGCGATCGCCAAAGTGCTGACGACGATCGCACACGCACCTGATGGGATCGTCCTCTTCCATTGTTCGGCCGGCAAGGATCGCACCGGCATCATTGCGGCTCTGATGCTCGCACAGGCCGGCGTCGATGACGCTGTTATCATCGAAGATTACGCGCTGACCGGATCGATATTCGCTCCCTTGCTTGCCGACTTCCATGCACGGGCGATCGCACGCGGTATTCCTTCGAGCCTTGCGGAAGTGATCCTCGCGTCGGCACCGCACAGCATGGCCGCACACTCGGGCACCTCGCCACACGTTACGGCGGCGTTGGCGCCTATCTCGCGCAGGTGGGCTTGGGCCAATCGGAAATCACCAGTCTCGAGCGGCGGCTTGTCTGAGGCTTCTCTGTCTAGTTAAAAGCAACTTGGCGTGATGCCAGCTCCGTTTGTTAGGCTTCGGGCGCCATCCGTCATCACAGCTGCACCTCCGCCCTGGAAGGATAGCCGCCCGATTATCGGACGGCTATTCCTCGCAGCAGATCAAGGCAGCGTGTGTCCCGCAGCCCTGAACAGCCGATACCATTCCTCGCGGGTCAGCGGGACAGAAGAGCCGGCTGCTGCTTCGGCGACACGCTCCGGCTTCGTGGTGCCGAGGACAACCTGGATCTTTGCCGGGTGACGGGTGATCCAGGCGACGGCAATGCCTGTCGGCGTTACGCCATAAGCCTTCGCGAGTTCGTCGATGGCGTCGTTCAAATCGGCGAAATTTTCGCGATCGCCAAGGAATACGCCGTCGAAAAAACCCTTCTGGAACGGCGACCAGGCCTGCAACATCATGCCGTTGACACGGGAATAGTCGAGGAGACCGTTATCGCGGTCGACCGACTGATCGAGTCCCGCCATATTGGCGGCAACGCCTGATGCAATCAGCGGCGCATGGGTGATGCTGAGCTGTACCTGGTTGACGATGAGCGGTTGCTTGACCGCGGTCTTGAGCAATTCGACCTGACCCGGCGTGTGGTTGGAAACGCCGAAATGCCGGACCTTGCCGGAAGATTTGAGCGTGTCGAAGGCTGCGGCCACGTCCTCGGGTTCGACAAGCGTATCAGGGCGATGCAGCAGAAGCACGTCGAGATAGTCGGTCTTCAGCGCCGCAAGCGACTGATCCACCGAGGCCAGAATATGTTCGGCGGAGAAATCGAAAAATCCCTTGCGGATGCCGACTTTGCTCTGGATGAGAAGCTTCTCGCGCTCGGCAGGCGTCAGGGAGATCGCTTCGCCGAAACGGGCCTCGCAGCGATGCGGTGCGCCGCCATAAATGTCCGCGTGATCGATAAAGGTCACGCCGGCATCGCGTGCGCCGCCGATCAATTTCTGGATTTCGCCATTGCTCATATTGGCGATCCGCATCATGCCGAGGATGATGCTTGACACTTCGAGATCAGTCTGCGGAAGCTTGTAGAATTTCATGACGAGTACCTCAGGCGGGGTTGCGAAATAACTAAATGGTTATCAGCTTTTACGGGAACGGGGGTCGCGTGGCTAGCTGAAGCTGCTGCTCTCAACGACCGACATCGTTGAGTATCCAACGTAGCGAGCTTCGGATCTGACAGCTCCCTTTGGACGCAACTCGCGCGATAGGTTAGACATCGCGGTATTGCTGTAACGGTGTTGGCTGTCGAAGTGGAGGAAACCTGCGTGGCGGATCAAGCGAAACTGGCGGCATCCCGCAGGGCTGCACAGCGGGTGACCCTGCGCACCGTGGCGAAATCGCTCGGCCTCTCCGTCACGACCGTCAGTCGCGCATTGAAGGATGGCCCCGAGGTCAATCGCGAGACGATCGACCTCGTCAAGAAAGCTGCATCCGAGCTCGGTTACCGTCCGAATCTCGGCGGCATCAATCTGAGAACGGGCAAGACCCATGCCGTCGGCGTCATCATGCCGTTTTATCGGGATGGCGAGATGAATATCGTCGTCGCTTCGCTGATCGAGGGTTTTTGCGGCGCGATGAAACAATATGGCTACCGCACGACGGTCGTCCCGCAGTTTCAGGCTGACGACCCGCTCGCAACGGTGAGGGATCTCGTCGAGGAAGGAACGGTCGACGGCGTCATCCTCACGCATACGCGGCCGCAGGACGACCGGGTGAAATACCTGCTGGAAGTCGGAATGCCCTTCGTCACCTTCGGCCGGACCGAACTGCTCAGCAAACATCCGAGCATCGATATCGATCACGAGGAGATCGGCGCAGCTGCGGCGGCGCGTTTGCTCGATGCCGGGCACAAGGCGCCACTGCTCGTTGCCCCATCGAGCCAATTCACCTACAGCCTGCAATTCATCAAAGGCTGGACAGCGGAGTTCAACCGCAGGAACTTGACCGTTCCCGACGAGCGGATGTTCTTCACCGCAACCACGCCTGACAGCGGCAAGAAGATCGCCGTGGATGCGCTTGCTAAATATCCCCGGGTCACCAGTGCGTTCGTCGCAAGCGACGAGGCAGCCCTCGGTTTTGTCTCCGGCCTTGCCGATCTCGGCCGAAAGGTTGGAGAGGATTTTTCAATCCTGACCTATTCCGGTAGCCGCCTTCATGACTTCTATACTCCCCCTCTCAGCACCTATTATTTTCCAAATTTCATCATCGGACAGCGCCTTGGCGATCTTCTCTACAGATCGATGCGGGGGGAGGCGGCGTCGGGCCTGAACGAGGTCGTTCGCGCCAGCTTTCTTGAGCGCCGTAGCGAATTCAGCCTTCGCTAAAAATCCCCCAAGAAATCCTGTGCAGTTCAAGTCGTTCGTAACGTTACGAATTCACATTTCTTTGCCCCATGCGGCTAAAATTCCTTAGCTGATAACATTGACAACATAGGGTTTGCGATGCATTCGTAACGTTACAAATCGACTTTTGGAGCGGGTTGGAGCGCCCAAAGGGCGAAAAAGAGGGAGGACGGCGTGGGTGCTCAAGCACTTTTTTTCGGCTCGCCAATTTGGACGTTCAACTGGAATCCGCCTTATGCAGCGCCTTTGCGGCGGCTGGCGGCCACCGGTTGCAAAGGGTTCGAGCTGACTGCATGGTCGGTCGACATGCTCGGCTATTACACCGACGAGACGATCCGTGAACTCAAGTCGATCGCCGACGGTGAAGGGCTGACGCTGACCAACTTCTTCTACAATCTGCCATTTTCGCGTGATGACGGCGCGCCTGTCTCCCGTGTGGACCTCGATGCCTATAAGCGCGGCGTCGAGCTGGCAGCAAAGATCGGCACACCGATCATGACAAGCATGACGCCTTACCCTTTCCAATCGGATATCAGGCCGATCCTGCAGCGACCGACGGCCCAGGAATGGTCGGCTGCCGTGAAGCCCGAATGGGATTGGGCACAGGAATATGAGGTCGTCGTCGAAGGCTTTGCGGCCGCCTGCGCCATTGCCGCGGATGCCGGGCTGCGTGTCGCCATCGAGCCACATCCTTATCGCTGGGTCAGTTCGGGGCAGGGCATGCTGCGATTGATCGAGCGTACCGGCGCTCCCAATCTCGGCCTCAATTTCGACCCCAGCCATCTCTTCCCCGCAGGCGACATGCCGCATTACGTGGTGCTGCAACTCGGCGACCGGATCTACAACACGCACTTCTCCGACAATGAAGGGCACACCAATGCCCACTGGCGCCCCGGTCGCGGCAAGATCGACTGGAAGGCGATTTTTGCAGCCCTGCGCACCATAAGCTATTCCGGCCCAATCACGCTGGAGCTTGAGGATGCGCCCGGCGCGTCGCACTGGACGCATTTTCGTGAAGCGACGCCGGAATTCGATTCCGAAATGAGACGCGGCATTCGCTATCTGCGCGACTGTGCCGCCGAACTCGACATCATCATCGCCTGAGGAGCCAGAATGAGCGGGAGCAGCCCCATGAAAGTCGGCATTGTCGGTGCCGGAAACATCAGCGCCACCTATGTCGCGACGCTGCATATGTTCGACTTCATCCGTGTGAAGTCGATCTACGACCTCTATGAGGAACCGGCGCGCAAGCTCGCCGAGCAGTTCGGCGTTCAATCGGCGTCGCTTGACGCAATGTTCGCCGATCCCGAGATCGGCCTCATCATCAACTTGACCACGCCGACCGCCCATTATTCGATCAGCAAGAGGGCGCTGCTTGCCGGCAAACATGTCTATTCGGAAAAGCCGCTCGGGGTTTCCATGGAGGAAGCCGAGGAACTGATGGCGCTTGCCCGCGCTGGTGATCTGCGGCTCGGCTGCGCGCCCGATACGTTCCTTGGCGGCGGTCATCAGTTGACGCGCCGCCTTTACGACGAAGGCCGCATCGGTACGGCGATTTCCGCAACCGCCATGCTGCTTCTGCCAGGTCATGAGCATTGGCATCCCAATCCGGCCTTCTTCTACGGTCGCGGCGGCGGGCCGATGCTCGATGTCGGCCCCTATTACGTCACCAATCTGATTGCCCTTCTCGGGCCGGTCCGCGAGGTCTTCGGCGCTGCCAAGGTCACCCGCATAGAGCGGACTGTGAAGACGCAGCCACGTTTCGGCGAGACGATCAAGGTGCTGACGCCGACGCATCTGACCGGCGTCATGGAATTCCATAGCGGCGCGACCGTAACGATCGCCACGAGCTTTGACGTCATCAGGCACAAGCACAACCAGATCGAGATCTATGGTTCCAAGGGCTCGATGGTGACGCCGGACCCGAACAACTTCACCGGCAAGGTCGAGATCTTCACCGAGGGCGACGAAGCCTGGGAAGAGGTGGCCGTCGACCATCCCTATGTCGAAGGTGTTCCAGGCCATCTGGGTCTTAGGGGATTGGGTGCTGCCGAAATGGTGGATTCGCTGCGCTCCGGCAGGCCGCATCGCGTCTCCTCGGAACTCGCCTTCCATGCCCTTGAAGTCATGACTGCTTTTGAACGGTCAGCCCAATCGAAACGAGCGGTTACCATCCGCAGCAGCTGCGGCCGTCCGGACCCGATTCCCCGGCATTTGAAGGAAGGCAAATTCACGTAAGTCTTCCTCCCGGACGGTCAGGCGAGCGATGCGCGAATGCACCATTCGTCTCCGGGAAGAAGCCAAGCTTTCGGAGATTGCGGCTAGCCGTCGAGGTGATCTTTGAACGCGGCCTGCTTTGAGCGTGGAGGTTCGCCAGACCTCTATCTCTGCTTCGGTTTGGCCGCCGTCTTCGCGGGCGCGCGCCTTGGCACCGGCTTCTCGTCGATCAGATCGACTGACGGCATTGCGGGGGTCGCCGATCGGATGTCGTTGGTGATCGATTGTGCAGCGGCGATCACCGCTTGCCGGATATCAGTCACGCGTTTTTCGTCCACGCCCGTGACGAAGGGAACACTGACGGCTGCAATGACCGTGTCCTGGTGATCCCTCACCGGGGCTGCGATCGCATGAACACCTGACATCTGCTCTCCCATGTCCCGTGCCCAATTCTGCTTGCGGATCAGCGCAAGCTCCTCAAGCATCTTCGTGGGATCGGTGATCGTCTGGTTGGTAAAGCGTTCGAGCTTGGTCAGGCGCCGCTCGATGTCCTCCTGCAACGAAAAGGCAAGCAGGATTTTACCGGCAGCACCGGCATGAAACGGCAGCCGCTGGCCAGCCGTCGCCGACAGCGCATATTGGCCATGCCCCTGCGCCGAAGCAACGACCAAAATATTGTCGCCTGATGGCACCGTCAGCTTGCTGCCTTCACCCAGAAGCTCGGAGATCTTGTTCAGATGCGGCTGCGCGATCGCCAGCAGATCGTAACTGGCAACGGTCGGGGCGACATGGGCCGCAAGTGTCAGAAGGCGCCTGCCGAGCGTGTAGCTTCCGGCCGGCGAACGATGCACGAAATCGTAGGCGCTGAGCGTGTTCAGCATACGGTAGACGGTGGTGCGTGACAGCCGCACAGCTTTGACCACATCGCGGATCGTCGCTCCCTCCGGCGTGCGTTCCAGGAGGGCAAAGACCTCCACCATCTGCTCGATGACGGGGATACGATACTTCTGCGCTGCGTCTTCACTAATGTCCGTCATTGAAAATCCTGCGAACCCCATCAGGCAATGCTTCGCCTTCCATAAGCAATGCATGGAGTTCACGCAATCGCGGCTCCTTCCGATTGACTCCGGCATGAGAATGCCGATAAATTCTTAAATGAACTTATATCAGTTCAAATAGGAAACGTCACGTCGTAATATTCCCGACGCGGCCTTCCTGAAATGTGCCGGATCGGAGGTTCGGCGCGCGGCTGCTTCAGCACGCGCAGGTGAAACGGAAATACGGAGGAGGATGCAATGAAGAGCGTGAAATCGATCGGACATGTGGCCGTCAGTGTGAAGAACATCGACAGCTCGCTCGACTTCTATGTCAACAAGCTGGGCTTCGACGAAATGTTCCGGCTGGAGCGCGACGGCCGCCTGTGGATCGTCTACCTCAAAATCACCGATACGCAGTTCATCGAACTGTTCCCCGAGGGTGTCGGCGATAGTGCGCCGCCTTTTGCCAATGTCGGTTATAATCATCTCTGCCTCGAAGTCGAAAACATCGACGAGGCGATCGCCGATATCACCGGCCGCGGCGTGGTCCTGACGGCTGAAAAGAAGCTCGGCGTCGACAACAATTATCAGGCATGGATCGCAGATCCGGAAGGCAACCGCATCGAGCTGATGCAGCTCGGCGCAGACGCCATGCAGACGGCTGCCGTTCGCCGTATCAACGGACGAGGCTGAGCTATGGATCTTTTCAAGCATCTCGGCCATATCGCATTGCGCGTCAACGACCTCGATAAGTCCCTGGCGTTTTACCAGAAGCTCGGCTTTCGCGAGATGACGCGTCTGCTCAACGATCAGGGAGAGGCCTGGATCGTCTATCTGCGCATCAACGATGATCAGTATCTGGAGCTTTTCCCGAAGGGCGTAAAGCGGCCGGAAGCCGGCCCAGACGTTATCGGCATCTTCCATATCTGCCTCACTGTCGAAGATATCGACAAGACGTTCGAGGAGCTTGCGAAAGTCGGCATCCAGCCAAGCAAGCCGCGGCCGACCAAAATCGGCATCGACGGCAATCGCGGGGCATGGATCGAGGACCCTGATGGCACGCAGATCGAAGTTATGGAGATGGCGCCCGATTGCATTCAGCTACAGGCCATCAAGAGGCTGCATTCAGAATCAGTCTGATTAGACTGTTTAGCGGCAAGTTGATAATTAAAAGAACCCAGCAGCGATCTGCTGGGTTCTTTTTCGTATATCAGAAGATCTGGTCGTAGGCGTCTTGCATCGCCTGCACGAACTCGTCATCTGTGCGCTTCGGGTCGCTCCAATATTTGTCGGCTTCTTGCCAGATGGTGCGATACCAGTCGGCGTCTGCCGTATTGAAGGGGTTGGAAACCTGCTTCGTCGGATCCTTCAGCGTATCGAGAACGAGCTTGTTGCACGCATCGAGATTCGTCGTATCGGCATCGGTACGAACAGGGCTTGCACCCTTCTTCAAGACGAACTCGGCATTGAGCTTCGGATCGACATCAAGCTTGGCGAAATCTTCCTGGGCTTTTGCTGTCTCAGCATTGTTGGTGTTGAGGAAACCCCAGGAATCGACGGTGACAACGACAGCCTTGGTGCCGGGAATATTGATGCAGTCGAAATCCGTGCCCAGCTTCTTCTGCGCGGCGACGAACTCGCCTTTCATCCAGTCGCCATGAATCTGAAGCAGGGCCTTGCCGGTGATCACGAGATTGGTCGTGTCGTTCCACTGGCGGTTCGGGGAGCCCGGATCCGTGTGGTCGGCGATCTGGCGGAAGCGTTTGAGCGCCGCCCGCATCTCAGGCGTATCGATCACTGTGCGGTCTGGTTTTTCACCATAGAAACGATCGTAGATCGCGGGACCCTCCTCGGAAGCGATCAAGGCCTGCAGCAGATAGGCCTTCTGGAATTGGTCGCCGCCCTGTGCAATCGGGATGTAACCGGCCGCCTTGACCTTGTCGAAATCCGCGAAGAGGTCGTCAAGCGATTTCCAGGACTTCGGATCGACACCGGCGGCTTCCGCCACATGCTTGTTGTAATAGACCATGCCGTCGATATGCACTGTCGCCGGCGCCTTCATGATCTCACCGTCGACGGTGATGTTTTTCAGAACCGAGGGCGGGAAATTCTTCGTGGCGCCGATGCTGTCGAACAGCTTGGTGAGCGGCACGCCGAGGCCCTGCTTGTTCAGATCCCGATAGATGCCGGGATCGGAATTCATGAAGATCGCAGGCGGATTGCCGCCGGTGATCATGTTCATGAGGCTGACATTGGCGCCGGAGTCATGGGCGATGGACAGGTCTTTCCATTGGTGACCGTCCTTTGCCCAGGCATCTCTGAGAACGCCGAGAGCCGCGATTTCCGAGGGCTTTGACCAGGTGTGATAGACGACGACTTCATCTGCCCAGGCGTTTGCGGCAAGTGTCGTCGCGGCAAGCAGGAGCGATAGCCCCTTCAGCGATTTCCATTTTGTCATGCAACATTCCTCCCTTTTGAATCTGGTCACAGCCGCCGGCCGGTCGGCGCATCGAAGACGTTCAACTTGGTCAGCGGCAGATAAACCGGCAGAGCCGGTTTGCCTCGATAGCGGTTTGCATCACGACCATCGATGCGCACGGCGATGCTCTTTCCCGACATGGTCAGGAACGCGAAGGCGTCAGGCCCCGATTTTTCGAAATATTCGACTGGGCAGTCGAAGCGGACGGTGTTGCCTGCATCCACGCGCTCCTCGATCAGCAATTCCTCGGCACGGAAACCGATCTTGACTGGCTTGCCGTCGTCGGCGCCAACCTTCCATTTATATTCGCCGAGATTGATGCGGATGCTGTCCTTCTCATCCACCGCGACGAGATCGCTGCCTTCCTGTCTAACGACGCAGTCGAGCAGGTTCATGGCCGGTGAGCCGACGAAGTCGGCGACGAAGAGATTGGCCGGTTCGTTGTAGATTTCGTCCGGCGTGCCGAATTGCTGGATGACGCCCTTGTTCATTACGGCGATTTTGGTGGCCATCGTCATGGCCTCCACCTGGTCGTGGGTGACATAGACAACGGTGTTCCTGAGCTGGTTGTGGAGCTTTTTTATCTCCATGCGCATCTCGTTGCGCAGCTTGGCATCGAGGTTCGAAAGTGGCTCGTCGAACAGGCATACCCCGTATTGCTTGACCAGCGCCCGGCCGATCGCCACGCGCTGGCGCTGGCCGCCAGAGAGTTGCGATGGCTTGCGATCGAGCAGGTGTTCGATCTGCAGCAGCTTGGCTGCCCAGGCGATCCGTTTGTCTGCTTCCGCCCGCGAGATGCCGCGCGACGTCAGCCCGAAATTCATGTTTCCGCGCACAGTTTTGGTGGGATAGAGCGCGTAGGACTGGAAGACCATGGCAAGGCCCCGATCCTTGGGATCGAGATAGCTGACATCCCGCTCGTCGATCAGGATTTCCCCGTCGTCGATCTCCAGTAGGCCGGCCAGAAGATTGAGCAGCGTAGTCTTGCCGCAGCCGGACGGCCCGAGCAGGACCAGAAATTCTCCATCGCCGATGCTGAGGTTCAGGTTCTCGATAACCGTCAGTGCACCGAACTTCTTGACGATATTGTTGAATGCGATGGAAGGCATGCCTCTATCCCTTGATGGCGCCGGCAGTGATGCCCTGCACGAAGAACCTGCCGAGAACGAAGTAGATGACGAGCGGCGGCAGGGCGGTCAGCAGCGCCGAGGCCATGTCGACCGCGTAATTCTTGGCGCCCGTCGTCGTCACCGTGATGTTATTGAGCACAACCGTCATCGGCTGCGTGTCTTGGGCGCCGAAGGTGAGTCCGACCAGGAAGTCGTTCCAGATTCCCGTGATCATCAGGATCAGCACGACGATCATGATATTGCCGGACATCGGCAGGACGATCTCGAGGAAGATCCGCCAGAAAGAACCGGAATCGATCATCGCCGCAGCGATGATCTGCGGCGGCATTCCCTTGAAATAATTTCGGAAGATCAATGTGAGGAAGGGCAGCGACAGGACGCTGTGAATGACGGCGATGCCGAATGTCGTACCGTAGATATGCAGCGCGCCGGCGATCTTGATCAACGGATACATGATGATCTGGAACGGCACGAAGGCGCAGATGAAAAGCACGAACAGGAAGCCGTTCGCCCATTTGATGTTCCAGAGGGCCAGCCCGTAGCCGGTGACGATCGACAGCGAGATCGTCAGGACCAGACTGGGAGCAAGAATATAGAGCGAATTGATGAAGCCGATGCGCACGCCGTTGCAGTTCATACCCGAACAAGCCTGCATCCAGGCGTAGGACCACGCATCAGTCGTCCAGGGCGAGGGCAGGGAGAATATTTGCCCTTCGCGGATCTGATCCATCGTCTTGAAGGATGTCACGATGATGACGTAGAGCGGGACCGCGAAGAAGGCGGCCGCCATCAGCAGGAAGACGAAGATCACCACCCGGTTCGGCCGGATCAGCGGACGCCGGCGCACTCTCGTCTCGCGGCGCGATTGTGATGTCGCTGAGATCGCCGTCATGCCTCCCTCCTTTGCCGGATGGCGGTGAGGATGACGAGCGGTAGGAAGAGCACGAGGGTCGTGAGCAGCATGACGGTGGCACCTGCCGAGGCGAAGCCGAGATTCTGCTTCTGCCAATAGGCGTCGATGACGAAATAGGCAGGCATGACCGATGCGCCGCCGGGTCCACCATTGGTCATGGCAACGATGATGTCATAGGCCTTCACCACGCCGATGCAGAGCAGGATGATGCAGGTCAGGAAGGTGAGTTTCATCATGGGAATGATGACCTCGATATAGAGCCGCCAGAAGGGCACGCCGTCGAGGCGGGCGGCCTGCCAGATCTCGGTATTGATCGATTTCAGGCCGGCGAGCATCAGCGCCATGAAGAAGCCGGTCGATTGCCAGACAGCCGCCAGGATGACGCCGAACATCACCGTGTCCTGGCTCGCGAGCCAGTTGAAGGAGGCGCTCTCCCAGCCCATCGAATGAAGCACGTTCTCGACGCCGAGGCCCGGATTGAAGAGCCAGCGCCAGACGAGGCCAGTAACGATCAGCGAGACGGCAAGCGGATAGAGAAAAACAGTGCGGAAGATGCCTTCGCCATGCACTTCCTTGTCGATCAGCGCAGCGAGAATGAAACCCATCACGATCGACAACAGGCTGCCAACGGCAAAGATGACGAGGTTCTGCAACGCCAGGGTCCAGGAGGGATCGTGAAACAGCCGCCAATATTGCTTCCAGCCGACCAATTCATAGTCGGGGAAGCGTCTGGACGCCGTGAACGAGAGATAGACGGTCCAGCCTATCGCCCCAATGAAAAAGACAAGCGTCAACAGCGCCGCAGGCGCAACGGCCAGATGCGGGATGACGCGGCTCCATCGGATTCCCATGAGCCTCCTCCTCAGATCACCAGCGCTCCGCTCCTCCAGCTCGCTGTCAATCTGTTCTTATATGAACAGGATATAGTTCATAACGCATCAACTATAGGGACCAAAAAATGGCGATGTCAATGAGAATTGGCTGAGCCCGGAGGTATTGCTCACGCTGAAGTTGGATAGGAGGGCGGCCGCAGCCGATCAATCGAAGAAGGCTTGGTCGTCTTCCGGGAGATACTGTCTCGCCCGCTCAGGCACGAGATCGACGCTCACTGCAGATCGGGCTTGCGGAGTTCTCGACCGAGTTCAACACCGATTGGGAGCGGTCATGGCCACCTCCATGGTGATGACGGTCCCGATCGCCCTCCTGTTCCTCTTCTTCCGGGCGGGCTGACGGCAGGAGCGATCAAGGGGTAAATTGATCTCCCCATCAGAGTGAGGACGATGCACTTTCAGTGGGTTGGACTTCAGCCGAAAGGGCTTCTACGATCGCGTAGAAATGGCCGCCGGCGACGTGGTGCAGACTGCGCCACTCAGGACCGGCCGTTTCAAAGTGCCAATGCCCATTGCGGAACACACGATCGTCGGCCCAGGCCGCGGTCACCTCACCGATAAACAGGTCGTAGGCATCCTGGTTATGAGGCTCATTGATCAGCTTGCAGGCGAGCCAGGCCGAGCAGCCTTCCACGAAGGGCAGGTCCTGTCCCGACATATCGAAAATCGACACGCCCGACTTGCGCAGCTTGTCCGGCTCTTCATACAAGGTGCGGTTCCCGACTTCGCGTGTCAGCGAGAGCTGGGCGACCGTTGGCACCTGGATGACGAAGCGTCCGCTCGCCTCAATCAGGGTGCGTGTTTGAGCAATCTTGTCGACGACGACGGTGAGCTTCGGCGGATCGATGTCGAGACCACAGCACCATGCGGCAGCCATGACATTGTCGACACCGTCATGGCGCGCCGACACCAGGACTGTTGGGCCATGGTTGATCAGGCGAAAGGCCTTTTTGAGTTCAACGGCTTTCATATGCTCGTTCATTCGAAGCCCACGAAGATGAAATCACAACTCCCACCTTTCTCTGCGCCTGAGACAAAGAAAGATGATGAGAAACGATGTGTTTCCTGGTGACGGCGGACGCGCCGCGAAACCGAAGGCATTCCGCAACTCAGTCGTTATCGTGCCGGTCACGCCGGTGAGCAAGTGAAATGATCGAGCTGTAGGCCAGTTCACGCGGAAGGCGCGAAAGCGTATCGCGATCTCGCAGATCGGCTTGTTACGCTTTAAGTCCTTGTTTGACGTATGTCGTTTTTGCAAAATCGCGCGCCCGCGGCATGCTCTAACGTTTCAGGTCATAGGTTTGATGAGATGCGCGAAGCTCTGCCAAGGTCTTGCCGACGCAGCTGCCGCCCTCCGCGCCGCCGGTTGCCTTCGCGTGGCCGTCCAGGGTGATCGTCCCTGCCATCCGTTCAGATGCCACATACGTCGCGACACCGTCCGGGGAGATACGCGATATATAGAAGGCGTGATAGGTTTCTTTGTGCTTGCACTGGATGAGCAATGGAAATTGATCGAACGGATCTTCCTGCGCCTCGATCGTGGTGAGTGGAAGCCCGACCAGCGAGACCAGGCCTGCAAGGAGCGTTTTGGCCAATCCGTTTGATCTTCGGCCGGATGTGTACTTCATTGCTCAATCCCTCCTTTTGCAAGATCAACTGGTCCGAAATCGCTGCCGCTAGATCGCCATTGCGATGAGTGCATCGCGGTCAACAAGGCGAACAATGCGTTGCAGTTTGCCGTTCAGGCACAGGATGCGTTTTTTGCGAAGTTTCGTGAAGCAGCGGGCGACGGTTTCGACCGTCAGTCCGAGATAATCGGCGATATCGCTGCGCGACATCATCATATCGAATTCGCAATCTGCCGGATGACGATCGGCCATTTCGTAGACAAAGGCGGCGACGCGCTTCAATGCGCTTTGCTCGGTGATGACGAGCTGTTTGTGCTGTGCCTTTGCGAGGTTCGTCAGGGCAATGTGGAGAAGGTCTACGGGAATGACTGCGTTTTGATTGGCACGAAAGGGCTTGATGCAGGTTTCGCAGACGGTCTCTGCAAAATCGGTTCGCACAGTGCCTGTTTCGAGTCCGAACCATTCACCCTTGCCGCAAAAAGACAGAATATATCGCTGCCCGCTTGCCGTGAGGCGGTATATCCGCACCGCGCCCGATTCGACCTGGTAGATCGTAAGAGCGTGTTCGCCTTCGCTATAGATCGTCTCGTCGGCCTTGAGACGGATCGATTGATCCTTCGCCGTTCTGGCAGCACTACCATAGCGGTGGCCTGTAACTGTCGTGTGCTTTACGATCGTCTGGTTTTGAAGCATGTGTGCCGTCCCCATCCGCATCGCAGCATAAGCAATCGCTGCCCGCCCGGGTATTCGAGATACTCCTTACGTATTGTTACGGAAGCCCGCGACCACCGACAGGTGTATAAAGCTGTTCCCCTTGATGAGAGCGATACGAAAATATCGTGGGAGGTATCGATGGCATCGGAAGAGGGAGGGGACAACCGCGCACTTCAAGACCCGGCAAGCGTGCGGGCGCAACTTGACCTGATACTCGCCAGTCCGGAGTTCCTTGCCCCTGAGCGAGGGCGCCGCTTCCTGCAATATATTGTTGAAGAGACGCTTGAAGGGCGCAGCGAACAGCTAAAGGCCTATACGATTGCACAGGCTGTTTTTGGACGCGATTCATCCTTCGACGCACAGAATGATCCGGTTGTCCGCATCGAAGCGGGGCGGATCCGTCGCGCGCTCGAACGATACTACCTCGTCAGCGGACATGGTGACCGGATCCGGATTACCGTCCCCAAAGGAGGCTATGCGCCGCAGTTTTCCAATGGGGAAGACAGTTCGAATGCAGGCGAGGTTTCCGCCCCGCAGAACCGCGAGAATAAGCGGCGGCCTCTCGGTCAGGAGCGGCGGGTGAGCTATCGAGATTTCCTGTTGCCGATCGGCGTCCCTGCGTTGTTTGGGGCAATGGCAATACTCGCCCTTGTCCGTCCGCTCGAAGCCTATCTTTCCCCACCAAGAACGTTACCGGCCCCTGCCACATCAACGTTGAAGAGCAAGACCAGGATTGTTGTCGCACCCTTCGTCGCTCTCGGCGGCACTGCGCAGGGAGCCGATTTCGTGAAGGGATTGGCTGATCAGCTGATTGCAAAGCTGATGAGGGTAGAGAACCTTATCGTGTTTGCCCCGGGCCGGTCCGGGACGGAAATCCCCGGCTCGCTTTTCAACCTGGAGGGAAGTGCGACCGTCGAGGGCATGATCCTTCATCTGCATGTCCGCATGATAAATGACGCCGACGGCACGGTTATCTGGGCAAATCAATATGATCGAGACTTGCGTGGTCAGACCATTCTTGATGTTGAGGACGAGATCGCCGCACAGATCGCTATGGAGATTTCGAACAGCCGCAAACTGAACGGCGCAGGCGCCGATCCATAGCTGCCTTACCTTGCCGATACGGCGTCAACGACCAGTCCCGAGGCGCGCAGCCCGTTCAGGAACCGCTCCTGGTCCTCCAGCCGTTGCAGGCGGAACGAGACCTCCCGGCGGATATTCGTCATCAAAGCCGGCGCGTGGATATTGAGCCAGTCCTGTGCCTGCATGGCTTCATCCGTCTTTCCGGCTGCTCCGAGAATGGATAGCAGCACAAGGCGATGCATGGGATTATTGTCGAGGTCGGACCTTCGCGACCACTGCTCGGCTTCTTCGATATCTCCTTTCATGAACGCGCACAAAGCCATGCCAACCTCGTAATAACCTCTGGTTCCAACACCCTTGTTGAGGGCGATCGACAGCAACTCGCAGCCCGATTGCCATTTCCCCGACATTGCCAGTCGAAGACCGTATTCGCCTGCAACTTCCACATCGTCAGGGTCTGCAGCATAGGCTGCGGTGCCTGCCTTCAGGGCCTTGTCGATATCTCCGCTGAAAAAGCTCACCAGCATCTGCGCTTGCAGCACGCGGGGGTTGTCCGGCGCGAGCGACGTTGCCCGCTCCACAGCAGCGCTCGCCAATGCGAGAGGCTGGCTCGACGATGATGTCCCGAGCGTGTGGCGGAATCTGAGTTCGTCGAGATAGACCATGGACAGCAGCGCCCAGGACACCGCGTTATCGGGGAAACGCTGGGTCGCCTGTTGCAGGCATTCGCGTGCTGAACTGTGACTTTGCGCAGTCATGGTCTGACGATAGCTGGAATAAGCGAGCGTACAGGCATAGGCACTTCGGTCTCCCGTCTGTGCCGGTCGCGCTATCATATCCGCGTCGGTTTGAAAGATGGCACCATAAGGCTGTGCGATCGCATTGGCGACTTGCCGGGCGACATTGCCTTGAATCGCAAGCTTGTTCTGGTCTTGAAGATCCGCATCGAAATTGTTGGCCCAGATGACGGCTCCATCCAGTTGGCGCACCAGCCTGGCAGCAGCACGCAGCCTGCTCCCATCGAACTGGACATTGCCCTGGAGGGCGTAGTCGGCCTCGGCGGCGTGCTCACCACGCAGCGGATCGGCGACCACGACGATGTCATCGAACTGGGCAAGTTGTCCGATAATGTCGTCCCTGAGTCCAAGCGCGATATCCGAGCCGGCGTCAACGGGGCTGCTTTCGGCAAAAAATTCGACAAGCACCCTTGGCTCAGCTGCGGCCGGCGGCAATGCTGCGGTCGGAGCATCACGCAAAGACAATGCGGACGCCAGAGCGAGGACGACGGCCAGCGCAGTTCCGAGACCAGGAAGGGTGACTAACCCCGGACGACGTGTTTCCTGAAACGAGTGATTTTGATCTACGCACTCCGCATTCAGTGCATTGTCCTGGATCTCGACGGGCGCCGTCAGGGCCGGCGTACCCCGCGCATATTCGAAATGCGGGACATATCCGCCTTTGGGCACAGTGATGACGACGTCGTCCCTCTGGCCCGCGACGAGATAATAACGCTCGAGCGCCTTTCGTATTCGACCGGCCTCAATCCGGACAACCGGATCATTCTGCGGGTCGAACGAGGCTTCCCGGCCAAAAACCACATTTGCTATCGTAAATGCTTTCAGGAAATCCGATCGACCTGCTAGCGTCTCATTGACAACGAATTCCAGGAAATTTCGCCCACGCTTCGGCGCGTGGAATTCCTCGCTTGTGAGAATTCGTTCGACCTGCTGGCAAATCTCGTCAGCCGTCGGCCCAAGACTGCTGAAAGCATTCACACTTGCGCTTCTCATGATCGCCCCTACGACAAAGATGACGCAATTATTTAAGGTTCGTCTAACGCATATTATCGCACGAGCCTGAGGTTGCAAGACTTGCTTTAGAATTGACGCATATACGTTGACCGGTCCCCGGCCTGCGCTTTCCTCGTGGTTTCAATCGATTGCGCTGCCGCCTCGATGGTCATGGCCAGACGCATGAGTTCTGCCAGATTGCGCGCGCCCATCTTCGCCATCACATTGGCGCGGTGGACCTCCACCGTGCGCGAACTGATACCCAGGTGATAAGCAATCATCTTGTTCTGTAAGCCATCGAGCACGCCGGAGAGGACCTGGTGTTCGCGGTCCGTGAGCTGGCGAAGTCGCGCAGCAACGCTTTCGCAATCGGCCACCGCGCTGCCGTGCCGCCCTTGTGCCATTGCTCCGTTGATGGCTGCGATCAGCGCCTCTTCCCGAACAGGCTTTTCCAGGAAATCGAATGCCCCCGCTTTCATCGCCTGAACGGCCGCAGCAATATCGCCCTGGCCGGTGATGACGATCGCCGGAACGTCCATGCCGAAACGGCGCAGGCGGTGAAGCAATTCGATGCCGTCGACATGTGGCATGCAAAGGTCCGTCACAAGGCAACTTCTCCCCGAAAGGGGCAGGCGTTCCAGAAAGGCCTTTGCGCAGCTGTGCGCGCGGACCGCAAAACCTGCCGACACCAGCAAGAACGTCAAGGATCGTCTGAGCGACTCCTCGTCATCGACGAGATGGATCGTAAGGTCGTTCGCCATGGGCTTTTGTCTCCACTAGCGGAAGCGAAAACGAGAGGGTTGAACCGCTCCCCATTCTGTTGCGCGCGATAATACAGCCGCCATGCGCTTCGATAATGCGCCTGGACAATGCCAGGCCCATACCGAGGCCTCGCGGCTTGCTGGTCACGAAGGGACGAAACAGCGCCTCTTCCATCTCGGCGGCAATCCCGCAACCGTTGTCAGACACTTCGACGACAAGATGAGAGGAGTCGTCGCCTCTGCTGCGGATGACGATATAGGGTTGCTCGATACGGTCAGTCGCGTCCAGGGCATTGCGAAGAAGGTTCGTCAGCACCTGCACGATCTGGACACGGTCGGCGAGGACGATGTCGCGCTCGGCCTCAAGCTGATACTCGACATGGACGTTATTCCGCGGTGACCCGGCGAGCGCGAGCGTCGCCGCCTCATGAATTAACGCGTGCATTGCTTCCAATTTTTTCTCGCAGGCACCGCGTCTCGCGAAATCTCTGATATTCTGGACGACCGTTCCTGCCCATAAGGCTTGCTGCGTAATTTCTGATAGAGCTTCGCGAAGCTCCTCGCCGCGACGGCGGCGATCTTTCATCATAAGCCTCCCGCAACCTTGTGAGTAGGCAGCGATCGAAGATAGCGGCTGGGAAAGTTCATGAGCCAGCGTCGATGTCATTTCCCCAAGCGTAACCACCCTTGCGAGACGGGCCAGCTCCCTCTGAAGCTCCTGAACCTGCTGCAATGTCTCGCGCTCGGCCCGGAAGTCCTCGACGATCGCCACAGCGAAGGCCCCTTCTTCGCCCTGTTCCCTGATGATGGTCAGGACAGTTGGGAACTGAACGCCGTTCTTCGTGATTGCCAGACCGGCGCGTACTGCTCCCTGGCTTGCCCAGCGGCCGCTGAGTTGAACATCTGGCGTCGAAGACCAGACGAAGTCGATCTGGCGGCCGAGCAACTCGCTTTCTTCGTAGCCGAACAGCGTCACCGCAGCCCTGTTGCAGGCCGAAATTCCGTGGCGGTCAGTGATGAAGAACACTGCATCCGGCATCCGTTCATAAAGTCGCCGGATCCACTCCAACCGTGGCCCATTTTCTCCCTCGCACAAAGCGCGCGCCATTCGCGATTCCGTGAACGAAGTTCGTCCCGCGAGGTTTGAGACAGCGGGACCGTGTTCAGCAACTTGCGATGCCTCCACCTTGATGGACATGGTGTCTCCTCCGCCCTTTGAGAAGTAATTCAGTCCTAGACAGCCTCTCCTTTCACGACAATGACGCAAGTTTACCACCTTTGGACGGATGATCGGTGTAGTATCGCGTAGACTCTATTGGTCTCTCCCCGCAAGATTGCCTGGCCGAAGGTCCGGTACGCCACCGTTTCGGCTCGGCGTCATCTCCATTGATCCGGCTCAATGCCCCGCGCTCATTGTTCCGCTACTCTTCGGAGCCGTGGGTACATCGCCATTTGAGGGATCAGGAAGATGTGGAAGTTTGCCCTTGCTATCGCAATTGCGACCGCGGCGTCGGTTGTGACGCCTGTCGACGCCCAACAGAACCGCAAGGAATTCCGGCGCATGAACTGGGCCGAAAACCTGCCGGAGCACATCAGAACCTATCACGACAAGCGGTTTTCAATCGTCAGTTTTCGAACTGCAGTTGAAGTCGGTGCAATGCCGAGGCCGGGCAGTGCTGAACATGTCAAGGAAATCCGGACGGCAATCCGTGCCAACCAGTGGCTCGTTCAGCAATTGAAGGCCAAGAAATTGACACCCAACCAGATCGAATGGGTGACACGGGCCCGCAACGGCAATCTGACGTTCTACATCGAATGAGCGGGCACGTAGGGCTCCCAAGAAGAAGCCTGCGCTATCGAGAATCCATCGAAAGGCAGGACATAGCGGAGGTCTTCACGGCATCCGCACGCTGGCAGGAAAAACCACGCCGGCCGAGCGACTGGCATGCCGAAACCATGGCCTCTTGTCCGGTCGACGCTCGTGCATCGTCGGGGGAGGGATCGGTGATGTGGCGGTTGGTCGTGGAAGCTCCGTTCGAAGAGGATATAGAACTCGCCGTCATCGACGACGAAGGTGTCCACGCCTTGGTATTCCCCTGCCAGCGTCTGCCTGGCGGATGGGCCAATGCGCTCACCGGCGAGACGCTGGACGTTCACCCGACCCATTGGCGTGCATGGCAGATGCAGCGATGCGACCCGTCCGATCTTCAGTGAAAGGAACTGCATTCTTAATAGGCCGGACGGCTCGGAAATTACAAATGCTGCACTGCACCTTGTCTGCAATCAATGACATTAGCGGGTCAGCCCAAATAGGCTGCCAACCAGGCTGAATGTGTTTAGAGCGGCGGCGCGGCCGCTACCCCGATGGCTGGAAGGAGGAGCGCATGCGTGGTTTCGGTGTTCATTCGGAAGTGGGAAAGCTGAGAACCGTCATGGTCTGCCGACCATCCCTGGCTCATCAACGCCTGACGCCTGCAAACTGCCATGATCTGCTTTTCGACGACGTCCTGTGGGTGCATGAGGCCCAGAAGGATCACTATGATTTTGTCCTCAAGATGCAGGAAAGAGGGGTCGAGGTTCTTGAGCTCCACGAGCTGCTCGGCCAGACGCTCGCCAACAAGCAGGCGCGCGATTTCATATTGGATCGGCGTATCACGCCGAACGTGCTCGGCTCGCAGATCGCCGAGGCCATGCGTCCGTGGCTTGACGAAATGCCGGCAAACCAGCTTGCCGCCTTTATGATCGGCGGCATCGCGATCTCCGACCTGCCCGATGTCAAGGCTAAGTCGCTGATGCTGAGCGCGCTGCCGGAAACAGATTTCGTCATCCCCCCGATCCCCAACACCCTATTCCAGCGCGATCCATCCTGCTGGATTTATGGCGGCGTGACCTGCAATCCGATGTTCTGGCCGGCAAGACGCGC
Source organism: Hyphomicrobiales bacterium (assembly GCA_900468805.1). Classification (GTDB taxonomy): domain Bacteria; phylum Pseudomonadota; class Alphaproteobacteria; order Rhizobiales; family Rhizobiaceae; genus Rhizobium. The sequence continues at coordinate 201,103 of UEIF01000009.1, read as the reverse complement.
AGAGACATTGATCCAGCGCGCGATCTACAAGTTTCATCCGATCTTTCACGGTGGTGACTTCAAGATCTGGTGGGGCGATTCCGATACTCAGTTCGCCAATGCCTCGATGGAGGGCGGCGACGTCATGCCGATCGGCAACGGCACCGTTCTGATCGGCATGGGCGAGCGCACCACCTATCAGGCCGTTGGCCAGGTAGCACAGGCCCTGTTTAAGAACAAGGCCGCCAAGCGGGTGATCGGCTGCCTGATGCCGAAGAGCCGTGCAGCCATGCATCTCGATACGGTTTTCAGCTTTTGCGATCGTGACCTTGTCACGCTGTTTGCCGAAGTCGTCGACCAGATCCGCTGCTACAGCATGTATCCGGTGGATGACGACGGCACATTCGAGATCCATCCCGAAAATCAGCCGATGCTCGATGTCGTCAGCGAGGCGCTCGACCTGCCGCCGCTGCGCACCGTCGAGACCGGCGGCAATTTGTATCAAGCCGAACGCGAGCAATGGGACGACGGCAACAATGTCGTCGCACTCGAACCAGGCGTCGTCGTCGCTTACGACCGCAACACCTATACCAATACGCTGCTGCGCAAGGCAGGCGTCGAGGTGATCACCATTCACGGTTCCGAACTTGGCCGAGGCCGTGGCGGCGGGCATTGCATGACATGCCCCATCTGGCGCGACCCGGCTTACTGACGTTTCACTCACGAACCAGACCGACGGAGCAAGACCATGAGCTTCAATCTGCGCAATCGCTCGCTTCTGACCGTGCAGGATTATACGCCACGGGAATTCCGCTACCTTCTCGATCTCGCACGCGACCTGAAACGGGCCAAATACGCCCGCACCGAACAGGAGCACCTGAAAGGCAAGGAAATCTGCCTGATCTTCGAGAAAACCTCGACGAGAACGAGATGCGCCTTCGAAGTTGCCTGCTCGGACCAGGGCGCCAACGTGACCTATCTCGATCCGTCCGGCTCGCAGATCGGACACAAGGAATCGTTCAAGGATACGGCGCGGGTGCTCGGCCGCATGTATGACGCAATCGAGTATCGCGGCTCCGCGCAAAAAGGCGTGGAGACGCTGGCACGTTACGCCGGAGTGCCCGTTTATAACGGCCTGACGGACGAATATCATCCGACGCAGATGATTGCCGACGTCATGACCATGCGTGAGCATAGCGATAAGCCGATCACCCAGATCAAATATGCCTATGTCGGCGACACGCGCTCGAATATGGGGCACTCGCTGCTGATCGTCGGCTGCCTGCTCGGCATGGATGTGCGCATCTGCGGTCCGAGATCACTGTGGCCGTCGGATGAATATATGAACATCGCCAAGGATCTGCAGCAGGCCTCGGGCGCGCGGCTGCTGGTCACCGAAGATCCGAAGGAAGCGGTCAAGGATGTTGATTTCATCCACACGGATGTCTGGGTTTCGATGGGCGAGCCAAAAGATGTCTGGCGCGAACGGATCAAGCTGCTCACGCCCTATCAGGTCAATCAGGAGCTGATGAAAGCGACCGGCAATCCGCAGACCAAATTCATGCATTGCCTGCCGGCGTTCCACGACACTGAAACCGTGCTCGGCAAACAGATCGCCGAAGATTACGGCATGGAAAACGGCCTCGAAGTCACCGATGACGTCTTCGAATCCGAGGCCAATGTCGCTTTCGAGCAAGCGGAAAATCGCCTGCACACGATCAAGGCCCTGCTCGTCGCTACTTTGGGAGATTGACATGCGTGTGGTCATTGCGCTTGGCGGCAATGCGCTTCTCCGGCGCGGGGAGCCCATGACTGCCCATACCCAAAGGCGGAACGCGCGCGTCGCTGCTCAGGCCATTGCGCCATTGGCGGCCGAACATGAGATCGTCATCACGCACGGCAACGGGCCGCAGGTTGGGCTGCTCGCGCTCCAGGGAGCCGCTTACAAGCCGGAGGAGGCCTATCCGCTCGATGTTCTCGGCGCCGAAACCGAAGGCATGATCGGCTATATGTTGGAGCAGGAACTCGGCAATCTCCTGCCTTTCGAGCAGCCGCTGGCGACGCTTCTAACCATGGTGGAAGTCGATGCCGATGATCCTGGTTTCCAAAACCCGACCAAGTTCGTCGGTCCGGTCTACGAAAAGGCCGAGGCCGACCGGATCCGCACTGAAAAGGGCTGGGTCTTCAAGCAGGATGGCGAAAAATGGCGGCGCGTCGTAGCTTCGCCGGCACCGAAGCGCATCTTTGAAATTCGTCCAGTCCGCTGGCTCTTGGAAGAGCACACGATCGTCATCTGCGCAGGTGGAGGAGGTATTCCGACCATGTACGAAAAGGGTGCCGACCGAAAACTGATCGGCGTCGAAGCCGTCATCGACAAGGACCTTTGCTCGGAGCTTCTGGCGCGCGAGCTCTATGCAGATCTTTTGATCATGGCAACGGACGCCGAGGCCGTCTGCATCGACTGGGGCAAGCCGTCCCAGAAGGCGATCCACCGCGCTCGTCCCGATGATTTCAGGCAGTTCTCATTTCCGGCCGGCTCGATGGGGCCGAAGGTGGATGCCGCCTGCCACTTCGCACGGGCAAACGGCAAGACGGCCGCCATCGGCTCCCTTGCCGATATTGCCGGAATGGTACGCGGCGAGCGCGGTACGATCATCAACGAAAGTTTTGATGGGCTGAGCTGGCACTGAACTTCCAAGGCAAACTTATCCTGAGACGGCCGGGTGCGTTGCTGCACCCGCTGCCGTCTGTTTGTTTGTGACTTCGACCGCGTTTCGCCTTTGCCAGACATAGACGGGAATTCCGAGCATCAGCAAAACGAGCCCATAAAGCACCGGCTCGGCGCCGGAGCCATACAGGGTGAAGATCGCAAAGACGAAGGCGATAAGCTCGATCGCACTCACCCGTGGCATCCGTCCCTGGGTCGCGCCGGCAACCAGGCTTCCGGCAAGCGCGCAGAAGGCATAGGGAACAACGGCCGCCATCGTGCTCAGCCCGACCATCAGCCGGTAAACCGCCGCAAAGCCTTCAGAGCCGAGAGCCTGGACGAGTACCAGCAGCGTTGCAAACAATGCCGAAACGACCATCCCCCATGCAGGTACGCCGCGCGAGGAGAGCCGCGCGAAAAGCGGCGGAAACAATCCGTCGCGCGCAGCGGCCATCGGCACCTGGCCCATCAACAGGGTCCAGCCGTTCAGGGCACCGATCGAGGAGAGCAGTACGGCGATCGAGATCGCCAGCTCTCCGGGGCGGCCCCACATGATTCCGGCGGCTTGCGAGAAGGGCGCGATTGAGTGAACCAGTTGCTCACGCGGCATGAGCCCCATGACGACAATGGTGCCGAGTACATAGAGGGTGGCGGCGATTGAGATCCCAAGGACGGTGGAGCGGGGAATGGTCCGCTCGGCGTTCTCGACGTCGCCGGCGGGCACGGTCGCTGATTCCAAGCCCAGATAGGCGAACATAGTCAGCGGTGCCAGCGTTGCGATCGACTGCAGCAGCGGCTGGCCACTCGGGTTGAACTCGGAAAAATGCGAAGTGTCGATGTAGAGAAGGCCGATAATGGCGACGGCGCCGAAGGGAAGCAGCTTGGCATACGTCGTGACCTGCGCGAAAAGACCGGCCGCGTGAACGCCACGAAGATTGACCAGCACGATCGCCCAGATCACACCGAGCGTCAGAACTGTCGCGGTAAAGCGGTTGCTGAGGGCCGGAAAGAGGTCGACCATCACACCAGTAAAGGCAATGGCGATAACGGGCAGCGACGTCCAGATGGAAATCCAGTAGCCCCAGGCGATCAGAAAACCGGCGAAATCTCCATAGGCCAGCCTCGTATAGGCATAGGGCCCGCCGGTGACCGGCACGAGGCGCGCCAGACGCGCGAAGGTGAGGCCGAGACAGATTGCGCCGGCGCCCATGATGATCCAGACGATGATTGCGAGGTTGCCATAGGGGGCCACTGCGGCTGGTGAAAGATAGAAGCCGGATCCCACCATGTTTCCGACCACGATGGCGGTGCAGGCGGCAAGTCCGAGACTTTTGCCATTCGACGAGGTTGTCATAAGGTCCCTCCCGTGAGCCGGCTTCCGGGAGCCGATGGCTCTTCGGACTGCCTTCGAGCCGTGATTGTCGTTGCAAAAACGGACAGCCGCAATCCGGATCAATGCGTAGTCGCCGGGCCTCGTCTAGCCTTCCCGATTGTCGTAAAGCCGTTAGAATGACGGGTGCCGAAGGTGGGGTGACGATGTTAAGCGAGCAGGGGTTTCTCAGGATCTCGATTGCAGCGACCGTGGTGGTCGCGACCCTCGGCGTGGTTTTCGGTATTCTTTCCGGCTCATTTTCCATTGCCTTCGATGGTGTTTATTCGCTGGCCGATGCGGCAATGACCGGACTTGCGCTGTGGGTTTCGAGCCTGATCCTGAAATCGACGCAGAGCGATGCGCAATCCGGCAGAATTCGAAACCGGTTCACGATGGGCTTCTGGCATCTGGAGCCGATCGTACTCATGCTCAATGGCTGCCTGCTGATGACGGTCGGCGTCTATGCGCTGATCAGCGCGATCATCAGCATTTTGAACGGCGGCCACGAACTCCGTTTCGGCATGGCAGTGGCTTATTCCGCCGCGACGGTGCTCGTCTGTATGGTCATGGCTATCATGGGCATCAGGCTGAACCGCCGCATCAAATCCGATTTCATATCGCTCGACATCAAGGCCTGGATCATGTCTGGCGGAATCGCACTTGCATTGCTCATCGCTTTTCTCATCGGCATGGCCGTGCAGGCGACGCCGGTTGCATGGGTCGCAAGCTATATGGACCCCGCGGTCCTAGCACTCGTCTGCCTCGTCATGATCCCGCTTCCGATCACCACCGTATGGAAGGCGCTGAGCGAAGTCCTGTTGATTGCCCCTGTCGATTTGCAAAACCATGTCGATCGCATTGCATCGGAAACTGTCCACCGCCTCGGCTTCCTCTCTCACCGCGCCTATGTTGCCCAGGTCGGCCGCGCCAAGCAGATTGAGCTCTACTTCATCGTACCCGAAGGACTTCCCCCAAAGACTTTGGAGGAGTGGGATGCGTTGCGCGACGAGATTGGGAATGCGATCGGCGACGAGAGTGCCAATCGCTGGCTGACGATTGCCTTCACCACCGACACAGAATGGGCGGAGTAACGTCAGCTGGAAGCATCCGGGCCGTCTCCACTGCCTAAATGCTTTGCGTCACGTTGATTGCAATCAACGACGCCGCACTACCCCTCATGTACGATCCTTCTACCTGAGATGCACACGGCTGCATGGCGGCCGGAGCCTTTGACATCAGGTTTCTGGAGGAACTCATGGAATTCCAGACGGCATTTCCTATCGCTGTTATTGACGAAGATTTTGACGGAAAAAGCGCCGCCGGACGCGGCATGCGCGATCTGGCAGCAGCCATCGAGAAGGAAGGCTTCCGGATCGTCTCCGGCGTTTCCTACGAAGACGCCCGTCGTCTGGTCCATGTCTTCAATACCGAATCCTGCTGGCTGGTCTCCGTCGACGGTACCGAGGACAAGGCCACACGCTGGCAAGTGCTCGGAGAGGTGCTGGCTGCAAAGCGACAAAGAAACGACCGGCTGCCGATCTTTCTCTTCGGTGATGATACGACCGCCGAAGATGTTCCGGCGGCAGTGCTACGCCACGCCAATGCCTTCTTCCGGCTGTTTGAGGATTCCGCGGAATTCATGGCCCGCGCCATCGCGCAGGCCGCCCGCAACTATCTCGACCGGCTGCCGCCGCCGATGTTCAAGGCGCTGATGGATTACACGCTGGAGGGCGCCTATTCCTGGCATACGCCCGGTCACGGCGGCGGTGTTGCTTTCCGCAAAAGCCCGGTCGGCCAGCTCTTCTATACGTTCTTTGGCGAAAACACACTTCGCTCTGATATCTCCGTATCGGTCGGCAGCGTCGGCTCCCTTCTCGATCATGTCGGGCCGATCGCGGAGGGCGAGCGCAATGCGGCGCGCATCTTCGGCACAGACGAAACCCTCTTCGTCGTCGGCGGCACGTCGACAGCCAACAAGATCGTCTGGCACGGCATGGTCGGGCGGGGCGATCTCGTGCTCTGCGACCGCAACTGCCACAAGTCGATCCTGCACTCGCTCATCATGACGGGTGCGACGCCGATCTATCTGACGCCGTCGCGCAACGGGCTAGGCATTATCGGCCCGATCTCCAAGGATCAGTTCACGCCTGAATCGATTGCCCGCAAGATTGCCGCCAGCCCCTTTGCCGGGCAAACGAGCGGCAAGGTCCGGCTGATGGTCATCACCAATTCGACCTATGACGGTCTCTGCTACAATGTCGATGCCATCAAGGCGTCACTTGGCGATGCAGTCGAAGTGCTGCATTTCGACGAGGCTTGGTATGCCTATGCCAATTTTCACGAATTCTATGATGGCTTCCACGGGATCTCGTCGAACCAGCCTGCGCGATCGCAGAACGCCATCACCTTTGCGACGCACTCGACGCACAAGCTGCTGGCAGCCCTTTCTCAGGCATCGATGATCCATATCCAGCATGCCGAGAACAAACGTCTCGACGTAACCCGCTTCAACGAAGCCTTCATGATGCACACTTCGACTTCGCCGCAATATGGCATCATCGCCTCCTGCGATGTCGCTGCCGCCATGATGGAACAGCCGGCTGGCCGCGCGTTGGTGCAGGAAACGATCGACGAGGCGATCAGCTTCCGCCGGGCGATGAATGCGGTCAGGAAACAGACGGAAGGCAACTGGTGGTTCGACGTCTGGGAGCCGACGGTTGCCGAGCAGACGCCGAGCGACACCCATGCCGACTGGGTCTTGAAACCGGACGATGCCTGGCATGGGTTTACCGGACTTGCCGAAAACCACGTCATGGTCGACCCGATCAAAGTCACCATCCTCTCGCCGGGCCTATCTGCAAGCGGTGTCATGGATGAGCACGGGATACCGGCCGCCGTCATCACGAAGTTCCTGTCCTCCAGGCGCATCGAGATCGAAAAGACCGGCCTCTATTCCTTCCTCGTGCTTTTCTCGATGGGCATTACCCGCGGCAAGTGGAGCACGCTTGTCACCGAACTTCTCAATTTCAAGGATCTCTATGACGCCAACACGCCGCTGACCCGGGCGCTGCCGGCGCTCGCAGCAGCGCATCCGGAAGCCTATGCCGGCATGGGGCTGAAAGATCTCTGTGAACAGATCCACGCGATCTATCGCAAGGACGACGTGCCGAAGGCGCAACGCGAAATGTATACGGTGCTGCCGGAAATGGCGATGCGTCCTGCCGATGCCTACGACCGGCTGGTCAAAGGCCGGATCGAGAGCGTCGAGATCGACGATCTCATGGATCGCATCCTTGCCGTGATGATCGTTCCCTATCCGCCCGGAATTCCGCTGATCATGCCGGGCGAGCGGATCACGCTGTCGACGAAGTCCATTCAGGATTACCTTCTTTACGCCCGTGATTTCGACCGCAAGTTCCCCGGTTTCGAGACTGATATCCACGGCCTGCGCTTCACACCCGGTGATAACGGACGCCGCTATCTGGTTGATTGCATTGTAGCGGAGGCACAAGAATGATCCCGCGTGATGTGAAGTCGCCGACGGTCGCCATACCGTTCCATAAGATGCTGAAGATCGTGGCCGTTATCGACCGCGACAATTCTCAGGCGCAGGAGTTGGTGGCGCAGATCACCGCCCAGGGTTTTGAGGTGGAGCTACGCGACGACTATTCCGCTGATGTGTCGGAAGATGCTGACGTCGGCGCCTATATCGGCTCGGTCGAAGGCGGGCAGTTGCCGGCGGCACGGAGCTTCCTTCGCGCTGTGAGAGACATAGGCTTCCGAACGCCGATCTGGGCGATGGCCGATACGCTGACGATCGCCGATATGGATGTCGTCGAGATGGCCGGTGAGGTGGATGGTTTCGTCTATCTCGGCCAGCAGACGCCGACCTTCTATGCCAAGCAGATCGTTTCCAGCGCGGTCAACTACGGCAAATCGCTGCTGCCACCTTTCTTCGGCGGCATGATGGCCTATGACGGCGAGGCAAACATCGCCTTCGATTGCCCGGGGCATCAGGGCGGCCAATTCTATCGGAAATCGCCGGCCGGACAGCTCTTCTTCAAATATTTCGGCGAGAGCATTTTCCGCAACGACCTCTGCAATGCCGATGTCGATCTCGGCGATCTCCTGATCCATGAAGGTCCCGCAGTCGAAGCCCAGAAACAGGCGGCGCGCATTTTCGGCGCTGATAGGACCTATTTCATCCTCAACGGAACGAGCACTTCCAACAAGGTGGTTGCCAATGCGGTGCTGCGCAACGGCGACCTTGTGCTCTTCGATCGCAACAATCACAAATCCCTGCATCAGGGAGCCCTCGTGCAGGCAGGCGCCATCCCGATCTATCTGCCGACCGCCCGCAATTCCTTTGGCATGATCGGGGCCGTCGATTGGGCGGCTTGGGACGAAGCCTGGCTGCGGCAAAAGATAGAGGAACACCCGCTGGTCACCGACAAGAGCCGTGCCAAGGCCGAGCGGCCTTTCCGTCTGGCCTGCATTCAGCTCGCGACCTATGACGGCACGATCTACAATGTCCGGCAGGTGATGGAGAAGATCGGCCATCTCTGCGACTACGTGCTCTGGGACGAAGCCTGGATCGGCTACAACGCCTTCCATCCGCTCTTCGAGGGCCATAGCCCGATGCGGCTGAAGGACTTGTCGGCGGACATGCCGGGTCTGTTTTCCACCCAATCGGTCCATAAGCAGGGCGCCGGCTTCTCGCAGGCATCTCAGATCCACAAACGGGACGAACATATCAGCGGACAGCGCCGGTTCGTCGAACACAAGCGCTTCAATGAATCGCTGCTGATGCATGTTTCGACATCACCCTTTTATCCCCTGTTTGCCTCGCTTGATGTCAATGCCAAGGTGCATGAAGGCAAGGCAGGAGAGATGCTGTGGGACCGCTGCATCGAACTCGGGATCGAGGTGCGCAAGAAGCTGCGCGGGTTCGTCGATCATTACGAGACCAAAGCGGCAAGCCCCGAAGAGCAATGGTTCTTCGATCCCTTCGTGCCAGACAGGGTGTCGGTTTCGGGCTCCAAGCACACCGGCGATCTCGCCGATACCAGATGGGAAGATATTCCGACCGATGTGCTGAAGCGTGAGCAGCAATGCTGGCGGTTCGATCCGCAGGCGAAGTGGCATGGCTATTCGGGTTATGCGCCCGGCTACACCATGGTCGATCCAAACAAGCTTGCGATACTGACACCCGGCATCGACCGGAACACCGGCGAGTATCGCGAATTCGGCATCCCGGCGACGGTCGTTGCCAACTACCTGCGCGAGCAGCGGGTCGTGGCGGAGAAATGCGATCTGAACAGCCTGCTCTTCCTACTGACCCCGGCCGAGGACGAGAGCAAGCTGAACACGCTGGTCGCCAAGCTCGTCAAGTTCAAGAACCTCTGGGACCGCGATGCGCCGCTGCAGGAGGTGCTGCCGACCGTCTTCGCGGCCAATCGCGAGCGTTATGCCGATTATTCCGTTCGCCAGGTCTGCCGGGAGATGCATTCCTTCTATCGCGAGGCGGGCGTCAAGGAGTTGCAGCGCCTCTGCTTCCGCTCCGAGAGCTTCCCGGAACCGGCAATCGCACCCAAGCAGGCCTATGAGGCGCTGGTCGCCAACAATGTCGATTACGTGCCGCTGGCGGAAGCCGCCGGCCGCATCTCGGCGACGCTGGCGCTGATCTACCCGCCCGGTATCGGCGTGATCGTGCCGGGAGAACGCTGGGACGACCGGGCGCGGCCGATGCGGGACTATTTCCTCGCCTTCGAAGAATCCTTCAATCGCTTCCCCGGCTTCAATTACGAGGTCCAGGGCGTGTTCCAGGAGCGGATCGATGGGCGGATCAAGTTCCACACATATGTCGTGCGCGAGTAGGGGGTAGGGGGTAGGGAGGATTTCATCATGACCGATAACACGATGCATCTCGCGGCCGAGACCACGGCCAAGAAGAAGATGAACCTTGTGCAACTCACCTTCATCGTCGCCGTCAACATGATGGGTTCGGGTATCATCATGCTGCCCGCCAATATGGCCCAGGTCGGCGCGATCTCGCTATTGTCCTGGCTGGTCACCGCTGTCGGCTCGATGGCAATCGCCTATGGCTTTGCCCAGGCGGGGCTGTTCAATCAACGCCCCGGTGGCATGTCCGCTTACGCGGAAGATGCCTATGGGAAAGACGGCTACTTCATGGTGTTCTTCCTGTATTTCCTCTCGCTCGCCGTCGGCAACGTGGCGATCGGCATCTCGGCCGTCGGTTATCTTGCCGGCTTCTTTCCGGTGCTGACCTCAACACCGATCATGACCTGCCTGGCGCTGATCGTGCTCCTGTGGCTCACCACGGCCGCCAATTTCGGCGGTCCGCGCATCACCGGCCGTATCGGCTCGATCACCGTCTGGGGCGTCATCCTTCCCGTCGGGCTGCTGTCGATTATCGGCTGGCTCTGGTTCAGCTCCAGCACGTTCGCAGCTGCCTGGAACCCGAAAGGACTATCGCTCGCGCAGGGCATGGGATCGAGCATCTCGCTCACGCTCTGGGCTTTCCTCGGCATGGAGTCCGCGGCACAGAACTCCGATGCGGTTGAAAACCCCAAGCGAGACGTGCCGCTCGCCTGCATGTTCGGCACGCTGGGAGCGGCCGTCATCTACATCCTGTCGACGACGGTTATTCAGGGCATCGTGCCGAACGCGGATCTCGCCACCTCTACTGGGCCATTCGCACTCGCCTATGCCACGATGTTCAATCCGACGATCGGTTCGATCATCATGGCGCTCGCTGTGCTGGCCTGCCTTGGTTCGCTACTCGGCTGGCAGTTTACAATCGCCCAGACGGCGAAAACCGCTGCCGACGAGCGGATGTTCCCATCCCTATTTTCGCGGGTGAACGAGATGGGTGCGCCTGTCAGGGGCATGATCATTCTGGGCATCGTACAGACCTGCCTTGCCTTGATGACCATATCGCCGACGCTGAGCGAACAGTTCTCTGCACTGGTCAATCTCGCGGTGGTCACGAACGTACTGCCTTATATCATCGCGCTGTCTGCCCTGTTCGTGATGATGAAGGCAGCCCGCGTGCCCCCAGCGAAATACCGGCTGAATGCCACGATCGCTCTTATCGGCATGGCCTACAGCGTCTTCGCCATCTACGCCTCCGGCAAGGATGCAGTGCTCGGCGGCATGATCGTCACAGGGATAGGTTTCATCATTTACGGCCTGATCGCCCCGCGTTTCGCCAGCGGCGTGAACCGGGTTCCGGCTGAGTAGCAGAGGGAGGACCAGAAATGTCAGGAAAAAATGATCACTGGGCGGTTATCGCCGTCTCTGTCCTCGCCGCGACGGCAACGTCGGCTCTCAGCACGCCCGCGGTGGCTCAAACACTCGACCGCGTCAGGACAAGCAGTGCGCTGAAGCTTGGCTACGATCCGGATGCGAGGCCCTTTTCCTTCGCCGAGCAGGGCAAGCCGAACGGCTACGCGGTTGCAATCTGCAACAAGATCGCCGATAGCCTGCGGGCGCAGCTGAATCTGCCGAAGCTCGACGTGGAATGGGTCCCTCTTTCCGGTGACGAGAAAGCGCAGGCCATACAGGCCGGCGCTGCGGATCTTGTCTGCGGGGCAGAGCCGGTAACGCTGACGCGCCGACAACAAGTGTCGTTCTCTATTCCGATTTTCCCGAGCGGCACCGGCGCGCTCCTCAGCGCCAGCGCTCCGCTGGCGCTGCGGGAAGTGCTGCAATATGGCGAACCATCAAACCGCCCCGTCTGGCGTGGTTCACCGGCCCGAACGATCCTGGAACACAAGACATTCTCATCGATCGCCGGTACGACGAGCGAGGGCTGGCTCTCCGACAGGATCAAGACTTTCCAGCTCGCAGCGACCGCAACGCCCGTCAACAACTATCAGCAGGGGATCGAGCGTGTCCTGGACGGCAGTTCGGCAGTCCTCTTCGGCGACATGCCGATCCTTATGGATGCTGCCGCCCGCAGCGACAATTCCGGTAATTTCATTGTCCTGCAGCGGCATTTCACTTATGAGCCGCTCGGCCTTGAGCTGGCGCGCGGAGATGAGGACTTCCGTCTTGCTGTCGATCGCGCGCTGAGCCAGGCCTATGCCGCGCAGGATTTCCGGACGTTCTTCACCACCTGGTTCGGACCGCCGGACGAACCGACCGTGACATTCTTCCGGCAGACGGCGCTGCCGGAATAGCACTGCGCATTGCGGCCGATCATCGACCGTCGAAGAAAACGGCGTGCTCCGGAGCAGGTCCTTCCGACCCGCACCCCGCCTGCATACCGATGTGACGAACATGGATTCTGGTAACCGGACGGAGTGACGGGGGTGAGCCTCCTTTGGAAAGAAATTCGTGACAACCCGATGTTGTGGCTGCTCGTCGCGGTACCGGTGGTCTTCATTGCTGCGCAGGTCGCACCCGAGGCTCATACTCTGCTCTTCATCCTGTCGGTGCTAGCCGTCATACCGCTCGCCGGTCTCCTCAGCCATGCGACCGAGTCCGTGGCAGCAAAAACGGGCGACGCCGCCGGCGGGTTGCTCAATGCCACGCTGGGAAATCTGACCGAACTGGTCATCGCACTGACTGCCCTGCGTGCCGGACAATATACTTTGGTAAAATCATCCATTGCCGGTGCGATCGTCACGAACACGTTGTTCATGCTGGGCGCGTCGTTTTTGCTCGGCGGCCTCAAACATCATAGTCAGGAGTTCAACCGAGCCAATGCGCGCCTTCAGGCGGGACTACTCTTCCTCGCCACGATCGGCCTGCTGATGCCGTCAGCTGTTGCTTCGATGGATTCGGCCTCGGCGACTGCCATCATCCACAAACTCAGCTTCGGGCTCGCGATCTTGCTCATCATCGGATACGGGCTGGGGTTGCTGTTCACGCTTAAAACACATCGCGAATTTTTTGCTGCAGCCGAGCACGCACAGTCGGAGGAACCACCGTGGCCAATCGGGATGGCGCTGGCCACGCTGGCCGGTGTCACGATCCTGGTCGCCCTGGTCAGCGAGATCTTCGTCGAGTCCGTGCAGGAGGCCGCCAAGGTTTTCGGTATGACGCCTGCCTTTGTCGGTTTCATCGTCGTTGCACTGGTCGGAGGTGCAGCCGAAATGGCTTCGGCCTTTTCCGGTGCGCGCAAGAACCGTCTCGATTTGAGTGTGGGCATTGCGCTCGGAAGCGCCTCGCAGATCGCTCTGTTCGTCGCACCCGTGCTGATCTTGTTGAGCTATCTGATTGGTCCGACACCGATGGATCTGCAGTTTGCGCCCGGCGTCGTGGTGATGGTTTTCCTGGCGACCATCACGGCGATGTTCGTCACCAATAGCGGACGCTCGGCCTGGTTCGTCGGCGTGTTGGTGCTGATGGTCTACATGATTTTCGCGATGACGCTATATGTTTTGCCCGATCAGACACTATGAGGCGGATCTGCGGGTGCAAAACATGCCAATGAAACCTGGCCATGAATTGACCCATCGGCAAATGCGGCGTCTCTTCTTCGTCGCCTTGGTAAGGCAGCTTCGCGTGATCTGGCCAATCGTGTCCGGGGTGGTCCTGGTGATGATCGGATGCGGGCTTGCAATCTGGCGCATCGAAGATTGGCGCCTCGACGAAGCTCTCTATTTCACGTTCGTCACGGGCCTGACCATCGGCTACGGCGACTTTACCCCCAAACATGTTTCGGCGCGGATATTGTCATTGATAATCGGCTTTGCCGGGATTGTGCTGACCGGCATTGTCGCTGCCGTTACCGTAAAAGCTTTGAATGCCGACGATTGGAAGCCTTAATTCCGAGTTCGGCTACGCTCCCGCTCTCTGGACCTCGCAACTCGATCTGACGCGACGTGATCCAACGGAACCGTTCTTACGAATAATCTCGGGCAACCAATCGGGAACGAGCGGCGTTCCCCTGAGTTCGTACGATTTGCGGGGTGCGCAGATATACGGAGCTACTTGATGAGCCGAGAACGTGGACGACGGAAATTGATGCTCCGACTTCCCGATATCCGTCATCGTCTCGTGGGCATAACCGGCGAGACGCTTGGCGAAATCTTCGAGGCCTATGATCTGGCCGTCGATGCGCTGGACCGTTTTCGCAACGGGTGCCCGAGAGAAGACAAGCTGATCACCGAATATGAGCAGCTATGCCTTGAAATAGAGCAGGAGGTTGCCGTCTACTGCGCCGACCGCTGAACCTTTCCGTCCAAGCTGGCGGTAGGCCCATGTTCATGCCCGCTTGCTGTCGCCGCTGGCCAGGCCCAGGCTCGCAACAATTCATAGAATACACTGAGGACCACCGGCCCCAGGAATAGGCCGAGAAGTCCATGCGAGAGCGTACCACCGATGACCCCGATCAGGATGACGGGCATCGGGGTCGAGAGACCGCGCGCCATCAATACGGGCTTCAGGACATTGTCGACCACCGTGATCGGCACCGCGAGACAGGTAAAGACAAGAGCGACGGCAAATGGCCAGGAGAACCACGCCCAGATGATCATTGGCAGGAGCACCAGCCCCGGGCCGAGCTGCATCAAGCAGAGCATGAAGACCGCGAAGGTTAGTGCACCGCGTGCGGGAATGTCGAAGAAGGCAAAGCACAAACCGCAAAGCAGCGTCTGCAGGAAGGCGACGCCGATGACACCCCGCGAGACATTTCGCACCGTACTCCCGGCAAGCCGGGCAAAACCCACACCCTTTTCGCCGCCGATCCGATTTGCCAGAAGCTGTACTGTTGCCGCAAGTCGCGTCGCCCGTGTGAGAAACAGGCCGGAAAGCAGAATCGAGGCGACGAAGCTCAAGACGCCGCCGCCGACCGAGGCGAGCTTTGCGACGACAACGCCCATCACTTCGCGGATGGGCGCCTGAAATTTGATGATCGTGGACGCCAGGTCGCCGGCAATCTGGTTCCAGGTGTCATGGATACGCTCGCCGATGACCGGCCATTCCTTGATGGCTGCCGGCGCTGCAGGCAAGATAAAGTCTTCCGTCCGCAGCTTGCCGATCAACGCCTGAACGGCATCAGCAAAATTGACCGCGACGAGGGCGAGCGGCGCGATAATCAGCACGAGGCAACTGACGACGATGACGAAAGCCGAAATCACCGGCCGGTTGCCGATCAGCCGCGAGAGCGCGTCGAACATCGGAAACAGTGCCACCGCAAGAATGGCCGACCAGATGACGATCAGCGCGAAGGGAGCGATCAGTTCCAGGGTCCAATAGGCAAAAAGCCCGATAATGCCCAACCGGACGAGATCGCTGACCCGCGCTTCTACTGAAATCTGCCCCGCACTGCTCCCTTGCGGGGTCGTATCGCTTACCTGCTCCATGGCTGCATCCATCCCGGCGCGCCCGGCCGGACCCATCGTCACGATGTCGTATCAGGCACCACATGCCGGATCGCATGATCCTCGACATAGGCCGATGGGCGCCTCTGCCGCTTTCCGAGATCCGGCGCGTCGAACTTCAGGCGCTCATAGGGGATCGATTGCAGGATGTGCGAGATGCAGTTGATCCGCGCACGCTTCTTGTCGTCCGAAGGCACGATCCACCAGGGCGCGTGATTGCTGTCGGTCATCCGCAGCATTTCGTCATAGGCGCGCGTATAGTCCCACCAGCGCTGATAGGATTCGACATCCATGGGGCTGAGCTTCCATTGCCGCAACGGGTCGTCGATCCGGCGCTTGAAGCGGCGCTCTTGCTCTTCTTCGCTGACCGTGAGGAAATATTTGAGCAGAATGACGCCGCTTTCGACGATTGCGGCCTCGAAACGCGGGGCGAGTTCAAGGAAGCGCTGTGCCTTCTTCTCGCTGCAGAAGCCCATGACCCGATCGACGCCTGCACGATTATACCAGCTGCGATCGAAGATCACGACTTCGCCGGCGGCAGGCAGATAGGCAATGTAGCGCTGCATGTAGATCTGCGATTTCTCGCGGTCGGTCGGGGCGGGCAGGGCGATTACGCGAAAGACGCGGGGACTGACCCTTTCCGTGATGCGCTTGATCATCCCACCCTTGCCGGCGGCATCACGCCCCTCGAAGACGATGACCACCCGCGCGCCGGATTTCTTGACCCAGGCCTGCAGGTGGGCCAGTTCCACCTGCAGGCGGCCGATCTCCTTTTCGTAATCCCATGACTTTTTCTTCTTTTTATCCTTGCCGCTGCGGGGTGCTTCACCATCCGCTAGCTTCGGCTCGTAATTCTCGTCCATGGCTTTCCCTCCTCCTGTCATTTAAGGGGCATTATGCGCCGTCGCGGCGTTGCCGATCTGGTCGATATCGCCAATCAGCGTCCGCAGGGCTTCTTCTCTGCCATTGAAAATGTTGTCGGCTCCAACCGTCTTGATGACCCCGGCCCGTTCGAGAATGGCGCGGCTTTCATCACTGAGATCGGCGAAAGCAAAGACGATATTCCGCTTCTCGAGAATTTCGGCCACGGCCTCGAGCGCGGTCGCGCCTGTGCTATCGATTTGCGTGATGGCGCTGGCATCGAGCACCAGGCATTTGGTATTTGCGGGAAGCTCCTTGGCGACCGATGTCAGCCGGATGCGCACGTAGTCGGCGTTGTAGAACAGGATGCTGCCCTGGACGGCGAAGACGGCGGCACCGGGGACAGGACGAGCCTCGGGGTAGCGCTGGAGATCGAAGAAGCCATGCCGGCCTTCGATACGACCAAGCAGACCATCGCGCGGAAACATGGTTTGACGCAGGAGGTAGACGAAGGTTGCGACAATAGCGACAATGACGCCATTGAGGACGCCGAAGCTGATCGCTCCCCACATGGCGATGAGCGCAAAGACAAACTCCATACGGCTTATGCGCCAGATCTTCCTGAGCTCGGGAATATCGATCAGGCTGATGGCAGCCATTGCAAGGATCGCGGCTAGCGCGGGAATGGGAAGGATGCGCAACGCACCATGGAGGAAAACCAGCACGGCGATCAGGGCGGCCGCGGAAACCAGTCCTGAGACCTGCGAAACGCCGCCCGTCGAAAGATTTATCGCGGTTCGAGAATCCGATACGCTGACCGGAAACGAACCGAAAAATCCGGGCGCTATATTGGCTGCGCCAAGGCCTATCAACTCCTGATTGGCGTCGACCTCGTCACCGGTTCGCGACGCGAAGCTGCGCGCCGCGACAATGCCGGAACCGAAGCTGACAAGAAAGATCGCAACCGAACCGGTGACGACCTTGTCAAGAGGCATTTCATGGATAGGGGGCAGGGAGAAACTCGGAAGTCCGCGCGGTATGTCCCCGACGACGGCTATGCCTTGGCCCCGAAAGTCGAAAATAGCAGAAAGAAGGACCGAGATGATGACGACCAGAATAGGACCTGGAATTCTGAACGGGAAAAAGCGGACGATCCACAGCAGCGCGAACATGGCGAACCCGAGGATGAGCGAGGGCCAATGGATCAGTCCGCTTTTGGCAAGCATTTCGGCGAGCGGCTGGATCAACCCATCGGATTCAATCTTCACTCCCGTGAAACGGCCGATCTGTCCGACAAGGATAGAAAGCGAAACGCCGGCAAAGAACCCGACCAGAATGGGCCGGGAAAGAAAGCTCGCGAGAACGCCAAGTCTCAGCAATTTGGCGGCGATATAGCAGACGCCGACGCCAAGGGCGAGGGCCGCCGCGATCGCCACCCGGTCGCCGCTGCCCGTGGGATCGGCGGCGATGATCGTGCCCATTGCAGCCGCCAGCACCGACATTGACGCCGCGTCAGGTCCGACGATCAGCAGCCGGGACGGCCCAAAAATCGCATAGGCGATGGGCGCGACGATGCTGGCATAGATACCGGTCTCCGGCGGCAGACCGGCGATCGCAGGATAGGCAATGGCGCTCGGCAGGCCGACGGCGGCGATCGACAGCCCGGCCGGGATATCGCTGCGGAGCCAATCCCTCTTGAAACCGGTCAAGCCTCGCAACATCGGAAGACTGCCTATCACCGCGCACTCCTATTGCTTCGTCATCGTTCCCTGCATCTCTCCCGGCGCCGCGCTCAGTGCTCCAGGAACACGTAATTCATCCAGCTGCTCATCCGCAGAAGCACCTTGCGCAGGACGGCGACGTGGTGCCAATAATGCGTGTAGACGGCGACCTCCGCGACTACACCGCCGGGCAGCTGGTATTGGTCGGTAGCTTCGAGCAACTCGATGCGTGCCAGTGTCTGTCCGGGAGAGAGCCGCTCAGGCGATTGCGGGTCGATCAACGCGCCGCCGGGCTGTAACTGGCCCTGCGCCATCACGTCGATGACTTCCTGAACCCGTGCCTTGAAGATCTTGCCGGGGACGGCCTTGAAGGCGACCTCCGCCTCGTCGCCGACACGTACGCGCTGCAACGAGTTCTGGATGAAAGCTGCCGCCAGCATGCGATCCTGGCTGTCGATGAAGACCATGACAGGCCTGAGCGGCAGAGGATTGGCCATCATTCCGGGACGAAGGAAGACCTGGGTCACATAGCCATCTGTGGGAGCGCGAACGGTTGTCTGGTCGAGTTCGTACTTGGCGTTGTTCAGCTCGGCCTGTAGCCTTGCGACTGTCGGGTTCGTGCCGTTGATCTCGGATTCATAAGCGAGTTTTGCCTGCAATGCCTGCGCACGTGCCGTATCCACTGCTGCCTCTGCGGTCAGATAAATGCCGCGGCGGTTCTCGACCTCAAGCTCGGAATAGACGGCGCTTTTGCCGCTCGACTTTGAATTCTCGTTCGACTGCTGGAATTTTTGAAAGGCCTGCAGTGACCGGTCTCTCGAGGCCTCAGCCCCCGTGACAGCGGAATTGGCGGCATCAAGCGCCGCTTTCAATTGCAGGACGGACTGTTCGGCTTCGGCAAGTGCTGCTTGCTTCTGATCGACCGTGAACTGATAGGGCCGCGGATCTATGCGAAAGAGAACGTCGCCCTTCTTCAATGGCGTATTGGCTGCGACAGGCACTTCGACGACCTGACCTCCCACCGTGGGGATAACGGGAGCCGAGGTGAAATAGATTCGCCCATCGCTGGAGTAGGGATGATTGTAACTCATCAGAAGAAGGAGGGTGGAGATGAGGAATATCCCGCCAAGCACTGCTGTTGCGAGCGTCCATTGATTGACCGGAATTCTGAATATCTTGAAGATCACCCAGCAAATCGCGGCATAAGTCAGTATCAGGAGCAGGTCCATCAGGCGTCCTCCTTCTCCGGCTGGCGTGCCTCAAGCTCGGCAATCCGCGAATGGAGACGGGCGATTTCTGCATTCGCTTCCGTCTCCGCCGACAATTTTCCGTCACTACGGATGCCCCAGCCACGATCCTCGCGGTAGAGAGTTGCCCAGATGAACAGGAACGGCCAGATGGCGTGCAACGTGAAGAGGCTGACCCATCCAGCAACGTGAATGGCATCCTGATGAGGATGATTGCGCGCCTTGGCGATAAGATGAGGAATGTCGTGGATCGCGATCACCGCATAAAACAGCGTGACCACGACGAAGACCAGCACGCCCAAGGCAAAATAGTCAAGAAACACGGCCGCTCCCTTCCGGCCGGTCTTGCCGAGCCGTTCGATCGCTATCGACGCGGGATATTAGGCCCGTTTTGGCGCTGAGGCCCGTAGCATCGCGTAACCTCTATCGGGGCGTCGGCAGCGGCTGCGTCCAGGCGGATTGTCCTTGCAGAAATCAAAAGAGGCGGGAACGGCAAGGGGGATGTCAATCCGGCCTCTGCGTCCCGAATTCGCCACGATTTTTGGAAGTCGGCTAATGTAAGATCACGTATTTTACGTCTGCCGCCGATCCGCCTGTTATATAGTTCACGCATCTGCTTAGCGCAGTTCGGCGGCGGGGGCGGAGATGGTGCCGGGAGAAAGTGGATCGACATATTTGTCCGTCCTTGAGACGGCTGAGACTTATTTCCCCGACCAGAAGCGGGTGGTGCAGCGGCTTTTCTATGTAAACGAGGCCTTTCACAGCATGTGCGAAGATCTCACTGCAGCAGCACAGGCTCTGGCGCATGTCGAGCGGTTGCCCGAGACGGTTAGGGAGGCGCGCCGGCTGGAATATGCGGGCCTCGTCGAGGCCCTGTTGAAAGAGATGGGGGAGGCGATCACCCAATCGAAAATAGTCGTGCTCCGGCGGTCGCCGCAAACCGGCCCGAAGTTTCCGTAAGCGCATCTGTCATTCAACCGATTAAAGGGAGGTTCATGCGCGATGAAAGCAATTTCCCGCAAACTGCTTTGTGGCAAACTGCTTGGCGGATTGTCAGCTCTGGCAATCATCGCATTGCCGCCATCGTTCCCCGCGCAGGCGCAAGCTCCCGCGCCGGCAACAGCCCCGGCCCAGCCAAGTGCCGAAGAGGCTGAAACCACGCGTCTGACGGATGACGAGCTTGAAGTTCTCGTGGCGCGCATCGCGCTCTATCCGGACGAGCTGGTCGCGGCAATTTCGGCCGCCTCGCTTTTTCCACTTCAGATCATCGAAGCGCAGCGCTTCCTGGAGGCGAAAAAGAAGAATTCCGACCTCAAACCCAAGAGCGATTGGGACGGCAGCGTCGTGTCCCTGCTGAACTATCCAGATATCGTCAAGATGATGAGTGAGGATCTCGACTGGACCCAGGCGCTCGCCGATGCGCTCGCCAACCAGCAGAAGGACGTCCTGATTGCCATCCAGCAGCTTCGCGACGAAGCGGTGGAAAAGAACATCATCAAGACGGATGACAAGGTGACGGTCGTCACCGAAAACGACAATATCATCATCCGGCCGACAGATCCGGAAAAGATCTATATCCCGCAATATCCACCGGAAATGCTCTATGAGCCGGGCTATGCGTCTGCGCCGATCTCCTATTATCCCGACTACTACGACAGCTATTATTATCCCGGTGCGGCCTTCTTTGCCGGCGCGGTGACCGGCCTTGCCTGGGCTGCGGTCGTCAATTGGGATGACTGGGGTGTCTGGGGAGGTCGCTGGAACGGCGATATCGATATCGACTGCAATAATTGCCTCAATGATCGTAATTTCAATGGGAAGCTGAAGTGGAACGACGTCGACTGGAGCAAGGTCGATCGCAGCAAGTTGAGCATTGGCAAGGACCAGCTTTCGAAGATGGACCGCTCGGCGATCAAATCCGGCCTGCAGGCCGACAACCGCAACCAGCTGCGCAACCGGGCCAGCGATATCCAGGCGAGCCAGAGACCCAGCAATCGCGCCAACGCGGCGCGTGCGGACGATATTCGAAAAAGCACGGCGCAGGGCCTGAAGGACAGACCGCAGGCAAATAGGCCAACGGCAGCAAATAGACCAGCGGCAGCCAATAGACCAGCGGCGGCCAATAGGCCAGCGGCGGGCAATCGGCCAGCCGCATCCCGACCCGAAGCGCGTCCTCAGAAGGCCGCCAATCGCCCGTCCAAACCCGCGCAGAAATCCATCAATAGGCCTAATAAACCGCAGATGGCTGCCAGACCCGACAATCGCGGGCGCCAGTCGAGTGCGCTCGGCAATCCCCAGTCCGGTCGCCGCGAGGCTGTGGCCTCGAAACGAGGGTCGCAGAGCATGGGCGCCCATCGTCAGTCAGCCCGTCCCCAGCAGCGGTCGCGTCCAATTCCGCATCATGGTGGCGGCGGCGGCCGAGGTGGTGGCGGCCGAGGTGGTGGCGGCGGACGCCGGTGAGACCTCTTTCCAGCTCAGGGAGTTACATCATGAAACGTCAATCGACCGTAATTCCGCTCATGCTTGCGACACTGCTTTGCGCAATGCCGGCGGCACCTACGTTTTCGCAAGTACCGACAGATCTGGCCGAATACCGGGTGGCAACGCCGTCACCGAAATTCGACAGTCCTGAGCTTGCGCTGGACAAGCTCAAATCGGTGCTGGGCTCGAACAATATCGACGACCTTGCCGCTCTGCTCGGCTTGAAACCGGACAAGCTGCGGGCGAGCAACGAGGCGACGATCTCCTACGGGCTGATCCGCGAGGGTGCCGAGCGACAGGCGATTTTGAGGGATTTGGATGGCATGAAGATCGTTGCGATTGGCGATCGGCTCTGGCCACTGCCGTTTCCGCTGACCGAGGGCAAGGACGGCAAATGGTCCTTCGACACTGAGCGCGGCCTCGAAGAGATCGTCAATCGCCGCATCGGCGAAAATGAACTCGCCACCATCGATACCATGCATGAATATGTCTCGGCGCAGTATCAATACGCATCCGAGGACCGTGACGGTGACGGCATCTATGAGTTCGCAAAGAAATTGATCAGCAGCGCGGGCAAGCTTGATGGCCTGTACTGGGATCCGAACGTTTATCCCGAAGAAAGCCCGGCAAGCACGTTGGTCGAAACGGCCGCCTTCGGTGCCGCCAAACGCGGGGAGGGGTACTTCGGCTATCGCTATCGCATCCTTACGTCCCAGGGGGACAATGTGCTGGGCGGCAAGCAGAGCTATCTCGTCAACGGCTATATGACCGGCGGTTTTGCGTTGATTGCCTGGCCCGTCAAATATCGGGTCACCGGCGTTCAGACATTTATGGTCAATGGGTCGAACGTTATCTACCAGCGCGACCTGGGGCCTAAAACGGAAGAACGCGCCGCGGCGATCAAGGAATTCAATCCCGATGCCAACTGGAGCGTCGTAAGCGACTAGGATCTTCGCCGGCGATCTCCCGCGCCGCCGGCGGAACGCGCAAAGCGGCTGCCATGGCGCGGTTGGAGTAGCGCTTTCTGCCTGTGACCTCCCGACCGAGCCATTCCGGCAGCTTCGGCCGATCTTCCTCGCTCGCCAGTTCGATCTCGGCGAGGGTCAGCCCCTTATAGGCGCCGGTAAAGACATCCACGTCCCAGTTTCGCCCATCATGGAGGACGCGATAGCGCGTTTTCTCAATGACATGACCGGCTGCGCGCAGGATGAGGTCACGAGCCTCACCAATGGGAATTTCGTACTCGTATTCCTCCTTGGCAAGGCTCAGCGTGCGAAACTTGATCGTCAAGCGCGCTGAACATCCATCGATCACGCGCACGCGGATAGAATTTCGATTGCGACGGGAGAGATAGAGATAAGCTTGCTGCAACACATGAGGCTCGTCGGCGCAGGCGCGCCAACTGTCGTCGCGGACCAGGAACTTCCGTTCGATCTCGGTCGCTTTCACATCGATCGTCCTTCGCTCATGCCTGCTGTTGTCCGTCAGTCGACTGGCGGTTCCCAGGTGAGGAAGAAACCTACGTCTCCAGGCATACCGTCGGGGAAGTTGATGATCATCGCCTTGAGTCCGTAGCCTTGAGGCTTGGCAACCTCCTCGAAGAGTTCGAGAAGTTCCTTTCCCTTTCCCTGCAGCGTTTTCTGCCATCCGGGAAGGTTGTTATTGATGGCCCGGCCGCTATCCGTGCAGAAGGTCGATGGAAAACTGTAGATCAGCGCCTCGTATTTGCCGTCTGCGGCGGCTTTCATCACCAGACGTTTGATGACGGCACGCTCCGTTTCGCCAATTTGCTTGCGGAAAAAATCCTCAACGAACTCCGCATGTTTCTTTGCTTCGCGCGCCTTGATCTTTTCGTTGCGCTCCATTTCCAGAAGCTGGAGTTCCAGAGCACGTTTGCGCAGCTCCTCTGCGCTTGACATTGAATGGGATGTGGACGTCTCAGGTGATGTCATCGCCGCCTCCTCCAGAATGCATGGACGATGATAAAGCGCGCGGGCAGGGGAAGGCAGTAAAATACACGTCCGATCCGGTAGGATACGGTATCCTACGCCGGCAAATGCCCGCGAAGATGTGTCCCGGCCACCGGATGATCCATTTATTAGGCTTTTTGTTAATTAGTCCTTTCTTATAAATAGCGTTGCCGTTGCGGCAACTCGGGACTATCGTCCACGACAGTATGCTGCAGGTTGTTAGCAATCGGATTCTGGGGAAAGCCGATGACAAACGCAGGCGTTTACAGGGCCAGCAGCAGCGCGCCTTCGCAGGAGGAGGTGCAGCAGCAACTTGAGCGCATTCTTTCGAGCCCGGAGTTTCGTCTTCCCGAGCGGGCGAGAAGATTCCTCGAATTTGTGGTGACTGAGACACTTGCCGACCGTCGCGAGTATCTGAAGGCCTTTACCATCGCGCAAGCCGTTTTCGGCAGGGATGCGAATTTCGATGCTCAGCAGGATCCATGTGTCCGTATCGAAGCCGGGCGGCTGAGGAGGGAGCTGGAACACTATTACCTGACCGCCGGCGGCACTGACCGGATCATCATCACGATTCCCCTCGGCGGCTATGCGCCGGTTTTCGACGTGAGGCAGGGCGCTGAGCCCACAGGTATGTCGAAACCTGGGCAGTCCAATCAGCCGATGTCGGAGGGAGGCGCTGCACAGCAGGTCGATGTCATCAGGGATACGATCAGCCGAGATGCGATCAGACGAGACAGGGCCAGCAGGCACTTGTCACGACCCCGATCCTGGCTCCTTGCGGGGGGCGTGGTGATCATCCTCGCCGCGGGGGCGGCATTGCTTCAGCATGGAAGGTTGTTCGATACGGGAGCCGAGACGGTGAGGGGGGCTGACAGTCGCCCCACCATCATCGTCGAACGCTTTGAAAATGCTCCCGAAGGGGGACTTGCGTCCGGTATCTCTCGAGGCATTACCGACGATATCATCGAAAAGCTCTTCCCCTTCAACGACATAGTGGTCGTCGCGGTCCTGCCGCGCAGTAAAGAAGGCCAGGCTTCGTCGGAGCCGCTCTACGCTCTCCAGGGAAGCGTCCGGCTGGAAGGCAGCATCCTGCGCTCAACGGCAAGGCTCGTGCGACGGGCGGATGGAGTGGTCATCTGGGCAAATAATTACGATGCCGACATGAAAGTGCAGGGCATCCTGAAAACGCAGTCCAGCCTTGCCGATCATATTGCGGCGGCGGTTGCGCGACCGTTCGGCGTCATGTTCGAGACCGACACCGCGGGCATTGCCGGAAATGCCGACGCTTTCTCCTGCACTCTGTCCTATTACAGCTATCGCAGCGAAATGACTGCGCAGGCGCATGAGGCAGCAAAATCCTGTCTGCAGCGGGCAATCGAAAAGACACCCGATGTTTCCAATATCACCGCTTTCCTTTCGCTGACCCATCTCGACGAGTTCCGCTTTCCGTACCAGCTTAATACGAAGCCGACTGCCGCGACGCTCAGCGCTGCGAAAGAACTTGCCGAACGCGCCGTACGGCTCGATCCGAAGAATGCGCGCGCTCTTCAAGCACTGATGCTCGCCGATTTTTTCAGCAATGACCCGATCGGAGCCATGCGTGCCGGCGAGGCCGCCTATGCCAGCAATCCCAACGACACCGAGGTGGCGGGTGAATACGGCCTGCGCCTGTCGATGTCGGGAAAATGGGACATGGGCTGCGAACTGATTTCAAAGGCCATCAGCAGAAATGCCGGACCACACGGATATTACGAAGTCGGAATGGCGCTTTGTGCCTTCATGCGGGGTGACACGCAAGCCGCGGAACTGTGGTCCCGGATGTCAGACCTGAATTACAATCCGATGCATCGCCTCGTATTGCTCTCCATCCTCGGCACGCTGGGAAAAACGGCGGAGGCAAAGGAGCAACTCGACTGGATCGCGCTCAGGTCACCCGCATTGATTCCGAACGTCAGGCAAGAGGTCGCCAAGCGGCTGGCGCGGCCTGAAGACCAGGAGCGTTTTCTTGCCGGACTGGTGGCTGCCGGACTGCCTGTTTCAGACGAAAAGGCGTCAAGGGACTGAAATGATGACACCTAAAGACGACCGGCCACCGCTATGACCTGTGCATCGTTGCTCCCGACGTTGGCATTGACCAGCGCGTCGAGAGGCGAGACTGTCGCATCTCTAACTGGCCCAACTGTCGCATTACTAAATAGCCCCTACAAACGAAAATCGCATAATCTATCTTATGGAACTATCGGTCGTATTCATGAAAAGCACCTCCGTCCTTCCCAAAACAATATTTTGTTCCCTTAAAATACAAGCCAAAGTTTCCCAACTCGGAAAGATGTGCATTCTCAACGTTCATCGGTAAGCAGTTGTATCAACGCGCAAAATTCCGATTGAAAGACCCGACCCCAGATGCGCGTGAAACACCGCACATCTTCCAGTCCAAGACGATCTGGCGCTCGCCCGAATAGTGCGAGAATTTCGTCACAGCATGCAAATACGAACGTTGCTTCGCTGGCGAGAGATTGTGGATCGTCATGTCGTCGCTCTTGCGCCGGCGTAGCGAGCTAGCGAGCAACAGCCAGGCTGCCGCTCGCTGACGATTGTCAGGCTTTAGTGCCGGTGGGCGCCGGCAGTAAGACAGGCCCGGCCGACTGTCTGGGCAGCATCAGTTGGGCTAGAATATCGTCGGCCGAATGGCTTGAGCCGCCAATGCCGGCTTCGCGCAGTTGACGATCGAGATCGCCGCCGTTTTCCAGTGCGGCCAGTTCAGCACCGGCTTCGATGCGGCCGGCAGTGATTTCCTGGCGTTTCTTGATGCGTTCGAGACTTTCGACGGCACTGCCGAGACGAGTATTGATGCCAGACTGGTTATGGGCAATCGCCGACTGGGCGCGCAGCAGCGACTCGTTGGCTTTGACGTTCTCCACCTCGCGCTTCATCTGGGCAATGCGCGCTTCGGTGTCTTGGATCGTCCGCAGCATTTGTTGCTGGCGGGGCAGCAGCCGATCGAGCTCTTCCTGGTCGCGCTGCACTTCGGTACGGCTCGTGGCGATGCGCAGAGCAAGACCCTGAGCGAGATCCGTGCGGCCCGCTGAGATCGCAGCGCGGGCGCTCTCGGTATCCTTGGTCTCCTTTGCGCGGTTTTCTTCAAGTCGGCGCATAACGCTCTTGTTGGAGGCCATAATGCCGGCCAGGTCGGATCGCGCCCGGCGGAGCGACTGCTCAGCGTCGCGGATTTCCTGGTCAAGAATGCGCATGGACTGGTTGTCGGCGGCAGCTTCGGCCGCCTCGTTAATGCCGCCGCGAATGGCGGTGAAAATCTTTCCCCAGGTGCTCACGCTGTAATCTCCCCGCTTTTCCATTCTTCAATCATGTGTGCCGCATCGACGGCATTGGCCGCCAGAATTGCGACCTCTTCAACCACTGTGTCGGCGGACGAGCGTGCTGACAGCGAGCCGAACAATTCATACCATTCCTCACCGTCGATCGCGGTAATGCCGAAGCTGGAGAGCGGCACGAACTTATGCGTCTTGAGCACCATGCGTTCGAAGGCTTCGCGATTGGGTATGTCCTTGCACGGCACCAAAACAGCGCTCACAAGGATATCGCGCTCCCCGCTCACCGCCACGAAGACGTCGAGATCGCCTTTTTCCTTAAGAGTGACGCAGAGGACGTCGCCCTGTTCGGGTATGGCGACATCCACATCGCCGAGTACCTCGGGATCGGCGGCGAACAGGCGCGTTAAGGTGGTGAGATTCCAGGTCTCCAAAAAAATCCTCCATCAGTTAGAACTCGAAAATATCTGGGTAGTCGGAATGCCACTTAAAGGTGGCGCGCTAAATAAATTTCGCTAGGTTACGCACCGGGAACGGGGGCGAATCGCGTGCCATTTATCGCTTCAATACTGCGGCGTGTATATCTCTCGCTTAGCGAATTGGCTTGGTCAGCCCTTTTTCTTATCCTCGTGATCCACCTGATCGCATCTTACCTGCTCTTCATGCTGGCCGGCGAAGGCGATCTTGTCAGCAATCCGATCGATTTTCTTTACTACTATATGGTTACAGCAACGACTGTCGGCTATGGCGACCTGTCCCCAAAATCGGGGCTCGGCCGGATCATTGCCGTCCTGTTCGTTCTTCCCGGTGGCATTGCCATCTTCACCGCTGTTCTTGGCAAATTGTTGACAATGATCGGCACGGTCTGGAGGAATCGTATGCGCGGATTAGGTGACTACAGTGAACGCACCGGCCATATCATCGTCCTGGGCTGGCAAGAGGGGCAGACATATCAGACGCTGCGGCTGCTGCATGCTGAACGACAGGCTAACGAACCGATCAGCGTTCTGGTTGCCAAGGACCTGTTGGAAAATCCCGCCAGCGACTGCGCCGACTATATCAGAACCGAACGGCTTTCCGATGCCGACGCTCTGGTGCGAGCCGGAGCGGCGCAGGCACGGGCGATCATCGCGCGCGGAGCAAATGACGACGAAACGCTAGCCGCAGTCCTGATTGCGGAAGACCATGCACCCAATGCCCATATCGTGGCTTATTTCGTCGACGACCGCACAGCACAGATGGTCAAACAACTCCGGCCGCGCGTCGAGGCGGTGGGCTCCCTCGCCGAGGAACTGCTGTCGCGTGCCGCCCGAGATCCGGGATCTTCGGAGATCGCCGCACGGCTGCTGTCGGCTGCCTCCACCGATACGGCCTTTTCCCTGCCGGTACCGCCTTTGCAAACGCCTCTGTTCTATGGGGACGTGTTTTTAAGCCTCAGGCGTGAGCACAATGTGACGCTGGTGGGCTTGCTGAGCCAGGGCATGACCGACCTCAATTGTCGAGACGAGGTGCTGATGCGGGGCGGCGAGACCCTTTACTATATCAGCGGAATGCGGCTAGATCCCGCTGCCATCGCTTGGGCTCGAATGGGAGGCGTATCATGATCGGCTGGTTCAGCGGAGACAAGAACGAAAGGCCCTTGCCCGAAGAACTTGGCCCCTTGAGCGCCGCCATAGGCGGCGCCTTGGAGATCGATTTCCTCTCCCTCGAGGCGGAGGCCCTGGGTTGTGAGCCGGCCATGCCGCTGCCACGGAGCGGCCCCTTCATCATTGCCGGCTACGGTGAGGTCTCGCTCGATGCCGCGACGGTCCTATCGCGTTACTACGATGAAGATCACCGGATGATTCAGGTGATGTCGACCTCGGGCCGGCCGGGTGATGCTGTTGACGACATCAGCTTTTATCAGCCCTGGGACAGCGTCGTGCCTGCCGGTCAGAGTGAATGGAACCGCTGGACCGGACTGGAAGGCCTGATCGGCCAACCATCCTACGATGCCGACGGTATCCTCTATAGCCGCTTCTGGGGTGAAGGCCCGGAGCGCGCGCCGCTGGCGGAGTTTGTCGAAAAGGTCGACGATGGTGAAGAGCAGCGCTCCATTCACCAGACCTGCATGTTGTATTATCGCCCGCTTGGATCGACGCGCGAAATGCTTCTGATCAATGTCGAACGCGACATCGATCTCAGGCAAAGCCAGGCGGGAAGCTCGGTGGAATTTCTGATCGGCTACGGACTCGCTCCAGCCGATGTTCGCCGCGTCTGATAGAGCCATCAATTTTCAACGGAGAACTTTTCAATGCTCGATTACGTGGCGGGTCTGCCTGCATTCCTTGGTTATTTCGCCGTCGGTCTTGCCGCCTTTGGCGTTTTTTCGGTCATTTACACGCGGTTGACGCCGCAAGAGGAGGTCCAACTCATTCGCGCCGGCAACCTTGCGGCCGTTACCGCATTCCTGGGCGCACTTGTCGGTTTCAGTCTGCCTCTGGCTTCGGCCGCAGCAAATTCGGTCAGTGTCGTCGACTACATCATATGGGCGGTGATCGGCATCCTGGCGCAGATCCTCGCTTACTACATCGCGAATTTCACCATGACGGACCTGCATGGGAAGATCACGGCCGGCAATATTGCCGCGGGCATATGGGGCGGCGGCATTGCACTGGTCATCGGCATTCTCAATGCCGCCTGCATGACCTATTGAGGGAGGGAAAGATGCGCAGACGTAAGAGCGGGCACAGACTACCTTTCCTGGCGCTTGGCACTATCGCCGCCTCAACCCTGGCGCTATCCGGTTGCGGCGACCAGACTCCTTCGGAAACAATGTTCACCTCCGTCGACCAATGCGTGGAATCCGGCATGGACCGGCAGGTCTGCCAAGCCGGATATCAGGATGCCATGCGGGCTCATCTCACCACAGCGCCGCGTTTCAACGGCATGGCCGCCTGCGAGGCCGAGTATGGCTCGGGCCAATGCGCTGAACAGTCGGCCAGTGCAGCACCTAACAATACCGGCGGAAGCGGCAGCTTCTTCGTACCGTTCCTGGCAGGCTATATGCTGTCTTCGGCACTCAACAACATCGGCGACTACAACGTTTATCGCCGGCGCCAGGAGGAGAATGGCAACTACTACGGTTCCACGCCGATTTATCGCAATCGCATGGGGCAGACGGTGACAACAACGGCTCGCTCAGTCGGTATGAGCAACGACACCACGCTTGCGCCCTCACGCCAGAGTGTCAAGCCGGTCAACGTCAATACCCGCACCGTCGCCCGGCAAGGCTTCGGCGGCCGTTCATCCTTCAGTTTCGGCGGCTGACATGAAGCGCATCAACCTTCCGGCGCGCCCTGATTGGCGTGACAAGGCGCGGGCCGTCGGCTTCGGATTTCACGTCATGTATGGCGAGCCCTACTGGCTGGACGACGCCGCCTATAGCTTCACGCTCGATGAGATCGAGATGCAGATCGAAGAGCCGAGCCAGGAACTGCACGACATGTGCATGGATTTGGTCGGTGATATCGTGAAAAACGAAGAGGCGCTCGACCGGCTGGCCATTCCGTCGGATTTGCGCGATGTGGTGCAGCGCTCCTGGCTGCGCCGCGACCGGCATCTCTATGGCCGATTCGATCTTGCTTACGATGGCACTGGGCCGGCCAAGCTGCTCGAATACAATGCCGATACTCCGACTTCGGTGTTCGAGACGGCCTATTTCCAGTTTAACTGGCTGACCGACCAAATGGCTTTGGGAGTCCTGCCTAATGATACGGACCAGTACAATTCCTTGCAGGAAAGCCTCGTCGAGGCGTTCGCGCAATTTTCCAGAGGGCCGATCTTCCACTTCGCGGCGATGACCGACAATGAAGAGGATCGAGGCACGACGGTTTACCTGATGGACTGTGCCGTACAGGCCGGCCACCGCGTCGAGCTTCTGGACATGCGCGAGATCGGCATCGATGCGCAGGGCCGCTACACTGACCTTAAGGATCGGGTGATCGACCGCTGCTTCAAACTATACCCATGGGAATTTATGCTGCGCGAGCCGTTCGCCCGCGAACTGATGCGCTCGGGCGATGTTTTCATCGAGCCAGCCTGGAAAGCCGTGCTCTCCAACAAAGGGCTTCTGCCTCTACTCTGGCAGCGCCACCCCAATCACCCCAACCTGCTACCCAGCTATTTCGCGGGCGACCCGGCAGCCTCGGTGTTGACCGACTATGTGCGCAAACCGCTGCTGTCGCGAGAAGGCGAGAACGTCACAATATTCCGAGACGGCCGGGAATTGATTTCCGCCCCCGGCGATTACGGCGACGAAGGCTTCATCGTCCAGGCCTATGCCCCGCTTTTCGAAAGCGATGGCGGCTTCGCCGTGCTCGGCAGCTGGATCGTCGGCGACCGCGCCTGCGGCCTTGCTGTGCGCGAGGACCGCTCGCGCATAACCGCCAACCTATCGCGCTTCGTACCACATGTTATCGTCGAATAAGACGGGACACCTCGCGTCATTCGTCTGTACGCATCAAGCGACGCCACTTGAGTTCCTGGCAATATGCAGACATCAGAGCTGCCGCTGTAGTTTTCTGAGCCATTCCACAGGCCCTGGTCCACGTGGGAGGTATCATCTTCCGCGTCACCTGCAAGTTCCGAAGTTCCTCTTCCTGAATAGGATCTGATCGTTGCGACTGCCGCTGCTTTTGTTTGAGCCGAGTTCTCCAAACACATCGTTTGCGAACGGCGATAGGTGCGTTCCACTGTTCTGATGCAGCCTGTTGCCGAACCCGGCGGTACTGCGCCCGTGTCGCCGCAGTCGCGAGCAATTCCAATTATTCACCATTCCCTGAGAAGTCCAAGCCGATTGACCACTGTCGGATGATCTATTCAGCAATTTCAGATAATACCGGAGGCATCGATAGCTGGATCGCCTCGGAGTAATATCGTGAAATCTCGATTGTCGTCCATGTTTGTACTTTCAGCATTCGCGCTGCTTGTTGGTTCGACGCTTGCTTCAGCCGAAGGCTGGCAAACCGACGCGCAAGGCACTTCCAACTGGCATGTTTCGCCTCCAATCGGGCAGTGCAACGTCAGTCGTGCCAGGAACAGAGCGATACGCGCCGGGATTTATCGAAGCGAGATCGTCTATCGCGACGAGAACCTGCTAACCTTCAGGGGGCTGACGCTTAACGGAGATCGCAAGGAGATCACCTTTGGAAACGAGGCAAGCTGCCCGGAGCTGGAGTCGAGAGACATTCCATAGATTGCAGACGGGCCCAAGCTGCGGCCTCAGTCTTTTCGCAGGAAGTCAAGGATCCTCCATACGCAGCTCCTGCGAATACTCGCGCCACGCCCTGAAGCATTCTCAGACCTTCAGGGCTCTCAGCAGCTCTCGGTCTTCCCAAGGAAGACACGGAGAAGATCTACTTCCACAATGCCGAGGCCTTGTTCGGGCACTACGCAAAGCTCGTATTATGCGCGGCCACATACGTCTGCGAGGTGGCGCAGATGACACGGCGTCCGCTCTTCTGACGGTTCATTCCCGCCCGATAAAGCCCGCAGAATCCGATAGAGTAAATGGTCAATCTGGCCAGGCGTAAATCGCGGCTGGCCGAGCGACGCCCTTGAGTGGAAAAATGCCCGCTTTCTCGAAACGGCCTGGCGTCTGCGAAACGAAATCGGCGGATGCCAGCAGGCTGTGGCCGATTTCGTCGGCCAGCTTCTCCATGCGCGCCGCTTCATTGACCGCCCTGCCGATCGCCGTGAAGTCGAGGCGGCGGGCCGCACCGACGTTCCCATAAAAGACCTCGCCGACGTGAAGGACGATATCGACGAGAAGCCCTGGCTCTCCCGCTTCCGTTCGCCTGCGATTGACATCAGCATTGGCGTCCATGGCGGTTCGAGCCGCCGATAGCGCGCGGCGGCATGCCTCAGCGGGGTTGTCTATATCGGCAGGGAAGATGGCGAGCAGACTGTCGCCCATAAACTTCAGGATCTCGCCGCCCTCCTGCTCGACCGGGGCGCCGATCGCCTCGAAGTGTTCATTGAGCCAGGCAACGATGCGTTCGGGCGCATGCCTTTCATTGAGTGACGTGAAATTCTTGAGATCAGCTAGAAGGATCGCCGCATAGATCGCGGTACCGTCGCCGCGCCGTATATGGCCACCTAGGATACGACTGCTGCTTCCGGCACCCGTGTAGACCGCGAGCACGTCAGTGGCAACGCGTGTGGTCGCGATCCGGCAACAGGTAAGAGTGAGGGCTGGCATCAACCGCCGCAGTTCGGCAATCTGATGATCGGAAAATCCCTCGGGATGATCGACAGCGAGGGAGAAGCTGACACCTGCAAGCGCAGTATCCCCGGGAAATCGGGCCAGTTTCATCAGGTAATCGGTGGCTCCAAGCTCGGCTAGCTCCGTCAGCAGCGGAATCGGCGGCGCGTCCGGTCCGGGCGGCAATTTCCAGCGGGCGTAATCGAGGTCGTTCGCCAGGAGATAAGCAACAGGCGAGCGCTGGAACAACTCTTGACCCGCTTCGTCATGTCCTTGAACTTCCGTCAAAAAGCCGGACGATCGGTACCATGCGACCGAAGATCCGCGTTGTACGGGATCAATCGACGGCATAGCGATCGACGCACGAATGATCGGGTATCCGAGGTCCATCAGCCGCTCCGCCACACCCTGCAGAACGGTCTCGATCGTATCTGTCGATAGTCCCTCGGCAATAATCCAGTCGATCAGTTCCTGCAAATGTGGCATCATATATCTCTTGGCCTCCGGGATTTGTGGAGGTCTGTCGTTCTACCGCAATTTCGTCAATGGTCCATTGGCCGTGTTATTCACGGGCACAGGACCGGAACGCAACAAAAATGCTTGATGCTCGCGTCGGTGGCACCAAAAAGGATGGAACAAAATCAACGCAGGCGCGTAATCGTTCTCTAGG
Organism: Hyphomicrobiales bacterium; assembly: GCA_900468805.1. Classification (GTDB taxonomy): domain Bacteria; phylum Pseudomonadota; class Alphaproteobacteria; order Rhizobiales; family Rhizobiaceae; genus Rhizobium. The sequence goes on along the minus strand of UEIF01000009.1, from coordinate 167,168 downwards.
ACACCACGAACCTGTTATCGCCCTAACAAGAAGCACAACCCACCTCGAGGAAGGAGAGGAATGTGTCTATGACCTCACGCAATGCTCACGTTGTACCGCACGACGATCACGTGGTCACCGCCAAGGAGGCCCTGGAGGGACTTTATCTGAGGCTTGAAATGGAGGCGGAGGTTCGCTTGGTCGCTGCGGCGTTGCGCGCCGGCTGGACGGCGGACGAAGCGCTTGAAGCGATTGACCAACTTCGAGCCGACGATACCAGGCACTAGGGCGTGGTGCGTGCATTCGCACTTATTAAAGACGCCCTAACTCGTTGAATCCACGCGTCGGGCTTCCGAAAATCGATTTCGATTTTCGAGCCAATGCCGTAGGCTTTCTTGAAACAGCCATAGATGCCGTGGCGGCGAAAGCCGCCCTCAGTTTGCCACCAGATGCCCCGGCGATACCTCGCGGTACCCGAGCGGCTTGATCTTATAATCGACAGGCCGGATCGGGCTTTTGATCTCGTCGTTGGCAACAACGCGTTTTTCGCGACGGCGGTCGGGATCGGGGACCGGCACAGCTGCCATCAACTTCTTGGTATAGTCATGCTGCGGATTGCCGAAAACGGCCGCTCGCGGGCCGATTTCGACAATCTCACCGAGATACATGACGGCGACGCGATGGCTGACGCGCTCGACGACGGCCATGTCATGCGAGATGAACAGGAAGGCGAGGTTGAGGCTCTGCTGCAGATCGAGCATCAGGTTGATGACCTGCGCCTTGATCGAAACGTCTAGTGCCGAGACGCTCTCATCCGCCACGATGACCTTCGGCTCCAGTGCAAGCGCACGCGCAATACAGATACGCTGGCGCTGACCGCCGGAGAATTCATGCGGGAAGCGCGAAGCCATGTCGGGTGTCAGTCCGACTTTGGCGAGGAGGTCTGCGACGCGCTCCCTTGCCTGCTTTGCCGTACCCATCCTGTGCTCGAGATAAGGCTCGGCAATGGCATCGCCGACGCGGATACGCGGATTGAGGCTGGCGAAGGGGTCCTGGAAGATCATCTGCACGGTCTTGCGCATCTCGCGCATGCCCGCCTTGCCGAGCGCCAGCACATCCTTGCCATCGGCAATGACAGAACCGCTCTGCGCCTCAATCAGCCGCATGATTGCGCGCCCGGTTGTCGACTTGCCGCAGCCGGACTCGCCGACGAGCGATAGCGTCTCGCCCGCATGGAGATCGAAGGATACGTTCTCGACCGCGTGGACGCGACCGGTCAGCTTGCCGAAGAGGCCCGAGTGAATATCGAAGCGCTTGGTGAGGTTCTTCACCTCCAATACCGGACGGGCGGCTGCCGCGACTGTATCGGCCGTCTCGACCGGCGTGTCAGATTCTCCGGTCGCCGTATTGACGACAGGAAAGCGCAGCGGCCGCTCGTAGCCCTGCATGGAGCCGAGCACCGGGACGGCAGACAGCAGGGCGCGGGTGTAGGGATGTTTGCCGCGGTGAAAGATATCCGCAGTCACCCCCGTTTCCACTTGCTCGCCGCGATACATGACGACGGTACGGTCGGCGATCTCGGCAACGACGCCCATGTCATGGGTGATAAACAGAACCGAGGTCCCCTCCTCTTCCTGCAGCATCTTGATCAGATCCAGGATCTGGCCCTGGATCGTCACGTCGAGTGCCGTCGTCGGCTCGTCGGCGATCAGGAGCTTCGGCCGCGAGGCAAGCGCCATTGCGATCATCACGCGCTGGCGCATGCCGCCGGAAAAGCGGTGGGGATATTCGTCGAAGCGCGAGGCGGCGGAGGGGATGCGCACTTTTTCAAGCAGCCGGATCGTCTCGGCGCGGGCTTCTGCCTTCGACATTGGCCTGTGGCAGAGCAATGCCTCGGATATCTGGTCGCCGATCGTGAAGAGCGGATTGAGGCTCGTCATCGGCTCCTGGAAGATCATAGCGACATCATTGCCGCGAACCTTGCGCATTTCGCCTTCCGGCAGGGCCAGAAGATCGCGCCCGCCGAGCATGATCTTGCCTTCGACGCGGCTCGAATCCAACTGCAGAAGACGCATGATCGACAGGGAAGTCACACTCTTGCCGGAGCCGCTTTCGCCGACGATAGCGACTGTCTCTGCCGGTGCGACATCAAAGGAAATATTGCGAACGACCGGCTTCCAGGCGCCATCGACCAGAAACGATGTCGTCAGATTCTGGACGGAGAGGACCGGCTCTGCCGCTGTGATGGATTGTGCCTGGATGCCTGTCATGATCGCTTCCTTAAAATTCGTCCCGGATATCAGATCAGTCCGGCCACTTCAGCACGCCTTCGAAACGACGCTTGCTTCGATCTTCGATCGGTGTCGCGATGATCTCGTTGGAGGCACGCGCCTTGTCGAGCTCTTCGGCCAGGCGGCTGGCGACGATCTTTTCCTGGCCCGGATGCAGGTTGCAGGGGTCGAGATAGAAGTAGCGATGCTCGACTTCGTGGTCGCGGACGATGATCGGCGGAGAGCCGCGGCCGAGAGCATCGGCAAGATCCCAGGCGGTAATATGGGCCTCGTCGGTATTGATGATCACGCGCATGCGATCGAGCGGGTTGTTGGTCGGGTCCGGTTCTATCAGCGCGGTAACGCCGGGGCGGCCGTCAAGCGTCTGTTTCCAGAGGTTGAGATAGCTTGTCTCACGCTCGCGGATACCGGCATTGTCGCGCTTTTCCCAGGCTTCCAGCGCCGCCATGACGCCAAAAATGCTTTCCTTGCCGACCTTCATGCCGCGGCCGATGCCCATGTTCTGCAGGAAGGCGTTGCGCACCAGCTCCTTTTTGCCGGCGACGATGCCCGAGGTTGGGCCGCCCAGGAACTTGTGGCCGGAATAGAGCGCCACATCGGCCCCCTGCTCCAGGAATATCTTGAGATCATATTCCGAGGCCGCATCGACGATAACGGGAACGCCCTTGGCATGGGCGATCTCGACGAATTCCTTGAGGTTCAGCAGGCCATAGTCGACGACATGATGCGAAACGACATAGACGGCGGCCGCCGTCTTTTCGGTAATTGCCTGTTCCATATGGAAACGGTGGGTGGATGTCGCCTGGCCGACCAGCACCGCCTTGCCCCCGGCAAGCCGGATCGCCTGATCGACGGGCGCGCCGTAGCTCACGATGTGGCCCATCTGGACAAGAACTTCGTTCTTTTCCGGGACGACATCCGGCAGCTTCTCGATGGCGAGCAAATTGTTGCCAGTGATGGCGCCTGCGACGGCGAGCGAAATGCCTGCCGAGCACGAGGCGGTCACGAAACCCGCCTCGCCGCCGGTCAGCCGCGCAATGACGGCGCTCGCCTTGCGCTGCAAATCGTTGACCTCGACGAAATGCGGTAGGATCGACGACATGGCGGCGATAGCCTCGGGAACGACGATCGAGGCGCCGAGGCTGGTCATGGTGCCAGAAACGTTGATGACCGGGCGAAGGCCGATCGATGTGCGGATGTCCTCAGACATGGGTGTCTCCAATTTCAATCTGTTGGGCCCGAGCAATCATACGCATCCTCATCTCAGCGCGACGATGGCCTCGATTTCGACGGTGATGTTTCCTGGCAGCGATCCGAAGCCGACTGCAGAGCGGGCATGTTGCCCGATCTCCTCACCAAAGACATCGATGAGGAGATCCGAGCAGCCGTTGATAACTGCAGGATGGTCGACGAAATGCGGCACGGCATTGACCATGCCGAGCAGCTTGACGACGCGCTTGACACGCGAAAGGTCGCCGAGCGCCTGATGCATGACGGAAAGCAGATTGATGCCGGTCAGCTTTGCATGCTGGTAGGCGGCTTCGACGCCGACCTCGGCGCCGACCTTGCCGACATGCATGAATCCATCAGGCTCGCGAGGCCCCTGCCCCGACAGGTAAAGCATGTTGCCCTCCTGCACATGGGTGACGAAGTTGGCGATCGGCGGCGGTGGAGCCGGAAGCTGGATGCCAAGCGCTGCTAGCCGCTCGTAGGGCGACGTGCTGGGTTGACCTGCGGTAACGGGCGGGCCGGCGGTGGCGGAAGACTGGTTCACGCAAACTCCTGTCATGCTATGTCTTGAGTTCTGGTCTTACCGGTAGGAATAACCGTGGCTGTGGCGCACGAGCTTGCGGGCGCGCGGCACATAACGGCTGGAAGTGAAGGCCTCGTTGCCCAGCACCGCATAGCGCGGCTCGAAAAGCTTCTTCAGCACCGAGACGTCACCATTGGAATCTGTCGCCTCAAGGTCGGAATCGACGAGATCGAAGACAGTGAACTCGGCGGTAGCACCAACAGTCAGACGGTTTTCCATCGACAGCTTGATGACGGATGCCGGCGCATGGGTCACAGCGTTGATCACCTTGTCGAAGGGCATGCCGACTGACAGAAGCTTCGACATGGTGGTGGCCAGATCCCAGACCGGGAAGTTCAGCGAATGGCCATGCAGGTCGGTTGAAATCGAATACGGCAGGAGACCGCGGGCAATCGCCGCTTCCGCCACCTTGAAGGAGAAGGAGGCGCCGCCATGGCCAATGTCGAGGCGGATGCCTTCGGATGCACAGCGTTCGGCGAGATTGAAGAGGTCTTCATCCTCCATGATGCTGGAGCCCGCCTTGCCATTGAAGCAGTGGGTGACGACATCGCCGGGACCGAGGATTTCAAGCACTTCATCGTAGAGGGCCGGCGGCTCGCCGACATGCACCATCATCGGCACCTTGAGGATCTTGGCGATCTTCTTGCCGAGCTTTACGGGGGTGACACCCCAGGAGCCGGTGATCACATGGCTGGCGCGCACCTTGATGCCGACGATATGCTCGCTGTTTTCGGCATAACATTCGAGAATACGGTCAAGATCGATATCCCTGATGTCGCGCAGTTCCGCGACGCGGTTGCAGGCCACCAGTCCGATGGAGCCGAGATTGAGGAAGGCCTTGATGCGTTCCTTGGACGGCTCGATGATATATTCACGGAAGCCGTGGAAATTGGCCTCCCCGGCAGAACCGGCATCGACCAGCGTCGTTACACCGCGCTCGACGCCGCATTCGGATGGGCGCAGCGAGATGTCCGTGCCGCCGTGCCAGATATGCACATGCAGGTCGACCCAGCCGGGGGAGACAAAGGCGCCCTTACCGTCGATGCGTGTCACGTCGTCAGCCGCCGCCAGGGATGGGCCGAGGCCGGCGATCTTGCCATCGGCATCGACCAGGATATCGATCGCGCCATCGGGCGTGCCAGTGCCAAAGCCGACAGGCCTGATATTGGTGAGGAGGAGCGGCTTGCCCGCTTTTTCACCGGTCATTTTAGAGATCCTTTCGAAGTTTGGGATCGAGCATATCGCGCAGACCGTCACCGACCATCTGCAGCGAAAGCACCGAGAGAATGATGGCGATACCCGGAAACAGCGTCATCCAGTCGGCCTGGCCGATATATTGCCGGCCTGCGGCAATCATCGTGCCCCAGGTCGGGATTTCCGGGCTGACGCCGAGACCGAGGAAAGACAGGCCCGCTTCCGCAAGCATTGCGCTCGCAAAGAGGAACGTCGCCTGCACCAGGATCGGCGAAAGCAGGTTTCTCAACACATGCCGGGTCATGATGTGGAAGGTCGAAATGCCGAGCGCTTGAGCCGCCTCGACATAGGGCAGTTCGCGGATAACGAGCGTCGAGGCGCGGACGATGCGGGCCAGGCGCGGCGCATAGACGATCGACAGCGCGATGATCACAGTCGTCAGCGACGGACCGAGAGCCGCAACGAGTGCGATCGCAAGCAGGATGTCGGGAAAGGCCATCATAGCATCGATGAGGCGGGCGATCGGCGTGTCAAGATTCTTGAAGAAGCCGGCGAGCAGGCCGAGCGTAACCCCGATCGCCGCAGAAAGTGCTACGACCGCGGCGCCCACGAGCAGAGACAGGCGGCCGGCGAAGATCGTGCGTGACAGCACATCCCGGCCGAACTCGTCCGTGCCGAAGAAATATGTCCCGCTCGGCGGCTTCAGACGGTTGATGATCGAAAGCTTCGACGGTGAATAGGGTGCAACCCATGGCGCCAAGATCGCCAGCAGCACGAAAATTGTGAGAATGAGCAAGCCAACGACGACTGTCTTGCGCTTTAAAAACTGGCGGATGAATTTGCGGCCTTCGCTTTCGACCGGCTTGATCGCGATATCCGTCATCAGTAGCGCACCCTCGGATCGACGAGCAGGTAGAGCATGTCGATCACAAAATTGATCAGGACGTAGAGCGCGGCGATCACCAGAAGCGCTCCCTGGATAACAGGATAGTCACGACGCAAAACAGCCGAGACCACGAGATTGCCGACGCCCGGAAGGCCGAAGACGGTCTCGGTCACGACTGCGCCCGAGATCAGCACGGCGGCGGTCAGACCAAGGACGGTCAGGATCGGGATAAGTGCATTCTTCAAAGCGTGCTTGAGGATCACCCTGCGTTCGATCAGGCCTTTGGCCCGAGCTGTCCGGATATAATCGTCACCCAGCACATCGAGCATCGAGGCTCGCGTGAAGCGCAGGATGAGCGCGGAGGAGACGATGCCGAGCGCGAAGGCAGGCAGCGTCAGGTGATACATGCGGTCGAGGAATGTCGAGCCCGGTCCGCCGTATCCGGAGACCGGGAACAGGCCGAAGCGGACGGCGAACACCTGCATGAGGATGAGGCCGAGCCAGAAGCTCGGAATGCTTGCGGCAAACATTGCAAGCGTCGTTGCCGCCTGGTCGATGAAGGAACCCCGGCGGTAGGCGGCATAGATACCGATCGGCAGCGCGATGAGGCTGGCGATAACAAGCGAGAAGATCGTCAGGAAGAAGGTCGGTTCGGCGCGATCGAGCAGCGCCGCGGTGACCGGCATGTTGAGGAAAATCGACTGTCCAAGATCGCCCTTCAGGAGCTGCCCGATATAAAAGAGATATTGCACGCCGATCGATCGGTCGAGGCCAAGGCTGGCGCGCAGATCGGCGATATCCTGCGACGTCGCATCCGGACCGAGCATGACGGCCGCCGGATCGCCGGGGGTGACGCGCACGATGATGAAGACGATCGTGACGACGAGAAACATCACCACGATCATGCCGAGCAGGCGCTGGAAAATGTAACGTATCATGAAGTCTGTCCCGGTGCCGGGCAGGCACGATGGAAAAGGGATGCCGGCGCAGGCGCACCGGCATCCTGCGATGGAGCGTTACTTCTTGACGGATGCGTTCCAGAAATACGGCCACGGAGCCGGGTCGACGCCTTCAAGCTTGGTCGATTTGGCCGAGACGGCGTTGAAATCGCCGATCTTCATGTAGGGCAATTCGTCATACATGGCCTTCTGGACATCGGCCCAGAGTGCGATGCGCTTCTGCGGATCGACCTCGGAAGTGAAGGCATCGACGGTGGCCTTGCGCGCCGGCGTATCCCACCAGCCGGGCGAGCTCGGAGACAGCGAACCGATCAGTGCCGGTTCCGGCAGGAAGGGGCTGTGGGTGATGTAGATATCCCAGAGCTTCGGATCTGTGCGGCGCTGCGTCAGCGTCGCCCAGTCGACGACCTGCAGATCGACGGCGAAGCCGGCAGCCTTCAGATATTCGGCCGCGACCTGCGCCATCTTGTAGTGGAATTCATACTGGCGGCTGGTGAGAATGCGGATCGGCTCACCATTATAGCCGGCCTTCTTTGCCGCTGCGGTGGCCCCTTCTGAATCGGCGACGTTATAATTGCCCTCGACACCTGCATCCGTATTCCAGACGTAGGGCTTGGGATAAATGTCGCCGTCGAGCGTGTAGAAATCCGTGCTGCCGAAAGCGGCGGCGAGCATGTCTTCCATGCTGAGCGCCTGGCGGATTGCCTTGCGGACCTCGACGTTCTTGGCAATGCCTTCCTTCGTGTTGAAGACGAAGACGGGATAGCCGAAGGGCTTCAGGATGACGGGCTGCGAAGCGCTCGATGCCTTCAGCTTGTCGAAGGATTCGACCGGGATCGAGTCGACATAATCGTACTGACCTGAAACGGCGGCCTCGACGCGCGTGTTCGGATCCGGAACCGGCACGAAGCGGATTTCATCGAGATACTGGTGGCGGGCACCGCCATAACCGTCGCTCTCGCCGTCACGCGACTTATAGCCGTCGAAACGGACGAGCTGGATGTACTGGTCCGCCTTGCGCTCTTTCAGCATGTAAGGACCGGTGCCGATGAATTCCTTCATCGGTTCATCCTGCTTTTCAGCAGGAATGATGATGGCGGCGGAGTTGTTGAAGGCGAGCAGCGAGGTCAACGGCGCATAGGGTTGCTTCAGTGCGATCTTGACGGTCGCCGGATCGACGGCGGTGATGGAGTCGATGAAGCCTGCGACCTGCTTGCCGCGCGAGGCAATCTTGATCCAGCGGTTGAGCGAGGCAACGACATCTTCCGAGGTCATATCGGAGTTATCATGAAACTTGATGCCGGTGCGCAGCTTGATCGTATAGGTCTTACCGTCGGCGCTGATTTCCGGCAGGCTTTCGGCCAGAAGCGGCGTGACATTCCACTTCTTGTCGAACGTGTAGAGCGTTTCGAAAATATGCTGCGTGACGATGCCGACGAGATCGGCGGTCGAGGACATAGGGTCAAGCGTCGGCGGCTCGCCGATCGTTGCGACGTTGATAACGCCGCCCTTTTCCTGAGCCATCAAGGTTGTCGGCAAGGCGACCAGCGCAGTGCCGAGAAGGAATGCGACAAAAGTCTTCATTTTATGCTCCCGGTTTAATGTTCCACAGTTATGTTATGTCGGTTTTTATAATAGAATAGCGAGGGAAGTGGTTCTGTCAATCGGGAAAGTGGCTCCATCGGTAAAAATGAGCAGAAGCGCGGCCGGATCCGAAATCGCCCGCAATTTCAGTTGTTTCGCGATGGCGCAGGCAAGCTCGCCAACCTGGAATTAAATGCGCCGGGGTCGCGTATCCGTCTCGTTCTTTAATCGTTCCGGTGGTTCAACCGGAAGAGGCAAACGATGTCGGACTTAAGTCCGTGTTGGTCAGCGCGCAAAAAAGTTAGAACGCGATTACGTTGCTTTTATCGAGGACATCGAGGTGCGCCGAAGGCGGACATCATATCCTTTTCTGAAACGGTGCATTGGATGGAGATCATTCTTGGCGCATCGATTTGCATTTAGAGCCGTTGCAAGAATCCCAAGTAACCGCCACTCGCCCGGACTGAACAATCAAAGTCCTAAATCCCAGAAAAGCGAAACATGTCATCTGCTGGAGAAGTCATGAAGAAAGTGCTTGTAGCAGGCGGAGCCGGTTTTCTCGGATCGCATTTGTGCGATAGGCTTTTAAATCGCACCGACATCGAAAAATTGGTTGTTGTTGATAATCTTTGGACTGGCCGCGAGGCGAATATCTCCCACATCCGGGACCCCCGCTTCCACTTCGTGCGGTCCGACGTGGAAGAGCTTCAGACGTCGGACAAGTTTGACGAAATATTCCACCTTGCTTCTCCGGCCTCGCCGCCGTGGTACATGAAGGAACCCAAGAAAACCATTTCGGCAAATCTCATTGGAGCCTTCCGTCTTCTGGACCTCCTGAAAAAAGGGGGCCGCTTCTGCTTCACCTCTTCCTCGGAAGTCTATGGCGATCCGCTCGTCTCACCGCAGCCGGAGTCCTATAAGGGCCAGGTCGATTGCACCGGGCCACGCTCATCCTATGACGAAAGCAAACGCTGCACGGAGTCCTTGCTGTTCGAGATGCAGCGCACGCAGGGTCTGGACGTGAAAATCGTTCGACCCTTCAACGTATATGGACCGAGGACGCGGCCAGACGACGGGCGAGCTGTCTCGAACTTCGTCGCCCAGGCCCTGACCGGCCGCCCCATTACGGTGTTCGGGGATGGCCTCCAATCCCGAAGCTGGGGGTATGTCGATGACATCATTGACGGCTTCGCACGTTACTTCTGGATGAACGAGACCGATTACAGGGGCCCGCTCAACGTCGGGAACGATCGGGAGATATCGGTCCTGGAAGTAGCTCAGTATGTCTCGCGCCTGATGGGCGGGATTCCGATCGTCTTTGAGCCCTCACCGCCGCATGATCCGACAAACAGACGACCAGATCTGACGAATGCAAACTACGTGATGCCCGAATGGTCGTGCACGATCAGCTATGAGGAAGGCGTTGCAAAGACACTGGACTGGTTCAGTCAGGAGATGAAAATTGCCACGGCACAGGCGGCTCAGGCGAGCTCCCGCCCGCTGGCCAAGGCGGGACGCTAAACGGTTCACCGGCATCTGGCACAGAGAGTAGCAATGAGGGACGTCATACCGCGTGACATGAAAGACAATGTCTTTCCTGTGCCTATCCAATACCTGGATCTTTCGTCGGATGACGTCGGTGCGAATGTCCCGGCGATCGACGCCGGGCTCGTCGTCTTCGTCTTCGAAGGGCTTCCCGTCGGTCAGGCCTATATCGAGAGGTCAGAAATTCCGGGTGCCCTGGCTGCGCGCGCCGTCTTGCCAGAGACCATCGAACACGCTCGGAACGTGATGCGGGCACCGATCAGGAACCGCGACGTCAGCCTCCTGATCTGCACCAAGGATCGGCCGGACGAACTAGCCAGATGTCTCGCATCAATCCCCACGCAGTCTTTGCCTCCGGCTGAGGTAATCGTCGTCGACAACGCCTCAGCCGGTGATGGCACGCGTCGGGCCGTCGAGGCAGCCGGTGCAACCTATGTGCGCGAAAACAGGGTCGGATTGGACTACGCCCGCAATGCCGCCGTGCGCGCGGCAAAGACCGAGTTCGTGGCGTTCACGGATGACGACGTAGTCCTGCACGAGCGGTGGCTGGAGAACCTGATGAAGGCCTTTGATCAGCCGGATATCGGATGCGTCACCGGCCTTGTCCTTCCTGGAGAGCTTTCCACGCCCGCGCAGCTGATCTTCGAAACCCATTGGGGATTTGGCAGAGGCTATAGGCGTCTGGATTTCGGCCAGGATTTCTATCGCCAAAGCGCACCATACGGGGCGCCTGCCTGGCTGATCGGCGCGGGCGCAAGCCAGGCATTCCGCCGCCAGATATTCGACGATATCGGATTGTTCGACGTGCGGCTGGATATGGGCGCAGCAGGGTGTTCGGGCGATTCCGAATTCTGGAATCGCCTTCTCCATCACGGCGGCACCTGTCGCTACGAACCGACGGCGGTTTCCTGGCATTTCCATCGTAAGGATATGAAGGGGCTCGCCAGGCAGATCCGCCAATACATGAGCGGCCATGTGGCGGCCTTGCTGGTGCAGTACCAGAACACCGGCAACCGGGGCAATCTGCGGCGCATCCTGGTCGCCTTGCCACAATATTATCTTCAGAGGTTGAGGAAACGGCTGCCCAAGGGGGCGACCTCGGACAACTTCTTTCTCAGGGAGGAGATATTGGGATGCCTGAACGGCGCCTGGTATGTCCTTCGCCGCTGGAAGATGCCGGCATGGTAACCGTACCGAAGCCGGATATATCCTTCCTTGTCCCCGCTTATAACGCGGCGGAAACTCTGGCAGACTGCCTTGGCAGCTTGCAGAAACAGTCGGTGTCAAACTGGCAGGCAGTCGTCGTCGATGACGGTTCGAAAGACGATACCTGGAATGTGCTTGAAAGCTTTGCGAAAGCCGACAGCCGGATCCTGATCCATCGTCAGGCGAATGCCGGCGCATCCGCAGCGCGTAACGCCGCCGCCGGGTTTGCGACCGCTCCTCTGCTTTGCATGCTTGATGCGGACGACTGGTTGGACCCCGTTTTCATCCAAAACATGCTACCGGTTGCGACCGATGGCCAACAACCGATCGTTGCCTATTGCAGCTATCGCCGTGTCACGCCGGACGGCCGGATGCTGAGTGTCGAAATACCCCCTGATCTCGCAGGCGACAGGGCAAAGCGGGAATTCTCGTCGTTCTGTGCGCTCGCTATTCATACGGTGGTCTTTCCCAGAGACCTCTTCATCCGATTGGGCGGTTTGGATGTCCAACTGCAGACTTGCGAGGAATGGGATCTCTGGCTCCGTATGGCCTTTGCCGGAGTTTCGTTCCGGCAGGTCGAAGGATGCCTTGCCTTCTATCGCATGAAAACCGGCTCGCTCTCGGGTGATCCGCTAAAAATGCTGAGGGATGCCGTCCGTGTCACCACCAGCGCGCAAGTGCTGCGCTTGAAAGAAGGGCTGTCGCCGGATGCTGAGGACGCCCGATGGACGGCGCCTGCGCTCGGTCAATTGCGAATGCTCACCTGGGCCGCCTCAGTCAACCTGTGCGCGGGAGACGAACTTGCCGCGCTTGCAGAGGTTCTGCCCGAATTTCCCAACTCTTCCGGTTACGAAAACTTCCTGACCGAAGGGATATTGCACGGATTGCAGATCGGTCTGAAGGTAGCGCGCCCCGCCGATCTCGTCTATTCGCTGGAACATTGGAAGCCGGCCTTCCTCGATCTCATACAATTGCTTGAACAGCACTCCCTGCCCGGGACTGGCCGCCGGATGGAAGAATTGATTGTCTGGTCAATTTCGGCACCCGACATGTCTCGCTCCTTCGCACTCGGCCATCTCCAAGTGGCCGCCATCGACACCGAGAAGCTCGCCTGGATCACCCGGATTGACGAGGCCGATACGCTGCTCCTGCACGTCTTTGCCGCAGGGCTATATGTCGGATCGCATGTCGGCCCCTTGTGGGGAGACCTCTCTGTACGCACTCAAGTCCAACTCATTATCGATGACTTGCAGGCCGGAAATTGCTTGCCGACGCCTTTAACGTTCTCTTATGCACGCTCTTGGACGGCCGCAGCCCTTCGCAATAGGAGGGCTTTCGGCAAAATCGTCCGGCAACGCAGCGGGCGACGGCGCCAGATCGAACATCTCTTCAAAGCGGTACATCTGACCGCGCTCGTCGAAACTGCACCTGGCGGACGAGCGGATAATGACGCACGCTTGCTGGAGGCGAAATCCCGCTATCAGCAGCGGCTCGCCGCCCCCGCGGTCGCGACGACGGACCAGTCTCCCGAAGCGGGAGACCACCAAACGGTACTGCCTGAAGCAACGACAAAAAAAGAATATTGGCAGCGTTTCTTCGAACGCCCGGACCCCTGGAACTACGTCTCAGTCTACGAACAGGTCAAATACGAACAGACGCTGAGCCTTGTTCCCGATGGGGTCGCAAGAACCCTGGAGCTTGCCTGCGCGGAAGGTCTGTTCACGGCAAAACTCGCACAGAAGGTCGGTTTTGTGACAGCCTCGGACATCTCCAGCCGCGCGATTGAAAGGGCATCCGAGAGATGCCGGGACCTTCCAAATGTGGAGCTTCGCGTCTTGGATTTCGTCGAAGCCGAACTTCCGCCCGAGCAGGATCTAATCGTCTGTTCGGAAGTCCTCTACTACCTGGATAACGAGGCAAGCCTGGAACAGGTATGCCGGAAAATCGCGGGTGCCCTGAAGCCGGGCGGTTACCTTGTCACGGCCCACGCCCATCTCCGGCGCGACGAGCCCGGCAGGACCGGTTTCGACTGGAACAATCCTTTTGGTGTGGGAACAATCAAGGAGGTCCTGTCAAACCTTCCTGACCTTGTACTGGAAGAAACGGTTGAGACCGAGCTTTATGCCATTCACCGGTTCGCAAAGCGAAATACGGCAATACCGGTCGTGCGTATCGAGCCCCACGGTGTGCCTCTCGATACGGACGTCGCCAAATACATTATCTGGGGCCCGGTGGGCATCGACCGCGAGGTCGCATGGACGAACGAGGTCGTGACCTCAGTTCCGGTGCTCATGTATCACAGGATTGCGCTCGACGGGCCGGACTCGCTCCGTCGCTTTCGGGTCGCGCCGGAAACCTTCCGTAAACAGATGCAGTTCCTGCGGCGGCAGGGCTATTATGCGCTGACGGCCGAAAGCCTGACCAGCCTGTTATGTGAGGGCAAACCCATCCGCGGGCGACCCGTCGTTCTGACTTTTGACGACGCCTATCTCGATTTTCTCACCGACGCATTCCCGATCCTGGTTGAAAACGGGTTCAGTGCGGACGTCTTCGTGGTGACGGACAAGGTGGGCGGCAGGTCGGATTGGGATGCCGGTTACGGGGATACGGCACCGCTGATGTCCTGGAGCGATATCCAGAGCCTGCAGCGGCAAGGAATCCGTTTCGGGTCTCATCTGGCATCTCACAGGCCGGCAAGTTCGCTCGACAACACTACATTGCTGGGCGAAGCAGTACTTTCACGCGACGCCCTGGAAAGCCGGCTGGGTGAGGCCGTGACGTCCATCGCCCTTCCCTTCGGTTCTACCGATTTTCGTGTGCCTGGCATTCTTGCTCAAGCGGGCTACGAGATCGGCTTTTCGACAAAGCCCGCGAGAACGAGCTCTGTGGACCACCCCTTGTCACTGCCACGCCTTGAAATTCGCGGTGACCTCCCCCTCACTGCCTTTGCCGAGCTGATGGGCCAACCTGACGCCTTCATTGGATAGCGAGCCATGAACCTCGATCCTCTCCCCTTGGTCACGGTTATCATTCCTGCTTACAACGCCGAGAAAACACTCGCGAATACGCTTCGCAGCGTATCGAACCAGACTCATCAACGCCTTGAAATCCTCGTGGTCGACGATGGTTCGTTGGATGGAACGTACGAACTGGCAAACGAATATCGCCTTCAAGATTCACGCATCAGGGTCCTGAGACAGGAAAACGGCGGCGTGGCTCGTGCCCGCAACTACGGAATCCACGAAGCGGCAGGCAGCTACATCGCCCCGATCGACGCCGACGATCTCTGGCATCCCCGCAAAATCGAATTGCAACTCCGAGCGCTCGCAAGCCTTCCCGGCGGGCGCGGGGTCGCCTACAACTGGTATGCGGCCATTGACGCGAATGACGTGATTTTCGCCCATTCGAGACCCGTGCTGTATAAAGGCGGCGTCTTCGAAATCATGGTCCGAGAGAATTTTATCGGTAACGGCAGTACGCCGCTGATGCCGCGCACTGATGTTCTGGCATGTGGCGGCTACGATCCGTCGCTGCGCGACCAAGAGGCCGAGGGATGCGAAGACTACAAGCTTTACCTGGCTCTGGCCGAAAGGCTGCCTTTCGCCCCCGCCGCTGATTTTCTGACCGGATACCGTTTTACCCAGGGAAACATGTCGAGCAATGCCTGTCGCATGCTGAGATCTCATGCCTTGGTAATGACAGAGGTCAAGAGACGTTACCCGCATCTTGCTGCCGCCGCCATCGCCGCCGAATTCGATACGGCACGGTGGTATTTCGCCAAGGCGTTCTCCAGCCAGGACCATGATCAGGTCAGAAAGCTGGCGCCAATAATTGCCGGGCGGTTCCCGTTGAGGCTCGCCCTTCACGGTGCTCGCCTTGTCTGGCGTTCAGCCAAACGTCGAGCACGGCGATTGGCAAATCGATTGCCGGGCCGCGCGACAGGCAATGCGCCTGCCTCGCCGATAGGGGAAGGGATGACAGCCATCGCATTTCCCGAAAGCGGCACTTCATTCTATGACCGTTTAGAAGCGGCGGCTGATAGCCAGGCCGGCGAGTTCATCGAGCCGCGCGCGGGTGGCGCATGACGACGAGGCGAAAACCTGTTTCCGACAAGCCGACGGGCGCCTTCAGTCTGGTCGTCGCAGCCCGTTTCCGCGAGCTTCTGAAACTCGTGCCGTCGCTCCGGCTGAAGACGTCGGTGATGATCGTGATTGGCATCCTGAGCGGCCTCATGGAAATGGTGGGGATCACTTTCCTTGTGAGCCTCGTTTTTGTTCTCGGCCAACAGGGCCCTGCTTCCGGCACTGCAATCGCCGGGCTGCCCGCGCTTTTCGGCGGGTTCGAAGCCGCGATATCGAAGTCGATGCTGGTCACCATCCTCATCTGCGCGATCATCCTCCGGATCGTTCTGGGCTTTGCCAATTCGATCATCGCGAGCATCGTCAGCCATCAGATCAGCGGCAGCATCCGACATCGTCTTTACTCAAAGATCCTGACGATCCCATTTCAGCGGTTTCTGCATTATGAACGCAGCGACCTCATGAATGTGATCGCAACGGAATCCTATGCGGTCGCTTCGGCTCACGCGAGCCTGGTCCGCCTCGGAATCAATCTCGGGACCATCGTCATCTTCGGCATCGGAATGCTCATAATGGCATGGCCGATCGCCGTACTCGGGCTTGTTTTCGGCGTTATCCATAACCTGACTCTCGGCCTGTTTGCCGGGGCCTATCGGCGTGTCGGGGTGACCGCCCTTGCGGCAATGGAGGACCTGACACAACTTACCTGGACCACACTGCAGACCTTGAAGGCAGTGAAGAGCTTCGGTCTGGAAAAGCGCCACGAAAGCATTTTCGATGTCCTTTCCACAGATGCCGGTAAAACCTGGTCCCGTTCCGACCGGATGGGTGCGGTAACTTCGCTTCTGAGCGAGGTACTGACATTCAGCGTGATCCTGACGATCATTCTGTCTTCGCAATTTCTTCCGGTCGACTTCCGCGCGGCGTTGTCGGCCACCATTCTTCTTTACAGGCTTCAACCGCATATCAAGGAGTTCGATTCCCAGATCCTTGGCCTCCATGCAATGGAGGCCTCCGTGCAGAACATTCTGACGATAATTTCCGAGGCGGACGATGTCAGACAGGTGGCCTGCGGAGAAAAGCTCAAACATCTGCGGAAGGAGATCGTTTTCCACGATGTTTCGTTCTCCTATGAAGGGAACATCGTTCCCGCCGTCAGCCATGTCAGCTTTTCCATCAAGACAGGGGAGACGACCGCCCTGACGGGGCCAAGCGGCTCCGGCAAGACAACTATCCTCAACATGCTGCTCGATCTCATTCAGCCGAGTGACGGTCGCATAACCCTCGACGGCAAGGATCTTTCAACCATCCAACGATCGAGCTGGCTGCGGCTACTCTCAGTCTCGGGCCAGGACGTCGAATTGATGGAAGGCACGGTCATCGACAACATCCGGTTCCGCCGCGAAATTTCCAAGGAAGATATCCGCTGGGCCGCAGATGTGGCTTGCGCGACGGAATTCATCGAGAAACTGCCTTCCGGCTTCGATGAATGGCTGGGCGATGAGGCGATAAGGCTTTCGGGTGGCCAGCGCCAGCGCATCGGCCTGGCGCGTGCGCTTGCTGGCCGGCCTGAGATACTGCTCCTGGACGAAGCTACCAATGCGCTTGACGAGGCGACCGAAGCGCGCGTGCTTTCCCTCCTGCTCAAGGAATACCAGGGTCGAACACTGATTATCGTCAGCCACCGATCGTCCGTTGCCAGCCGGATGAAGCATCAGATCTGTCTCGTTCCGCCAGTGATACAGGAATAATCAATGGATCGAGGAGACGCTTTTTATTCCGCCCAGCCCTTGGTTTCAGTCGTCATTCCGGCCTTCAACGCTTCCACATATATTGAGCGTACGCTTCGATCCGCGGCACGCCAGACCTATCCGGCCCTGGAGATCATTGTTGTCAATGACGGTTCGACGGACGACACGACAAAACTGGTCGAGCAAATCGCGATGACGGATCCACGGATCCGCCTCCTCTCTACACCGAACCGTGGTGTCGCTGCCGCTAGGAATGCCGGCATCGAGGCATCATCAGGTCGATTTGTGGCATTCCTTGACGCCGACGATCTCTGGCACCCGACGAAAGTCGAGAAGCAGGTAAACGCTCTCAATCGCTTATCCTCGCGGTGGGCTGCGGTCTATGCGCTGCATTATATTATCAATCAGAACGACGAGATCATTCGGCCCGGCGCATCCAATGTCGCAAGGGGATATATCTATGCCCGGCATCTGACTTTCAAATATATAGGCAATGGAAGCGCGCTTCTTGTGCGACGGGACGTTGCGCTCGAGATCGGTGGGTTTGATAGCTCATACGCAGCAGCAGGTATCGGAGGCTGCGAAGATCTCGATTTCGAGTTCAGGCTGGCCGCACGCTATTGTATCGAAGTCATCCCCGAACGCCTGGTGGGATACAGAGAATATCCCGGCAATATGTCATCCAATCACGTACGAATGGGCCAAGGAGCTTTAGAAGTTGTAAAGCGCTCGCTGGCCGCAAATCCGCAGGTTCCGAGATATGCAGCCAGGAGCGCCGTCGCGCTCACTCAAAAATACGCGTTCTGGCAATACAGACAGGCCAAGAGTCTGCGCCTGCTGCTCGCCACTGCTTGGGTAATTTTTCAACACGACCCACGTTTCATACTTCGGTTCATATGGCAAACGAGCCGACGTATCGTGAAGCGAGGAATGACTTTCAAGGCAACAACAGAGCGCGGTGAAAACCCGCTGCGATTGAATGAACCGAGATTCGACGATCAAATCGTCCTTACGCCTGTTGAAAGCACGGAAGAGACGGCTCGGTCACGACGTCATCTGATGCGGCTGACCGCGATCGACGCCAAGTTGAGTTCGATACATGAGAGCGCAGAGCCAATCGGGCTCCCGGGCGGTGAAATTACCACAAGACCGCACGACCCTTAGTGCCCGTCAGGCGGAACGTCAGATTTCGACGTGGTTTCAACGATGTTCTTGCGATGGAAGATGAAGAGGCCTGCGAGAACGATGATGACCGAGCCGACCAGAATCTGCCTGTCGGGCAATTCGCCGAAGAAAATGTAACCAAGGACGATTGCCCAGAGCAGCAGGCTGTATTGGAGCGGCGCAAGCAGGGATGCTGGGGCAAGCTTCAACGCGCGCGTGATCATCATATGCGCGCTGCCTGCGACGATGCCGAGCGCCAGCATGCCGGCGAGGTCAAGGGCGGAGGCGGCACGCCAATCACCGATGCTCAGGAACAGACCGGTGACCAACGCACCGACGGTCTGCCATGTGACGAGCGTCACATCGCTCGTCTGCCGCAGCCGCCGGCCAAGGATCAGCGTCAGCGCGAAGGAAAGGCTGCCGATTAGGCCGAAGATCGACGGCCAGGACAACATGGCCGTCGAGGGCCTCAGCGCAATCAGCACGCCGACGAAACCGAGGATGACAGCGAGCCAGCGGCGCCAGCCGATCGTCTCGCCAAGGAAGAAGTGCGAAAGGGCGGCGACGTAGATGGGGCCGGCCATGTAAAAGGTCATGACATCGGCAAGCGGAAGATAGGCAACTGCGGCATAGAAAAAGGCGACATCCCCCGTCGTCAGGATAACCCGCAAGATTTGCAGGGGAGCGCGCTCGACCTGAAAGAGCGAGCGAGGTCCTTGCCGGGCGATCATCGGGGCAAGAATGAGAAAGGAACCGAACGAGCGGATCACCAGAACCTGGCCGACGGCAAAGCTCGCCACCAACCATTTGCCCATGGCGTCGTTCAGCGAAAACAGGAAGTCGCCGAGGAGCATCAGAAGCACACCGAAAAGCACTGCGTTTCCCGCGGTCTGGCTGACGCGCAAATTCATGATTCGTCCCAATTGGTTAGCCCTCTTGTCTCCCATAGAACTTCATCCTGCGATCGTCGATCCGTGAGTTAGGATTTCCATGGCAGAACTCTAATCATTGAGAGGAATTCCGTGCTTGTCCGGCGTCGTCAATCGCATCGATGGCAGCGACACCGCCGTTAAAGTGATATGTGAGGAGCGACTGGAACAATCGGCATCAATTGTCGTCGCGATCACATTGAAAAGACTGCACACTTCTCCCCTTCCCCGCATGGTCGTCTTGTGGCAATGGTGGTGGTTCAAACTCTATAAAGACATCATGAAAGCGATTTCAGGCACCAATCTCGAGCAGGCCAAGTCACACAACAGGCGTGTCGTGATTGAGGCTATCCGCACCAACGGTCCGCTGTCGCGCGCCGCGATCGCCCGTATGACGGCGCTGACGGCGCAGACGGTCTCGAACATCGTTGAGGAATTGCAGCGCTCGCATCTGCTCGTGCCTGCGAAAGCGCAGAAGCTTGCCCGCGGCCAGCCAATCATTCCCTACTCGATCAATCCGCATGGGGCCTATTCCATTGGGCTCGAACTCGGCCGCCAGCGCGCGAGCGGCGTGCTGACCGATCTCTCGGGCGCAGTCTGTGCACGCATCGAGCGTCATGTCGAACATCCCGATCCCGAACAGGCGATGCCAATCCTCGGGTCCATTGTCGAGGATTTGCAGGGAGCGTTCTCCTTTGACCGCGACAGGCTGCTCGGTGTCGGCATGGCCCTGCCTGGCCGTTATGCGGAGGGCGGCGTCACATCGCTCAGCCCGCAGAACCTGCCTGGCTGGCAGGATTTCCCCGTTGGCTACGAGCTCGAACGGCGCGTGAAGGTGCCTGTGCTCGTCGAGAATGACGCGACGGCTGCGGCCATCGGCGAGCGCCTGCACGGTGTTGCCCGCGGCTTCAGCAGCTTCGTCTATCTCTTCCTTGCGGGCGGCGGCGGTATCGGCGCCGGCATGTTCCTCGACGGGCATCTCTACAAGGGCAGCCGGCACAATGCCGGCGAGATCGGCCACATCATCGTCGAACCGCATGGCCGGCTCTGCAGCTGCGGCAAGCGCGGATGCCTCGATCGCTACGTGTCCCCGACTGTCGCGTATGAGTTCATGGGCATTGCGAATGCCGAAGAGCTTTTGCCGGATCAACTCGACGCGCTGATCGCCAAAGGCGGCGAAGGTCTGGATGCCTGGCTGGATCAGGCGGTCCAGCCGCTGCGGCAGACCGTCGATTTTCTGGAGCTGGCTTTCGATCCGCAGACCATCGTGCTTGGAGGCAGCATATCGACATCGCTGATGCAGCGGCTCGCCGCGCGGCTGGAACCGCTGCACATTCCCATTGACCCCGACCAGAAGCGCACGTTACCCCGTGTCATGATCGGCATGACCGGCAAGGATACGGCGATCCTCGGTGCCGCTGCCCTGCCGATCTTTTCCGAGACAAATCCACGCTTTGACGTTCTGCAAAAGCCGGTCGGCTAAGCCGAGGCTCGCTGGTCAAGTCAGGATATGACGGCCGCTACCATGCCGCCGCCGAGAAGAAGATATTTGCGCAGTGGTCATCGGCCTTCTCTCACTTCATCGCAATGACGACCTTACCCTTCGCACGTCCCGTTTCCACATAGTCCAGTGCCTCGTTGGTCTTCTCGAACGGGAAGACCCGGTCGATGACGGGGCGAATGGCGCCTGCCTCGATCAGCGCGGTGACCTTGCCAAGCTGAGCGTCGTTCGCCGTCATGAAGAGAAACGAATAGGCGATCCCCCGGCGTTTCGATCTTCGCCTGATCCCCGAACTCAGGAGGCGCATGACCTGCCGGAGCAGCCAGCCGGAGCCGTTCTCGCTGGCGAAATCGGGATCGGGCGGACCGGAAATCGAGATCAGCCTGCCACCCGGCTTCAGGACGGCGAGCGATTTTTCCAGCGTATCCTTGCCGAGGCTGTTCAGCACGACATCATAGCCCTTCAGCACCTTTTCGAAGTCGTCCTTCTTGTAGTCGACCACCACGTCGGCGCCGATGCTTTTCACCAGATCGATGTTTGCCGTGCTCGTGGTCGTCGCCACGTGGGCGCCGAGATATTTGGCCAGCTGGATGGCGACCGTGCCGACGCCGCCGGAGCCCGCATGAATCAGTATCCTCTGTCCCTTCTGCAGGTTGGCACGCTCGACCAGAACCTGCCATGCGGTCAGCGCCACCAGCGGGATCGATGCGGCCTCTTCCATGTTGAGATTGGCGGGCTTCAGGGCGACATCGGCTGCATCGATGGCGATATACTCGGCAAACGTCCCGATGCGATCCTGGCCGGGCCGCGCATAGACCTCGTCGCCCGCCTTGAACTGCCGGACATTCGCCCCGACCCGGACCACGACGCCCGCGACATCATTGCCGAGCACCAGCGGAAGCCGGTAGGGGAGGATGAGCTTGAATTCCCCGTCCCGGATCTTGGCATCCAGCAGGTTCACGCTGGCGGCATGGATCTCGACCATCACGTCGTTTTCACGCAATTGCGGTTCAGGGCTGTGGCCGAGCCTGAGGGCGCCGCCTTTCTTGTAGCGATCGATCAGGAGTGCTTTCATGAGGGCGAACTTTCGTTTCTATGGTGAGCCGGCAAAGTGACAAGGCAGGCTCAGCCGGGAAGTTTGTTGAATTTCCGAAGGCTCCTGTCGACGAAGGACTCGGGCAGAAAGCGGCGGATAAAGCGCACCTGTCCCGCCGCTTTTCCGGCCGTGTAGCGTCTCTTTGGCGATGGCGCATTGGCGGCTCGAACGACAGTTGCGGCCACCACTTCGGGTGCATCGCCCTTCGCGACGATTTCGCGCATCAGCTTTTCGGCATCGGCACGTACCGCATCGTAGATGGCGAGCGGCCGGTCCGGCCGCGTGATATTCTCTTCAAAGGAGGTGCGGGTGACGCCCGGTTCGACGAGCACCACACGGATGCCTTGCGTGCGCACTTCGTGGTCGAGGGATTCCGAATAACCTTCGATCGCATGCTTGGTCGCTGCGTAGAGCGCGTTGAAGGGCGCCGGGATCAGTCCGAGGATCGAGCTCAGGTTGACGATCCGGCCGCTGCGTTGCCGCCGCATCACCGGCAGTACCGCATTCGTCATCCGTATGGTGCCGAAGACGTTGACGTCGAACACGGATTTCACCTGCGCCGTCGTCGATTCCTCGGCGCCACCGAGCAGGCCGATCCCGGCGTTGTTGACAAGAAGATCGATCCGCCCTGCCCGGCTTAGAACCTCGTCAACAACGCCCTGCACGGATTGATCGTCGATGACATCGCAGATCAGCATCGTGATTCCGTCGCCGGTCTCGGGCATCGACCTTCGGCTGGTGCCGAAAACACGGTAACCGTCGCGCCGCAGCGCTTTCGCCGTCACCAGCCCGATGCCGGAGGAAGCCCCGGTGACCAGGGCAATGCCACGTTCTTTCTTGCTCATTTCTGCCTTCGTTTTGTCATGGACCATCCGTGTACATTCTGTTACTATCAAATTGATACTAAGTCACTACCAAAAAGATAGCGACATGAAAAAACTTTCAGATCAGCCCTGCCTTATCGCCCGCAGCCTGGCACTTGTGGGCGATGCGTGGAGCATGCTGATCATGCGCGACGCCCATGCAGGGCTGACCCGCTTCGATGATTTTCGAAAGAGCCTCGGCATTGCCCCGACGATGCTGACGGGGCGGCTGTCATCGCTGACCGAGGAAGGGCTGCTGGAAAAACGTCGCTATTCCGAGCGCCCGCCGCGCGACGAATATGTGCTGACAGAGGCCGGCCGCGACTTTTTGCCCGTTCTGTTTGCGATTGGCGCCTGGGGCCGCAAGTACCGCGGCGGCGGCGAAGTCACCCGTTTCTTCGATGCCGAAACCGGAACCGAGATCGATCCCGTCACCATCGACCGCGCGACC
The DNA here is from genome assembly GCA_900468805.1 of Hyphomicrobiales bacterium. Classification (GTDB taxonomy): domain Bacteria; phylum Pseudomonadota; class Alphaproteobacteria; order Rhizobiales; family Rhizobiaceae; genus Rhizobium. The sequence continues at coordinate 143,877 of UEIF01000009.1, read as the reverse complement.
GGCGCTCCTGTGGGAACCCGCCCCATTCGCATCGCCGAACCCGGATGCGCAGCTCCGCCGCGGGATCAGCAGGACTGACTGCCAGCGCAGCTCGCTTCGGCATGTCTGCAACGCTCGAGCTCGCAGCTTCAGAGCGATGTGAATATCCATTGCCATCACCGTCTCCGGTGATGGCAAAAATGATCCTTAATCCTGATCCGAGCTTATGACTGCTGCAGCCCGTAGAGTAGTGGCATCAGCCCGGCGAGCGCCTTGAAACGCTCCCACGACTTGGACGACGGTTTCGTCCAGCCCGTTTCGGCAAGCGCGGACAGGCGCGGAAAGACGAGCCGATCGAAGACGGCGCGATCGGTCATCGGTTCGGACCAGATGCAGGCCTGAATGCCGCGAAGCTTCTGCTTCTGGGTTTCCGTCCAGCCGCCGACCGGATCGAAGGTGTAGAGCTTCTCGGCATCCGACGTGCCGGCCCAACTGGCGCCCGGCTCGTCCCAGTCCGGCCGCAACGCCATGTCGAGATAGTAGACCTGTCCCGGGCAAACGACGATCTCATAACCGCGATCGGCAAGCTCGGCGGAGACCTCGACATTGCGCCAGCTGCAGAGATAGCTTTTCGACTTGTCGATGACGTCGCCATGCGCCGCTTCCTCCCAGCCGCCAGTGGTGCAGCCCCTGGAAGCCAGGAAGCTCTGAATGCGTTTCAGGAATTCCGCCTGCAGGATTGCCGCACCCGAGCCATGGATGTCGTCGGCACCATGGGTGTTGGTGATGACATTCAGGCGCTTGGCATGCGCATCGGCAACCTCATCGCCGGCGAGCGAGCGTAAGCGAGCGAGCGCTTCCGGCGAGCCGGACCACGCGCCGAGCGGCACTTCGTCGGCGCCGACATGGATTGTCTTGAAGGGGAAAAGTTCGATGAGCTCCGAGAAAATGGTCTCGATGACCTCATAGGTCTTTTCTCGCGTCGGATTGACGCAATTGTCCGGAAAGCCCTGAACGGAATAATAGCTTCCCGCCTCTTCCGGATCGCGCAGCTCCGGTATTGCCTGCAGCATGGCGTAGCAATGGCCGGGGATGTCGATCTCCGGCACGACCTCGATGCCGAGATCCCCCGCGTAGGCGACGATCTCGCGGATGACCGGTTTAGTGTAATAGCCGCCTGTGCGCGCCGGGCTGGAACCGAGCAATGGCGGCACGGAGAGGCCGTGGCCCCGCCAAGCGCCAATTTCGGTCAGTGCCGGATAGGCATCGATCTCGACACGCCAGGCTTCATCATCGGAGAGGTGCCAGTGGAAACGGTTGAGCTTGTTCCAGGCGAGTATCGCCATCAGCTTCCTGATTTCCGCCTCGCCATAGAACTGGCGAGCGACATCGAGATGCAGACCGCGCCAGCCCATCGAGGGTTCATCTACAATCTCACCGGATGCTGGGAACTGGAAGGTCCGCGGATGCTGGCGCGCGCCGCGCCAGATCTGGCCGAGCGTGATGAGGCCGTAGAGGAAGCCGGTGTGGCTGCTCGCCTCGACGGTGATTGCCTCCCCTTCGAAGCTTAGGCGATAAGCCTCTGGGCCGAAGCCGTCAGCTTTCGTCAGGATTACAGCCGCGGCACCCTCTGCGGCTGAGCGAATGATACCCTCGACGGCGAAGAGATGATCGACCAGCGCTTTGAAGCTACCGGCTGCAGCCTTCGCCTCCCGATCCTCGGCCTGCAGCGTGAAGCCTGCCGGCAAGGGTCGCCGCGAGGCGACGGCCACATGGTTCGGCCAGGGGATGATCGAAACCTGCACCGGCACGCTGGTTGGCACGGGAAAGCTCTCGGCGCCGCGCTTCAACGGTGCATTGCTGGCGGCCGAACGTGTCGGTTCAAGCGTCAGTGAAACGGTACTGCCGTCAGCAAAAGCGAGATAGGCGCTGGTTGCGCCATCCGTCCAATGGCGAAATTGCCAACTCAGCGCATGCACCGAGATCGTCCAGGTTTCGCCCGTGCCGAGAACGAAGCCTTCCAGCGGCCGGAATTCGGTGAAGTTCGAAATCCTTTTCGAAACCGTAGCGCCCTCGACGCGTCCGGCGGGATCGATCCGGCCCGGCCCGCTGACGCAAAGCGAGAAGCCTGAAAGCGGCTCGGCGGCCAGGTTCTTGAGCTGCAGGACATAGGAGAAATCCTTGCCATTGGCAGGCGGATTCCAAATGGATTCGAGCCGCAAGGCTGAAGATCGCGGTATGGACATGGTCATTTCTTTCTGTTCGGATCGGTTGAAATCAGCTCTTGAGCATGCCGGCATAGATGCCGGGAGCGGAATCGGGGATAGGAATGGCGCCGACGGCTTTCTCGTAGAAGGCGGAGGGACCAACATCGCCGATGATCGCATAGGCGTAGCCTAGGGCCTTCAGGTCATTCAGGCTGGTGAAGAGCAGTGCCCTGCCGATACCAAGCCCACGAAGGCTTTCGTCCACACCCGTCGGCCCGAAGAAATCGCGTGCGCTCGCCTCACGACACGAAAAACCGACGAGCTTGCCTTCGCGCGTGGCAATGAAACAGGTCGGTGGCTGGCGCGTCATCGCAACCGTTGCCTCGCTTGCCCAGGCCTCACCAAACTGTTCGTCGATCCAGCGGACGATCAGCTTCAATTCGGGTGGTATCGCGCGGCGGACGGTGACGCCAGACTTTGCCATAGCGTCGGCTGATTTTGTGTCCTGCGGCAAGGTCGACAGATTGACGAGATAATCCATGGAAGACATCCTCCTAGGTCTGAGCGCCGAGCGCGCGCATGAAATGATTGGAACCGATCTGCTCGATGACGGCGGATTCGGGACGGCTGAGCGAGCGGACGCGTTCAGCCTGCTCGAGGAAGCGTGCGCTGCCGCCGGTCACGAACGGCCGTCCGCCATCCGGCACCGCAGAGAGCAAGAGCTGGGTATAGGGATGGCGCGGGTTGGAGAGCACCGCTTCGGTATTGCCCCATTCGACCATCTGGCCGGCAAACATCACGACAATCTCTTCGGCCACATGTGCCGCCGTCGCGATGTCATGGGTGATATAGAGCATCGCCAGTTCATTCTCCTGCTTCACCCGCGCGAGCAGATCGAGGATGTCCTTGCGGATGGAAACGTCGAGCATCGAGGTCGGCTCGTCTGCGACCAGCACGCTCGGCGCGACGGCGAGCGCGCGGGCAATATTGACGCGCTGGCGCTGCCCGCCCGAGAGTTCGTGCGGAAACTTCTGCTTCGAGACGGCCGGATCAAGACCGACGCTCGCCAGCAATCCGGTAATGCCGTCCTCAAGTGCAGCCCGTGACGTGTCATGGCCGTGAAGCTGCAGAGGCCGGGCAAGATGATGGCTGACTGTAAAGGCCGGATTGAGTGACGAGAACGGGTCTTGAAAGACCATCTGCACGTCCTTGCGATAGAGACGTTCCTCCTTCGCCGTTCCACGGGCCGTCAGGTCCTGTCCGCGAAAGAACAGGCTACCGCCGGTCGGCTTGTCGAGACGTGCGATGATGCGGGCGCACGTGGTCTTGCCACAGCCGGATTCGCCGACGAGCGCCAGTGCGCGGCCGGGAAAAAGCGAGAAGGAGACGCCTTTGAGTGCGTGAACCGGGCCGAACTGACGCCGGATGTCGTCCAGCCGAATGACGGGTCCGGCGATGGACGGATGTGCCTCGGCGTTCATGCCAGTGCTCCTGAAAGATGCATTCTGCCTGGAAGCTGGGGAATGGCGTTCCAGAGCTTGCGCGTATAGTCGTGCAGCGGCGCCTGGCTCACTTGGTGGACGTCGCCCACTTCGACGAGTTCTCCCTTCAGCATGATGCCGATGCGCTGGCAGAGCTGCGCCATGAGATGCAGGTCATGGGTGATGAACAGCACCGAGAAACCGTAGCTCCGCTGCAGATCGACGACCTGTTCGAGGATTTCACGCTGGACCACCACGTCGAGCGCCGTCGTCGGCTCGTCCATGATGATGAGCTCCGGTCTCAGCGCCAGGCAGATGGCGATGACGATGCGCTGGCGCATGCCGCCCGAGAACTGATGCGGATAATCGCTGATGCGCTGGGGCGGTATGCCGACGAGACGGAACATCTCCTCACCGCGCGCCCGCGACTCCTGACGCGAGCAGCCGGTGTGGCGGTAGAGCACATCGTGAAACTGTGCCTCGACGCGCATCAAAGGATTGAGCGAATTCATCGCGCTCTGGAAGACCATGCCGATGCGCTTCCAGCGGATCTTCTGCAACTCCCGCTCCGGAATTTTGAGAAGATCCCGCCCGTCCATGCGGATGCTGCCGCCGCTGATCCAGGCCGGGGCCTTGGAAAGACGCGCGATGGCATAGGCAATGGTGCTCTTGCCGCAGCCGGATTCGCCCGCAAGCCCGAAGATCTCGCCTCGCCCGATATTGAACGACACGTCCTTGACGGCCCGGAACTCGCCCCTGTCGAGCAGGTAATCGACATTGAGCTTTTCGATTTCCAGCAGATTGTCGCTCATCGTCCGGCCTCCAGTTCGCGGTTGCGGGCGCGGGTGAGACTAAACCAGCGCGACAACGCCGGCCCGGAGCGGAGCTGCGGATTGGCGATCTCGTCAAAGGTGAAGTTGAGAAGCGCAAGGCCAAGGCCCGTCAGCGCGATGCCGATCGCCGGCACGCCGACGTCCCACCAGGCACCGACCATGATTGCCGAGGCATTCTGGGCATTGTAGAGCATCGTCCCCCAGGACACTTTCAGCGGATCGCCGAAGCCGAGATATTCGAGCGTCGTCTGCGCAACGATCGCATAGATGATGCTGCCGACGAGGTTGATGCCGATCAGCGGCGTGAGGTTCGGCAGGATCTCGACGAAGATGATCCGCCAGGCCGGCTCGCCGATCATTTTCGAGGCCGTGACGAAATCGCGATTGCGCAGCGCCATCGTCTGTGACCGCGTCATGCGTGCTCCCCACGGCCACGAGGTCAGGGCAATGATCGTCATGATCGTCATTGGCCCGACCGTTCCGGCAAAAGAGGCAAGCAGGATCAGCAGTGGCATGTTCGGAACGACCAGCACCGCGTTTGTTGCAAGGTCGAGGGCGGCATCCGTCTTGCCGCCGACATAGCCGGCGACAAGACCAATAGCGGTGCCGATCACGGTAATCGCAATGCCCGTCGCAAAGCCGACGGTGAGTGAACTGCGCGCACCCCAGACGAACTGGCGATAGACGTCACGGCCCATCTTCGTCGTACCAAGCACATGTTCGATGGACGGAGGCTGATGAGAGCGGCCGACGCGTGCGCCGGGTTCGCCGGGCGCGATGATCGGTGCGGATAGCGCCATCAGCCAGAGGCTAACGACGAGGATGAGGCCGGCGACGGCCTTCTTCTGGCGAAGAATGGATCTCAGCGTGAATCCCATTAAACGGCCTCCCGCAGTCGGGGGTCGATAAACCCGTAAATGATATCGACGAGGAAGTTGGTGCCAAGCGTGGCGAGCGTCATCAGAAGCAGCTGTCCCTGGATGACCGGATAATCGCGGGCAATGCTCGCCGTATAAAGCGTCAAACCCAGTCCCGGGTAATTGAAGACGATCTCGGTGACGATCGAGCCGCCGAAGACAGCGCCAAGCATCAGCGCAAGGTTTGTCAGGACAGGGAGCATGGCGTTGCGCGCGCCATAGCTGAACATCACCGTGAGGTGACTGAGGCCCTTGGCACGGCCCATCGTCACGTAATCCTCCCCGAGAATCGAAATCATAGACGAGCGCATGGTCGTCTGGAATTCGCCGATCAGGAACGGCGACAGCGTCAGCACGGGCATGATGGCGTGGATGAAGACACTGCCCGCGAAAGTGAAGTTGAGCGCGGGATCGAGGTTCGGATCATAGGCATAGCCGACCGGAAACCAGCGCAGCGACACCCCGAAGACGAAGAGCGTCGTCAGGCCCACAATGACTGGTGGCACTGAAATCATCACGACCGCAAGCGGCGAGACGATTGTGTCGAAACGTCCGCCGCGCCGCCAGGCGGAGATTGCACCCAGAACCACACCGATGCAGAGCGAAAAGATGATGGCGGTGACGACTAGGAAGATGGTCCAGATTGTCGAACGGCCGAGGACCTGGACGACTGTCTGAGGATAATATTTCACGGAGACGCCGAGATCGAAGGTCGCAAGCCCCTTCAGGTAGTCGACGAATTGCAGAAGCATCGGCTGATCGACGGCGCCGAAGCGCGCCTTGATCGCCTCGACGGCTGCGGGTGTGGCCCGCGGCCCGAGCTGTGCGATCATCGCATCGACTGGGGTCCCCGGCATCAGCCGGGGAAGGATGAAGTTCATCACGATGGCAAACGCCAGGGCGACCGCATAGACGCCAAGGCGCCGTCCGGAAACACGCATCTTCCTACCTCGCCGGTGTTATTGGACCGGCTTCAGGCGGAGCAGATGCATGAGGCGCATCCGGTTGTTGTCGTGATCTTCCGGGTTCATGACCGGGTCCTTGTCGGTAACCCAGCCGGTGAAACGCTTGCTGGAAAACTGGTACCAGGTCGGGCCGTTAAAGACAGGCACGACTGGGAAGTCGTCGGCAACCAGCAGCTGGATATCGTTGAAGATCTTCTTGTGATCATCGTCCGACGTCGCCTTCAGATACTGATCGAAGAGCGCATCCAGCTTCGGGTTCTGATAGCGCGAGGGAGCGCCGGTGACGCGTCCGCCATAGGCCGTCGAGAGGCTCTGGTAATAGCCGCGGAACGGCGTCGCACCGTCAGCGCGCGAATTCATGACGACCTCGAAGCTGCCATCGAGGATCTGCTTGCGCCACTGTTCGTATTCGGGCGTGGCGACCGATGCGTTGATGCCGGCCGCGCGCAGGCCTTCGACGGCAATCTGCACGGCGTCGATCCAGTCGGTCCAGCCGTTGGGAACGATGATCGGGAAGGCGATCGGCTTGCCGGTCGGGGTCGTGCGGAAACCATCAGACCCCTTCTTGTAACCGGCATCGTCGAGGATCTTGTTCGCCTTATCGGTATCAAGCCCCATGAAGGCGTCCTTGTCGCCCTCCGCATTCTTGTTGCGCCAGCCTTCAAAGCGCGGCGGCAGGCCAGAGGCATGCTCATTGACGACGGGATAGCCGAAACCGGCGATATCGACCATCGACTTGCGGTCCATGGCAAGGCTGAAGGCGTGGCGGAAGTTGAGATCCTTATAGGCTTCCAGATTGCCTTCATCCTTGCTCTTGAAATTCATCTGAAACGCGACGGTTTCGGCCGGCGGCTGCCAGTAACCGTTATGGTCGGCATCCAGCGCCACGAACGTCTTGTCGATCTCGGGAATGAAGGAGCCGATCCAGTCCATGTTGCCTTCGGGCAGGATGGCGAGCATCTGATCGTTGCCGGAGATCTGCGGCAGCCTCAGGCAATCGACATGCAGTGAGGCGGCATCCCAATAGTTCGGGTTGCGGCACTGTTCGTAGACCTGCGGGGTAAAGCGGCGCACATCCGTCATCGGGCCGGATCCGACCGGCTTCTCATTCTTGAAGGCGGCAGGATCGGAAACATCTTTCCAGATATGCTCAGGCACGACGGCGAGATCGGCAAGCGTCTCCGGGAAATCGGAATTGACGGCCTTGAGCTTGATCGCCACCTCGGTCGGCGACGGCGCCTCGACGGAGGCCACGGTCTCGCCGACGCCGACCGTATCGAGTGCGGCATTCTTCAGCATCAGATCGATCGTGTATTTGACGTCGGCTGATGTCAGCGGCTGGCCGTCTGACCATTTCACGCCCGGCCGCAGTTCATAGGTGATCGACTTCATGTCATCGGAAAACTTGTAGTTCGTGGCAAGGCGCCAGACCGGCTTGCCACCGTCCTGCGCGTTGAAGATGACGAGCGGCTCATAGATGAAATCCATGGTGCTCTGCCGGCGGCCGGCAAGGTCGAAAGGATTGAAGTTCTGCACCCAGCTCGTCTGCTCTTCGATATGCATCGTCAGCACGGATTCGGCGGCTGAAGCAGCCGATACCCCAAACGCCACGACCGCTGTAAGGGCGGTCGCCGCGGCCCAACCGGCACGCGCGGAAACACTGCGGAATACGCTCTTATCCAGTCCCATTTTTACGTTCCCTTGGTTTTTATTTTTTGAAGTCAATCAAATTGATTTAATCAAGCTAACGCAAGATTTCTGATCCGGTCAATCGGGTGGAAACTAAAATTTTCGGCTTTTAGCCTCTAACTTGATTACTTCGACGCACGAGCTGACAGGTTGCCAGCCAACCGCGGGCTGCGTCGAGAATGCCAAATTGTCATACTTATTTTGCGTCGCGAAAAGTTTGGCGCAAGCGCCGTCAGTCAGACTGAATTCGTTGAAATGTGATTATTGATCCAGTCTATATTGAAGCCATGACGGCTTTTTTCATTACTATCAGCCGTCCAGTACCTGCTGGACGGCTATTCCAACGTTAGTCGACTTGGATTGGCCTCTCAAAGAACTGTAACAAAGCCATGTAATCTCTTGATTTTATTATGGTGGACGAGGCCCGCAATAGCTTGCCGAGCAAGCGCAGGTAACCAGGTTTGTTATCGCCGGCATATGTTTGCTGCTACAACTTGACGTAACGTTCGATGCCCGTGACCCAATTGGATTGGAGCAGATCATGAGTGTCCTTCGAGTTCTTGGCAGGCAATCGTCCATCAATGTTCGGAAGGTGCTTTGGACCTGCGAAGAGATCGGCATGGATTACCTGCAGGAGGATTGGGGACAGGGGTTGCTTCCACCCGGACGCCGGAATTTCGCGCGCTCAACCCGAATGGCCTGGTGCCGGTTATCGAAAGCGATGACGGCATCTTGTGGGAATCCAACACGATCTGCCGTTATCTCGCGTCCTGGCATGGTAGCGACGATCTCCTGGCGGCCTCCCCGTGGAGGCGGGCGCCGCCAGATAAGAGCAGATATCCAGCATCGAATTTGAAGGTTTCGCTCAGAGACATCCAATCAGGTCTCGGAATCTTCGTTGGCAATCGCTACTTCTTTCCTGATGTGATTGTGGGAAAAGGTGAGCCCGTGCAAGCGGACCTGCAGAAAGATATGACGGTCTGGTTCCGGTCGCTGGCGCCCGTCAAACCTGTCGAGATGGTTGGGTTATGGCGAGGCGTCGGCATTCCATCGGGGCATCCGCTTGATGGAGTCCTCGAAAACCTGCGATGGTTCGGCAAACGTTTTCATCCTGACATGCGGGCCGACGCGCTACTCTTTCAGTGGCATCCGGGACGGCTCGTGGCCATGGACCCGCGCTTCGCCCCTATCGGGCTCGCGATCAAGCTGGCACCATTCGGACGGACCGCCCTCGCCCGGACCATGTTTTCGTATTTTCAAAAGTTGCTCCGCGCGCGAGGCTCGACAGCCGCGCTGGAGGTTCGGACATTCGAGCAGATCGCAAGCGCCGCAATGGTCTACAACGAGCAGCCGATCGTCGACCACTTCAGACGGGTGGATAAAAATACGCTGGCTGGGATGATGTGCTTGCGCGACGACGAAAATCGGTTCTTTTTCAAGCTCACGAAGATGGACGCGCAAGGTTAGCGCGATGTTGAGGACAATCGCATGGGCAATCACGGCAACTTCAGTTACGGGCAACTGTTTCGCGGCGGATGCGGATCGTGGTGCGAGAATTTTCCGGGCCTGTTCTTCATGTCACACTATCGATGACACCAGAAGTACATTCGGCCCGTCTCTGAAGGGTGTCGTGGGACGGCGGGCGGCTATCAAAGACGACTATGCCTACTCTCCCGCGCTGAAGACAGCCGGCCAAGACGGCCTTGTGTGGAGCGAGCATGAACTTGCAGAATTTCTGGCAAGTCCGAGCAGAAAAATCCCTGATACAAAGATGCGCTTCTGGGGACTCTGGAGTTTCGAAATCGACGACCTTATCGCCTTCCTGAAGGCAAATCCGTAGTAGAGCAGGCGGCGGCGGGTACATATGAGCTCTGCCGCCGCCGCCACATCGATTCTCAGGATGGGCGCCTTCCACAATTCAAACGCTGGCAACGCATGACATCCTTGCTGCGAGCGATCATCTTCCTAAAATAATGCAGGATACCGCGTCCTGCCCTCGGTCGGTGCAGATCAAACTTGGGAGAAAGCGATGCAAGAGGCCCTCGTCGTTCGCCGCGAAACGCATCTTTCTGCGCCGCCTGCTGCAGTGTTCGCCCTGCTGACGGATCCGGAAAAGATCCTCCGCTGGATGGGAACAGAGGCGGAGATCGAGCCGCAGCCTGGAGGGCTCTACCTCGTCAACGTCACCGGTGCCCGTTTCGCTCGCGGCTCTTTTCGCGAAGTGGTTCCGGTTCATCGTCTGGCTTACAGCTTCGGCTGGGATGGTAGCGAGGTGGTGCCGCCGGGCTCCAGCCTGGTGGAGATCGATCTGATCGAACAGCCTGATGGAACGCTCCTGCGTCTGACGCACACTGGCTTGCCCAATGTCGAGCAATGCGCCGGCCATGCCGAGGGATGGGCTCACTACCTTGGCCGGCTGAGCACCGTGGCGGCCGGACGCAACCCAGGACCCGATGCTTTTCATGGCAGGAAATGACCAGGCTTCTCATTTGAAAGACAAGCTGAATTCGTGCGGAGGGCGATGTCTTGCCGTATAAAAAACGGGCCGGCGTGCTGCAACAGCTACCCGGCTGACATCAGGTGAGCGCTATGGCATGATCGAGGAATGGATTTGCCCGCCCACCTTGCCTGGCTGATCGATGAGGCTAGCGGCTCGTCCGGCCCCGAACACTTCATAGCCGAGCTTGGCCCCCAGTTGCTTGCCGACGGTCTGCCCCTTGTGGGCGGCGCCCTCACTCTTGCCGTTCCGCATCCGATCATTGCGCGCCGCACCTGGTTGTGGCGGGCAGAAACCGGCGCCGTCATCGAGGCGCTCGATTTTGCCGGCAGCCCACTCAACAAGGCAGCGGGCGACTGGCTTGCCGGACTTGGGCCAATACATGAAGGAAAGATCGGCCGAGGCTCCGACAGCCCGATATTGGGCTGGGCCGGATCCCGTTTGTTCGATCCGACCGAGGCGGATCGGTTAAACCAGGCCGCGCGCTTTGCGGCGGCACCCCTGGCAGCTCTGACCGCACGAACGGCGCTGACAACCCTGCTGGAGGCCTATCTCGGTCGACGAAGCGCCGCACAGGTGCAGGCCGGCGCGCTCGGCCGCAGCAGTGGCGAAACCATCCGCGCCGCTTTGCTCTGCGCTGATCTACGCGATTTCACAGCCCTCTCTGAAGCAACGGAACCCTCTCTCATGATCGCCACCCTTGATGCCTGGTTCGATCGGATTGCAGGCGCAGTCCACGCTTTCGGGGGCGAGGTGCTGAAGTTCATAGGTGACGGTGTCCTGGCAATCTTTCCCGTTACCGGCACACCTGGTGAGGCCTGCGAAGCGTCGTTACGCGCCGTCGCGGCCGCCCGTGCCGGCATGGCCCATCTTGATACCTCGCGCCAAGCGCAAGGCCTGCCACCACTTCCGTTCGGCGTGGCGCTGCATTTCGGCGAGATGCTCTGGGGCAATGTCGGTGCGGCCGACCGACTGGATTTCACCGCCATCGGCCCCGCCGTCAATCTGGTGAGCCGGCTGGAGGGGTTGTGCAAGTCCCTCGGCCACCGTGTGCTGATATCAGGCGCGCTCGCTGCGGAGATCCCCACGCAACTCATCCCCTTGGGTGAGCACCGGTTGCGCGGCATTGCCGAACCCTGCGCTGTCTTCACTCTGCCAACGGATTGAACGGAGCGGTCGCGCGCAATCGCCGGGGGGCAGTGACACCAGTCAATCTGCCCCCGCAGCGTTATCATTTGGCTTCCAGCAGATATCCCTCATTCAGATCATCAAGCGCGGTGCCGTTGATCGTCACGGAGCAGCGATCCGCGTCCACCTTCGAAACGGAAACCTGATATTTTCCACTCGGCAGATCGAGCTCGGCGGAGAAGCCGTCCCATCCGGGCGGCAAGGCCGGCTTGACCTGCAGCCGGCCATTCTCCGAGCGTATGCCGAGGATGCCCTCGATTGCCACACGGTAGAGCCAGCCGGCTGAGCCAGTATACCAGCTCCAGCCGCCGCGGCCCTTGAGGGCGCCTTCACCATAGACGTCGCCGGCGATCACATAAGGCTCGATCCGATAAACATCCGCAGACGATTTATCGAGCGAATGATTGATCGGGTTCAGCATCTCGAAGGCACGCCATGCGTCTTCGGCGCGGCCCATGCGGGCGAGAGCAAGGACCGCCCAGGTGGCAGCATGGGTGTATTGGCCGCCGTTTTCGCGCACGCCGGGCGGGTAGGCTTTGATGACCCCGGGGTCGTTGACAGGCTTGACGAAGGGCGGTGTCAGCAGACGAATGAACTTGCCTTCTTCATCGACGAGCTTGTCGAGCACGGCCTTCATCGCCATTTCGCTGCGCTCGGGATTCCCCTCGCCTGACAGCACGCTCCAGGACTGGGCGATCGAGTCGATCTTGTCCTCTTCCGACTGGCTGGAGCCGAGCGGCGCGCCGTTGTCGTAATAGCCGCGACGATAATATTCACCGTCCCAGCCGGCCGTTTCGATTGCGGCCTTGAGCTTTTCCAGATGCGCCGTCCAGAGGCCGACACGCTGGGTATCACCACGGGTTTCGGCATAGGAGATGAACTGGCGTAGCGCACCAGCCAGGAACCATCCGAGCCAGACGCTCTCCCCGCGGCCGGCCATGCCGACGCGGTCCATCTTATCGCACCAGTCACCGCTCATCATCAGCGGCAGGCCATTGACGCCGGTGCGCTTGATCGCGAGATCGAGGCCAAGAGCGGCATGCTCGTAGAGCGATGCGGTCTCATCCGAAACGCGCGGCTGTAGGAAGGCGTCGTACTGGCCGGGGCTGAGCTGCGCGCCTTCAACGAAGGGCAGCATCTCGTCCATGATCGCGCTATCGCCGGTCGCCGAGCAATACTGATCGACCGCATAAGCGAGCCAGACCGGATCGTCGGAGATGTTCGTGCGAACGCCGGCGCCGCTGTCTGCCAGCCACCAGTGCTGAAAGTCTCCTTCCGGAAACTGGCGGCGGCCCGTATTGAGGATCTGCTTGCGAGCAATGTCCGGCGAGTGCAGCAGGAAAGCCAGCGAATCTTGCAGCTGGTCGCGCAGGTTCCAGGCGCCGCTCGACTGGTAGAAGGCGGTGCGGGCCATGATGCGGCAGCTATAGGTCTGATAAGGCAGCCAGCTGTTGACCATGAAGTCGAGCCGCTGGTCCGGCGTCGAAACGCGCGTCTTGCCGGTGAAGCTCTTCCAGAAATTGCGGGTCTGGCTGAGAACGTCTTCAAAGCTCACGGAACGGATTTCGGCAATCAGCGCTGCCGCTTCCTCCTGTGAGGCGGCATCACCTATATAGAAGCAGATATCGCGCACTTCGCCTGGCTGGATCGTCAGATCGAACGCCATGGCGGCTGCCGGATCCCCGTCGAGATCCATGGCGTTGGAGAGCCGCGAGCCCGCCGAGACGGTGCGTGGCTGCTGGATCGTTCCGTGGCGACCGATGAATTCGCGGCGGCTGGTAGAAACGCTCGATGGCGTTTCGCTTGCCGCAAATGCCGCGACACGCGTCCCGAAGCTTACGCTGAACGGATTGCTCGCGAAGACCGACCCACTCGCGCTGTCGAAGCTGGAGATGATGAACGGTTTGCTCTTCGTCGGGTTGTTGCCGAGGATCCATTCCGCGTAGCCATAAAGGCGCAGCCTGCGTGCCTCGCCCGCATCGTTGCGGATGCGCAGCTGCGTCAGCTTGACCGACTTCTCCATATGCAGGGTCTGCGTGACCTCCAGGGCGATTTCGTCCTGAACCGTCGAAAAGACCGAGTAGCCAAGCCCATGGCGAGCTTCGAAGCGCGTGTCGGACCGCTGTGCGAGCGACGCATAGGGTACGATGACAGAGCCACGATCGAGATCCCTCAGATAGAAGGCCTCGCCCGGTCTGTTGGCGACCATATCGTTCGTCCATGGGGTAAGCTGATGGTCGCGGGAGTTCTGGCTCCAGGTGAAGGCGGCACCTTCCGCCGAGACATGGAAGCCGAAGCTGTCATTGGCCATGATGTTGACCCACGGATGCGGCGTCTGCTCGCCGCCCGACAGGCGTACGACATATTCGCTGCCGTCGGCTGCAAAGCCGCCATAGCCGTTCCAGAACGCAAGATCGCTGCCGTCAGCCGGTTCTGGCGAGGCTACGCCGCGGAGCGTCCTCGGCACGAGGGTGGAATCACCCCACTGACCGAGCAGTGCGGGCGAACCGGCAACGGAGCGGGCCCGCTGCAACTGGTCGATGAGGCTGCCGTCGCGCCCGCGCAGAACGACGCGCGAGGCGGCTATGATGGCGTCATAGGCTTCGGGCGTCGTCAGATCCTTGCGCAGCACATAGATGTTGCGCTGGATACCGGCGATTTCGCTGGCGTGACGCGCCGCATCGCAGAGCTGGTCGATCGTGCGCTGCATCTCAGAGGCCGCCTCGCCGGCGCGCTCGTTGAAGATAACGAGATCGACTTCGACGCCGCGCGACTGCAGGAGACCCTGTGCCCGCAGCAACTCCTTGACGAGATCGGTACCGAGCTCATCAGTGATGCGCAGCGTCATCAGCGGCGCATCGCCGGACAGGGTCGCGCCCCAAAGCACGGACTGGGACTTCAGGCCTTCGCGAACCGCCTTGTTGTCGGCACGCAGAGCCATATCGGGATAGATGATATAGCGCGCAAACCGCTGGTAGGCTGCTGCTTCCTTCGAGTTGACGCCGATCTGGCGCAGCTGGCTCTGTGTTCTCGTCCAGGCTTGAACGAGGCCCTGGGCAAAGCTTTCCGGCTGGCGATAGTGTTCCAGCGCCGCCTCAAGTTCAGAGCGTTCAGCAGCCGCAACGGTCCAGAAAGTCACGCTGACTTTTTCACCGGCCGGCACGCGTAGCGTACGGCGCAACGACACGCAGGCATCCATGGTGAAGCCGTCGGTGCCTGACAGCTTGGCGTCCGCGTCGAAGGCGGCAGCTTCGGTCAGGGTGCGCCCACGGCCGAGGAAGCGCATGCGGTCGGTTTCGTATTGCGTCTGGCCGTTCTCACCAGACGTATCGACGATGAGCTGCGCGATGGCGACATCGGGATCGGTCAGGCCGCGCTTCTGGCGTTCCACGAAGATTGCGTCACCGGCAGCGGCAATCTCCGTCTTCAGGAACATACGGGCAAAGACCGGGTGTCCTGTATCGACGATATCGAGTGTCGCGACCGGCTCCATATAGGAGGTCACTTCGATGACGCGGTCTTCTGTGCCAGTATTGGTGATCGTCAGGCGGCGGCCTTCCGCATCGTGATCGCTGGCGACGAAGACTTCCATCTCGCTTGTCAACTCGCCGACGGTCTTGATGAATTCCGCCTTGTCGTCGCTGAAGCTGACGCGGACATGCTCGTTGGCAATCGAGCGCGGCTCGGCCGTCGCAGACCACCATTCGTTGGATTCTGTATCCCGCAGGAAGATAAAGGAGCCCCAGCGGTCTTCGGTCGGGTCAGCCCGCCACCGGTTGACGGAGAGGTTTTTCCAGCGGCTGTAGCCTGAGCCGGTCGCCGTCAGCATGGTCGAATAACGGCCGTTGGACAGCAGCAGCAATTCGCGCTCGCGCGATGCCGGATCTTCCAGGCGTCGCACTTCCGGACGCATGAGATCGCCCTGGATGGTCGCCGGCGCATCGGTTTCGTGCTTGGCCGCCATAACTGGAATGTCACGAGGCGCCTTTTCCTGCAGCAGCAATTCGGCTGCCTCGATCACAGGATCGGCGTGGAAGAGTTCGCGCAGCATGCCGTCGAAGGCGACGTTGGCGACGGCAGCGATCGACATGCCGTGATGGTGCGCATAGTAGTTGTAGACCACGGAGCACTGCTTGCCTTCGGGCACACGGCTCGGCGTGAAATCGACGGCATCATGGAAACCGTACATGCCGAGCGCACCAAGGGTCCGCAGCCTGTTGAGGTTTTCGAGGGCGGCGACCGGGTTGTACTGGCTTGCCAGCAACGAGGCATAGGGCGCGATGACGGCGTTCTGGCCGAGGCCACGCTTCAGGCCGAGCGTCGGGACGCCGAAATTGCTGTACAGATAGTTCATCTGGTGGTCGCGGGCGTTGAAGGCCGCTTCCGAAATGCCCCAGGGCGTGCCGAGGCTGCGGGCATAGTTCATCTGTTCGAGAACGATCAGATTATTGGTCTGGTTGAGGATGCCTCCGCTGCGCTCCTGCATGACGAGTGGCGGCATCAGATATTCGAACATCGAACCGGACCAGGAAACCAGAGCGCCGCGCGGACCGACCGGGACGACATGGCGGCCGAGCTTGTACCAATGCTCTGTCGGCAGGTCGCCCTTGGCGACGGAAAACAGGCTGGTCAGACGTGCCTCCGAGGCAAGCAGGTCATAGCACGCCGCATCGACTTCTTCCGTCTCCACGCGGAAGCCGATCGACAGCAGCCGGCGCTCGGGGCGGTAGAGGAAGCCGAAGTCCATGTCGAAAGCGATCTCGCGGGCGCGACTGCCGACGCGGATCAGCCTCTCGCTGATGGCATCCACCTGCGAGGGATCGAAGGCCTTGTCGGTCAGATGAAGCTCGCAGGTTTCCACGAGCTTTTCGGCCCAGTGGACGATCTCGTCGCTTTGCGCTGTCTTCACCTCTCGGTCGAGGCTGCCGGCAAGTTCGCGGATTTCCCGCGCCTGTCCGGCAAATCGCTCAATCAGGCCCGAGGAGAATTCTTTCTCCCGCTTGCCTGTGGAAACCGCCGTCTCGAGATCGGCGATCCGGCCATCAAGCCGATCGTGGAGAGAGCGGACCGATTTATTCTCTTCCCTGAGATCACCGAGCACCTCGCGAAGAATGGCCGCGACATCGCCGATGCCATCGAGGTCGGTGTGAACCTGTGTAAGGGGAGACTGGGCCCAGATCCGGCATGCCGACGATACGGCAATCAGATGACCGGCAAAATTGCCACTGTCGACTGATGACACATATCGGCGGCCGAGCGGCTTCAGCGTATCGGTGTGGTACCAGTTGAAGAGATGGCCGCGATACTTCTCGAGCCTGTCGACTGTCTCGATCGTCTGCTCGATGCGCTTGATCGCATCTTCAAAGGAAATCCAACCGAAACGGCGTGCCGAAATCACCGACAGCAGATAGACGCCGATATTGGTCGGCGAGGTGCGCATGGCGACAACGGCATGCGGCGTCTGCTGGACATTGTCAGGCGGCAAGTAGTGCTGGCCGGGAACCACGAAGTGATCGAAATAGCGCCAGGTGCGCCTTGCGATCTTGCGAAGCTCGTTGCGGACATTGTCAGGCACATCGAGCCTGTCTTCGGTTTCTGCCGTCTGGCTGACCGTCCAGGCGATGGCCGGCGACAGGACCCAGAGGATGACGAAGGGAAGGCCGACCACCCAAGCGCTGTCGCCTGAGGAAATGGTAAAGAGCAGCGCCAGAATGGCCAGCACCGGTGCTCGCCACATGACCTTGTAATGACCGAGGATCGTCGTCTGCGCCATAGCCTGCGCACTTGCGGCAGTGCGCCACTGCAGCATCAACTTGCGGCTGACGAAGAGGCGGTAGAGCGAGCGGATGATGGCGTCGGCCATGACGCAGGCAGTGTCGGCGATGAAGACGATGCGCATCGCCACCTGGGCGTTGGCATTCTCGATATCTTTCCAGACGGTATGCAGATGGGCCTGAAGAATGATGTCGCTCGTGCGCGGGATGATGCCGTTGATCAGCGACAAGGTCGGCGCAACGAACAGGCTGAAGATCAGCAGGATCTGCCAGATGAGTGCGCCGAGCGGGTCCATCCAGTACCAGCCCATCACGGATGCCAGGAACCAGGCGATCGGCGTCAGCGACCGGCGTAGATTGTCGAACATCTTCCAGCCGCCGAGCGCAGTGACGCCGCGGCGGTCATCAAAGATGTAGGGCAGAAGCTGCCAGTCGCCCCGCGCCCAGCGATGCTGACGCGAGACTTCCACTTCGTAGCGGATCGGAAAGTCCTCGACGAGCTCGCAGTCTGTTACCAGTGCGCAGCGCGCCATCGAACCTTCGAGCAGGTCATGGCTGAGAACCGAGTTTTCCTTGATTCGGCCCTTGAGCGACGCTTCGAAGGCATCGACGTGATAGAGACCTTTGCCGGTGAAGGTGCCTTCGCCGGTGATGTCCTGATAGACGTCGGAGACGGCAAAAACATAGGGGTCTAGGCCGCGATTGACAGAGAAGACGCGCTGGAAGGTCGAAGCATCCTTGCCTGTCGTGAGCGACGGCGTCACGCGGGGCTGAAGCACGCCGTAGCCATCGACGACACGTTGCTTCTTGGCGTCGAATACCGGGCGATTGATCGGGTGATGCAGTTTGCCGACAAGCTTGGTCACGGTGTCACGGACGACCCGCGTGTCGCTGTCAAGCGTCATGACATATTTCACATCCTGCGGCACGCGATCGGCACCGGGCAGGAAGCTCGTGTTCGGTGCGCCGCGCAACAGCATGTTGAGCTCGTGCAGCTTGCCGCGCTTTCGCTCCCAGCCCATCCAGGCGCCTTCGCCCGGATTATATTGACGGCGACGATGCAGCAGATAGAAGCGCTGCTTGCTCTCCTCGGCATAACGTGCCTCCAGATTGGCAATCTTGCTCAGCGCATAGTCGAGCACTTCGAGATCGCGGTCGCTCTGCTCCTCCTGCGCGTCCGGCCAGTCGCTCAAAAGCGCGTAATAAATTTCGCCGCGGGCATTGGCGAGATAATGGACCTCGAGATTGCGGACGAGTTCATCGACATGCTCGCGCTTGCCGATCAGGCAGGGGATGGTGACAAGCGTGCGAGCGTCTGCCGGCAGGCCCTTCTTGAATTCGTAACCGACAAGACGATCGGGCGTGATGAAGAAGGTAGCGAAGAAGTTGAAGAGACCGGTCGCGCCTTCGGATGCCGGAAGCGCAAACATCAGCAGCAGAACGATCATCGCAAAAAGCGGCATGCCGGCATCGACGAAAATCGCATTGGTGATGACCAGCGCCAGCAGCGTCAGGAGCAGAACCGGCACGGCGATCGCCAGCCAGTTCAGCTTGCGGATCGCGCGCATGAAGCGCAGGCCAAGCGTTGGCCGGAAACCGATCTCGGCCTCCAGCGCCCGTCGCCCGTTGCCGACGAAATAATAGCCGACATTGCCCGCCGAAGAGGAGGGATCCTGGCTTTCTGCTTTCGCGCGATCGGCCAGACGCACGGCCGCCTCGGCAATATCCATTTCCGTCTTGTCGGAGCGCTTGGCAAGCTTCTCGATCTGGCGGCGATAGCTGTTGCGGGATCCGGAATCAAGCTCGGCATAATCCGTCTGCTGCCAGAGCAACTTGTCGATCGTGCTGACTTCTTCGACCCATTCGGACCAGTCGGTATCGTTGATCTCGCGCAGGCTCTTGATGATGCTGCCCATCAGCGTGTTGGCCGCGCCAAGACGCACCTGCTCGGCCGACATCACCGCTTCGGCATCGGTCCCCTTTGCCGCGAGTTTCGCCTCGAGCCAGCTGAGCGCAGCTTCGGTTGGCTCCAGCGCGTTGCGCAGGCGATAATGTAGCTGGGTGACGAAGGTCGTATCGTCGAGATTGGCGACAAGGGTCTCCAGGAAGCCGGCGGACCCTGCATCACCGAGCGCTATCGCCTGGGTCGCGGCTGCATTGGCGCTGGTGCGCATTTCACGACTCTTGTCGACGCGCGTCGCAACATGGCGAAGATTGTCGATCAGCACGTAGCGGACGAGCGAGGGCAGCGCCCAGAGTTCGCCGATGCGCAGCGTCTCCTTGTCCTGGAAACCTTCCGTGACCGCCGCCATGCCGGCATTGCTGATATTGCTATGCGCATGCGCCATGTAGAGCCAGGCAAGCGCCAGCGTGCGCGGCACTTCCGTTCCGTCGAGCTTGATCTTGCGCAGTTCGCGATAGAATTTTTTCGGAAAGTCACGGCGGACTTCCTGGATGGCTTCCTCGACGATGTAGTGGTTGTCGAGCAGCCATTCGGTCGCCGGCGTGATGCTTTCTCCCGCATCGACATCCTTTGCAGCAGCGCGATAGACCCTCAGAATCTCGCCTTCGTTCTCCCGGTGCCGCTGGAAGAAATCGAAATTCTTGAAACTCGTCACATCAAGCGCGCGGCTTTCCGCAAACTGCGCCGCCTTTACCCTCAGCTGATCATTCGACAGGAGAGCGGCGCGGATGCCGAAATCGGGATCAGCGGCGGTTGCATGAACATTCGCGCCCGAAGCGCCCGTAATATTTTGAGAGGACATAGCGTTTTCTCTTCTACTGGGTTCGTGTCCGGCCGATGCATTCTTGCGGAACTGGATGCGAGAAGGGGCACGAGCGTTTCGAATTGGGCATTTTCATTGCTTTTGAGCGGGAGTTTACATTCAAAATTGGATTGTTCGAAATGGCGGATAGTGGTCAATAGCGGCGGCAAAATGAACGGGCGATTAATCGAACCATTGGCCGGATAAAATCAGTCCCTTACCGCTATGCCGACGCTTCCATCGCCGTCTCTGAAAATGCAATCGACCAGGCGGTGCCATGGTGGCTCCGCCTGGTCGATTATCTGTTCGTGCTGTGGATTCAGACTATCCGCCGGACGCTTTCAGGCCGCCAGCAATTCATCCGCCGGCCCGAAGAATTCATAATGGATTCGGTCACTGGAAACGCCAAGCGTGCGCAGATCACTGACCACTGACCGCAAGAATGGTTTCGGGCCGCAAATATAGAAATTTGCCGTTTCGATCGGCGTGTTTGCTTCCAACCACCCTCCGGTGATGAAGCCATCCTCGTCATGAGAAAAGCCGGCAACATCTCTGGCGGCGGGCTCGCTGTAGAAGGTGCTTACCGATACCCGGCCGTGCCGCTGGGCAAGCGAACGGACATGTTTGTCCATCGCATGCGTCGAGCTGTTCATTGCTCCGTGAACGAAATGGGCTTCGACATCAGGATAATCGGCTGCGATTGCTTCCAGCATGCTGACCATCGGCGTGAGGCCTACGCCGCCTGAAAGCAGAATCATTTCGCTGGTCGGCTCTTCAGGCAGGTAGAAGTCTCCGGCGGGCGGTGTGACCTTCAACACCGTTCCGACCTCGACGTGATCGTGCAGATAGCGCGAGCCGCCCTTGCCGTTCTCTTCCCGCTTGACCGAGATGCGATAGAAGTCCTGATTTGGTCCGGACGAGATCGAATAGTTCCGCTTCATCTTGCTGCCATCGGGCAGGCTGAGATCGAAGGTCAGATACTGGCCGGCTCGATGAAGCGCAACGCCTTTGCCGTCGACCGGACGCAAGACGAACGATGTCACCACATCGCTTTCCTTGATTTTTTCGGCAACCCTGAATTCGCGCCAGCCGTTCCAGCCCCCTGCCCGCTTTTCAAGCTCGGCTCGTATCTGTTCCTCTCTTTCGATCAGGGTGTCGGCAAGGTACCAGTAGGCTTCTCCCCAGGCATTGATCAGTTCCTCGGATACCGCCTCACCCAATACCTCGCGGATTGCCGCCAGCAGCGATCTGGCGACGTGAGGATAATGTTCGGAGAGGATATGAAAACCGATGTGCTTATGCGCGATCCTTTCGATGACGGGCAAAAGAGGCGCGAGGTTATCGATGTTCTGGGCATAACCGACGATTGCCGCCGCCAGCGCGTGAACCTGAGAGCCGTTCTCACCGTGATTGGCCTGATTGAAGAGCGCCTTGATATGCTCGTCCTTGAAGAGCAGCCCGTACATTGTCTTCGTTATGTCACTCGCATGAACGGCAACCGCCGGAGCGCTCTGCTTCACCAGTTCGATGGTGCGTGCCGAAAGTGGTTTAGGCATGTTCTTTCCTTTCAATGCTATGAACGTGGAGAGGATCGCGATCGAAGAATTCGATCTGAAATTGAACCGGGCCATGGAGCTCAATGTGATGCTCCACTTCCGGCAGGACCCGGCCGATGCGATCGGGATTTAATGGGCTCACCGTCTGCCCTGTCACCAGGCGCATGCTGCCCGTCAAAACGCGGATGAGTGCCCAGGCGCCGGATTTGACCCGATGGCTTTCGAGAAGTGCCGTTGGCACAGTGGTTTCGTCGAAGATCTTTGTCGTCTTGTATGGCTTCAGCGCCGGCGGTGCAGGCTTTTCGGCCCGCAGCTCAAGCATCTCCCCTGTCAGGGCGAGGTTCAGCCGCGAGGCTATCCGCCCTGCCTTGATCTGCATTTCCCGCGAGACCGCGAGCGGCAGCATCTCGTCCGTCGTCTCGCGCCATATCGCAAGCCAGCGTTCGAACATTGCGGGCTCTATCCTGTCCGCATGGATCAGGTGGATCGCGACAGGATTGCCCTTGTATTTGCCAGATGTCAGCATCAGCGAAGACCAGAATTCTGTCAGTCGCTGCAAATGCTCCGGCCAATCCGCCACCACGGCGAAAACCGGACCAAGCAGCGAATCGCCGCGGACTTTCTCGTAAAATCGTTCCAGCACCGGCAGAATCTGGCTTTCTTCCAACCTGGTCGCGTCCATCGCGCCACTCCATAATCATGCATCTGGAATGCATGTATACGCAGCCAGTAAAAGATGCTATCGAAATGCATCATTTATTTTGGGCGTTTTGACGCAGGTGCCATGAAGCTCACCCGGTATACGGACTATGCGATCCGCGTGATGATCTACCTCGGATCACACGAGGGAGAAATCCGTTCCATCAAGGAGGTCGCCGACGCCTATGAAATCTCCCAGAACCATCTGATGAAGGTAGTTCAGGATCTGGCGAAAGCCGGTTTTGTGGAATCGATCCGGGGCAGAAATGGCGGAATCCGACTGGGCCGCCCGGCAACCTCCATCAATCTCGGTCGTCTGCTCAGACATACCGAGGGCCTGGACGACATTCTCGAATGCTCTTCCTGTTCCATCAGGGCCGGATGCGGCATGCCGTCAGTTTTGAGAGAGGCGACGGCCGCTTTCGTCGGTGTCTTCGATCGGTACAGCGTCGCCGATATCATAGAACGGAAAGACGTGCTGAGAACGCTCTTTGCCGCCGCATAGGCTGCGGCCTGCCAAAAGGCCGTCAGCTCTCAGGTGCTTCCGCGCATCTTGACGTGCGGCTCGATCAGCAGATGACGAGCCTCTCCGCGGCCATCAATCCTGCCGAGCAGCGTCTCCGCCGCCGTTCTTCCAAGTGCAGCGGCGTTCTGGTCCACGCTGGTCAGACCGACGAGCGGTATGGCCGCCACCGGCGAATTGTCGTAGCCGATGATGGCAAGATCTTCCGGAACCCTTACGCCGCTCATGCGCGCGGCATTGATAAGCGGTACGGCATCGAGATCGGACCAGACGAAGACCGCGCGGGGTCGGTCCTTCAAGGCCAGAAAATCATTGATTGCTGCCCCACGGTCAGCACCTACCGATGGCAGCCGGATGATGCGGCCTTCCAAGCCCGCCGCCTTCATGCCGTCTAGATAGCCCTTCTCGCGCTGAACGGCGACGATGGTCGGCGGCGAATCGGCAAGCTCGTAGCCGAGCATTGCGATGTCCCTGTAGCCGCACTGCAAGGCGGTCTCGACCGCCAGACAGGCGCCTCCATGGTCATCGGAATTGACGGTGTCGTAAGTCTGGGCATGCGGCTCGTGATGGGCGATCACCACGATCGGAATTTGTCGCGCATAGAGCTCAAGGATCTTGCCCGGTATTCGCGGGGCGATGATCAACACGCCATCCATGCGGTTATCGATCATCGATTCGATCATCGATGCCTCGATCGAGCTCGCGGAACGGCCGATCCCGATCAGCGCCTTGAAGCTGCTCTCGGCCAAGGTCGCATTGGCTTCCTCGATGACACCCGCAAGGAATGGGTTCGACAATTCGATGACCAGCACACCGACCGTTTGGGTGCGGCCGCGCATGGCGCGAGCAGCGACAGAGGGCCGGTAATTGAGCTTCTCGATTGAGGTCTCGACCTTTGTCCGCAAGATTTCGCTGACACCGTAGGCGTTACGAAGAACCTTCGATACCGCAGCGACGGAGACGCCGGCATCTTGTGCCACGTCACGGATCGTTATCCTGTCTCTTGTCGCGTTAACGGACTGATTTTTCATTCCAAATTGCCTCACTCTCAAGTGTCGTGAAATTATAGGCACAAAACCTCTTGCGCAGCAATCGATAGTGTAGAATGATATACATAGAACGATACACACGGAGCAACCGCTGGAGGAATTGGCGGTTGAGGGAGGTTCTAAATGAAGACTGTTTCGGCCCACGGCATCGCCGGGGAAGATGGCCTTGCCGGTTCTGCTTTCCAATTTACGGCATCGATGATCGGCCCCTCTTGTGACGGCGGCCAGGCAAGCGCAGGCACGTTCGTGTCGCGCGAATTCGCGCTCGATACCGTTCCAGCCGAAGCAACGCTGCGCATCTCGGCACTCGGCCTCTACCGCGCCTTTATCAATGGCAAGCGCGTTGGCAGCGACCTCCTGACGCCGGGCTGGACCTGCTATGATGACCGGATCGCCTATCAGACCTATGACGTGGCGAAGCTCCTCCAGTCCGGTAACAATCGTATCGAAATCTGGCTGGGTGACGGCTGGTATCGCAGCCAGCTCATGTGGGCTTCCAATCCGATCATCAATTGCTGGGGCGACCGGACGGCCGCGATCGCAGAATTGCGCTCCGGCGGCGAAACACTCCTGAAGACGGATGACAGCTGGAAGAGCGGCTTCACCCCCGTTGTCCGCAACGGGATCTATTATGGCGAAGATTATGACGCCCGCATCCGCCCGCAGGACAGCGACGGCGTCGATGTCCTCTCCTTTGACAAGGCTTTGCTGGTTCCGCATGAGACCGGCGCGGTCAAGGAACTGAACGAACGCTCCCCCATCGATAGCTGGACGGAAGCCGATGGCCGAACTGTCTATGATTTCGGGCAGAACGCAGGCGCTTATATAAGACTGCGCCTCAAGGGTGCTGCCGGTGCGCAGGTGCGCGTCGAGCATTCCGAAGTGCTCGGCCCCGCCCGCTTCTTCGACAACCGCAATTATCGCAGCGCGCGCGCCGAGCTGATCTATACGCTGTCTGGACAGGCCGAAGAGGAATATGCGCCGCTCTTCACCTTCATGGGCTTCCGCTATGCGCGCATTACCGTGACCGGCCAAGCCGCGCTGCTCGCCGTCACGATGGTGCCGGTGACGTCGGTGCCAACAAGTGCCGGCGGCTTCACGTCCGGTGTTGCCGCTGTCAATCAGCTCGTCGACAATACCATCTGGTCGCAGCGCTCCAACTTCATCGAAGTACCGACAGATTGCCCGCAACGCGATGAGCGCCTCGGCTGGACAGGCGACGCCCAGGTCTTTGCCGGAACGGCTTGCTGGCTTGCCGATAGCGAAACCTTCCTCAAGAAGTACCTTCGCGACGTGATCCATGACCAGCGTGCCGATGGTGCAGTCCCGCATTTTTCGCCTGATCCGACACGATTGCACCCGATCGACGGGCGCGGCGATTGGGCAGGCTCAACTGGCTGGGGTGATGCGATCACCATCATTCCTTGGCAGCTTTACCTGCATTACGGCGACAGCGCCGTATTGGTAGAATGCTTCCCCGCAATGCTGCGTTGGCTCGATTACCTCTGGAGCATCTCAGATGGACCGATCATCCGTCCACCGGCTGTCTGGGGCGCGCACGGCTTCACCTTCGGCGACTGGCTGCAACCGGTCGGGGACAACAGGAAACCGCGCCCGACCGTAGCAGACGATTGCGCCGCCACCCTGTATCATTTCATCTCCACCCAGCTGACGGCAAAGATCGCGCGCATTCTGGGTGAGAGTGTCGAAGCGACAAGGCTCGACAAGCGCGCTGATGAAATCAAGGCAGCGTTCAAGCACGAATTCTTCTCGCCCTCGGGCCGTATTGCCCATAACGACCAGACCTCGTGGTCTTTGGCGTTTCTCTACGGCCTCGTCCCGCCGGAGTATGAACCGGCTGCCCGCGACTATTTCCGCAGGGTCGCGGAAGAGACAGACGGCGTTATCGGCACAGGCTTCATCGGCACCCCTGCCCTACTGCCGGCGCTGACCCGGCTCGGCATGCTGGACCTTGCCGAAAAGATGTTCCTGAACCGGAAGGTTCCCGGATGGCTGTATCAGGTCGAGCGCGGCGCGACGTCGATCTGGGAACGATGGGATGCGCTTGCCGAGGATGGCACGATCTACGATCCCGATATGAACAGCTACAACCACTATGCCTATGGCGCCGTATGCCAATGGCTCTTCGAAGATGTTGCCGGGATCAAACCGCTGGAAGACAGGCCCGGCTTTGAGGAAGTCGCCTTCGATCCTGCGATCCTACCTGCTCTCTCGCCGGTTTCGGCCTGGCACGACACGCGCTATGGTCGTATCGAGGCTGGATGGACTCTGGAGGAGGGAACCGTCACATGCCGCCTCGTACTGCCACAGGGCGTGACGGCACGTCTGCAGGGCAGAGGCGACCGCAAGTCGTTGACGGCAGACGGCACCCAGATCGAGCAAGGTGAGGAGACCAGGCTCGGTGCGGGAGAACATACGATTACATTTTTCATCTGATGCGTTTGCCCGCGGATTTCGATCCGCGGGCAAACAGCCCAACGCATTCCGGTCTTCAAGAGGAGGAAATGACTATGCGAATGACGAAGTGCAGCATCCTTGCAGCCAGCATGATGGCTCTTGCCGCTGGAGTGGCACATGCGGATGTGACCCTCAGCGTGCTGATCGATACCAATCTGGAGACGATTGCCTCGTTCGATGCCGTTTCCAAAGCCTATATGGAAAAGCATCCGGACGTCACCTTTGACGTTGAACAGCGCGCCGGAGGCTCGGAGGGCGACAACATCATCAAGACCCGGCTCGCCACGGGCGAAATGGCCGATATCTTCCTGTATAACGGCGGCTCGCTTTTCCAGGCCTTGAAGCCGGAGGAGACGATCGCAGATCTTTCCGACCTTCCGTCAGAAGCCGGCATTCTCGAGAGCTTCAAGAAGGTCGTCACCAGCCCGGATGGCCGTGTTCGCGGCCTGCCTTTCGGTCCTGCCATGGGCGGCGGCATCCTCTACAACAGAAAGATCTACGCTGATCTCGGCCTCACCCCGCCAAAGACCTGGGCGGAATTCATGAGCAACAATGAGAAGATCAAGGCAGCCGGCAAGGTTGCCGTGGCGCAGACCTACGGCACGACCTGGACCTCTCAGCTCTTCGTGCTGGCCGACTTCTTTAACGTTCAGGCCGAGGTGCCGAACTTCGCCGACGACTATACTGCCAACAAGATCAAATATGCCAATACGCCGGCAGCGCTCCGTGGCTTCGAACATCTTGAGGAAGTTGCGAAGGGCGGGTACTTCAATGCGGACTTCGGTGCGGCGACCTTTGACGACGGCATGCGCATGGTCGCCACGGGCGAAGCCGCGCACTATCCGAACCTCACCTTCGGCATCGGTAATATCCAGCAGAATTTTCCTGATAACCTCAAGGATCTGGGCTTTTTTGCCCAACCTGGAACGGACGCTGCCAAGAACGGCCTGACCGTTTGGATGCCCTCTGCGCTCTATGCTTCAGCAAAGTCCGAAAACCTGGAAGAGGCAAAGAAATTCCTCGATTTCGTCGGCTCCAAGGAAGCGTGCGACCTGATGGCAAAGGCCGTTCCGTCAGGTCCCTATCTCGTCAAGGGATGCGAACTGCCGAAGGACATTCCGCCTGTTGTTTCCGACATGCTGCCCTATTTCGACACCGAAGGCCGCAACGGTCCGGCGCTCGAATTTCTCTCACCCGTCAAGGGACCGGCGCTTGAGCAGATCACTGTCGAGGTCGGAACTGGCATACGTTCGGCCAAGGACGCAGCCGCCCTTTACGACCAGGATGTCGAGAAGCAGGCCAAGCAGCTTGGCCTGCCGAACTGGTAACCTCCCAGTCGATCCCCCACCCAGCCTTATCGGCTCGGGTGGGGACGCTTCACGGTGTCCGTATGATAACACGCAAGTCGCCCTATCCCTACTGGTTCGTCCTGCCGGCGGCGGTGGTATTCACCGTCCTCTTCCTGGCTCCGACAGTTGCCTCTTTCTGGTTCAGCCTCACGCGCTGGGACCTGTTCACGACGCAATTCATCGGCCTGGAAAACTACCGGCAGTTCTTCCGCGAACCCTTCCTGATCCAGGGTCTGGTCAATACAGTCATCTACGCGGTGCTCACCTCCGGCACCAAAACCGTTCTCGGTCTCCTGCTGGCGGTGCTCTTGACCTCCGGCCTGTGGGGACAGGGCTTGCTTCGGACCGTGATCTTCTTTCCGGTTCTCGTCTCGACGATCGGTGTCGGCATCACATTCGCGGTGCTCATGCATCCGACACGCGGTCTGATCAACGTGGCGCTCGCCGCCATCGGGATCCACGGTCCCGGCTGGCTGACCGACCCTGGCCTGGCGCTCTATTCCATTATCTTTGTCGATCTCTGGAAGGGGATCGGGCTTGCCACCGTGATCTATATCGCCGGGCTCGCGTCGATCAGTCCCGACTATTATGAGGCCGCCCGCATCGATGGCGCGACCCGCACCCAGATGTTCTTCCGCGTCACCGTCCCGCTGGTCAGGCCCGCGACGGTGACGGTCGTGACGCTCTCGCTGATCGGTGGCCTCAGAAGCTTCGACCTGATCTGGGCGATGACGCGCGGCGGTCCCGGCTTTTCCTCGGATGTGCTCGCAAGCGTCATCTACAAGCAGTATCAGGCGGGCTTCTACGGCCTGTCGACCGCCGGCAACGTGATCCTCTTCCTGCTCATTGGTCTCATCGTCCTGCCGCTGACAGCTTGGTTCAATCGCAAGGAGGTGGATCTGTGAACCGCCGCCAGCTCTATACCGGGATTGCGGCATTGGCCGCCTGCGGCGTGATCTTCGTGCTGCCCTTCCTCTTCATCTTCATCACCGCCGCCAAGACGAAACAGGATGCGGCAACGCTACGATTCAGCTGGCCAGTCGAGTGGCAGCTCTGGCAGAATTTCATGGAGGTCGTGCAGACCCGCAACTACATGCTGCTGCTCGCCTACTTCAATTCGACCGTCATCACGGTGGCTGCCGTCACGTTGCTGGTGCTATTCGGTGCCATGGTCGGTTATGTCTTGCAGCGCCGTCCTTCACGCTGGAACACCGTCATCTATGGCTGTGTGCTCGCCGGCTTGATGATCCCTCCCGCCATTGTTCCGACCATCTGGGTTCTACAATTGCTCGGCCTTTTCAAGACGCTGTCGGGCATGGTGCTCATCCAGGTCGCCTATGGTCTTGGTTTCACGGTTCTCCTGTTTCGAAGCTTCATCGCAACCATCCCGCGGGATCTCGACGAGGCTGCTATCATCGACGGGGCAAAGCCGTTCCAGATCTTCTTTCGCGTTATCCTGCCGCTTTTAAAGCCGGTCACCGTGACTGTTATCGTCGTCCAGTCCATCGCCATCTTCAACGATTTCACCAACCCGCTCTACTATCTGCCGGGCCGGGAGAACGTCACGGTGCAACTGACACTCTATAACTTCCAGGGGCAGTTCCAGACCCAGTTCAACCTGCTGTTCATGAACATCCTGCTGGTGACCATTCCGCCCCTGATCGTCTTCATCTTCTTCAACCGGCAGATCGTTGCAGGCATGACCGCCGGTGCAGTCAAGGGATAAGCCATGACATCAGTTGTTCTCGAAAGTGTCCGCAAGAGCTTCGGCAGCCTGGAGGTGATGAAAGGCGTCGATCTGACGGTCGATGCGGGTGAATTCTGCGTCTTCGTCGGTCCATCCGGCTGTGGGAAATCGACCCTGCTGCGCATCATCTCCGGGCTGGAGACGCAGACCTCGGGCAAGGTATTCATCGACAGCAAGGACGTCACTTATGCTGAACCATCCGAGCGTGGGATTGCCATGGTCTTTCAATCCTATGCGCTCTATCCGCATCTCACCGTCGCAGAAAATATCGGCTTCGGCCTGTCGCTTGCCAAGCGGCCCAAGGCGGAAATCGCCGAAAGGGTGAGGCAGACTGCCGATGTGCTGCAGCTTTCGCATCTGCTGGATCGCAAGCCGAAAGCGCTGTCCGGCGGTCAACGGCAGCGCGTCGCGATCGGGCGGGCGATTATCCGCAATCCAAAGGTCTTCCTGTTCGATGAGCCGCTGTCGAACCTCGATGCATCGCTACGCGCGCAAATGCGGATCGAACTGACCGAGCTTCACGCCAAGCTCGGCGCCACGATGATCTATGTCACCCATGACCAGGTCGAAGCGATGACGATGGCCGACAAGATCGTCGTCTTGAACGGCGGACAGATCGAGCAGGTCGGAACGCCGATGGCGCTCTACAACAATCCGGCGAGCCCCTTCGTCGCAGGCTTCATCGGCTCGCCGAAAATGAACCTGTTTGAAGGAGAGATCGCTGCAAAGGAAGGATGCCGGACCTATGGCATCCGGCCCGAACATATTTTTCTCTCGTCAACCGAAGGAAAATGGCAAGGAAAAGTGCGCCATATCGAACGGCTCGGCGCAGACACGGTGGTCTATCTCGATGTGCCGGAACTGCAGACCCTTGTCGTGCGCACGGATGGCGACCGGCCGGTGACAATAGGTGAGACGCAGTTCGCCTCTCCGCTGCCCGCTAAAGAACACAGGTTCCCGTAATCCTCAGCGAACGATGCGGAAATCGCTCGGCACCTCGTCCAAAGTTGCCTCCTCCGCCTTGACGTCCGAGACGGATGAGCCCGCAGGGCCGCTCCAGAAGCGCTCG
Source organism: Hyphomicrobiales bacterium (assembly GCA_900468805.1). GTDB lineage: Bacteria > Pseudomonadota > Alphaproteobacteria > Rhizobiales > Rhizobiaceae > Rhizobium. The sequence goes on along the minus strand of UEIF01000009.1, from coordinate 113,112 downwards.
ATCATGGTGCTGATAGCGTCCTGAGAGCCGACGACCAGCGCGCTGACTGAACCGTCGGCCTCATTCCGCACCCAGCCGGTCAGGCCGAGTTGCAAGGCTTGGCCGCGCGTCCAGGCGCGATAACCGACGCCCTGCACCCCGCCGGTGATGCGCACACGAAAAGCATCCTGGGTCACAGTCATACGAAAGCCTCCCTGACAATTGGATGATGATGTCGCGTCGGGCACTCATTGCAAGGGTCATAACGTCATCGGCGGCAACCGAGAGATATCTTCAAGGGCAGACGACGACCGTCTCAACCTCCGACCGCGACCGTCCCGATCATCGACCGCATATCCCGCCGGAAATCGGATGGGGACATACCGGCAATATTGCGGAAGGATTTGTTGAAGGCGCTGATCGAGCCAAAACCACTGTCCATCGCGATTTGGAGGACGTTTGCCCCTTCCCCCATAAGCTGCGCCTGTGCGTGAGAAAGGCGAAGCAGGTTGATATATTTGCTGATCGTCATGCCCGTCGTCTTCTTGAACAGGTTCATCGCGTATTTCGGGTGCAGATCTGCGGCGCGGGCAATGTCGAGCGAATCGATATCCTGCAGGAAATTGGCGGCGATGAAATCGCACATGCGGGCAACGCTACGCGAAGAGTGCGGTTGCGGATGATCGCCCTCGAGAGAAACCGGCGCCCTGGACGCCAAGGTGTAGGGTTCAAGGGCGATGCGCTCGACGCGCAATAGTAGCTCGTCGACAGCGTGCTGCGCTTTCATCGGATCGCCCGAATTGGCGTAGCGGAACCAGCGCGGGAAGTTTTGCTCATCCGCGGCATCCGTCGCTGACGTAAGCAATGTTTCGCCCCTCATCAACCGGGTCGATATTTCAGGCGGTAGCCGCATCCGGAAGAAATAGACGAGCGGCAGATGCGCGCCCGCATAAATCGAATCGTCGGACGATTCGTCCATCTGATGCGGCTGCCCGCCCCAGAAAAGGCAAATCTGGCCGGCCTCGAGGCGAATCTCGTGATCGCTCATGCGGTAATGCACCGTACCGCGCATGATGTAGTTGACTTCGACCTGCGCATGCCAGTGCGGCATGACCATCATAGGCGGATGTGCGTGAAACATCTGCAGCGCCGTCGGCAGCCCTTCGATGCTGCTTGCGCCCGGCTGATAGATCGCCCGCGTGCCAACCTTACTTTCCGCCAAATTCATGTTCCCTTTTTAGGAGACAGCCGCTCCCTTGCCGTTAGTGTAAGCGGGTTCGCGAAAGAACGGCAATTGAAAAGGGAGGATTTTCAATGCGCTTCAATCTTCTTACTGCGACCGCAGCTGTCGCATTGCTTGCTTCCGGCTCCGCATTCGCGCAGTCGGCCAATCTCACGATCTGGAGCTGGAACACGGCAGCGTCGGGACTGAAGTCCACGCTCGAAGGCTTCAACAAGCTTCATCCGGACATTAAGATCACGGTGGAAGATCTTGGAAACAATCAGGTCTTCGACAAGACGCTTGCCGCCTGCGCTGCCGGCGGCGATGGCATGCCCGATATTGTCAGCATCGAAAACTTCGAGGCCGAAATCTTCTGGAGCCGCTTTCCGGACTGCTTCGCCAACCTGAAGGAACTCGGATATACGCCTGAAATCCAGGCGAAGTTCCCCGAGTTCAAACGCACAGAGCTCGAAATCGGCGACGTTGCCTACGCCATGCCATGGGATTCTGGCCCGGTCGCCGTTTTCTACCGCCGCGACCTCTACGAAAAGGCCGGCGTCGATCCGAATACGATCAACAGCTGGGACGATTTCATCGCTGCCGGAAAGAAGATTTCTGCTGCCAACCCCGGCGTCGTCATGGCGCAGGCTGACTTCAACGGCGATAGCGAATGGTTCCGCATGATCGCCAACGAACAAGGCTGCGGCTATTTTTCGACCGACGGCCAGAACATCACCATCAACCAGCCGGCCTGCGTTGCGACGCTCGCCAAGGTGAAGGAGATGAAGGACGCCGGCACGCTGACGGCGGCAAACTGGGAAGAAAAGATCCAGGCCGATACCGCCGGCAAGGCAGCAAGCCAGATGTACGGCGGCTGGTATGAAGGCACCGTCCGCTCGACCTCTCCCGATCTCAAAGGGAAGTGGGGCGTCTACCGGATGCCGAGCCTGACAGCCGATGGCCCGCACGCGGCAAATCTTGGCGGTTCGTCACTTGCCATTTCTGCGACCTCGGCCAACAAGGAAGCTGCCTGGACCTATGTCAACTACGCCCTTGGCACGAATGAGGGCCAGGTGACCATGCTGAAGGAATTCGGCCTGGTTCCGTCGCTGCTTTCAGCCGTCCAGGATCCTTTCATCAGCGAAGCGCAGCCCTATTGGGGCGGCCAAAAGGTCTGGTCCGATATTCTGGCGACGCTGCCGAAGATCGTGCCGAGCCGCGGCACGGCGTTCCAGAGCGATGCCGATGCCATCTACAAGGCAACGCAAACGAAGTTCTTCTCTGGCGGCTACCCGGACGCAAAGGCTGCGCTCGATGACGCCGCGAACCAGATCGCCTCGGCGACCGGCCTTCCGATTGCTCAATGAATGACATCGCCGGGCGTCTTGTACGCCCGGCAACCCACCTGCCAGATAAGGCAGGCGGTCATTCACTGGTTTCGTAAGGAGGAGGCCCGATGCCGTTTAGAACTCGGAGCGCCTATGCGTTCCTCGCCCCCTATCTTCTGGTCTTCGCCACCTTCTGGGTTTGGCCGATCGTCAATTCGTTCCTGATTTCCTTCCAGAACACGCGCGTCAATCCCTGGAAATATAGTTTTCAGGCAAATTGGGGCCGGCTCTTCTACGACCCGGCTTTCTACAATGCGCTCTACAACACGTTGATCATCCTGGTGATCCAGGTGCCGGTCATGATTGCTCTTGCGACCGTAATGGCTGTGCTCCTCAATTCACCTCTACTCAAGGCGCGCCCGCTCTTCCGTTTCGCTTTCTTCGCGCCCGTCGTCGTCGGTGAGGTCGCCTATGCCGCAGTATTCCGGCTGATGTTCACCCTCGATTTCGGCATCATAAACAAGCTGATTTCAGCCATTGGACTCAGCCCGGTCTCCTGGTTCGACAACGCAAATGCAGCCATGGCCCTGCTGATCATCGCCGTCACATGGCGTTGGGCGGGCTATAACGCCATCATCATCCTTGCCGGCCTGCAGTCGATTCCTGAAGACGTCTATGAGGCCGCCACGCTCGACAAGGTGAGCAAGATCCAGCAATTCTTCCATATCACCCTGCCGCTCCTGAAGCCGATCATCCTGTTCTGTGTCGTTCTGTCGGTCATCGGCACCATGCAGCTCTTTACCGAACCTTTCCTGATCACCAATAGAGGCGGGCCTGGCGGCGGTACCGAAACCCTCGGCCTGCTGCTCTACCGCCAGGGCTTTACCTCGCTGAACTTCGGCTACGCCTCGGCGATCGCCTACACGATGGCGGCGCTGGCCGTGGTGATCTCGCTTCTCAATCTGTGGGTAGGGAGGGATCCCAAATGAGATCCAAATCGCAATCCTTGCTTTTGCGCCAGATCGCCCTTCACGCGGTACTCGCACCCCTCGCGATAATCTGGCTCTTTCCGCTCTGGATGATGTTCGTCTTTTCAACCATGCCGGATAACGGCATCTTCAGCCCTGAGATCGTGCTCTGGCCTTCCACCAATTTCATCGAGAACTTCAAAAACCTGCAGGCGGATACGGATTTCATCGGCGCAATGACGATCTCAGTCGGCGTCGCGATTATCTACACGGTTCTCTCGGTGCTTTTGACCTCGATGGCTGGCTGGGCGCTGGCGCGCTACCGTTTTGTCGGCCGCTCTATCGTCATTGCCATCATTCTCGGCACCATTACCTTGCCATTCTCCGTGGTCGTCATTCCGCAATTCATCATGGTGGCGCGCGAGTTCCGGCTGGCCAACACCTGGGTGGCACTGATCGTGCCGCCGCTCTTCAATTCGCTCGGCGTGCTCTTCATGCGGCAATCATTCTCGATGATGCCGAACGATCTTTTCGATGCGGCCCGTGTGGAAGGGGTCAAGGAATGGCAGATCTTCCTGCGTATCGCCTTACCGCTAGCGCGGCCGACGATGGCGGCACTGGCAATCATCCTCTTCCTCGCCTCGTGGAACAACTATCTCTGGCCGCTACTCATCAATTCCAAACCGGGGATGATGACGGCACCGGTGGCATTGGGGACGCTGATCGGCCTCACCAAAGTTTCCTGGGGCGGCATCATGGCAGGCTCAGTACTGCTGACCGCGCCGATCCTCGTCGTCTTCGTGGCTCTACAACGTCACTTCATCGCCGGCATCGCGGCCGGCGCAATCAAATAATCGGGGAGCCCATGGCAGAGCTTTCACTCAACAATATCGTCAAGCGTTACGGCGCGCTTGAAATCATTCATGGCGCCGATCTGGACGTGAAGGACGGCGAGTTTGTCGTCTTCGTCGGCCCCTCCGGCTGCGGTAAATCGACCCTACTGCGCATGATCGCCGGTCTCGAAGACATTACGGGCGGTGAACTGAAGATCGGTGGACGCCTCGTCAACGATGTCGAGCCGGCCGATCGCGGCATCGCCATGGTCTTTCAGTCCTATGCGCTCTATCCGCATCTGACCGTCGAGGAGAACCTAAGCTTCGGGCTGCGCATGAACGGCAACCCGAAGGCCGATACGGAACGGCGCGTGCGCCATGTCGCAGAAATCCTCCAGATCACGGAACTGATGAAGCGTCGGCCGAGGCAACTGTCCGGCGGCCAGCGTCAGCGCGTGGCGATCGGCCGGGCCATCGTGCGCGAACCGCAGGTCTTCCTCTTCGACGAGCCGTTGTCGAACCTCGACGCGGAACTGCGCGTGCAGATGCGCGTGGAAATCTCCAGGCTGCACAAGCAGCTCGGCACGACGATGATCTATGTGACCCACGACCAGACCGAGGCGATGACGCTCGCCGACAAGATCGTCGTTTTGCGCGCCGGCAATATCGAGCAGATCGGCGCGCCGCTCGATCTCTACGACGATCCGGCCAATCAGTTCGTCGCCGGCTTCGTCGGTTCGCCGAAAATGAATTTTGTCGAGGCCGAGGTAGTCGACGTGCAGGCGGGCAAGGCAACGGTCGTGCTTACCGGCGATAAGACAGTTCGGCTGAAGGTACCACTTTCCGACCCGTCCGTAACATCAGGCGCGGCGATAACGCTCGGCATCCGGCCAGAGCATTTCGGCGTGGCGGGTCAGGGCGAAGCGGATCTGACGGTTGCCGTCGATGTCGCCGAGCACCTCGGCAATACCAGCTACATCTATGCGAACCTTGGCGCCGAACAGCTCATCATAGAGCAGCCGGAATCCCGCAGCCTCGGCAAGACGGAGACGCTGACGGTGTCGCTACCCGCCGCCCGCACCTTCCTGTTCGATGCCGCCGGCAAGCGGCTCCGATAACGTGATCCCAAGACTGAAAGACGAAAGAGGATAGTCATGACTTCAGATAAACCGATCCGCTGGGGCATCATTGGCCCCGGCACCATCGCCCGCACCTTTGCCGATGGCGTCGCGCATTCGCGCACCGGCAAGCTCGTGGCGATTGCGACCCGCAACCCCAACAAACCGGGCCTTGCCGAGGGTTTTCCGGGTGCGCGTATCGTCAACGGCTATGAGGCGCTGTTGGTCGACAAGGAAGTCGATGCGATCTATATCGCCACGCCCCACACCGGCCATGCCGAATGGGCTATCAAGGCAATCCGTGCCGGCAAGCATGTGCTGGTCGAAAAGCCCATCGCGCTCTCGGCCTATGATGCCGAGGCGATCTATTACGAGGCGAAGAAGGCGGGCGTCTTTGCCGGCGAAGCCTTCATGTACCGCGTGCATCCGCAGACCGAGAAGCTGGTTGAGCTCGTCAAGAGCGGCACGATCGGCGAAATCCGCATCATCCGCTCCTCGTTCGGCTTCAGCATGGGCACCTACAAGCCGGAACATCGCTTGTTTGCTAATGAGACGGCTGGCGGCGGCATCCTCGACGTTGGCGGTTATCCCGTTTCCATGGCCCGGTTGATCGCGGGTGCTGCGGCCGGCAAACCCTTCCTCGATCCGGAAAAGGTTTCGGGTGTCGCCCATCTCGGCCAGTCCGGCGTCGATGAGTGGGCCTCCGCCGTACTCAAATTCCCGAACGAGATCATCGCCGAAGTCTCATGCTCGATCATGGCGCAGCAGGACAACGTGCTGCGTATCATCGGTTCGCAGGGCCGCATCGAGGTCAGGGATTTCTGGTTTGCGTCTGGTCACAAGGGGGGCGTCGGCAAGATCGAGGTTTTCAAGAATGCCGAGCAGGAAACAATCGAGATCAAGGAAGATCGCTGGCTCTATTCCTTCGAGGCCGATGCGGCCGGTGATGCCATCCGCGCCGGCGAGAAGGAATTCCGCGCGCCGGGCATGAGCTGGGCGGATTCGATCAACAACCTCAAGGTGCTCGACCAGTGGCGCGCCTCTGTCGGCCTCGAATATGCCGTCGAGAAAGCCGCCAAGCGGACGTCGAATATCGCCGGGGGTGCCGTCCGGCGGGGCAATTCCATTCCCCAGCGCCAGATTCCAGGCATTGTCAAACCAGCCTCCGTCGTCACCCTCGGATTCGAATTCTTCCCGAATTTCGCCGCCGCATCGCTGACGCTCGATACCTTCTACGAAGCCGGCGGCAATGTCTTCGACACGGCCTTCGTCTATGGCGGCGGCAAGACGGAAAGCATTTTTGGCGACTGGCATACCAGCCGCCAGGTTCCGCGTGAGGAGATCGTCCTGATCGGCAAGGGCGCGCACTCACCGCTCTGCTATCCCGACATCATCAGCAAACAGCTCGACCAGTCGCTCAATCGCCTGAAGACCGACTATGTCGATATCTACTTCATGCATCGCGACAACACCGACGTGCCGGTCGGCGAGTTCGTCGATGCCATGGATGCCGAGGTCAAGCGCGGCCGAATCCGCGGCATCTTCGGCGGCTCGAACTGGACGCGCGAGCGTTTCGACGAGGCGATCGCCTATGCGAAGAAGAGCGGCAAGGTAGCCCCTGCGGTGCTTTCCAATAACTTCTCGCTTGCCGAAATGCTCGATCCGATCTGGGCCGGCTGCGTTGCCGCCTCCGACGATAAGTGGAAGACGTGGCTGAACGAGAAGCAGATCCCGAACTTCGCCTGGTCGAGCCAGGGCCGCGGCTTCTTCACCGAACGGGCCGGGCGCGACAAGCGCGACGACGAGGAAATCGTACGCTGCTGGTATTCGGATCGCAATTTCGAACGGCGCGACCGGGCAATCGAACTTGCCAAGCAACTCGGCCGGCATCCGATTCACATCGCGCTAGCCTATGTCATTGCCCAGCCCTTCCCCGTTATCCCGCTGATCGGGCCGCGCACGATCGCCGAGCTGGAAGACAGCCTCTCGGCATTGGACATCAAGCTGACGCCCGAACAGGTGAAGTGGCTGGAGGGCTGATTGCCTCTCCCAGAAGCTACGTGACAACAAGCGGCAGGCCTGAGCGCCTGCCGCTTTTCTGTCGCGCAACGGCGCCGCAACGAATGACAACAAATCCACCGGTGTTGCATTCTCGCCATTGCCCTCAACCATAGGTCATCTAATGTGGGGCTGCACGAGGGAGCAAGGCGATGACGCGAACGGTTTGGCCGAAGGAAGTGCTGACGTCGGAAGTGATGAACTTTCTCGACGGCATTCATCAGGAATGGTGCTCAGCCGCTCGTTGCCGGCGTGACAGCGACTTGGGAATGACAAGGGCGAAAGCGCTTGTCGACTGGTTCGAATTCGGCGTAAGGGATCGCGACGAATTGCTGGGCCTGCTGTCGGAAGATTTTTCTGGCGCCGCCTGAGGTGCCCCACTTGTTTTTGCCGTATTGGCTCTACCTCATTCTGAACGAGATCAGAAGGAGACGCCCTTGCGTAAACGTCTAGTATTATTCGGCATTATCCTGTTTCCGGCAGCAGCTTTCGCGCAATCCCCCGATCTCGAGGCGACCTGCCAGGCAGTCGCCAAAGGTTTCTTCATGACGGAACAGCTTTCGATCGGCTCCGTACAGTCCTTTCCGGAACTCAAGCCACCGGGGGTGCGGATGACCTACTCCACCCGGACAGGAACCGCTCCGGGCGACATGACGGATACGTTTGAATGCGAATTCGACAAGGCCGACAGGCCGCATCATTTGGCACGGTTCTGCGTGTCGAATACCTGTTATTCGGCGAATGAAGACGATGGCGACCGCAAGCGCCGCTTCGAGGAGGCGCGAATTCTTCTCGAACGAGCGGAGAAATAATCTACCTATACGCGACTAGCGACGAGAGTGAATATCGCCGCTCTCACCTGCACCTTGCAGCAGAGCGGCATCGTCGCGATCATCCTCGTCGATCAACTCCTGCAATGTCTCATGTTCGTCATCTTCGCTGAACTCATCTGATGCCTGCAGCCAATGGCGAAATGCATTGCCTTCCGGGCGGCCTTCCTGCTCCCAGATCTCGTAAGCGCGTTGACGAATTGCTTCTTCCCTGTCCCTGGCCATCGCCTTGCCTCCAATCGCCGTACTGTCGCCGGCATGCCTTCTCAGAGAGCGACCCCGGTTACCGGATCTACGATCGGTCGCTCACTTTCATCCTTTGCGCCCGCCGGTTGGACCGTCGGCGGAGCGATCGATCCCCTGTCCGCTCGATTCGGCGCTTCTGCAATCGGTCCGACGTCCTTCGGACGGCGCTGTTCGGCTTTGGCGTTGGTGTCGTTCGTGCCCATGGCCTATCTCCTTTGCTCAGAAAACACCGCCATCCGCCCGATGTTCCGCCGCACAGGCAAAAACGCGTGTGAGTTGCGACTTGCCGGACGGCTTCGCCGCCTACAGGCGGCGATGGGAACACGGTGGGGACGAAGCTGGGCGGCCCTTCCTCAGCGGAGCCACTCCAGGAGCGATAAGCAGAAGCTCTTGAACACCATAACCTCTCTGCTATCCGAACTTCTCGGTCGTATCGGCCTTGCCCTTGACCCAGTAGCCCGACGCCTTGATCCAGCTTAGCGGATATCCGCGATCATCGGTGAGATAGGCGCGGATTGCCCGCACCACCGACGCCTCAGCCGCAATCCAGACGAATGTCTGGGCAACGATGTCGATCCCTGCCAAAGCAGCGATCAGCGGTTCGGCATTCGTCGCATCGGAGAGAGGACGGTAAACCCAGCGCGTCGTTAGAGCCGCGGATGTCTCGAAGGATTGCTCTTCTTCGGGAGCGGCGACTGCAGCGATTGTCGTAATGGTCGTGCCGGCCCCGCTCTCCTCAATTCGCCGGCCGATGGCGGGTAGCGCCGTCTCATCACCGATCAGAAGCCATCTCTTCACCGTGCCGGCGACAACGGCCGAACCACGCGGGCCGCCGATTTCGAGTGGGGTACCGGGCCTGGCGTCGATCGCCCATTGCGTAACGGGACCGGCCTCATGCAAGGCGAAGTCGATACTCAGGCTGCGGGCAGCGTTGTCATAGCGACGTGGCGTGTAGTCCCGACGTTCCTCGACGCCATCGGCACCGGGCACGATGATCTTGATATGGTCGTCGGGTGCCAGGCTTGCGAAATCGGCGAGATCTTCACCCTTCAGCACGACACGCCGCATGCCGGGCGTGATATCGGTGACGCTCTCTACCGTCAGCAGACGGCGTCGCAATTCATGGCGTACCCGCTCAATCACGGGCGCGGCGTACTGGTGATTGGTGGATTGCTTGTTATCCATCATGTCCTTCCGGGGCTTCGGGAAACGATCCGCAGGACAAAGTCGCGCAGATCGAAGCCGCAAAGCCGTTCGATCATACGCGTTGAGTGACGTTAACGCTTACGTGGCCGGAGCGTATCGGGCCAATGACGATACTTCCTTAACGAAGGCTGGAACAAGACGCAATCAAAACTTGAGTTTTTATCTCCATTTTGTGAAGTTGCCCAAACACCGAATTCGACCCGCAACCTTGAAGTTGTCGATGCATGATTTTCACACCCGATCGGTATGGTTCTTGCAACGTTACCAATATCGTTACGTTGGGGAGACCAAGTGTAATGGAATGGAACACATACGAGCGCTTTCCCCCTCTTGTGCTGATGCTGGGTGGCCGGGAAAAATACAGAGTCCTTAGGACGTTGAGAGACGCAGCCGAGGTTTTGATAACGGACTGGCCGTCCGAGGACGGCGAGGAATATGTCGTGGCCGTCAAGGCTTGCGCCGATGCGATCACCGGGCAGATCGATGTCGGCGAACTGCAGGACGCCATTCGCCGTGCGGCAGCCGAAGCCGGCATAGCGATCTTGACGGTTGTGCACTGAAGCCCGTCGCCCGTGGCCAAGCCGCGGGACTGACGAAGAAAGCTTGCCGTCTTGCCTGAAAACCGCGACGATATCGTCAGGCAAGGTTTGGTGATGATGAGATGTCACGTAGGCTCGACGGCTACCGCGCTAATTTCAGCCGCATGGGCTATCATGTCGCCCGGGGCCAGCGTTGCCGAGCCGGCCGCTCCGGAAGCCGCTTGCCTATACCAGGGTGACGCTGGTGACGGACAAACACTCTGCATTCGAAGAGATCATTTCAATACCGATCTATGCGCGATCATGGACCGTTTCGCAGCAATTCGTAACATTCCGCCTGCCTTCTTTGCCCGCCTGATCTGGCGCGAAAGCCTGTTCCGCCCGGAAGCGGTCAGCCCGAAGGGCGCGGAGGGTATTGCGCAATTCATGCCCGGCACGGCCCGGCTGCGATCGCTGGAAAACAGCTTCGATGTCGTCCAGGCGCTCAAAGCCTCTTCCAGCTATCTCGACGAACTCAGGCTTCGTTTCGGCAATCTCGGACTTGCTGCGGCTGCCTATAATGCCGGTGAATCCGGTCTCAACCGGTTTCTCTCCTCCGGCCGCCTGCCGATCGAGACCCGCGACTATGTGTTCGCGATCACCGGCCAGTCCGTCGAAACCTGGCGGGACAAGCCTCCGCAAACCGCCGCTCCCGACTTGCGGGATGGCATGCCGTTCCGCGAGGCATGCGTGGCACTCGCGGAGACGCGGCAGATGAACGAGCCCGTCCTGACCGGATCGGCCGACTGGGCACCATGGGGTGTGCAGCTTGCCGCCCATTACAATCCGTCCGTCGCGGACCGGCTATTCACGGTATCGGTGGCGAAGCTTCCCGAACCGCTGAATGCGGAACGCGCGGTGATCGTGCGCCAGAGAGGCGGGAACTTCGGCTATCGCCCGCGCTATGCTGCCCGAATTGGGCGCGAGACCCGCGCCGAAGCGACCAAGCTTTGCAGTACGATCCGCGGTGCCGGCGTAGCCTGTACGGTCTTCCGGAATCGCTGATCCCAAGCCATTGCGCCTCGACCTATCCCACAGTTTTAGTGACCGAGCGCCATCAGCGCTGCTAGGTTCGGGAGGCATGACATCAAGAGGATTGAGATGATCAAAACTGCTGAACCCACCAGCAAGCCTGCAGACACCGAAAACGCCGGGCAGGAACAGGACGACTTTCTTGAGGAGTCGCTCGAAGAGACATTTCCGGCAAGCGATCCGATAGCGCCCGGCCGACCCTCGCGGCAGCCGTCAAAGGATGCATTCCCAACCTAGTCGGCTTCCCGTTCCCAGTACCACGCGACGTACATGCTCTTCCTGTCATGCCGACGCGCCTTCAGGAAAGTCCGCATGGCGCGCACATCCTCCTTCTCGCAGGCAAACCACACGAAGCTTTCACCTTCCGTGGCGGCAACCGCCTGTTTGGCTTCTTCCAGCAGAACGCTCCTGGCGCCATCGGCATAGTGCCTTCGGTGCAGCCAGCGCACATTGAGTGAACCGGCAGATGACAGGGTCTGCTCCTCCGTCTCGTCTGCAACCTCGATGATTGCCTGCAGCCGTGTACTGGCAGGTACCTCCTCCGCGATGCGTGCAATGGCGGGGAGCGCGCTTTCGTCGCCGGCAAGGAGGATGAACTGTGCCACCGGAAGATTGCCGCCGCCGGGACCGAGCAGAGCTACCTGCTGGCCGGGCGCGGCATCGCGGGCGAAATCGGCGCCGGGCGTTTTGATGCCTGATGCGGGATGCTGCAGGAAGTCGATCCAGAGTTCACGCATTTCGATATCGACGGTGCGGATCGTATAAACGCGCACCAAGAGTTCGTCCTCGCCTTCGGACCAGGCAACGCGGCCGTCGGCGCGCAGGCCCGGCCAGACCGGGGTTCTGCCCTTCGGCGGCACGAGCAGGCGCACATGCATGTCACCGCCGATAAACGGCGTGACGTCGTCACAGGCAAATTTCACTCGGCGCATATGCGGAGTGACATCCTCGGCCGAAACGACGGTCACCTCATGGATATTCGGCAACACGGCAAGCGCTGCGGGATCAGACCAGGTGAGTTCAAACGGATCGTCGCCGGCGAAGTAGAAGAGATGCTCGGCAAGCATCGTGCGGCTCATCTGCAACGCCTGTTCCGAGGGGCAGGAAAGTTCGATCAGCAGCTTGCGGTCCTGAATGCGGATTTCGGCAGTGCCCGCTTTGCTCTTCAGAAGCGCGAGGTCGTCCCTGCGCTGTACCTCGGCGTGTTCGACGAAGTGCTCGCAGATTTCGCCGAGCATGGCCGCGGCATCCCTTGGAAGCGCGACGCCCGAGAGCTTGAATTCATGAGCTGTGGTCATCTGTCCTCCCTATCGAATGCCTGTTGCAGTTCGCTCTGGCCTGCTGCCATCCGGTGACGACCGATCGGCAGCATAATGGGTCGGCCAGATGTTGGATCGGTGATGATGCGGCTTTCGAGGCCGAAGACCTGCCGCACATTGTCTTCCGTCAGCACCTCCTGCGGCGGGCCGCAAACATGGACGCAACCCTCCGTCATAGCCACGAGATGGTCGGCATAGCGTGCTGCCAGATTGAGGTCATGCAGCACCATGACGACGGTGGTGCCGCGCGCATGGTTGAGATCAGTCAACAGGTCCAGCACTTCGACCTGATGGCTGATGTCGAGAAAGGTGGTCGGCTCGTCGAGCAGCAGGATTTCCGTCTGCTGCGCCAACGCCATGGCGATCCACACGCGCTGGCGCTGCCCGCCCGAGAGTTCATCCACCGGCCGCTCCGCAAGATCCGAGGTCTTGGTGGCGTCAAGCGCACCATCGACGGCCTCGTCATCGGCGCGGGTCCAGCGGGAAAACAGGCCCTGGTGCGGATGGCGCCCGCGGCTGACGAGATCGGCGACCGTGATGCCCTCAGGCGCGATGGGCGATTGCGGCAGCAGGCCCAACGTACGCGCAAGTTCGCGCGGCGGCGTGCGGTGGATCGACTTGCCATCGAGCAACACCTGTCCCTGGCGCGGAAAAAGCAGCCGCGACATGGCGCGCAGCAGCGTGGACTTGCCACAGGCATTCGCCCCGACGATGACGGAAATCTTGCCGGGCGGCACGGCGAGATCGAGCCCGTGCAGGATCTCGTCTTCGCCATAGCCTGCGGAAAGCCCGGTGGCTGTAAGCGTATGGATGGTCATAGCGAGCCTCCGATCCGGTTGACGCGCACGATCAGGAAAATCAGGTAGGGGGCGCCGAGCGCACCGGTGACGACACCGACCGGATACCGGCTCGGCAGCAGGAACTGCCCGGCATAGTCGCCAGCCAGCACCAGCACGGCACCGACAAGTGCTGCGGGAATGAGGATGGAACCGTTGTTTCCGACGATGCGGGCGGCGATCGGTCCAGACAGGAAGGCGACGAAAGCGATCGGGCCTGTCACCGCCGTTGCCGAGGCGATCATGCCGACGGCAGCAACGATGATCATGATGCGGGTGCGCGACACGCCGACGCCGAGGGCGGCCGCGGTGTCATCTCCGAGCCGCAAGGCCTCCAGGTCGCGTGCGCGGCTGAGAAGCAGCCCGCCGAAGATGCCAAGCGCCAGAAGCAGTGGGGTCGCCTGGCCAAGCTGGGCTCCGTTGACACTGCCCGTCAGCCAGCGGATCGCCTCCTGCAGGCTCCAGGCCGGCGCCTGCGACAGGATATAGGCAATGACGCTTTCCAGCATGGCCGATACGCCGATGCCGACAAGGATGAGCCGTGTGCCCGCCACCCCGTTGCGAGATGACAGTCCATAGACCATCAGCGCCACTCCGAGACCGGCGACGACGGCCAGGACGGAAACCACTGGCCCCTTCAGCGACAGCACGACGATGGCGAAGACGGCAGCCGCGCTCGCACCCGAGCTGATGCCGATAATATCGGGGCTTGCAAGCGGATTGCGCAGCATGATCTGGAAGGCGACGCCGCCGAGCCCGAAGCTCAGGCCCGCAAGCGCCGAAAGCGCTGCTCGCGGCAGCCTGAGCTGACCAATGGTGAAGGCCGTGCCCGGCACGGTTTCGCCCAGCAGCACGCGGATCACGTCTACGGGGGGCGTGAAGGATTGCCCGAGCGACAGAGTGAGCGCAAAGATCGCCACAACAAGGCAGAGCAGTAAGGCGACCACGAGCAAATGCCGGCGCGCCCTGCGGCGACGGTTGTTAACGATGCGATCGAGGGAGGAGACAAGCACGGTCATAGCTCTCGCACTCGCTGGCGTCGGACGATGGCGATGAAGAAGGGCGCGCCGATGAGTGCCGTCACGATGCCGACATCGAGCTCTGCGGGTCTTGCAACAATGCGCCCGACGACATCGGCTGCTACAAGCAGGCAAGCACCGCCGATTGCGGAAAAAGGCAGGAGCCAGCGGTGATCTACGCCAACCAGCAGACGGCAGAGATGCGGCACGACGAGGCCGAGAAAGCCGATCGGCCCGCAGACCGCGGTCGTCGCCCCGCAAAGCAGGATGGCACCGAGCGCTGCAATGCCGCGCGATAGCGCCACGCGCTCGCCGAGACCGGCCGCCAGCTCATCGCCGAGCGCCAGAGAATTCAGCTTGCGCGCCGACAGGAGGCTGATGAGGAAGCCGGCCGCGATAAACGGCAGAACGGGCAGGATGCGTTCGAAGGTCGCCCCACCGACGCCGCCGATCTGCCAGGATCGGATGCCGCCGGCGATATCGTTGCGAGGCAGCACGACGGCAATGACCATGGAGGCGAAGGCAACTGACGTTGCCGCACCGGCCAGCGCCAGCTTCAGAGGCGTTGCACCGCCGCGTCCGAGCGAACCGATCGTATAGACGAAGACCGCCGAACATCCGGCCCCGAGGATCGCCGTCCAGATATAGGCTTCGTTCGAGGAGATATCGAACCAGGCGACAGCAACGACGACTGCGAGCGATGCGCCCATATTGACGCCGAGAATGCCGGGATCGGCGAGCGGATTGCGCGTCACCCCCTGCATGATCGCCCCGGCAAGGCCAAGGGCAGCACCGGCGGTGACGGCAAGCAGCGTGCGCGGAATGCGCACCGTTACTGCCGCCTGGCCGATCGTGTCCGCATGCCCGGCGAGCGCCGCAGAGATATCCGCCCAGTCTACATCGCGCGTGCCGACCGTGACCGAGAGCGCACAGAGGCACGCAAGAGCCACGGCGAGCCCGAGAAGCCAAAGGCTGCGGATCCGGTTCGACCGGGCGGATATGGGCGACCGGGACGATGATTTTGGACTGCGTACGATCATTGGGGTTTGCTGAGAGACTTTCTGGCGGCGTCTGCGAGTAGTGCCACGTAATCCTTGAGGACCCAGGAGATCGACAGCGGCGTCGGGTTGGCGGCGGTGCCGACCGGGTTGCGGCCGAGCGTCACCAGCGCGCCCTTTGAAACAGCCGGCATTCTGGCCATAAGCGGATTTTTCTCCAGCGCTTCGAGCAGTTGCTGGTTTCCGTAGGTGACGACGATATCGACATCATCGAACGAATCGATGCGTTCGGCGCTGATCGAGTCTGCGAATTTCCCCGGAACCGAGGCTTCGACGACGCTCTTTGGAGACTTCAGCCCGAGATCGGCGAAGAATTTCACGCGCGTATCGTTGGTCGTGTAGAAATTGACGGTGCTGAGATCGGTCGCGTTGAGATGGGTGATGAACATCGCCGATTTACCCTGCAGTTCGGGATGGCCGGCGACGGTCTCTGATATTTCGCCCTCGATCTTCTTGATCAATGCTTCGCCTTCTGCGGCCATGCCGAGCCCGGCACTGTCGAGGCGAATCATCTCGCGCCAGTCGGTCGACCAGGGCGCCTCCGGATAGGCAACGACCGGCGCAATCTGGCTCAGCGTATCGTAGTCCGACTGGCTGAGACCGGAATAGGCGGCCAGAATCACATCCGGCCGGGTGGCTGCGACCGCTTCGAAATCGATACCATCGCCTTCGTCGAACAAGACAGGCTTTTCGGCATGCAACTCCTTGAGCTTGTCGGCCACCCAGGGCAGCAGTCCGTCACCGTTGTCATCGCCGAAATTGGCAGCAGCAAAACCGACAGGCACGATGCCGAGTGCCAGCGGCACTTCGTGATTGGCCCAGGCGACCGTCGCGACCCGCTCCGGCGTCTTGTTAATGACCGTCGTGCCAAAGGCATGCTTGATGGTAACAGGATAGACCGTGCTCGCGTCAGCCCAAACGCTGCCGGACGTAGCGGCAATCAGCCAGACACAGGTTACCGCCAGTTTTGCGGCCAGAAGCAAAAAGCGCAGCATTGTGCAAACTCCGCCAGTTTTAAGTTGACCTCCACTTTCAGGTTAATCTAGTTGCGTCAACGGTCATGGCGCCGCTTCGGGGCTACAGCGCTGAGATTTCCGTAGGATCCTACAAAACCCGGGAAATTTACAATACTGGACAACTGCGCTCAAGTTAGTAGCAGTCGCAGGGGACATCGAACCAACCATTCCGACTGCCGGTCCGTGGGTAAATCTCTCGTTCGCACCGACTGCCGACATGCCGTTCAGACCGACCCCCAAACCGGCATTCCATTCGGCACCCCCTGTCGAAGGGCCGCAACGGCGACACCAACTTCTGGAACGTGAACATGGACATCGAAAGAACAAGCGCTCACTCGCGACAGACCCTCCTCCGCTACCGGAATGCGGTCCTTCTCGGTTGCACCGCGCTTGTCGCCCTCGCACCTGGCGCGGTGCTCGGTCAGGACAGCGGGAATTCCAATACGGTCACCACTCTCGCGCCGATCGTCATCCAGGGCAGCGGCCTTGATACCGACAATGACTCGAAATCGATCGTCGCGACCAAGACCATCAGTGGCAATGGCATGGCGACCGATCTTCTCGATACGCCGGCCTCCGTCTCCGTCATTACGTCAAAGGAAATCCAGGAGCGCGGCGCCCAAGATACCGAACAGGTTCTGCAATATACATCCGGCGTCACGACCGACTTCTATGGCTCGGACGACCGCTTCGACTACTTCAAGATCCGTGGCTTCGATGCCTATACCTATCGCGACGGCCTGACGCTCGGCGATCCCTTCGGCGGGATCCGTGAAGAGCCCTTCGCCTTCGAGCGTGTGGAGGTGCTGAAGGGCGCCAATTCCACCACCTTCGGTGTTTCCGATCCCGGCGGCGCGGTCAACTTCGTGACCAAGCGCCCGAAGAGCGAGCGCTTCGGCGAGGCCTATGTGACAGGCGGCTCCTTCGATCATCGTGAAACCGGCATCGATTTCGGCGACAACATCACCGAGGACGATACCTTCTCCTACCGCATCACCGGCAAAGTGAAGCGTGCCGACGAGGAATATGACTACTCGCAGGACGACGAGAACTTCTTCATGGGCGGCCTGACCTGGCGCCCGAGCGCCGACACCAACCTGACTGTGGTCTATGACCATCTGGACAAGAACGGCGTTCCCGGCAGCGGCGGCCATCCGGTCGGCTCGGATTTTGCCAGAAGCCGTTTCTTCGGCGAGCCTGACTTTAACTACCGCGACGTCAACAGAAACACGCTGAGCGTCATGTTCGATCATGACTTCGGCTCGGGCCTGACCTTCAGCTCGAATGCGCGCTACAGCAATACCAAGAGCAATTTCGGCTATGCCTATATCTCGGCAACGCCGACGAACGGTTCGACCATCGCCGACCGCGCCTTCTTCGCCAATGACCAGGCGGCCGAGAACTTCATCATCGATACCCGCCTGCAATATGAGACGAGTTTCGAGGACATCGACAGCCGCAGCCTCGTCGGCCTGCAGTACAACAATCTGCGATCCGACAATGACGGCTATTTCGGCGGCGCGCCCGGCATCGACTGGACAAACCCCGTCTATACCGGCGCACCGACTTCGGTTCCGCTCTACCAAAGCCTGACAAATGACCAGAAGACCACGGGCCTCTACTTGCAGCAGGACCTGACCTTCTTCGACAAGCTGACCGCCTCAGTCGGCCTGCGCAACGACTGGCTCGACCTTCAGCAGCAGAACAACATGGCGGGCTCGACGACTGACGCCGATCTCAGCGAGTTCACCAAGCGCGCCGCGTTGAGCTACAAGATCACGGATCAGGTGGCGACCTATGTCAGCTACGCGGAATCGGTCCTGCCAGCCTCGCTGACGCTTGATCCCGAGCGCGGCGAACAATGGGAAGTCGGCGTCAAATACCGGCCCGACGAATTCCCTGCCCTCTTCAGTCTGGCAGTCTATGACCTGACCAAGAACAACATCACTCGCACAAATCCGGCGACCGGCTTCCAGGAGACGATTGGCGAGGTTCGCGTGCGCGGTATCGATCTCGAGGCCAAGGCTGAAGTCACCGACAATATCAGCCTGACAGCCGCCTATTCCTACATGGTCTCGGATATCGTCGAGAATGGCACGCTGGGCAACGAGGGCAACGAAATGTCCTTCGTGCCCAATCAAACCGCCTCGCTCTGGGTCAATTACGGCATCCCCGGCAACGGCTTCCGCGGCGACATGAACTTCGGCCTCGGCGCGCGTTATACCGGCTCCTACTACTTCAACGACGCAAACACCCAGTCGACGGGCAGCAACATCGCCTTCGATGCCGCCTTCAGCTACAAGATCCAGGAACACACATCCTTCGATGTGAATGTCAGCAACCTCTTTGATGAGAAGCATGTCGCCTATGGCGGCTTTGGCGCGGATTTCTACAATCCGGGCCGCGCGATCTATGCGACGTTGCGCCAGACCTGGTAATCGGCCGATCCCGTCCGCATCCTTGCGGGCGGGATTGTTTTTTGAGTTTTAGCGGAGCTGCTGCATCCGCCGCCAGGCAGCGGGTGTGTCGCCGGCGATCTGGCGGAAGACCTTGGTCAGATGCGCCTGATCGGAAAAACCGAGCTGGGCGGCGATATCGGCGACGGCAAGCTCGCTTTCGGTGAGTAGCCGTTTGGCATGGTCGATACGTTTGCCGAGCTGCCATTGCAGCGGCGTCTTGCCGGTCGTGTGCTTAAAGACATTGGAAAACCAGCTTTCCGACAGGCCGACCGTCTCTGCCATTTCGGCTACGGTCAGACGGCAGTCGCTCGGCCCGTCGACGCGGGCGATCAGCCTGTTCATCTGCGCCTGTGTCAGCCGCCCGTTCGGCTGTTGGGCTGCCTGCAGAGGAATATCCAGCAGACCGCTGACGATACTGCCGACGAGGCTTTCACCATAGATCTCGTGTTTCGACGGGCTGGCGACCTCGTCGACGACAAGCCGGCCAAGCGTTTCGATGGCTCCGGTATCCTGCACTTCGACCGGGTTGCGCAATGCCGTCATCGCCGCGGAATTACCGACCGAAGGCGCGAGGTATCGCAGCAGCCGGTCTTTGTGCATATGCAGATTGAGGTGCGAGAAGCGATGCGTGCTGCCGCTCGTCGTCCACATCGGCATGCCAGGCGGAACATAGACCGCTCGCGTCATAGGCCTGTAATGCTGCGGAAAATCGCCATCCCGGTTCGACATGCGGATCTGCGACGAGACATCGCTGAAGAAAATCATGATGCGCGGATCGTCTGAGAGATAATAGCCCCGCGCCCCGGATTGACTTTCGGCTTCCCAGAAGACGCTGACGAGCCCGTCGAACTGACGCCATTTGGCCGGCGCCGTGACCCGAATGCCTTCAGTGTGCCAAACCATGGAATGCCAGAAACTCAACGTAGGGATCCATCCTTGCTCGACACGAATGACGTCGTGCCCGTCAGAAGTACGGGAAACACCCCGCTGCAGCCATTGCCCTGATGGCCATCTGTGGGCGATCGCGAGCTTTTCATACCGGCTTCTAAGCCAAAAATAACATGAGTTCAATTATCATGTTTATACAATGCAGACACAGCGTGCCCACCAATCCTTGGTGGTGATCGCGGAACCTTGAAAATCAGCTTGTCGGGACGACTGGTGCCTGAGGCTATTGCCTAAAAAACAAGGCGCCTGCCGGGGGAGGAGAGATCCAGCAGACGCCTTTTATGACGCGTGGCGGCCGAAGGAGGAGCCACCACGTAGACGCTGGCTTGGGAGGAGGTAAGCCACGTCTCGGACAAAGCGACGAGGGAGAAGTTTCATCACTTCGTTGAACTGGGATGTAGGTCGATCGCTGCCGGTCTTCCAGGCATAGATTTGCAAACCTGCCATCCGCTATGCGTTAACCGAAAGGCTTAAGCGAAACGAAAAACGCGCTCCCCTTCGTCAGGCGAGCGCGTTAGGCATTCATTAAGAACTGGAATTAGCGACCGATAGCTGCACGTGCAACGTCACGGATGTCGCCACGTGCAATACCGAGGTCGTTGAGCTCACGGCTCGACATACGGCCAAGCTCAGTAACGGTTTGACGATACTTGCGCCAGTTATTGAAAGTGCGTGCGATGCTCATTTTAATCCCCTTTCCGTGGGTCCAGCGACAGCTGCCAGGTAGCGGCGCTTCGTTCGCTTTGATGAGAAATATATAATATGGGGCTGCGAGAATGAGTAGCGTTCAGACTACAGTTCACCTATGCATAAAGCGCATGACTAGGCAGACTGATGGCTTCTTCTGAGGCAGCTTCCTATCCGAGAGTATAGTTGCAGGAGGCCTGGCGAAGCCCCACGTGACCCCTTAAATCCTCCGAAGCCGATCAGGGGCACATTCGATGTCTAGTTCAGTCTGCGAAACCTATCCTGGAATATGCAGTAAATTCCGTCTCGCTCACCCTCGTCCTGTCCGTCTGTTCCACCCCGCAAACGACAACAGACAGAATGCGATCCGGCCACCCATCGTCGCTCTACCCACGAGCCTTCCAATGGACTCGGCCAAACCGATCTCTGCGCTGGAAGTCGGATCGGTGATTTCGCTGCTGGGGCTGCTCGTCTTCGCCGCCCATGAGGAGATGGTGGCCTTCGCCCCCGCGGTCGCTTCCGCCCTCGAACAGTTTCTCGCGAGGGCACCGGTCGCCCTCTGGTAGCAGCAGTGTCTCATCCTATTGTAAAGCCTGCCCGGATGACCCAAGTGCAGGCGGGCAGCGCTGGAAATGACTGATGCTCTTTAAAAATTCACGGCTGACGATCGGTGTCGTTCTCCCCATGCAGGAGCGAGAGCGGCACGACATCGACTTCGGCCTTCAGCTGGAGCTTGCGCGCCGCGCCGATGAGCTCGGCTTCTCGGCAATCTGGGTTCGAGACGTCCCCTTGAACAGTCCGACCTATCCGGATCCCGTCGGGCATTCCGATCCATGGGTGCTCCTTGGTGCGCTCGCCGCATCCACCCAGTCGATCGCATTGGCGACCGGCGCAATCGTTCTACCCTTGCGCCATCCGCTTCATGTTGCCAAAGCGGCCCTGTCGATGGACATCCTATCATCGGGCAGGTTCGTTCTCGGCCTTGGTTCCGGCGACCGTCCGTCGGAGTTCGCGGCCTTCGACCGCAATGTCGACGACCGGCGCGAATTGTTTCGGTCCCACTGGGCTGCACTCGCCAATGCGCTTGACGGCCATGTCGGCTCGCAGACAGGTGAGGACCAGTTCGATATCCGTCCGCGCAGCGGGCGTCGCATTCCACTGGTCGCCGTGGGTTCGTCCTCGCAATCACTCGAATGGATCGCCAGGAACGCCGGCGCCTGGATGACCTATCACCGGCCCCTTGGCGTACAGAAGGACCGGATAGCCCTCTGGCATGGGGCGGTACAGCGCACGAACACCGAATTCCGGGGCCTGGGTCAGGCCATGGCCCTCGATCTCCTGGATACGCCATCAGACCATATCGACGAGATCAATCTCGGATATCGAGCCGGACCAGAGGGATTGCTTGCAGCTCTCGCCGCCCTCCGCAATCTCGGCGTTCACCACGTTGCCTTCAGCCTGCTCGTCAATGGGCGCAAGGCTCTCAGCGATCTTGAGATCATCGCACGGGAAGTTCTGCCACGGTTGCATCAGGCTGCAGACCTGCAGGCGTCTCGATAGTCTCTGGGGTGGGAGGCTAGCGGTCGAAGAAATTCTGCCAAAGCTTCTCGCCAACAAGGCAGTCCGTTGTCGGCTGGTTCATCGCAATTTTGCGGATCTGTGCCGGCGGTTCGAGCCCACTGATTTCCCAGACCAGCTTCCGGCGAACAGCAACGGCAAAATCCTCGATCTTATGGACAGGCAAAACGAAGGAGCCGGGGCCGCCGATCACGCAGTCACCGTAATATTTGTCGAGCCCCTCGGGCACATCGGATGGTCGCAGCATGATGGCAAGGCCATTGATGACGATGCCTGCCCCCAAAGCCACATCGCGGGCGGGCGTGACGGGATCCCCGGAATTGTTGGGACCATCTCCCGAAATATCGATCACTTCCCGATTGCTTTTATAGGGGCTGGCGGCAAGCATCGCGACGCCCTGAACGATCGCGGCAGATATGGATGTGCGGCGCTGGGTGGCGATCGGCCTCGCGTCCAGCTTGTCGGCGAAATCCAGCGCATCCTTTTCCGTTTCGATCACCTGCCAGTCGAGGACGGAGCCTGGTACGACATAGCCGGCCCATTCGAAATAGCTGATGGCGATCCGCCCGGTCAGCCCTCCTTTCACGGCGTCGAGGAACTCCTTGTGCCGCAGCGCTTCGACATAACCCTCGCGCTGAATGCGGACTTCTTCGTAATCCATGGAGCGGGACGTATCGACGGCCAGCACCAATTCGGCGTCGACTTCGTTTTGGCTCGATTGCGCGATCGTGGCGGCGCCGCCGGACAGGCTCGCGAGTATCGCAAGTGTTGTCAGCATCATCACTTCCCATCACTGCGTTATCCTGAGAACTCTAACATAGCTTGGCGTGGCGGCGACCGCTGCCAGAGAGCATCCTGTCAATTTTCGGTGATGTCGGCTGCCCTTGAGGGAAAGGCCACATATGAGGAACCATATCTCTGCGACCAGCTTCACCACTTGTGAAGAACTCCTAGCCATTCTGCGGGACACTTGGCGATTCGCCCAGCAATGACGGAGATAGCATGCCGCTTCTGCAGTTTCCCGCCGACCGCCGCACAGCTGAGATAAGGCGCTGCGCCGAGGCCCTCCAGAACCTTCACGGCGAGGCCGCCAACCGCTTCTGGCGGTCGGAGATGGCCGGGTTGGCGGCCAATTTGAGAGAACAGGGCTGCAGCGATACTGAACTGTCGCGACAGGCCTCTCTCTTCATGGATGCAGTGCAGAGGGAGCTTCAGGTCGTCTATGCCGCCGCCGCGGAGCGATAAGAAGCACTATTTAGGAAAACGGTTGTAGAAGGATTGCGGGTCGTAAACGCACTCGTAGTCGAGCACGCACACCTCCCCGTTGGCGGCCCGCAATCTGGCCACACTATATTTGTCGCCTAACCGGCACTGCGCAGGCGGGTATCGGAAGCTTCTGCCACCTATGCCCATGCGAATAAAGACTGCCTTTTTCTGCTGGATAATCTGCGCAAGCTCGCGGCAGGAATGGTCGCGGGCATTGACCTCCACAGCCTCGACGGCAAAGGCGGCCGTGGGGAGCAAAACAGCGGCTGCTATAATCAAACTTCTCATAGGACCTCCTGATGCGGGCGGGTTAACAGCAGCGCCTGCGACCTTCAATCGCAACATCAGCGCTGATGGCGCGCGATAAAGGTAGGATTTGGGCGGACGGCAAACCAGATCGATCCATCCACATTGAAGACGCGCTGGGCTCAGATCTTGCCACGAGTGGCAAAGACCAGCGTCTTCAATTGCTCTTCGTCATGCACGCCCTGACGGTAGAGTTCGATGATGATCGCCGCCGAACGGCTCACCTCCTCATCCTCATCGGCCAGCCCGAACTCGGCCTTCAACACATCCAGCACATTCTGGCATTTGGCGAGGTCAACCGACGTCAGTGCTTCGTCGCGGGGCTTGATGTGACGGCTGATCATGATGCGATCCCACGTTGGAGCGGACAGGTTTTTGGCACAGATATTTCTACCGCGCTTCAATCGACAGCGACAGATACCCGGCGTCGAAGCCGGCAATCTTCTGCAGCTTGTCCCAATCGAGAATGTTGATCACCCTCCCCTCCCAGGTAAAGGCCTTTTCTTTCCTGAGCGACTGCAGCGTCTTGTTCAAGTGAACCAGAGAAACGCCGAGAACGTCTGCCATGGCGTTCTGCGTCAGCGGCAGCTGGAAGCTCGGCCCGTTCGTCCGGCGCACCGTGCGAAGCCGCATGTAAAGCTCACAGATGAGATGGGCGATATGCGCCTTCTTCGAGCGGCGCCCCATGGCAACGATCCATTCGCGGTGCACCGCCCCGTCCACCAGCGTGTCAAGCCACAACAGGCGCGTCAGATGCGGATTGGTTTCCGTGATCGCCTTCAGTTCCTGATGATCGACCGAGGCGATTCGACAGTTGGAGACCGCCAGAATACCGTGATCCACCACTTTCAATGGGAAGGCATGCAGATCGACGAAATCGCCGGCAACCTGCAAGGCGGTGATTTGCCGGGTTCCGTCCTCCAGAACCTTGTAGCGGGCAGCAAATCCATCCAGCAGCAGTGTCGAATGATTGGGCCTGCTTCCCTCGGATACGAGATCTTCGCCCGCGGCCACAAATCTTTCCCGGCCGACAATCGAGCGTAGGAGCTCGATCTCGGCTATGGAAAGCACATCATGACTCTCCAGATTGAGAAGGAGCGGCTCGATCACGAACGGCTCTCCCTGTCTGGGACGAAAGCGGAAAAACGACGATTTGCGGTGGGGCTACAGGAGTGAAACAATTTGGACGGGCACTTCATGATGAAATATTTCAATGGGGTGAGCAGATGGCCCGATATTTTTTCGACCTTCACAATGGTGACGGCCCGATCAGGGACAACGAGGGAATGGAGCTGGCGTCGCGGGCCGACGTGTTGAGAGAAATGGCCCGAATCCTAGTCGATATTGCACGCGATGAGTTGCCGGCCGGAGAAAGGACGATCATATCACTGAAGGTGCGGTCCGAAGAACGGCCGATCGCGGTGGCGAGCCTTGCCTTCTCCAACGAATGGCTAGCGTGATTCTGTCCGTCAAGAAGCCGGCTAACCGGTGAATAGCTAGTGGTTACTGCCAAATTCGCGCCCCCTGACATGACATGCATGACAATACATGTCGCGGGACCATAGCTGGCGGTCTATTCGCCAGCATTTAAATTTGACACAACTGACATCCAACCCCGCAGATGTCTGCGCAATGCGGCAAGTCCCTTTGCCGTGTTGATGAAAGGGGCTCGCACGCACCCCTTCGCGATCCCTGATGAAACAATCGCCCGACGGCGACCTTTCGCTCCCGAAGCAGGGGAGAAGGCGACGATCAACGACCTCCGGTACAAAAATGCCGTCATAACGTTGCTGCTTTCGACAGCAGGAGCCTTGCGATGGGATGACGGGGCGTGGGTCTACTTCGCCGCCGTGACGCGCCAAACCGTATTGCCAACGTCATCGGCAATCAGCAGTCCTCCGGACTTGTCGACAGCCAGTCCGACCGGCCGGCCATGCGCCTGGTCGTCGCCCTGAAGGAAGCCTGTAACGACATCCTGTGGATTGCCGTTCGGCTGGCCGTTCTGGAAGGGCACGAAGACAACCTTGTAGCCATTGAACTCATGGCGGTTCCAGCTTCCGTGTTCGCCGACGAAAGCGCCGCCCTTGTATTGCGCCGGCAGGTTGTCGCCCGTGTAAAAGGCCATGCCGAGCGGCGCGACATGCGAACTCAGCGAATAATCAGGGACGAGTGCTTTTGCTACGAGATCGGGCCTTTGCGGCATGACGCGCGGATCGACATTCTGGCCGAAATAGCTGTATGGCCAGCCATAGAAGCCGCCCTCCTTGACGGAGGTCATATAGTCGGGAACAAGATTCGGGCCAAGCTCGTCCCTTTCGTTGACAACCGTCCAGAGTGCATGGGTCTGCGGCTCCCAGCTGAGACCATTGGGATTGCGCAGGCCATCGGCAAAGATCCGGAAGCTGCCGGTCTGCCGGTCAACTTCCAATATGGCGGCGCGGTTCTTTTCCGCCTCAATGCCATTTTCCGTGATGTTGCTGTTCGAACCGACGCCAGCGTAGAGCTTGTTGCCGTCTTCGCTGGCGACAAGGCTCTTCGTCCAGTGATGGTCGATCGGCCCGCCGGGGAGCTCGGTCAGCACGGTGCCGGCCTCTGCGATCTTCGTCTCGCCGGGCTGATAGGGATAGCGCCTGATGGCATCGGTATCGGCGACATAAAGATCATTGCCGACAAGGGCCACACCGAAGGGCGAATTGAGATGGTCCAGGAAGGTTTCCCTGACTTCGGCAACGCCGTCTCCATCGGCATCCCGCAGTAACGTGATGCGATTGCTGCCTTCGTTACTGGAGCCGCCGCCAGAAGTCGCCATGGATTCAATCCAGCCCATAATAAGATCTTTGGGCCGCTTGATCGATGCGGCCGGCGGCGCGATGGATTCGACCGCCAAGACGTCACCGTTCGGCAGCACATAAACCGAGCGCGGATGTTTCAGCCCCGTTGCCAGCGCCTTGATCTGCAGTCCGTCGGCAACCTTCGGCGTCTCGCCCTCCTTCCATCCAATGACCGAGGCGACATGCATCGGCGGAACGAGATATTGTGACTGTTCCGGCAACTTGGCATTGGGGCCGATTTCGCTCATCGGATCGGGCTCGTTGTCGCTGCATGCCACGAGAAGTGCGCCACTGCTGCACAGGAAGGTTAAGGCCAAAGCGCTGGAGCGTAAAAAAGCAGGAGAGCGGGTCATCATTCGAGCCCTCCGATACGCTGGCGCAGAACGGTCGAGCCGAGCCAGGCATTGATCACGATCAGCACAGTTGTGACGATCGAGAGTATCAGTCCTGTCGGCACAACAGATGTCCAGGCATCGCGGCTATGAATGAAGGCGTTGAAGAGCGATATCACGAAGGCCGCCACATTGCCGATGAGGTAAAGCCAGCCCACCCCGCTGCGCAGCGGCAGCCGTCCGATGAAGATGTCGATCAATATCGCAATCGCGGCCAATCCGCCAAGCAACAACCCGAAGGCTAGAAGCCAGGCGGAGAAATTGCTCCACATCATCTCCGCCGTTCGCCAATAGGTGATGTCGGTCAGCAGCGCGCCGACAAGGCAGGCGGCAGAAAAATGCAAGGGGACCGAGCGCAGGGGTGGCGCCACGATGGAGGGATAGGAGCGCGTAGTCGAAGACGTCATGATCTTGATCCGTGAAGGTCGCCCAGCGTCTGCTTAACCTTCACCACCTGCAATTGTTCCCGCAAGTGCAGCGCCAAAAGGGGGTTGCGGCATTTTGACCGGAACCGAAGTCGATGATCCGGCGTTGGTTTCAGGTTTTCAAAACGAAAGGCATTGTTGTGCCCCAAAACCAGCCCGCCCCAACCAGGCAAGAGCAACCTTCCGATCCCGCAAGAAATGAAGCTCCGGCCAAGGCCGTCGGGAAGGACGAGGAAACCGAGAAGCGCCCTTCCATCATCAAGCGCCATCCGTTCGCGACGCTTCTCATCGTGCTTGCGCTGATTGCTCTTGCTGTCGCGGGTTATTTCATCTGGCTCATCTATTTCCATCCCTATGAGACCACAGACGACGCCTTCATCGATGCCCGCAGCTTCTCGGTCGCTGCCAAGGTTTCGGGTTATGTCTCGGATGTTCCTGTCTCCGACAACAAGCATGTCGACGCCGGCGCAGTCATCGCCAAGATCGATCCCCGCGACTACCAGATCGCGCTGGATCAGGCGCACGGTCAGGTCGACGTCGCAAAGGCTGCCATTTCCAGTGCCGAAGCGCAGATTGCCGCCGCAGCCGCAGCGATCGACGAGGCCAGGGCGCAGCAGATCTCGGCAGAAGCCGCCCTTCAGTATGCGCAGGATGAAAACGACCGGCAGCAGCAACTGGTGAAAAGCGGCGCCGGCTCCGAGCAGGCAGCACAGCAGGCAGCGTCCACGTTTCGCCAAAACAAGGCAAGTACCGCTCAGGCGCAGGCAAGCGTCACCTCGGCCATCAAGAACAAGGCGGCCGCCGAGGCGCAGCGAGCAAGCGCCGTCGCCAGTCTGCATCAGGCGGAAGCCCAGGTCGAAACCGCCGAACAGAACCTGAGTTATACGACGATAACGGCCGCGCAGCCGGGCAGTGTCGTGAAGCTCGGCGGCTCCAAAGGGCAGTATGTTCAGGCGGGACAGGCAGTCTCCATGTTCGTGCCCGACGAAATCTGGGTAACGGCCAATTTCAAGGAAACCCAATTGACGGATATGCGCGCGGGCCAGCCTGTCGATGTGACGATCGACGCCTATCCGGATCATGTCCTTCGTGGCCGCGTCGATTCCGTCCAGCCCGGTTCGGGCACCGCCTTCTCGCTGCTTCCAGCGGAAAATGCCACCGGCAACTATGTGAAGGTGACCCAGCGTGTGCCGGTCAAGATCGTCATCGACAACTGGCCGAGGGACGTTGCGATCGGTCCCGGCATGTCCGTGGTGCCGACCGTGACCGTGCGGCCGAGGAACTGACATGAGTGACGCCACAACGGCCGATGGCAATCCCACATTGGGTGCCAGCGTTACCAATCCATGGCTGATTGCGCTCGTCGTTTCTCTCGCCACCTTCATGGAAGTTCTGGATACGACGATCGCCAATGTGGCGTTGCGCTATATTTCCGGCGGGCTTGCCGTTAGCGCCGACGAAGCCTCGTGGGTCGTAACGACCTATCTCGTCTCCAACGCCATCATTCTCGTCGCCAGCAGCTTCATTGCCAAGCGCTACGGCAGGCGGCGCTTTTACCTTCTGTGCCTTGCAACCTTCACCATCGCCTCTCTCTGCTGCGGTCTTGCGTGGAATCTGCAATCCCTGCTGATTTTCCGGATGATCCAGGGCTTTGCGGGGGGCGGCATGGTGCCGATCTCCCAGTCGATACTGGCCGATTCCTTCCCACCATCGAAACGCAGCCAGGCGTTTGCCCTGTTTGGCGTCGCCGTGGTCGTCGCTCCAGTGGTCGGGCCGACGCTTGGCGGCTATCTCTCGGATAATTTCTCCTGGCACTGGTGTTTCCTGATCAACGGACCGGTCGGCCTCTTTGCCTTCATCCTCGTCTACTTCCTCGTGGACGAACCGGATACATTGCGTCAGGAACGCGAGCGCATGCGCCGAGAAGGCGTGCGTTTTGACATAATCGGCTTCCTGCTGGTCGCGACCTTTCTCGGGGCGCTCGAACTGGTTCTTGATCGCGGCCAGACGGAGGACTGGTTCGACTCGAACTTCATCATCACCATGACGGCCGTCTGCGTTGCAGCTTTTGTGCTTTCGATTCCATGGCTAATGAACGCTGCCAACCCCGTCGTCGACGTCCGATTGCTTGCAAGCCGGCAATTCGGTTCCTGCTTCATCGTCATGCTGGCGACGGGCGCGATCCTGATTGCCACGACCCAGTTCATTCCGCAGGTCCTGCAGCAGAACTTCGGCTATACGGCGACCTGGGCCGGCCTTGCGCTTTCGCCCGGCGGCCTGGTCACCATGTTCATGATGTTCGTGGCCGGACGAATCTCCAACAAAATCCAGCCGAAATACCTGATCGCCATCGGCACAGCGATCATTGCCGCCGCGATGTTCGGCATGACGCGCCTCAATGCCGATCTGAACTTCGGTTTCTTTGTCTGGTCGCGCATCTATCTCGGCTTCGGCCTGCCGCTGATCTTCATCCCGATGACCGCAGCCTCCTATGATGGCCTGCGGCCCGACCAGACGGACCAGGCATCGGCCCTCATCAATGCCGCGCGCAATACAGGTGGCTCAATCGGCGTTGCGATCGCGTCAAA
Source organism: Hyphomicrobiales bacterium (assembly GCA_900468805.1). Classification (GTDB taxonomy): domain Bacteria; phylum Pseudomonadota; class Alphaproteobacteria; order Rhizobiales; family Rhizobiaceae; genus Rhizobium. The sequence goes on along the minus strand of UEIF01000009.1, from coordinate 82,986 downwards.
TGTGCTTGCCCATCGGGAACAGTGGCATCAAAGCCGGCTGGTGGAGCATATCATTCCGTCTGATCCTGCCTACAGTCATGCCCTGCAGGGCGCTACGCAATATTTTGTAGATAGAGGGGCCGGAGCGATCGATGCGCAATCGCAGGCCATGGCCTGGATCGGCCAGCAGGTGCAGACCCAGGCGAGTTATCTCGCCTATATCGACGTTTTCTACACGCTGATGTGGCTGTCGCTCGCAGTTCTGCCACTCGCTTTCATCCTGCGCAAGATCGACCTTGGTGAGGGTTCGGGCCATCAGGGCGGACACTGATCTGCCTGATGTCGGCAACTTCTTGTATATCCCCTAATCTGGGGGTTCATTCGAATCGTTGCATGTACTATGTTTGTAGCGTGATATTCACACGAGACAGGTACTGATGCCCCCAGAAATGTCCGGCTTTGAATGCACCCGCGGCAATGCCGTTTCCGGCAAGCTCAAGCTTTCAAGCAAACTGCCCTACTTTATCGTCGCAGGACTTGCTGTGGCCGTGTGGGCAAACTCTAGCGAACGCCCGCACGATACAGAGGTGGCAGCCAAGCAAGCTGCGCCGGCTTCGCTCGCCCGATAAGTACGGCAATGGCTCGGCCGACGATCATGGCTGCCGAGAATATGGCAATAAGATTTATCCCTGATAAGTCATGGTCGCGCAGCGTCCCGCAGTAGGCTGCTGCGGGAACCGATCAGACCGAAACCAGATCTCAAATTCTGACGCCACTGGTCTCATCAAAGAGATGCACCAGCGCCGGATCCACCGTTACGCCGATTGCCTGACCAGGGTGAACCGATCCCCTGCCCGTTTCGACTATCGTCAGTTCAGGCGTCGTCGCGGCAGTGATGAAGGTCGAGGACCCCGTGGATTCGACGACTGCGACCGGCACGTCGAAGCTCCCCTGCCCCTGATTGATAATGCCGATATGCTCCGGGCGGATGCCGGCGGTAACCCCGCGGCCGGGCTGGAGTTGATGGTCGATGGCGATATGCTGCCTGACCGTGCCGAGATCGAGCGTCAGGCTCTTTCCGTCTTCTCCGACGATTGCCGGAATGAAGTTCATCGCCGGCGAGCCGATGAAACCGGCAACGAATTTATTGGCAGGCTTGTCGTAAAGGTCGAGCGGCCGGCCCTGCTGTTCGATGATACCATCACGCATGACGACGACATGGTCGGCCATGGTCATCGCCTCGATCTGGTCATGCGTCACATAAACCGAGGTCGCATGCAGACGATCGTGCAGCGCACGGATTTCCTTACGCATATGGACGCGCAGGGCCGCATCGAGGTTCGACAACGGCTCATCGAAGAGGAAGGCCTTCGGATGGCGGATGATCGCGCGGCTCATGGCGACGCGCTGACGCTGGCCGCCTGAGAGCTCACGTGGATAGCGCTTCAAGAGATGCGAAAGGCCTGTGGTGGCCGCGACATCCTCGGCTGCCTTCTTCGCCTCCGCCTTTGCAATGCCGCGCATGCGCAGGCTGTAGGTGAGGTTTTCCTCAACGGTCATATGCGGATATAGCGCGTAGGACTGGAATACCATGGCGACATCGCGTTTACGCGGCGGCACGCCATTCATCAGCTCGCCGGCAATCTTCAGGCTGCCGTCGGAAATGGTTTCCAGGCCGGCCAGCGAGCGCAGTAGCGTCGACTTACCGCAGCCTGAGGGGCCGACGAGCGCGACGAATGTGCCTTTGGCGATGGAGAGATCGATGTTCTTCAGCGCATGGAAGGCGCCATAGTGTTTGTTGACGCCGGCAAGCTCGATCTGAGCGGTCATTTAAGGGCTCCCGAAGTAAGGCCGGATACGATGCGGCGCTGCAAGAGAACGAAGATGGCAAGGATCGGCGTCACATACATCGTGGCGTAGGCCATGATGTTGTTCCACTCATTGGTGTTCGGCCCCATGAAGGAATTGAGGCCGACGCTTGCCGGCTGAAGCTCGGCGGCCTGGATCATCGACTTGGAATAGACGAACTCACCGAAGGCCTGCATGAAGATGAGAATGGCGCTGACCAGGATGCCGTTGCGGGCAAGCGGCAGCACGATGTTGAAGAAGGCGCCGACGCGCGAATTGCCGTCGACGAGAGCCGCCTCTTCGAGCTCCATCGGAACCGCCATGAAGGTGGCGCGCACCAGCACCACGAAGAAGGGCATGCTCTTTGCGGCAATGGCGATTATGACAGCAAGCCGCGGATAATTCAGCATGCCGATCTGCGAGAAACCGACAAAGATCGGCGTGATCATCAGGGATGCCGGCAGGACCTGCAGCATGAGGATGAGGAATAGGCCGATATCAACCCAGATGTTGCGGTAACGCGCCAACACGTAAGCGCAGCCGACACCCAGCACGGTGATGATGACGACCGCGCCGATCGCGATCACCAGCGAATTCCAGAGATAGAGCCCCATGTTCCGGCTTTCCCAGACATAGGCGTAAGTGCTCCATTGCGGCGAAGCCGGCCAGAAGCTTGGTGGTGTGGCGAACATCTCCGAACCGCTTTTCAGCGCGGTGATATACATCCAATAGAGCGGGAAGAGGTAGATCGCCGCCATGATGATGGCGATCAAGAGCATCAGGCGATTGCGTGCAGTCTCGCTCATCCGCGCACCTCGTGTCGGGTCGAGCGGACATAGACCACAGAGGCGAACATCACAAAGACGATCATGATGACGGAAATGGTCGCGCCCTTGGCGAAATCATATTGGCGGAAGGACAAATCCCAGGCCCAGTATTGCGTAACGTTGGAAGAGTTGTTCGGCCCTCCCGAGGTGATGGCGGCAAAGAGATCGAACTGCTGCAGCGTGAAGATCAGGCCGAGTGCGATGATGGCGCCGATCGTAGAACGCATCATCGGCAGCGTGATGGTCCAGAAGCGTTGCCAGGCAGTGGCGCCGTCCAGCTCGGCCGCCTCATAGAGATCACCCGGAATGCCGGACAGGCCTACCGACAGAAGGATCATGTTGAACGACGTGCCGAGCCAGATATTGGCGATGATGACGGCATAAAGCGAATAATGCGGATCCGAGCGCCAGAAAATGTTGCTGGAGATGATGCCGCTTTCCTTCAGGATGAAGTTCAGCACGCCGAAATCGCCCGAGAGAATCCAATTCCAGATCGCGCCGACGACGAGGCCGGGCATCACCCAGGAGACGAGAAAGAGGCCGCGCAGCCAGGAGGCGCCGGGGAAATTGACCCAGAAGAACAGCGCCAGACCGAAGCCGATCAGGAACTGTCCGGCAATCGAACCGACAACGAAGATCGCGGTATTATAGAGGATCGGCAGCGTTTCCGGCTGCGCGAAAAGATCCGTGTAATTCTTGAAGCCTACCCACGGGCGCGAGAAGGTGCCGAGGCTGAACATGTCAACCTCCTGGAAGCTCATCACAACATTGTAGATGAGCGGCAGGCCTGCCATCAGGAACAGAAAGCCGAGCGGAAAGGCGACAAGCACGATATCGAAACCGCGGCCATCCCTGACGCTGGAAAGGATCCTTCTCATGGGTCCTCCGATGCTCCGAAGGGGGCTGCCTGGCGCTTCCGCGGAAGACAGCCCCTGCCGGGAGGAAAATGGTGGGATGGCCGAAGGCCATCCGGTGATGCGGAAATTAGCCGAGCACTGCCTTGATCTTGTCGGCAGCCTGATCAAGCGCATCCTTCGGGCTCATCTGGCCAGTGAGTGCAGCCTGGATGGCATCCTGGATCGCCTTGGAGATCTTCGGCCACTGCGGATGCGGACCGCGCGGCTTGGCGTATTTCAGCTGCTCGAGGAAGACCTTCAGAGCGGCATCCTTGAGCGGCTCGCCAGTCTCGGGGATCGAGATGTCGGAACGGGCCGGAAGCTGGCCGAAATTCTTGAACATCTTGTCGTCCTGCGAAGCGAAATATTCGAGCGCCTTGAAGGCTTCGGCCGGATGCTTGGAGGTCGAGAAGATCGCCCAGTTGAAGTCGCCCATGGCGGAAGACCGCTCAGCGCCTTCCTTCGGCACCGGCAGCAGCGTCACGCCCCAGTCGAACTTGGCTTCCTTCATCATGCGGTCCAGTTCCCAGGGACCGGAGATCGCCATGGCAGCATTGCCGGAATTGAAGGTGCCGGTCGAATCCCACTGGCCCCGGGTCAGCGTATCGGGCGAGGCGAGCTTCTCGTCCATGACCGTTTTCCAGACTTCCAGCGCCTTGACGGCGCCATCGGCATTGATGTGCTCATAGCTGCCGCCGCCCATCTGCGCCCAGGGCAGGAACTGGAAGGTCCCTTCCTCGTTGGCCTTGGCCGAGAAGGCGAGACCATAGACGTTCTTGGCCGGATCGGTCAGCTTGCGAGCATCCTCGACAAGCTCGTCCCAGGTCTGCGGCGGTTTGTTCGGATCGAGGCCCTTCGCCTTGAACATGTCCTTGTTGTAGTAAAGCGCGATCGTGTTCGTCGCCTTCGGCACGCCAAAATATTTGCCGTCCCATTCGACCGATTTCAGCGGCCCGGGGAAATAATTCTCAGGCTTGATGACCTTCGAATTCTTGATCATGTCGGTGATATCAAGGAAGGCACCGCGAGACGAAAACAGTGCATGCTCAGGATTGTCGACGGCGATGATATCGGGCGCCTGGCCGGTGGCATAGGCGCGCATCGCTTCGGTAACAACGTCGTCGAACTGGATCAGGCGATATTCGATCGTGATGCCGTTATGCTGGTCGTTGAATTCCTTGACCAGGTTCGGCGCCGGCTGGATGTCCTTGTCCAGCGACCAGAGCGTCAGCTTGACGTCTTCCGCCTTGGCGGAAAGGGTAAAGAGAGACACGCCTGCAAGCGCCAGCGCGCCCAGAATTGCAAATTTGCGGATAGCCATGGTTCTCCTCCTTTGTGGTTATCCTTGCGATGGCCGGCATGTCCTCCGTGCCGACCATAGTCACTCACACCGGATCGACGACGAAATCACCGCCCCGGGCATGTTTCAAATGGTTCAGTGCATAGACCTGGCCGGTCATTTCCAGAGCGTCGCGATAGACCGGATCGTGCCAGCCTTCGATGTCGATGGAGCCGGACCAGCCGGAAAGCCGCAGTTCGGAAATGATGTCGGTCCAGTTACTGTCGCCGAAGCCCGGCGTGCGCATGAAGACGAACTTTTCCTTGCCGAAGATGCCATGTTCCTTGATCACATCCCAGCGGATCGTCGCATCCTTGCCGTGGACGTGGAAGATCTTGCTTGCCCATTTGCGGATCTGCGGCAGCGGTTCGATCAGATAGACCATCTGATGGCAAGGCTCCCATTCGAGGCCGATATTATCGTCGGGCGTCTCGTTGAAGATCAGTTCCCAGGCATCTGGGTTATGGGCGATGTTCCAGTCGCCGGTCGCCCAGTTGCCATCCATGGCGCAATTTTCGAAGGCGATCTTGACACCCTTGTCGGCGGCACGCTTGGCAAGCTCACTCCAGATCTGCTTGTAACGCGGCAGGCTCTCGGTCAGTGGCCTGTTTCTGACACGACCGGTGAAGCCGGCAACGCAGGTGGCGCCGAAGTGATGGGCGTTGTCGATGCAATCCTTCCAGCCTTGCAGCGTCTGCAGGTCGATGTCGGTTTCCTCAAGCGGATTGCCAAACATGCCGAGCGTCGAAATGGTGATGTCGCGATCGCCGATCGCCTCCACACTGCGCTTTCCGAGTTCGGCGAGATCCTGGCCGTTGGTGGTCTGCCAGAAAAAGGGCTCGAAGCTTTCGAAACCCATATCGGCGATCTGGGCAATTCGATTGTCGGCGCCGCCCTTGGAGGCGCTGACCATGGTACCGATGCGAATGGCTTTGGCGGGGTTGCTCACGTCATCTGTCCTTATGCTGAAATTTCGACACGGCGCCCGGTCCTGGCGCTTTCGATCGCGCCGAAGACCATGGCGAGGCTTCTGATATTGTCGGAACTGACCGTCTCCGGCCGCTTGCCCGTGCGGATCGCCTCGACGAAGCTTGCGATCACACTGGCATGGCCGTGGGTTTCTTCGGCGCGTTCCGGCGCCGGAACCTCGATCGGTGAAAAGCCATGAAGCAGGCCTGGCTCATTGCCGGAGGTAGCTGCGTTGAACCCATCCTCACCGTCCCAGGTCAGCATTCCCTTCGAGCCGACAATGCGCCATTGGCTTTCCCAGCTCGTGCGCTCGCCTTCGGCACACCAGGAACCGCGATAGGTGAAGACGACATCGTCGGAGAATTCGAAGGTGGCGTTGGCTGAAGCACCGTGGCGATACCAGGAACCCCTAGGATTGCGTTCGACACAATAGACGGCGAGCGGCTTCTTGCCTGCTACGTAGCGGGCCGCATCGAAAGTGTGGATCGCCATATCGAGCAGCAGGACATTATCCATCTCTTCGCGGAAGCCACCAAAATGCGGGGCGATGAAGAAGTCGCAATGAATGCCGGTGAGCTCGCCAATCGCCCCACTTTCGACGAAGCGGCGCAGGCGGCGCACACCGGAAATGAAGCGGCGGTTCTGAATGATCGCGTGGATCTTGCCGGTCTCGGCGGCGAGATCGATCAAGGCTGCCCCTTCGGCAAGCGAAGTTGCCATCGGCTTCTCGCTGAGCACGTGACAGCCGGCCTTCATGGCTGTCGAAACAACATTGAAACGGGCGGCCGGGATGACGACGTCGAAGACGATGTCAGCCTTGGTTTCGGCAATGACGGTGGCGAGATCGCTGCCGATGCGAGCCGCGCTCAAGCCGAATTCCTCGGCGAGCTTTTCGGCGGCGGCAGGGTTGACGTCGACGAGCCCGACGATCTCGATCGCTTCGGCAAGATCAGGTGTTTCCTTGATCGCGCGCAGCCAGCCTTTGGACATAGCTCCGCACCCGCACAGAATGGCATTCAATTTCACGATTTCCTCCAGCGGTGCGCTTCAGATTTCCTCCCGAAACGCCTTCCGTAAACGTTTACGATACTAAGCGGAAACGTTTACTGCTGTCAATGGCCGGGCATTCCAGCTAAATGCTGCGAAAAATCACAATGCGAACGGGCGCTTAGGCCAAAACCTTCGGCAATGCAGCAAAAGGTTTTTTTGAGTACCCCGCAAAATGACATCCTGCCGCTGCGGCAAACGCTTTCCGTAAACGTTTTCCCATGGCAATAAGATTGGATGGCCAGTATTCCGGAAGAAAGATCGCCTCAGATGAAAGGTATTCGTCAGCTCGCAAAACATCTCGACATATCCATCGGGACGGTTTCCCGCGCGCTGAACGGCAAGGCCGATGTCAATGAGGAGACACGCAAGCGGGTGCTGGCTGCCGCCGAAGAGTTCGGCTACGTCGCCAACCAGTCCGGCCGCAGCCTTCGTCAGGGCACGACCAACGTCATTGGCCTGATGATCGAAACCAGCAAGGAAACGGTCGAAAACAGCGACAACTTCTTCCTTGGCGTGACAGGCGGGCTGCAGAGCGTGCTATCACGCCACAAGCTCGATCTCGTCATGCTCCCCTGCCCCAGTGACGAGGACCCCTACGAATATCTGAAGCGTATGGTGGCACGCCGGGTCGTCGATGCGATGATCATCTCCGCAACCCAACGTATCGACAAGCGAATCGATCTGCTCGTCAAGGCGAAGATCCCCTTCGTGGCGCTCGGCCGAAGCTCTTCCGGCGGCAGCAACTTCACCTGGATCGACCTTGACTTCGAAGGCGTCGCAGCCTGCGCCGTCGACCGCCTCGTTGCCAAAGGGCATCGCCGCATCGCCATCGCCGCGCCGTCGGGCGAAATCAATCTCGGTTATGTCTTCGTCGATGCCTATCGAAAGGCTGTGGAAAAGCACGGGATCAAATATGATCCGGAGCTGGTGATCCGTGTGAAATCCAGCGAACAGGGCGGCTACCAGGCGGGCGATGAACTGTTGTTGATCGAAGACAGACCGACGGCCATCATCCTGATCTACGAACTGATGGCGATCGGCCTCTACCGCCGCCTGGTGGAAGCCGGCATTGTCCCAGGTCGCGACCTCGCGGTTATCGGCTTCCGCGAGGAACCGCGCGCCAAATTTCTGCAACCGACGCTCACCTGCTTCAGGATGTCGCTACGCGACCTCGGTGCTGAACTCGCCGAAACTCTGCTTGCGAGCATGTCTGGCTACTCGGAGATCTATCACAACGCTACAAGCAATCGGATCTGGCCGTTGGAACTCGTTCCTGGTGAAAGCGATGCATTTAGTCTAAAAGACTAGGCCTCATTGCCGGCGGCAATAAAAAAACATGCCGCCGTGCGGCGGCATGTTCCTGAGTTGGTGGATCACATAGATCGTTAGACAGTGAACCAATCATGAAGGTGCGCAGAAGCGTCTACGCCGCTCAGTACAATCATTTCACCTTTATGACTGTCGTTGCCAATATATTTTACGATGGTATCACCAGTGTCCTCAAGGAACTTTACAGTCCAATTACCTTCCGACGTACCCAGGAGACTAAGTTTATCCTTCGCCACGTCAAAGCCCTCGATCACGTCTGTAGCGAGAGTCTTAGCCATATCACCCAGGTGGAATACGAAGTTATCCGCACCGCCGCTGGCGATTATATGATCGACCCCTGTGCCGCCTTCAACCGTCGAGGATTTCAGATTCGTGTTGGAAAGATCGATCTTGTCGTCCCCAGCGCCAGCCTTGATATCAACAGCTGTACTGCGGCCATCCGTAAAGCCGTTACCGCCATTGAAGGCAGTCGCGCCGGTGATCCCCTGCGAGCCGGGTGCGTTCAGTCCCACGCCCGATTTGACCGTGATCGTGTCATTGCCTGCGCCGGTATCGATCTTGACGGCATTAACCCAGGTATTGTCATTCGACAGCAGCGAAATGGTCACGGTGTCGTTGCCAGCGCCGGTCGAAACGTTCGCGCGCTTCACGTTCAAAATTTCAACGGTCGAGGCGCCATTGCCCTGCAAATGGACGTCAGCTTGAACGAAATCCTTGAAATAAACGTTCTCTGCGCTGTCGGACTCGGCAAGAACGTTCTTGACGGAATTCCACTTGCCGACAACATCGAAGTTGAACGCATTCGTATCCTGGTTAAAGCTGATATCGACAACGCCGCCATTGACCGCAACCGGTCCGGATTCAATTGCCGATCCGCTCTGGTCGGTCGTTTCATGCTTCTGGGTGCTATCGTCAAGCGCGTTGGCGTTCTGAGCTTCGACGCTCTGGAGGTCGAAAACGGTAGCTGCGCCGCCATTGCCGAATGTTACTGTTAAAGCCATGATACTCTCCTCATTGAAAACAAACCTTAAGGTTGCAGCGCCCTAATTTGGTAGGTTCCGCCTATATCGTCTAAATTTACTAATAGATAAGCATAGAATTTTGGCAAGTCTATTACAGCGACGAAAGAGATATTTATCGCGACCGTTTTTGGGACAATGATAGGCTTTGGGAAGTCACTCTTCTCGAAACGCCAGTCTCAACCTGTCCTTGAAAGGTTTGGCAAAATACGAGATGACCGTCCGATCGGAGATCTTGATAAAAATTTCGGCAGGCATGCCCGGATAAAGTGATCCTTCGGACAGATTCTTCAGAGTGGCCATATCCGGCGTTATCCGCAGAGTATAAAATGTTGCACCGGTTCGTGGGTCCGTCTGAAGGTCCGGCGAGATGACGGAAACCTGGCCTGCAATATCAGGCGTCGTTGTCTGGTTGAATGCCGTAAACCGAATATCGACCGGCTGTCCCTTATAAATCTGGTCGATATCCTTCGGTGCGATGGTTGCCTCGACCTGCAATTCGTCATGCTCCGGGACGATGAGCATCAGAACCTCACCCGATTGCACAACCGCATTGATATTATGAACGCTGAGTTGATAAATGCGGCCGGCAATCGGCGCCCGAATCTCCAGGCGAGCGAGCTGATCCTTTGTCGCGGCCAACCGCTCCTCATATTCCGCGATACTCGCCTCGACGGAGGTCAGATCCTTGGAAACCTCCGATTGCCGGTCCTCGTCGAGCTGCAAGAGTTGGAGATCGAGTTCACCGATCTTGCCTTCGGTTTGCGCGCGAGCCGCAATACCCTGCCCCAATTGCCCCTCAAGCTCTGACTTGCGTCGCTTGTAGTCATTGAGCCGCTGCTGCGTGGTCAACCCCTTCTTGAAAAGCGTATCGACTTTCTCAATGTCCTCATCAACCAGCTTGACCTGATCGGAAATTGCATTGATCTGGACCGTCAGGCCATCGACTTCGTCATTCAGCTGCTGCTTGCGGGTCGCGACCTGTCTCTTCATACCTTCAAGCGCATTCTTGCGGCTGGTAAATAGATTCTGTTCGCTTGCAACCAGCGCTGTTGCCGACTTGGACGTCGTGAGATCGGACAATTTTTCGGGAACCATCAATTCAGATGCACGGGACGCCTCTGCCTGCAATCTCGCACGGCGCGCATAGAGCTGCGCGAGCGTATTCTCAGCGATCGAAAGATTGGCCTGCACAACGGTTCCATTCAACCGGACGAGTACTTGATTGGCGTCTACCCTATCGCCTTCTTTCACGTCGATTTCGCTAACTATGCCACCAGTAAGATGCTGGATCTTCTTCGTGTTACCCTCGACGATGACACGGCCAGAAGCGATAACCGCACTGGAAAGTTCGGTGGTCATCGCCCATCCGAAAATACCGATGACCAAGCCAAATGCTAATAAAATGACCGCCGCGATCTGCTTGGCAAGCGGAAATTTTGCTATATTTCGTAAACGCATAGCGGCCTCATCATACATCGTTGGCAGCCGATGATGACCCGGCATCTTCGATTGCTCGCGGCTGATGGTCGGATGTGACCGGCCGGATATTCTGACGCAGCACCTGCCCGAAAATCTCTTCTTTCGTGCCGAACCGCTGCAATCTTCCGGCAGCAATAACCGCAACCAGGTCCACGTTGGCAAGCGCGCTTGGCCGATGGGCAATAACAATCACAATGCCGCCCCTTGCCCTGATATTGGCGATCGCGTTGCTGAGAGCGTTTTCGCCTTCAGCGTCGAGGTTGGAATTCGGCTCATCCAGCACGACCAGGAATGGATCCCCATAAAGCGCGCGCGCCAGCGCAATGCGCTGCTTTTGCCCCGCTGAAAGCGCTTCGCCGTTGGAACCGATCTTGGTCTTGTAGCCATCCGGCAAGTTCAGGATGAGGTCATGAACATTCGCCGCTTTCGCCGCATCGATAATCGAGGTGGCGGTCGCGTCAGGCCGGAAACGAGCAATATTCTGCGCCACTGTACCGGCCATCAGCTCAACGGTTTGCGGCAGATAGCCGAGATATTGACCAAGCTCGTCCATATCCCATTGGTCAAGGCTTGCACCATCAAAGCGCACTTTGCCGTGACGTATTGGCCAAGCGCCGACAATGAGACGGGCAAGCGTGGACTTTCCGGACGCACTCGGTCCAATCACCCCGAGGGCGCTTCCAGCGTGAAGCTCAAAGGAAACGTCCATCAGCGTGGGTGCGGACGCGCCGGGCGGTGAACCGGTTAGATTCTCAACCGAGAAGGTAAATGCCGGCCGGGGCAAGGACAGGGCCGTCTCCGTTTCCGGCGCGATTTCAAAGAACTTCTGAAGGCGCTTCCAGCCCTGCCGGGCTGATGTGAAGCCGCGCCAGTTACCGATCGCCTGTTCCACGGGAGCGAGGGCTTTTGCCGACAGGATCGAGCCGGCGATGATGCTACCCGCCGTGGCGTCACCATTGACCACGAGAATTGCCCCCACGGCCATGACGCCGGACTGGATGATCATGCGCGCCACACGCGACGCAGCACCGTAGACGCCCAAGATGTCGGCGCCTCGCCGGCTCTGCCGTTTGTACCGGCCGTGCAGCTCACGCCATATCACCATCATGGTGCCTGACATGCCCATGGCCTGAATGGCTTCCGCGTTACGGACGCTACCACCTGCAAACATGTTGCGTTGGCCACGGGCACCCGCAGCGCTCTCGTTCAGAGATGCGGTAGACCAGTTCGTCAGCACCGTTATGGCGACCAGGATGACCGCACCGATAAGAACGCTTACGCCGATCCAGGGGTGCAGCATAAAACAAATGAGCAGGTAAAATGGCAGCCATGGAAAATCGAACAGCGCATTGGGGCCGTTGCTCGACAAAAAACCACGTATCTGGTCGAGGTCGGAAAGTGCCTGCAGACCGTCGCCCCTGACCTCTCCGGAGAAGGGCATTTTGAGCAGCGCCTTATACATGCGCCCTTCCAACTGCTGGTCCAGAATGTCCGCGACGCGGGTCAGCATTTGACCTCGAACCACGTCGAACCCCATTTGAAACGCGTAAAGCAATAGGACAAGGGCACAAAGAGCAATCAGAGATGGTATGCTTTTGCTCGGCAGGATGCGATCATACACCTCGAGCATGAACAGTGAACCGGTCAAATGCAGCAGATTAATAAACCCACTTGCAATCGCAACAGCAAGGAACGCATGCCATGTTCGCGCGAGGGACACTTTATATATCAACCTGTTTATCAAGATAATGCATTACGCAGTTTCTGATACACAGGTTTACTGCATTGGAAAAGTCATCCAATGTTCATTTTAGGGGTCGCCGCTATCAACGCGTTTTTGTTTGGAGAGCTTTACAACCGCTAATGAAGTATATCGCCCCATACAATTTCGCCATCAGCGCAGGCTCCGCAATAAGCTGCATCAATCCGGAAATGATCCGAGAATCGGCGAGATAACTATCGCTTTGAGACAGTTGCCTTTATGCGGCCGCGTATTTCCCCCGGATTCCTTCAATCCAGGCAAAACTTAAAAGGCACTAAAGTTCGTACCATATCCGCGGGTTGTCACCCGACTGGATCATCAGCCAGCGAAGATCCGTATCCTTCCACGTCTTGATCGCGTTCGTCCGGTTATCGAGCACCAGATCACCGTGATCGGTCTTGACGACGAGAACCGCGTGGCCTTCGCCATAAGGCGTCTTTGCAATAGCGATACGCAGTGCCTTCGGCGACCAGCCCATCGCAATCAGATGGTCGCGCTTTGTCAGCGCGAAATCCTCGCAGTCGCCCGACTTCACGTTCACTTGCCAGACATCGCCCTGACCAGGCAAATCGTTGACCGGACGGATTGTGCGATTGACGGAGGCGTTGATGGCGCGAAGCTGCTTGTCTGCAAAGACGCTTAAAGAAACTTCGGAAGCACCGCCGCGAGCAGCGCACTCGTTCGGATTTTGTGCGCAAAACATCACATGCGCGAAAGGCGCGGCAGTCCGGCGCTTCTCAGAAATATAACTAACCGCCGGTGCCGTCTTCAGACCGCGAGCGAAACCGCCGGGACCAGCTGCCTGGGCAGGCTGAATCGTAAACAGAGATGCAAGCGCCACCGCCGTAACCAGTGCATGCTTAAACATTTTCGTACCCCGTTTCGCGACCGCCACGCGGTCGATATATCCATGCCGGTTGGAACCCGGCTTTTGGTCCTGCGTCCGAAACTCTATCCAGCTTCGACCGATGATCAGGATGATACGGGGGAGGAATCTCCTTCGCTTTAAACCAATCGGAACAATTTTAACGGAACGCGCTTTTCGGGGTGATCGCATGCACGGCGTCCGCTTCGGGTGCGAATGTCGCACCCGAAGCGGACGGGGTTGCAAAATTCGCTTAATTCTTGCAGAGACAGGCGCAGCGGCGCCGGAGGGGCGACCGATATTTCATCAAAGTTTTCGCCGTGGCTGTGACGGATAGATTAAAGACCATATTTGCTGGCCTCTACAGCGCTCTCGTGCTGGCTGCGGTCATTCCCTTCGGCCTTGTGGATGCAACGCCTTTCGCGGTAGTCGCGATCTGCATGTTCACATTGGGCGTAGCGGCCCTGCTGCTTTTCGGAGAACCCCGGCGCGGACGCTGGGTATTTATCTGGGCCCTATTGCTCTTCATCGTCACGTCGGCCTGGATCGTCATCCAGACGATCCAGGTGCCGTGGCCCTCACTCGTCAGCCCGATCTGGAGGGATGCAGATAATCTCGCTAAAGCCTCGAGAGATACGATCTCCGTGGCGCCGGCTGATACGCTCGCGTCTCTCCTGCAGATCGCACTGCCCGTCATGACGTTTCTGACCGGCCTCATCATTGCCGACACAGACAGACGGGCTCGCCGTATTCTTATGGTCCTCGCTATCGGCGCAGGCCTGATCTCGCTGTTCGGGCTTGGGCAGTTCCTAATGTTTCCGAAGATGTTGCTGACAGATGCCAAACGCTATTATCTCGACAGCCTGACCGCGGTCTTCGTCAACCGCAATACGGCTGCGACCTTCCTGGGGCTCGGATTTCTGCTACTCGCGACATTCGCTTCTGAAAACGGACGCGCTCATTTTGGCTTCTCGTCCGCGCCCTCGGGCAGCTTCAGCGAAGGTCTCGGCTTCTGGCTGTTCACCGCGCTCGGCCTTTCATGCCTGACAGCGCTGATGCTGACCCAGTCCCGTGCGGGGTTGGTTGTGACGGGTCTTGGCTCCGTTTTTTACATCCCCTATCTCGTCAGCCAATGGAAAAGCAGGCGTTCCAGGCTCTTCTCGAGGGCTGCCGGCTCCGTGACACGAAAATGGCTGCTGGCAGCCGGCACAATTGTGCTTATCCTTATCTTTAGCGCTATTTTCGGCGGCAGAGCGATCCTGCGCGCTGACCAACGCGGCACAGATGACGGCCGCTTCTGCATATGGTCCGATACGATACACGCCATCTCGCAGAACTGGCTTCAGGGAACCGGCTTCGGCACATTCCGCGCGGTCTATTCAGCCTACCGGTCACCCGACTGCGGGATCGGCGGCATCGTCGACAGGGCCCATAGTTCCTACCTCGAAGGCTTCCTGACCCTCGGGATAATATTCCCCATTGTAGCTATCCTGATTTTTTTTGTGCTCATAAGGGCCTTCTGGACCGGCTACCGAGCACGCCATCGGCTGCGGCATTATTCTATTTTGGGTTGCGCCGGAACCCTTTTGACAGCGTCACATTCTGCCGTCGACTTCTCGATTCAGATTCCCGGTTTTGCCATCTTTTTCATGGCATTTCTGGCGGCGGTCATCTCAATTTGCTGCGGGCGCGAAGAAAGAGTCAGCGAAAACAAAAAGGACGTGCCAAACAGCTCACGAATCGATCGTTCAGTCGAAGTCTTTGAAATATGACGGTTTAAAGGCGATGGATACATAAAGCTGCCATTAAAGAAGATCGGAATATTCGTTTTGGTTGCATTCGAATTACCGCAGAATCTTCACGTATCAACGCATGCTAATTTACCATAACCGGGACAATCCATGTTGCCCCCTTGCCACAATAACCTTCTGTTAGGTATGGAGTACCTGACGGAGTCGGATATTTACTTGTCTCTTAAGTTGTCACTGCGCTAAACAGTTTCTAGCTATTATTAAGTAGGGTCATGATGGGCATTCCTGTAACTCGACGTAGCGGCATCGTTGTATCGATGCTGATCGTGCTTTCCAGCTGCACGTCTCTCCCCAGATCCGGTCCGGATCATACGGACATCGACCGCGATGCAACAATTAAGGTAACGACACCGGACCGAAAAGTCGGCATCGACTATGTTCTGATCGATCTGAACAAAGGTGTTCTGCCCTATTTTGACAAGATCCCGACAAGCTCTCTGCGCGGCGGATTCGCTGGCGGTCGCGGTGGCGCTCCGGACATTCCGCTCGGTTTCGGCGATGTCGTGCAGGTTTCGATTTTCGAAGCGCAGTCAGGCGGCCTCTTCATTCCGTCAGATGCGGGCAGCCGTCCGGGTAACTACATCACCCTGCCCCAGCAGACGATCGATAAGGCTGGTACGATCAGCATCCCTTATGCCGGCCGCGTTCCCGCAGCCGGTCGGATGAAGGAAGAAATCGAACAGGATATCGAAGACAAGCTGGCAAGCCGTGCGATCGAGCCCCAGGTCGTTCTCACGACGATAACCAGCCGCTCCTCGGAAGTCGCTGTCGTCGGAGACGTCAACAATCCGCAGAAGATCGTTCTTTCACCGGCCGGTGATCGCATCCTAGATGCTATTTCGGCGGCAGGCGGCCTCACGACTGCCAACATCGAAACCAACGTCACGCTTCAGCGTCGCGGCAAGACTGCGTCTATCGCTTATGAAACGCTGCTGAAGAACCCGTCAGAGAACATCTATCTCGCGCCGGGTGACACCGTTTCGGTCGAACACGAGCGCCGAACCTTCATCGCGCTTGGCGCATCCGGCGTCAACAATCGAATCGACTTCGAGGATTCGAACCTGACCCTGGGCGAAGCCATGGCGAAGGCCGGCGGCCTCGTGGATACCCGCGCAGATCCGCGCGAAGTCGTGGTCTATCGCAAGGTCGCCCGCAGCACTCTTCAGCGCCTGAACATCGATACCAGTCGCTTCAAGGGCGACGAGGTACCAGTCATCTTCCGGGCGAATCTGCGCGATCCAGCGACCTTGTTTGCAGTTCAGGAGTTCCGCATGACGGACAAGGACGTCATGTATATCTCCAACGCTCATACTGTTGAGCTTGTGAAGTTCCTCGACATTCTGAACTCTGTGACCTCCACGGTCAGGGGCGTTTCTAACGATGCCCTCGATACGCGCGAGGCCGTCCGAGAGCTCGGAAATTAAATATATTGAGCAATACTTCGAGCGCCTTACATTGAACGGACTGGTGCTCAACGGAGTTTATGTTATAAGCTCTGTTATCTTTTGGAGGCTGGGTATGGTAAACACAGGCAAGAACATAGCGAAAGGTGCTGCCGCCTTTGCATTTGGCGCGCTTTGCTTTGCAACGTCGTCTTTTGCAGGCAACTGCTTTTCGGGTCCGGGCGCAGCGAGCGGCTCGCAGATGGACGCCTTCAAGGCGACCCCGGCAAGCATTCTTACGGGCAATCCGTCCGACAGCCTGCTCATCGGCTCGGTTCGTGATCTCACGGCAACTGAAACCGACATCACGGCGGACTTGCTGACGCTGGCGGCCGCTCCGGCTACCACAGACGCACAAAGAGCAGCCATTGGTGCCGGCCTTGGTCGCGCCGTCAACGTCTGCCGTCCGCAGCATTCCGATCTCGCCGACGAGATTGCGGCTGCGGTTGCAGCAGCAATTCTGAGCAACCCCGCGCTCGGCAGCTTCCGTACCGCATTCGAAGCTTCGCTGACCGGCCAGACTGCTGTCGCGGCGCTCGGCGGTGCAGGTGGTGCAGGTCCGGCAGGCGGCGGTGACATTGGTGGTCCGGGCGCCACAGGTCTGGGCGGCCCGGCTGACAATGAAGCCGGCGGCGGCGCTGTACAGGGCCAGGGCTCGCTCCAATCAGGTGCAGCGGGCAGTGGCAATTTTACGATTATCCGCAATCAATCTGTCAGCGGCAGCATCTAATCCAGGCCTTTAAAGGCCCACTAGCGCATTTCCGGAGAGGCTGTTCAGCCTCTCCTCTCCCTTTCATCGTCTAGAGAACGGCTCCTACCTCGCGCGAATTTTGTCGGCAGTGGAGCAGGTCGCTCCTGCAGCAGGTCGAGCCGGTAGGATATGTGGCAACGCGCCAGAGTAAGCGGACACGCGCAGCAAAGGGTGCTGACGCGAGCAGCGCTTTCACTTCCCTCTCCGCTATCTGTTCTTTTTCTTCTGACTGCAGTCGTACTCCTCATTTTTGCTATCGCCGACATCAAGCAGTCGGCACGCTTTGCCGATATCTTTCTTGTTGCTGAGCGGCTTGAGCAGTCGGAACAAGTCAGCCTGGAAACGCTCATCAAAACGGCTGCGAAGACTGACGCGATTGTATCCGGAGACTATTGCCGTTCAGATATAGTCATGGCGGGCACGACCCTGGTGCTGAACCGGCTTGACGCAGCTAACGAAATCACCGGCTATGATGCCTGGGTGAAGGCCGCCGACGATGCCGAGAGCTACATGCGCCACGCCGTGTCCTGCATGCCGACCGAAAGCAACCTCTGGCTCAGACTCGCGATCGTTCGTGCCATCATCGTTCAAGAACCCAAGGCGATTGCCCGGTTGCTGAATATGTCTGCTCGGCTCGCGCCGGCCGATGAATTCGCACTTCTCGCCCGCTTCTATTTCTGGAATCGCCTCAACGCCACAACGCTCGAAAACGCCCACCTCTCCGTTGAGAGCGACGTGAGCCTTCTGCTCAAGCTCGGAGATTCGCGGAAGGTTGGACCGGCCTTGACCAGGATCAGCCCGGCCCTGCTGCCCTACGTGAAGACTGCCGGCGCAAAGCTGACTGCAGAGAGGAAGACTTCGCTCGCGTGGTTTGGCCTCAATCTCGACAAGCTGCCTTAAGCATCGACGCTAACTCAGCTAAGCACGACTGCCTGACGGTTCATTATGCGAAGTACGGTAAGCCTGCCTGTCGCGAAAGCACCGGTGTCGATGGCAATGCGCCCGTTTCCAAAGAAGGGCCGCTGTACAGGCGTGTGCCCGTGAACCACCAACAATGGTAATTCCGGCCCGCGCGTCAGAAATGGCTCACGCATCCAAAGCAGATCCGAATCCCTCTGCTCTGGCAACGGCACACCTGGCCTAAGGCCAGCATGAACGAAGACGATATCGCCAACCGTCAACATCGACGGCATTTCTTGAAGAAACTTCCGGTGGTCGACCGGAACAGCATCTCGCAAAGCGCGATCCAGCGCAGCAACTCCGCCGTGCCTCATCAGATAAGCGGCATCGACCCCGTACGACGATAGAGTTTCCGGGCCTGCAAAACGCAGCCATCCAGGAAAAGTGCCCGGATCTTCCAGCAGCCGCCGGAAGGCCTCTTCGTGATTGCCGCACAGTGTAACCCGACTAAACCCCTCATCCCCCGACCGACAAAGATGCTCGATCACATCTCGCGAACGACGTCCGCGATCCACATAGTCGCCGAGCGTCACCACGAGTGCACGCTCTCCGTGAATGGCAGCATCCTCGCGAATGCGCTGCTCCGCATGAAGCAGCTGGTCATAACAACCATGCACATCGCCGATTGCGTAGATGACGGGGAATTCGTCCGGTTCGAAACTCAACCTTGCCCGCCTCTTTTCAGCTGCTCCATTCGACGGCGGCGCGTCCTTCCCCAGCAATTTCTGCAGCCAGCCGAGGGCACCGGCCCGTGAACTGTTGCGACTGATTTTGCTATCGATGTCTGATGCTTCGTTCATGGTCACTAACATATTGGAGTTTATGGCCTTGGCCAGGTTCTGGAGACGCATAGTCGTGGCCATATTGCCGCGCCTTGGCCTCGATTTGGCGCGGGCTGTTTGTCGGCAATTCTGGTGGAAGGTGCAATCGAACAAAATTCAACGAATGCTTTTAAACTTTTTTTCGCCATCCTTGTATTTCACCGTAAAAATTAAGTTGTCGCTATGATCAAATCCGTCCCCATGAAAGGTTGATGCCTGTAATTTCGAGCAACAATAAGAAGCTTCGGCAGATCGTGCCGCGTATATGATGATCTCTACTTCGCGAATCAAAAACCTAGACATAACCGACCACGAAGCAGGAAATATCGCGTGCGTGAATTCGGCGTTTCCATTTGCATACCGACTTGCAATCGCCCGCGACTTCTCGAAGCGGCGTTGGTGAGCTGTGTGAGCCAATCCATATCTCCCGCACAGATATTGGTTGGCGACGATTCACATGACAGAAAAAGCGTCGCACTCGTGGACCGATTATCGCGAGAGACCGGCATCGGTATAAAATACTGGAAACATTCCGAGAGTATCGGCCAGGCGGCCAATCTGAATTGGTTGATCGACTCCACAAATTCGGAATATCTCATATTCCTGCATGACGACGATCGGCTGGACACCAACGCGATCGAAACACTTTACGAGGCATGGCTGCAGTATCCGGAGGCGCAATGCTTATACGGCAAGCAGCATTTGATAGATCATGCCGGAAATATATTACTAGATCGTACAGAACGCTGGAATCTCCGCTATTCCCGTGTGAACGAACTTGCCGGCTTGCAAAGATCGAACCTCTCGGCAGCCCTTCAGCAACAGCTTCCCAACAACGGTTTCCTCATAAAGACGGAGTTGGCGCGAAAAGTGCGCTATCGCCCGGAGACAGTAATTGGCCACGCCGTCGATGCCGACTTCGGCATTCGTGTTGCTCTTGCCGCTGCGCAACGCTCCTTCGCTTATATTGACACCTTCGTCTCCGAGTACCGGCTCAATCCGGATTCGATTTCCCAATCGACGACCATTAACCGCCGTGAAGACATGCTGTTTGAGTACATTGAGACGCTCGAGCTTCCGGCCACCGATGAGAAAGCCCGGGATGGTTTTCTGGAGCGGATTGCCGTTGCCGCCGCACTCGATGCCGCTCGCGCACGCAGGCGATGGACGGCGTTGAGGATAATCTTCTCCAGATATTACACGGAGACCCTGCTGAGCCGCTGGACCCTCTACCGCTTCCTCTGCACTCTCTCCCCCGGTTTGGGGGAAAAGATGCGGCGCTTCCTCACCCGCATAAACCCGGATCTGGAAGGCGACCGAGATCGGCAATGGCGGCAATTTGGCAACGAATATGCGAAGAAATAAACTTGTGGGCCAATTTTCCGGAAGCAGCGCCGAAATTGGTGGTTGCTGTCAGGTTGATCCATGATGGATGAGAATATATTGCTCTGCAAAAAATATATTGCTCTGCAAAAAGAGTTTGCCGTTGGATCTTGAGTTTGACACGTTGTTCGATATGGTGGCGCGTAATTGGCGCCTCCGCCACCCACCTGTTAGGCATCATGCGATGACGATGGAAGGAGGCGAAGATTGATGCGGGAAAATCAATTGGTCATCCGATTTTGCCAGAAAAGCATCTTTCAGCCCGAACTTCACCAGAAACGTCCCGGCAAGAGTGGCCTTCATGAATGATGTGAGTAACTTTCGTCGCCGTGCAGTAAGCGCGATGTTCTGGTCATTGTTCCAGAATTGGGGTGGCCGTGCCTTGAGCATGGTTGTATTTGTCCTGCTCGCTCGCCTGCTCGCACCGACACAATTCGGCATTGCATCCTCAGCGTTCCTTGTGATGTCGATGCTTTCGCTGATCGCGGAATTCGGTTACGGCGACGCTCTCATTCAGAAGCAGGGTCTGAAGGAGCACGACGTCAACATACCATTCTACGCGTCGATGATAGTTTCAACGGCTCTCGCATGTATTGCCGCTTTCCTGTCCGAAGACATTGCACACCTGATGAACGTCGAAGGATTGGCGCCATACCTGATTGGAACCGCTGCGATCTGCCCATTCCTCACACTCGCAAGCTTTCAGGACGCGATGTATCGACGTCATGTTCAGTTCCGCGCTCTGGCCATGCGCACGCTTGCCGGAATCATTATTGGCGGCGTTGTCGGCATTGCCATGGCGCTCATGGGCTTTGGAACCTGGGCATTGATCGGGCAGTTTGCCGCTCAGACGCTGACAAGCGTGATCTGGTTATGGGCCAAGCCCGTTTGGAAACCAAACGGTGATTTGAACTGGAACACGATGCCCGGGCTTAGCAAGTTCGGTCTTAATGTCGTTGGTCAGCGGCTCATCGATTTTTTTACACTGAGAAGTATCGATTTCGTCATTCTGCTTGTCTACGGTCCGGCGGCGCTTGCGCTCTTTACTGTGTCTTCGCGCCTTTACCAGCTGTTGCTGCAGCTGCTTCAATCCAGCATTTCCAATGTGGGATTGACGATGCTCTCCAAAGTGTCGGACGACAAGGCGCGTTTGCAACGTCTCTATCTGCGCAGTTCATCGATCGGCGCGTTCTTCGGAACGCCGGTATTCTGCGGCCTTGCCGCACTGGCTCCTGAAGTCAACCACATTATGTTCGGCCAGAAATGGGCCGGCGCCGAACATGTGATGGTTCCATTACTGCTGATGGGCGGCATCCACTGCGTACAATTCATCAACGCATCGTATCTGACTGCACTCGGCCGTCCGCAGACCCTGTTGTGGCTCGTCATCCTGAAGGCTGTTCTGGTCTTGCCTCCCCTCTATTTCATACGGATGGACAGTGTGGCTGGCACTGCAATGATCTATTGCGCAAGCCTTGTATGCCTCACACCATTCTCATTTGGTGCCACGTTGAGCGCGCTGTCGCTGAACTGGAAGGCCATGATCAGACCCGTCGGCGTACCAATGCTAGCCTGCGCGGCAGCTTTCTTTGCCGTTTACGCTACCCGCACATGGGGAGGCCTGGGCGAATTGAATACCGTATACAGCCTATTATTATTCGGAGCAATTTTCACGGCTGCATATGCGGTGTCCGTCGCAGTACTTGCCTTTGATATCGGCCGTGAAAACGTGCTGTTTCTTCGCAACGCAGTCCGCAGATAAGCAATCACGACGCTCGCCGGACAAGTTCAACCTGCTCACGCAAAAGAGGAGATCGAGAATGACTGGCACATCGATGGGGATGCCTCAGATCGACGTTCTCATTCCTGCTTACAATGCAGAGACCACTATTGAATCCGCTGTTGCCAGTATTCAGTCTCAGACCATCCGCGACATCAGAATTATCATCGTCAACGACGGCTCGACCGACCGCACACAGGATATCTTGAACAAGATCGCGGAGGCCGATGAGCGAGTTCAGGTTCTAACGACGCGGAACGGCGGGATAGTATCGGCATTGAATGCCGGTCTGGAAATTTGCAACGCCGAATTTGTCGCCAGACATGACGCCGACGACCTCGCCTACCCCAACCGTTTTGAAGCGCAACTCAACTTCTTGCAGAACAACAAGGACTGCGTGGCGGTAGGCTCAAACATTCGACATATCGACCAGAACGGAAAGCTGATCGGCACCCAGTCGAGACTGTATGGGGATGTTCGACCGGACCCTGACTGGTTTCCTTCAAAGGAACCTTATCTGATGCACCCTTTCCTGATGGTGCGTCTTGACGCGATAAGGAAGGTCGGAGGGTACCGCTACGCTGTTCATGCGGAGGATACGGATCTCTATTGGCGCCTGCTTGGCGTGGGTCGGCTGCATAATTTGCGTGATATTCACGGGGAATACCGCATCCATAGCGGCAGTATATCCAGCGCATCCATGCTCAATGGTCGCGTTGCAGCAGTTGCATCTCAACTTGCAGCAATTTCTCATAAACGCCGCGTTCAAGGCCTTCCGGATATTGACTTTTCGCCCGGTCTGCGAGCGGACTATGAGCGCGCCAAGACACTTGGCAGCATACTGGAGCTTGCCGGGCAATCTCTTTCCCCTGATGAACAGAGCTACCTTAAGGCCGCCACTTCGGCAAAACTCCTGTCTTTGATGGAGTATAGACCTTATATCCCGGATCATCAGGATTGTGCCTTTATCGGCGAAGCGCTCGGCCAAACCGCCCTTTCCAAACAGAACAGGCGCGAGATCAGTCGGCTGAAAGGCAAGACTGCCTTACGGCTGTTGAAACTGGGCAGGCTGTCCGATGCCTTTGCGCTGCAACCTTCGTTGGAAAACATCGCACGAGCCGTTGTAAGCAATTTAAAGAAAAGCTTCTTTAAACGCAAACAATCCACCGCCCTGACAAATTGAAATAGAAATTAGAATTCTGTCGACGGAGAATAGAATATGAGCGTCGTGTCTCAGCTGCAAAAGACGATACTTTCGACTATGAGCGATCTGGTGCCGAAGGATGGGCGCTTTGCTTTGGTGGACTTTCCCGATCACAATAACGTAGGGGACAGCGCTATTTATGTCGGCGAATCCGATCTCTTTAAGCGGTTTTCGTTGCGGCCTGCTTACATCTCGTCAGTCCACCACACCAATTGGACAGATATGGAAAGCGCAATCGGCGACGGTCCCATTTTCATTCACGGCGGAGGAAATTTTGGCGATCTTTGGCCGGAATTCAATGATTTCCACGAGGAAATCCTGAGACGCTATCCAAACAGAAGAGTCATTCAGCTTCCTCAAACGATATTCTATGAACAGCCCGAAAAGGCTGCGAGTATGGCAGCGCTCTGCGAAGCACATAGGGATTTCGTGCTGCTGGTACGCGACCAGCGCAGCTATGACTTTGCGAAGGAGAATTTCAAGGCGGATATCAGGCTGTGCCCCGACAGCGCTTTCATGATCGAGAAACGAGATCGGCTGCCCCCTACTCATGAGCTATTGATGCTCCTGCGGCAGGACAAAGAGACACGCGGTGTCGACATTTCGAAGCATCAATATTCGAAGGATCGAGTTCTCATCGTCGACTGGCCCGAAGAAATTTCCGACAACTCGAAGCTCAACAAGATCAAGTCATACCTCTCGGCCAATGCTCACGAGCCCTGGCAGTTACTTCCAGGTAACAAGCATCACCGCCGCGGAAATCTGCTGGAGATGGTTGCGCGCGCTCGGTTGAAGACCGGAACCGAACTACTGTCGAAGGGGCGAACGGTCATCACGGATCGCCTTCACGGGCATATTCTTTGCACCCTTCTGGATATCCCGCACGTCGTCATCGATAACAGCTATGGCAAGATCAGTGGCTTTGCCAAGGCATGGGGGACATTCAGCGAAAACCGCTATTTCGCTCAGTCGCTCGATGAGGCAATTTCCATCCTTAAGGAGCGGCAAAACCTTGCGATCTGACGCCGTCCGGCGCGCGATTTATCAACGTCGAGGAATGTAGTGCAAGGCCTAGCGCGGCTCATAAGCGCGCTAGGTCACATAGACTAAGTGAGCCTCAAACACGCATCCGCGTGTCGCCAAAAGGTTACGCTTCCCTATTGATCACGGAAGTGCGCGCTTCTGAAACCGGACGATCCTCACGAACTCGGCAGCAAATTTTGCGAAATGCTCCGAAAAACCGAGCAGGCTGCCCCAAAATCTCTTTTCTGAACGGGTCGTGGTCTGTGCGAGGAATGCCCTTGCACTGGCAATTTCGCGTCCGAGGCGACGCCATGTTATAGGCCTGTGCGCCGGGCCAGACGTTTCCCACCAGCCGCGCACATAGGCGGCGCGCGTCTCAGGCTTCAAAAGATACTTCATATAATAAGCGCCCCGCCCCCGATCGTAGCTTAGCAGGATGTCCGGTACATCGGCCGCCTTACGACGATGATGATGCAGAATTACTGGACGAGGGTCGTATGCGCCTCGATATCCAGCCCATACTGCCGCCGCGACGGCATCGATATCCTCACAAGGGAAAGGCGTACCAGCACCAAGGCGACGGTCAAAGCCGCCGGTCTTGACCAGGACATCGCGTCTGATCACCATATTGGCGCCTTGAAGCATGCCTGCGGAAACATAAGCATTGGCAGGAATTTCGACCCTATGATCCCGCAGGTCGATGGTTACCGGCGCATCGTCCGGATCGAAGAGCTCGATACGCCCTCCGATAAAGCCCAATTCCGGGTCTTCACGAAAGACCTCCGCCACGCGATCGATGTAGTCAGCCGGCAATATGCAGTCATCGTCGGTAAAAGCAACGATCTTGCCACGCGTTGATCGCCATGCAGTATCGCGCGCTGCACCCAGTCCACGCTGAGCCTCATATGCGTAGTGTGCATTCGGGCAGACCTTGGCAAACGCCTCTATAACTTCCTTCGTTCGATCTGTGGAAGCGTTATCAAGAATGATCGCCTCCCACTGATGACTGGACCGCAGTTTCATCAGCGAATCCAGCGTCTCCTCGAGTTGGTCGTGCCGATTTCTGGTGCATATTACCACCGAGACCTCTACCGGGTGATCAGCTTCGGACATCTTCACGCTCCTGCTATTTCAAGGCCATTCTGCCAATTGAAATTACACAAAAGGGGCACCTATGAAAGGAAAAATTCGTTGGGCTTTGGCATTGTCATGACACATTGACCCTGAAAAATATAGGTAATTTCAGGCGGAGAAATTTATGCGCAATAATATCGGCCATTGGCCTGCAAGGCGTATCGATCGGCGAACTTTCCTCCTCGCTGCCGGCGCCGCGATCGCTACCGCTTCCGTTCAAGTCAGCAATGCCGATGAGCCGAGCGAAACACCTCTGAGGCAGAGAGCCGAGAAGAGGGGCCTTGTTTTCGGCACGGAAGTCAACGCCGGACCATTGTTCAGCCTCAAGCCCTATCGGGATGCGGTGCTACGCGACGCTGCAATGATAGTTCCTGAGAATGAAATGAAATGGAGGCCCACCCAGCCAACGGCACGCCAGTCCAACTATTTTAACGCTGACCGAATTACCAAGTTTGCCGGAGATAATACCCTCCTTTTAAGAGGCCATACAGCAGTCTGGCATCAAAATCCTCCTGTATGGACGAAAGATATTCTTGCCGGCGATGACGGCCAGAAACTCGTTCTCGACCACGCTCGCGACATCATCAGTCATTTTCGCGGACGCGTCATGGAATGGGATGTCGTGAACGAGGCGATCGCGCCGGAAGACGGCAGGCCCGACAACCTGCGTAACTGGACGCCGTACAATAAAGGCGGCATCGATTTCATCGTGGATTGCTTTCACGCTGCCCAAGAAGCCGATCCGAAGGCCAAATTGTACTATAACGACTATAGCGTTTACTACCAGAGCCAGGGCAATCGAAGAGATGCGATCCTGGGATTTCTGGAAAAACTCAAATCCAAGGGCGCGCCGATTGACGGGTTTGGCATTCAAAGCCACCTGATCGCAGACGCCGAATTCGATGAAAACGTCTATCGGCGGTTTCTCTCGGAGGTCGCCGATCTCGGCTTGAAGATACGTGCCACTGAGCTCGATGTAAGCGACGTCAGGCTCGAGCCCGACATAAAGGTGAGAGATACAATCGTCGCGGCCCACACCAAACAGTACCTCAATGTGCTTTTCGACGAACCCGCCGTCGTCGGTCTTGTTACCTGGGGCATGACGGATCGCTTTAGCTGGCTTCATAAAGGTTGGCCGAGAAAAGATCATTTGAGACAGCGCTGCTTACCGCTGGATGACAATTTCGCCAAGAAACCAATGTGGTATGCAATTGCTGACGCGCTCGACCACGCGCCTTCACGCTAAATTCGCGATGGAATGCGCAAGCGTTTTCAAGACCCGATGTGCAATAGCGGCCAGTAACGGCGCCTCTAGAGCGCATGTGGTCGAGAACATTCGATCATCTGGGTAAAGGGGTGGCTGGACGATCGATACTGGATTGCCCGCGCAAACCTAGCTGACATACAAGTATAACACCTACCGTTCTACGGCTGTTATCGCCTGCTTGCTGATTTTCGCAGCCAAATTAACTGTTTCCAGATCAATCCTGACAAGCAGACTATCATTGCGAAGTTACTTGTGCCATCTAGCAAAAAAATGCTGGATTAACTTGGGGCTTTTTCGTGAACACTAATATTGATGCAGATAATAATAAAAATTTCTCTGCTTGGTTAGATTTTTTTCGTTGGGCAGCGGCATTGGAAGTGGTGATTTACCACATAAATCACCGGTATTTTGTGAAGCTTTTCGAGGTTCCTCACTCTGAGAGACTTATCGGCCACTATTTATTTGCATTCATTTCATCGTTCGGCGGTCCAGCCGTCATCCTTTTCTTCGTCATGAGCGGGTACCTCGTGGGAGGCAGCGTCGCAGGGAGATACCTTCGATCAAGCAAATTCGATAGCGTAGACTATTTCATCACGAGACTGTCGCGGCTCTGGACTGTCCTTATTCCTGCGCTCTTCTTTGCTTTCCTGTTCGACACCCTCGCGCTCGGTATTTTCCACGCTGCAAAGAACGGCATCTTTTCTCTTGATGCTGAGGTTGCAGGGTCGGCAGTCAATCACGATGCCTGGACGTTGGTATGTAACGTTGCCTTCCTGCAGACGGCGCTCTGCACTCAGTTCGGGAGCAACGGCGCGTTGTGGAGCCTGTTTCACGAATTCTGGTATTACGCGACATTCCCACTTCTAATGTTGGCTATGTGGGGCCGAAGAGGCATTCTTGCCCAAATGGTCATGACGATTTCCGCAGCGGCCATTCTGCTGGCGCTAACCTGGTTCCAGTTTGTTGGCTTCTCGATCGCCGGCTACGCGGGGATCTGGCTACTCGGGACGTTGGCTGCGCTCCGACCTAAGCCTTTACTGCCCCTGAGTGCCACGTGGGCCGCCGCGCTTTGTATCGGGTGCCTCCTCATCTGGCGAGTATTCTACGCACCTGGAACCGCGACACCCGCGACCTTCCTCTCAAAGGAAACGGTGCTGGACTATGCGATAGCCGCGAGCTTTGCGAACCTGCTGATGGCAATGCGGCAGTCGAAGAACCTGTTCCGCATGCCGATGCCAAGGCTCAATGAGCAGTTAGCAGGCTTCTCCTACTCCCTGTATTGCACGCATACTCCGTTGGTGATCCTAATCGGTGCGATATACTTGTGGGCTTTCCAAACTGGCTGGCACATGAAGCCGACGACGAATACAGACTTCCTCTATGCCGCAGTTGCGGTCGCGATCTGCGTCGGCTTTGCATTCCTCTTCTCTCTTGCGACGGAGCGGAACACTCCGGCTATTCGTGGAATGCTCCGCAGAATGCGAGAAAGAAAGGAAACATTGGCCTAAGAGCAGGAGGCCGGCTGAGCCGCCTCCAGATGGTGGTGATGCTGTGAAGCGCCCTAAACGGTAGCGTACCGTCTGGTGGAAAGCATTCTCAGCATCGCCCGTTGGCCCCGCTTTTCGAAGATAAGCGATGAGCCGTAAGAAGGCCCGATCGCCGGCACGAGATAGGCAGACAACGTAAGTGCGAAGCTTGCCTTAAAGCTTAAAGATGGAGTGATGCCGAACAGCGCGTAAATTGTCTGGTACTTGGCCAACGTGGTCGCCACAGATACGCCGCCGTCAGGTCGTTAAGCCGTAGTTCGTTCTCTCCTTCCGAGAAGGAAACGACGGAAAGAAGATCGGCGACTGGTGCAAGGCTGGCGATAAAGCCACCGGTCGTTATGCCCGTCCTCGAAAGCTTTAGGGCGGAGATGCCAGCGGCGGATGTCATCCGTTCCCACCAGCCAGAGCTTTGATTTGCGCCGACAGTGGCCCCGTCCCTTGCACAAAACAAGGCTATCGCCGGCGACGACAACCGAGCGAACATTCTCCGCGGGATACACCAATATTACAGCGCTACCGAAGGTGGGGGTTCCTGATCGGTTACTCGTGCCAGACTGCACAAAGTCAACTCGAAGGCGGCACCGTCCGCTCGTGCGTAAATGCCTGCTTGGGAATTAAAGACCTTGGCTCTTTCCAATATCTGCGGGCGGGCGTCTGCTGACGACGACGGAGTCGCTCGCGAACCGGTAGAGCTGCGAAAGCAGCGTAGGAGAAGGCGAGCCAAAACATCTCATTCAACGACGGATCGACGATGATTGTCTCCGAATAAGAACGTATACTCAGCAATATAAATATAGCCGCCGGAAGTGCCATTTCCGGGATACGTCGAATAGAGATGGCGTAGAGCAGTCTCATCCCGATGGTAGCCCAAATCGCAACAGCAAACGACAGCCCCGGCAGTCCCAACTGAAGCCGAAAATCCAACCAGGCATTATGTGCGTGAGGTGCAGGCCAATGCAGTTCCTGCAAAACGATCGGCTTGAAGAAGTCCGTTCCCCAGACACCGTTTCCATAACCCCAGAAGGGGTTTTGGTCGATCATGAAAGAGGCGAACTCCCAAACCTCTGCACGTCCGGTCAATCCCGCATCTCGTCCCAGCAGGGTGTAAATGATGCCGCTTGATATAATTATGACGCCCGCAACAGATGCCACAAGACCGGTGAAGAACAGCAGCACCAAGGGGTAGGAAACCCTGTTAACCACATAGATCAGATACGCCAGGATGGCTGTGATGACGAATGCAGCCAAAAGCGCTGTTGCCGAATTCGCGATAAGCAACAGAAAAGTCGCCAGAAAGGCAATAGCCACGATGTGGTAAGGGTTCAGCAGCTTCATGCGCCATGACACAAGGGCAACGAGGAAGGTCATCGATGCCGTGCCTCCCATAACGTTCTTGTGTATCATCGCGCCACGCCAGGCACCGCGCAAATCCTCCGCGCTATAGGAAAGCGACGGGACCGCGACGATCATGAAGAGCGAAATCGTACAAGAAATGCATAGGCTTATCGCGAGAAGCTGAAGAACCCGTCGATACGGCACAAATTCCACGAGATAGACGGCATAGAGCGTGAAAACGAGCATACGCCCTGTTCTGTTGAACGATTGCCCCGGCTCAGGCATCCAACGTGATGTGCAGAACGCCCACAGAAGAAAAACGAACAATATCCAGTTCCGCCTTAGGGCAGATATGGACTTCTGTGGATTTCTACTGAAAAGCCACACAATATAAGTCAATATGACGGTAAGTATTATGGTCGTATTAAGCGGAGTCTTAATAACAACAGCGGCAAGCGCCGGAGATTTCCAACCGAGATACGAATCCAGTGGAAAGAGCGTGCCAATCAGAGGAAACGTAATGATAAAAACGAGTGCGAGCTCGCGCGGAGAAAGACGATAGGGAGAAGCCTCCTTTTGCCGGGCAGCATTCATGCTTCGACCCTCGATACCTTCTGCTCCGATTTAATGCCGCTAGATTCGTCATTTTCCGCGGGATAGCGATCCGTAGGCTGGATTTCTCTACGCGGCTCCACGATACGACGCGCAAATCTTATGAGCCTGCGCTCGATAAGATAGTGATAAAAAATTCCAAACGCCGTGGCGACGAATGCAATCATGATCGCAATAATATTCAACGAAAAATATGTCGAGATTCCGAGCCGTGACGACAGGTTTATCGAAAATGAAAGTACGACCGGGTGAACAAGGTAAAGGGCGTAAGAGGAGGCACCGAAGGCAAGGAGGAATCTTGGCACGTTCAGCGAACGATGGCGTTCGATTTCCACTGCTCCAAGAACGAACAGCATGGACGCGGTACCGAAAGCCAGACGTCCAACCAACGGATCGTCCTGGATGTTCACGAAGAACCACGTCAAGATGAAGAAGCCGACGACGCCTAGAGTAGCGATAAGGTATGGTACCGGTATTCTCGCATGCCGCAATATCATTGCCGCGCCGACACCCATGATAAATTCGATATTGAATGGGCTCAAAATGAACGAGAATGGAAAGGCCAGCGATCCGATCGCCTGGAACGTCACCAGAAGATTTGCTGCGACGATAGCCAGTGCCCATGCGGGCAAGATCCACAATGCCTTACGGCCGGCCCAGATGATCACGGCAAAAAGCGCGTAGAAGAAGATCTCATGTGTCAACGTCCAGGCCACACCGAGGACAGGTGGAATCACATTGGGCAGGAGAAGGATGGACAGGATAATGTTGATCGGGTCGCGCTGGCTTGGCTGCCCCGCCCCCGTGAAGACCAAATATAGGATGACAAGCGGAACGAGGATGAACCAGTAGGGCGGATAAATGCGGACAAACCGCTTCGCCGCAAAAGAGCGGATCCGCTCTTTGCGACCTATATCGCTCCAGTGAATCCAAGTGATGATGAAGCCGCTAAGAACGAAAAAGAAATCCACGCCAACATTGAAATTGTTGAAATGGCTGTTGAACGGCTCGGCTCCAAAAAACCGGGGTTCGGACATGATGCTGCCAGTGTGGTGGAGCACAACGAGCAGTGCAGCAATCCCACGCCCGATTTCGATGCTGCCGAACTTATCGCGATTGGCACTCCTGCTAACGCCACTCATGCAAGCACCTCACAATAAGATTTCGCGCATCTGGCAACACTGAATGTTTGCCCCCTCACCTGAAGTGCCGCGACATCAACTGGGCGACCCAAGCTGTCGATAATGGCCTTCTCCAAGGCAGCGGCGGCGCCGACAGGCACGAGAGAGCCAAAACGGCCGCCATCGAGAATCTCGGCCGGACCATGCGGACAATCGGTACTAACGACTGGCGTACCGCAGGCAAGTGCCTCGGCGACCACGTTTCCGAATCCCTCGAATCGGGAAGAAAGCACAAAAAGCTTCGCGCGCTTCAAGTAGGCGAGCGCGTTCTCGCTGAAGCCCGGCATGGAAACACGGTCCTGGAGATCCAGACTTTTTACGAGTGCCTCCAGCTCTCCCCGCATCGGGCCATCACCCAAGATGAGAAGCCTTGCGTCACTCTGCTTTGAAACGCCTGCAAAAGCTCTGATCAGGGTCGTGAAATCCTTCTGAGGTACCAGCCGTCCCATTGCCAGAACAACTGGTCGGGGATCAGCAAACCACGGATGTTCCGGCGTCCTCGACGTGCGCTCTTCGAAATCTTCGGTGACGACACCGTTGTAGATGACACGTATCTTCGAACGATTGATGCCCGCCCTCGCGGCAAGGTCATCGGCGACACCCGCCGACACTGCGACGATAACGTCTGCGAAAGGCATCGCCATGCGATAAAGCGCCGGCAGCACTCGGAATTGCCAGGAGCGCCGCTTCACCTGCTCGGAAAACGCATTGTGCTGAGTTACGAGAATGCGTGTGCGAACACCGGCCAGCCTTCGGGCTAGAACCGCCATTACGTTCATGTGCTCCATATTCGCTATCAGAATGTCGGGCTTTTCGTCTTTCAGATAGCGGACGAGCTTGGGCAAGGCGCTGAGCTGCCGTTTTGCATCAAGGGCAACTATCCGCGCGCCCTGCTCTTTCACCGGGTCTGTTAGTTCTCCTCCCTCGCGGTCGAGGAGAAAGGTGACGTTGAAGCCTGCCTGGGAGAATTGCGGCAGCAGGCGCGCATGCAAGCGCTCCGCGCCACCGCCGGAAAGATCGGGGAGATAGATGGCCAGGGAAGCCCGCTTTGCGTCGTTCTCGGTCATGCTTCTCGCTTTCAGAACATCAAGGGTATTAACCGGCAAAATTTAACGCCCGGCCGGAGACTACGACGGTCGCGACCTCACGCCTGCCGGCTTTGAAGCTCGTCAGCCTCGGCTTCACTGGGGACTTGCTCTACGACCCTTGGAATACGACCATAGGGATCAAGCCCATCATTGGAGCGTATAACGCGTGCGGGATTGCCTGCGATGATCGAATAGGCCGGCATGTCCTTTGTCACGACGCTTCCAGATCCGACGATGCAATGATCTCCGATCGTCACCCCAGGCAAAATGATGCTTCTGGCACCAATGAAGCAGCGTTTGCCGATGCGTGTGTCGCGATACATTCGACGCGTCGTGTCGTGCGCGAGGATAGCAGCGTCAAAAGCGACATAGCTTTCCTCTCCGACGTAGATGCCTTTGGGGTGTGTCTTATCAAACCGTGCAGAGAGCGAAAAATCGGCCGTCGGATGGATGTTCATCCCCCAGAAACGGTTCAGATAAAACCGTCGCGCATCGACCACGATCCGGCGAAGCTTCAAAAATCGGTTCAAACCAGGCAATTCGATGCTCTCCTAATTCTTGCTGCCGTCCATTTCACTCTTCGGAAATGGCGCCTTCAGGTGTGAGTATGTCTTAGCAGAGGAGCCAATTCGGGGCGGAAAACCGCTATGCAGAAAGAGCTAAGTCATAGGGCCGCAGGACGGTGGTTCGACTTTCAATGGTGCAACGCAGCATTTGCTTTCCGATAACACGTACCTTAGCTTGAAGCAACAAAATGGCCAAGGAAAGTCGGATAGATCGACTTATCTCACACTTATGCCGATCCGGCGGTCAAAGCACTCCGCCGGATCGGAAATAGATATTTCGACACAATCAGGCCGGCAGGCCTTCGGCGCCTGAAGTCTCGCCGGATACAATATCAAGCAGCTTGATCGCCCGATTTCTCCAGTTGTATACCGAGGCGGTTGACCCGCCATTGCGGCGCGCGATCGTACCTTCAGCAAGCCCGCGAACCAGTGGCCCCACTTCAGCAGGGTCTTCTACGCAATGCAGGACACTGCCGAAATCGCGAGCCTTGGGAATACCGGTCGAGATCACTTCCATTCCGGAATTCAGGCAATGATAGAAACGCAACGGATCGATATAATCGGTCAGTGGCGAGCCGACGACGTAAGGCGCAAGGGTGACGGCATAGGCGCCGAGGACCGTAGGCAGTTCGCTGTTAACATAAGGTCCCAGATAGTCGATGTTGGGGTGCGCCGCTGTCAGTTGATCGACTTTTTGCTTAACTTTCGGGTCGTCGCTAGCAATGTGTCCGCGGATAT
This sequence comes from Hyphomicrobiales bacterium, assembly GCA_900468805.1. GTDB lineage: Bacteria > Pseudomonadota > Alphaproteobacteria > Rhizobiales > Rhizobiaceae > Rhizobium. Next base: position 48,978 of record UEIF01000009.1, on the reverse strand, counting down.
CGAAACGCAGTCCCGGATTTGCCGTTGCCGCCGCTCCCAGGAAATCGAAATCAAGCCGCTCGTCCACACTCGCCAGGATCAGAACTTTTTCCCAATCGGGCGCTGGCCGCTCGATAGCTGTCACCGAGGAAGCATTACCGAGATGACGCGACGTCGGGAAAAGTCGCTTGAGTGTCGGCGCGGCATGAACAACGACATCAGAGCCACCGAGAAGAATGGTCTGCGCGATCTGCGCCTTCACGCGCGCGTAACCGGTGCGCCCATACAGCAGGTCATCATGCATATCCAGGCACCATAAGCCGCCACAAAGCGCCCGCAGCATTCGGCTCATTGCCGGGAAAACAAGATTGGTGGAATTGACGAAGAGCAACGGTCTGTGGCCGCTGAAGTTATGACGCATGAAGCTCAGGAATTTCGGCAGCGAGAACACTCGCTTCTCCTGGCTATTGTCCATATCGATGACGACGGGGCGCCGCTTCAAAAAGATATAGAAGACCTTATGCCCGAGAAGATGCAGCTCTTCCGCAAGCGGCAGGCGGAAATCCTTGGCAGGATCACGGCAGGTTAAGAGGACGATGGTCCATCGACCCTTGTTCTCTTTCAATGTCAATGTCCTCCTGATCGAATATGGGAAACCGGTTCACGCAAGATATGCCCGCATGGCATATCAGCAGAAGCCAGCGAGAATATGAAAGATAACAAGTTCCGCCAATCTTTTGCTCGCATCCTGGAGAGGCGGCCGACCGGCCGCGGATGCTCTGTCTCCGTGCTCATGCAATGCCTTATCTCAAAAGCTTCATTTTGAATGCAGACAGGAAATCATGTTCAGCATATGGGAAAGAGCGACGGATAATTGTCGTTTTCATCAGCCAACATTCGACAGGATATTTTCTTGCACGTCAACGACCGTGCTGCGAATAAACTGCTTGTTCCGAAAACCTATCGGATGGGATTCATAGATGAACCGACGACCTGCGACACGCCGCGAACTCCTGCAAGGAGGGGCTGCGATGATCGGAATCGGCTTTGCTTTTTCTCCAGAGGCAGCAACGGCCGCGGCTTCCCCACTTCCATTATCCGACGCCGCTATCGATGACGACTCGGTCACCGGCGCAACCGAGACCCACCGTCCGCTGCCTGCTCTGCCCCTTCCGGTCGGAACCAGGGTATCTGCCATCGGCGACAGCCATATCGGCTACGGCGTCTATGCGGGCTCTCCTCTGGTTCCAAGCTCAGGTAATACCTTTGCGGTAAGCTACAGCATGGCGAACGGTTTCATCGAATGGGCCCGCGCCCTCGATCCCCGCTTCGACCATGATAGCTGGTACGATACAGCCGACCCGACAGGTCGCAATATTTCCGGAGCAAACCAGGGGATATTCGGAGCCCATCTCGAATGGAGTAATGAAGAACCTACCGGCATTCTCACCCGCCTCCCTGCGCTTCTTGCGAAACACCCCGCTGTTATCATCCTGGAGGGAGGGACCAATTCCGTAAATTCAGGCGATGTTGCCGGAAAAAACAGACCTGCAGCGGCAGCGGAAATCATCGCTAAGCTCGACAAGGGGCTGCGGCTGGCGCGAGCCGGAGGTGTATGGGTCATCCTCATGACGATCTATCCGAGAGGTGATTGGCCCAAAAACGATGCCCGCCATAAGGCAATTGCCGATTCAAACAATTGGATAAAAGCCCAGCAAGGACGCGATGGCGTACTCGGGATTGTCGACGGCAACGACGATATTCTTGCACCGGGCGGGGTCCAAGATCTCAGCATGTACGAGAAAGACAAAATTCATCTCGCACCGAAAGGCGCACGGCGGATCGGCAAGGAAAAATTGCTGCCTATCCTCCAGGCTGCCATTAGCGCCGGCTCTACGTTCAATTCGGATCCAGCTGCGGAAAATCTTGCGGGCGCAAGCATGGGACGATTGGACGGAGCAGCGGGCGGCAAAGCCAGCCCGGCAATCACGGGCCAGATTCCGACCGGTTTCCGGTGCGGCATCGGGCGCAATGCCGGGAGCGTTGCCTGCTCCATCGACGAACTCGAAGGCGCCATCAGGGGCGCGCGTCTGGCTGTGACGCCGACCGACAATAACGATGCAGCCTACACGCATGTGCAGTTCAACGCCAATCCGATCGCAACTTCAGGGAAACTGGCGCCAGGCGACTGGATATACGCTGCTATGTTCGTTGAACAGTTAGCCGGTGATCAGCTGGGTACAGCGCGAATCATCTTCAAATTGCAACAGGACAAACAGCTCCTCCAGAGCACCGGAGGGCTTTGGACCTCGTCTGGCGATTTCGCGCATCCGGTCGGAGCTACCAGCGAAGGCTGGTGGATCAAGACCAACCCCTTCCTGATTCCCGATTTGCCCTTCAACAATCTGAAATGCGACCTGGACATCACGTCAGACAAGAATGGCACGCCTTTTACAGTCAGGCTGTCCCGTTTCATCATTCGAAAAATCGCTGATCCGCGACTGGTATAGCAACCGTTCAATCAAAACAGGTTTCTCCGAGCATTCAAGAAGCGCTCGGAGAAGCTGTCCTGGCTGATGCAATTCGCCGCAACGAAACGGCAACCTACGGCCGACCTTCCAGTGTTTGGCGGCTGGCGGCTCCCTGCCGTCTTCCCGCGCCTGAGGCTTCTTCATAAATGCGGTGGAGCAAGGGCAGTATAACGCGATCGCTATAATGGTTTTCCACCCGAAGTCTGCCGGCTTCGGCGAGGCGCGTGCGAAGGCCCTCATCGCTGACGAGAGCAGAGATTGCATTCGCGAGCCCTTCTTTATCGCCGGCATCGATCAACAGACCATCGATGCCGTCGGTGATCAGTTCCGGTATACCGCCGACACGCGTGGTGATGACGGCAACCCCGGCGGCCATCGCTTCGAGCACGCTCATAGGCAATCCCTCGTTATAAGAGGGAAGAATATAGATGCCGCTTGCCTCAAGCAGCGCCTGTTTCTTCTGCCCATCGACCCAGCCCGCCAATATAACGCGACCTTCCATGGAGAGGGTTCTTACGAGCTTGTTTGCCTCTTCGACTTGGCCATTGCCACCGATCACCAGCTTCGCATCCGGATGATGTGGAGCTATCTCGGCGAAAGCCGGGATGAGGTCGAACGTTCCTTTGCGTGGTCCGATCAGGCCGAGGAACAGAAGATCATGCGCCTTCCTTATCCGTGGATCTGCAGGCGGCGGAATGAGCACATAATTCGGAACGACAACGATACGCGCGGCTGGCGCGATCCCACCGACGAACTCCCGCCAGCTTTCCGAAAGCACGATGACGAATGTCGCCTTCTCAAGGTGACGCCGGATAAGCCGGCGAAGCAACGGACGCTGGCTCTCATAGAACGGCTTCATCTCCGAACCATGCAAATGCAGGACCACCGGTATGCCGAAAAGCCTTGCGAGGGATGTGAACAGCCCCTTGCGCCAAAAACTGCCGCGCATTGCTGAGTGAGCATGAACAAGCTCGACACGCTTCGTCGTCAACAGCCAGAGATAGACGATAAGTGCGCGCAGCAGCACGAGCTGCTTTACAACAAAATTGCCATCCACATAGGAAGCGACGAGGCGGACATCTTCTTTTTCAAGAAAACCGTCACGTTCATAGGCTTCGACGACGCTGCGCATACCACCGCGCGCGGCGCACCAAACCATAATCTTCATAAGCTTGTCCCTTCGATAAGGTCGACTGGTTCAATTCTGACATTTGCCCGATGCGATCTCCTGGGTCAAACCAGGCACGATGACGGCGGATGCCGCCTCCGGCAATGGATGCGACCCGTCCGGAATGGCTGCAGAGAGTTCATCCGGAGAGAGCTCGGCCCAGGCCGGCCGGTTGTCATAGAAATCAAGGCCCATCTCGTTCGCAAGCTGATGATGAGCATCGATATAGCTATTGATGAACGGACGAATGAAGCCCCTGATTCCAAAAATCGGATTCATTCCCATGACGATGATGCGCGCATGAGGCAATTGCTGTTTCAGTTGCCCGAGGATCGTCGCCATGTTCTGACGACTGCGCTCCACGGTCATGAAGCGATTAAGCGCAGCGTCGTTAGCATAGAATTCAACGAGTACGATATCAGGCTTCGCCGCGATTACGTCCCCTATTTTTTCCAGAGCCCATTCAGATGTAGCACCGCTGCGTGCAACTGAATCCACCAGAACCGGGACCTTAAGGCATTTAGTCAGCGCCTCCTGCAAAGGCAACTGCCAACCGCCGCGCGCGGTCAGAGAAGTCCCGAAGGTCACGATTTTGTAAGTCATGTCGTTTGCTCTGCTGATGGAGGCAGCTTGGCCAGAAATCACACCCAGCACGAGCACAAGGCTAAGGCCAATTCCGAGCCCTATCTGCTTCATCTCCTCACCTGTTTGCGCAAATGATGTCTTCTCACCGTTCCAATTTTCTCAGCTGTCAGCCAACCCCAAGGGACGGCACTGAGGTCCGCACTCAGTCGGCACATTAACCGCGCACCCCAAAAAAAGCCTCACTTCGATGGCATTTTTTTTGCACTGCAGCGAAGAATACGATAACGTCATGCTTGATTAGGTGTGAAGAGCCTTTGCAACAAAGTTTGTGCGATAGGTTGGAAGCCCTTGATTTAATTGTTGACGTTAGGCGTTGTTAACAGACGGATACGCAAGTCAATTGGTGAAACGACACGCTGCATCGAGTACCCTCACACATCGCTAGGCTTTGCCCTGACGTGAGGGGCGGCCATTGGGGCCAAGTACTGCGGCTTCAGATCAGCCCTAATTCAATTCGAATCATAGGACCAGATATGCCTTCCTGCGTGATTATCGTTGAAAATCTTCCAGTCCCGTTCGATCGACGAGTATGGCAAGAGGCATGCGCGTTGCGGGATGCAGGCTGGCAGGTTTCCGTGATATGCCCGAAAACAGAACAGTATCCCGAGAAGTTCGAGATCATTGACGATATTGAGATCTTTCGTCATCCGCTCCCGCTCGAGGCTCGCGGAAAACTTGCCTTTATTGCCGAATATAGTGTCGCACTGTTCTACGAATTCACTCTGCTTTTCAAAGTGCTTCGGAGAAGAGGATTCGATGTCATTCAGGCCTGCAATCCTCCGGATCTGATTTTTCTGGTTGCGCTCCCCTTCAAGCTATTGGGCAAAAGCTTTGTTTTTGACCACCACGATGTAAGCCCGGAGCTCTTTGTTGCAAAATACGCGAAGCGCGGCTTCTTCTATCATCTGCTGAGACTTGCCGAACGACTGACTTTCCTCACGGCGGACCTCGTGATCTCGTCCAATGAGACGCACCGCGAATTGGCAATGTCGCGAGGAGGAAAGAAGGGCGAAGATGTTGTATCCGTTTACAGCATCCCGGATAAATCGCGAATTCGCCGTGTTGCGCCGAATCTGGAACTTCGTGCCGGCGCGCGGGTAGTTCTGGGCTATGTCGGAATTATCGCCGATCAGGACGGTGTCGACCACCTGATCCGCTGCGTTCATCAGCTCGTAAAGGTGCACGCAATCACCGATATAAAAGCAGTCGTCGTGGGAGATGGCCCGGCACTTGAAACGGTTAGAAATCTTGCTGCAGAACTAGAGATAGAAGACTTTGTAACTTTCACTGGATATCTGCGCGGAGAGCAGCTACTTGCCGCGTTAAGTACCTTTGACATAGGTATCATTCCGGATCCGGTAAATGAATACAACGACAAGATAAGCATGAACAAGGTTTTCGAATATTCCGCGCTTGGAATACCTTCCGTTTCCTATGATTTGCGCGAAACAAAACGTTTGCTTAAATCGGCAGGGCGTTACGCTGACGCACCGACACCGGAAGCGCTTGCAAAAGCTTGTTTGACGCTAATAACCGATGACAATGCCAGGGCAGAAGCCGGCCAGCGCGCAAAAGCATTGGCGGAAGCTGACTTCAATTGGGATCACGAAGCGCAAAAGTACGTCGGCGCTTATTCTCGATTTCTTAAACAGGAAGAAGTTAGTCTTCAGACTGGCACTTGATGAAGAGTAGTCATGTTCCATCGCGCGCGCTGATGCTTCTCACAATTGCGTTGCCTGAAGATGGGCGCTTTTAATGTGTTCGATCGTATATTCACTTGAGCTTGTTAACTAACGGAGGCCCGGATTGCTATCGCCAGATAAGGTCTCGGCGCATGCCGATGAAGATTGGGAAAACGCCGGAGCCGGCGATACCATCGATGTTGAAAGACTGATTGCAGTTGTACGCCGTCAGTGGCGTGTAGTCGCGGTCTGCATTGTTATCTTCGCAATCCTGGGCCTCGTCTATATCCTGACGGCTGTACCGCGCTACACCGCTTTGACCAGCGTTCTTATCGACCGCGGTAACAGCGAAATCGTCAATCAGATGTCGTCCAACGTCGGCATTCCGATAGAGGACGATGCCTCTGTGCTCAGTGAAGTCGAGCTCTTTAAATCCGACTCTATCAGTCTGACGGTCGTTGATAAGCTGAAGCTGCTTGATAATCCCGAGTTCACTTCGCCCGCTCGCTCGCCGATCAGCATGCTTCGCTCGCTATTGAATTTCCGTACCTGGTTCGCCAGTGACGATGTGGCAGCCGACGACGCTGATACAAAGCGCCACAACGCGGCCGACAAGATCGTTACCGAAATGGACGTCGAGCGCATTGGCCGTTCCTACGCGTTGTCGATCAGCTACACCTCGACCTCCCCGGAACTCGCATCGAGCGTCGCGACCGCCATCGCGGAAGCTTACCTCGTTGACAAGCTGAACTCGAAATATGACGCCACCCGCCGGGCAAGCGACTGGTTGCAGGAACGTATAGACGAACTCAAACAGAAGGCACTCGAGTCGGACCTCGCGGTCCAGAAGTTCCGCACTGCCAACGGCCTTGTCGCTGCCGGGGGCCAGTTTCAGCTCCTCAGCGACCAGCAGCTCTCTGAGTTGACGACGCAGTTGATCGGCGCGCAGGCCGACACAGCAAGAGCGCGGGCAAAATACGAACGCGTCAAGTCGATCATCGACAGCAAGCGCACTGATGCAATCGTGACCGACGTTCTCGACAACTCGATCTCTAACGACTTGCGCAAGAAGTATCTGGAAGCCTCGAAGCTTGAGGCCGAAATATCTGCCCGTCTCGGACCGGATCACGTGCAGGCCGTTCGCCTTCGCAGCGAAATGGCTGAGTACCAGCGACTGATGTTCGAGGAACTGAACCGTATCGCTGAAAGCTACCAGAGCGAGCTCCAGGTGGCGGAAAGCCGCGAGAAGTCACTGCAGGCGAGCGTTTCCCAGGCAACCGGCGTAACGACCGCGGCCGGTGAAACTCAGGTTCAGCTTCGCGAGCTCGAGCGCACTGCAGATACCTATCGCAACCTCTACCAGACCTTCCTCGCCCGCTTCCAGGAAGCGACACAGCAACAGTCATTCCCGATCACCGACGCGCGTATCATCACCAGAGCACAGGTACCGACGACTCCGAGCGCTCCGAAGAAGCCATTGATCCTCGCTCTGGCCATGGCGCTCGGCGCAGCCTTCGGCGGCGGGATCGGCGCCTTCCGCGAATTCCGTGACCGCTTCTTCCGCACGGGCGAGCAGGTCCGGGATGTTTTGTCGCTCGAATATATTGGCCATGTACCGGCCGTCGACGCGAAGGAAGCAACCAGCAGCACCAACGAGCCTGAATCGGCGCGCGGGCTGCAAAACGGCAACGGCATTACCAATTACGTGGTCAACCATCCACTGTCAGCCTTCGCTGAAACGATGCGTAGCGCCAAGATCGCCGTCGACATGGAAAATCCGAGCTCGCGCTGCAAGGTCATCGGCGTTGTCTCCTGCCTTCCCGGTGAAGGAAAGTCGACTGTCGCCATCAACCTTGCCCAGCTTCTTGCCATGCAGGGCGCGCGGACCTTGCTGATCGATGCCGACCTTCGCAATCCAGGCGCGACGCGCGCTATCGGCCGCCATGCGGAACAAGGCATTCTGGAAGCGTTGCTGGAAGGCAAGCCGCTCAAGGATCTGCTGCTGCTTGACAGCAAGACAAGGCTCGCCTTCCTGCCGGCAGTCGTCAAGCGCCGCGTGCCGCACTCCTCAGATCTGCTTTCTTCCTCCATCATGGTCAATCTGCTGGAAGAGCTGAAGGCGCACTTCGACTACATCGTTTTGGACCTGCCGCCGCTCGGCCCGGTCGTCGATGCCCGCGCGGTCAGTCCGATGCTGGATGCATCGCTCGCCGTTATCGAGTGGGGCCGCACGTCGCGGCGCGTCGTTCGCACCACCTTCGCAGTTCAACCCGAGCTTATGCAAAAGTGCATCGGCGTTGTCCTGAACAAGGTCGACACCGAAAAGCTGAAGCTCTATCGCTCTTATGGTTCCGGCGAGTATTATTACAACCGCTACTCGGCCTATTACCACGAAGCGTAAGAACGCTTTCGACCAAAATCTGAAATGCATTATGCGGCGAAATTCGCCGCATAATTTTTTGTCAGGCGTATTCCGCAGAGAACGACTGAATGGCCTCAATTTCATTAGGCCGGATATCGTGACCACCGGAATGCCACTCCGTACGTACGTCAGCCTTCTGCTCGGCAAAATAGCCGTCTAGCGCTTCCGTCAGCGCGACCGGTGAGATCGGATCTCGCTGACCGGCCGTGATCAGTATTCTTCGCCCGCGAAGATCGGGATTGGCGCGCGGTCGGAAAGGGATGAGCGGATGAAGCAGTGCTGCTGCATCGAACACACCTTTTTCGACGAGCACGTTTGCCAGAATATTGGCGCCATTCGAAAATCCCAGCCCAAGAATTTTGGATGCACCGTGGGAAGCCGCCAGATCCCGGACGTAACCCGCCATTTTTTCGGTCGCCCGTTCAAGGTCGACCATATCATAGACGCCTTCCCCCGTGCGCTTGAAAAAACGGGCTGCCCCGTACTCGGAGACATCGCCGCGTGGCGAAATGATCGTTGCTTCCGGCAGCAATCGCCTGCCGAAGTCGAAGAACTGGTTCTCGTCGCCGCCTGTTCCGTGAAGCACGAAGAGGATGGGCTTTCCGGGTGCACCGGCATGCAGCCGGTGCACATAACCTTTGTCAATCATTGTTCTATCTCCGCTTAGGCTTCGAGCGGCTGCAAATGCTGCTCGATAAGGGCGCGCAAATGAGCGTGCTGCTGCGGCAGCTTCAATGCCTCGCCGAGATGAGCAGTATCTTCGTCGCGGTCGAAACCTGGCTCGTTGGTTGCGATTTCGAACAACACGCCACCAGGCGTACGGAAATAAATCGCCCAGAAGTAATCGCGATCGATGACCGGGGTGACCTGATAGCCGGTGTCCATCAGCGCCTTGCGCACCTCAAGCTGCTTTTCGCGGTTTTCAACGGCGAAGGCGACATGGTGAACGGAGCCGGCGCCTGGGAGTGCACGAGCGATGCTGGGCATGGTTTCGAGGTCGACGAGATGCGCCCCGTTGCCGCCGGGGATGACGAACCGTTTGACACCGTCCTGTTCTTCCTGAACCTCATAGCCCATGAACTTCAAAAGTTCGGCAGTAGCGCCATCATCCTTCAGCCGCATGGCGACCGAGTGGAAGCCTCTGATAGCCTGATCCTCGCTGATACCGCCATGTGTCCAGGGAGCGCGGGCATCGTCCTTGACCTCGACGAGCGCAAAGCCGTCTCCGTCCGGACCGGCAAAATTCAGGCGCTTTTCACCGAAGATTTCCTCGGCTTTCAGACCGCCGACGTTGAGCTTGGTCAGCCGATCGCTCCAGAAACCGAGCGAGCCCTGCGGGACCGAGTAGACCGTGGTGCCGACTTCACCGGTACCCGGGCGGCCCTGCGCCATCTTCGGGAACGGGAAGTAGGTCATGACCGTACCCGGCGAACCGGTCTCGTCACCGTAGTAGAGGTGATAGACGTCAGGAGCGTCGAAATTGACAGTCTTCTTGACGCGGCGCAGTCCGAGCGCATTGGTGAAGAACTGGTTGTTGGTGCGGGCGTCCTCCGCCATCGATGTGACGTGGTGCAGACCCTTGATTTGATCGAGCATTTGAGACCCCTTTCTACCCGCATTCGGCGGGCTTTCGATGGGTCATAGATGAGCGCTTCCCGCCGTTTCTCATAGCCCGGCAAGCCGACACGCATTGTCTCCAATTTGTGAACAACAATGCAAAAGCGTTCAAGGATTGGCGGGAAGCTGCCAGTCGATCGGCTCGCGACCGTGCGACTGCAGGAATGCATTCGCCTTGGAGAAATGCCGGGATCCGAAGAAACCGTTATGGGCCGAAAGTGGAGACGGATGCGGCGCCTTCAGCACCAGATGCCGCCTTGCGTCGACAAAAGCCGCCTTCTTTTGAGCATAGGAGCCCCAGAGCATGAAAACGGCAGCTTCGCACTCATCGTTCACCTTGCGGATAACGGCATCGGTAAACCGCTCCCAGCCCTTGCCCTGATGCGAGGCGGCCTGCGCCTCCTCCACGGTCAGCACGCTGTTGAGCAGCAGCACGCCCTGCTGAGCCCAATGTTCCAGAAAGCCGTGCCGTGCCGGGGGAATGCCGAGATCCGTCTCCAATTCCTTGTAGATGTTGACAAGCGAGGGTGGAATGCGCACGCCCGGCCGCACACTGAAACATAGCCCATGCGCCTGCCCTGCGCCGTGATAGGGATCCTGTCCGAGGATCACGACCTTGAGCTTTTCAAGCGGGGTCAGGTCGAGCGCGCGGAAATATTCGCTGCCTTTGGGGAAAATCCGCCGGCCGAGTTCCTTTTGCTCCAGCAGGAAGGTCTTGAGCTGCTGCATGTAAGGACTTGCAAACTCGCCTTCGAGCGCAGCCTTCCAGCTCTCTTCTAGAGTGACTGACGTCTCGTTCACGACGCAAACCTCCGGGATCAACGCAGTTGATGTGGGACAGCCGTTCTAGCAAAAATGTCTATACCTGCAATACGCAACATCGCGGCGGATATTTCCATCTCGCAAGACGAACAACTGTCATAAATCGGAAATTTATTCATATTAGCAAAAACTCTGGTAACGATGCTTAAATGATGGCAATACTTCGCTTATGCCGCCGCCGGTTTAACTATGTCCTAATTTTGCTGTTTACCCAAGCAAATCAGCACAGTAGAAACGGTTGTTCAGAGCGCGAGGGTGTTTTCGCATGAAGTTTGGGACAAGCGGCCTTCGCGGTCTGTCGGCGGATCTGAAAGGACGCCCATCGGCGCTATATGCCGCGGCTTTCGGCAAATATTTGCTGCAGAGCAAGAAAGCAGAACAGGGCGATGTCATCCTGATCGGGCGTGATTACCGTGACTCCAGCCCGGAGATCGCGGGCAATTGCGCTGGCGCACTGGCAAGCCTCGGGTTCAAAATTCTCGACTGCGGCGCCGTTCCGACGCCGGCCCTTGCCCTCTATGGCCTCGAGAGAAAGGCCGCGTGCCTGATGATAACGGGTTCGCATATTCCGGCGGACCGCAACGGCATCAAATTCTATCGCCCCGACGGCGAAATCGACAAAGCAGACGAAGCCGCCATTACCCATTTTGCCGCCGACATCGAAGCCTCCGGCGAGACTGTCGTCAGTGCACGCGCAGTCTCAGAGGATCACTCTGCGCCGTGCCTGCAATTCTTCTTCGAGCGCAATACGGCCCTCTTGCCTGAAGCTGCGCTCGCAGGGATGAAGATCGGTGTCTATCAGCACAGCACCGTCGCCCGAGATCTGATGGTCGACATCCTTGCTTATTACGGTGCAGAGGTCATCGCCCTTGGTCGGTCCGAAACCTTCATCCCCGTCGACACCGAAGCCGTTTCCGAAGAGACGATCGCCCTTCTGAAGAGCTGGGTCTCAGCGCATGGCCTTGACGCGATTGTTTCCACCGATGGCGATGGCGACCGTCCGTTGGTTGCCGACGAGACCGGAATGCCGTTGCGCGGCGATCTTCTCGGGCTGATTGCGGCCAACTTCCTAGGCGCCGGGACTGTCGTCACGCCGGTCACCTCCAATTCCGGCATCGAGACAGCCGGGCCTTTCAGCGTCGTCCGCACCCGTGTTGGTTCCCCTTTCGTCATTGCCGGCATGGAAGAGGCGGTTGCCGCCGGTAAGGATCTGGTTATGGGCTTCGAGGCGAATGGCGGAATGCTGACGGCAACGCCTTTCGACATCAACGGTCGCAACGTGCGTGCATTGCCGACACGCGATTGTTTCCTGCCGATGCTGGCGACACTCTCACTTGCCGCGATCCGCAAGGAGCCGCTTTCGGTCGTTGCTGCGTCCTACAAGCTGCCTTTTGCAGCGGCCGATCGTCTTGAGAATTTCCCTGTCGAAACCAGCACCGCATTAATGACTTTCCTGCGCGCATCCGATGCTAATCTCACGGAGTTCCTGCAACCCATCGGGGACGTCGCTTCGAAAAGCGATATTGATGGATTGCGGGTAACGTTGCGTGACGGCGGTATTATTCATCTCCGTCCTTCCGGCAATGCGCCGGAGATGCGTTGTTACGTGGAAGCAGAAGGCGAGGCAGCCGCCTTGGAACTCTTGAATGCGGGATTGACCCGAATTAACCGCTGGGCAGAAGCCCGGTAAGCATGTGACAAACCTGGCCGTTCATTTCGAGGAAGAACACCCTATGACACAGAAAATCGTCCCCGTGATCATGGCCGGCGGCAAGGGCACGCGCCTTTGGCCGCTCTCGCGCGCAACCGCGCCGAAGCAGTTTATACAGTTCGTCGGGGACAAGACGCTGTTTCAGGAAACCCTGGTCCGCGTTTCCGATCCGGCGCTTTACGAAGCCCCCATCGTCGTGACGAATGAGGACTTTCGCTTCCTCGTTGCAGAACAGGCCCGCGAACTCGATATTCCGCTCGCCGCAGTCTTGCTGGAGCCTGTTGCCCGCAACACCGCTGCTGCAGTGGCAGCAGCAGCAGGTCTGGCCTCCGAGCATTTCGGCAAGGAAGCCATCATTCAGATGCTGGCTTCCGATCATGAAATCCTGGCCGATGAAGCCTATTTCGATGCTATCCGCACAGCCCGTGATGCGGCAGCCAAGGGCAAGCTCGTTACCTTCGGCATCACGCCGACCGAGCCGGCGACCGGCTACGGTTATATAGAGATCGGCAAGCAACTTTCGGGCGGCGCACACGAGGTCAAGCGCTTCGTTGAAAAGCCAGTTCGCGAAAAGGCCGAGGAAATGTTGGCCGCCGGTGGTTTCTATTGGAATTCCGGTATCTTCATGTTCCCAGTCACCGAATTGTTGTCCGAAATGCAGAACTATGCACCGGATGTTCTGAAAGCGGCCAGCAAGGCCGTTTCGAAGGCGACGCGTGATCTGGACTTCACGCGCCTCGATGCAGAGCACTTCGCAAAAAGCCCCGACATTTCCATCGATTACGCAATTATGGAGAAGACGTCCAAAGCGGTGGTCGTGCCGTCCGCCTTCAAGTGGTCGGATCTGGGTAGCTGGGATGCCATATGGAAAACCGGCATTCAGGATGAAAACGGCAACATTGCCGCCGCCAACACAACTGTCGTCAACACCCGCAACTCGCTCGTCATGACCCATGGTGTGCATCTTGCCGTCCAGGGCATGGACGATGTCGCCGTTATTGCTAGCGAGGACGCAGTCTATGTCGGACCGCTGAAGGAAAGCCAGCAAGTCGGCAACCTCGTCAAGCTGCTTGCCGGCCAGAAGAAGACGTCGAAGCTGACAGAGACGCATCCCACCTCTTATCGCCCCTGGGGCGGCTACACCTCGATCTTCAACGGCGACCGTTTCCAGGTGAAGCGTATCTTCGTCACACCCGGCAAGAAGCTGTCGCTGCAGAAGCACCATCACCGCTCAGAGCACTGGATCGTTGTAAAGGGGACCGCGGAGGTCACGATCGGCGAGAACGTGCAGATGCTGCGCGAAAACGAATCGGTCTATATTCCGCTCGGAGAGGTCCACCGTCTGGCAAATCCTGGCAAGATTCTTCTGGAACTCATCGAAGTTCAGACCGGCTCCTACCTCGGCGAAGACGACATCATTCGCATTGTCGACGAGTTCGGCCGCTCTTAACGTTTCCTTAAAACGCCATTTAGGCTTGATTTGTTGCGTTGCAGCATATAGCCCAAGTGGCGTTATTTTAACTTGGAGATAGCTTCATGCGTATCGTTATGATTGGTTCTGGCTATGTCGGTCTCGTTTCAGGTGCCTGCTTCGCCGACTTTGGTCACCATGTGACTTGCGTCGATAAGTCCGAGGCAAAAATAACAGCGCTGGAAGCCGGCGAAGTGCCTATTTTTGAACCTGGGCTCGAGGCCATCATTCAGCAGAACCGCGAAGCCGGACGCCTGGATTTCTCTAAAGACCTCGCCCCTTCCGTCGGTGAAGCAGATGTCGTCTTCATCGCCGTCGGCACGCCCTCGCGCCGCGGCGACGGCCACGCGGATCTGACCTATGTCTATGCTGCAGCGCGCGAAATTGCTGCCGCTATCAAGGGCTTCACCGTCGTCGTTACCAAATCGACCGTTCCCGTGGGTACCGGGGACGAAATCGAACGCATCTTCCGTGAAGAATTTCCGGAAAAGGATATTGCAGTCGTCTCCAATCCCGAATTCTTGCGGGAAGGTGCAGCGATCACCGACTTCAAGCGTCCCGACCGTATCGTGATCGGCACGGAGGATGCCCGTGCGATCGAGGTCATGCGCGAGGTATATCGCCCGCTCTATCTCAACGAAGCGCCGCTCTACTTCTGCGAGCGCCGCACCTCCGAGCTCATCAAATACGCCGCCAACGCATTCCTCGCGATGAAGATCACCTTCATCAACGAGATCGCCGATCTCTCAGAAAAGATCGGCGCTGACGTCCAGAAAGTTGCTAAGGGCATCGGTATGGACAAGCGTATCGGCGACAAATTCCTGCATGCTGGCCCGGGCTACGGTGGGTCGTGCTTCCCCAAGGATACGCTCGCCCTCGTCAAGACCGCGCAGGACTTTGACAGCCCCGTACGTCTCATCGAGACGACGGTCGCGATCAACGACAATCGCAAGCGCGCCATGGGTCGCAAGGTTATCGCCGCCTGCGATGGTGACGTGCGCGGCAAGAAGATTGCCGTTCTCGGCCTTACTTTCAAGCCGAACACCGACGACATGCGTGACGCGCCGTCGATCACCATCGTTCAGGCCCTGCTCGATGGCGGGGCCACGGTCCACGCCTACGATCCCGAAGGCATGGAAGCGGCAAAGGACATGCTCGGCCCCATCACTTACGGGAAAGATCCTTATGAGATCGCCGTGGATGCCGACGCGATTGTCATTGTCACCGAATGGGACGAATTCCGCGCACTCGACCTCAAACGCCTCAAAAGCGTCATGAGAGATTCGGTTATTGTCGATCTCCGAAACATTTACCCGGCAAGTGAAGTTGCCAAGCATGGGTTCGGTTATTTTGCCATCGGACGGAAGCCCGAGAAAAGGTAAGCTCGGTTCCTTCATCAGCGAGAGCGCCGGGCTGGTGGCTTTCATCCGGCCCGCGCCTGTTGCAGAATGGGCATCAGGTAGACCTCGCCAAACCTCCTGATGGGAGTACCGTCATCTTTTCTGCGTCACCGACGACGAGACATCTCTCTACACAAAGAGGAAGTCGTCGGAAGACAGGTTCGCGATTGCGACCTTGGAGATCAGCACACTGTTATGATCGTCGAAGGTGATGAGCGTTCCGGCGGAGGTGGAGCTCATTAACGCATGCAGGCTGGCGTAATCGTCCACCAGCGAGCTGTCGAAGGCGATTCGGTCATGGATATTTCCCCCATGCGCCTGGAAACCAGAAACCGTATCCTGGCCTGCCTGAGCGTGGAAGAGGAAAACATCGTTGGCGATGCTGGAACCGACCAGCGTGTCTTTCACCCCCTCATGCGACGTCAGGGTCACACCGGCAGCAAATGCTGTTTGTGTGTGCGAGCCGTCGACATTCGTTTTGTCCGTCCATTGCTTGT
This sequence comes from Hyphomicrobiales bacterium, assembly GCA_900468805.1. Taxonomy (GTDB): domain Bacteria; phylum Pseudomonadota; class Alphaproteobacteria; order Rhizobiales; family Rhizobiaceae; genus Rhizobium. Next base: position 33,033 of record UEIF01000009.1, on the reverse strand, counting down.
TGCCGACGACGCCGTAGTGGGTCTGCTCGGTCGTGCTCGGCGACGCTCCATCTCCGGCATATGTAAACAGGATGTAGTCGCGCGAATGGTCCGAATGCGTCGTATCCGATACCGTTTGCCGGCCCTTCGCGTCGAAGTTGTTGCACTCCTGCGATCCATCCGCATTCAAATGGTATGACTGCGAAACGGTGTGAGCAGCGTCACCGTATTTGCGGACGCTATCGATGAGCTTTCCGGCGGCATCATATGTCTGAATTTGTTGGGCATAGTCCTTGCCAGTGATCGCAAGGCTTGCTTCGACACGCCCACCGTCAGCATAGCGAATGCTATAACCGGTCTCGTGCCCAGTGGCAGGATCGAATCTGTGGGTCTCCTTCGATCCGTCGCTATTGTAAGCCGTGAACTCCTTGAGGTGATCACCCGGCGCGTAGGTTTCGGTTTTGATCAGTTTCTGCCCTGCAGTATAGAACAGCGCAGTTGTAAGCTGGCCAGTCACGTCGAAATTTCGGATCTCGCCGGCGCCGGTGCTGTCAAAATGTTCAGTATGGGCGATCGTATGGCTAGGATCGCCGTACTTGCGCACCAGATCGATAATCTTGCCCTTGGAATCGTAGCTGATGATCTGTTCGACATAATCCTTGCCTTTGACAGCCAAGTTGGCCTCGGTGCGGCTGCCGTCGGCATTGCGGATATAATAGCTGAGCTCCCTGCCGGTATCAGCATCGTACCGATGCCCCTCTTTCGACCCGTCGCTGTTTCGAATTTCCTGATAATAGGTGTTCGTCACGGGATCGTAAGTGCCAAGCGAGGGATCCGGTATGAGAATATCTGTTCCGATCAGGTTGCCGTTAGCGTCGTAGTGGCTGAGCTTTGCGACGTTTGTCGTGCCGGCGGCATAAGTGGCCACGTCATAGGAATGGTCTGCGGCATAGAGAGTGTAACCCGTGGCGGGACCGGTGCTGTTTGCATAAGCAAAGACCTTCAGCGCTGGGTTTATTCCGAATGTTTCTGTGCTGATGAGCCGGCCGTTCTGGTCGAGCAGATCCTTGGAGACCATCTTGTTACTGGTGTCATAGCTGATGATCTGACCGGAATAGGGCTGACCGGTGATGCCGAAAGTGCCTTCGACATGCGACTTGTCGGCGTGGACGATTGAGAAACTCGTTTCCTGACCGGCGGCGTTATAGCGGTGCGTTTCCGTCGTTCCGTCGGGCTCCCAACTGGTGGACATGATCTTCGTGTGCCCGGGTGCGAAACGCTCCTGAAGGATCAGCTTGCCCGTTGCATCGTAGGTATAGGCTTCCTCGACATAGTCTTTGCCGGTGATGCCATACGTGGTGCGGGTCGAACTCTTGTCGGCGTTATAGACGGTTTCGATCGTTTTTGCCCCGGAGGCCGGATCGAAATAGGTGACAGTCTTGCGGGAACCGTCATCGTTGAAGGTCTGCTCGAACTTCAGTCGGTTCAAAGAATCATATTGCTCGTACTCAATCAGGACGCCGTTCTTGGTGATGTTGATATCCGACGAACCGTCCGTCTTCCAGGTCTGGGTCGTGGTGACGCCATCGGCGCCGATTTTCTGGTCGAAGACCAGCTTGCTTCCGAGATAACGCTCGGATTCGATGACCTTGCCTTGTTCGTTGTAAATATAGACCTGCCGGTCGTAGCTTCCGCCTAAGACCGCCGTGCTGGTCTTGAAGGTAACATCGTCGCCCGCGATCTTGTTCAGGACCCCTGAATTTATGTAGAGGCGCATCACATAATCGGAGGGAACCGTCAGCATATGCGTGTCGGTGAGGATAATTGATTGAACGCTGGCATCCGTCATGATGCTGTCCATGCGTCCAACGATTTCCGCAGCGGTGCCGATCTCGATACCCGCCGGGGCGGCAATGATACCGTAGCGGCCCGATGAATCGACGGCGACCGCGCTGAGGTTATGCTCTCCTGTCGTCGAAAAGACGATGTCGGCGGTGTAGCGGCCCATTGAGTCTGTCTCGGCCGTCGCGATCACTTTGCCGTTCTCGTAAATGACGACGGTGGTGCCAAGCTTGGCTGAGCCGCTAATCGTTACCGAATTGCCGCCCGATGGATCATGCATGGCATCGCTCACCAGAACGGTCGGAGCGGCGATATAAGCATCGGGATCTGGAAAGTTGACCGTAGAACCGGTCTCTATATCCAGATCACCGTAGACGGCTGCAACGCTCTCCGTGGCGTTCGCATGGCGGTAGATGCCTTCGGCCCAGTAGACCCCCTGATCCTGAATATAACCGAGCGGCCCCATGTAATCGACAATCGTCACGCCATCTCGCGTTACGACAAGCCGTCCGTTTCCATCAGGATCGAAGGTCGCCTTGATATCTATGTCGTAGTTGTGCCCGCGTTGGATATCGTAGGCGTCGGTGAAAATTACCTGCTGAACCGGATTTCCATTTGCATCGCTGTAACCGATGCTGATGCCCATCTTCTCGCCCGTCAGCGTCACCGAAAAGGGTGGCGGGACGACCAGTGCACCCTCGTGCACATTCTGATGAAGCTGGCCGAGCACCATGAAATGGGCCGTATTGGGCGGCCCCTGCTCGAGCATGAAGTCATAGGAAACCTGCAGCGGCGTTCCGTAGGTGATTGGTTGCCTGTCGGCGATCTCAACGCGCTCGGAGGCGTGATTGTTCGCCACATCCCACGGAGCCTGGTCTCCGTCGTGCAGCTCGAACCGGATAGCCCCCTCCCGCGGCACCGACAGGGCATAGTCCTTGGCTCCGCCCTGATATTCAAAGGGTTGATCATCCACCTCAATTGAATAGTAACCCGTTAGGGAGCTGTTCCAGTCTTCCGGCTGAATTATGGTGGCCATTTGCCCGCCGCTTCCTGTTGGTTTCGATGCCAATAGGGTCCCAAATGAACGTTAAAGAGGACAAAAACAAAAAATTAAAATACGACATTTCCCCCACTATTCAGAGTCGTTTTTTAGAAAATCAAACAACCCATGGTGATTGAGGCGATTCCTTGTCACCAAAACTTCATACGGCCTTTAAGAAACTGTCTCGTCTGCGCGCTACTCCTCGCCCAAACGGAATGCAATTTTTTTTGCAGAGGAGAAAGTTATGTCAATGAAATTGCAGAATACGGTTGCGGCCAGTATTGTCGCCTTGCTGTCCATGGTTGGCTCAGCGCATGCCGATACGACGGTGAAATTCTGGCACAGCTTCAGCAAATCCTCCGGCGAGGCGCTCAACAAGATCATCGCAAATTTCGAGGCCGCCAACCCCGGGATTCATATCGAAGGCGAGTTCGTCGGCGACTACAACGATATCGTCGCCAAGTTGCAGGCGGCCATCCCCGCCAAACGTGCGCCTGACGCCGTCATCATGGAAGTCACCCGCTACGGCCTCTTCGCCGACCGCGGCGCGCTGATCGACCTCACGCCCTATTTCAATGCCGACCCGCTGAAGGACGACCTCTACGACTACGCCCGTGAGGTTGGCGTCTACAACGGCAAGAACTACATCGTGCCGTTCAACTCCTCGACGCCGGTCCTCTATTACAACAAGGATATCCTCGCGCGTGCCGGCTTCACGACGGAACCGCCGCTGAAGACTTTCGCAGATATTCTTGCCGTTTCGAAGACAATCACCGAAAAGCTCGGCTCGGAAGGCATTACCGGCATTGCAGCCCCCGGCCAGTTCGCCCGCTGGGGTCTCGTCATGTCCAACGATAGCGAGCTGATCGATTCCAAGACCAACGACATCCTGCTCGACTCGCCGAACACGATCGAGGCCTATCAGTGGATGGCTTCGCTGGTTCATGACCAGAAGGTCGCCTCTCCCGATGGCGTCACCGACGAGGATGTCGGCCGCGACGCTTTTTACGCCGGCAAGGTCGGCATATCCCTGAACTCGACAGGTGACTATGGCGGCGCCAGGAAGGCGCTCGGCGACAAGCTCGCAGTCCGCTCTATGCCCTGCAACAAGGTTTGCTCTGTTCCGATCGGCGGCGCCGGCATCGGCATCCTGGCAACCTCGCCGAAGGACGTTCAGGATGCTGCCTACAAGTTCATCAGCTATGCCGCTTCGCCGGAAGCCAATGCCGTCTGGTTCGCCGCGACCGGCTATCTGCCGATCAACAAGAAGAGTGCCGCCCAGCCAGTTGCCGCCGAGGCGCTTGCCAAAAAGCAGGGCATCGACGTTGCCATCAAGCAGCTCGACTTCGCCCATGGTCGCGCCCGTCCGCCGGTCGTCACCTGGATGCGCGCGACGGAGTACAAGATGTGGGAAGCCATGGCGCTCGGCCAGCGCGATGTCACTGAAACGATGAAAGACTTCGCGACCCAGACCCGCGAAGAAGCCAAGCGTTCCAGCAACTAAGCCTCCCCCTTCAGCAAGACGGCGGGCCTTAAACAGCTCGTCGTCTCAACTGTCTCGGTCCCATGCTGCGGAAACTCACGCCTTATTTCCTCGTCGCACCGCTGATCATCTTCATCACGGTCTTCACCTATATCCCCGTTATTACCAGTGTGAACCTCAGCTTCCGGCACTGGGACTTTCTGTCGCCGACCATGCCCTTCGTCGGTTTCGAGAACTACCGCCTGCTGCTGAATTCCCGCGACTTCTGGAATGCGCTGCAGGTGACTGCACTCTTTGCGCTGATTTCCGTACCGATCAGGCTGGCGCTGGCGCTCGCGGTCGCGAGCTATCTCGTCCGCGAGACATTGCCGTCGCGGCTTTTGCGCGGGGCGCTGTTCCTGCCTTCCGTTACCTCAACCGTCTCGATTGCGGTCGTCTTCTCCTGGCTCTTCGCTACCGATTACGGCATGGTGAACGCCGTCCTCACCTCGCTCGGCCTCGGGAAAGTGCCGTGGCTGCAGGATCCGCAGCTTGCCCTCTGGGTGCTGATTTTCGTCAATACGTGGAAACAGCTCGGCTACGATATCGTCATCTATATTGCCGGCCTGCAGGCTGTGCCGCAGGAGCTTTATGATGCCGCTGCCGTCGATGGCGGCAGGCGTTTCCATGTCTTCCGCCGGGTCACCGTCCCGCTCGTCATGCCGACCACCTATTTCCTGCTGGTGATTTCGGTGATCGAAGCCTTCCAGGTTTTCACCATCGTCAACATCATGACCCATGGCGGCCCCGCGGGTGCTACCGACATGCTCGTCAACCTGCTTTATCGCGTGGGTTTCACTCTCTTCGACATCGGCAGGGGCTCGGCACTCGCCGTCCTGCTCTTCATTTTCCTGATCGTGCTGGCGCTGATCAAATCCTTCGTCATCGGCCGGAAGGTGCATTATGAAGCTTGAAAACCCGCTCTTGACCGGCCTCGCGCTGCTTGCAGGGCTGATCTTCCTGTCGCCCGTTCTTTACTCCATCTGGATGTCCTTCGAGACGGCGCAATCCTATTATACCGGCAGGTACGAGTTCACGCTGGACAACTATGTCCGCGCCGTCACCGAGTACAATTTCGCCCGTTATCTGCTCAACAGCATCATCGTTTCGGGTCTGGTGACGCTGCTCGGCATCACGGTCGCCACCATGGCCGCCTTCGCCTTCGCACGCTTCCAGTTCCGCGGCGGCAACCTGCTCTTCGGCGCGACGGTCGCCACATTGATGATCCCGAGCCATATCAGCCTGATCCCCAACTATCTGACGCTTGCCAAGGCCGGCCTGCTCGACACTTACGCCGGCCTCATCCTGCCGGCGATCTCGAACGGCTTTGCTGCCTTCTTCCTGCGCCAGTACATCAAGGGCATTCCGAAGGCTCTGGACGAGGCCGCCTATATGGACGGAGCCACACCGCTGCAGGTGCTCTGGCGGGTGATCGTGCCGATCGCCAGGCCGGCGATCTTCTCGATGGGTCTCTACATCTTCATCAGCGAATGGAACAACTACATCTGGCCGCTGGTGGCCGTCGGCAAGGAAGACCTCTACACGCTGCAGATCGGCCTTGCCCGCCTCTATCGTATCAATCCCGGCGAGGGCCTGGTCGACTGGCCGCTCGTCATGGCCGCCTGCACCCTCAGCATCCTGCCGGTGCTGCTCGGCTTTCTGCTGGTCGAGCGCCATCTCGTGCGCGGCATTACGCTCGGCGCGGTCAAATAGATCCATGAAGAAGGACAAGCATAGAATGACACGCATCGCATCGCACCGCGGCGGCACTCTGGAATTCGGCGACAGCACGCCGCAAGGCTTTGCTGCGACGGCAAGAATGCTACTGGAGGAGGTGGAATTCGACGTCCATCCGACAGCCGATGGCGCGATCATGGTCCATCACGACGCAACGCTGGACGGGACGACGGACCGTAGCGGTGCGATCGCCGCCATGAGCGAAGCAGAAGTCCGGGTCGCTATCATCAACTACAGCAACGGTGGGCATCCGATCTCGCTTGCCGAGCTTTGCACCCTCTACGCCGACAGCACGGTGGATTTCCGCTGCGAGATAAAGCCTGGCGTCGACGGTCGCCCCTATGAGAATTTTGTGCCTCGCGTCGTCGAAACCCTCGCCCGTCACGGCATGCTGGAAAGAACGATCTTCTCCTCCTTTCTGGTGGAGTCGCAGGATGCGCTTTCGGCGGCTACCAGCCGGCCAAAACTCTGGCTCGTCAGCCCGCCGGTCTTGCGTCAGCTCGGACCAGCAGCTGTCATCGAAGTCGCCAAAGCTCACGACATCCCCGAACTCGGCGTCCATGTTGATACGGCCGATTCCATATTGATGGCCGAGATCGAGAACGCCGGGCTCGATTTCGGCTGCTGGGCTGCCCATTCGGCCAGACAGATCGAGAAGGTGCTGGCGCTCGGCATCAAGGTCTTCACGACGGACAGGCCTAGCCTTGCAATCGCCATTCGCGACCGCTTCCGGGCAGAGGCCGCCCAATGAGCGGCATCATCCTTCGAGACATCAGGAAATCCTATCCCGGCGGGCCGGAAATCCTGCATGGCGTTTCCATGGATATCAAATCAGGCGAATTCATCGTCATCGTCGGCCCGTCCGGCTGCGGCAAGTCCACGTTGTTGCGCCTGATTGCCGGCCTGGAACGCTGCGAACAGGGCGATATCGAAATAGGTGGAAAGCGAGCAAATGATCTCGCCCCGCAGGATCGTGACATCGCCATGATCTTCCAGAACTACGCGCTCTATCCGCATATGACGGTGCGCGAGAATATCGCTTTCGGTTTGGAACTGCGCGGCATGCCGAAAGCCGAACGCAATGCGCGCGCCCAAAATGTGGCCAGAACGCTGCAGCTCGAAGCCTATCTTGATCGCAAGCCGGGCGCGCTGTCCGGCGGCCAGCGTCAGCGTGTGGCGATGGGCCGCGCCATGGCGCGCAACAGCTCCATCTTCCTGATGGACGAGCCGCTGTCGAACCTCGACAACGCACTGCGCGTTGCAATGCGCACCGAGATCAAGGAGTTGCATCGCCAGCTCGGCGCCACCATCGTCTATGTCACGCATGATCAGACCGAGGCGCTTTCGTTGGCCGACAGGATTGCCGTGATGAAGGATGGCGACCTCTTGCAGTTCGACACACCGGAAGCGATCTACGACCAGCCGCAGAACCGCTTTGTTGCTGGTTTCCTCGGCGTTCCCGCGATGAATTTCCTGCCTGTCGAACATCTCCCCGGCTGGCAGGGCCGAGCAAACTTGACGGCTGGGCTGAGGCCCGAATGCATGGCGATCCGCGCCGAAAAGCCGCGTGAGCCTGCCCTGCCCGCTCGGCTTATGCTGTCTGAAATGACAGGTTCTGATATGATCCTGCACTGTGACAGTCCAGCCGGACGCATTACGCTCATCAGTCCCCGCAAGGACGTGCCACGCCACGCCGACAACTTCTGGGTCACGTGCGACCTTGACCGGGCCGTGTTTTTCGATAACCAGAGCGGGAGCCGCGTCGATCTTTCAGCTGGAGATCGCCGAATTTAGACGCCGCTGACTGGTCCCGGCCCCGAAAAGCTGCTCCATGAGACGTGATGCGATGGAAAGACCGAACGAAATTCCGCAACTTCTCGGCGATCTTATCAGCCGCAATTCGACAAAGCTCACCGAGGCCGACACACGCCTTCTCGACGTGATGATGCAGGACCCGATCCGCGCAGCGATGGAAAACGGCAAGACTGTCTCCTTCCGCGCCGGTGTGCATCCGGCTTCGGCCGTACGGCTGGCGCGCCGTCTCGGTTTCAAGGGCTATCCTGAATTCAGGACTTTCCTGCAGGCCAATCTCATCGAAGGTGGCGGCGATTTCGAAAGCCCGGCCGCCCGCATGGCCGCCCGTCTCGTCCGGGCGGAGGAAGGCGGTGTCCTTTCCTCTGTGCTCGACAGTGAAATTGCTGCACTTCAGCAGGTCAGAAACGCTGTAGCGGACGCCGATGTCAGGGGGTTTTCTGAAGTGTTGCGCGATTGTCGCCGGGTGTTTGTCTTCGGGCGCGGTCATTCCGCCGCCCTTTCCTCACTCATCGCACTCAGGCTCAATCGGTCTGGCTATCCGTCAATCGATCTCGGGAGCCAGATGCACCTGATCGCTGAAGCGCTGGCGACGTTGGGACCGGGCGATGTCGTCTGGCTCTTCGCCTTCCGCAAGGCTTCACCACTCATCCATCAGATCAGGAAGGTCGCAGCCGAAGGAGGCGCCAAGGTTCTGGCACTGACTGATCTGCTCAGCGCCCGCATCGACCCCGCGCCCGATCGGCAGATCTCGGTTTCCCGTGGCGAAGCTGGCGAATCGCAGTCTCTTGTCGTTCCCATGACGATCGCCAACGCCGTCATTCTCGATCTTGCCGCCATTGATGACGGCCGCTCGCTGCGGGCACTCAGCAGTTTCAAGGCGTTCCGCGCGGACCGCGGTCTATCGCCGGTGATTCTGTAGCGCCAAAACCCTGGAAACGACTGACCGCGCCTGCGGTTCACCCGATGATCGCCGAGTTGTATCCGGGAAGCATTTCCGTCTCCCGGATACCTGCATTCGAAGCTCAAGCCGCCCGAGCGGCCTTGGCTGGAATCTCCACATCGATTTCGAGAATCGAAAAATTCTCGCCGCGATCGATCCTTATCTGCAGGCGATCACCTTCGATTTCGACGTGTTTGGCGATAACCGCGAGGATCTCCTCTCTGAGAAGAGACACGAGATCCGAGCCGGGGGACACGCGTTCGTGCGCTAGCAGCAGTTGCAGGCGCTCGCGCGCGATCGGCGCAGTTTTCTTCTTCTGAAAGAAATCAAATACGCTCATGCTGCCCTCCGTCCGAAGATCTTGCCGAACAGGCCGCGCTTCTCGCCGGGTACCGTCACCGGGAGAACTTCGCCCGAAAGGCGACGGACCGCTTCGAAATAGGCCCTTGCCGGGGCGCTATTCTGGTCCGCAAGCGTGACCGGAGCGCCGAGGTTGGAAGCGCGCAGCACATCCATGCTTTCCGGAATGATGCCGAGCAGCGGGATCGACAGAATCTCGAGCACGTCATCCACCTTCAGCATATCGCCGCGTTCGGCGCGGGTGACATCGTAGCGGGTCAGAAGCAGGTGCTTTTCAATGCGCTCGCCTCTTTCTGCCTTTTCCGTCTTGGCATCCAGAAGACCGATGATGCGATCGGAATCACGCACCGAGGAGACTTCCGGATTGGTGACGATGACGGCGATATCGGCATGACGCATCGCAAGCGTTGCGCCGCGCTCGATGCCGGCGGGGCTGTCGCAGATAACCCAGTCGAAATGCGTCTTCAATTCGTTGACGACGCGCTCGACACCTTCAGCGGTAAGGCAATCCTTATCGCGAGTCTGCGATGCGGGCAGCAGAAACAGCGTTTCCAGCCGCTTGTCGCGGATCAGCGCCTGGGTCAGCTTCGCCTCGCCCTGGATGACATTGATCATGTCATAGACGACACGGCGCTCAGCGCCCATGACGAGATCGAGGTTGCGAAGGCCGACGTCGAAGTCGACGACGACGACCTTCTCGTTCCTTTGCGCCAGCGCCGCCCCCAACGCTGCAGTCGAGGTTGTCTTGCCAACGCCACCTTTACCCGAGGTTACAACAATGACTTTTCCCATATCCCTCTCCTGTTTCAACCATTCACCCTGTTAGACCAGTCGCGATGCCATGATCGCGTCGTCCTCAAGCCACAATTGCGCAGGCTGACCGCGCAAGTTTGCCGGCAGATCGTCTGCCGTCTTGTAAATCCCGTCGATCGCCAGAAGCTCGGCCTCCAGTTTGCGGCAGAAAATTCGCGCCGCCGAATTGCCGATCGATCCGGCGAGCGCCCGTCCGCGAAGCGCGCCATAAACATGGATCGAGCCACCAGCGATCACCTCCGCTCCCGAAGCGATAGATCCGATGACCGTCACGTCGCCTTCCGGAAACACGATCGACTGGCCGGAACGCACAGGCTCGTGCAGAACCAGCGACGACGGAGCAGCGCGCACAACCGATGGCGCAGGAACCTCCCGACGAACCTCCGCAGGCTCCGCCTTGCGTGGCTTCTGCGCTTCAGCCTGGGCATCAGCTGCGGGCATTTCTACGTCAGCGGCGGGGCGACCTCCGACCATGCCCGGCGGCATGCTGGCGTCGAGCTGAGATGGCCGTGCGCCTTCGATACCCATAACCCTCACGCCACGCTCGCCGAGAGCTGCAACCATCGCTTTCAATACGGCGCGGTCGAGCGAGAGCTCGCTCACATCGAGAACGACAGGCCTGCCAAGAAAGAACCCAGCAGAGCGTGCAGCGAGGTCGTCAAGCCGCGTGAGCCAGTCCTCGAACGGCAGATCCGGTGTGAGCACGACCGCCAGAAACGACCTGCCTTTGATACGAATGGAGCGTGCGTCAGTTAACACGTTAGTAAACTTGGTTAATTTCGATTTAAAAGCAGTAGCTGCTTCATGGTTAACAAATCGTTAACGCGGGGCTCGTGAGGCAAAAAAATGGCTCCCTGAGCGGCGGAGACCCATCCGCTAAATCTCCTGTCCCCTGGCCGAATTCAGCTCGAACTTCGCCCATAAAATCAAAGCCTTCCACCCCATGTTCACCGCTCCTCCAGGGCCGACTACAGCGCTGCAGGCAAAATTAACGCTTGCGCATGCATTTTAATTAGGTAAGTTGCCTAACGAATGGATGGATACAAATGATTGCTGGTATTGATATCGGAGGCACGAAGACGCAGATCCTCACTGAGGAAAATGGCGGCGTCGTTGGCGAAAAGCATGTGCTGACGACGGAATGGCGCGGCAGGACCGATCACGATTCGGATGCCAGAGCTCTTGCTTCATTGATTCTCGCAACGGCTGGCGAATCGATGCCGACGGCAACCGTCGTCGGCGCACACGGATGCGACAGTGACGAGGACCGGCTTGCGCTTCAGGCGAGACTTTCACAGCTGCTGACGGGCAATGTTCTCGTGCTCAATGATTCCGAACTGCTGCTGCCGGCCTCCGGCAAGACAAGCGGCATTTCGGTCATCAGCGGCACGGGGTCGATAGCGGTCTCTCGCGATCGGCAGAGGCGGATGATCGCGGCCGGCGGATGGGGCTGGTATCTTGGCGACGAGGGAAGTGCTAGCGGGCTGGTCCGCGAAGCGGCCCGTTCCGTTCGCCTGTCGCTTGACGAGGGCAACACGCTGGATCTCCTCGGTCAAACCCTTCTTGATGCGCTGTCTATCTCCTCGCCGATCGAGATCGGCCGCGCACTTGCGGAGTTCGGGAGCGCCGCCGGTATCGGACAATTCGCACCCCTGGTTTTCGAAGCGGCCGAAGGCGGCTCGAAGATCGGCAGCAAGGTCATCGCCGACGCGGGCGCTTCGCTTTCCCGGCTTGTCGAGCAGCTCGTCGCACGCGGTGCGCCGCAGAACGCCGTCGTGACCGGAGGCGGCGTCATCACCAACCAGCCCCGGCTGCTTTCCGCCTTCCAAGCCGCCCTCGCCCACCGACTACCCGACATGGAGCTGACGCTGCTGAGAGATCCGCCCGTTTTCGGAGCCATCGCGCTCGCGCGGAAACTGAACGCCGGCGGCCTGCCTGAGGATTTGCCATTGCCGCATGCCGGTGGAGTGCTGAAAGCCGACAATGACGGGAGAGCTGCATGACGCCACAGAAGATCATCCCGGCGAGAAACTGGGGGCAGCGCGTAGCAGCGGCCCTTCTCATAGCCATCGTCGCTCTGCTGATATTCATGGTGGGCACGAGCCGGCACGTCACTTGGTCTGCCATTCCGCAATATCTCTTCGACGAGACGATCCTTGACGGCATCAGGCTGACAATCCTCTTTACCGTCCTGTCGATGGTCATCAGTATCGTGGCTGGCGCGATCCTCGCAACCATGCGGCTTTCGCCCAACCCCGTCCTATCAGGCTTTGCGAGCCTTTATATCTGGTTCTTTCGCGGCACACCGTTGCTCGTCCAGATCATCTTCTGGTTCAACATCCAGCTCTTCATCCCGAGCATCGACATCGGCTCGTTTCACCTCGACACCAATGTGATCGTGACCGCTTTCGTCGCCGCGCTGCTCGCCCTCAGCCTCAACGAGGCGGCCTATATGGCGGAGATCATTCGCGGCGGGTTACTTGCAGTCGACAGCGGCCAGCATGAAGCTGCCAAGGCACTCGGCTATACGCCGGCCCAATCCATAGTGCGGATCATCTTTCCGCAGGCGCTTCGCGTCATCATTCCGCCGATCGGCAATCAGACGATCTCCATGCTGAAGACGACCTCGCTCGTTTCGGTCGTCGCGGCCCAGGATCTGTTGACCCGCGCGCAGAACATCTATGCGCGAAACTTCCTGATCATCGAGCTGCTGATTGTGGCAAGCATCTGGTACCTCGTCATGACGACGGTAGCGTCGGCCATCCAATACCTCATCGAGCGACGTCTCGGAAAATCGACACAACAGGCGCCCGGCCTCTGGCGGAGCGCTCTTCGCCTCATGCGCGCCGACGGGAGAAACGGATGAGCGCCCTCAGCACCCCCTCCCCAACCTCGCCCATCATCGAGGCGATCGACGTCCACAAGTCTTTCGGCTCACTCGAAGTACTCAAAGGCATCAATCTCTCGGTCAAAAAAGGAGAGGTCGTCTGCCTGCTTGGACCTTCTGGCAGTGGCAAATCGACCTTTCTTCGGTGCATCAACCATCTGGAGCGGATGACGAGCGGCCGCATTCTCGTCGATGGCCAGCTCATCGGCTATCGCGAGCGCGGCGGCACGCTGCATGAAATGAGTGGCAAGGAGCTGGCGGTCCAGCGTCGTGACATCGGCATGGTGTTCCAGCGCTTCAATCTCTTTGCTCATCAAGATGCCCTGACCAACATTTCCCAGGCACCGATCCTCAATCGCGGCCTGACGCGTGAAGAGGCGCTCACCGACGCCCGGAAACTTTTGAAGATGGTGGACCTTGAGGGGCGCGGCGACGCATACCCCTATCAATTGTCCGGAGGGCAGCAGCAGCGCGCGGCGATCGCCCGGGCGCTCGCCATGAACCCGAAGCTCATGCTTTTCGACGAACCCACCTCCGCACTCGACCCCGAACTTGTCGGCGAAGTGCTTGGTGTCATGCGCAAGCTTGCTTCCGACGGCATGACGATGATCGTCGTCACTCACGAACTCACCTTCGCCCGCGAGGTCGCCGACCGCGTGGTCTTCATGGATCAGGGCGTTGTCGTCGAGGAGGGACCGGCACGCGAGGTCCTCGACAATCCGAGACAGGAACGAACCCAAGCATTCTTGCGACGGATGCACTGACCGCGGGCAGGCACCAGAGCAAAAGGCCGCACGTCCTCCACGTGCATCAAGAAAAGGGGAATGACATGACAGGGAAGACCAATCTGGCGATCATGATCGCAGCTGCAGCCATACTTGCCAACAGCACCGCCTTTGCGGCCGGCGTCGATCAGAAGCTGCACGATATGTTGCCGGAGAAGATCAAATCGGCCGGCGAGATCAAGAATGGTACCGAGCCACAAACGCCCCCCTATGACTTTTACGGCGAGGACAACAAGACGATCATCGGCCTCGAGCGCGAGCTTCGCGAGGAAATGGGCGCACGCCTCGGCGTCAAGTTCACTGACATGCCGGCGCAGTTCGCCAGCATCATTCCGGGCATCCAGGCCGGCCGTTTCGACATGGGCATGTCGGCTTTCGGCGATTTCGCCGAGCGCGAAAAGATCGTCGATGTGGTCAACTACATGCTTGAAGGCACCAGCATCATCGTTCTCGAAGGTAATCCCAAGGGCGTGCACAAGCTGAAGGATGCCTGCGGTCTGAATGCCGGCGCCGTCCAGGGATCGATCCCTCTTCAGCTTCTCGACAAGCAGAAGGGCCTGTGCCCGGCTGACAGGCCGCTCAACGTCATGCAGTTCCCGTCGAACGACCAGATCAAGATCGCTCTCCAGAGCGGCCGCGTCGATCTTTCCATGGATACGACCGGTGTCGCCGCCTACAGCCTGCAGCACCAGCCGGAAAGCAACAAGAAACTGGAGCTCATCACGGGCGCTCAATATGCCGTCGGCTACCAGGCGATGCTCGTCAGCAAGGAGAGCCCGGAGCTTCGCGATGCGCTTGCCGCAACCATGCAGTCGATGATCGATGACGGAAGCTATGCCAAAATCTTCGAGAAGTGGGGCCTCGGCGAAAACAAGCTCGACAAGGTCACCATCAATGATGCTGCCCGCTTTGCCGACTACATGAAGCTCGATTGAGAGATGCACCAAAGCAGGTGACCGGAGCCATCTATCCGGTCACCACCTCTACACATATGGGAATGATCATGACAGACAGAGTGCCCTATCGCGAGGCGATCGCGCTGCAGCCAGCCGCCCTCAATACCTGCTTCCGGACCGTCTCCACGCGGCTTGAGACACTGGATGTCGAGCCGATAAAAGCCGGGCCGACAGTTCTGGTCGGCATCGGTGCCAGCCTCTATGCTGCCGTCGCGGCTGCCGCTCAGATGCGCGCACAGGGTCTGCGGGCCTTCGCTCTGCCGGGCACCGATCTCTATGATGCATCGATCGATGCGGGCGGTGCCTATATCGCATTTTCCGCCTCCGGCCGCAGTGAGGAGCCTACGCGCGCGATGGAGCTTCGCCCCTTGGCCAACTCCTATGGCATCGCCAAGTCAGACGGCACGCCGATTTCGCGAGTGGTCAAGCATATGATCGCCACTGAAAGCGGCACCGACAGCGGCCCGAACACGACGAGCTACCTCGGTTCGCTCCTAAGCGCAGCCCTTGTGGCAGACAAGGCCGGGCGTCCTACAGGCACGAACTGGGCCGAGATTTCGGCCAGGGCTGACGCCGTACTCAAGCAAACGCGGGCGCAAGCCGATAAGGCGGCCAAACTTCTGGCCGGCAAGAAGTCCATCGACTGCGTTGGCGCCGGTGTTGCGCTCGGCACGGCGGGATATGCGGCCCTGCTCATTCGCGAGGCGGCCCGCGTTTCGGCCCAGGATTGGGACACGCTGAACTTCCTGCATGGACCGATGGAGCCGAACGACAAGGATAGTGGTGTGCTGCTCTTCGGCAACGGCCGTGAGGTCAAACTCGCTCAGGATCTGGCTACCTTCGGCATTCCCTCGGTTCTGGTGACCGCTCGCGAGGACGTGGTCGAAGCCGACAATCTGGTCGTTATCCATGTTCCCGCCTTTTCGGAAGGCATCGGCGATGCCATCCTGCAGGCCCTCCCGGCGCAACTCTTCATCGCTACATTGTCGGAAGAAGCCGGCCTGCCCGTCTGCGAATTCCGCTATCGTCAGACGGACACGAAACGCGACGTCTACAGAGATCAGGCGCTGACCTGATCCGATGTCTGCGCATCTGAATAGAGATAGGCGGGTTTTCCCTCCTCCCCGAGCAGTCTTGCCATCGCATAGTCCATGGCGAGACGCACGGCGCCGAGCACGGTCGCCTGATTAGACAAGCGGCCATTCACGACCTCGACGGGCCAGCACAATTCCTTCACGACATTCCTGACCCCCGGCAACAGCAGTGGGTTCTGCCCCACGCCGCCACCAAGGACGATGAGCTGCGGATCGAGAACACTGACACAGGCAGCGGCAAGATTGCCGATGTCACGCGCATGCTGCTCGACGAAGGCGCGTGCGGTCGGCGACTGCCCCGCACGAGCAAAAAGCTCGCTGGCACTTTGCGGCGGCTTACCTTCGTCGCCCGGCCATCTGGCGATTGTACGCTCCAGGAGGGATGCCGACCCCATATAAGTTTCGACTTGCTGCCATTTCGGTTGCTCGCGTTCCGACCAGGGAAATGGCAGATGACCGATTTCACCCGCGCCGCCCTTGAAGCCACGAAACAGACGCCCGTCCAGAACGATGCCCATGCCGGTCTTCACGCCGATCTGCATGTAGATCGCAAAGGAATGATCTTTTGCCGCGCCCTCGTGATATTCGGCGAGCGCGGCACAATTGACGTTGTTTTCCAGCAGGACAGGTGCCCCATAGGTCGCGTGAAGACGCTCCAGAACCGGGATCAGCACCTCGCGCCCGGGCATTCTGTCGAGCGACGCCGAAATGATATTCGGAAGCGCGATAACCAAAGCACGCAACGGCATGGATTGTGCCTCGAACTGCGAAAGCAGTCGGGCGATCACTTCTTCCACCGCAAGGAAACGCTCATCAGCTGATTTGTCGATGAGCGGCGTCTCCACAGTCGCTAAGGTGATGCCATCGAGACCGCGCGCGACGGCATTGATATGTGTCGTGCCGCAGTCGATCCCGACAACGAAGCCGGCTTTGCGGCCAAGCCCGTAAGCAACGGACGTGCGCCCGACCGAGCCGCGATTGATGCCGGCGGGCGCGAGAAGATCGAAACGTTCAAGCTCGCTGACAGCCGCAGACATGGTCGGCTTAGAGAACATGAGGGCCGCACTGAGTTGCGGCCTGGTCGCCGGACCGCTGCCTGCGATGGTTCTCAGCACTGCCCGCGCGCTATCGGTCAGCGGTGGCGCTTCGATCCTGGCCTTTTGCCAAACTGTGTTCAAGAGACACCTGGAACAATGATATTATTCGTAAGGCTCCCTTACCATTGGTCTCTCAGGAATAACAGGCAGATTGCCGCCTGCGATTGTCGGTTTGTCTATGATTCAAACGCGGCAAGACATCGAGAGCTGCCATTCGACTGAAGAGCCATGTTCTTGCTAAAGTCGTGCCTGCACCCACAGAATGATGCAGTCCATAGGGTGAGCTCAAAAATAAGAGTATGCGGGAAAATAATGACAAGCTTTCTGATTACGGGACCGGAAACAGCCAGCCTAACAATTCTCCTTGCGCATGGCGCTGGCGGAGCGATGGATTCCGCGTCGATGACGGTTCTATCGAAAGCGCTCGCAGACGGCGGTTTCAGGGTAGCACGCTTCGAGTTCGCCTATATGGCGCAGCGTCGCCTGACCGGAGCGGTCAAACCTCCGCCGCGCGCCGACCATCTCCTCGGCGAGTATCGCACCGCGATTGGCGAACTGGACGCAGGCAAACTGATCATCGGTGGTAAGTCGATGGGAGGCCGTGTCGCAAGCATGATCGCCGATGAGAGTTTTACGGCGAAGAAAGTCCGGGGCCTGCTTTGCCTCGGATATCCGTTTCACCCACCGGGAAGGCCGGATCAGCTTCGCACCGCGCATCTGGAAAACCTGCGCACGCCCACTTTGATCTGCCAGGGAACGCGTGATCCGTTCGGATCAAAGGAAGAAGTCGAATCCTATACGCTCTCAGATCATATCGATCTCCTCTGGCTGGAAGATGGCGACCACGATCTCAAGCCACGAAAGAAGATCTCCGGCTATTCTGCCGATGACCATCTGCGGCGGCTGTCCGAATACGCGACCACCTGGGCGATCCGGTTGTAGCGAGTGACATACTCTCGCAATGCGAGATATTTCTTCCGATATCAGCCGCTTATTCAATATTTGAGCTTATTCAGTAAACAATTTTACAGGTTTGCTTGATCGAATAGCGCCTTCGCGCATCAGCGCAGAAATCAGTTCCTGACAAAGCGACTCCAAGCTGAACATACGCTTTGTCATCCGACGGGAAATCAGTCATGGGCGCGATTGAAGCCAGGAAGATTGACGGCAATCTTTCCATCTATCTTGATTTGCTGCGGCTGGGCGCAGCCGTTGTCGTATTTCTCTCCCATGCGCATGTCTTCCTGCTCCCCTCCATCAAGATCGGACCTCTGGGTTGGGGACGGGAAGCAGTGGCGGTTTTCTTCGTTCTCTCCGGATTTGTCATCAGTTACGTTGGGCAGGTGAGCGAAAAGGAATGGCGCGTATACCTCGTCGCCCGCCTCGCCCGAATAATGCCCGTCGCTCTGCTGGCGATCGCGGTGATTTTCCTGGCAGACAGCATCGGGATGCATACGAACGCCTTCTACTATGATTTCATCAACACCGGATTTTTCGCGCCCGTGTCGGTCGAAGCCGCACTCACCTACGTGACCTTCACCAATCAGTTGTGGTTTGCACATGCCGTTTTTGGCAGCGGCGAACCTTACTGGTCTCTCGGCTTCGAAGTTCAGTACTACCTGTTCTTCGGGCTGTTCGCGTTTTCGCCGCGGCGCGCGAGAATACCGTTGCTGGGCCTTTGGGCCGCTATTGCTGGCCCAAAAATCCTGATGTATATGCCGCTGTGGCTCATGGGCTGGTTGACGATGAAGTGCGTCATCGAACGTCCACCATTTCGGCGCCCCATCTCCATCGCAATGATCGGCACATCGGTCGCGCTCTTCATCAGCCTGAAATTTTTCGCCGATCGCGCTGCGACCAACATGTACGAGACTTGGTCACTGTCTCAGGAAGCGATCAATTTCGTCTACTTCAATCTCATCGGCGTTGCCGTCGTCCTGCACCTCATCGGCGCCGCAGCACTACTTAACCAGGCTCCGGTACTGTTCGAGAAGACAGGCCCGGCGATCAAATGGCTGGCTGGCGGCAGCTTTACGCTCTATCTTGTCCACCAGCCGCTCATCCTCATGTTTGCGTCCTTCCTGCATCCTGTGGAGGAGCATATTCCGATGGCAGCGGCCCTGCTCGTCGTCTGCTTCATCCTTTGTTTCGTGCTGGCGGAGGTCGCCGAACGGCGAAAGAAGTTCTTCGCCGCACTCGTCGTAAGCCTGCTACCGGTGCTGTCGCGAACGGGCCAGAAAACGCCCGCCAATATTGCTTCGGACACAGTCCCTTCTGACGATACAGCGTCCTCGACGTCGCAGCTCATTCGGGTTCTTGAGGAAATGCAAAACGCGCTCGATGGAGAAGAAGAAGTGGGCGCCATCCGTGATGCACCGCCTCACGATCGCGCATCGCGCGCTTGAGTAATCGGAACCTGGAACGCCTCTGAGAGAGCCTGATTCCGGCGTGCACGCAACCGCTCGCCGATCTTCCGCCTCAGTGAACGCTCGGGAGCTTCATCACGGAGGCGAAATCTTCCGCCACCAGTTCGCTGATCGCAATCAACGTTTCCTCGATGGTGAAGCCGGAGGCGACGATGGCATCGATCAGGTCCTGCAGATCCGGTCCGATAGCCTCACGGCAATCGTCAAGCCGATCATCGGAAACCGTCAAACTACGCAACTCTTCCATATTGTCCCTTTCCAGAACAGAGAGCCAGAACAAAGGGCCGCCGGCATATGACGGCGGCGCTGCATTATCAGCGTGCGGACGCGCGGCGTCTTGCGGTCGGCAGAAGCCCTTCGCGTTGCATCTTCTTGCGTGCAGCCTTGCGCTGCCGGGCAATTGCCTGGGCTTTTTCGCGGACACGCCGCTCAGAGGGCTTCTCATAGGCCCGACGCTCCTTCATTTCGCGAAATAGCCCTTCGCGTTGCATTTTCTTCTTCAGGGCGCGGAGCGCCTGTTCAACATTGTTGTCTCTGACAATGACTTGCATGTTTTCTCCTTGCGGATGATGTCTTGGCCAGCTCGCCTGGCAAATCCTCGGCATTCGTTCTGCGACAATTGCGCAATCGAAGGCAGCCCTCGATGGACGGATCACAAGATCATGCTTTACCACCGCGCTGCATCAGCGCGGCCGCAATGTGTGCTGAACCAGCCAATGGTCGATATTTGCGAAAATCTTGGCCAGACCGCGCATCTCCTTTTCAAAAGGAGACCTCGTCGTCCTGTGGGTTGTTACCCAATCGATAGCGGTGATGTGAGGTAAATAAGAAGGCATACCGGCATTGCAAGGTAGCCTGATCCGCCTCGACGACAGCGCGACGGGAACTTTCTGAAGTCGCGCACATTCCCTTCGCCGAGCGCGGACCGTGTCAACCGGACGTGATAGGGATGGTGAACATGGCGATTTTTCCGGTTTCTCGCCACGGCTAACGAAATGGCAGACGAGCACCCAACCTATCCGGGCCGCCTCACCCGTCTGATGGTCTCAGCGACGTCTCAATCTTCTGTAAATACCGGAGAAACTCATTCGAATAGGACGTGGGGACGCGGGTCGATCATGTTCTTCGCAGTCCCGATGTCGTTGGGCATCTTCCCTCTGCCGGCGTCCGACGCGATCCACGAGGCTGGGACCACAGGAGCGATCATGCGCCCGTCATGATTGAGCTCGACCTGCCTTATGAGACCGGCGGGAGCCCGTGAGTCCGCAATTATAGAGTGCCGGCGAAACCTCTTCGTCCGCACGTTCCGGAAAAAGTTGACGACGCATGCGATCGAGAGCCTCTGCTTCCTTGCGCGTTCTTGCAAGCAGATCGGTGGTGACATCGCCGTAGCGTGAGCCGTCTGCCGGAGCAACGCCGACAGTACCGCCGCTCGACAGGAAGTCGCAGAAGGATCGTACCGATCGAAGACGCGTGGTGATCTCGATATAGTAGCTATCGTGTCCGGCCATGCTCATCTCCTTTCGTCCTCAAAGGTTAACGCCCACTGCGTCAATATGATGGCACTATTTGCGCCTTCAACGGTACCATGCCGAAAGCACCGCGTCATGTTGCGGCCATCGGTTGCCACGCCAGCATCGGAAGTTATTCTCTTCCGATAGGAACATTCACCGCCCGGCCGCCTTTGTCCCCTCAAGGAGAATTGCCATGGCCGACGCTCGCACCACCTTCCATGAAGTCGTCTCGGAGATCGAGGCGCTCGCGACCCCAAATGCAACAGACCATTCCGGTCGCTGGACGGTCGAATATCTGACTCGACGCGAGGTCTTCTACCAGTTTTCGGGAAATCGCAGTCTCGCAGGCGAGGACGCGTCAGGGCATCGGTTTGACGGTACACGCGATACGCTGACGGCCCTGCCCGCAAATCTGCTCGTTCCCGCCATCGCCGACTTCGATAACAATACAATCGTGGCCTTCTATATCGGAGCAAGCACGTCGGTGAGGACAATCGCTCGGGAAGCAGTCGATTGCTCCGTGCGGGCGCCGGAAGTGTTATTGGTGGACATCAGCGTCGATGACGAAGATCTGCTCGCAGGCACAAGATCCCTGACAAGACTGGCCTTCGTCGGGCTCGCTGCCAACGAAGGATCGTGCCCCCTTGTTCCATGCGCCGATGTCCTGACCATCAGTGACATGATCCATCCGTTCTGGTGCCACGGCAGACAGGTGGCCCGAGGTGGTCTACTGCAGATCAGGATCTGACGAGACAACCTCGTGCCAGATGAAATCGCTCGTCCTGTTGCAAGCCACCGCCGGGTCGTCGCTCAATCAAATAACTCGCCACGTCCAATCTGTCCTTGCTTCGCATCGATATCGCTGATTGGCGGATCGTTGGCAGGATCTGGATCTCTGGCGTTTGCGTCTTTGAGAGACCGTGCCGCCTCAACCAGCGCAACGGCCATTTCATCCGTGCCCCAACCCGCGGCGTTGGCATCGGCGATAAGCGCCTCCAGGGCAACGCGGGCAGCATCGGTCGCGTCCTGAAAACGACGCGTGGGATCATTGCTTGTCGGTGCTGGAAAACTCATATGCGTTCCTTTCAAGGGTTCGAACAAAGATGTGGTCCTCGAAGTGAACGCAGAGGACTGCAAATAGATGCGTCAAGCATCTCGACGTGCGACCCAAGCCAAGGCCGTGTCGACCACTGCTCCTGAGGAACGCATATGTTCTTCGGCAGATTCCAGCAGAGTGCAGCCTTGGGTGAACCACGCCGGCGGCACCCTTCGGTGCACAACCGAAGGAGGGAAGGCTCCGGAACCAATCGCCAGCATATCAGTTGAAACAGTGAATCTCCACGCCGCGAGAGAAGCGAAACCAGCGGAAAGCCCGAAGGGAGGTTTCAATGCATCTAAACGAGGCAAAGGTAACCCATCAGCAAGAGGCTTGGCACGTCGATTTCGTTGGCGATGCCGGCGAACGACTGACGGTGCGCCTTCCCGAGGCGGCCGCGCTGAGCGAAGAAGATGCGATCGACCGCGCCAAGGAAATGATGGTGCAGCTGACGCCCTTCGGCACCCGAGGCGGCGAGCCGAGCCTCAATCGCTACGACAGTTTGAGCAACGGCAATTTCGACGACGATCAACCGCCCTTCAGGGTGAAACATTAAGGAGGGCCTTAAATGACCATACGGCACGGTAGCTGCAATTGCGGCAAGGTGCGCTATCAGGTGGAGGGCGAACCCAAGCGCATCGGGCTTTGCCATTGCACCGACTGCCGACAGGAGAGCGGCGCAGCCTTTACCTATTACGCAATCTGGCAGACGGCCGCCTTCAAAACTACCGGGGAAACCGCAGATCATCGGGGCCGCCGCTTCTGCCCCACCTGTGGTTCGAGGGTCTTTGCCTACGACGCAGACGAGGCCGAGATCAAACTCGGAACCCTTCAGGACGCGCCGACCGGCCTCAAGCCCACTTATGAGCTCTGGATCAAGCGCCGAGAACCTTGGCTGCAGCCGGTCGAGGGCGCTGAGCAATTCATAGAGGATCGGATTTGATAGCTGTCCGCCGTCGAGGGTTTGGCACTCCATGACAACTTTGAGTTAGCGGAAGACCAAGGGATACCGAGGTCGGATAGCGATTTGAAACATCCTCGTTGGCACAAGGATGCAATTATTCTCAATTGCAGTTCGCTGGATTAAAGAGCCGCCCTCCCTCGAGTTCATCAAAGCGAGGCATTTCCCGAAATTTCCGAAACCGACCACCGGCTGCCTTCCAGCCCCATGGTGGCTACTGACTGAGCTTTGTGGGCTCAGAAAGCATGATCACGCTCGGCCGAAGCGCGAACGGGCGAAAGGCATCGTCGCCATTCCCGAAAGAGGCAGCGACCGCAACCGTCTTGCCGCCAGGAAAGTGATGACAATAGCGCCGGCGAGCTTCAACCAGGGATAGTTTCCAAGCTGCTCATGGGCACTCGCATCTCTCCATTGGGCGTGTGGCGCGATCTCGCTATTCGCCTGCTCGCGGATGAGAGCGATGCGTCTGCGCAGCAAAGTCAGCTCCCCCTGCAATCTTGCAAGTTCCACGGCCTCCTCGTCCTCCACCATATCAACCGGAGGCAAATTGGCCTCGTCGGCCGCTGTGGCCCCTTCGAGATCGGCAAGATGCTCGTCAAGCTCGGCCTTCGTCTTGAATCCGTGCGTGCGTATGTCCGTCATAGGCGGCTTCCTCATTCGGCGGGTCAATTATCGCAAGATGAGAACGCACTCAGCCGTCATAAGTTCGAAGCCCGCCGATACACCCCGCGTTGCGCTGGATCGATCCGAACGCCCCTCTCCCTTCACCACGGCCGACGAAGCCTTCGAGAATATCGGCAGGTGGTTTCCCGGACAGAACAATGGTTGCCCGAGTGGGGTGATCTAACCCGCTCATTTGAGAATTAAGTCGATCCTCGCAAAGATATAGTTGCATGGTGGAACTGCTTTCGAGCCTTGAGACGATCAACGAAGGCTCGCCTTTAACAGGCAACCGCATCGGTGCCGCTATCGCGCGCCCGTCACATGGTTGAGTTCCATCATCAAGGCGCGACCGCTGGACCAGGCAATGACGGCATAGGCAAGGCCCCCGACAGCAACTCCCATCAACAGATCCACGAAGGGAAGATGCAGACTGCCGTCTGCCATATGGAGAGCCAGACCGACGGCACCGACCATGACGCAGGCGCCCAGACCGGCGGGGAAAATCCTACGCAACAAGGATGACCAGTGGAATCCCGTGCCGCGCTGCAGAAAGTACAGGGACAAGGCAGTCGTCAATGCCGCAGCCACCACTTGCGCGACGGCGATATTGAGCAATTCCGGCCCGATCCAGCCCGCGACCGCGAGGCAGGCGAGACTGGTTGCCGTAAACAGCATGTTCAGGCGCGGCAGCAGTGCGACCCGACCGATGATGCTGAGTACTGGCTCGTTGAGCATCTGGATAACGCCAATGCCGCGCGCAGCCGCCAGCAGGATGAGGACCGGCGCCGCTGCGAGCCACTGCGAGCCGAGCAGCGTGCTGATGAGCTGTTCCGAGATCACGGCAAGGCCTATGAAGACCGGAAGTGCCGCAAAAGCCGTCGCGGCCATGATCAGTCCCGTGAGGCGGCTGAGGCCCTCCACACCGCCACCTGCTTCACCCTGTTGGCGCGAGAAGTAGCTCCA
Source organism: Hyphomicrobiales bacterium (assembly GCA_900468805.1). Lineage (GTDB taxonomy): Bacteria > Pseudomonadota > Alphaproteobacteria > Rhizobiales > Rhizobiaceae > Rhizobium. The sequence goes on along the minus strand of UEIF01000009.1, from coordinate 8,541 downwards.
TGCCAGCATCCGCACGGGTTCGGAAACCAGTTCCGTGACGGCGCCGACGATGCGGCTTGCCATCCTGTAGACGCCGACTTCCGCAGCGCCGATGAAGAACACGATCAGGAACTCCGCGCCATAACTTTGCGCAAATTGCATCAGGCGCGATGCCAGCAGCCGCGTGGAGTAGGCGAGCGCCTCGCGCGCGGTGGCAAGCTTGAATTCAAACCGGGGAAGCCATCGCGCAAAGCTCGTGGACATAAGGAGTGCAACAAGCACGACGCAACACCGGCCTGCCGCGAGCGCGACGATACCCCAGCCGAGCAGCAACCCTCCGGCAGTCACGACAAGGCCCGAAAATTCCGAAGTCGACTGGTAACAGGCAAGTTCCCGGAGGCGTCGCCCCCTCACGAGCACGCCACTCTGGCAGATGATGAAGGTGCCGGGAACGATGGTAGCCATCAGCAGAAGAAGGGTGAGGAAAATTGATCCGGTTGGCGCCAACCAGACAAGGGAAACTGCAAGCCCGAGCAAGCCGAGAACGGTGAAGGCGAGGCCGCTCACCAGCGCGCAATAAAGAACAGTGCCAGGCAGCTCCCTATCATGCGGTGCAGCGATCAGATATTCACTCCATCCGGCTTCGGCAATCTTTGATTGCAACAAAACAGTCGAGGAGACCATGGCAAAGATCCCGACCTCGGCCGGCGAGAGGACTCGAGCGGCGACCAGCAGCGTTCCGATGCCGCAGAATTGGCTCACCAGGCGCGCGCCCGACACCCACAGTGCATCCCGTGATGTCGACGCGCTGCGTGGCTTCTGATCTTCTTCTGTGTCGGAGATTGCAGTTGATGCAACACTAGATGTGCCCATGGTCACACATTCTTTTTAGTTAAAACCGAGGTAAATTCTGCACTACTACGCGCCTTGCATGTGTTACCAAAGTAACAACTTTGGTGTATATTCTATATTGACGGTTTATACTCACTTCTGCATAGTTAAGACGAAATTACAATCATGCATATGAAGATTGGTCTGAGGGGCATCATCATGATGATACTCGCACATCGCGGCTGGTGGCATGCGCCCCATGAGCGGAACAGTTTAGGGGCATTCAACAAGGCATTTGAAGCCGGACACGGCGTCGAACTCGATGTTCGCGATCTGAATGGCGAACTGGTTATTTCACACGATCCTCCTACAACCGGGGCGCTGCCTTTCGAGCGCGTTCTTGAGTGCTATACGGCAAATGGCACCCCCGGACGGCTGGCCATCAACATAAAGGCTGACGGTCTCTGCCCGATCCTTGTGCCGATGCTCGAACAGTATGGGGTGACGAAACGCTCCTTCGTTTTCGACGCCTCGGTTCCCGATCTCAGGCCTTATCTCGACAGCGATATCCCCGTCTTCACCCGCTTCAGCGAGGTCGAGCTCTACCCGTCCTTCTACGAACGCTGCCAGGGTGTCTGGGTGGATTCCTTCACCGAGAAGCCGGCGTCGATCGAACGCGCGATCGACGATCTCAGACACGGCAAATATGTCGCGATGGTTTCGCCGGAACTGCACAAGCGAGCGCATGAAGCGGTCTGGGCCGCCTGGTCTGGCGAATTGCGGCAGGCTGCAAAGAGCGGTCTTCCACTTGAGCGGCTGATGATCTGCACCGATCTGCCCGATGCAGCCGAGCAGAGCTTTGCCTGGATGGTTGAGGAGGAAGTCACATGATCCGTGCTGTGTTGTTCGACATGGATGGCGTGCTGATCGACGCCAAGGAATGGCACTACGAGGCCCTGAACCGGGCGCTCGATCTTTTTGGCATGCCGATCGACCGGCAGGCGCATCTGACTACATTCGACGGCCTGCCGACCCGTCGTAAGCTGGAGATCCTCTCTCGTTCCAATGGCCTGCCGAAAGGGCTGAACGAGCTGATCCACGAGCTGAAGCAGGACTATACGATGGAATTGATCTACACCCGCTGCAAGCCGGTGTTTGCTCATCAGTATGCGTTGAGCCGCCTCAAGCACGATGGCTACAAGATCGCCGTCTGCTCGAATTCGATCCGTGTCACCATCGAATCCATGATGCGTCGTGCCGGATTGATGGAATATATCGACCTCATCGTCTCCAACGAGGACGTCACCCGCGCCAAGCCGGATCCGGAAATGTATGTGACGACGATGGAGCGCTTCGGCCTGAGGCCGGATGAGTGCCTGATCCTTGAGGACAATGAATATGGCCTGAAAGCCGCACGCGACAGCGGAGCTTACGTCATGCAGATCGGCACGCCGGCCGACGTCATCCATGGCCGGATCGTATCGGAGATCAAGCGTGTATCGGAGGTGATGGCATGATCGTCCTGTTCCCCACCACGGGCCCAAGCCCGCATTTCAGCCCGGAAGACTATGCTTATCCGCGCCCCCTCATCGAAGTCGCCGGAAAGCCGATGATTCTGTGGGCCATCGAGAACTTGAAGTCGCTCGGCGGCGACACGCATTTCCTCTTCGTCGTCGATCAGCAGGATGCCGTCAAATATTCCTATGAGCGGATCTTCGACCTGAGCACGAACGGCCGCTCCGAGGTGGTGATGCTGAAAGGCCCGACGGCTGGCGCGCTCTGCACTTGCCTGATGGCCATCGACAGGATCGGTCCCACTGAGCCGCTGGTTATCGCCAACAGCGACCAGATCATCGACACCCGCCTTGCATCCGTGATTGCGGAATTCGAGGCGGCCGAGGCAGATGCCGGCGTCATCACTTTCGAGACGATCCACCCGCGCTGGTCCTATGCGACGCTCGGCGACGACGGTCTCGTCAACCGCACGTCCGAGAAGGATGTGATCAGCAACAAGGCAATCGCCGGATTCTACTATTTCCGCGAGGCTCAGATCTTCTTCAAGGCCGCGACTGCCGCCTTGCGGCACGGTGTCACGGTAGAAGACCGCTACTATGTCAGTTCCTCGTTGAACGAAGTGATCCTGGATGGCGGCCGCGTCGTTTCCGCAAGCATTCCCGCGGATCGTTACCACAGCTTCTACAACCCCAAAATGATCGAGAATTTCGAGGTGAACGGCGTACGCCGCCTGTCCTCCGCACAGGCCACACGGCCCGTGCAACTGGTGGTGCCGGCCGCCGGCCGGGGCAGCCGTTTTGCCAAGGTCGGCTTCGCCCGCCCGAAGCCCTTCATCGATGTGCTTGGCCGGCCGATGATCCAGCACGTGCTGGAAAATACCCTGCCGCCGGGCGGACAGCCGACGGTCTTGCTGCTGCGAGAACATCTGGACAGCCAGGCGGATGGGGTGGCCGAGCTTCGCTCGCGGGGTGTCGAGGTCGTTTCGGTCGACCATGTCACCGAGGGCACTGCCTGCACCGTTCTTCTGGCGCGCCAGCACCTTGACGAGGAGGCACCCCTTCTCATCGCCAATTCAGACCAGGTGGTCGACATGCGCATCGTCGATTTCATCGACGACTGCATGTCGCGCGATCTCGACGGGTCGATCCTCGTTTTCCGCGATCCGAAGCGCGATCCGAAATGGTCCTTCGCCGAAACCGATGCGGCAGGCTTCGTGCTCAGGGTTGCCGAAAAGCAGCCAATCTCCGAACTGGCGACGGTCGGCATCTACTTCTTCCGCCGCGCCGGCGATTTCATGAAGGGGGCGCTCGACATGATGGTGCACAACGACCGCACCAACAACGAGTTCTATGTCTGCCCCGCCTATAATTACGCCATCCGCAACGGCGCTCGCATCGGCGTTTACGAGATCGACGTCAGGAGCATGCATGGGCTTGGCACACCCGAGGACCTGGCCGAATATCTGCAAGGCCGCGAGCCTGCCTATGCATGATGTCGCCACCAGACCGGACGCGACAGCGCCGCTAAACATCATCATTCCCATGGCCGGGAATGATTTTGAACGGGCTGACGGCTCGGTGAAGGCGGAAATTCCGGTGGAAGAGACGACACTGCTCGGCGCCACGCTGGAAGCGCGCGCCTGGTGGAACGGCGGCGCGGTGCCTGTTTTCGTACTAAGGGACAAGCCCGTATCGCGGCGCTACGCCAGGGAAACATTATTGACACGCTATCCGGCAGCGCGGATCGTCTGGCTGTCCGAAATGAGCGGCGGGGCGGCCTGGAGTGCTGCGGCCGGTGCGGCACTCGTCGCTTTTCCGGATGCGCCCGTCGTCGTCGATCTCTGCGACATCATGTTCGACAGCGATGCGGACATTGCTGCAATTTTTGCAACGGACCCCAATCTCGGCGGTCTTGCACTGACATTTGGCTCCCGCCATCCGCAATACAGCTATCTTAGGATTGGAGATGATGGCCGGGTGCTGGAAGCGCGGGAGAAGGTCGTCATTTCCGATAATGCATCGGCAGGCGTCTATGCCTTCCGCAACGTCGCCGTCTTTCATCTGGCTCTGGCCCACAGTCTGCAGAACCGGGCGAGCCTCTCGCATAACGGTCTGCTTTTTGTCTGCCCTATGCTGAATGGCGTTGTCGCACACGGTTTGGATGTCCGGACTTTGCCGGCGCGTGACGTATTCGATGTCAAGATCGCAGATACGGCCCTTGCCGGCTAGGCGTCGACGACGGGGGGAAGAGACGGGTCCCTTCTGCTTCCTCGACACGCGTTCACGGGATCAGAGACCGAGTAAACGGGAGTTCACCATGACAGCCGGGACATCGAACAAATTACCCTCTCTCGCCATTATCATACCCTGCTTCAACAATGTTGAGACACTTGCCGAGGCGCTCGATAGCGCTCTCGCACAGGATTATCCTGACTTCGAGGTGCATATCTGCGACAACGGCTCCACGGACGGCAGTCGGGAAATGATCGCATCCTACTCGTCTCCACTGCTGAAGCCGGCCCTGCACCCGGACACCGTGCCGCGCACGGACAACTGGAATCGCGCCTATACCGCCGGTGCGAACGCCGATTACCTCGTCACGCTGCATGCCGACGACCGTCTCGCGCCGGGCGCGCTACACGCCATCGGGCGCGCGGCAATGCGCCACCCTGCCCTGATCCACGGCCGTTTCCGTCAGATCACCTATGAGGGTGATCCCATTCCCGGCCGCCGCTTCGGATGGAGTTACAGCAACAGCGGTGAGGCGTTCCGGGAATTGCTGCTGCTCAACAATATGGTCGCGATGCCGGGCGCAACCATCCGTACCGACGTCTTCTTCAAGGCCGGTCGCTGGGATCCCGCCTGGCAGTACCTCCAGGACATGGAGCTCTGGTGGCGCTGCGGCGAACTCGGAGAAGTGGCATTCGTCGCCGATATGCTTGGCGACCACAGAGCCTATAAGCATCCGCAGGCGCTACACCGACATGCCCAGGAGCATCTGCGTTGGGCGACGCGTAGCCTGCGGAATGCCCCGACCCGGCGGCTGCGGCAGGCCGCCGCAGATGGGCTCAATGCCTATCTCACACGCCTCGAGGCCGAAGTGGATGACTTGCCCGAAGTTGCGGCCAGTCTGGTGGATCCGGTGAGAGATGCCCGGGCAGCGCTTGCAAAGGCACCGGGAACGCGCGTCGATGCCCTTCGCCGGCAAAGACTGTTGCGCATGCGGGCTGCCTCGCTCTCGGCCATCGCCAACTTCTTTGGAAGAATTTCGCCCTGGCAAGCCTTATCGCGTTGAAAGCCGGCAGCATCCGTCCGCTCCAGATTGAGGTGAGCGATGCCCTTCGCTCGCCTTTATGGCACGGCTGCCGGCTGGCCTGAATACTGCTCATTCGAAAGCCATTTAACAGTGGCATGCGATAGCCGTCATCGCGGGCATTCGCATTCAACCGCGGCGCCGACCGGGCTGCCGACAACCGCGCCGGTCACGGCACCACCAGCGGCTCCGTTGACCGTCGGAAGCCCGGTCGACCGCCGCCAGACCAACGACCCGCATTCCCGGTGTTTCGACGCTCGGACCTCAGTCGGATTTGCTTCGGACTTTGGTCTGATGACGGTCGGACTGAAGTCCCGCAGCCGGAACGCACTCTCGCCCCACTCGTTCGGCTCTCCATCGAAAGAGGAGTTCAATCATGGACGACAGGAACGACATCCCGGAAATTTCCAGCGCATGGAACGCATCCCTGCTGGCGCTCGTCATCTTTCTTGCCGCCATACTCTATGTTTTCGGTACGGCCATGTCGGGCGACACGGGCCAGTTGACCGCCAGCGTCGCGGGCGCAGACCTCATCGAGGCCAGGTGAACTGGAAAAGTCCGGCCAATGCGATAGTTTGAATGAATCGTCGCAACTCAGGTTGGAAATGAACTGGCTCTTACGCTGGAACGCCCGCTCCCTCGCCTCCCAATTCCTCATCATGGGAGGGCTTGTATCCCTCGGTGCAATGTTCGTCATCGGGCTTATCGTCACCCATCTCATCGAGGATGCCGTCATTCACAATTCCGGGGCTGCAACGGCGCTCTACGTCGATAGCGTCGTCGCACCATTGCTTCCGGACATGCAGCAGCAATCGCTGCTCGATGAAGCAAGCGCCCAGGCGCTCGACGAAACGCTCGGGCAGGGCGCACTCGGACGCCGTCTCGTGTCGTTCAAGCTATGGCGCCGTGACGGCACGATCCTCTACTCCAATGAAAAGGAATTGGTGGGGAAGACGTTTCCGGTCAATGGCAAGCTCGCCCAAGCATTTGCGGGCTCGCTTGTTGCACGTTACGAAGTCGCAAGCGACCCCGAAAGCGCCGAGGAGCGCAGGCTCGGCAGGGAGCTCATGGAAATTTACAATCCTGTTCTGCAGCCTTGGTCGGGAGAGGCTGTGGCAGTGCTTGAATTCTATGAAACGGCCGAAGGCCTGGAAGACAGCCTCACACGCGCACGGCTCTGGAGCTGGCTGGCCGTGGCCGGCCTGACCGCAATCTTCTTCCTCGTCCTCTCCATTCTCGTCTTTCGTGGCAGCCGAACGATCGAGGTCCAGCGCGAAGCGCTAAAGGCCAGAGTGGACGAACTCTCTGCGCTCCTCAGCGAAAATCGCGGGCTGCAACGCAGGCTTCAATTGTCCTCCCAGCGCGCCGCGGCCTTGAACGAAACCTATCTGCGCAGCATTGGCGCCGATCTGCATGACGGCCCCGCCCAGCACGTCGCCTATGCATCGTTGCGTCTCGACAGCAACCTGCTGGTCGATGCCGCCACCCAGCCGGAGGCGCGGGAGAAGGAACTCGCCTGGATCCGTTCGAGCCTTGCCGAGGCGATGAAGGAGATCCGCGATATCTGCAAGGGACTGGTCCTGCCGCAAATCGAGAAGGCTTCGATTACGGAGATCGTCAAACGCGTTGTCGAAGCCCATCAGCAGAAGACCGGCACCACCGTCGATACAACAATTGACGAGGACGATCCGGAACTTGCCCCCGCTCTGAAGATTTGCATCTATCGCTTCATTCAGGAGGCACTCAACAATGCCTATCGCCACGGCGGTGGCGTTCAGCAGGCTGTCAGGGCAACATCACAGGACGGCGGCGTCCGCATCGAAGTCAGTGACCGAGGCGAGGGTTTTGATCCGACGCAGGTGAGACCCGCGAGCCTCGGCCTTGTGGGGCTCAAAGAGCGTATCGATAGCCTTGGCGGCGAATTCGACATAAAAACCGGCGAAGGCGGAACGACTGTCATCATGACGTTCGCGCCGATGGAAGTGGAGGAATAGAATGACGTCCATCAAGATCGGCGTCGTAGACGACCATCCGCTGTTCCGCGAGGGGGTGACCCGCAGCCTCTCCGAGGTCAGCGATTTTGTCGTCGTTGGAGAAGGCGCCAACACATCCGATGCCGCAATGATCGCCGCCGATACCCGGCCGGACGTGCTGCTTCTCGATGTGTCGATGCCCGGCGACGGGCTCTCGGTGATCGACGAGATTCTTTCCATAAGCCCGGATACCAAAATCCTCATGCTCACGGCCTCAGAGGAAGTCGATACGCTCGTCGAAGCGCTGCAGCGCGGAGCAAAGGGCTACATTCTCAAGGGTGTTGGTTCACGCGGTCTGGCCGAAGCGATCCGCACCGTTTTCAAGGGGGCCCGCTACGTCTCCCCAGCGATGTCGGCCAAAGTCATGGAATATTCCTTGAGCGGCCAGGCATCGGACAGGGATGCACTTACCCCTCGGGAACGCGAGGTGATGGATCTCGTTGCGCAAGGCCTTTCAAACAAGCACATCGGCCTGCGTCTCGATCTACAGGAGAAAACGGTAAAGCATCATATGACCCAGATCCTGACAAAGCTCGGCGTCACGAACAGGACGGAAGCTGCCTTGCGGTGGCGTGAAAAACGCTAGCGCAGAAGGCGCGCGAGCCGGGCGCCGTCAGCAGATGTCGCCCGCCTGTTGATGATCGTGCGGCCTTTGCCGTCCTTCATGATGTAACGTCCCGCCCGAAGGGTTTCGGTTATTCCGTTGGTATGCCGGACGTCGATCGAGCCGTCCGTAGCTTCGCTCGCGCGTACTCCGGATGTCGAGGGCGCATTGTTCGCACTACCGGCGCCGTTCGAACTGGACCGGCTGTTCCCACTGCTATTGCCGTTGCCGCCCGAATTACCGTTTCCACCCCCCCCGCCATTGCCG
>UEIF01000068.1 GCA_900468805.1 Hyphomicrobiales bacterium | reverse complement strand
GGTCTAAATTCTATTTCTACCGAAGCCCGCGCGTCTTAAGCCAGGCTTCAGTCAATTGCCGGAAACGTCCCGCCATATCGGCAATCGCTTCCTCGTCGTTGATCTTGCCCGAAAGCCAGCCGCGCGCCGCATCGGCGAAGATCGTGCGGCCAACCGCAAAACCCTTGACGGAGGGGGCAGCGAGCGTCGCTTCGAAACCCTTCACCAGTTCGTCGGCCGGAGCCTCCAGCCCCAGCAGCACGATACCGCGGCACCATGGATCATTTTTGGCGATCACCGCATCGATCTTCTTCCAAGCGCCGCTTGACGCCTGCGGCTCCAGCTTCCACCAGTCCGGCTTGATGCCGAGCGCATAGAGTTCTTCGAGCGCCGTCGACACCGTATCGTCGGTAAGCGGCCCGTTCTTGCTGGAGATGATCTCGACCAGCAGTTCGCGGCCGACCTTGCGCGCTGCTTCAAAGAGCGTACGCAGCTTCTCCTGCTGTTCCGTCTTGAGCGCCGCCGGATCGTCGGGATGGTAGAAGCACAGGCACTTGATGCAGTGGTCGAGCGGCCATTCCACCAGCTGCGAGCCGATATCCTGGCTGAACTCGAAGCGCAGCGGCTTGGAGCCCGGAAGCTCGACCGGCCGGCCGATCCAGGTGAGATTCTTCTTGGCCGCATCGAAAAATGCATCGCGCCCGAAGCGCTCGTCGATCAGCATGCCGTAGCCTCGCCGCCCATCGGCGACGCGGGAGGCGGCTTCCACCGCCAGCCGCTTGAAGGCGACGATCTGCTTGTAATTGACGCCGAGCTCGTCGCAGACGCTGGTCAATTGCGAACGATGGTCGATGGCAAGCGCCATCAGCAGCGGAATCTCGCCCTTGCGGGTCGAGGCCCAATGGATGTGGTTGATCGCCTCGTCCTTGCGCAGTGCGCGATGTTCGCTGCCATTCCTCAGGAAGAAGTCGAGCTCGGCCCAGGTCGGATATTCCGGCGAGCACAGCAGGCGTGAGACGGCGAAAGCGCCGCAGGCATTGGCCCAGGTGGCGCAGGTCTTCAACGGCTCGTCGCGCAGGAAGCCGCGCAGCAGGCCGGACATGAAGGCATCGCCGGCGCCGAGCACATTGAACACCTCGATCGGGAAGCCGTCGCCGACGATCCCGTCTTCCAGATTGTCGCTGATCGGGCCGTCATAGACGATGCAGCCCATCGCTCCACGCTTCAAGACGATGGTCGCCGGCGAAAGGCGCCTGATCTCCTTCAGCGCACCGAGAACGTCATCGGCACCCGACGCAATCAGGATTTCCTCTTCGGTGCCGACGATGAGATCGCAATCCGGCAGCGTCTCCTTCATCTTCGAGGAGACGCGGTCGGACTTTACGTAGCGCTCGAACCCCTCGGCATGGCCGGCAAGGCCCCAGAGGTTCGGCCGGTAGTCAATGTCGAAGATCACCTTGCGGCCATTAACCTTGGCAATCCGGATCGCCTTGCGTTGTGCTGCCTCAGTATTCGGGCGGGAGAAATGCGTGCCCGAAACCAGCACGGCGCGCGAGGACTTGATGAACTCCTCGTCGATATCGCCTTCTTCGAGCGCCATGTCGGCGCAGTCGGAGCGATAGAAGATCATCGGCGAAACGCCTTCGGCTTCTACTGCGAGCAGCACCAGTGCCGTCAGCCGATCCTTGTCCGTCTTGATACCCTTGGTCTCGACGCCTTCACGCGCCGATTGCTCGATGATGAAGCGCCCCATCTGTTCGGCGCCGACACGGGTAATCAATGCCGATTTCAGCCCGAGCCGTGCAGTGCCGATAGCGATATTGGCCGGGCAGCCGCCGACGGACTTCGCAAACGAGCCGATATCCTCCAGCCGCGAGCCGATCTGCTGGCCGTAAAGGTCGACAGAGGAGCGGCCGATGGTGATCACGTCAAGCGACGGCTCCGGCTGTGAGCCGGGATTCGGTTGTGCCATGATGTCCTCCCGCTAGATTTTCAGGCGGCCTGTAGTGCCCGCCAATTTTGAATAATGAAACATCGGTTCCGTCTCTTTGTCAATTCGGAATGTTTATTCCATTTTTGTCTTTGCGGGTTTGGAATGCTGCAGCTTGCGTCGCCGCTCGGCAATGGCGACCGGCAGCGCCATAGTGAGCGCCATCGATGCCGAGAGCGAGCGAAAACCGCCGAAATCAGCCTCCGCCACCTCGAACCAATGGGTGGCGCAGGCGGCCAGCGGTGAAAAGGCCGAATCGGTGATCGCAATGACCGGTACACCGCGATCGGCAAGTTCCTGGCTTTGAGTGAGGCTGTCTGCGGCGTAGGGCGAAAAGCTCGCAGCAATCGCCGCATCGCGCGGCGTGGCGAATTGCACCATCTCCGGATCGACGCCATTCGGCGAGGCGACGATCTGATGGCGGATATTCAGCTTGGAAAAGGCATAGGTCATATGCGCCGTTAGCGGATAGGAGCGCCGCTTGGCGATGAGATAGATGGTCTCCGCTGCCGCCAAAATATCGACCGCCTTTATAAAAGTATCGGTCTGTACCGTCGCCGCAAGCCGGTTCACGGACTGGCTTGCGGCCGAAATGAAGCCGGAAAGCAACGTCGCGTCCTCGTCATCCCCGCCGGATTGTTCCAGCGTGACGAGACGTTCCTCATAACTCAGCGTCCGGTCGCGCAACCGCTCGCGAAAGATGCTCTGCAGGTCGGAGAAGCCTTCATAGCCGAGGTGATGCGCAAGGCGCACAAGGGTAGACGGCTGCACATCCGAGGCGGCGGCAATACTGGCCGTCGTGCCGAAGGCGATTTCATCGGGATTGCCGAGAGCAAAGGCGGCCACCTGCGCCAGCCGCTTCGGCATGTTTGCCTTGCGTTCGATGATGGTGCTGCGCAGGCTTTCGAAATCGCGCGGCACGCGCGCCCTTTGGGGATCACTATCCATGCTGACGGCTCAGAAGATGAAACAAATATTCCATATTTCGAAGCATAAACGATTTAAGTGAGGTCGCCTAATTGTTTTTAATCCGCTGAAAATCAAGGGTTTTGGACAATTTCCGGAAAGGCAGGGCGAAATGATGCCTCAGCGCCTGCTTGTCAAAATGATCCAAATATTCCAAAAATTCACACGAATTTGAGGAGGAGACCCTGACATGAAGCCACTCGGCATTGGTTTGATCGGCACCGGTTATATGGGCAAGTGCCATGCGCTTGCATGGAATGCGGTGAAAACGGTGTTCGGCGATGTCGAGCGGCCCCGTCTTGTGCATCTTGCCGAGGCAAACCCCGAGCTCGCGAGCGCCCGCGCTGCCGAATTCGGCTTCGAGAAGGCGACGGCCGACTGGCGGGCGCTGATCGCCGATCCAGAGGTGGATGTCGTCTCTGTCACGACGCCCAATCAGTTCCATGCCGAAATGGCGATCGCCGCTTTGCAGGCCGGCAAGCACGTCTGGTGCGAAAAGCCGATGGCGCCCGCCTATGCGGATGCCGAACGCATGCTTCAAGTCGCCAGACAATCCGGCAAGGTCGCCGTACTCGGGTACAATTATATCCAGAACCCGATCATGCGGCATATAAAGACGCTGATCGGCGAAGGTGCGATCGGCTCCGTCAATCATATCCGCGTCGAAATGGACGAGGATTTCATGGCCGATCCCGATGTCCTCTTCTATTGGAAGAGTGAGTTGTCGGCCGGCTACGGCGCACTCGATGATTTCGCTGTCCATCCGCTGTCGCTGCTCTGGTATCTCTTCGGCCATGTCGAGGCCGTCACCACGGATATGGTCAAACCCTACTCCGACCGTCCGGTAAGGGAAGGCGGCCGCCGCGCGGTGGAGAATCACGATGCGGCCAATGTGCTGATGCGTCTCGGCGGCGGTATCTCCGCGGTGCTGATGGCCAATCGTGCCGCCTGGGGCCGCAAGGGCCGCATCGCGCTGCAGATCTACGGCGCAAAGGGTTCTATCCTCTACGATCAGGAGCGCATGAACGAATTCGAACTCTATCAGGCCGAAGGACGTGGTTCCGAGCAGGGCTTCCGCAAAATACTGGCAGCACCCGTCCATCAGCCCTATGATCGCTTCATTCCGGCCCCCGGCCACGGTCTCGGCTTCAATGACCTCAAGATCATCGAATGCCGCGAGCTTATCCGGGCGATTTCCGGAGAGCCGGCGTCTATCGTGACATTCGAAGACGGTCTCAGGATAGAGAAGTCGGTTCATGCCATGGCACAGTCCTTCCATGAGCGCCGCTGGATCGAGATCGGCTGAGGTTAGCCTTCGCTTCCGTTGACGGCGTTTGGGGCAGGGGATAGGCCTTGTCCCTGTGGAATGGCTGATATTCGGGAGTGATATCGTGACGGACAGACTGGTGATCATCGGCGCGGGGCAGGCAGGCTTCGCATTGGCAGCCAAACTGCGTGCGCTGAAGGATATGCGCCCGATCACGATCATCGGCGCCGAAGACGTGCTTCCCTATCAGCGCCCGCCACTCTCAAAGAAATACCTGCTGGGCGAGATGGCCTTCGACCGCCTGCTGTTCCGCCCCGAGCATTGGTACCCAGACAATAATGTCGAGATTCGCCTGTCGACCTGGGCCGAGCAGATCAAGCGCGATGCGAAGCAGGTCTTGCTGCAGGATGGCTCCGTTCTCGACTATGGCACGCTGGCACTCGCGACGGGCTCGACGCCCCGCCGTCTGCCGGCGGCGATCGGCGGGGATCTCGATGGCGTCTATGTCGCCCGCGACAAGCGCGATGCCGATTTGCTGGCCGAGGAAATGCGACCCGGCCGCCGTGTGCTCATCATTGGCGGCGGTTATATCGGCCTTGAGGCTGCGGCCGTCGCCCGCCATCTCGGCCTTGAAGTGACCGTCATCGAGATGGCCGACCGGATCCTGCAGCGCGTCGCGGCGAAGGAAACCGCCGACATCATGCGCGCGATCCATAAGAGTCATGATGTGACGATCCGCGAAAAGACCGGCCTGAAACATCTTGTAGGCAAGGATGGCCGGGTGACCGGCGCCGAGCTTTCCGACGGCGGCACCGTCGAGGTGGATTTCGTCATTGTCGGTATCGGTGTCGTGCCGAACGATCTCCTGGCGAAGGAAGCGGGTCTCGAAGTCGGCAATGGAATTATCGTCGATGAATTCGCCCGCACATCCGATCCATCGATCTTTGCGGCCGGCGATTGCGCGAGCTTGCCCTGGCAGGGCGGTCGCATCCGGCTCGAATCCGTGCAGAACGCCGTCGATCAGGCGGACGCTGCCGCTGCCGTCATTGCCGGCGGCAACGAATCGTACGACCCGAAACCCTGGTTCTGGTCGGACCAGTATGACGTGAAGCTCCAGATCGCCGGCTTCAATATGGGCTATGACGATACGCTGCTGCGCCCCGGCGCCCGCGAAGGAGCAAGCTCCGTCTGGTATTTCCGCGAGGGCAGGCTGATCGCCGTCGACGCCATCAACGATGCAAAGGCCTATGTGACGGGCAAGAAGATGCTGGAATCAGGAATCAATCCGGATCGGGCGATCCTGGCCGATCCTGCGGCCGATCTGAAGCAGTTGCTGGCCTGAATAAGCGCAGAGCGCGATCGGCTTTGGAGGCAGTTTCAGTTTTGACTGTCACCATCGCGTTTGCCGCCTAAATAAAGGACGTGTGAAAACTTCAAAAAAAGCTTGATCGTACCGGTGAATACCCATATCAGGGCTCCGACCGGAGAGGTGGCCGAGTG
>UEIF01000077.1 GCA_900468805.1 Hyphomicrobiales bacterium | reverse complement strand
CGCTCCCCTGCTAAGGGAGTATACCAGGAATGGTATCGTGGGTTCGAATCCCATCTTCTCCGCCATTTTCCTTCAAACTCATAGAATGCTGACGTCGTGTGGCTAGCCACCACCACGGGCGGTTTTTCCCTTTTGCGAATTCGGGCGTCGAACGACCGGTTATGGAATCGATCTGATCGCGAACCGAATCGCGTCGGGAATCAGCGGGCTTCTCGGCGTGAAGACTGAAATCGGTTTCTTCTAATATATCACGACCGTTGCGCGACTGGCCGCCAATCACCCCCAAAGTGGCAGAATCAGGCGGAAAAATGGTGCCGATTTGGCACAGGAAGCGCCTCCGGCCTTTATGAAACCCCAATAAATACCGGGAAAATAAGCACTTTCTTAATAAAGCCTAAACAAGCAGCGGGCCCATTGCCCAACTTGTGGCCTTTCAGCAACAGGGTTTCGGTAAGGCTTTCGTAAACCCCTCCTGAACACAAGTTGGTGATTGCGTGACAGCCGCCGTCTTGTATTTTCACCCTCGGAAGCAAGGGCTTGACCGCCCGACTTCTTCAAACACCGGAGATGGGGCAGGGAAACGCTGTCCAGGCGTGATCCTATCTCCGATCGAAACTTGAATTGGAGGTCATTATGAACATCAAGAGCCTTCTTCTCGGCTCCGCTGCTGCTTTGGCAGTAGTATCCGGCGCTCAGGCAGCTGACGCAATCGTTGCTGCCGAGCCGGAACCGGTTGAATACGTTCGCGTCTGCGACGCCTACGGCACCGGCTACTTCTACATCCCGGGCACGGAAACCTGCCTGAAGATCAATGGTTACATCCGTTTCCAGGTTAACGTTGGCCCGAACGCCGGCGGCGACAAGACCACCAACGACTCTAGCTGGGATGCTGTCACCCGCGGTCAGCTTCAGTTCACGGCTAAGAGCGACACCGAATACGGTCCGCTCACCGGCGTGATCGTTCTTCAGACCAATGCGGACAATGCTTCGTCGCAGGTTTCTAAGCTTGACTCCGCTTACCTCGACATCGCGGGCTTCCGCGCTGGTCTCTTCTACTCCTGGTGGGACGATGGTCTCTCCGGCGAAACGGATGATATCGGTTCTGTCGTAACGCTGCATAACTCGATCC
>UEIF01000084.1 GCA_900468805.1 Hyphomicrobiales bacterium | reverse complement strand
GTTCGATATGCCGCGGATGAAGTAGAAGGCGGCACCAATGCCGGCGACGAAGACGATGGCGCAGGCCGTGAGAGCCTTCCACATCGTCTCATTGACCTTGGCCTGCAGGTCGTCGAGATAAACGCCTGTGCCGACGACAATCTTCCAGGGTTCGAAGGCCTTTGAATAGCCGCCCTTGAGAAAGACCTGGTCCTCCGGCTGACCGGGCTTGGTCCAGTAGTAGTAAGTACGGCCGCCGCCGGCCTTGCCATGGTCGACAAGGGCCTGGCTGAATTTCGCGCCTGTCTTGTCGACCTGACCACTCATATCCTTGCCGAGATTGACCGGGCTCGGATGGAAGATCTGGATGACGTTGTAGTCGAAGCCGAAGAGATAGCCTGATGGCTGGAAGGTCACGCGCTTCAGGATGTCGAAGGCTTCGGCCTGGGCAGCCTCATGTGTCATCTGCCCAGCCTTCTCGCGTTCGTAGAAGGTGTTAAGGACGGAGATGCCCGATTCGACCTGCGTGCGAAGCATATCGAAGCGCTCATCATAGATTGCCTGCTCGGATGTACGGATTTCAAAATAGGTTGCGACTGCAAATGCGGCCATCAAAACACCGACCAGCGCGAAAAGCTGATGGGCAATCTTGAGCTTCTTCATGATTGACCTCACGGAAAAGGTGAAAAGCAATATCCCGGATCGGTCAACTCCCGACCTGCGCGCGAGAGTCGCGCGCCCAGCTAGCGCAATCATGCACTCTCCGGTCCTCCGTAAGTAAAATTATAATGAATGATTAAATTATCTTTTAACAAACACAGGACTTCTACTCGGCGCGCCTAGTAGAATTGACAGGTATCTTCTTGCAGACTTGTACAGGTTGCAACCATCAATAGTTGCAATCAAATAAATTAGCACATACTTATTGAACTGAGAACAACACACCTGCGTCTCTTCAGGGGCACTTTCAGTCCACCATGGTGGGTCCGTGCAACGATCAAACTCTGATCGGGTGGATGCGATAAACCGGGTCAGAAACGGAGCTGGAAGGCGGAAGCGTCGAGAGGAACGGGTTGTTCCATGCCGGCAGCTATGGGTTTCGCACCGCCGCTGACCACGGCCGCCGTTGCCTCGTGGTCGATACCTTCTGCGGGCACGACCGGAGCGAGAGCCAGCATCTGTTCTGGGGTGGCTTTGCTCACAAAGAGAACGGGAGAGCCGCCCATCCAGTTTTCGGTGCGATAAATCTTCTTCTCGCCGTCGATGTCACGGACCTCGGCCTGCTGGAAAGCGCCGGGGCGCAGCTCCGGTACCGAATACTCCCTCTTGGAGGCTTCGGTCTGAGGCGGCGGGCAATGGCCGCAAGTTTCAATGATGATGCTGCCGGCTTCCTTCGGCTTGCTCGGCCCGATCACTTCGATCGAGGCGGCCATGGCGGAACCAGCCGCCAGCAGGAACACTGCACTGAGGAAAATCTGACGCATCAACGCTACCCCGGTCTCACTTGACAGCAGCGGCCGGAAAACGGTCCACCGCTCTCAGTTTTTGTTCAAGCATCGAATTGTCCGAAAACCGTTTCACACTTTTTCGGTCCGATGCATCAAGAGCCCAGATTAACGCAGCTTTGTTTCCATCCCGTCAGAAGAAAGGGTAAAAATTTAGCGAAACAGGCCGTTGTCAGCCCGTTCCTGTGCCTTTTCGCGTTCAACCGCGCGCCAGCCGATATCCCGGCGGCAGAAACCATTTTCCCATTTCACCCCGCCCAGCAGGGCATAGGCGCGGTCCTTCGCCTCGCCGACCGTGCGGCCCGTCGCCGTCACGTTCAGGACGCGGCCGCCGGTGGCGACGAGCGCGCCATCCTTCAGCGATGTGCCGGCATGAAACACCTTCCCGCCCTCGCCGGCTTCCGGCAGTGCGAGGATCGGGGTGTTCTTCTCATAGGAGCCCGGATAACCTTTCGAGGCCATGACGACGGTCAGGGCCGGATCATCGCTCCATTCCGCCTTGACCTGGTCCAGCGTGCCGTTGGCACAGGCAAGCAGCAGCGGCAGGAGATCGCTCTTCAGCCGCATCATCAGCACCTGGCATTCCGGATCGCCGAAGCGGACATTGTATTCGATGAGTTCCGGACCATTGGCGGTGATCATCAGGCCCGCGAAGAAAACCCCGCTGAAGGCATGGCCGCTTTCGGCCATGCCGCGGATGGTCGGCTCGATGATTTCCTTCATCGTGCGCTCGGTCATCTCGGCTGTCATGACGGGTGCTGGCGAATAGGCGCCCATGCCGCCGGTGTTCGGGCCGGTATCGCCTTCACCGACGCGCTTGTGATCCTGCGCGGTCGCGAGCGGCAAAGCGCTCTGCCCGTCGCAGAGGCAAAAGAAGCTCGCTTCCTCGCCATCTAGATAGGCTTCGACGACGACTTCGGCCCCGGCCTCGCCGAAGGCACCCTCGAAGCAATCGTCCACCGCAGCCAGTGCCTCGTCCAGCGTCATGGCGACGGTCACGCCCTTGCCGGCAGCGAGGCCATCAGCCTTGACGACGATAGGGGCACCCTGCTCACGGATATAGGCCTTCGCCTTCGGGGCATTGTTGAAGCGCTGATAGGCACCGGTAGGGATATTGTACCGCGCGCAGATGTCCTTGGTGAAACCTTTGGAGCCTTCGAGTTGGGCAGCGCCCGCCGACGGGCCGAAGACCGCAAAACCTGCGGCCCGCAAGTCGTCGGCAATACCGGCGACCAGCGGGGCTTCCGGGCCGACGACGACGAAATCGATCGTCTTTTCGCGGCAGAAGGCGATGACGGCATCGTGGTCGTCGATATCAAGCTCAACCAGTGCCGCATGTTCGGCGATGCCGGGATTGCCGGGGGCGGCGTAGAATTCCGTCATCAGCGACGATTGCGCCAGCTTCCAGGCGAGTGCGTGCTCGCGTCCACCCGATCCGATCAACAGAACCTTCATGCCTGATCCCCTTGCTGCTGGTCTGGCCTGTTGGCCTAGCCTGTTGGTCTGGCGGTTAAGCATGAAGGTTCTGTTGATC
>UEIF01000048.1 GCA_900468805.1 Hyphomicrobiales bacterium | reverse complement strand
AAACTTACTCTTTGCCATTTGAATGCTTCCTGTGGACGTAAAATGGGTGACCCCGGCGAACCGGTTTAGTGCCGCCGTTTAAGGCTTTCGGCGAAATTGCGCAAGACTTAATTGCAGACGCCATTCTTCGCGTGTGAGCGCATATGGGAGCTAATTCGCAACCCGCAAGACGATTCGCCTTTGCCCTCCCCAAAACATCTGAAATTCCAGACAAAATCGACAGAAGGCCTGGGCCTGCGTCTTAGCCAAACCCAGAGGCAGCTGCGATTTTTGCAATCGCCGCGCAAGCATCACATAGTGCTGGCGACGCAGCACCTTCCGCCTCGAACGCAACGCGCTAAAACAAGTCTTCGATAGTGGGGATCAAGCTGGAGCGGGTAGCGGGAATCGAACCCGCGTATTCAGCTTGGAAGGCTGCTGCTCTACCATTGAGCTATACCCGCGGGGTGGTCCGATCCAATGACGAATGGTGGAGAGAGTTGGATTTGAACCAACGTAGGCTGAGCCAACGGATTTACAGTCCGTCCCCTTTAACCACTCGGGCATCTCTCCAGTTTTTCGTCCGGATCGTGAGACCAAGTTCGTCAGACTTTGAAGCGTTGCCGCCCCGTCGTCTGCGCCGCGTATATGACCGGAGCATTTCAGTCTGTCAACACGAAGACAATGGAAAAGACAGGAAAAATTTCATCCCCTGTTGAAAGCCGGCGTAAGAAAGAAGGTCTATGCGGAAACAGGCGCCATCGTTATAAAGCCGCATGAGCAAAGATAAGAAATCCGGCGACACGCCCATCACTGACAAGTCCGCAAAGGACACGCATTACGCAACGCTGCGACGCGCGCATCGCGACGGCAAGCGCGAACGCGGTGAAATCCCGACGCCGGCGCCGCAGAAGCGCAAGCGTGGCGGGGACGACTGGAAGCCGCCGGCGATGGCCCCCGACCAGGTCTTCCTTTACGGCCTTCATACCGTTCGCGCCGCGCTCGAAAATCCGGAGCGCAAGAAGATCAAGCTATCGGTCACGCAGAACGCGCTTGCGCGATTGGAGATCGATCCCGAGACGATCGGCATTCCCGTCGAAATGGTTTCGCCACAGGATATCGACAAGGTGCTCGGCCCCGAAGCAATCCATCAGGGCGTGATGCTGGAAACAAGCCCCCTGCCCGTCCGAAGGCTGGAAGCGCTGAAGGACAGTCCGCTGCTTCTCGTGCTCGATCAGGTGACCGATCCCCACAATGTCGGCGCCATCATGCGCTCGGCCGTCGCCTTCAATGCAGGCGCAGTTATCACCACCCAGAGACATAGCCCGACCGAATCGGGCGTACTTGCCAAATCGGCTTCCGGCGCGCTGGAACTCATACCTTATATACAGATCACCAATCTCTCGGATGCGCTCGGCGAATTGCACAAGCTCGGCTTCTTCACGATCGGGCTCGATTCGGAAGGACCGGCGCCACTGGAAGGCACGTTCTCAGGTGGCAGAATAGCGCTTGTGCTCGGCGCCGAAGGCAAGGGCCTGCGGCAGAAGACTCGGGAAACCGTCAGTGCGCTTGCCCGTCTCGATATGCCCGGCGCCATCAAATCGCTGAACGTATCGAATGCCGCGGCGATTGCGCTTTATGCGGCGGGGCTGCATCTAAAGGCATAGACCACAGCCTGCAGATCACTCTTCATATGTCGTGGGCAGAGGCACGGATCCCGCCATCGCGGTTGAACACCTCCTCCTCTGGTCCATATTCCGCGTTGGAAAGAGCTTGCCGGTCACTATTGTCGGCAACGCATTTTACCCCCTGGGGCACCGGACAAAAGGAAATCCGCATTATGGCATTTCGACCGCTGATCTTCGGTGTTCTCTTCATTGCGGTCTTCGTCATGGTCATTTTGAGCATCATGTGGGTGGACAAGTCTCACCCGATCCGCCAGCCGGATCCGCTGGCGCCGTCGACGACGCCAGTGAGCCCACCTCCGTCAGCGCAATAGCCGATCAGGAACCCACAAAGCCGTCAGACGTTTAATCCCGCCAGACAAACAGGGATTAAATGTTCATGCGCCTGATGATTGCTGTCGTTGCCATTATGATTGCCTCGGTGCTCAGCCTCGCGATGATGTCTCCGTCCGGCGCCGGACAGACGGGCAACGGCACGAAGATCGCATCAAGTGTGAACGGACCCGAGCAGGAGTGAACCTGACGTGAAATCTCCTCAACGGACGAGACGCCGGACGTTTTCCGCGATATTGCCGAGTAGCCGCGCACGGTCAGCGCCATTTTCGCCGACACCGTCCTGATTGACGACGCCGTGTAGGGCGTTGAACAGGAACATGGCGGTGAATGCCGGGTCCGCCAGCGGCCAAGCCCCTTCGCGGTCGCCTGCTGCAAGGAGTTCCGCGAGATCATCTATCAGGATGTTGCTTGTCAGGCCTTCGCGGCTCGGCGGCGGAGCAACAGCAAAGACAAGGTTGTGAAGGGGCAATGCGTTCAGGTAGCCCTCGGCGCAGGCTTTTGCCCAGGCTGTCAACTTGCCGTTCCAGTCGCTTACACCCTGTTTACCCACTTCTTCCACGATGCCGTTCAGGAGATTTTGAACGAAGCGGGTCCGCAATGCTTCGATAACATCCGCCTTCGAGGAGAAGTGAAGGTAGAAGGCTCCCTTCGAGACGGCAGCGCCCTGGGTGATCTCCTCGATCGTCGTATGCTCAACCCCCTTGTCGAGAAAGAGGCGTTCGGCCGCAAGCATGAGCTCGTCCCGTCTTTCCTCAGCCGGTTTAGTCCTTGGCCTGCCGGCCACGCGTGGTGCCATCGGAAAATCCGTCAATGCCCGCGACGCTGAGGCTCCGCTCGATGAAGATAGCCTGCGAAGACGTCCCGCATAGCAGTGTTTTCAATGTCAGGCAAAAGACGACCAGCCTCGCCACGGTGATAGCCGCTATGTGTAATCACATGGGCAAGCATCTCCTCCCGCGACATACGGCCCTGTCCGCCATCGGTGAAAGTGAAGTCGATCACCTCTTCCAGCTCGTCGGGCGTAAGCCGCAATACATAGTTCAGATACCATTCATCGGTTTGCCTGATCGCGGAGGCGAGATCGGCAAAGGCCGGCGGCTCCCTGCTCCAACTCGCCGTGTACCCATGAAACTTCTTCTGCAGGTTGGCTGCGAAGATCCGGTCGACGATATGCGCGTGATTGAGGACGCGGAAAGCGGACAGCAGCTCCTCGGATGGCGCCCGATCGGAAAATGAGTCGAGAGCGTCCAGCAGTTCCTCATCGACGTTGGACTTATACTGAAACAAGGAGGTCAGAAGCGTTTTTGCAGACATGGCGAACTCCATCGCGGCGGGCATCTGCCTTCTTCTATATTATTGACTGGTAGTCAGTCAATAATGTCTGTCTGCTCGAAGCACCTAGTCTGTGCGGCAGAATGCATGTTTACAGGCACAAAAAACCCGCCGCACGGTTGGACCTTTGCGACGGGATTTTGTTTAGGCCGGCAACCGCCCTTTGCTGATCAGCCGTCAGCTCCGGTAGAGCCAGTAGGGCCTATCATGATGGCGCCAGCGACGTTCGCGCCAACGTTCCTCTCCCCGCCACTCGCGACGCTCATAGCCCCAGGCCGGTCGCCAATAGCGGCGTTCACGCCAGTCTCGGCGATCCCGCCAATCGCGGCGATCCCGCCAATCGTCACGATCGCCCCAATCACGATCACCGCCGCGGACCTGAATCACATCGCTCTGGTGTGAGACTTCCGGACGGTTGAGAGGGACAGCCGCAGCCGGTGCTACGGCGGAAAACAGGGTACCTGCCGAAAGAGCAGCGGCTAGGAGAAAATTGGCGACCTTCATGGCTCACTTCCTCGTTTCTGATGAAGCGAGAATGGCCGAGCGCACCTGAATTGCCGCTGAATCGACCCTTCAGTCTTTGTTCATGTCATGGAATGGTTGGAAAACTGGTGCCCCCGCCAGGGTTCGAACCCGGGACCCCCTGATTACAAATCAGGTGCTCTACCAACTGAGCTACAAGGGCAATGGCTGCGAAGTAGCAGATTCTGATCTTTTGTAAAGAAAATTTGCCTCTTCGGGCAGTCGAACAAATCTATCCACAGCCGTTGTCGATCGCCACTATGGTTGGGAAAGCCCGGTTGGCTCCGTGTGGCCGTGTTCATTACCAAAATCGCCGGCCGATCTATGGGATGATAAGAACATCCGAACTTCGCGCGCAACGCAAAACGTCTTGTCGTACAAGCCCTTTATCCTTTAGCTAGAGCAGCATAACAAAGGGAATTGCATGGGCAGGTCATTTCAGACGCTTTCTTTTATCGCTTCGCCGACGACGGAAGCGCTCGCCGCGCGGGATGAACTGATTCGTCTTTACGGCGATGTGCCCGCAAACGAGGCCGACGTCATCGTCGCACTCGGCGGCGATGGCTTCATGCTTCAGACGCTGCACAGCACGATGAACAGCGGCAAGCTCGTCTACGGTATGAATTGCGGATCAGTCGGCTTCCTGATGAATGACTACAAGACAGATGGCCTGCACGACCGCATCTGTTTCGCCGTCGAGAATGCCTTTCATCCGTTGAAAATGACGACGCGCAATGCCGACGGCAGCAATTCGTCCGCGCTTGCGATCAACGAGGTCTATCTTTTCCGGCAATCCTATCAGGCGGCGAAGCTCAGGGTGGAGATCGACGGGCACGTGCGGCTGGAGGAACTGATCTGCGATGGCTTGATGGTGGCAACGCCTGCGGGCTCTACCGCCTACAATCTTTCCGCTCACGGTCCGATCCTGCCGCTTGACGCCCCCCTGCTCGCCATGACGCCAGTCAGCGCCTTCCGTCCGCGACGCTGGCGCGGAGCGCTGCTTCCCAACCGGGTAACCGTCGACATCCACATATTGGAAGCCGAGAAGCGGCCGGTGAATGCCGTCGCCGACAATACGGAGATCAAATCCATACTGCATGTGCGCATCGCCCAATCCGAGGACATGACAGCACGCATCCTTTCCGATCCCGACCGCTCTTGGTCGGACCGGATTTTGGCAGAACAATTCGAGGATTGAAATAATGGCGATGCGGCAAGCATTTATGACGGCGTTCCTCGTAGCGGGATGGGTGATCGCCGCCGAGGCACAGACCGTTCACGACGATATCCTGCCGGCCTCGATCATCTTCGCGACCAGCACCGGCTATTGGGAAGACGACGGCAATTCGCTGCCGGTCGAGCGCGCGCCGACAACCACCCAGAGCGTCAGCACCCAAAATGTCAGCGGGGGGGATGCCAAGCCGCAGCAGCGGCGACACGGCTATTACAAGCTTTTCGCCGTGCGCCAGTCCGACAAGACCTCCAAGGTCTACCTGCAGCAGATCGCGCAGAGCGACGCCGGACCCGCCATCATCTCGACGGTCGAATTGCAGGAAATCAGCGACCTCAAGCCCTATGTCACAGATATCCGGCCCGAGAATTCGAGCGGCATCATCAAGGAGCCTGGCCTGTTCGCCACGGTCTATGTGAAGATCGACCCTAGCGCCGAATCCGATGGCTGGACCGTGCTGATCGACGAGTTCGGGGACATTACCGTGGAGAAGGCGACGAACTGAGTGTCACCGGACTGTTCGAGGCATAGGCCATGAAACTCGGCTTTCGCGAAGGCGTGCTTCACGACGAGACGCGGCCGGACTGGGACGCGGTCGGCCCAAGACCTATCCGCTGGTCCCTATGGTATCCAGCAGCCGAGGGCTCGCTCGAAACCGAAATCCCGGGACGAAGCTGGTTCCGAAGGGTGGCAGTTGCCCGCGATGCCCCCCTTCAGCCAATGGCGAAGCCCTACCCGCTGGTCCTGCTGTCGCATGGCACCGGCGGATCGGCTGCCGGGCTGGAATGGCTTGCCAGCCGCCTGGTCAATCGAGGATTTATCGCGCTCGGCGTCAACCATCACGGCAATACCAGCGGCGAACCCTATCGCGCCGAGGGTTTTGCCTGTCTCTGGGAGCGCGCGCCGGATCTAAGTCTCATGCTCGACCGCCGCGAAGACTGGCAGGGTGATCTTGCCGGGCATATCGATACCGATAGCGTGTTCGCCGCCGGATTTTCAGCGGGAGCCTATACGGTCATGCTGCTCCTCGGCGCTGTCGCGCAATTCTCGCAGTTCGAACAATCCAGGCTGAAGCCTGGAGGACGGCGCGGTCCGAGGGAGTTTCCTGACCTCGCCGATCATATTCCGTCGCTGCTTCGCACGAGCACGGCATTTCGCGATTCATGGTCGCGGATGTCGCAATCCTATCGCGACGACAGGATCAGAGCGGCATTGGTCTGCGCGCCGGGTCGATCGGTCCGAGGCTTCAGTGAAGACAGCCTGAAAGCCATTGATGGGCCTGCCCTCATTCTGGTCGGCGATGCCGACAACACGGCTCCGGTCGAAGAATGTTCAAAATGGCTACATGCACGACTTGATCGAAGCCTCCTCAGGATACTTCCGGGCGGGCTTGGGCATTATGTCTTCCTGCCCGAGGGCACGGCATTGGGACTTTCCTTTGCAGAACATCTCTTCACCGATCCAGCAGGCATAGAACGTTCTGATGTCCACGAGGAGATCGCCAAACTGTCGGGTGGGTTCTTTCACGGAACAGACATTCCAGTGGACATCTGAAAAAGAAAAGCCCCGTTTCCGGGGCCTTCTATCTCAGATCTGTCTTCACTGGTCAGTCGACATCGTCGACGACAGCGTCGGCTGCGCCGCTGATGCGGTGAGCAAGTGCGGCTTCCATGAACTCGTTCAGGTCGCCATCGAGCACGTCGTCAGGGGCCGTGCTCGCAACGCCGGTGCGCAGGTCTTTTACCAGCTGGTAGGGCTGCAGAACGTAGGAGCGGATCTGGTGGCCCCAGCCGATATCCGTCTTGGAAGCGGCTTCGGCGTTGGCGGCGTCCTCGCGCTTCTTCAGCTCGGCTTCGTACATGCGTGCGCGCAGCATGTCCCAGGCCTTGGCGCGGTTCTTGTGCTGCGAACGCTCCTGTTGGCACTGCACGACGATGCCTGTCGGGATATGCGTGATGCGCACGGCCGAATCGGTGGTGTTAACGTGCTGACCGCCGGCGCCCGACGAACGGTAGGTGTCGATACGGCAGTCGCTTTCGTTGATCTCGATCTGGATCGAGTCGTCGACGACGGGATAGACCCAGATCGACGAGAAGGATGTGTGGCGGCGCGCATTGCTGTCGTAGGGCGAGATGCGCACGAGACGATGGACGCCCGATTCCGTCTTCAGCCAGCCATAGGCGTTATGGCCTTTTACCAGCAATGTGGCGGATTTGATGCCGGCTTCTTCCCCGTCATGCACTTCCATGAGCTCGACCTTGAAGCGCTGGCGCTCGGCCCAGCGGGTGTACATGCGCAGAAGCATGTTCGCCCAGTCCTGGCTTTCCGTGCCGCCCGCGCCGGAATGAACTTCCAGGTAGGTGTCGTTGCCATCAGCTTCGCCTGATAGCATGGCTTCGACCTGTCGGCGGGCTGCCTCGGCCTGCAGGCTTTTCAGCGCGGCCTCGGCTTCCTTGACGATGCTTTCGTCGCCTTCTTCTTCCCCGAGTTCAATGAGCTCGACATTGTCGGAAAGCTGCTGTTCCAGCGCCCTGACCCCATTGATGCCATCATCCAGCTGCTGACGCTCGCGCATCAGCTTCTGGGCTTCCTGTGCATCGTTCCAGAGGTTGGGATCCTCTGCCTTATTGTTCAACCAGTCCAGTCGTCTTACCGCCTGGTCCCAGTCAAAGATGCCTCCTCAGCAGGGTGATAGCCTGCTTGGTTTCATCGACTATGTTCTGGATTTCCGCTCGCATTTTCCTGCTTCTTTGCTTCGGTATTCTGGGAATGCCGGGCTATTCTTTAAGGCTCGTGACATAGAGACGCCTGCCGCGGATGTAAAGAGCCGTGGCGGGCGCAACAGAAATCGGTGTCGATCAGAACAGGCCTGGCGTGTTGGTCTGAACCGCCTGGTTTGCCTGCGGCGACGTGCGCAGGATTTCCTCCGGCGCCATCGTGCCGTCCATGCCGATGACAGAAAGGCTGTCGGCCGGGCCGGTGCCTGGCTTGAAGGCTTCGATGATGGTTCCTGGATCACCGTCGACAGCTGCCATGCCGGTCTTGCGGTTGATTGCGATCATGTTCATGCCGGCCGGGACCACGAATTTGGATTCCGGCATATCCTTGACGGCCGCCTGCATGAATTCGTTGAAGATCGGCGCCGAGAGAACACCACCCGTGCCGCCGCGGCCGAGCGGAGCCGGCGTATCGAAGCCCATGTAAAGGCCTGCAACCAGATCCGGCGTGAAGCCGACGAACCAGGCGTCCTTCTCATCGTTGGTCGTGCCGGTCTTGCCGGCAACGTCGCGGCCCGACAGATCGACCTTGCCGGCCGCGGTACCACGCTGGATGACGCCCTGCATCATCGAGGTGATCTGGTAAGAGGTCATCGGATCGAGAACCTGCTCGCGGTTGTCGACGATGTTGGGCTCTTCCTGGCTCTGCCAGTCGCCGGCATTGCAGCCTTCGCAAAGACGTTCCTCGTGCCTGAAGATCGTCTTGCCGTAACGATCCTGAATGCGGTCGATCAGCGTCGGCTTGATCTGCTTGCCGCCATTGGCGATGACCGAATAGGCCGAAACCATGCGCAGCACCGTCGTTTCACCTGAGCCGAGCGACATGGCGAGCAGCGGCGGCATCTTGTCGTAGATGCCGAAGCGTTCTGCATATTCCGCGACGATATTCATGCCGAGGTCATTGGCAAGGCGCACCGTCATCAGATTGCGCGAGTTCTCGATGCCGGAGCGCAGCGTCGAGGGACCGCTGACTTCGCCGCCGTAGTTTTCCGGCTTCCACACCTGACCGCCCGAAACGATCTCGATCGGCGCATCCATGATGACCGAGGCCGGCGTGTAGCCGTTGTCCATCGCGGCAGCGTAAACGAAGGGCTTGAAGGAGGAGCCCGGCTGGCGCATCGCCTGAGTGGCGCGATTGAATTCCGACTGGGCATAGGAGAAGCCGCCGACCATGGCGAGAACGCGGCCGGTCTTCGGATCCATGGCGACGAGACCGCCCTGCACTTTCGGTGGCTGGCGCAGACGATATGAGGTCGAGCCGTCACCGCCAAGGCGCTCGACATAGACGACATCGCCTGCCGTCACGACGCCGACCGGCGACTTTGTCGACTTGCGGTCGCCGGTGGCGGAGCGGAATGCCCACTGCATGTCCTTGGCGGCGATCGTGCCGCGCTCGCGCGCGGCAGCAACCTTGCCACCCCCATCCTTCGGCGGCTGGAGACCAATATCGACGGCCTCGTTGGACACGGCAAGCACGACGGCAAGGCGCCATTCCGGCACGTCGGAGAGAGCGGGAACTTCGGCGAGCGCCGGTCCCCAGTCCCCCGAGGCAGCGATCTGCTTGACCGGGCCGTGAAAACCCCGACGCTCGTCATAGGTGACCAAGCCGTCCTGCAGCGCCTTGCGGGCCTCGAGCTGCATCTGCGGATCGAGCGAGGTGCGCACCGAGAGACCGCCTTCATACAGCGTCTTCTCGCCGTACTGGTCGATGAGCTGGCGACGGACGGCTTCGGCGAAATAGTCGGAAGCAAAAAGAGACGGGCCGCTGGTGCGGGCAGTGACGCCGAGCGGCTGCTTCTTGGCGTCCTCGCCGTCGCTCTGGCTCACATAGCCATTCTCTACCATACGATCGATCACCCAGTTGCGGCGCTCGAGAGCGGCTTCCGGATGACGGAAGGGATGGTAGTTGGCCGGGCCCTTCGGCAACGAAGCGAGATAGGCGGATTCGGCGATCGTCAGTTCGGTGACCGACTTGTTGAAATAGGTGAGCGAGGCGCTGCCGATACCGTAGGAGTTCAGGCCAAAGAAGATCTCATTGAGATAGAGCTCGAGGATCTTGTCCTTGCTGTAGGCCTGCTCGATTCGGAAGGAAAGGATCGCTTCCTTGATCTTGCGGTCGATCGTCTGGTCCGAGGTCAGAAGGAAGTTCTTCGCCACCTGCTGGGTGATCGTCGAAGCACCGACCGGCCGGCGGCCTGAGCCGAAATTCTGCAGGTTGACGAGGATAGCGCGGCCGAGGCCCGTCAGGTCAACGCCAGGATGGTTGTAGAAATTCTTGTCTTCAGCCGAAAGGAAGGCCGCCTTCACGCGGTCCGGGATCGCCTGGATCGGCAGGAAAAGGCGCTTTTCCTTAGCGTATTCGGCCATGAGGGCACCGTTGCCGGCGTGAACACGGGTGGTGACCGGCGGCGCATAGCTGTTGAGCACCGCATAGTCAGGAAGATCCTTCGCGACATTGGCAAGATAGACGGCAATAACCGCCGCAGCGCCCAGGAAAAGGACACACGCTATCCCGAAGAAATATCCAAGAAGTCTAACCATATTTTCAGCTACCGGTATTTCTAATCATTAGATCGGCGCAGCCGCAACAATCGCACAGATCATGTCTCATTGCACGTTGCGCGGCTTACTCCATGAGCGTTGGCGCCACAAGGCGATTTCGTCTTAGACAGGTGCGAAACATATAGAGTGGAGTAACGGCGCGAATGTGAGCAAAATAGGGCTTACCCCGCCACTTTCGCCTTCCCTTCCGGCAAGAGGCCCGGTTTAGGGTGGTTGTTACTTACGGGCAACGCCTGGTTTAAAGCCTTTACCGTTCAGATTGAATCGTTCTGACCGGGATAGGCACTAACCACCGTTTGCCATCAGGCTGGTGCGGTAACGCTTCACTGCATCCGTCAGAAGATCGGTCATCTTCACTCGCCACGTATCGTCAAGCAAAAGCTTCTCGTCATCGACATTGGAGAGGAAGCCGAGTTCGAGCAGGATCGAGGGAACATCTGGCGCCTGCAGTACACGGAAGCCTGCGTGACGATGCGGATTATTGATCGTGCCGACCTGGTCCTTGAAGGAAGCGAGCACGCTTTCGGCGAGCGAGATCGAGAACGCCTGCGTCTCGCGCCGCGTCAGGTCGAGGAGGATATCAGCAACTTCGGGCGGCTCGGCGACCGTTTCCTTGCCGGCGATCTGGTCCGACAGGTTTTCGCGCTCGGCGAGATCGGCGGCGAGCTTGTCCGAAGCCTTGTCGGAAATCGTGTAGACGGTTGCGCCGCGAATGTCCTTCTGCTTCAGCGTATCGGCATGCAGCGAAATGAAGAGGCCGGCATGGTTCTGTCGGGCGATGAGCACGCGCTGCGAGAGCGACAGGAATTCGTCGTTGTCGCGCGTCAGAAAAGCCTTGATGCCCCGCTCCTTGTTCAGGCGGTCGGCGAGCGCCTTGGCGAAGGCTAACGTCACCTGCTTTTCCTCGGTCTTCGTATCGACACCGATCGCGCCGGTATCGATCCCGCCATGGCCGGCATCGATGGCAATGATGAAATCTCCGGGTGCGGTTTTTTCCGGCTGGGGAATCGCACTTGTCGTCTGAGCTGCATCGGCCTGATCGGTCCAGGACTGCGTCTTCACCAACTCGGCGAACTTCTGTTTATCGATCATCTCGGCATCGAGCACCAGCCGGTGGCCATTACCGCTCTCATCCATCTGCACCTTGGCGAGCGCGAGCTGGACCGGACGCGCCGCCGTCAGCACGATGCGGGCGCTGCCCTCGTCCATGGCGCCGTAGCGAATGTCCTTGAAGAGACCACGCGCCTCAAGATCCTTGGCGGGGAAACCAAAGGCCGTTGCCGGCAGGTCAACGACGATACGCTCGGGATTGGTGATATAGTGGACGGAAAAACGCGGCTCACGGTCGAAATCGATAACGATGCGAGTTCTGGCGTCGTCGCCGACGATGCGTGCTCCGTAAGCCAGCAGGGGATCCTTCGTACCGGCTGCCGCGCCCGGGACCGCGCAAAACGCTGCGAAGGCCAAAAGCCACGCCGTAAAACCCAGTTTGCGCCCTGCGGACAACTCCGCTGCGATCCGAGAACTCTTAAACAATAGCCCGCCACACCCTATTTATTATCGCGATGGAGCCACCACCGTTTCCGCGGACGCCCGCTGGAGGCGAGCGCGCGCACCGACCACGACTCAGGATCGCCTATCCCCGAGGAGTTTATGCGATACGAAATCCATCAATATTATGGCACATTTGGCTTTTCCCTTGCTATTGTGACAGAGAAAACATACAACAAATTTTAGGGTAGAGGTGTTGACGGGATAGAGTCGCCGCGAGGCAGCCAGCCACTACGGACCTGGCGCCACAACCGGTAATCGTCCGCCGTCTAATGCATTTCCACTCAAGAACTGGATCCTGATTTTCCGGCTTCATGCTGGGACTTCATTGGTGGATCAGCCACCACGCTCTCAGGGAGCAAACTCATCGGACCCGAAATGGGTCTTCGTCATTTATCGATCGCGCTTGGTTGTTGATGGTTTCGCAGCAGGTTTTATCTGAAGTGTACAGGCCCCGGAACGAAAATGTTCCGGCTGCGGTCTGGCTGCTGCCCTGCCCCTCGCACCAATCTCGACTTTCATTATCCGGCGCGGCCACAGCGGACCGCATTCTTTCTGTGTCAACAGCAGTCGGGAATGCGCTCTCGCGGCCTCGCCGAGGAGCTCAGCTTACATGGCAGACAAAATGCTTATCGATGCGTCTCACGAAGAAGAGACGCGCGTCGTTGTCGTTCGCGGGAACCGTATAGAAGAATTTGACTTCGAGTCGCAGCACAAGAAGCAGATCCGCGGCAACATCTATCTTGCAAAGGTAACGAGGGTAGAGCCCTCGCTGCAGGCCGCTTTCGTAGACTACGGCGGCAACCGGCACGGCTTCCTGGCCTTTGCCGAAATCCATCCCGACTATTACCAGATCCCGCTTGCCGACCGTCAGGCCCTGCTTCGTGCCGAAGCCGAGGAGCACCGCCGCGACGAGGATGTCGAGCATGTCGAGACGGCTCCTATGGTCGATCTCTCGACGCAGGACCAGCCTGATATCGGCATCATTCCGGTCGAACAGCCCGAGGCAGTCGCGGCAGAAGAAGCAGCCGCACCCGCCGAAGAGGCAGCACCTGTTGCTGAAGAAGCCCCGGCCAAGAAGCCCCGCGCCCGCCGCAGCCGCAAGAAGGTAGTCGAACCTGTCGCCGAAGAGGCAGCAGCGGAAGCGTCTGTTGCCGACAACGACGACGAAGGCTCGACCGGCGGCGAGATGGCCGCAATGGTCGAAACGGACTCCATCTCCGAGGACGTCTCCAAGCGCCGTCAGGATGATGACGACGATGATGACGACCACGGCGAAGAGGAAGTTATTGAATCCGTCGGCGCCGAAGACGCGATGGAAGAGGTTCCGGACCGTGTGCAGCGCAAGCCGCGCAAGCAGTACCGCATCCAGGAAGTCATCAAGCGCCGCCAGATCCTGCTGGTGCAGGTCGCCAAGGAAGAACGCGGTAACAAGGGCGCTGCCCTCACGACATATCTGTCGCTCGCAGGCCGCTATTCGGTTCTGATGCCGAACACGGCACGTGGCGGCGGCATTTCCCGCAAGATCACCAACCCACAGGACCGCAAGCGGCTGAAGGAAATCGCCCGCATGCTGGAGGTGCCGCAGGGCATGGGCGTGATCCTGCGCACGGCCGGTGCGAACCGCACCAAGGTCGAGGTCAAGCGCGACTTCGAATATCTGATGCGCCTGTGGGAGAACGTCCGCACGCTGACGCTCGCCTCCACGGCACCATGCCTCGTCTACGAGGAAGGTTCGCTCATCAAGCGCTCGATCCGCGATCTCTACAACAAGGATATCAGCGAAGTCATCGTCTCCGGCGAAGAAGGCTATCGTGAAGCGAAAGACTTCATGAAGATGCTGATGCCGAGCCATGCCAAGGTTGTTCAGCCCTACCGCGACATCCATCCGATCTTCTCCCGCTCCGGCATCGAAGCGCAGCTCGACCGCATGCTGCAGCCGCAGGTAACGCTGAAGTCCGGCGGCTATCTGATCATGAACCAGACCGAAGCGCTGGTTTCGATCGACGTCAACTCCGGCCGCTCCACCCGCGAGCATTCGATCGAGGATACGGCTCTCCAGACGAACCTCGAGGCTGCAGACGAAGTCGCCCGTCAGCTTCGCCTTCGCGACCTTGCCGGCCTTATCGTCATCGACTTCATCGACATGGAAGAAAAGCGCAACAATCGCGCCGTCGAGAAGAAGCTGAAGGAATGCCTGAAGAACGATCGCGCCCGCATCCAGGTCGGCCGCATCTCGCATTTCGGCCTTCTGGAAATGTCGCGCCAGCGCATCCGCGCTTCCGTTCTTGAATCGACGACGCAGGTCTGCTCACATTGCGGCGGCACCGGCCACGTTCGTTCGCAGTCCTCCGTTGCCCTGCATGTGCTGCGCGGCGTCGAGGAGTATCTGCTCAAGAACACCACGCATAATATCACGGTACGCACGACGCCCGATATCGCGCTCTACCTGCTCAACCACAAGCGCCAGACGATCGTCGATTATGAAGCCCGCTTCGGCGTGGCGATCATCATCGATGCTGATGGTTCGGTTGGTGCTCAGCACTTCGCGATCGATCGTGGCGAACCGGTTGAAAACCCCGTCAAGATCGAAAGCCTCTTCAATTTCGCAGCCATCCCCGACGACGATGATGATGATGATGTCGTCATCGAGCACGACGAGGAAGAAGACGAAGAGCTGGAAGAAAAGCCTGCCACTTCCGAGCGCCCGGCTGCTGCCGCCCGCGCAGAGGGTGAAGGCGAAAATGGACGCAAGCGCAAACGCCGTCGCCGCCGTCGTGGCCGCAACGGCACTGCCGAGCAGCAGGTTGGAGCCGATACCGTCTCCGACGAGGCTGACGATGGCGAAGAGGGCGAAGACGAGGGCAGCGAAGGCGACAGCGATGCCGCCGAAGGTGTTGCAGACGTCCACGCCGAGGGCGATGATTCTCAGCGCCGCAAGCGCCGCCGTCGAGGCAAGCGTGGCGGACGCCGTAATCGTGGTGAGGAAGGCGCTGAAGGTGCAGCTTCCGAAGACGGCGACGCGGATGAAGCCGACGATAGCGTAGCCGAAGTGACGTCTGCGACCGAGGCAGAGGTGATCGAAGTCATCGCAGCTGAAACCAATGAAGGCCAGTCCGCCGCGGCTGCCATCGAAGGCAGCGAAAGCGTTGCCGAAGTGGTCAAGCCCGCACGCGGCCGTGGCCGCCGTAAGGTCGCAGCACCCTCGCCGGTCGAAGAGCCCATCATTGAAACGCCGGTCGCAGAAGCGGTTGCTGTTGAGGCGCCGGTTGCCGAAGCCGAGCCTGAAGTGATGGAAGCCTCTGCAGATCTCGCGACCCCAGCACAGGAAGAGGCAAAGCCTGCCCGCGCCAACCGCGGCTCCAACATCTCGTCCTCCGAACCGACGGTCACCTCGAACCGCACCGAAAACGGAGAGACTGACGGCGAAGGCAAGCCGAAGAAGGCCGGCTGGTGGCAGCGCCGCGGCTTCTTCTGAACGCTGATTTTCGGCGATAAGTGATACGATCCGGCTGCGGCAACGCGGCCGGATTTTTTATGTCGTTAAATGAAGGGCGTTCAGCCTGCTGCCCGTCGGACGAAGTTCAGCCTAGAGTGTGCGGCCGAACCAGACAGTGGTTTCCGATGCCGAGACGAGCGGCGGGAGCAGGCGTACGAAACCTCGTGAGGACCAGAAGTGCTGGCCGCCCTGGTTGCCGGCATTGACCCCGAGATGAATACCGCGCACGCCTGCCTTTCGGGCCTGTGACACCCACTGCTTCAGAAGCATGCCACCGACGCCCTGCCCTTGCAGGCGCAGCAGGAGGTTCATGTGAATATGGGCGGGGTAGGCTTCGACGATATCAGCCGACATGATGCGTGGATGATGGATCGCAAAGCTGCGGCGTTCATCGGCGGTCCATTGGGACGGATCGCCGGCAGGATCGGCATACTGATCGCGCAAAGAGGGCCACCATTCGCGCTCGAGCAAGCCTTCGAAAGCGGCCGTGTCGTAAGCACCAACGATATAACCGGCAATGCCCTGTTCGTCTTCCGCGACAAGGGTCATTTCCGGGCCGAGCACCACGTAGGGTGCCGAATAGATATGACCGATCAGCCTGTTATCGCGATAGAGATGGCTCGCATCCTGTCCGCCGTCGCCGGTCGCAAGCGAGATGGCATAGATCTCATCGAGATCGTCCTGCCGCGCATTGCGAAACACAGGCACTACGCAGCCGGCGGATAAAGCAGGTCGACGATATAACTCGCGTCAAAGCGGGAATCGAGCATGCCGTAGGTCGAGCGCCAGCCGCCGGCAAGTCGGGTCTCGATGAAGGCATCGGCAATGCGTCCTGCCCCGAGGCGGTAGAGTTCGGCGGCACCGGCGGCGAGTGCCAGCTGTTCGACGAGCAGGCGGGCAGCACCCTCGTCCTGTTCGCAGAGCGCGATCGCTGCGCGCAGCACGTCGATCGTCTTCTTGCCGGCCGGGCCGAGATCGCGTGCGAGACCTGCAAAAACCGTCTCGAAGAGATCCTTGCCGCGGTTCAAGACGCGCAGCACGTCCAGCGCCATGACATTGCCCGAACCTTCCCAGATCGCATTGACCGGGGCCTCGCGATAATGGCGGGCGATCGGACGTTCCTCGATGTAGCCGCTGCCGCCGATGCACTCCATCGCCTCGTAGATCAGCGCCGGGGCGATCTTGCAGCACCAGTACTTGGCGACCGGCGTCATGACGCGGGCGTAGGCGGCGTCCTCGGCATTGTCGCGCGCCTTGTCGAAGGCATCCGCAAGGCGGAAGGAGAGCGCCGTGGCTGCGGCCACATCGAGCGCCATGTCGGCGAGCACGCGCGTCATGATCGGCTGGTTGACGAGCATCTTGCCGAAAACGCTGCGGCCGCGGGTGTGGTGCACGGCTTCGGCCAGCGAGGCGCGCATGATGCCGGAAGAGGCGAGTGCGCAATCGAGACGCGTCAGCGTCACCATGTCAAGAATGGTGCGGATGCCACCATCCGGAGCCCCGAGCAGGAAGCCGAACGTATCCGTAAACTCAACCTCGG
Organism: Hyphomicrobiales bacterium; assembly: GCA_900468805.1. GTDB lineage: Bacteria > Pseudomonadota > Alphaproteobacteria > Rhizobiales > Rhizobiaceae > Rhizobium. Next base: position 123,491 of record UEIF01000048.1, on the reverse strand, counting down.
AAGAAGCGTTGGAGCGGTTGCCGATCTTGTCCTTCAGGCGCTGGAACTGCAGGCCGTTGGCCGAACCGTCCTCCAGAAGACGCGGCACCAGGAAGCAGCCCATGCCCTCCTTGGTCTGCCCCAGCATGATGAAAGCGTCGCTCATCGGCGCGGACATAAACCACTTGTGGCCGGAGAGGCGATAGATGCCCTCGCTGACCTTTTCGGCAGCAGTCTTGTTGGCGCGGACATCCGTGCCACCCTGTTTTTCCGTCATGCCCATACCGATCGTCACGGCCGACTTCTGCATGGCGGGACGGTTGGATGAATCATATTTGCGCGACAGGATCTTCGGCGCCCAGTCTTTCTGCACGGCCGGTGAGGCCGAGAGAGCTGCAACGGACGCGCTGGTCATCGTTATCGGGCAGAGATGGCCGGATTCGAGTTGCGCCGTCAGATAGAAACGAGCCGCGCGAATGTGATGGGCCTGATCCTTGGCTTCCGTATCGGCCTGCGGGTCCCAGACGGAGGAATGCAGGCCCGAGGCCATGGAACGGCGCATCAGCGCATGCCAGGCCGGGTGGAATTCGACGATATCCAGACGCTCGCCGCGCGGACCGTGGGTTCGAAGCTGCGGCGTGCCCTGGTTTGCCATGCGCGCCAGTTCCTGCGCTTCCGGCGAGGTCACGTAGCGGCCCATGTTTTCAAGGTCTTCGCGGATGGTGCGCGGCAGCGTGGAAGTCAGATCGACGATCAGCGGATCGGATCGATAGGCATTGATTCCCGACCAGAGGCTCGGCTGGTTGAGTTCGGCGAGTTTGTCTTCAGTCCGGTTTGCGGAGGTCATTATTCGCTTCTATTTCATGAGCCCGGCAAAGGTAAACCGGAAGTTCGTGATTCGCAGATTTCTGCTCTATCGAGATTCGACGGAAAATGCATGGGGAACATAGGGATTTGCGCACAGCACAAGCTTGCCCCATCCCCCTGCACTCTTTATAGACCCCGCGAAGACAATAAGAGGCAGGGTCATGGTCTTTTTCCCCCACCGCCACCTCATTGGCATCAAGGGCCTCACCGAGCAGGATATTACCTATCTTCTCGACAAGGCTGACGAAGCCGTCAAGATCAGCCGACAGAGAGAAAAGAAGACGTCGACCCTTCGGGGACTGACGCAAATCAATCTTTTCTTCGAAGCGTCGACGCGGACGCAAGCCTCCTTCGAACTCGCCGGCAAGCGCCTCGGCGCCGACGTGATGAACATGTCGGTCGGCAATTCGTCGGTGAAGAAGGGCGAGACGCTGATCGATACGGCGATGACGCTGAATGCGATGCGGCCTGATGTCCTGATCATCCGCCACTCCAGCGCTGGTGCTGCAGCCCTTCTGGCGCAGAAGGTCTCCTGCTCCGTCGTCAATGCCGGCGACGGCCAGCATGAGCACCCGACGCAGGCGTTGCTCGATGCGCTGACGATCCGCCGCGCCAAGGGCCGGCTCTCACGCATTATCGTGGCGATCTGCGGCGACGTGCTGCATTCGCGCGTGGCGCGCTCCAACATCCTGCTTCTGAACGCCATGGGCGCAAGGGTACGCGTCGTCGCCCCCGCAACGTTGCTGCCGGCCGGCATTGCCGAGATGGGTGTCGAGGTCTTCCATTCGATGAAGGAAGGGCTGAAGGACGCCGATGTGGTGATGATGCTGCGGCTGCAGCGCGAGCGCATGTCCGGCGCCTTCGTGCCGTCGGTGCGTGAATATTATCATTTCTACGGCCTCGACGCGGAAACGCTGAAAGCGGCGAAGGAGGATGCGCTGGTCATGCATCCGGGACCGATGAACCGCGGCGTGGAAATCGCCTCTGAGGTCGCCGACGGGCCGCAGAGCGTAATCGCCGAACAGGTGGAAATGGGGGTTGCCGTGCGCATGGCCGTCATGGAGACCCTGCTGGTTTCCCAGAACCAGGGACCCCGCACTGATGGAGTGGGCGCATGAGCAATCTCGTCCTCAAGAATGTGCGCATCGTCGACCCCTCCCGCAATCTCGATGAGGTCGGGGCCGTTATCGTCAAGAACGGTCTCATCGTTGCGGCCGGCAAGGATGCGCAGAACCAGGGCACGCCGGAAGGCGCTACCGTGCGCGACTGCGCCGGTCTCGTCGCGACGCCGGGCCTCGTCGATGCGCGCGTCCATATCGGCGAACCCGGTGGCGAACACCGCGAGACGATCGCTTCGGCAAGCCGTGCTGCGGCAGCAGGCGGTGTTACCTCCATCATCATGATGCCGGATACCCATCCTGTCATCGACGACATCGCGCTCGTCGAATTCGTCAAGAAGACGGCGCGGGATACAGCCGTCGTCAATGTCTATCCGGCAGCGGCCATCACCAAGGGGCTTGCCGGCGAAGAAATGACGGAAATCGGCCTGCTGATGCAGGCAGGCGCCGTCGCCTTCACCGATGCCCATTCGAGCATCCACGACACACAGGTGCTGCGCCGGGTGATGACCTATGCGCGCGAATTCGGCGCGGTCATCTCCTGCGCCACACGCGACAAATATCTCGGCGCCAATGGCGTCATGCATGAAGGCCTGCTGGCAAGCTGGCTCGGCCTTTCCGGCATTCCGAAGGAAGCGGAGCTCATCCCGATCGAGCGCGACCTGCGCATCGCCCAACTGACGCGAGGCAACTACCATGCGGCGATGATATCGGTTCCGGAATCGGTCGAGGCGATCGAGCTTGCCCGTTCGCGCGGTGCGAATGTCACCTGCGGTGTGTCGATCAACAATCTGGCGCTGAACGAGAACGACATCGGCGAATACCGCACCTTCTTCAAGCTCTATCCACCGCTACGCTCCGAGGACGATCGGGTCGCGATGGTGGACGCGCTGGCCAGGGGTGCAATCGATATCATCGTCTCCTCGCACGATCCGCAGGATGTCGATACCAAACGCCTGCCCTTTGGCGAGGCTGAGGATGGGGCCGTAGGGCTCGAAACGATGCTGGCTGCAGCATTGCGGCTGCACCACAGCGGCGATGTCAGCCTGATGCGGCTGATCGATGCGATGTCGACCCGCCCGGCACAGATCTTCGGGCTCGATGCCGGAACATTGAAGCCCGGTGCGAAGGCCGATATTGCCTTGATCGACCTCGAAGAGCCTTGGCTTGTCGCCAAGGACATGCTTCTTTCCCGCTCGAAGAACACGCCGTTTGAGGATGCGCGCTTCAGCGGGCGGGCCGTCGCGACCTATGTCAGGGGCAAGCTGGTTCACGCATTGCAGGGCTGAAGGCTGCCCTGCCCTTGCTGGTGGGCTCTCCGCAAGAAGAGTTGGGGAACAAAATGATATCTGATCTTGTCACCTGGCAGATTACGCTGCCCCTGGCGCTTGCCGCTGTCGTCGTGGGCTACCTGCTCGGCTCCATCCCGTTCGGTCTCATTCTTACGCGCGCCGCCGGCCTTGGCGACGTGCGCAGCATCGGCTCCGGCAATATCGGCGCCACCAATGTCCTGCGCACCGGCAACAAGAAGCTTGCGGCCGCAACGTTGCTGCTCGATGCGCTGAAGGCCGCCGCAGCCGCCTGGATCATGGCCTATTTCGTGGGTGAGGAAGCGGGCATCATCGCTGGTTTCTTTGCCTTCATCGGCCACCTCTTCCCGGTCTGGATCGGCTTCAAGGGCGGCAAAGGTGTCGCCACCTATATCGGCACGCTGCTCGGCGTCGCTCCATCAATGGTTCTGCTGTTTGCAGCCGTCTGGCTGGGAACCGCGTTTACCACCCGTTATTCCTCGCTTTCCGCTCTGGTTGCGATGCTTGTCATTCCGGTTGCATTGTGGATATTGGGCGATGAAAAGGTAGCGGCGATCATGGCGATCATGACCGTCATTTCCTACTGGAAACACAAGGCGAATATCTCCCGCCTGATGAGCGGGACGGAAAGCAAGATCGGGGCTAAAGGGTAATGGACGCGCTCAGCGCAAGGCCAAAGGGAATTGCGCTGACGGAGAGGCAGAGGATCGCCTGGCTGAGGCTGATCCGTTCCGACAACGTCGGCCCCGCGACTTTTCGTGATCTCGTTAATCATTTCGGCTCAGCAGAAGCGGCACTTTCCATGCTGCCGGAGCTTTCGGCGCGCGGCGGTGCGACCCGTTCGATCCGCATCGCCACCGAGGCTGAAGCCCATCGCGAACTCGAGGCAGCACAGCGCTTCGGCGCCCGCTTCGTCGGTATCGGCGAGCCCGACTATCCGCAGGCTCTGCGTCAGATCGACGGCGCGCCGCCGCTGCTGGCGGTCAAGGGTGATCTTTCCGTGGGTGACAGGCCGGCGGTGGGCATCGTCGGTTCGCGCAACGCTTCGATCAGCGGCGCGAAGTTTGCGGCGATGGTCGCCCGCGACTGCGGCCGGGCGGGCTATACCGTGGTCTCCGGGCTTGCCCGTGGCATCGATACGGCCGCCCACCGGGCGAGCCTTGATACCGGCACCATTGCCGCAATGGCCGGAGGGCTGGACCAGCCCTACCCGCCCGAAAATGTCGGGCTGCTCGAGGATATATGGAATGGCAACGGGCTTGCCGTCAGTGAGATGCCTTTCGGCTGGGAACCGCGCGCCCGCGATTTCCCACGCCGCAACCGGCTGATATCAGGCATCTCGCTCGGTGTCGTTGTCGTGGAAGCAGCGGTTCGTTCCGGTTCGCTGATCACCGCGCGGATGGCTGGCGAATTCGGACGGCTGGTCTTTGCCGTGCCGGGCTCGCCGCTCGATCCGCGCTGTCACGGTACGAACGGACTATTGAAGGACGGGGCGATGATCGTCACCGCAGCTGAGGACGTTGTCGAGGCCTTGGCGCCGCTCTCCCAGCCCGATCTCTTCTCGCTGCCGTCAGCAGAAGAACCGAGGCGCGAAGGCGGCAGGATATCGCTTCCGCCCGACGAAACGGATCGCACACTCGTCATCGATGCGCTTGGCCCGACGCCGGCGGAGATCGACGACATTATTCGCCATACGGGCCTTTCGGCATCCGCCGTCTATCTCGTTCTTCTGGAGCTGGATATGGCCGGGCGGCTTCACCGCCATGCCGGCGGGTTGGTTTCAGTTTCCATAACCGACTGAGCTGTCATGCGTGCCTGCAGGTCGCCAGATTCGACATAGGCCATTTCGATAAGATAGCAGAGCATCTCCGCATTTTCGCGTTCAGCTACCTGACGTAACTCTCCAAGCATCTGCCGGATGAAAGCAATGTTCTCACGCGATGCCGAGCGATCGATGTCTGTTCCTGCAACCTTGGGCGCCATAATTGTCTCTGTGAAATCAGAAAAGGCTGCTTTACAAGGAGCCCGAACCAAACTTCAAAAATGATAGAGCAATTATCTTGAATTGCAATACGTCAACAGTCGCGCAATGGTTGCGTCACGTCGCAAAGACGTAAAATTAGAGCAAACCTCTTGACCAGAGCGAATTCCCTGTCCATGTCGGAGGGCCGGTATTCATGCTGCAGTGCATGTTCCGCCTGCTTGTTCGCCGGATCGGCACTTTTTTAGAGAATCATCATGAATGTTGTAGTGGTGGAATCGCCTGCCAAGGCCAAGACGATCAACAAGTATCTGGGTCCAGGATACAAGGTGCTCGCCTCTTTCGGCCATGTGCGCGATCTGCCTGCCAAGGATGGATCAGTTCTTCCGGATCAGGATTTCGAGATGCTGTGGGAGGTGGATAGCGCCTCGTCCAAGCGCATGAAGGATATTGCCGACGCGGTGAAATCCTCCGATGCGCTGTTCCTGGCGACCGACCCCGATCGCGAAGGCGAAGCGATCTCCTGGCATGTTCTCGACCTTCTGAACAAGAAGCGCGTCATCAACGGCAAGCCCGTCAAGCGCGTCGTCTTCAACGCCATCACCAAGAAGGCCGTGCTCGATGCGATGGCCGATCCGCGTGACATCGATGTCCCGTTGGTCGATGCCTATCTCGCGCGCCGTGCGCTCGATTATCTCGTCGGCTTTAACCTGTCGCCCGTTCTCTGGCGCAAGCTGCCCGGCGCGCGGTCGGCCGGCCGCGTGCAGTCGGTTGCGCTGCGCCTCGTCTGCGATCGTGAATCCGAGATTGAGCGCTTCATCTCCGAGGAATACTGGAACCTTTCAGCGCTCCTGAAGACGCCACGCGGCGACGAGTTCGAAGCAAGGCTGGTTGCCGCCGACGGCAAGCGGCTGCAGCCGCGCGCGATCGGCAATGGTGACGAAGCCGGCAAACTGAAGGCACTGCTGGAAGGCGCAAGCTATGTCGTCGAAAGCGTCGAGGCAAAGCCTGTCAAGCGCAATCCGGCTCCGCCCTTCACGACCTCCACATTGCAGCAGGCCGCCTCCTCCAAGCTCGGTTTCTCGGCTTCGCGCACCATGCAGGTCGCGCAGAAGCTCTATGAGGGTTTCGATATCGGCGGCGAGACGGTCGGTCTCATCACCTATATGCGTACCGACGGCGTGCAGATGGCGCCAGAAGCGATCGATGCGGCGCGCGGCGCCATCGCAGATCAGTTCGGTGAGCGTTATCTGCCCGAAAAGGCGCGCTTCTACTCCACCAAGGCCAAGAACGCCCAGGAAGCGCACGAAGCGATCCGTCCGACCGATTTCAACCGCTCGCCAGACCGCGTCCGCAAATTCCTCGATGCCGACCAGATCCGCCTCTATGACCTGATCTGGAAGCGCGGCATTGCCAGCCAGATGGCGTCGGCCGAGATTGAGCGCACGACGGCGGAAATCATTGCCGACAATAACGGCCAGAAGGCTGGGTTGCGTGCGGTAGGCTCCGTCATCCGCTTCGATGGCTTCATCGCCGCCTATACTGACCAGAAGGAAGACGGCGAACAGAGCGACGACGCGGACGACGAGGATGGTCGCCTGCCGGAGATCAATGCGCGCGAGAACCTCGCCAAGCAGAAGATCAACTCGACACAGCATTTCACCGAGCCGCCGCCGCGCTATTCCGAAGCTTCGCTCATCAAGAAGATGGAAGAGCTCGGCATCGGCCGGCCGTCCACCTATGCCGCGACGCTGGCTACGCTGCGCGACCGCGACTATGTGACGATCGACAAACGCAAGCTGATCCCGCAGGCGAAGGGCCGTCTCGTCACCGCCTTCCTCGAAAGCTTCTTCACCAAGTATGTCGAATATGATTTCACGGCCGATCTCGAAGAGAAGCTCGACCGGATCTCGGCAGGCGAGCTCAACTGGAAGCAGGTCCTTCGCGACTTCTGGAAGGATTTCTTCTCGCAGATCGAAGACACCAAGGAACTGCGCGTCACCAACGTATTGGACTCGTTGAACGAAGCACTGGCGCCGCTGGTCTTCCCCAAGCGCGAGGATGGCAGCGATCCGCGCATCTGCCAGGTCTGCGGTACTGGCAACCTGTCGCTGAAGCTTGGCAAATATGGCGCCTTCGTCGGCTGCTCGAACTATCCGGAATGCAACTATACCCGCCAGCTTTCCTCCGAAAATGGCGGCGAGGCTGAAGGCGCTGCGCTGAACGAACCGAAGAACCTCGGTACCGATCCGACCACCGGCGAGGAGCTGACGCTGCGTTCGGGCCGTTTCGGCCCCTATATCCAGCGTGGCGACGGCAAGGACGCCAAGCGCTCTTCGCTGCCGAAGGGCTGGAAGCCTGAGGATATCGATTACGAGAAAGCGATGGCGCTGATTTCGCTGCCGCGCGATATCGGCAAGCATCCGGAGTCCGGCAAGATGATCTCTTCAGGGCTCGGTCGCTACGGGCCATTCCTGCTGCATGACGGCACCTACGCCAATCTGGAGAGCATAGAGGACGTCTTCTCGGTCGGCCTCAACCGCGCAGTGACGCTGATTGCCGAAAAGCAGGCGAAGGCGCCAGGCGGTAACCGCGGAACGCCGGCAGCCCTGAAGGAACTCGGCGATCATCCAGACGGTGGCGCAATCACCGTTCGCGACGGCCGCTACGGCCCGTATGTCAACTGGGGCAAGGTCAATGCGACGCTGCCGAAGGGCAAGGATCCGCAGGCCATCACCGTCGAGGAAGCGCTGGCGCTGATCGTGGAAAAGGCCGGCAAGGCTCCCGCGGGCAAGACCAAAGCCAAGGCAAAGCCGAAGGCTGCCGCAGCGGAAGCCAAGCCGACGAAGACTGCCGCCAAGCCGAAGGCGACCAAGGCAAAAGCATCGGCGAAAACGAAAAAGAGCTGAGAGTGACGAGAGAACCGCGCGAGACTACGAGACCCATGGGCAAACGCCCGGGAAAGATCGGCCGCGCGAGCAGGGAAGCTGCGCCCGAGCCGCTGAACGTCGTGCATGGCGTGCTGCCGCCACGTGAGGTGATCCTTCGTTTCATCGCCGAACATCCGCAGAAGGCCTCCAAGCGCGAACTCGCGAAGGCCTTCGGGCTGAAGGGCGAAAGCCGCGTCGAACTCAAGCGCCTGCTGCAGGAGCTTGAACAGGAAGGCATGCTGCAGAAGACCCGCAAGTCGCTGATCCGGCCGGGTGCACTGCCGCCTGTCACCGTGCTCGACATCACCACGCGCGACAAGGACGGCGATCTGATCGGTCGCCCCGCCGAATGGCCGGAGGATCAGGGCGTGGCCCCTGCCGTCGCCATCCGCCAGCAATCGCCAGCTGGCCGACAAGGCAAGAGCAAGTCGCCCGTTGCCGGCCTCGGCGACCGTATCCTCGCCAAGATCTTCCCCGCCGTCGACCGCGGCGGCCCGGCCTACACCGCCCGCATCATCAAGGTGATCGACAAGCGCCGCGGCGCAAGCATGGGTGTCTTCAAGGACGCTCCCGGAGGTGCCGGACGCCTGCTGCCCATCGATCGGCGCGGCGAGGAAATGGTGATCGACCCTGAATACAAGGGCGATGCCAAGGACGGCGATCTGGTCGAGGTGGAGATTGCGCGTCTCGGCCGCTTCGGACTGCCGCGCGCCAAGGTTCTCTCGGTCGTCGGTTCGGTCGGATCGGAAAAGGCGATCTCGATGATTGCCGTGCATGCGCACGGTATTCCGCATGTTTTCCCGCCCGCCGCCGTCGCAGAGGCGGATGACGCCAAACCTGCCACCATGTCGCATCGCGAAGACTGGCGCGACATGCCGCTGATTACCATCGACCCTGCCGATGCCAAGGACCATGACGACGCCGTCTATGCCGAGGATGACCCATCGGAAGACAATGCCGGCGGCGTCATCATCACGGTCGCGATCGCCGATGTATCCTGGTATGTGCGGCCGAATTCACCGCTCGACCGCGAAGCGCTGAAGCGCGGCAATTCGGTCTATTTCCCCGACCGTGTCGTACCGATGCTGCCGGAACGCATCTCCAACGATCTCTGCTCGCTGAAGGAAGGCGTCGACCGCCCTGCTCTTGCCGTACGCATGGTCTTTTCGAAGGAAGGCCGCAAGATTGGCCATACCTTCCACCGCATCATGATGAAGAGTGCTGCCAAGCTCTCCTATCAACAGGCGCAGGCGGCGATTGACGGCAAGCCCGACGACAAGGCCGGACCAATGCTGGAGCCGATCCTGAAGCCGCTCTGGCACGCCTACGAGACGATGAAGCGCGGCCGAGACCGGCGTCAGCCCCTCGAGCTCGATATGCCCGAGCGCAAGATCCTGCTGAAGCCTGACGGCACCGTCGACCGGGTCTTCGTTCCGCCACGCCTCGATGCGCACAAGCTGATCGAAGAAATGATGATCCAGGCGAATGTCTGCGCTGCCGAGACACTCGAAAAGAAACGCCAGCCGCTGATCTATCGCATTCACGATGGACCGACGCTCGCCAAGCAGGAAATCCTGCGCGAATTCCTCGCCACGCTCGGCATCTCGCTTGCCAAAGGCGGCAATATGCGGGCCAACAATTTCAACGGCATTCTCGCAAAGGCGGATGGCACGACGCATCAGACCATGGTCAACGAGATGGTGTTGCGGTCGCAGAGCCAGGCAATCTACAGTCCTGAAAACATCGGCCATTTCGGCCTGAACCTGATGAAGTACGCGCACTTCACCTCGCCGATCCGCCGTTATGCCGACCTCATCGTGCATCGCGCGCTGGTCGGCTCACTCGGCTTCGGCGAAGGCGGCATCACGCCGGATGAAGAGGCAACACTCGACGATATCGCCGCCGAAATCTCGACCTTCGAGCGACGCGCCATGGCCGCCGAGCGCGAGACAGTCGACCGTCTCATTGCCCATCATCTTGCCGGCCGCATCGGCCAGGAATTCGAAGGGCGCGTTTCGGGTGTCACCAAATCCGGCCTGTTTATCATGCTGCCGGACTATGGCGCTGATGGTTTCATCCCTATATCTACGCTCGGCACCGACTACTTCATCTATGACGAGGCTCATCAGGCCCTAAGCGGTGAAAAAACCGGCCTTGGCTATCGTCTCGGCGATAATGTGACGGTGCGGCTGGCAGAGGCGATACCGCTTGCAGGCGCCCTGCGTTTCGAAATGCTGAGCGAGGGACGCAACATGCCGACGGCGGTGCGCTCCTTCCACAAGGCCGGACGACGCGATGCAAATCGCGCCCGCAAGAAGGTCGGAACAAGGCCGCCGCGCGGGCGGCGCTAGTTCCGGAAAGGAAAGACCTATGAGCACACCGACAGACGAGGTCGTCCGCTACGGGGATACGCCCGATGCAGAGCGCCCGCTCGGACGCTCCATCATGCGCGGCATGCTCAACCGCTGTCCGGCCTGCGGCGTCGGCAAGCTGTTCAGAGCCTTCCTCAAACCCGTCGATCATTGCGCCGCCTGCGGCGAGGCTATGTACCACCAGCGCGCCGACGACCTGCCGCCTTATCTTGTCATCTTCGTGATCGGCCACGTCGTGATCGGTGGCTTCATGCTGACGGACATGGCCTTCGTGCTACCGGTCTGGGCACATCTCGCCATCTGGGCGCCGATCACCATCATCACCGCACTCGTCTCGATCCAGCCGATCAAGGGCGGCGTCATAGGCCTGCAGTGGGCGCTGAGGATGCATGGTTTCGGCGGCGACGACGACGAACATGATGAATACGACATACCCGGCCGGCAAGCTTGAACACCTTCACCTTACAGACATATTTCGCGTGTAGTGGCAGCGACCTAAGCGCCACGGCCTGTAGCCGACTATCTGCAGCAGATCGAAGCGGTAATCATTTCTTGTGCGGGGAAGGCTTACACTCCAGGAATTGCCGACGAACGCCCGAAATATTATGAACCCTGCCCGTCACTCGGATTTGGCATGTCTATGTCTTTCTATGTGGCACCAGACGGACGATTCGTCCGCATACTTCTCTAAGGATGGATAAATGTCTCAGCCGAGAAACGGCACACCGGGCGATGTCGAGGAAATCCATTGGCCTTCTCTGGTGGCAGCCGTCTCGTCCATTTCCGCCGTTGGCATCGCGATCGGCCTGGGACTTCCTCTTCTGAGCATCATTCTCGAAAAGCGCGGCATCTCCTCCACCCTCATCGGTCTCAATACGGCCATGGCCGGCGTAGCAGCGATGGCAGCAGCGCCGATCACCACCAAGCTGGCGCATAAATACGGGGTGGCGCCCACCATGCTGTGGGCGGTACTGATCTCGGCATTCAGCGCGCTCGGCTTCTACTACGCGCAGGACTTCTGGATGTGGTTTCCGCTGCGCTTCGCCTTCCACGGCGCCACGACCACACTCTTCATCCTCTCTGAATTCTGGATCAACGCGGCCTCGCCGCCTTCCAAACGCGGCTTCGTGCTCGGCATCTACGCGACCGTCCTTTCACTCGGTTTTGCAGCCGGCCCGCTGATCTTCTCGCTGCTCGGCAGCGACGGCATCCTGCCCTTCCTGGTCGGTGCCTTTGCGATCCTCTTGGCCGCGATCCCGATTTTCATCGCCCGACATGAAAGCCCTGTCCTGGACGAGAAGCCGGAGCTGCATTTCATGCGCTACGTCTTCCTGGTGCCGACCGCGACTGCAGCCGTCTTCATATTCGGTGCGGTCGAAGCCGGCGGCCTCTCGCTCTTTCCGATCTTTGCGGTGCGTGCACATTTCACGGAATCGCAGGCGGCCCTGCTGCTCACCATGATGGGTGTCGGCAACGTCATCTTCCAGATCCCGCTCGGATTGCTTTCGGACCGCATCAAGGACAAGCGTCCCCTGCTCGTTCTGATGGCGTTCACCGGTTTCATCGGCACGATGATGCTGCCGATCCTCGTCGATAACTGGCTTCTCATGGCCGGGCTTCTGGTTTTCTGGGGCGGTTGCGTCTCCGGCCTCTACACAGTCGGACTCAGCCATCTCGGCTCGCGACTGACAGGCTCGGACCTTGCGGCAGCCAATGCGGCCTTCGTTTTCTGTTATGCGGTCGGCACCGTTGCCGGTCCGCAGGCGATCGGCGCGGCCATCGATGTTGCCGGAAACAACGGTTTTGCCTGGGCAATTGCCTGCTTCTTCGGGCTTTATGCCCTGCTCGCCGGCATAAGACTGCTTTTCCTCGGAAAGCGGGCTTGACTTTTCGGGCTAGATTCGTAGTTTCGCGCCAGAATTTGCCGTGGAGCCTATCCGGCTTTCCACGGCTTTCATTTTCTTAAAGGCAGGACGACCATGGCCAAGGCTACCACTATTAAGATCAAGCTTCTGTCGACGGCCGACACTGGTTTCTTCTACGTCACGACGAAGAACAGCCGTACGATGACGGACAAGATGACGAAGACCAAGTACGACCCGGTTGCTAAGAAGCATGTCGAGTTCAAGGAAACCAAGATCAAGTAATTTACCTGATCTCACGGTTTTTTCAAAAAAGCGCGCGCCCTCGGGTTGCGCGCTTTTTGTTTGTACTGGGCTCGCATAAGGCAATGTTAGCGCAAACAAGAAAAACGCCGCCCTTCCATCTTCGGGAAGTGACGGCGTTTTTACGAAAAGGGGGTCGGCCAGCATGCAAAACGGCACGAGGAACCGTTTAAATTGCGTACCAGCCGACCGACCCCACGACCCAGGAGATGCGGCGGACCTGAGCATCATGGGGTATCGACGGCTCCTCCATGGGAGCGTTTTCTGTTCTAAGCCGATAATTTGCGCAAAAATGAAAGAAAATCAACAAATTCTTAATGGTAAAATTTCAAGGCATGATTCTATGGTTAAAAGTCCAGTTTTGGTACATGTAAAGAAACATCCAGTTCTCTTTTACCAAGAGGACAATATCTGCCCCTGCCAAGAATTCGATAAATATATTACAATAACACGGCCGCCCCTACCCTTGCGTAAGGCGCCGGCGTTACGTGTTCCGAAATACGACTTACGCGGACAAGTTACCCATGCGGCGGTTATAGTTCGCTCTTCTTTCTTCATTCATTGCCTCTCTCTTTCGGGCGCAGGCGATGTATGTCATCGGAAGAAACAGGCTTTAAAGTTCATTTTTTCGCTATCGGCTTGAAAAGCAAGCCTCCTCGTTGCAGCCACTCAACATTAAATATTCGTAAGGTCCAGCTACCCCCAGTGGATAACCGAAAGCGACGCGTTACGGAGCGCCGTATCGTCAGGCGGCTGAGGCCACGACGCGGTTGCGCCCGGTGTTCTTCGCCTCATAGAGCGCAAGGTCTGCCTGCTTCATGAGCTGGTCGGGCGTTATGACCGAGGCGATACGCGAGGATATGCCGAAAGAGGCCGTAATACTCAGCGTTTCGCCCGACGACCTCAGCAGGAACGGCGTGCTTTCGATCGCCGCGCGCAGCCGCTCGGCAACGGCCGCGGCGACTTCCGGCGAGGTGTCCGGCATGACAACGACAAATTCCTCCCCGCCATAACGGCAGGCGAGATCAGCGCCACGAACGGTCGAGCGCACGCGGTTTGCAAATTCCTTCAGCACCTGGTCGCCACCGTCATGGCCATAGGTATCGTTGACGTGCTTGAACCTGTCGATATCGGTGATCAGGACCGAGAGCGGCCGGCCGCGGGCCATCGAACGGTTGAAGAGCACGTTGAGATGGTTGTCGAGATAACGGCGGTTGTTGAGGCCGGTCAGCGGATCGGTGACGGCGAGCTCGATCGTCTGCTTGACGCTGGCGCGCAGGCGGTCGTTGTAGCGCTTGCGTCGGATCTGCGTCAGGCTGCGGGCGACCAGCTCGTTCGGATCGACGGGGCGGACGATATAGTCGTTAACGCCGAGATCGAGCGCGCGGATCACCATTTCATCGGAGCCCTGCTCCGTGATGATCAGGATCGGCAGGAAACGGGTCCGCTCCAGCGAGCGAAATTGCGAGCAGAGTCGCAGCGGGTCGTAGTCATCGAAATTGGCGTTGACGATGACAAGTTCGAATGCGCTCTCGGCCGCTTCGAAAAGGGCAGCCTGCGGATCGGAAATGGCGACAACATCGGCAACGGGCTTCAGCGCCCTGATAATGCGTTCCTGCGAGTTGGCGCGGCTGTCGACCAATAATATCTGTCCCGCCTCGTCGTAGCGACCGTCGCCGGCTCGCATCAGTTCATCCAAGCCCATCGTATGGGCCGTCTCGGCGCGCATACGAAGTTCGTCGCTCAACGTCTTCAGGCGCAGCAGGCTCTTCACCCGGGAGATCAGTTGCAGGTCGTTGACCGGCTTGGTCAGGAAGTCGTCGGCGCCGACCTTCAGGCCACGCACACGGTCGGCGGGCTGGTCCAGCGCGGTGACCATGACGACGGGAATATGGGCAGTCTTCGGATTGGCCTTCAGCCGCTCGCAGACTTCGAAGCCGTCGATGCCGGGCATCATGATGTCGAGCAGGATGAGATCGACCTGGTTGCGGTCGCAGATCGCCAGCGCCTCGTGGCCGTCGGCTGCGGTCAGTACGTCGAAATATTCGGCCAGCAGCCGCGCTTCGAGCAGCTTCACATTCGCCGGAATATCGTCAACCACCAGTATTCGCGCAGTCATGAATCTTTTCCGATGCCTCAGGCGTCGCCCAAATAAGTTTTGATCGTTTCAATGAATTTTGGAACGGAGATCGGCTTTGAGACATAGGCCTCACAGCCGCCCTGACGAATCCGTTCCTCGTCGCCCTTCATGGCGAATGCGGTGACGGCAATGACCGGGATCACGTGGAGTTCGTCGTCTTCCTTCAGCCATTTTGTCACTTCAAGGCCGGACACTTCCGGAAGCTGAATATCCATAAGAATAAGATCAGGGCGATGTTTGCGAGCAAGATCAAGCGCTTCCATGCCATTACGGGTCTGGATCGTGGTATAGCCCGAGGCCTCGATGAGGTCGCGAAAGAGCTTCATGTTGAGCTCGTTATCTTCTACAATCATCACCTGTTTGGGCATGACAAGCTGTCCTTACGTCCGTTCTTGAAGCCAGATGTCTCTTGAAAAGACATTAGCTGACAAATGGCTCCATGAAACCGATAGTGCAAACTACCGGTATTTGGTTGAAAAAAAGGTAACTTGACCGCCGCAATGCAAAGCAACTTCAAGACTTCGAAACAACTTGCGGCGGCAGCCGCTCCGCAAGAAACGGCCATTGCCGTGCTCGGCTGGCTGGCGAACGACCCAGATCTCTTCGGCCGCTTCCTGGCACTGACCGGCGTCGAAGCGCAGCAGGTGCGTAATGCCATCAACGATCCCGGCTTTTTGGCCGGCATGCTCGATTTCCTCATGAACCACGAGCCGACGGCGATCGCCTTCTGCGAGGCTACAGGCACGACACCGGAGGCGCTGACGGCGGCATGGCGCCACTTCTCGCCGCCGGGTCTCGATTCCGGAGAATACTGATGGTGAGCGCCGAACTCGACATCTCGCATATCCGCCTTGGCGACAGGCCGCTCATCGTCTGCGATGTCGATGATGTGGTACTGCAATTCATCGATCCTTTTCAACTGTACCTCAAAAGCCTCGGCCACGAATTCCTGCCGCGTTCCTTCCGCCTCCACGGCAACATCGTCTCGCTCGCCGACGGGCTTGCGCTCGAGGATCAGCATGTCAGCCGGTTGATCCTCGAATTCTTCGAGGCCCAGGAAAGCTGGCAGACGCCGTTCGATCCGGTCGTTTCGACACTCGAACGCCTGTCTGATGACGCCGACGTCCTGTTCCTTACCGCGATGCCGCCGCAATTTTCCGCGCATCGCCGCCGCCTTCTCGACAGCACCGGTCTGAACTTCCCGCTGCTGGCCAGCGAGCAGCCGAAGGGTCCGATTGTGCAGGCACTGCATGGTGGCCGCGACCTTCCTGTCATCTTTATCGACGATATGGCGCGGAACCTGCATTCCGTGAAGGAGCACGTGGCCGATTGTCTGCTCATCCATCTCATGCCGGACTCGCCCGTCCACCGCTTCGCGCCGGTGGCCGCCGAGGATATTATGCGGGCGCGAGACTGGGCACATGCCTCCGAACTCATCGACCAGCATCTCGCGGCAGGCCCCGTCAAACGCGCAAATCCAGCCGCATGAGCGGCCGGCCGTCCTTTCGCCGCGCGATCGTCTCGAAACCGGCCGTATCGAAAATCGCCGTCGAGCCGATGCAAAGGGTGACGGATTTCGACTGCTTCACATGGTCGATCGGACAGGCCTCCAGCAATCGCGCGCCCTGGCTGCGGGCATAATCGATGGCTCCGGCAAGCAATCTATGGCTCAGCCCTTTGCCGCGCAGCTTCGGCAGCAGGAAGAAACAGCTGACTGCCCAGATCGAGGGATCATGCGCATCGCCCTCCTCCAACGGCCGCGAGACCGTGCGCGGCGAATTGAACTGCGGCACATCATGGCGCGGTCCGACCTGCACCCAGGCTACCGGCTCGCCTTCGACATAACAGAGGATGCCCGGCGGCGGCCCGGCCGCGATTCGACCCTGCATATGGGCCTTGCGCTCCAAAGACTCCATCTTCGTGCGGACGGCATGCGGCAGGCGCAACGCCACACACCAGCAATTATAAAAGGCACCCTGTGGGCCGAACAGCTTTTCAAAGTCGCCCCGGCGTTCGGCCGTGACAGGGTCGAAACGAAGATCGATATCCACGGCCAAGCTCTCCTCCTCTCTTGAGACTCGAAAGCTTAGGGCGTAATGTTGCGATGTTCAACCTTTGTTCCCAACATGGCGCCTGCATCTGACAAGACACCCGGCTTCTGTCGCGACTGCCTTGCCGAGCAGAAGGGAGACGTGCGCCGCTGCCATGCCTGCGGCAGCCCGCGTCTCGTACGTCACAAAGAACTCTATGACCTGACGCTCGCGCATATCGATTGCGACGCTTTCTATGCCGCAGTCGAGAAGCGCGACAATCCGGAACTCGCTGACAAGCCTGTGATTATCGGCGGTGGCAAGCGAGGCGTGGTCTCCACTGCCTGCTATATCGCACGCATCCACGGCGTACGCTCGGCCATGCCGATGTTCAAGGCGCTCGAGGCCTGCCCGCAGGCGATCGTCATCCGCCCTGATATGGAGAAATATGTTCAAGTCGGGCGGCAGGTCCGCGCGCTGATGCAGGAGCTGACGCCACTCGTGCAGCCCCTGTCTATCGACGAGGCCTTCCTGGAACTCGAAGGCACAGAACGGCTGCATCACGATCCGCCAGCCCGCACGCTGGCAAAGTTCGCCCGTCGCATCGAAAAGGAGATCGGCATCACCGTCTCGGTCGGGCTCTCCTACTGCAAGTTCCTCGCCAAGGTCGCCTCCGATTTACAGAAGCCGCGCGGCTTTTCGGTTATCGGGCAGGAGGAAGCCGTCGAGTTCCTGGCGCCTCGCCCGGTAACGACCATCTGGGGCGTCGGCAAGGCCTTCGCTGCGACGCTCGAAGCCGATGGCATCCGCACGATCGGCCAACTCCAGGAAATGCAGGAGAACGACCTGATGCGCCGCTATGGCAGCATCGGCCAACGGCTTTCTCGCCTGTCGCGCGGTATCGACGACCGGGAGGTGCATCTCAACGATGCCGCCAAGAGCGTTTCGGCTGAGACCACTTTCTTCGACGATATTTCGCGCCACGACGATCTGGTACCGATCCTGCGCAATCTCTCGGAGAAAGTTTCCTGGCGACTGAAGAAGAACGGCATTGCCGGCCAGACGGTCGTGCTGAAGATGAAGACAGCCGATTTCAAATCACGAACCCGCAACCGGCGGCTCGAGGATTCGACACAGCTTGCCGACAAGATCTTCCGTACCGGCCTCGACCTTCTGGAGAAGGAAACGGACGGCACGAAATTCCGCCTGATCGGCATCGGCGTCACCGATCTCGGCGATGCCGGCCGGGCCGATCCGCCCGATCTTATAGACCAGCAGTCCGGCCGGCGTGCGGCGGCGGAGGCAGCGATGGACAAGCTGCGCGACAAGTTCGGCAAGGGCACAGTCGAAACCGGCTATACGTTCGGCGGCAAGGGCAACCGGTAGGCTAGGCTTGCACCGTGGCCACTTCCTGCAAAGCGGCATCGCGGTTCTTCAGCGCCTGGGCATAACCCGGATCGAGCGCGATGGCGCGGTCGTAGCTCTCTACCGCCTCGTCATGGCGGCCCAGCCTTCGCAGTACGTTGCCGCGATTGTTGAAGGCGATGGCATGGCCGGCGTCCAGCGCGATGGCTCGATCGTAATTTCCGAGCGCCTCTTCGAAATCTGACAGCCGCGCGAGAATATTGCCGCGATTGCAATAGGCCGAGGCGGAGGCCGGTTTCACCTCGATCGCCTTGTCGACACAGTCTCTGGCTGCGCTGAAATCGCCCTTCTGCAACAGTAGCAACGCCAGATGCTGCAGGGCATCGAAATGCTCCGGCACGACCGAGATCACCTCGCGGTAGCCCGCTTCCGCTGCCGTAAGATCGCCGGCGCGGTGCCGCTCGGTGGCGGCACTGAAATGGGCTGCGGGATCGCTTACCAGCCTCGGCCGCTGCGCTGCTTCGATTTCCGCCAGCAACGAGATTGCGGGTGCACGCGCATCATCGACGACAAGGATCTGCCGGCAGCAGAGTTCTGCAGCGTCCAGGTTTCCGCTCCTGAAGAAATGCACCGCCTGATGCATGGCGATATCCAGCGAGCGCGGGTCGAGGCGATCGCCGATATTGCGGCCGGAGAGCGTGGATATCTGCAGCTTCTCGACGATATGGTGTTTTGAGCCAAAGAGGTCCTTGTAGCCATAGTTGCCAGTGCCGAGGTCGTAGGTCCGATAGCCGTTCTCGATGCCCCAGCGCATGTTGTAGCAATGCAGCATGAAGCCGGGGCTGATCGAGCGGCGGAAGGTCAAGTCGCGGCTTCCAAGGAAGCACACCATCGACTTGCGATAGGGATCCAGGAAGACGATGAAGGTGCCGACCGGCTTGTCCTTGTCCCAGAGGATCGGCATGAAGACCGTGCCATCCTTTATGCAGGCCGGCAGCATGTGCCGGCTGTTGTCGAGGATGAACTTGCCGTAGCGCGGCTGACGCTTACCCCACTGCACGTTCCACATCTCGTAGAAGATCTCGAGATCGCGCTCCATCGTCTCCGGCGTCACATGCGTGATGCGCAGCTCGTTTTCCGGGTCGACGAGATCGCGCAGCGCCTTGCGGGCGTTGCGCCGCGTCTTGGCGCCGATGCGCTCATGCAGGAAAGTTTCGAAATCCTCGCCAAGGGGGACGTAAACATAGACGTCGTGGTCAATATTTTCGCCGTCAGCGGTGATATGCGGCCGGCGCGGAACCTTCCTCCTTGAGAATTCGGAAGGCTGAAAGGCGGCCAGAAACGTCTTCAGCCTCGCCTCGGGCATATAGATATCGTCGAGATCGAGATGCTTCCAGTTGAAGCTTTGCAGGCAATCGGCGAAAGCGCTCAGCGCCGCCTCTGCGTCCTCGGGACGCGCCAGAACACCGTTGCAGCCGGCATAGGGCGTGCCACCGAGGCGTACGACATTGCCAAGGCCCTGCCATTCCTCGAAATCCACATGAAGCTGAATGGGAAGGAAAGCCACATAGCGCTCGTCGCCCTGCCGCCTGGCGGCCAGAACGAACCATAATGTCCGCCGCTCCAGCCATCGGGCGATCCAGTGCCAGGAAAGGAAATAGTGCCCTTCCGGATCGGCGGCATAGACCTCGTTCCAGTTATCTTTCAGGGCATGCAGATCATCGAACGCAGAAACAATATCGACATGCATTTCCAAGTCTCCCCCAAGACTTCTCCTTTTTTAGATTTGCATAAAATTGAATATCCCACAATCTCGTGATCAAAGCGCACCGGCGTATTCAAGCCTTCGTTAAACTTCGCGTGCTTAACTCGCGTCGTTTTTGTGCATGTGGTGTATTGCGTCATGTCTGTGCGTGTAGGTGTCCTTATCGGTTTGCTGTCGGCGACCGCTCTTGTCGATCCGGCTTTTGCAGCCGATGCGCGTACGCTGCAGATATTCGTGTCCAAGGACCAGCAGTCGCTGGTCGTCTATGACGGTACGGAGGTCGTGGCGACCTCCAAGATCTCGAGCGGCAAGGACGGGCATACGACGCCGAGCGGCATCTTCTCCGTCATCGAGAAGCAGAAGTACCACGAATCCAACATCTATTCGAATGCGCCGATGCCCTTCATGCAGCGGCTGACCTGGTCCGGCATCGCGTTGCATGAGTCCAATTCCGTACCGCGCTATCCGGCGTCGCACGGCTGCGTGCGCATGCCCGGCGCCTTTGCGAAATCACTCTATAAAATGACCGAGATGGGCGTGCCCGTCATCATTACCGACAGCGAGCTGACACCGCAGCCGATCGACCATCCGACCCTGTTCCACCCGGAGCGGCCCGAGCCGTCGCCACTGCTCTCGGACGTCGAGCTGCGCCCATCCATCGGCGATGCGAAGACGCAGGTGCAGGTCGCCATGAACGAGACGACGGCTGCCCTGCCGATGCCGCAGTTCCAGCTGCAATCGCCCGCTCCGGATACCGCACCGATCAGCATGCTGATTACGCGCCGGACGTTGCGTGAAAACGTCATCGATATTCAGATCCTGCTAAACCAGCTCGGCTTTGCCGCCGGCGAATCTGACGGGCTGGCCGGTCCTGCGACCGTTCAGGCCATCAATGCCTTCAAGGCGCTGCGGCCAACGGAATTTGCCCGTGACAAGGGTCTGATCACGGATACTCTCCTAAGGGAAGTTTACGCAGCAGCAGGCAGAGGCGAGCCTCCGAATGGCGTCATCATGGTACGCAAGGATTTCAGGCCGCTCTTCGAGGCGCCGATCACGATTGCCGATCCGGGACTTGCGCTCGGCACACACTTCTTCTCGCTGCATGCAGTTGATGAGGCGGCCGGCACGGCGGATTGGCTGGGCGTCACGCTGGAGAACAATCTCCCCCGCGAGACCGTGAAGCGGCTCGGCATCGCCAATCAGGAAAGCTCCATCATCAGCGGCCGTCCAATCGCCAGAGCGCTCAGCCGTATCTCGATGTCAGAAGAAACCCGTCACCGGATTGATGCGCTGATCTCGCCCGGCTCGACGCTGACGATCACAGATACCGGTCTCGGTTCCGAAACCGGCGAAGGCACGGAATTCATTACCATCACTCGCGAGAGCTGAGGCCTACCAAAGCTTCTCGCTGGCACGCTCGTCGTAACTTCGGCGGGCGGAGATGATCTTTGCCTGGTTCGTCTCCGTCCAGACAACGAGCGCCTTGATGGTCTCATGCAGCGTGCAGCCGAGCTCCGTCAGAGCATAATCGACCCTTGGCGGCACCACTGGATAGACTGTCCGCTCGATCAGCCCGTCACGCTCGAGCTGGCGCAATGTCGTCGTCAGCATGCGCTGGCTGATGCCATCGATGCTCTTGCGCAACTCAGTAAAGCGTAACGTGCGCTTTTCGAGCAGGGCAATGACCAGCAGCGACCACTTGTCGGCGATGCGATCGAGGATCTGGCGCACCTCGCAGTCCTCCCGCGCATCCCACTGGTGGATATCGTAATCGCGGTCGGTGCTGCAGCAGTCACTCGGTGAGTTTGAAGTGCCTTCTTCCATGGGTTCGAACCATGCCTTATGTCAGCCTTGGTTACAATAGGGAACCGAGGATCAAAATGTAATCATTCTCGCTCTTCCCTGCTTCACTGACAAGGAAATCAGAATGTCTACAAGTCCTCCTCTGGCACTGGGTAGCGGAAGAATGAGCCGCAGTGCTGCTGGCATCCTCGCCGTTCTCTGCGGCGCGATCTTTCTCGAAGGCGTCGATGCAGCCATGCTCAACATCGCTCTCCCCTCTATCCGCGCTGAACTCGGCCTTTCGACCACGACGCTCAGCGCCGTCGTCTCCGCCTATGTGCTTGCCTATGCCGGGCTGATGTTGCTCGGCGGCCGCGTCGCCGACATGTATGGCAAGCGCAAAGTCTTCTTGACGGCGCTGACCGTATTCCTGCTTTTCTCCGGTCTCGGCGGCTTTGCAACCGAAGGCTGGATGTTGCTGACGGCCCGCTTCGTCACCGGAGCAGCGGCCGCCTTCATGACGCCAGCCGGTCTTGCTCTTATCAATGGCAGCTTTCCCGAGGGGCCGCAGCGCAACAGGGCTGTCCTGATCTATGCCGGCACGGCATCGGCGGGCTTTTCGCTCGGCCTCGTCATCGGCGGGCTTCTGTCCGCCATCGATTGGCGCTGGGTGTTCTTCGCGCCGGTCATCTTTTCGGCCATCCTACTGCTTGCCGGTATGAAGCTGATCGTGGAAAACAAGGAAGACGCCGCCCCACGCCAGAAATTCGACATTGCCGGCGCACTGACCCTGACGGGTGCCATGCTGCTTGCCGTCTATGCGCTGACACGGCTGGAGCATATGACCAACGACCTGACCTGGACAATCGCGGCGGCTGGGGCGAGCGCGGTTCTCTGGCTTGCCTTCATACTCATAGAACGCAAGTCACGTGCACCGCTCGTGCGTCTCGGGATATTCCGGTCTGCCGGACTGGTACAATCGAACCTCGGAGCGATGCTTTTCACCGGCGCGTTCTTCGGCTTCCAGTTCATCGTCTCGCTCTATCTGCAGGAACTGCTGGGCTGGTCCTCGTTCGAAACCAGCCTTGCCCTGATCGTCATCGGCATGGACGCCATTCTGGCACCGCTGCTGACGCCTCTGCTCGTCGAGCGCTTCGGCAATGGACGTGTGGTGCTTGGCGGTTTTGCACTCGCTGCCGCTGGCTATGTGCTCTTCCTGGGCATGGGGCTCGACTGGACCTATGCGGCGATGCTGCCGTCGACGATCCTGCTCGGCCTTGCCTTTTCCCTCGGCTACGGCCCGCTGACGATTATTGCGACTGATGGTATTGCCGAAAACGAACAGGGGCTGGCGAGCGGGCTGGTGAATACGTCGTTCCAGTTCGGCGCAGCACTAGGCCTCTCCGCCGTCAGCGCCGTCGGCACACTTGCTCTCGGCGACGGAGAAAGCCCGTCCGAACGGCTGGAGGCGTTGCGCGCCGCCTTGCTGGTGCCTTTCGTGGCCACGCTGATCGGCACGCTCATCATGGGCTTCGGCAGGGGCCGCTGCACAGACGCATCCTGCCGGCTGCAGGCGGGCTGAAAAACAAAGGCGACCGGCGCAACGCCGGTCGCTCTTTTCTTCAGACGAGTTCGACGTCGACGACGCCGGGAGCAGCCCGCAAGGCGGCTGCGATCTCGGGCGTGATCCGGTATTTGTCCGATAACACGACCTCGACTTCGCGCTTGCCCTCTTCCTTGATGACGATAAAGGAGACGAGGCCATCGCCCCTGGCATTCAGGTGTGCTGCGACGGCGCGCAACGGGCCGGAGTCGCGGACATAGACACGCAGAGCCTTCTGCATCTGCAGGGACTTTTCCTCCAGCGACTGAATGGTCTGCAGACGCAGGCTCACACCTTCGGGCCGCTCTTCGCCGATCGCGGTGATGACGAAGGATTTTCCAGGCTCGAGCACGTCGCGATACTGGTTCAGCATTTCGGAGAAGAGCACGGCTTCGTACTGGCCGGAGGAATCCGAGAAGACGATGATGCCCATCTTGTTGCCGGTGCGCGTCTTGCGCTCCTGCTTGGAAATGACCGTGCCGGCCAGCCGCCCGTTTGCAGCACCCTGCTTCACCGCCGTCGAGAAATCCTGGAAGGTTTGCACGCGCATCTTCTGGAGGAGGTTGTTGTAGCTGTCGAGCGGATGGGCGGTGAGATAGAAGCCCAGCACCTGGAATTCCTTGAGCAGCCGCTCAGAGGCAAGCCAGGGCGAGAATGGTGGCAGGGCGATCTTTTCCGGGCCTGACGACAGCGCGCCACCGAAAATGTCCGACTGGCCGCTCAGCTTGTTTTCCTGCGCGCGCTGCGCATAGCCGAGCACACGGTCGAGGCCGGCTGAAAGCTGGGCACGGTCCAGATTGAAGCAATCGAAGGCGCCCGCATAGATCAGGCTTTCCAGCACACGGCGGTTTACCTGGCGTGGATCGATGCGCAGGCAGAAATCCTCGATGCTGGCGAACGGCTTGTCGCCGCGCATGTCGACGATGTGATCGACGGCGGATTCGCCGACCCCTTTGAGGGCCGCGAGCGCATAATAGATGCGGTTGTCGCCGGTCTCGAACTGTCGGAAGGAGGTCTGGACGGAGGGCGCGATGACTTCGATGCCGAGACGCTTCGCATCCTGGCGGAAGTCATTGACCTTTTCGGTGTTCGACATATCGAGCGTCATCGAAGCAGCCAGGAATTCGACCGGATAGTGCGCCTTCATAAAGGCCGTCTGATAGGAGACGATGGCGTAGGCGGCCGCATGCGACTTGTTGAAGCCGTAGTTTGCGAACTTCGCCAGGAGTTCGAAAATGTTATCGGCCTGCGGCTTCGACACGCCGTTCTTGACCGCGCCATCGACGAAGCGCTCGCGCTGCTGATCCATCTCAGCCTTGATCTTCTTACCCATGGCACGGCGCAGAAGATCGGCTTCGCCGAGCGAATAGCCTGACAGGACCTGGGCGATCTGCATCACCTGTTCCTGGTAAACGATAACGCCCTGCGTTTCCTTGAGCAGATGGTCGATCGTCGGATGGATCGATTCAAGCTCTTCTTCGCCGTGCTTGCGGGCATTGTAGGTCGGGATGTTTTCCATCGGGCCGGGACGATAGAGCGCCACCAGTGCGATGATATCCTCGATGCAGTCAGGCTTCATGCCGATCAGCGCCTTGCGCATGCCGGCACTTTCAACCTGGAACACGCCGACCGTTTCGCCGCGCGAAAGCATCTCGTAGGTCTTCTTGTCGTCGAGCGGGATCTTCGGAAGATCGACCTCGATGCCGCGCTTCCTGCAGAAATCGACGGCCACCTTGAGCACGGTCAGCGTCTTCAGGCCGAGGAAGTCGAACTTGACGAGGCCGGCCTGCTCTACCCACTTCATGTTGAACTGGGTGACCGGCATGTCGGATCGCGGATCGCGATACATCGGCACCAGTTTCGACAGCGGGCGGTCGCCGATCACGATACCGGCGGCGTGGGTTGAGGCGTGGCGGTAGAGGCCTTCGATCTTCTGGGCGATATCCAGGAGGCGCGCGACGACGGGTTCCTTGGCGGCCTCCTCCTGCAGCTTCGGCTCTTCCTCGATCGCCTTCGAAAGCGGCGTCGGGTTTGCGGGATTGTTCGGCACCAGCTTGCAGATCTTGTCGACCTGGCCGTAAGGCATTTCCAACACGCGGCCAACGTCGCGCAATGCGGCGCGCGCCTGCAGCGAACCGAAGGTGATAATCTGCGCCACCTGCTCGCGACCGTATTTCTGCTGCACATAGCGGATCACCTCTTCACGGCGGTCCTGGCAGAAGTCGATATCGAAGTCGGGCATCGAGACGCGTTCGGGATTGAGGAAGCGTTCGAAGAGCAGCGAGAAGCGCAGCGGATCGACGTCGGTGATCGTCAGCGCATAGGCGACCAGCGAGCCCGCGCCCGAACCGCGGCCTGGGCCAACCGGGATATCATGCTGCTTGGCCCATTTGATGAAGTCCGCAACGATCAGAAAGTAGCCGGGGAACTTCATGCGCTCGATAACACTGAGCTCGAATTCCAGCCGCTCGCGGTAATCCTTCTCCTCGTAGCCGGCGGACATTCCAAGCTCGGCAAGGCGCATATCCAGCCCCTCCTCCGCCTGGCGGCGAAGTTCGAGCGATTCTGCGCGCTCGGCCTCTTCGGCATCGTCAGTCGCACCGGTGAAGCGCGGCAGGATCGGCTTGCGGGTCTTCAGCACGAAGGAGCAGCGCCTTGCGATCTCGACAGTGTTCTCCAGCGCCTCAGGCAGATCGGCGAAGAGCTTTTCCATCTCCGCGCGGCTTTTCAAATAATGATCCGGGGAGAGGCGGAAGCGGCTGTCGTCGGAAACGATGGCGTTGTGGGCCACCGCCATCAGCGCGTCATGCGCATCGTAATCGTCGCGCGTCGGGAAGAAGGCTTCGTTGGTCGCCACCAGCGGCAGGTCGTGCTTATAAGCAAGGCTGATGATCTTCTGTTCGTGCCGCTTGTCGTAGGTGCCATGCCGCTGCAGTTCGACATAGAGCCTGTCACCGAAGATGCGCTTCAACGCCAGCAGACGAGTCTCCGCCTGGGCGCCATGGCCGTCCTTGAGCGGCATGTCGACGGGGCCGGTCGAGGCACCCGTCAATGCGATCAGCCCTTCGGTGCCGATTTCCTCCAGCCAGGAGGAGCGGATATTGATGGCCTGATTGTTCTCGCCGCCGAGATAGGCGCGGCTGACGAGATCGACCAGCCGTTCATAGCCTGCGTCCGTGGCGGACAAAAGTACGATCGAGGGCAACTTGACCAGCGTCTGGTGACCGCCCCGCTTTTCGGTTTCGAGGCCGTCTTCCATGTCGATCGATACCTGGCAGCCGATGATCGGCTGCAGACCATCTTCCATCGCCTTCTGGGAAAACTCCAGAGCGACGAAGAGATTGTTGGTATCGGTAATGGCGATCGCCGGCTGGCTGTCGCCCGACGCCTTGTAGAGGATCTTTTTGAGGGGCAACGCGCCTTCGAGCAACGAATAGGCGGAGTGGACCCTCAGATGCACGAAGCCCGGTTTTCCGCCGACGACTGCGCCAGCAGCACCTTTTTCCGCATCCGCCATGATCTGCCTTTCGAACCGCCTCACTGAAGAGCGCGCATTGTCGGCAATCAAGGCGATTCTGTCCAGAAAAAGTCCCGCTTCGGGACCGCATGGCAGCCATGCGATCCCCTGAATTCTCACATTGCCATGACAATCAGCGAAAAGCTGGCAATGAACATTGCGATGGAGGTGAATGCTGCGATATCACGGATCATGTCAGTCATTTGGCTCTCCTGTGCTCTTATGTATTTAATTTGTTCCATGTATGTTCTATTGTCAACAGGATTCCCTCCCGCTCTCGCGGGACATGGTTAACATCGGAGCAGCGGGACGATGGACACGCAGGAACTCAACGGCTTCATTGTCGAAGCCAAATCGCAGACTTATGTCGCCGGCGCGAAGCCGCAGCCCTCTTATCGGATCGGCGCCCATGATATCGGCTACAAGCGCGGGATCTGGCGCTACCTCGACAGCTATTTCGGCGGCACGGATTTTGCCGGTCAGGAAGTGGTCTGGCTGGAGGAAAAGCCGGTATGGGCGATGAACTATTTTGGGCGGATCATCGAGCCCGAGATCATCGACGGAACTGTCGCCGGCACGATCATTAGCGCCGCGCTGTCACAGCTTTACAAACAAGGCCGCTTCCTCGGCGGCATGGTCTTCGATCATTCGCTGGGGCGCTATGTCGATACGAGCGAAGGCGACTGCACGCATTTCCGCGGCCACGAATTCATCCTTGTCGATGGTCAAAGGGCCTATGAGCTCGATTATCGCGGCGGGCTGATTATCCCCTGATAATCAGAAATCCACGACCTTGCCGTCGGAGATCGTTACGCGCCGGTCCATGCGCCGGGCAAGCTCGTGGTTGTGTGTGGCGATCAGCGCGGCAAGGCCCGACTGGCGCACCAGAGCCTCCAGAGCATCGAAGACATAGCTGGCGGTTTCCGGGTCGAGATTGCCGGTGGGCTCGTCGGCAAGAAGCAGGCTCGGCGCATTGGCAACGGCGCGAGCGATTGCCACGCGCTGCTGCTCGCCGCCGGAAAGCTCGCCCGGGCGATGCGTACCGCGGTGGCCGATGCGCATGTAATCCAGAAGCATCTTTGCCCGCTCGCCCGCTTCTTTCCATGAGAGGCCGGCGATGAGCTGTGGCATCATGATATTTTCCTGCGCAGAGAATTCTGGCAGCAGGTGATGAAACTGATAAACGAAGCCGATCTCGCCGCGGCGGATGGCCGTGCGCTTGTCATCGGAGAGGCCATCACATGGGCGACCGTTGACCATTACCTCGCCGCCGTCAGGATGCTCCAGCAGCCCTGCCACATGCAGCAGCGTCGACTTGCCGGTGCCTGACGGCGCCACCAGCGCCACCATCTCACCGCTCGACAGGGTGAAATCCGCACCCTTGAGGATGGTCAGCAGCGTTTCGCCCTGGCCATAGTGGCGCTCGACGCCCGAAAGCTTGAGAACGACATTGCGTTTCATGAATGCGGCATTCCTTGGATTGGGCCTTGGATCATGCATGACCTTGGATCTCAGCCTTATTCGTAACGAAGGGCCTGGACGGGGTCGAGGCGAGAGGCGCGCCAGGCGGGGAAGATCGTCGCGATGAAGGAGAGCGTCAGCGCCATGATGACGACGGACACCGTTTCGCTCACATCCATTTTCGCCGGCAACTGGCTCAGGAAATAAAGCTCCGGATCGAAAAGCACCGTGCCCAATACCCAGGAGAAGAACTGGCGGATCGACTCGATGTTAACGCAGACGAGCACGCCGAGCAGCACGCCGGCGATCGTGCCGACAATACCGATCGCCGCCCCGGTCATGAAGAAGATGCGCATGATGGCGCCGGCGCTCGCACCCATGGTGCGCAGGATGGCGATATCGCTGCCCTTGTCCTTCACCAGCATGATGAGGCCGGAGATGATGTTGAGCGCGGCGACCAGCACGATCAGTGTCAGGATCATGAACATGACGTTGCGCTCCACCTCCAGGGCGGAGAAGAAGGTCTGGTTGCGCTGGCGCCAGTCGGTGATCAAGATCTGCCGTCCGGCCGCCTCTTCGACCTTGGGCCTCAGATTGTCTATATCGTCGGGGTTGTCGACGAAGAGCTCAATCGACTGCACCAGCCCGTCGGCATTGAAATAAAGCTGAGATTCCTCCAGTGGCATATAGATGATCGAGGAATCGTATTCCGACATGCCGATCTCGAAGAGGCCGGAAATCTTGTAGGATTTGATGCGCGGATTGACGCCCATCGGCGTCACGTCACCCTCCGGTGACGTCATCGTAATCAGGTCACCAACTCGCAGGCCAAGCTGGTCGGCCATGCGCGTGCCCATCAAGACGCTGTCGCCTGCAGCAAAACCCACCATGTCGCCAGACTTGATATTGTCGGAGACGGCCTTGAGCTTGGTCAGGTCTTCGGCCCGCGTGCCACGCACCAGCGCGCCTGTACTGCCGCCCGTCCGCGAGGAAGCGAGCACCTGGCCTTCGACCAGCGGCAGCGCCATCTTGATACCGGGCACCGCCTCGAATTTCTTCACGAGGTCGGCATAGTCGGTAAAGGGACCATCGATCGGCTGGATGATCATGTGGCCGTTGATGCCGAGGATGCGAGAGACGAGTTCCGTGCGGAACCCGTTCATCACGGCCATGACGATAATCAGCGTCGCGACGCCCAGCATGATGCCGACGAATGAGAAGCCGGCAATGACGGAGATGAACGCCTCCTTTCGGCGGGCGCGCAGATAGCGCCACGCCACCAGGCGTTCGAAGGTAGAAAATGGCTTGCCAGCCGGACCCAAGCCGGATTTGGAACTCCGGTCCAATGCTGCCTCTGCCATTTCGCCTCCGTCTTTCTTAAGCCACGAACCTGTTGATCGCCGCCTCGATGGTCATCGTTTCGCGGGCGCCGGTCTTGCGGTCCTTCACTTCCACTTCGCCATTCGCGACCGCGCGCGGACCGGCAATGATCTGGTACGGCACGCCGATCAGGTCGGCGGTCGCAAACTTTGTGCCTGCGCGGTCGTCCGTGTCGTCATAGAGCACGTCCTTGCCGGCCTTGGTCAGCGCTGCGTAGATCAGCTCGCAAGTGCCGTCGCAGGCTTCGTCGCCGGCCTTCATGTTGATGACCACGACATCGAAGGGCGCGACCGACTCCGGCCAGATGATTCCGTTCTCATCATGCGATGCTTCGATGATGGCGGGAACAAGGCGTGTCGGGCCGATACCGTAGGAACCCATGTGAACGAAGTGTTCCTTACCGTCAGGACCCTGCACCTTTGCACCCATCGGTTCGGAATACTTCGTACCGAAGTAGAAAATATGGCCGACTTCGATACCGCGCGCAGAAAGACGCTCGCTTTCCGGAACCGCGTTGAAAGCTGCCTCGTCGTGCATTTCGGATGTCGCGGCATAGAGCGACGTCCACTTGTCGAAGATCCCCTTCAGACCGTCGACACTGTCGAAATCCGTGCTTTCGGCGGGGATGTCGAAATTGACGAAATCCTTGTGGCAGAAGACTTCGGACTCACCGGTATCAGCGAGAATGATGAACTCATGGCTCAGATTCCCGCCAATGGGGCCGGTATCGGCGCGCATCGGAATGGCGCGCAGGCCGAGACGATCGAAGGTGCGCAGATAGGCTGTGAACATCTTGTTGTAGGAATGCTCCGCCCCTTCGCGCGTGAGATCGAAGGAATATGCATCCTTCATCATGAACTCGCGCGAGCGCATCGTGCCGAAGCGCGGACGGATCTCGTCACGGAACTTCAGCTGGATGTGATAGAGATTGAGCGGCAGGTCCTTGTAGGACTTCACGAAGGAGCGGAAGATATCCGTCACCATTTCTTCGTTGGTCGGACCGTAGAGCATAGGCCGATCCTGGCGGTCCTTGATGCGCAGCATCTCCTTGCCATAGGCGTCATAACGGCCGCTTTCCTGCCAGAGCTCGGCCGACTGAAGGGTCGGCATCAGAAGCTCGATGGCGCCGGCGCGGTTCTGCTCCTCGCGGATGATGTTGTTGACCTTGTCCAGCACCTTCTTGCCGAGCGGCAGCCAGGAATAGATGCCCTGCGACTGCTGACGGACCATGCCGGAGCGCAGCATCAGCCGATGAGAGACGATTTCCGCCTCCTTGGGGTTTTCCTTCAGGATGGGTATGAAAAAGCGGGACAGACGCATGGCGGATTCCGGTACAGTTGAGATGCCGCTTACCCAAGCGGAATCGACGGTATTTGTTAAAGATGGGAGCGTTCATAGCCGCTTCGCAGCAGGAAAGAAACCCGCGACCGGCGCGAGCAGCCTCCCGCAGACGCATGTTAGCGCCTACAAATTCAGCAGGCGTGAAAAAACGCGTGTTTATAAGGGTTTGAAGGTAAATCTTGTCAACAGAAAAATTTTGCGCGAGTGTAGCAAAAATGCAAAAAAAGCTAATGACAAAGCACAATCTTTGAGCTAGCTTTAGCTCACAAAACAGGCAAGAAGGTTAAATTCTTGCCGAATTCGCGGTCAAGTCTTGGGAGGATCAGATCTTAGGCGCGCTTGTCGCTGCCCCGGTAACGGTTAAGGATCACGCGATACTTAAAACAAGGCTTTTAGCCTTGTTTTTTTTTGCTTTTCGGCTCCCAATTACACCCAAAAACCAGCCCTGCCTTTCGCTAGGTGAGCCCGCTTCCCGTTACGAAAGCTCTTTGCCTCACTTGCATGACGCGCGTATGACAGGTTTTTCGCGGTTGCATTTACATCTGCTCAAAGTTTGAGCAAAAGCCATCCTTAATAGAAGCTAGGCCCTATTTGTGGAAGCGCGTCGAAGCCGAGGCCGAAATAGGTCGAGCCGATGTACCAGATACCGTAGATGGCGCCGGAGATGCACGTCGTCAGCGAGAAGACGAAAAGCGGGCGGAAATGGCTTGGCGCGCTCGGCACCGTGCCAAGCACGATGTCATTATCTTCGGCCTGAGTGCGCAGGCCGATCGGCAACACGGCGAAAAGCGTGATCCACCAGATGATGAAATAGACTGCGAATCCCTGGAGGAAGGCCTGAAACATCTTGGTTCCCGTTGATTAGCGCCTTGGCGGCTGGTTTTGGGTGCTTATAAGCCGGAATGGCGGCCAGTTCAAAGGCGGTGGACGGTTTAGGTCACTCTGACGCACCGCGATCAGACCTGCTCCAGCTCGATCAGCGTACCGAAGAAGTCCTTCGGATGGAGGAAAAGCACCGGCTTTCCATGGGCACCAATCTTCGGCTCACCATTGCCAAGCACCCTTGCCCCAGATGCCGTCAGCCGGTCTCGAACTGCAAGGATATCATCGACCTCGTAGCAGATGTGGTGCATGCCGCCAGCGGGATTCTTTTCAAGAAAGGCCGCAATCGGCGACGCCTCGCCAAGCGGCTCCAGCAACTCAACCTTGGTGTTCGGCAGTTCCACGAAAACGACCGTGACGCCATGCGCCGGCAGGGCTTGCGGCTGCGAGACCGCGGCCCCCAGAGTATCGCGATAGCTCGCGACTGCGGCAGCCAGATCAGGCACGGCGATGGCGATATGGTTCACCCGGCCAAGCATCATCAGACCCTGGTGATGAAGACCGTGACGAGAGGCTTCTTGCCCCAGGTATGATTGGCGGCAGCACGCACGGCGCGGCGCAGGGCCTCCTGTACCATGTCGATATCCTTGCGGCGGGCGCGTGGAATGCTCTCGAAGGCGCCGATCGCGGCGTCGAACAGCCCATCCTCCATATCCTCGCCCTCGTCGTCATAGACCGGCAGGCCGATCGCCACGAGATCAGGTTCGCCGATGATGTCATAGCGGCTGTCGAGCACAATACTGACGGCGACATGGCCGACATAGGAAAGCTTCTTGCGCTCGCCGATGCCCATCTCATCGAAGTCACCGATCAGTGACCCGTCCTTGTAGATGCGGCCATGCGGCGCCTCGTCGATGACCTCGACCAGACCCGGAGCGAGCCGCAGCACATCGCCATTGCGCACGCGCGGCACCATCGGAATGCCGGACTGCTCGGCAAGCTCCTTGTGCGCCGTCAGATGCGTTGCCTCGCCATGCACGGGCACAACAACCTTCGGCCGCGTCCACTCGTACATCTTCTGCAACTCGTTACGGCGAGGATGGCCGGAGACATGCACCAGCGCCTCGGTGTCGGTGATGATGTGAACACCCTGCTCCACGAGACCGTTCTTGATGTCCTGGATCGCCTTCTCGTTACCGGGGATGGCACGCGAGGAGAAGACGACGATATCGCCGGCAGCAAACGCCACGTTGCGCATCTCGTCACGGGAGAGCTTGGCAAGGGCAGCGCGCGGCTCGCCCTGGCTGCCGGTCAGGATGACCACGACCTTGTCGCGCGGAATGAAGCCGTAATCCTCTTCGGAGATGAACGGCTTTACGCCTTCCAGCAGGCCGATATCCTGAGCGACGTCGCAGACGCGCTTCAACGAGCTTCCGAGCAGCAGCACTTCACGACCCGCGGCTTCGGCGGCTTCTGCGACGGTGCGAATACGGCCGACATTCGAAGAGAAGGTGGTGATCGCCACACGTCCCTCTGCATTCTCGATGATCTTGCGCAGGCTTTCGGAGACATCCTTTTCCGAGGGCGAGACGCCGTCGCGCAATGCGTTGGTGGAGTCGCAGAGCAGCGCCAGCACGCCTTCATCGCCCAGCTGGCGAAAGCGCGTCTCGTCGGTCAGCGGCCCGAGCGACGGCTCGTGATCGATCTTCCAGTCACCGGTGTGGATGACATTGCCGAGCGGCGTGCGGATCATCAGCGACATCGGCTCGGGGATGGAGTGATTGACGGCAACACCCTCGATGCTGAAGGGGCCGACATTGATCCTATCGCCCGCCTTGAAGATCGTTATCGGTACTTCGCCGATCGCATCCTTCTCGAAACTACGCTTGGCTTCCAGCAGGCCGGCCGTGAAGGGCGAGGCATAAACCGGCACGTTCAGACCCGGCCAGAGGTCGGCGAGCGCGCCGTAATGGTCCTCATGGGCGTGGGTGATGATGATAGCCTTGAGGTTCTTGCGCTCGTTGGCGAGGAAGCGGATATCCGGCAGGACGAGATCGACACCCGGCAGATCCGGTCCCGGAAAGGTGACGCCGCAATCCACCATGATCCACTGGCGATGGTCCGCCGGGCCGTAGCCGTACAGCGCGAGATTCATGCCGATCTCGCCGACCCCGCCCA
Source organism: Hyphomicrobiales bacterium (assembly GCA_900468805.1). Classification (GTDB taxonomy): domain Bacteria; phylum Pseudomonadota; class Alphaproteobacteria; order Rhizobiales; family Rhizobiaceae; genus Rhizobium. The sequence goes on along the minus strand of UEIF01000048.1, from coordinate 89,385 downwards.
GAGGCAGAAATACCAGTTCGTCCTGTTTCGCCATAATGTTTGTTTTTTCCACTATCTAAAGAATACATCGCCGGCCGCAATCGGCATCATCCTGCCTGTGCCGATATCGAGCATCAACAGGCCATTATCATCAATCCCGGCGAAATATCCGGAAATCGACCTGTCGGGCAGATTCACAGTTATCTTTTCGCCAATGCCGCAGGCGACCGCACGCCATAGCGCCGTGACTTCGGTTATGCCCAGCCCTTCGTTCCAGATATCCAGCACCTCGGCCATCGACGCAAAGAGATGGGCGAAGAGTTCTTCGGGCGAAGCAGCACTTCCCTGATCACGCAGGCAGGTGACCGGATAGATGGGGTTGTCCGGCATGACGGACACGTTGATGCCGATGCCGATCACCACCGCGTGGCGTCCGTTCGCCAGCCGTTCGCCTTCCACGAGGATGCCACAGGTCTTCTTGCGGCCGATCAAGATATCGTTTGGCCACTTCACCTCCAGCGGCTCCGCGCCCGGCGGCAACACGCTTCGGATCGCCTGATGCACGGCGACGGCAATTGCCAGTGGCAGAGAGGCAAGGCGCTCCATCGGCGCCGGATCGATCAGAAGAAGGGAGGCGTAGAGGTTGCCACGCTCGGAAACCCACGGACGGCCCCGACGGCCGCGGCCGCCGGTCTGTCGTTCCGCGGTCACCCAGAGCAGACCGCTATCCCCTGCCCGAGCCCGGGCAAGGCATTCCGTGTTGGTCGACGACGTATCCGACAAAGCCTCGTGCCTGATATCGCCGAGCGATATCCGGCGCCGCTTGTCGGAAGCCATCAGAACAGCGTTGCCGCAGCGAGTTCAGCCGCGCCGCCGATCGGACCGCCGATGAGAACATAGGCGGCGACGAAGAGGCCGGAGAGACCGAAGACGAGACGCAGCGAGCCAGAGACGCGGGCGAATTCGCCGGTTGCCTCATCGAACCACATCAGCTTGATGACACGCAGGTAGTAATAAGCGCCGACGACCGAAGCCAAAACACCGATGACGGCAAGCGCATAGAGCTTTGCCTCGATGGCGGCGACGAAGACGAAGTACTTCGCGAAGAAGCCGGCAAGCGGCGGAATGCCGGCGAGAGAGAACATCAGCGCGGTCAACACGACAGCCATGAAGGGGTTCGTCGTCGACAGGCCAGCGAGATCGTTGACGTTCTCGACAACCGTGCCGTCCTTGCGGCGCATCGACATGATGATCGCGAAGGAGCCGAGCGTCATGACCATGTAGATCGCCATGTAGAGCATGACGCCGGTGACGCCCGTCTGACTACCGGCTGCCAGACCGACCAGCGCATAACCCATGTGACCGATCGAGGAATAGGCCATCAGTCGCTTGATGTTCTTCTGGCCGATGGCCGCAAACGAGCCGAGCAGCATGGAGGCGATCGAGATGAAGACGATGACCTGCTGCCAGTCTGATAGCACCGGCTCGAAGGCGGTGATGACGATACGGGTCATCATCGCCATGGCGGCAACCTTCGGTGCGCTCGCAAGGAAGGCAGTGACCGGAGTCGGTGCGCCTTCATAAACATCCGGCGTCCACATGTGGAACGGAACGGCCGAGATCTTGAAGGCAATGCCGGCGAGGATGAACACGAGGCCGAAGATCAGGCCGAGCGAGCGAGCGCCCTCGACTGTCAGAGCCTGGGCAACCTCGGCAAAGTGCGTATGTCCAGTAAAGCCGTAAACCAGCGACATGCCGTAGAGCAGCATGCCCGAGGAGAGCGCGCCGAGCACGAAATACTTCAAGCCGGCTTCCGTCGACTTAAGGCTGTCGCGGTTGATCGCAGCGATGACGTAGATCGCCAGAGACTGCAGCTCAAGGCCGAGATAGAGCGCGATCAGGTCGTTTGCCGAGATCATCAGCATGATACCGAGCGTGCACAGTACCAGGAGAACCGGGAATTCGAACTTGTCGAGCTGGTTTTCCCGCGCATGGCCAATCGACATGAACAGCGCAACCAGAGAACCGATCAGCGCCAGCACCTTCATGAAGCGTGCGAAGCCATCCGCGAGGTAGACGCCGCCATAGGCAAGGCCGTCACCAGGAACGAAGATCAGCCAGAGGCCGGAGATGGCAATCAAGATCATCGCCAGCACGCTGACGAGCGGACCCGACCGCTCGCCCGAGAAGACGCCGATCATGAGCAGCACTAGGGCACCGATCGCGAGGATAATTTCCGGCGCGGACAGGTACAGGCTTAGGGAGATTGTTTCAGCGGTCATGTCCTAAAGTCCCGTCATTTCATCGACAGCGCAACATTCTGCGCTGCCTGCACTGCGGCCGAATAGCTGTTGATCAGATGGTCTACTGAAGCCGCGGTCGCATCGAAGACCGGAGCCGGGTAGACGCCGAAGAAGATGGTAAGTGCGACCAGCGGATAAAGGATGACCTTTTCACGCGGCGAAAGGTCGAGCAGAGCCTTCAGCTTTTCCTTCTCCAGCGCGCCGAAGATCACCCTGCGATAGAGCCAGAGCGCATAGGCGGCCGAGAGGATGACACCGGTGGCGGCAAAGAGCGCAACCCAGGTGTTGGCACGGAAGACGCCGATCAGCGTCAGGAACTCGCCGATGAAGCCGGAGGTACCCGGCAGGCCGACATTGGCCATGGTGAAGACCATGAAGGCGACCGCATATTTCGGCATATTGTTGACCAGACCGCCATAGGCAGCGATCTCGCGGGTGTGGGTGCGATCATAGATGACGCCGACGCAGAGGAAGAGCGCGCCGGAGACGATGCCGTGTGACAGCATCTGGAAGATCGAACCCTGCAGGCCCTGCGCGTTCGCCGCGAAGATGCCCATCGTCACGTAGCCCATGTGGGCAACCGAGGAATAGGCAATCAGCTTCTTGATATCGTCCTGCATCATCGCGACCAGCGAGGTGTAGATGATGGCGATAACGGACATCGCGAAGACGAGCGGCGCGAAATAGTCCGAAGCGACCGGGAACATGCCGATCGAGAAGCGGATCAGGCCGTAGCCGCCCAGCTTCAGGAGTACGCCCGCCAGGATGACGGAACCGGCCGTCGGCGCCTGGACGTGGGCATCCGGGAGCCAGGTGTGGACCGGCCACATCGGCATCTTCACCGCAAAGGAGGCAAAGAAGGCAAGCCACAGCCAGGTCTGCATCGCCGGCGGGAACTGGTAGTTCAGAAGCTGGGCGATATCGGTCGTGCCGGCCTGCCAGTACATGGCCATGATGGCGAGCAACATCAGCACCGAGCCGAGCAGCGTATAGAGGAAGAACTTGTAGCTCGCATAGACGCGGTTCGCGCCACCCCAGACACCGATGATGAGGAACATCGGGATGAGGCCGCCTTCGAAGAAGACGTAGAAGAGAACGATATCGAGCGAGACGAAGACACCGACCATCATCACTTCGAGGATGAGGAAGGCGATCATGTATTCCTTCAGGCGCTTCTCGACCGAAAGCCAGCTTGCGAGCACACAGAAGGGCATCAGGAAGGTCGAGAGGATGATAAACAGCATCGAGATGCCGTCGACGCCGACATGGTAGCCGATGCCTGTGCCGAGCCAGCTATGCTGCTCGATCATCTGGAAGCCCGGATTGGCGTTGTCGAAGCCGATCCAGATGAAAAGCGAAAGGATGAAGGTGAAGACCGTGGTGATCAAGGAGATCCACAGCACGTTCTTGCGGCCGTTCTCGGTTTCGCCGTTCATCAGCAACAGGAGCACCACGCCGACGAGCGGCAGGAAGGTGACCGTTGAAAGAATAGGCCAATCGGTCATCAGAAGGAACTCCCGAGCATCATCCAGGTAACGAGCGCCGCAACGCCGATCAGCATCGCGAAGGCATAGTGATAGAGGTAGCCGGTCTGCAGGCGCACGACGCGGTCGGTCACGCTGACCACGCGGGCGGCAATGCCGTTCGGACCGTAGGTATCGATAACGCCGACATCACCCTTCTTCCACAGGAAGTTGCCAAGAGCCTTGGCGCTCCGGACGAAGAGGAAGTCGTAGAGTTCGTCGAAGTACCACTTGTTGAGCAGGAACTGGTACAGAACGCGGTGCTGCTGAGCGAGTTTGCGCGGCGTCGACGGCGACCTGATGTACATATACCAGGCAATCACGAAGCCGAGCAGCATGGCGATGAATGGGCTGAGGCCAACCCAGACCGGAACGTGATGGAATTCTTCCACCAGTTCGTTTTCGGCGCCGGTAAAGAGCGCACCCTTCCAGAACTCGGCATATTCCTCGCCGTAGAAGCGGCCCTCGAAGAAGTAGCCGGCAAATACCGCGCCGAGCGCGAGGAGATAGAGCGGCACCAGCATGACCTGCGGCGATTCATGGACGTGATGCATGACTTCGTGCGAAGCACGTGGCTTGCCGTAGAAGGTCATGAAGATCAGGCGCCAGGAATAGAAGCTCGTGAAGAGAGCGGCAATGACCAGCAGTGTGAAGGCGAAGCCCGCGACCGGCGAATGCGACGCATAGGCAGCCTCGATGATGACGTCCTTCGAGAAGAAGCCGGCTAAGCCGAACGGGGTAAAGGGAATGCCGACACCGGTGATCGCCAGCGTGCCAATGATCATCATACGGAACGTCCACTTGATGTGCGGACGCAGACCACCCATGTAGCGCATGTCCTGCTCGCCATCGACGGCGTGGATGACCGAGCCGGCGCAGAGGAAGAGCAGAGCCTTGAAAAAGGCGTGCGTGAAGAGGTGGAAGATTGCCGCGCCATAGGCACCGACGCCGAGCGCCACGAACATGTAGCCGAGCTGCGAGCAGGTCGAGTAGGCGATGACACGCTTGATGTCGTTCTGCACGAGGCCGACAGTGGCCGCGAAGAAGGCGGTAATCGCGCCGATCACGGTGACGACGACGAGCGCATCCGGCGAGTGTTCGAAGATCGGCGACATGCGGGCGACGAGAAAGACGCCGGCGGTCACCATGGTCGCAGCATGGATGAGGGCCGAAACCGGCGTCGGGCCTTCCATGGCGTCCGGCAGCCAGGTGTGCAGCAGGAACTGCGCCGACTTGCCCATAGCGCCCATGAAGAGCAGCAGGCAGGCGCCGGTCAGCGCATGCGCCTTGTCGAGATGCATGCCGAAAAGGTTCAGGATCACTTCACCAGCCTCGCCGCCGCCTTCAGCCGGAGCGAAGGTCGAAGCATTGGCGAAGATCGTGTCGAGGTTGATCGAGCCGAACAGCACGAAGACCGTGGCGATGCCGAGCACGAAGCCGAAGTCGCCGACACGGTTGACGATAAAGGCCTTCATCGCGGCTGCCGACGCAGACGGCTTCTTATACCAGAAGCCGATCAGCAGATACGAGGCCAGACCGACGCCTTCCCAGCCGAAGAACATCTGGGCCAGGTTGTCGGACGTCACCAGCATGAGCATGGCGAAGGTAAAGAGCGAGAGATAGGCGAAGAAGCGCGGGCGGTGCGGATCGGTATGCATGTAACCGATCGAATAGACATGCACCAGGGTCGAGACCGTGTTGACGACGATCAGCATGACCGAGGTCAGCGTATCGACACGCAGCGACCAGGATACATCGATGCCGCCGGACTGGATCCAGCGCAGAACTTCGACCTTGATCGCGCCTTCCGGATGGCCGAGCGCAACCGTGAAGAAGACGACCCAGGACAGGACGGCGGCGATGATCATCAGGCCGCTGGTGACATATTCCGACGCCTTGGCGCCGATCGCGCGGCCGAAGAGGCCGGCAATGATCGCGCCGATCAGGGGAAGGAAGACGATAGCCTTGTAGAGGAACATGAGCCGCTCAGCCCTTCATCATATTGACGTCTTCGACCGCGATCGAACCGCGGTTGCGGTAGAAGACAACGAGAATTGCAAGACCGATCGCCGCTTCGGCAGCTGCAACGGTCAGAATGAACAGTGCGAAGACCTGGCCGACGATGTCGTTGAGGAACGACGAGAAGGCGACCATGTTGATATTGACCGACAGCAAGATCAATTCGACGGACATCAGGATGACGATGATGTTCTTCCGGTTCAGGAAGATGCCGAAGACGCCGATGGTGAAGAGGATGGCGCTGACCGTGAGATAGTGGGAAAGTCCGATGACCATGTTCTTTGTTCCTTGACCTCTCGGTTCAGTTCACGCCCTGCCCCGGCTTGACCTTGATCACCTCGACGGCAGTCGCGGGCGTGCGGGCAACCTGGCGGGAAATATTCTGCCGCTTGATGTGGGTGCGATGCTTCAGCGTCAGCACGATTGCGCCGATCATGGCGACCAGCAGGATCAAACCAGCGATCTCGAAGAAATAGACGTAGTTCGTATAGAGCACGTCGCCGAGGGCGGCCGTGTTGGTGCGCACGGTCGGAGCCGGGATCGGCATGGCGACGGTCTTGGCGATCTCGGGCGAGATCACGCTACCGCCGACGACGACGATCAGTTCGGCGGCGAGGATCAGGCCGATCAGCGCACCGATCGGCGCATATTCGAGAACACCGGCACGAAGCTCGGTGAAGTCGATATCGAGCATCATCACCACGAAGAGGAAGAGAACAGCGACCGCGCCGACATAGACGACAAGCAGGATCATCGCCAGGAATTCGGCACCCAGCAGCAGGAAGAGACCAGCTGCATTGAAGAACACCAGGATCAGGAACAGAACCGAGTGAACCGGGTTCTTCGCCCAGATGACCATGAACGCCGACGCTATCGCGATAAAGGCGAAAAGATAGAAAAATAGAGCCTGCAGACCCATGTTGGTGCCTTTTTCATCTTCCCCCGGGCAGCCGGGAGTTTCCCTGCCCGATAGGACCTGGCGCAGCTTTCGCCGGCAAAGCCCCGGTGCATGTTGACCGCGGCGGGCAAGAGTGCCCTTCCCGCGGCATTTCAAATCTCAATCAGCGGTACGGTGCGTCGATCGCCATGTTGCGGGCGATTTCACGCTCCCACCGGTCGCCGTTTTCGAGGAGCCTCTGCTTGTCGAAGTAGAGCTCTTCACGGGTTTCGGTGGCGAATTCGAAATTCGGACCTTCGACGATCGCATCAACAGGGCAAGCTTCCTGGCAGAAGCCGCAATAGATGCACTTCACCATGTCGATGTCGTAACGCACCGTGCGGCGCGTGCCGTCGTTGCGGCGCGGGCCGGCTTCGATGGTGATCGCCTGGGCAGGACAGATCGCCTCGCACAGCTTGCAGGCGATGCACCGCTCTTCACCGTTCGGATAACGGCGTAGCGCATGTTCGCCGCGGAAGCGCGGGCTGACCGGACCCTTTTCGAAGGGGTAGTTGATCGTTGCCTTCTGCTTGAAGAAGTAACGCATCGACAGGAAGAACGCGCCGACGAATTCCTTGAGGAACAGCGAGTTGATGGAGGCGGACAGGCTTGCCATCTTCAATCTCCAATTTTGCCGGAAACGAGGTTGGACATCAGGCCCATCCCATCAGTTTCAGCACGAATGCAACGATGACGACCATGGCGAGCGACAGCGGAAGGAAGACCTTCCAGCCGAGACGCATGAGTTGGTCGTAGCGGTAGCGCGGCACGAAAGCCTTGACCATGGCGAACATGAAGAACACCAGGCAGGACTTCAGCAGGAACCAGATAATGCCCGGTACCCAGTTGATGAGCCAGAAATCGACCGGCGGCAGCCAGCCACCGAGGAAGAGGATCGTCGTCAGCGAGCACATCAGCACGACGGCCGCATATTCGCCGAGCATGAACATCATGTACGGAGCCGAGCCGTACTCGACCATGAAGCCGGCGACGAGTTCCGATTCCGCTTCCGGAAGGTCGAAGGGCGGGCGGTTCGTCTCGGCGAGCGCCGAGATGAAGAAGATGACGAACATCGGGAACAGCGCCAGCCAGTGCCAGTCGAGGAACGAGTTCGGCAGGCCGATCATCGTACCGAGGCCGGTGCGCTGGGCGTTGACGATATCCGTCAGGTTCAGCGAACCGACGCAGAGAAGAACGGTGACGATGACGAAGCCGATCGAGACTTCGTAGGACACCATCTGCGCGGCGGAGCGCAGTGCGCCGAGGAACGGATACTTCGAGTTCGAAGCCCAGCCGCCCATGATGATGCCGTAAACTTCGAGCGAGGAGATCGCCAGAATGTAGAGGATCCCGACATTGATGTTAGCAATCACCCAGCCATCGGCGAGCGGCACGACCGCCCAGGTCGACAGCGCCAGAAGCACGGTGACGAGCGGAGCCAGCAGGAAGACAGCCTTGTTGGCGCCAGCCGGAATGACCGGCTCCTTGAAGACGAACTTCAGAAGGTCGGCGAAGGACTGGAACAGGCCAAAGGGGCCGACGACGTTCGGGCCGCGGCGAAGCTGGACGGCAGCCCAGATCTTGCGGTCGGCAAGAAGAACGTAAGCGATGAAGACCAGCAGGCAGACGAGCAGCAGCAACGACTGACCGATCATGATGATCGCCGGCCAGACATAGGTCGAGAAGAAAGAATCCATGAGTTCCTGCCCTTACTCTGCCGCGACTTTAAAATTGTTGCGGGCCAATGCCGAGCACTCGGCCATGACAGCCGAGGCGCGCGCTATCGGGTTCGTCAAATAGAAGTCTTTGACCGGCGACGCAAACCCGGATTTGTTCATCTTACCGGCTTTTTTCGCCAGTGCGGCAATTTGGGCGCTTTCACCTGCGGCGATCTCGTCAACGGCCGCGAAATGCGGGAACGCCGCATAGAGCTTGCTGCGCAATTCACCGAGCGAATCAAAGGGAAGCTTCTTGCCGAGCACGTCGGAAAGAGCGCGAATGATCGCCCAGTCTTCGCGAGCGTCGCCCGGCGCGAAGCCGGCGCGGTTGCCGATCTGGACGCGGCCTTCGGTGTTGACCCAGGTGCCCGACTTTTCCGTATAGGCGGCAGCCGGCAGAATGACGTCAGCACCATGTGCGCCGTTATCGCCATGCGAACCGATATAGACCGTGAACTTCGCCGTCTTGGCCGAGACATCGAACTCGTCGGCTCCGAGCAGGAAGAGCACGTCCATGGCCTTCAGCATCTCTGCAGCGTTGACGCCCTTGGCGCCTGGCACGAAGCCGAGATCGAGGCCGCCGACGCGTGATGCTGCTGTGTGCAGCACGGCAAAGCCGTTCCAGCCTTCAGCGATTGCGCCGACATTGACGGCGAGCTTGGCGGCAGTTGCGAGAACGCCAGCGCCATCCGTACGGGTCAGAGCGCCCTGACCAATAATGATCATCGGCTTGGACGCCTTGGAAAGGACTTCGGCGAAGGCGTGGCCGCCGTCGAGGATGTCCTTCAGCGTATCCGGACCCGAGCCGAGATAGTCATACTTGTAGCGCAGTTCGCCGCCTTCACCGATCACGCCGATCGGGAAGCCGCCGCGGCGGAAGCGCTTGCGGATGCGGGCGTTGAGGATCGCGGCTTCGAAGCGCGGGTTCGCGCCGACGATGAGCAGCGCGTCGGCCTGTTCGATGCCTGAAATGGTCGGGTTGAAGAGGTAGCTTGCGCGGCCGAGCGACGGATCAAGTGCCGTCCCATCCTGGCGACAGTCCAGGTTCTCGGAACCAAGCGATTTCACCAGTTCGGACAGCGCATACATTTCTTCGACCGAAGCGAGATCCCCGGCGATCGCACCGATCTTGTCGCCTGATGTCGCCGATACGGCAGCCTTGATGGCGCCGAAGGCTTCGCCCCAGCTCGCCGGCTGCAGGCGGCCGTCCTTGCGGACGTAAGGGCGGTCGAGGCGCTGCGTCTTAAGGCCGTCCCAGACGTGGCGGGTCTTGTCGGAGATCCACTCCTCGTTCACGGCTTCATTGACGCGCGGCAGGATGCGCATGACTTCGCGGCCGCGGGTATCGACGCGGATCGCGGAGCCGACGGCGTCCATGACGTCGATCGATTCGGTCTTGTTCAATTCCCACGGACGAGCCGTGAAGGCGAAGGGCTTGGAGGTCAGAGCGCCGACCGGGCAGAGGTCAACGACGTTGCCCTGCAGCTCGGAGGTCATTGCCTGCTCGAGATAGGTGGTGATCTCGGCATCCTCGCCGCGGCCGATCAGGCCGAGCTCGGAAATGCCGGCGACTTCTGTCGTGAAACGGACGCAGCGCGTGCAGTGAATGCAGCGGTTCATGACCGTCTTGACGAGCGGGCCAATGTACTTGTCTTCGACGGCGCGCTTGTCTTCCTGATAGCGCGAGGTGTCGATACCGAAGGCCATGGCCTGGTCCTGCAGGTCGCATTCGCCGCCCTGGTCGCAGATCGGGCAATCGAGCGGATGGTTGATCAGCAGGAATTCCATCACGCCTTCGCGGGCCTTCTTGACCATCGGCGTGTTGGTGAAGACTTCAGGCAGTTCGCCGTTCGGGCCGCCGCGGATATCGCGCACGCCCATGGCGCAAGAAGCCTGCGGCTTCGGCGGACCGCCCTTGACCTCGACGAGGCACATACGGCAATTGCCGGCAACCGACAGACGCTCATGGAAGCAGAAGCGCGGAACTTCAGCACCGGCCTCTTCGCACGCCTGAATCAGCGTGTAATGATCCGGAACTTCGATCTCGTTACCGTCAATCTTCAGTTTTGCCATCGTCACTCAGTCCTGTTTCCCATTCGCCGGGCACCGGCAAACAAACCTATTTTTGCAACATCCATATTGCCAAGCCGGATATTTCGTCCGTTCTGGCAGCGGCATTGCCCAAATTCTCTTGCGCAAGCTCCGAGACCCGGAACCTGCCATCGGCATCCCGACCCGGAGCCCCCTGCCCCGCCGATCGATCCGCCCGTCCTCCAGCCATCGCATTCGGCTGGAAATTTATTTCTTCCTGCGGCCCCGCGTCGCCAGCACCTTGGCCTGACCGACCCAGTCGTCACGCAGGATACGGCCATCGACCCCGAGTTCGGCGTCGAAGCGGGCGACATCGTCCTCGCTCCATGCCGCAATATCGGCAAATGTTCGGATGCCTTTTTGTTTCAGCACCTGCTCGAGCTTCGGGCCGATGCCAGCCACCAGCTTGAGGTCGTCAACCTTCCTGGACCTTGCGGCCGGTTTCGCCTTGGGCGCGACCAGCTTTACGGCTTCTTCCGCCGGAGCCCCGGCGGAGACTACAGTCAGTTTCGGCCTGGCCACCCTGCGAACCGACTCGGTCTTTTGAACAGGCGTGCGAACATTCTCCGGACGGATGTCCATCTCGGGCGTCTTCTCATCCGGCAGCGTCTCGTCGAGCGCTGCTGCCGCCTTGTTCGCCGTTTCGAGGACACCTTGCCAAGCACCGAAGATGATGCCGGCCATATGCGTGGAAAGACCGAAACCGATCGCTGTGGCAGCGGCGAAAGCCGCGGCCGGATGTAGCATCATCGGGTGAACGGGCATGGCACGCGCGTTCTCCAGAACATCGGCAGCAAGACGCCCGAAGTCAGCCGCAAAATCGGCTGCCCCTTCCCCCACCTTGCTGTCGGATGTCTTTGATGTCATCGCTTACTCAGCCGCCTCCAGAACCGCGCCGTGATCGAGGGCATTGGCCGTATACTGGTCGATGCGGGCTTCGATTTCCGGACGGAAGTTACGGATCAGACCCTGCACCGGCCATGCGGCCGCGTCGCCGAGCGCGCAGATGGTGTGGCCTTCGATCTGCTTGGTGACCTGGAACAGCATGTCGATTTCGCGCTTCTGCGCGTTGCCGCGCGCCATACGCTCCATCACGCGCCACATCCAGCCCGTGCCCTCACGGCACGGCGTGCACTGGCCACAGCTCTCATGCTTGAAGAAGGCCGAGATACGGGCGATCGCCTTGATGACGTCGGTGGACTTATCCATGACGATCGAGGCAGCCGTACCGAAGGAGGAGCCGACCGCGCGCAGGCCGTCGAAATCCATTGGGCAGTCGATGATGTCCTTGGCCGGAACGATGGGGCACGACGCGCCGCCTGGAATGACGGCGAGCAGGTTATCCCAGCCGCCGCGGATGCCGCCGGCGTGCCGATCGACCAGTTCGCGGAAGGTGATGCCCATTTCTTCTTCGACGGTGCACGGCTTGTTGACGTGGCCGGAGAGCATGAACAGCTTGGTGCCCACATTGTTCGGCCGACCGATGGCCGAGAACCAGCCTGCGCCGCGGCGCAGGATCGTCGGGGCGACGGCGATCGATTCGACATTGTTGACCGTCGTCGGGCAGCCGTAGAGACCCATGTTTGCCGGGAACGGCGGCTTCAGGCGCGGCTGGCCCTTCTTGCCTTCAAGGCTCTCGAGCAGCGCGGTTTCTTCGCCGCAAATGTAGGCACCGGCACCGTGATGAACGAAGATTTCGATATCCCAGCCGAGCTTGTTGTTCTTGCCAAGCAGGCCGGCGTCATAACATTCGTCGATCGCAGCCTGCAGGGCTTCGCGCTCGCGGATATATTCACCGCGTACATAGATATAGGCAGCATTCGCACCCATGGCGAAGCTCGCGATCACGCAGCCCTCGATCAGCGTATGCGGATCGTTGCGCATGATGTCGCGGTCCTTGCAGGTGCCGGGCTCCGATTCGTCGGCGTTGACGACGAGGTAATGCGGACGGCCGTCGCTCTGCTTCGGCATGAACGACCATTTGAGACCCGTCGGGAAGCCTGCACCGCCGCGACCCCGAAGGCCAGAAGCCTTCATCTCGTCGATGATCCAGTCACGGCCCTTTTCCAGGATCTGCTTGGTGCCATCCCAGTTGCCGCGGCTCATCGCGCCCTTCAGGGATTTGTCCTTGAGGCCGTAGATGTTGGTAAAGATGCGGTCCTTATCTTGTAACATGCTTCACACCTCTTACCGCGGCTTCTTGCCGAAGACCTTGATATATTCCGCTTCGCCGCCCTTGGCGAGCGCCTTGGCCTGCTTGACCCAGTCGTCGCGCTCGATGCGGCCGCGGAAATTCAGGAAACCATCGACCCATTCGCGTTCGGCCTTCTTCCAGCCCGCGATCTGCGAGAAAGTGAAGATACCGATTTCGTTCAACGTTGCTTCGATCTTCGGACCGACGCCGGAAATCATCTTGAGATCATCGGGAGCGGCGGGCTTTTCGACGCCAGCCGGGCGATTCTTATCCGTCAGCGATGGCTTCGGAGCCGCAGCGGTTGCTGCAGCCACCGGCGCAGGCTCGGAAGCTGCCGTGCCGGACAGCGGCTGAACTTCAGCAGCCTTCGCATTCCTGGCCGATGCCTTCGGCGCCGTTACTGGCGTCTTCAGTGCGGCATTGGTCTCGGCATCAGTGCTCTTCGGACGCGCGGCCTCTGAGGGAGGAACCGGCGCGCCGTCGGCCGGCGCAGTTGCCGGGGCTTCGTCGACCCAGGTCCGGGTGACCTTGGCATCGTCCAGAAGCGTCGTCGGACCGCCCTCAGGCGAGGACAGATGACGGTCGATCTGCGGACCGACCTTGATGCTCGCGCCGTTGCCAGCCCCGAACGTATCGATGATCTCTTCCAGGCGCTCCGGCGTCAGGTCCTCATAGGTGTCCTTGCCGATCATCACCATGGGCGCGTTGACGCAAGCCCCGAGACATTCGACCTCTTCCCAGGAGAGCGTGCCTTCGGCGTTACGTTCGAAGGGATGCTGGTGGATCTTGCTGCGGCAGACGCCCATCAGCTTTTCCGAGCCGCGCAGCATGCAGGGCGTCGTGCCGCAAACCTGCACGTGAGCGCGGGTGCCGACAGGATGAAGCTGGAACTGGGTGTAGAAGGTCGCGACCTCGAGAACACGAATATAGGCCATGTCCAGCATGTCGGCGATCTTTTCGATCGCCGGACGGGTGACCCAACCATCCTGCTCCTGCGCACGCATCAACAGCGGAATGACCGCTGACTGCTGACGGCCTGCGGGATATTTCTGAATCGTCTTTTCCGCCCAGACCGCATTTTCATCGCTGAAAGCGAATGCGGCCGGCTGGAATTGATCTTCGGCTAATCGACGAACGGACATTCTTCCTCACGCCTTGTCAGTTTAGCGTTCCACACCGCGAAGCAGTCAAAGACTGCATTTCACAGGCATAGGCCGACTGGTCTTTTTGCATAAATACCACGAACTTGCCGCCATTCGGCACGGCGGCCTTGATTTGATAGCCCTTGGACAAAAGCTCGCCCATGGACGATTGCTCTGCCGGCGGCTGTGCTTCCTCGTGGCCCAGCGGCGTGCCGAGCTTTCCGGCCTCCTGCGCAAAGGCGGAGGAAGCCGAAAGAAGAAGTGCAGCTGCGAGCGGCAGAGCCTGCATCAGCGATCCACCTCGCCGAACACGATGTCGAGCGAGCCGAGAACGGCCGCGACGTCGGCAAGCTGGTGGCCACGGCACATGAAGTCCATTGCCTGCAGGTGCGCATAACCCGGGGCGCGGATCTTGCAACGGTAAGGCTTGTTGGTACCGTCGGAGACGAGGTAGACGCCGAACTCGCCCTTCGGCGCCTCGACGGCAGCGTAAACTTCGCCGGCCGGAACGTGATAGCCTTCGGTGTAGAGCTTGAAGTGGTGGATCAACGCTTCCATCGAGCGCTTCATCTCGCCACGCTTCGGCGGAACGACCTTCCCGTCTATGGAGGAGAAGGGCCCTGCCTTGGCATCACCGAGCAGGCGATTGACGCACTGCTTCATGATCTTCACCGATTCGCGCATCTCGATCATGCGGATCAGGTAACGATCGTAGTTGTCGCCGTTCTTGCCGATCGGAATGTCGAACTCAAGATCCGAATAGCATTCATAGGGCTGCGCGCGACGCAGGTCCCAGGCGGCGCCCGAACCGCGTACCATCACGCCAGAGAAGCCCCAGGCCCAGCAATCCTCCAGCGAAACCACGCCGATATCGACGTTACGCTGCTTGAAGATGCGGTTGCCGGTCAGAAGATCGTCGATATCATCGAGCTTGCCCGGGAATTGGTCGCACCACTTGCCGATATCCTGCACCAGATCTTCCGGCAGGTCCTGGTGGACGCCACCCGGACGGAAATAGGCGGCATGCATGCGGGAGCCGGAAGCACGCTCGTAGAACACCATCAGCTTTTCGCGCTCTTCGAAGCCCCAGAGCGGCGGCGTCAACGCGCCGACGTCCATGGCCTGCGTCGTGACGTTCAGAAGATGCGACAGGATACGGCCGATTTCCGAATAGAGAACGCGGATGAGCTGGCCGCGAATCGGGATTTCGATGCCCAGCAGCTTTTCGACCGCCATCGCATAGGCATGTTCCTGGTTCATCGGCGCCACGTAGTCGAGGCGGTCGAAATAGGGAACGGCCTGCAGGTAGGTCTTGGTCTCGATCAGCTTTTCGGTACCGCGGTGCAGCAGGCCGATATGCGGATCGACGCGCTCCACGATTTCGCCGTCAAGCTCCAGCACAAGACGCAGAACGCCGTGTGCTGCCGGATGCTGCGGCCCGAAATTGATGTTGAAGTTACGGACGTTATGTTCGGTCATGGCGATGGGCTCGCTTTTTCAGGTAGTCAGTGAACAGCGGGCGAAAGCCCGCCACACGCCTCAAACTTACTGCTTCGCCTTTTCGTCGCCCGGCAGCACGTATTCCGTGCCTTCCCAGGGGGACAAGAAATCGAAATTGCGGAATTCCTGCTTCAGTTCGACAGGTTCGTAAACGACGCGCTTTGCCGCATCGTCGTAGCGAACCTCGACGAAACCGGTCGTCGGGAAGTCCTTGCGCAGCGGATGACCCTCGAAACCGTAGTCGGTCAGGATGCGGCGCAGGTCCGGATGGCCGGTGAAGAGAACGCCGTACATGTCCCAGGTCTCGCGCTCGAACCAGTCGGCGCCCGGATAGACGGCGCAAGCGGACGGAACCGGCGTATCCTCGTCGGTCGCCACCTTCACCCGGATGCGCAGGTTCTGCTTCGGAGACAAGAGATGATAAACGACATCGAAGCGCAGCTCGCGCTGCGGCCAGTCGACACCACAAATGTCAATCATGTTGATGAAGCCACATTTGGCATCATCGCGCAGGAAGGTCAGCAACGGAATCAAATTGTCGCCAGTCGTCGTCAGCGTCAGCTCGCCGTATTTGAGCTGCGAGGCGGCAATCAGATTGCCGCGCGCTTCCGAAACGTAGGACGAAAGCTCAGTGAGGGCTTCGCTCATAATTTCCTGTCCTTGCCCTTAGCGTTCGATCGTGCCGGTGCGGCGGATCTTCTTCTGCAGCAGTAGCACGCCGTAAAGCAGTGCTTCCGCCGTGGGGGGACAGCCCGGCACGTAGATGTCGATCGGCACGACGCGGTCGCAACCACGAACCACCGAATAGGAATAGTGATAGTAGCCGCCGCCATTGGCGCAGGAGCCCATCGAGATAACGTAACGCGGCTCGGGCATCTGGTCGTAGACCTTGCGGAGCGCGGGGGCCATCTTGTTGGTCAACGTGCCGGCGACGATCATGACGTCCGACTGGCGCGGCGAGGCGCGCGGCGCAAAACCGAAGCGCTCGACGTCGTAACGCGGCATGGAGAGCTGCATCATCTCGACGGCGCAGCATGCGAGACCGAAGGTCATCCACATCAGCGAGCCGGTACGAGCCCAGTTGATCAGCTCATCGGTCGAGGTGACGAGGAAACCCTTGTCGGCGAGCTCATTGTTGATCTCACCGAAGAATGCGTCGTTGCTGCCGATCGGCTTACCGGTCGAGGGATCAACGATCCCCTTCGGCTGCTGCGCGACAAGCGTCTGATTGCCAGCGGGGGCTACTCCCATTCCAGGGCTCCCTTCTTCCATTCATAGATAAAGCCGATGGTCAGCACGAGGAGGAAGACCATCATGGACCAGAAGCCGAACCAGCCGATGGCGCCGAAGGAAACGGCCCACGGAAAGAGGAAGGCGACCTCAAGGTCGAAGATGATGAAGAGAATCGACACGAGGTAGAAGCGGATATCGAACTTCATACGAGCGTCGTCGAATGCGTTGAAGCCGCATTCGTAAGCCGAAAGCTTTTCCGAATCGGGCGCCTTGAAGGCAACGGCAAACGGCGCAATGAGAAGCGCCAGGCCAATTACGAGCGCGATGCCGATGAAAATAGCGATCGGAATATAGGAACTGAGCAGTTCAGTCATCATGTTCATCCCTGCTTGCGGGCGGCGCCTGGCGGCGCAACTGGGCAAATGCCCGGCAAGCGAACGTGCGTTGCAACAAGCCGTGGTTAGCGCAGCCGGAGCCCCGGCGCAAGACTTTTACAGAAGCTATTCGAACAGCGTGAGAAGGACATTATCAAGCAGATGCAACGATGTCGCGACAAATCCGTAAAAGTTGCGGAAGGCCGCATGGCTGACCCTCGGAAACTGCATGGCTTTCAGGAAGAAAATGGCGCGAGTGACGGGGCTCGAACCCGCGACCTCCGGCGTGACAGGCCGGCACTCTAACCGACTGAGCTACACCCGCGCATTGGACCTTTCGGACCGTGAAGATACCACGAAACCGGACAGAGGCGACGATTTGCCGCCTGCTTGAAATGGCGCGAGTGACGGGGCTCGAACCCGCGACCTCCGGCGTGACAGGCCGGCACTCTAACCGACTGAGCTACACCCGCATTCTTTCAAGCAATCCGGTGCCTGAGCACCCTCTCCGAACGGGCTGGCCGTTGGGATGAGCGGCTAACTAAGGGGTTCGCCTTTTAGTGTCAAGCAGGTTTGGAGACAAAACCATGACAGTCCTGAAATTGTTTCGGAAAGTTGCGCCGATCCCCGGCAAGTCGGCAATTCCGCTTTGCCCGCACGAGCTTGCCGCCGAAGCGCTTGGCCATGCGTTCCGTGTCACCCCTCACGCTGATCCGCTGCGCCGCGTTTTCCACAATCGGTCAGCGCGGATAGAGCGCAGGCGCCTGAAACACCCTCCTCTCCTGCGACAAATATCCGAAACGGATGTCCGGATAGCATGCACGGGTCTCTTAGAGGCTAAACGCACATCAGGCCTTGCCGGCATATTCTTCGTTGCTGACCTGCTCTAGCCAGTCCGCAACGCTGCCATTCAATGCCTCCTGGATGGCGATATGGCTCATCGCGCTCTCGGGGCTTGCGCCATGCCAATGCTTCTCGCCCGGTGGGAACCACACGACATCACCCGGGCGGATTTCCCTGATTTCCCCACCCCATGTCTGGGCGAGACCTCTGCCTGACGTAACGATCAGCGTCTGACCTAGGGGATGGGTATGCCAGGCGGTGCGCGCGCCAGGCTCGAAGGTCACGTGAGTTGCCCGCACGCGCGCCGGCTCCGGCGCCTCGACGAGCGGATCGAGGCGGACGGAGCCGGTGAAATAATCGGTTTGGCCTTTTGTGGACGGGCGTGAGCCCGCGGTCTTGATATCCATGATCTTTCCTGTTCTTCCGTCGTCTGCGGTTGAAGCCGTCGTGGACAAGGATATTTGATCGCAGCAGGCGATCCAAGCGGCATCGGCAATTGCCGCCCCACCCGGCGGCTGCTACTGCGAAGGCCTTTCATCACGAACGGAGGATTTCCATGAAACATCATGTTTTCGGCCGCCTGCCCTTCACCGTCACCGATGTCGGCTTCGGCGCCTGGCAGATCGGCGGCTCCTGGGGCGATGTCAGCGAAGCGGACGGCCGCGCCGCTCTGAATGCCGCGCTCGACGCCGGCATGACCTTCATCGATACCGCCGACGTCTATGGCGACGGCCGCTCCGAAAAGATCATCGCCGACGTGCTGAAGGCGCGGGGCGGTGAACGTCCAATGGTCGCGACCAAGGCCGGCCGCCGTCTCAATCCGCACGTCACTGAGGGCTACACCAAAGCCAATCTGGAAGGCTTCATCGACCGCAGCCTGAAAAACCTGCAGGTGGACAGCCTCGACCTCGTGCAGCTTCACTGCCCGCCGACGGAGGTGCTCTACCGTCCCGAAGTCTTCGCAGGTCTGGACGAGCTGCAGAAGGCCGGCAAGATCCGGGGCTACGGCGTCAGCGTCGAAAAGGTCGAGGAAGCACTGAAGGCGATCGAATATCCCGGCGTCGTCAGCATCCAGATCATCTACAATATCTTCCGCCAGCGTCCCGATCACCTGTTCTTCGGTGAAGCCCGTCGCAAGAACGTGGCGATCATCGCGCGCGTGCCGCTTGCAAGCGGCCTACTCTCCGGCAAGATCACCCGCGACACGAAGTTCGCCAGCGACGACCATCGCAACTTCAACCGCAACGGCGAAGCCTTCGATGTCGGCGAAACCTTTTCGGGCGTACCCTTCGAGGTCGGCCTGCAGGCGGTCGAGGAAGTGCGCAAACTCGTTCCCGCGGGCACCGGCATGGCGGTTTTTGCGCTGCGCTGGATCCTGATGGCAGAAGCCGTCACCGTCGTCATCCCCGGTGCACGCAATGCCGAGCAGGCCAAGGCGAACGCAGCCGCTGCCGATCTTGCGCCGCTTTCTGCCGATGTCATGGCCGCGACGCGCGAGATCTACGAGCGTCTGATCGCACCGCATGTGCATCAGCGCTGGTAGGCACTGGCTGTTCTTCGGGCCCGACCGGCTGAATCGGCCGGGCCTGAGATATTCGTTCGGCGCGAACCGGATCAAACCGTCAGGACAATCTTGCCGAACTGCTCGTTCGATTCCAGGAAGCGATGCGCCTCAACGATCTGCTCGAAAGGGAATGTCCTCGCTATGACGGGTTCGAGAGCCCCGGATTCGAGCCCTTCCAGTATGAAGCGCTTTGCCGCTTCCAGTCGGGCCGGATCGCGCGTGATCTCATGAACGAGATAGCCCCGCAGCGTCAGGAATTTGCCGAGTACGGCGGGCAGCGGAAAAGGTGTTCGCGCCGTGCTCAGTCCACCATATTCGATCAGAATGCCGCCCAAGGACATTGCTGCCGTCAGCGGTTCGAAGATCGGGCCTGCCACGGCATCGAAGACGACGCGGACGCCTTCCGCCCCGGCGATTTCACTCAGCCTTGCCTCAAGGTCCTCTTCCTGCGCTGCAATCACATGCGCAGCACCGACATCCTGTAGTGACTGACGTTTTTTCCCGGTCCTGGTGATCGCGATCGGCGTGGCGCCTACCATGTTGGCGATCTGGATCGCGGCAATCCCCACGCTGCTCGATGCCGCAGTAACCGCAATGAAATCCCCCTTCTGCAGCCGGGCAATATCGATGAGCGCGCCATAGGCAGTGAGATACTGCATCCAGGTCGCGGCCGCCGTCACCCAGGAGAGAGACGGCGGATGCCTGACGACGGATTCGGCGTTGAATGTGACGAGTTCACCGTAAGCGGGCGTGCGCACCATGGAGGTCGGCGGAATGATGCTGGCGCCGTCACCCGGCGCAACACTCTCCACGCCCTCGCCTACCGCTTCGACGATGCCGGCCGCCTCCAGACCCAGGCCAGACGGCAGAGGTGCCATCTCGATGTAGGCGCCGGACCGCAGCAGCGCCTCGGCCCTGTTGATGCCCAGCGCCTTGACCCGGATTTGAACCTGCCCCGGCCCGGGTGGTGTCACATCAACATGTTCAATGCGAAGAACCTCGGGACCGCCGAGTTCGTGAAAGCGGATTATGCGTGCCATTTGCCATCAACTCCAAAACGATTGAAACGAATGAGCTATGACGACCAAGCAGTTGAAGATAAATTGGCCGAAGAGCAAGACAGAAGAAACCATGAGTTTGTAATATGGATCGCCTCACCAGCATGACCGTTTTTGTGAAGGCCGTCGATCTCGGCTCCTTTGCAGCAGCGGCGACCGCGCTTGGCCTGTCCGGGCCGATGGTCGGCAAGCACATTCGGTTTCTAGAGGAGCGGCTGGGTGTCAGCTTGCTCAATCGCACGACGCGCCGCCAGAGCCTGACGGATTTTGGGCGTGCCTATTACGAGCGCTGCCGGATGATCCTTGCCGAGACGGAGGCGGCAGACGCACTCGCAATCGATCACCTTTCCGAACCCTGCGGAAAGCTGCGTGTCGCCATGCCAGCGCATTTCGGCCGGCACTGCGTGCTCCCGGTTCTGCTCGAACTCACCCGGCGATATCCAACTCTAGAACTCAACCTGTCGCTCGGCGATCCCATCATCGATCTTGCAGAAGACGGCTATGATCTCGCGATCCGCACCGGAGAACTCGAGGACCGGTCGCACGTCATCGCTCGTCGCCTGGCGCGTCAGCGCATGGTGGTCTGCGCCTCGCCGGCCTATCTCGAGGTACACGGCAGGCCGCAGCAACTGGAGGATCTCGGCAGGCATGACGCGATCATTTACGCGCGCTCGGCTCGCTTTCGCCCCTGGCTCTTTCCGCGCATCGACCACCCTCCCCTGGAAATACGGCCGAACAGCCGGCTGCGGCTCGATGATCTCGATGCGATTGCCGACGCGGCAGTGGCCGGCATGGGGCTTGCCTGGCTGCCCTATTGGCTGATTCGCGACCGCGTACAGGCAGGAACGCTCGACGTGCTGCTGTCGGAGCAGCCGGCGTTTCTCTACGACTGCCATGCCCTTTGGCTACAGACACCGCATTTGCCGCTCAAGGTCCGCCTTGCCGTCGACGCCTTGGCGGCTGCCCTTCCCAGATTCATGACCTAAGCACGCCAGATCGCCCGACACGATTGGACCAAAGAAAAAAGGCCGGGCGAAAACCCGGCCTTTCCATCTCGTGGAAATGCGAACTCAGTTCGTGGCGGTCAGGTTGACCGGGAAGAAGAGGGTCTCGCCCGAAGAATCGCTGACGCCGTCATTGTCGGTCACGGCAAAGGCCTTGCCCGATGCGTCGAAAGCAAAGCCTTCCAGCTTGTCGAGAACATAGCCGTTGGTGGCCGACTTCAGGTCGCCGATGAAGTCATGGGCTTCCGTTTTCTTGACGACAGGCAGTTCGCCGCCGAGCTTGCCCGGCTTCAGGTCGGAGATTGCGACCTTGTAGAGCTTCTTCAGCTTGGCTGCATCGCCGACGAGGTTGTCGCGCTCGATGATGTAGACGCTGTCGCCCTGGGCGGTAATTTCGGAGAGGCCGACCCAGCCGCCTTCGCTCTTGTCGAGCGGGTAGCGAACGCCGCCCCATTCCTTCTTCTTCGGGTTATAGGAGAGGAGCTTTACGAAGCCCTTCTGATCGTCGTTCCACTCGCGCTGAACGGCCATCCAGAGCGTTGCGTCGTCACCGGTACCGATGATCGTCACACCTTCGAAGCCATATCGGATTTCGTTGGCGAGCAGTTCCTTCGGCAGGGCGATCTCGGTCTTGATGTCGCCCTTGGCGGTGACGTTGTAGAGGGCGTGCGGCACGAGACGCTCGGTGTAGCCTTCCGAAGCCAGCCAGAAGGAACCGTCGGCAGCAACGGCAATGCCTTCGATGTCGAGCTTCTGGGCCGGAGCACCGTCACGCTTGACGACGAGGGCGTCGGTGATGACGGCCGGCTTCTTGGTGGCGTCGATCGTGTAGATCGTCGGCTGCGAGCCCAGGACGCTATCGCTGACGGCGTAGAGCATGCCCGGCTTGCCCGGAACGGCGGCGAGGCCCGAAAGGGCTGCGAAGCCGATCGGGTTGCCATCCTTCTCGGCGGAGACGATGTGCGGATAGGCCTTTTCGCCTTCGCCGCGCTCATAGATCATGACGTGCGAACGCGTGCCCCCATCTTTGCCGAGGTCGAGTTCGTTGGCGGTGGCAAACAGGTTACGCTGCGGAATGGCAATCGCGCCTTCCGGGGAAATGCCTGACGGCAAAATCTGCAGCAGTTCCGGATCAGCACCCGTATCCTTGTAGACGCCGACGACGGAAGCGCGCTCGGCCAGCACGAAGAACAGATTGTCATCGCCGAACTTGGCGGCTTCGAGACCCTCCGGCTCGACGCCCTTCGACGAGGAGCGGCTTTCCGGATAATGGCCGAGGGCCGCTACGGCGCGCTCGAAAGAGCTACCCGATTCGTAGAGAACCTTGCCGGTCTTGTCGAAGATGGTGAAGCCGCGCGAGCCGCCTTCATAGTCGCCTTCGTTGGCGACGACGAGACGGTTGTCGTCCAGCCACTTCACCGCGTCCGGCTCACGCAGGACGCCCTTCTTCTCGCCGGTGAACTTCAAGGCGCCGTCACGCTTGGTGTCGATGCCCGAAAGATCGGTGCTGCCGGCGGTGAAGTGTGTCTTCACCGTGCCGGTCGTGCCGTCGAGAATGATGATCTCGTTGTTTTCCTGCAGCGTGAGCGCAATTTCGTTCTGGCTGTTGAAGGCAACGAATTCCGGCTCCGGATCTTCCGGGGCAACGCCTGTGAGACCGGTCAGGGCGACATGCTTGATCGTGCCGCAATCGACGGTGCCGTCGGTCTTGACCTGGAAGACGACGAGGTCGCCAGCCGGCATCTGCGGGATCTTGCCGTCGTTGACCTCTTCGTCGCGCTCATTTTCGATGGCAATGGTGCCGAGCGTCCTGTCCTTGTTGAGGGCGATCGAATCAGGCTGACCGCCGAGATCGCAGGTCGCGTCGATCTTCTTGCTGGCGATATCGACGATCGCCAGACGACCGGACGGCTTCTGCTTGCTCTCGCTGGTGTTGACTGCGACGAGCGCCTTGCCGGCTGCTGATGTGACCGAGGTCGGCTCGCCGTCCATCATCAGCGCGCCGCCGGCCTTGGGTGCCTTGGCATCTGTGATGTCGATGAAGCCGATCGCGCCGAGCGGGCTATCGCTGTAGATCAGCGTGTTGCCATCCTGCGAGGCGGTGATGATTTCGGCCGAGGTGGTCGAAAGCTTGTCCTTGTCGGCCGGCAGGTTGGTCGCGACCGGGAAAGAGGCGATGCGGTTGAAAACCGGCTCAGCCGCTGCCGGGAAGGCAACGGACGCGAAAAGCACGGCAGCAATCGCTGCCTTGCGCGAAGACGATGTCATTGAAAATCCCCCAATGCCGAAAAAATCGAACAGAGGGTTTTTGCGGGACTGCCATGACAGACACATGACAGCCTGCGACATTTGTACAGTTCGCGTCAGGCCGCCTGCCGTTCGCGACGCATCTCGATGCGCATGATGAAGAGCGACGCGGCGAGAATGAGCGCTGCCCCGAGCCACAGATAACCAGCCGGCGCATAGCCGAAGAAAAGCCAACCCGCGAGCACGTTCAACGGCAGCTTCAGGTCATCGAAGGGCTGCACATAGGCGGCGTCGGCACTCGCATAGGCAAGGGTCAGCAGATATTGCGCCACGACCGTCAGGAGGCCTGCCAGAAGGAAAAGCGCAAGCGCTGCGCCCGTCGGCACTGCGAAGCCCACTGCGAGCGCCAGGCCGCCATTGATCGGCGTCAGCAGCACCAGCAGCCAGACGGTGATCGTCTCCGGCTTCTCGATGCCGGTCAGGCTCTTGGTGATGAGCGAGGAGGCGCCCCAAAGCAGGGCCGAAATAACAGGTAGAAGTGCCGCCCAGGTGAAGCTGTCCGACCAAGGCTGAAGGATGATCATCGCTCCGACAAAGCCTGTTCCCGTCGCCATCCAGCGAGCAGGTCCGACCCGTTCGCCGAGGAACAGGCGCGCGCCGAGAATGATGAAGAAGGGCGAGGTCATGACGAGCGCGATCGCCTGCCAGATCGGCACCGAGGCAAGGCCGGAAACCCAGGCCTCGACGCCGAGCGCGGCAAAGACGACGCGCACGACATGCCGCCAGGGATAGTCCGTGCGCATGGCGGAAAGACCGACCTTGCGCAGAAAGGGCAACGAAAAAAGAAAGGCGAAGCCGTATTGCCAGAAGGCTGTGGAAGTCGCCGGGAAGGCAAGCGTCATCGTGAGCCACTGGGTGACGACATTGAGGAGCGAGAAGACGACGCCTCCAAGCACCATGAAGGCTGCACCGGCAACGGCGCGGGAATGCGAGGCTGCAAGGGAATTCTGATTCATGTCTTCCATCCGGACTACAGCGCCGCGCGTCTTTTCAGACGCGCAAAGGACGCTGTCGAACTTTGAATTGCTGCATAATTTCGCCCCTAAATCGATTCCGACTTGGGGAATTATGCAGGAGACCAAACATAAATCAGGACGCATGAGGCGACGGCACGCAGACGCCTGCAGATCCCTGCCCGCGCGCGGCCA
Source organism: Hyphomicrobiales bacterium (assembly GCA_900468805.1). Classification (GTDB taxonomy): domain Bacteria; phylum Pseudomonadota; class Alphaproteobacteria; order Rhizobiales; family Rhizobiaceae; genus Rhizobium. The sequence goes on along the minus strand of UEIF01000048.1, from coordinate 64,448 downwards.
TGCTCATTCTCTTTCATCCGGACTTTAACCGTCGGCTCCGGAATCACACCGGATCTGCTGACCCTTTCCAAGCAGAGGCTTGAGAAGGCGCTCGCGGGCCCAGGCCTCAGCCCTTACCGCCGGTGGGGACTTTCACCCCGCCCTGAGAACATTGTCGTCGTAAGACAAAGTACCGAGTGCAGCAAGCGGCGAAAACAAAAAGGGGTCCGGCGATGCCGAACCCCCCTCAAAATCCTGCACGGCCGTTCTCGTTTACGGCCAGCGGACAATCTCGTATCAGCCGTTGACGGCGTCCTTCAGGCCCTTGCCGGGCGTGAACTTCGGCACGTTGCGTGCCGGGATGTCGACTTCGGCGCCGGTCGACGGGTTGCGACCCTTCGTGGCAGCGCGATGAGAAACCGTGAAGCTGCCGAAGCCAGCAAGACGGATGTCGCCCTTGTTCTTCAGTTCAGCCTGCACAACATCAAAAACTGCGTCGACGGCAGATGCTGCGTCAGACTTCGTGAGTCCAGCCTTTTCGGCTACTGCGGACACGAGTTCATTCTTGTTCATGTTTCCACCCCTTTCTCTATGGTTTGAAACAACTCCATCTGTAAGCTAGGCGCAGAAATCGCTTTCATCAGGCCCGCCGGGAACCCAAAAACCCTGCAAATCAAGGAAAAGCAAGCGCCTACATGACGTTTTCACAAAAAAAGGCCGGCGTTACCGCCGGCCTTTTTCAAGATTTGTAACAATTGGGCATAAATGTGGCGGCCAAGGCTCAATGAGCTATGGTCGCACCTGCATCATCAAGCCCTTCGACCGTCGCAATGACGGGCGTTTCCACCGTGCCATCCCACTCGATCGGCTCGGGACGACGCAGCAGCGCATGCTTGATCACTTCGCCCATGCGGGAGACCGGAATGATCTCCATGTTGTTCTTCACATTGTCCGGAATCTCGGCCAGATCCTTGGCATTCTCTTCCGGAATCAGTACCTTCTTGATGCCGCCGCGAAGTGCAGCGAGCAGCTTTTCCTTCAGGCCGCCGATCGGCAGAATGCGACCGCGCAGGGTGATTTCACCCGTCATTGCCACATCCTTGTTGACCGGAATGCCAGTCATGATCGAGACGATCGCGGTTGCCATGGCGACACCGGCCGACGGGCCATCCTTCGGCGTCGCGCCTTCCGGCACGTGCACGTGAATGTCGCTCTTGTCGAAACGCGGCGGCTCGATGCCGAAATCGACGGCGCGCGAGCGGACATAAGATGCCGCTGCCGAGATCGATTCCTTCATCACTTCCTTCAGGTTGCCGGTGACGGTCATGCGGCCCTTGCCGGGCATCATGACGCCTTCGATCGTCAGCAGTTCGCCGCCGACTTCCGTCCAGGCAAGACCCGTGACAACACCAACCTGATCTTCGCGTTCGGCTTCGCCGTGGCGGAAGCGCGGAACGCCGAGATAGTCGTCGATGTTCGCCGCCGTGACATGAACCGCCTTCGTCTTGCCCTTGATGATCTCGGTGACCGCCTTGCGGGCGAGCTTCATCAGTTCGCGTTCGAAGTTACGGACACCGGCTTCGCGGGTGTACTGCTGGCTGATCGCCATCAGGGCATCGTCGCTGACCGAGAATTCGTCCGGCTGCAGCGCATGTTCCTTGATGGCCTTCGGCAGCAGGTGCCGCTTGGCGATCTCGCGCTTTTCGTCTTCGGTGTAGCCGGCGATACGGATGACTTCCATGCGGTCCATCAGCGGAGCCGGAATGTTCAGCGTATTCGCCGTGGTGATGAACATCACGTCAGACAGGTCGTATTCGACTTCCAGGTAGTGGTCCATGAAGGTCGAGTTCTGAGCCGGGTCCAGCACCTCGAGCAGAGCGGAAGACGGATCGCCGCGATAGTCCTGGCCAAGCTTGTCGATCTCATCCAGGAGGAAGAGTGGGTTCGACTTCTTCGCCTTCTTCATCGACTGGATGACCTTGCCGGGCATCGAGCCGATATAGGTGCGGCGGTGACCGCGGATTTCAGCTTCGTCACGAACGCCGCCGAGAGCCATGCGAATGTATTCGCGGCCGGTCGCCTTGGCGATCGACTGGGCAAGCGAGGTCTTGCCGACGCCCGGAGGACCGACGAGGCACAGGATCGGGCCCTTGATCTTGGTAGCGCGAGCCTGAACCGCCAGATACTCGACAATGCGCTCCTTGACCTTGTCGAGACCGAAGTGATCGGCTTCGAGGATCTTCTCGGCATTGTTGAGATCGGACTTGATCTTCGACTTCTTGCCCCAGGGTATACCGAGCAGCCAGTCCAGATAATTGCGCACGACGGTGGCTTCAGCCGACATCGGGCTCATCTGGCGCAGCTTCTTCAGTTCAGCGTCAGCCTTTTCACGAGCTTCCTTGGAGAGCTTCGTCTTGGCGATGCGCTCTTCGAGTTCGCTCATCTCGTCGCGGCCTTCCTCGCCGTCGCCGAGTTCCTTCTGAATCGCCTTCATCTGCTCATTCAGATAGTATTCGCGCTGGGTCTTCTCCATCTGACGCTTGACGCGCGAGCGGATGCGCTTTTCGACCTGCAGGACCGAGATCTCGCCTTCCATGAAGCCGAGGGCCTTTTCGAGGCGGCCCTTGACGCTGGTGGTTTCCAGCATCTCCTGCTTCTCGGTGATCTTGATCGACAGATGCGAGGCGACCGTATCGGCGAGCTTGGAATAGTCGTCGATCTGGCTGGCCGCACCGACAACCTCGGGCGAAATCTTCTTGTTGAGCTTCACGTAGCTCTCGAATTCCGACACGACGGAGCGGGAGAGCGCTTCCAGCTCGACCGGATCGTCATGCGGCTCTTCGAGCACATGGCCAAGGGCCTCGTAGAAATCTTCGCGGCCTGTGTAGCTGTCGATCTCGGCGCGGGCGCGGCCTTCGACCAAAACCTTGACGGTGCCGTCAGGCAGCTTCAAGAGTTGCAGCACATTCGCGACCGTACCAACGCGGTGGATCGCAGACGGGTCCGGATCGTCGTCGCTGGCGTTGATCTGGGTGACCAGCATGATCTGCTTGTCGGAACCCATGACCTCTTCGAGCGCGCGGATAGACTTTTCCCGCCCGACGAACAGCGGCACGATCATATGGGGGAAAACCACGATGTCGCGCAGAGGCAGAACAGGATAGGCGGTGCTGCTCGCTACAGACGTTTTCTTCGTCATTTTTATTCCTTTCCATCGTCCCGTTACCGGGCTCTTTGGCGCGGCCGCTTGGGAACCGGCCGGCACTCTCACTTGTTGTTACAAGTGGAGGTTCTGACTACGCTTTTCAAGCCACGTTAACGCCCGCGTTCCACGGTTGTGACAGCTTTATTACACCGGAACGCCACCACAATGAAGCGCCTGACTGGAGCGACGCTTACCATTTCCGATCCGCCTAAAATAACAACGCCAGCAACACGCTACGGAATCACAGCATCATTGCCAAGGGTCATCGTTTGCGCAACATCGGCAACGGCTGTTTTCAACCTTGCCCGCAACTATTATCAGGGCGTGGCACCTGTTTTCAAATAGAAAGGGGCCTGCACAAGGCAAGCCCCTTAAAATAACGGTTCTCAATTCAAGCTTCAGGCCGAAACGTTTGCCTTCTCGTCCTGGCGGTCGGCGTAGATATAGAGCGGACGAGCCGAGCCGCGTGCGACCTCCTCGGAGATGACGACTTCCCGCACGCCTTCCAGCGCCGGCAATTCGAACATCGTGTCGAGCAGGATCTTTTCCATGATCGACCGCAGGCCGCGGGCGCCGGTCTTGCGGACAATCGCCTTGCGGGCGATTTCGCGCAGTGCATCCTCGTGGAAGCTCAGCTCTACGTCTTCCATCTCGAACAAGCGCTGATACTGCTTGATGAGCGCGTTTTTCGGCTCGGACAGGATCTGGATCAGCGCATCCTCATCGAGGTCTTCCAGCGTTGCCAGGACCGGCAGACGGCCGATGAATTCCGGGATGAGGCCGAACTTGACCAGATCTTCCGGCTCCAGTTCGCGCAGCACTTCGCCGACGCGGCGGTCGTCCTGCGCCTTGACACTCGCGCCGAAGCCGATCGAGGTCTTCTCGCCACGGGCCGAAATGATCTTGTCGAGACCAGCGAAGGCGCCGCCGCAGATGAACAGGATGTTCGTCGTGTCGACCTGCAGGAATTCCTGCTGCGGATGCTTGCGGCCGCCCTGCGGCGGTACGGAAGCAACCGTGCCTTCCATGATCTTCAGAAGCGCCTGCTGCACGCCCTCACCCGACACGTCGCGGGTTATGGACGGGTTGTCGGACTTGCGGGAGATCTTGTCGACTTCGTCGATGTAGACGATGCCGCGCTGGGCGCGCTCGACATTGTAATCCGCAGCCTGAAGAAGCTTCAGAATGATGTTTTCGACGTCTTCGCCGACATAGCCGGCTTCCGTCAGCGTGGTCGCGTCGGCCATCGTGAAGGGAACGTCGATGATGCGGGCGAGCGTCTGGGCAAGATAGGTCTTGCCGCAGCCGGTCGGGCCGACCAGCATAATGTTCGACTTCGCCAGTTCGACATCGCCGTTCTTGGAGGCGTGCGCGAGACGCTTGTAGTGATTGTGAACGGCGACCGACAGGATCTTCTTCGCCTGACGCTGGCCGATGACATATTCGTCGAGAACCTTGATGATGTCCTGGGGCGTGGGAACGCCGTCACGGGACTTGACCATCGAGGACTTGTTCTCCTCGCGGATGATGTCCATGCACAATTCGACGCATTCATCGCAGATGAACACGGTCGGTCCGGCAATAAGCTTCCGGACTTCATGCTGGCTCTTTCCGCAGAAAGAACAATAGAGGGTGTTCTTACTGTCGCCGCCGTTGCTGCCGCTGACCTTGCTCATATCACTTTCCTTCCAGCACGCCGCATTTCGAACGCGAAATCGCGGTCCACTCAATCAGCTCCCTGGCAGCACTCCCTACCCGGAGTTCCTGCCGACAAGGGCTTCAGGGGGTACGAACCGGGCCCAATCAATCATGTCCGGGTACCGGCGGCAACGAATTCCCCTTCGAATGCCGAATGCTATGTCATAAAAATTCAACATAGCATTAATAGTTACTATTAGCGTCTCCGCCGCCAGATGAAACCCCTTGTTCAATCACAAATGGGATAGAACTGTGGCGGCGAAAACACCATCCCTATTAATTACTAGGCCTGCTCGCCTTCCATTTCGACGCGCGATGTCAGAACCTTGTCGATGACGCCCCAGGTCTGGGCCTCGTCCGCATCCATGAAATGGTCACGGTCGAGGGTCTTTTCAACTTCTTCGAGGGTACGGCCCGTGTGCTTCACGTAGACCTCGTTGAGGCGGCGCTTCATCTTGATGATGTCGCGGGCATGGCGTTCGATGTCCGAAGCCTGGCCCTGGAAACCGCCCGAGGGCTGGTGAACCATGATGCGGGAATTCGGCGTGGCGAAACGCATGTCCTTGTGACCGGCAGCCAGGAGCAGCGAGCCCATGGAAGCGGCCTGGCCGATGCAAAGCGTCGAAACAGCCGGCTTGATGAACTGCATGGTGTCGTAGATCGCCATGCCGGCAGTGACGACGCCGCCCGGCGAATTGATGTAGAGCGCGATTTCCTTCTTCGGGTTTTCGGCCTCGAGGAAGAGAAGCTGGGCGCAGACGAGCGTCGCCATATGATCCTCGACAGGGCCTGTCAGGAAGATGATGCGTTCCTTGAGCAGGCGGGAATAGATGTCGTAGGAGCGTTCACCGCGATTGGTCTGTTCCACAACCATCGGCACGAGTGCCATAGCGGTATCGACTGGGTTTCTCATGTGCGTCCTTTTAACGTCTTTCCGGCGAAAGCCGGGAATCAAAGAAAAATGCCTTGTCCCTACATAGAGTGTCCCCGCCCCCCTCTTCAAGACACGCATAAGGATAACGTTAAGAAGGGTGCGCGGCATATGGCTTTGGCATTTCACTATCCCGTTTCTCCCAAACGCCTGTTAACGGCGAGGCCTTACCTTTGCCTCTCACAGTTTTTCTCTGTGACAGGATGAAGGAAGGCTTACCGCATGCGACTGAACTCACAGACATTTACCGGGCGGAAAGCTTATCGGCAGATATCGCCGAAATTGCCGGTCCCAGATTTGTGCCATTAATCAAACAGCGAGCTTCTTCGGCAAGGATGCGGCCAACACTCAAGGGGTTGATGCCGTGTTCAATGTCACTACAGGTCTGTCCATCTGGTGCTCCGAAGCCCTTACGCTCGCTCTGGTTCTGTGCGTGGCCTGGCGCCACAACCAGAAGAGCGGCGCCTACCTTTATTGGGCGCTCGGCTTCCTGTTCAGTGGCATCGGCTTTGCGCTCGTTGCGGCCCGCGGCGGAATCCCCGACCTGCTTTCCATCGAAATCGGCAATGCCATTGCCCTGCTCGGCCAGAGCGCCTGGGTCGCCGGCTTCCTGGCGCTCGACCGCAAGAAGATGGAATGGTGGGCGCTGCTGCCGCCGGCAATATGGCTTGCGGGCGTTTTCCTTCCATGGATCAACGAGGATTATTCCAACCGCGTCATTCTCTACAATCTCTCCTCTGCGACTGGCGCCACTGCGCTTGCCATGGCGGTCGCCGCCGGCGACATCCATCGCGAGCGTACCCGCATCAAGCTGATGGCGATCTTCGTGCTGCAGGCCTTCCTCTGCTTCGGCGTGGCGCTGGCAATGGCGCTTATTCTGCCTTCGGATGGGGAAGCGACGAATTTCAGCGGAGCGGCCGCCATGGCCAGCGCCTTCCTGCTCACCATCGCCTTCGCGCTCACCTGCCGCCTCATCATGGAGCGATCGGAACGCCATCTGCGCCTCCTGACGCTCACAGATTCGCTGACGGGCGTGCTGAACCGCCGCGGCCTGCTCGGCTATTTCGGCAAGATCCAAGAGAAAGCGCATGACGATCAGCATCAGGTCGGCGTCATCCTCTTCGACCTCGACCATTTCAAGCGCGTCAACGACCGCTTCGGCCATCAGTCTGGCGATGCGGTCCTGACCGCCTTTGCCCGCCTCGCCCGCCAATATATCCCGAACAATATCTTCGGCCGCATGGGCGGCGAGGAATTCGCAGCCTTCGTCACCGTCCGAGACCAGACCGAAGCAGAAGCGCTGGCGGAATCGATCCGCGCCGAATTCTGCCGCCTGCCGGTCAACACGGGCGAGGCACTGGTTCCCGCCACCGTCAGCGTCGGCATCGCACTATCCTCGGCGATCGAGGCCAATATCGACCGGCTGGTGTCGGCCGCCGATCGGGCGCTCTATTCGGCGAAGGCTGCCGGCCGCAACTGCACGGTCGTCTTCGGCGAGGAGGAGGCTGCAGCACCAGCGCCTGGCGAACCGAACACCAATGCCGGCGAACTCGTGCCGACCGTCGACGATCAGGTGGAAGCACTGCGCCGCATGGGTGTGCTCTCTCGCGCCGGCTAGAGCATTTCCGCTTCTTCAAGCAACGGAAAAGCTCTAGCCTTTTGTTTTTATGCAATTCCGGACGCAAAACCGCTGCACAGTTTTGCTCGAACTGCTTCAAGCGACCATCTTTTCGAGGCCTGGCAAATCCGCTAAGCCTCTGCCCATGATGATACCGCCCTTCCTCAAGATCGATCCAGCAACCCGCCGCGTGTCGCTCGATGGCAGCGACCCGGCCTTCTACGGCGATCCGAACGCGGTCTATGCCGCGCTTCATGCCCATTGTCCCACCTTCTATTGGGAACAGCAGAAGCAGTGGTTCGTCACCGGCTATGATCATGTGAACGGACTGCTGCGCGACCGCCGCTTCGGCCGGCAGATCCTGCATATTGCCAGCCGCGAGGAGCTTGGCCTGCCCGAACCGGAGCCGCATATCGCCGCCTTCGATCTCGCCGAACGCTATTCTCTGCTGGAGCTGGAGCCGCCGGAACACACGCGGCTGCGTACCCTCGTCAACCGCGCCTTCGTGTCTCGCCATGTCGAGAAGATGAAGCCGGAGCTGGAAGAGCTCGCAAATAGACTGATCGACGGCTTTGCCGACAAGGGCGAAGTCGAGCTTCTTTCGGCCTTTGCCGATGTCATCCCGGTGACGATGATCGCCCGCATGATCGGCATTCCCGAGGAGATGGGGCCGCAGCTGCTGAAATGGTCGCATGCCTATGTGCGCATGTATATGTTCGGCCGCACCCGTGCGGACGAGGATGCCGCCGAGCAGGCTGCCAGGGAATTTTCCGATTACGTGAAGACGGTCATTGCCGAGCGCCGGGCAGAGCCGCGTGACGACCTGCTGACGCACATGATCCATACTGAACACAAGGGCCAGTACCTGACGGAAGACGAGCTCGTTTCGACGACCATCGTGCTGCTCAATGCCGGCCATGAGGCGACGGTCCACCAGATCGGCAATTCGGTGCGCATCATTCTGGATAGCGGCTACGATCCCGCCGATCTCTTCCGCGACGAGACCGCCACCGAGCGGACGGTCGAGGAATCGCTGCGCATCTGCGCGCCTGTCCACATCTTCCAGCGCTGGGCGCTCGAGCCCGCCGAGATCGACGGCGTAGAGTTCAGGCGCGGCGACAAGGTCAGCATGCTCCTCGCCGCCGCCAATCTCGATCCGGCGAAGTTTTCCGATCCCCTCACCTTCAAGCCCGACCGCAACGAGGCGCCCAATCTGTCCTTCGGCGCCGGCATCCATTTCTGCATCGGCGCACCGCTGGCGCGGCTCGAGCTCAATGTCGTGCTTCCGATCTTGTTCAGGCGCCTGCCGGGGCTCAAGCTTGCGAAGACGCCCGTCGTCAAGGACGTATATCACTTCCACGGCCTCGATCGCCTGGATCTCGTCTGCTAAGCCATCTTTCCGATATCCGGAACCGAAAACGGCCGGCATGTTCATCGCACGCCGGCCGTCCTTTTCAGCAAAAGAACGTCGTATCAGCCGTAACGGCCGGTGATGTAGTCTTCCGTGCGCTTGACCTTCGGCGATTGAAAGATCTGCGCGGTCGGGCCGTATTCGATCAGCTCGCCGAGATACATGAAGGCGGTGTTGTCGGAGATGCGGCTTGCCTGCTGCATGTTGTGGGTGACGATGACGATCGTGAACTCGCCCTTCAACTGCGAGATCAGTTCTTCGACCTTGGCGGTCGAGATCGGGTCAAGGGCCGAGGTCGGCTCGTCGAGAAGCAGGACTTCCGGACGCAGCGCCACACCGCGGGCGATGCAGAGACGCTGCTGCTGACCGCCGGAAAGGCCAAGACCGCTGCCCTTCAGCTTGTCCTTGACCTCATCCCAGAGGGCAGCCTGCCGGAGCGCCTGCTCGACGCGGACGTCCATGTCGGCCTTGTTGAGGCGCTCATGGTGGCGAATGCCGTAGGCAATGTTGTCATAGATCGACATCGGAAACGGCACAGGCTTCTGGAACACCATGCCGACTCGGGCGCGCAGCTCGTTCATCGAGAAGCTCGGGTCGAGAATGTTCTTCCCGTCAAGCTTGATCGAGCCGCTGGCGCGCATCTTCGGATACAGCATGTAGATGCGGTTCAGGATGCGCAGCAGCGTGGACTTGCCGCAGCCGGAGGGACCGATCAGGGCGGAGACCTGACGTTCCGGGAAGCTCAGGCTCACATCCTTGATCGCATGAGAATCGCCATAGTAGAAATTGACTTTCTCGAGGGAGATCTTGTCTTTGGCCATCGGCTTTCCCGACGTGCTGGTGGTGTCGAAAGTGTCTGGTGACTGAAGCATCATTTCCCACCTTTTCTGTTCAGGACGGAGCGCGATACGACGCTCAGGATTAGAACGACGGCCGTCATCACGAAGGCACCGGCCCATGCAAGATTCTGCCATTGCTCATAGGGGCTCATGGCGAACTGGAAGATGACGACCGGAATGTTCGCCATCGGCTGGGACATGTCCAAGCTCCAATACTGGTTGTTCAGAGCGGTGAAGAGGAGCGGCGCGGTTTCGCCCGAAATGCGGGCGATGGCGAGCAGGATCCCGGTGAGGATGCCGGTGGAGGCGGCGCGATAGAGGACATTGACCGTGACCTTCCAGCGCGGGATGCCGAGCGAAAGGGCTGCCTCACGCATGACATCGGGAACCAGCCGCAGCATCTCGTCGGTCGTGCGAACCACGACCGGCAGGAAGATGAAGGCGAGAGCGATGCCGCCTGCAAAACCCGAGAAGCGTGACGTCGGGCGGACGACCACTTCATAGACGAACAGACCGATGATGATCGACGGCGCCGAAAGCAGGATGTCGTTGACGAAGCGGATGGCCTCGCCGAGTTTCTTGCCGCGCGCGAATTCCGACAGGTAGGTGCCGGCCAGCACGCCGATCGGCGTGCCGATGATAACGGCCAGAACGACCATCAGCAGGCTGCCCATGAAGGCATTGGCGAGACCGCCGCCGTCCTCGCCGGGCGGCGGCGTCATTTCCGTAAGAAGGCTGGGGCTCATGGCGGACAGGCCGTGGATCAGCGTCGTCCAGAGGATCCACACGAGGAAGACCAGGCCGAGCATGGTCGCCAGGCCGCTAAGCGTCAGCGCGATCGTGCTGCCGATCTGGCGACGGCGGTAGAGGGAACCCGAATAAGTAGCCACGACTACTCTCCCCTCTGCTTTGCCATGCGCACGAGCATGAGCTTGGCGGCGGCCAGAACGATGAAGGTGACGACGAAGAGGATGAGGCCGAGGGCTGCGAGCGACGACCTGTAGAGGTCGTCCGAAGCCTCGGCAAACTCGTTGGCGAGGGTCGCCGCGATCGAAGTGCCGGGCTCCATCAGCGACACCGCGATATTGTGGGTGTTGCCGAGGACGAATGTCACCGCCATGGTCTCACCGAGCGCACGGCCGAGACCCAGGAAGATGCCGCCGACGACAGCAGTGCGCGTGTGCGGGATGACGATGTCACGCACCACTTCCCACTTGGTCGAACCCAGCGCATAGGCCGATTCCTTGAGCTGCGCAGGGACGACCAGGAAGACGTCGCGCATGACCGAAGAGATGAAAGGGATGATCATGATCGCCAGCACGATGCCTGACGTCAGCATGCCAATGCCGAGCGGAGCGCCCGAGAACAGCGCGCCGATCACCGGGATCGGGCCGAGCCAGTCGATCAGAACCGGCTGGATGTAATCCGACATGAAGGGAGCAAACGTAAAGAGACCCCACATGCCGTAAATGATCGACGGGATGCCGGCCAGCAACTCGACGGCGCCGCCGATCGGCCCGCGAATTGAGCGCGGCGCAACTTCGGTGATGAAAACCGCAATGCCGAGGCTGACGGGAACGCCGATGATCATGGCGAGCGCCGAGGTGACCAGCGTACCGTAGATCGGCACAAGGCCTGCGAATTTCTCGGCAACCGGATCCCATTCCGTGCCGGTCAGGAAGCCGAAGCCGAAGGTCCGGAACGCGAGAAGCCCGCTCAGGGCCATGGAGATCGCCGCGGCCAGCAGGGCGGCGAGAACGAACAGGCCACAGCCCAAAACTATCCAGTAAAAAATACGATCGCCTGCGGCGCCGTCGCGGCGCTTCACGCCCGCGGTGTCGGCGGGCAGCGATGCCAATGCTTCGCTCATATCCGTACGCTCTGCTGCTTTGAGGGGGGTATCAAAGGTATCAGGGGCGGAAAGCTTGGCTTTCCGCCCCGACTGCAGTTTCATCAGGATCAGCCCTTGAAGGAGGCCGTCCAATAACCTTCGATCTGCTTCACGAGCGTGTCCGGAAGCGGAACGTAGTCGAGCGAGGAAGCTTCCTTCTGGCCCTTTTCGAGAGCCCACTTGAAGAAGGCGAAAGCAGCCTTTGAGCGAGCAGCGTCCTTCGGCTCCTTGTACATGATTGCCCAGGTGGTCGCCGTGATCGGCCAGGCCTTTTCGCCCGGAGCGTTGGTCATGATCAGGTAGAAGTCCTGAGCCTTGCCCCATTCCGCGCTTGCAGCGGCAGCCGAGAAGCTTTCAGCATTCGGCTTCGGATACTGGCCGGAAGCGTTCTGGATGAGAACGTAGGGCAGCTTGTTCTGCAGGGCGTAAGCGTATTCGACGTAGCCGATCGAATCCTTGACGCGGGTGACGTAAGCAGCAACGCCTTCGTTGCCCTTGCCGCCGATGCCGACCGGCCAGTTGACGGCAGTGCCTTCACCGACCTTCGACTTCCAGTCCGGGTTGACCTTCGAGAAGAAGTTCGTCCAGTTGAAAGAGGTGCCCGAACCGTCCGAACGGTGAACAACGGCAATCTGGCTGTCGGGCAGCTTCAGGCCCGGGTTCAGATCGGCGATTGCCTTGTCGTTCCACTTGGTGACGTTGCCGAGGTAGATGTCAGCGAGAACCTTGCCCGAGAGCTTCAGTTCGCCTGATTTGATGCCCTTGACGTTGATGACGGGAACGATGCCGCCGACAACGAGCGGAAACTGGCCGAAGCCGCCAGCCGTCAGATCTTCCGGCTTGAGCGGGGCGTCAGAAGCGCCGAAGTCAACCGTTGCAGCCTTGATTTGGGCGATACCGCCACCCGAACCGATCGACTGATAGTTCAGCTTGTCGCCGGTTTCCTTGTTGTAGTCTGCCGACCACTTCGAAAGAACCGGGTAGACGAAGGTGGAGCCAGCGCCGGTAATGTCGGCAGCGGAAGCCGAGACTGCCAGAGCGGCAACCAGGCCGGCGCCGAGGCAGGCCGAAAGGAGTTTCTTGGTGAGCATTTGCGACTCTTCCCTGATGGAACTAGAGGACGACGAGGCTCGGCGCCGTGGAGGGGGTGTCCACTGTCAGGGGCGCTGAATTTCCTCGTCACGGGAAGGCGGCTAGGCGTCTATTATTACAGTTTGATGACAGTTTGTGACGGGTGACATGAAATGCAAAGCTGTGCATAAGCCACTGAAGTCACTGACTTTCCTAATGAATCGCGCATCAACAAAGCCCTAGCGAAGGAGGTGCGGCCCTATTGCCGCAGGGCTGCGGTCGATTGCCGCAGCCCAGTTCGAAAATGTCGCAATCAGACCTTGGAAATCCCGTAGCGCGCGGCAGGCCTGTCGAGAGAAAGGTTCGGGCCAAGCCCATGACGAGCGGCCGTATAGGCGTCAAAATCGGTGATATCAGGCAGCGAAGGGATGGTGATCACCTCGCCCTGATCAAAACCCGCGAGAGCGGCATCCACCATGTCGGTCACGTCCATCACCATGGATGGTGGGAAGCTGTCGAAGGAACCGCCGACACGCTCGAAGATCTCGGTGCGGGTCAGGCCCGGCAACACAGCCTGGATCTTGACGCCCTTCGGACCGGCTTCGGCATTCAGCGCATGGGTGAGGTTCAACACGAAAGCCTTGGTGGCGCTGTAAGTGCCGTTGAAACGCTCGGGGATGAAGGCGACGACGGAGGCGATGTTGATGACTGCGCCCTTGCCGCGTTCGGCGAAAGTCTGGGCGGCGGCAACGGCAAGCCGGTTTGCTGCGACGACGTTCAGTTCGATCATGGTTTCGAGATAGTCGATGTCATCTTCGAGCAGCGTGCCCTTCGGGCCGATGCCGGCATTGTTGACGAGGAGCGTGATGACCTTGTCGTCGCGCAGGCGCTGCTCGACCTTGCGCACGTCCTCGCGCTTGGTGAGGTCAGCGGGCAGCACGTCCACCTTGATGCCCTGCTCTGCCGAGAGCTTTTCCGAGAGCGCATTCAGGCGACTGGCGTCACGGGCGACGAGCAGAAGATCGTAGCCACGCTTGGCAAGCCGGTCGGCATAGGTTGCGCCGATGCCCGAAGAGGCGCCGGTGACGAGAGCAGTTCCGAGAGTGGAGGCAGACATGGTTCCATCCTTTCGTGCTTGGAAATTAGAGGTATATGCCACCATATGAGGAGCGAACCCGAATTTACGCAAGGGGCGCGACGAAAAATAAACGTAGCGGCGTTTGGCGCGTCATCAATATGCTAGAGACATCCGCCGCAGGAGAATGATGATGAATGAACGGGCGAAGCTCTTCGAGGGCTGGCAGATCTGCAGCAACAGCGCGCTGAAGAGAGCGACGCGCCAGCTCGGCCAGCTCTATGATGACGTCATCGATGCGAGCGGCCTCAGAGGCACGCAATATACGCTGATGACGCAGATCCATATGAATTCCGGCTCACCGCTGAAGGTTCTGGCCGAAAACATGGTGATGGATCTTTCAGCGCTCGGCCACACGCTGAAGCCGCTGATCCGGGACGGGCTGGTAGAACTCGTGCCCGACGAGAAGGACCGCCGCGTCAAGCGCACCAGGCTGACGGAAGCCGGCATCGAAAAATGGCAGGAAGCGACCAGGCTCTGGCGGGAAGCGCATCAACGCTTCGAGCATCTCTTGGGCCAGGAACAGGCAAAGGCCCTGCGCGACACGCTGAACCTGATTGCCTCGAAGGATTTCGCCGGCCGCTTCCGGGCTGGCGAAAACAAGGGCTGATCCGCGACGTCAGAGGCGGATCACATAATCCTTGCGAGTCGTTTCAATCACTTCCCAGGTTCCGTTGAAGCCCGGTCTGAGGATGAGGCGGTCGCCGGCCTTGAGATGAATGGGCTCGCCGCCGTCCTCGGTCACGATGGAATGACCGGAGAGCACGCTGAAATATTCCCATTCCTCATAGACGATACGCCACTTGCCTGGCGTCGCCTCCCAGATGCCGGCATAAAGGCCGCCCTCGGCCTCCTCCAGGTTCCAGGTGCGGAATTGCGGATCGCCGGAGATAATGCGTTCGGCGGCGGGAGCGCCGACTTCCGGTTCGATGCTGTCGATATCGAAGGGGATAACGTTTGCCATGGTCACCGCGCCGAGGTCAGAAGTTTCAGGCCGAAGCCCATGAAGATGACGCCGGCCGCGGCATCGAGTGTCTTGCGGCCGCGCGCATAGGCGCCGGCAACGGCCGGATTGCGCAGCACCGTCAACACGAAGGAGTACCAGAGCGAGGAGACCAGAACCATCGTGGCGACAGCCGAAGCACCCTGTATCCAGCTATGCTCGACCGGAAGTGTCGCTGCAAAGAGGGAGGCGACGAAAAAGGCCGATTTCGGATTGGCGAGATTGGTCGCGAGCCCCGAATAGAAGGCCTGCTTCGGACCAATCCCTGCCCGCGCGGCATTCGGCTCACTGCCGCTTACCTTGCGCCAGCTGTTCCAGACGAGCTTCGCGCCGAGGAAGCAAAGATAAAGCCCGCCTGCGACCTTCAGGAACAGATAGGCGAAGGGCACAGCGGCAAAGAGCGCGCTGATGCCGAGCCAGCCGGCCAGCCCCCAGCAGAAAGTACCGAGGATGACACCGGCGATGACGGCAACCGCCGCGCTTCGCGACCCTTCCAGCGCCGTTCTGACGACTATGAAAAAGTTCGGACCCGGCGTAATGGCGGCCACCGCCCAGATGGCTGCAACGGAAAGCAGGAACATGAAAGCCTTTCTGTTCTTTGCAGCAAACCTCTGCACGAACCGCAACAAAATCGTCCGCCTTTTCACACGGCAGCGCCGACGTCTAAGCAGACATCCGACGCTGGGGCAATCACCCCCTGAGAGTAGGATAATCCCACCCTCCAGCCAGACGGCCGCGAGCTTCTTTTAGGAGAGCAACATAGTCCGCCCTGAATGGCGATACCAATTGCTTTTCAAGGTCTGCCAACAGCCCGTGCAGCACCGCCCCCTCAGCGGTGCTTTCGAAGCACTCCGCGTTGGGAGTCGCAGCACTGCTCTGTTCGCACCAGCGTGACAAAAGTTCGAAAAGAACCAGCGCTTCATTGGGAGAGAGGTGGATTTCCGCTCCATGGGGCGGATCATGTTGTTCGTTTTCCATGATCCGAAGGTGGCACGCACCGCGCATCCGCGCAATGAACTGGCCCGTCTCTGGCAGCCGCATATTGTTTGACGCTGCACATGGCCGTATATGAATCGCAGGCACACAACAGCAAAGGAGGTTGCCTATGTCACAGCGGGACGCCTGAACCAGGAATACCAGAACTACTGCCTCTCCAGAGGCATTGCATTCTCACGCATTGAATCCGTACGGCCGCACGACGATACCACGCTCTTCTGCAGCGCTGGAATGCAGCAGTACAAGCCCTCTTCTCCAGTCCATCCCACCTGGGAACCGTCGCAAACAGCCAGGCTTGCCTGCGCATGGGCGACTTGGAAGAGATCGGAGACGGGACGCACTTCCTCTACTTCACCATGCTTGGGCTGTTCTCGTTTCGCGAGATGACTGTCGGCGAGGCTATCGACTTTTGGCTGGGCTTTCTCGGATCGCTCGGCCTGACGCCGGATCACGCCACCATTCATCCCGACAAGGTCGACGAGTGGTCCCCGCTCTATAGCGGACGGGTACCGATCATCTCTGACCCGGAATGCACCTGGAGCGACGGCAATGTGACGGGATACTGTACCGAATTCTACAGAGACGGAATCGAGATCGGGAACATCGTCAACCCGCTCGGGACTTGTATCGACGTGGGGTTTGGCCTCGAACGCCTCGACATGTTGATCAATGGAACGCCACCGGAGTCCGCGCTTGAAACGCTGGTTTCGACGGCGATGATGATCATCCGCTCTGGCTATGTTCCGGGCAACAAGGAACAGGGTTACGTCCTGCGCAAATTGCTGAGACGCATCCAGATTATGGGCGGCAAGGTGGACCATCATTTCTTTGCCGAGGAAGCCGATCGACAAAAGCGGATTGCCGAAAAGTTCGAACGCCTCCGCCACAAGCATCCGGACAAATCGAAAGAATGGTGGTTCGACACCCATGGCATCGACATTGACGTTTGTGGCAATGCGTCATCATGAGGTTACAGGGGCTCGAAAGAGCCCCTGTCCTTCCCGAACTGCATCAAATCTTCGACAGCGACTGTTCGAGATCGGCGATGATGTCCTTCACATCCTCGATGCCAACGGAGAGGCGCACCACGTCAGGCCCAGCGCCTGCGGCGACCCTCTGCTCGTCGGTCAGCTGCCGGTGCGTGGTGGAAGCCGGATGGATCACCAGCGAGCGCGTATCGCCGATATTGGCGAGATGCGAAAAGAGTTCCAGTCCTTCGACCAACGCCTTGCCCGCCTCATAGCCGCCCTTGACACCAAAGGTGAAGACGGAGCCCGCCCCCTTCGGAGAGTAGCGCTGCTGCAAGGCGTAGTTGGGGTCATCCTCCAGGCCGGCATAGTTCACCCAGGCGATCTTGGAATGAGCCTTCAGCCATTTGGCAACGGCGAGCGCATTGTCACTATGGCGCTGCATGCGCAGCGGCAGCGTCTCGATGCCGGTCAGGATCAGGAAGGAATTGAAGGGCGAGATTGCCGGGCCGAGGTCGCGCAGGCCGAGCACGCGGCAGGCGATGGCGAAGGCGAAATTACCGAAGGTCTGGTGCAGGACGACGCCATTATATTCCGGCCGCGGGCTGGACAGCATCGGATAGTTGCCGGTCTTCGACCAGTCGAATGTGCCGCCATCGACGATGATGCCGCCCATGGAATTGCCATGACCGCCGAGGAACTTGGTCAGCGAATGGACGACGATATCGGCGCCGTGCTCGATCGGCCGGATGAGATAGGGTGTTGCCATGGTGTTGTCGACGATCAGCGGCAGATCGTGGCGATGGGCGATTTCGGCGATCGCGGCAATATCGACAAAGGTACCGCCGGGATTGGCAAGACTCTCGATGAAGATCGCCCGCGTCTTGTCATCGATCTTGCTCTCGAAATCATCCGGGTCGTCGGAATCGGCCCAGCGTACCTGCCAGCCGAAATTCTCGAAAGCATGGCCGAACTGGTTGATCGAACCACCGTAGAGGCGGCGGGCGGCGACGAAATTCTCGCCGGGGCGCATCAGCGTATGGAAGACGATCATCTGCGCCGCATGGCCGGAGGCGACGGCGAGTGCTGCCGTGCCGCCCTCAAGCGCCGCGACACGCTCCTCCAGGACCGCCTGGGTAGGGTTCATGATGCGCGAGTAGATATTGCCGAACTGCTGCAGGCCAAACAGGGCTGCGGCATGATCGGAATCGTTGAAGACGAAGGCCGTCGTCTGGTAGATCGGTGTTATCCGCGCGCCGGTCGCCGGATCGGGCTGAGCGCCCGCATGGATCGCCAGCGTGTTGAATCCCGGATCGTTTTTGGCCATTTCGTCCTCCCGTACTGTTGTTGACGGGCGCGATCATAGCCGCTCGACTGCGAAAGTTAACCGCGATCTTTTTCAACCGCAGCACGTTCCGGGGAAAATCCGTCCTGCCTGATGGCGTCAGCCGAAAAGACGCGGATATTCGATCGCCGGGCATCGGTTCATGACGACCTTGATGCCGCCGGCCTCTGCCTTGGCGGCGGCCGCATCGTCGCTGACGCCGAGTTGCGCCCACACAACCTGCGGGCGGGGATCGAGTGCCAGGGCCTCATCCACCACTCCATCAAGATATTCGGATGCGCGGAACACATCGACCATGTCGACCGGTTCGGGAATGTCGGCAAGGCGGGCATAAACGGTCTGCCCATGGATCTGCTTGCCCGCCTGCCCCGGATTGACGGGAATGACCTTATAGCCACGCGACAGGAGGTAGCCCATGACGCCATTGCTCGGTCGGGCAGGATTGGGCGAAGCCCCTGTCAGAGCGATGGTTCTCACGGATTTCAGAATGCCGGAGAGATAGTCGTCGGCATAGGAATCAGGGTTCATCAGGGTTCTCCAGTCTGGTGTCACCAGGGGCGGATTTCACAGTCGCGAGTCATTGAAACCGTCGGCCAGTTTTGGACGTATATATAGGTGCCGGAATATCAGGGAGAAATTGTGCCATGAAAAAAATCGCCCTTGCCCTCGCGCTCGTGCTGACCGCCTCGCCGGCGCTTGCGATCTCGCGCTACAATCCGCTTGCCATGACCTGCCAGAGCGTGCGGGCGGTGATCCACAGTGAAGGCGCCGTCATCTTTCGCTACACCTCGCCGCGCGGTCTTCCCCTCTACGACCGCTATGTCCGCAACAGCAACTACTGCGATGCGACCGACTATGCGGAATGGACGAGCATTCCCTCCAAGGACAACCCCAAGTGCAAGGTGCTGAACTGCCAGAACATAGACAACCAGGACGGGATGCTCTTCATCCCACACTATAGTCTCTAACCCGCGTTCATTCGGAATTTTGAATATTATCGATCCTTTCGCATGCGCGAAAGGATCGATGTTCAATTCAAGGATACAAAAATTCGAGGCTTATTTTCTTAAGTTGCAAATTTACAATCATTTCAAAGTTATAGAATAATATCTACATTTCAGCATCATAGGATTGTCGACAATCTCCTGCTTCGGAAGAGCTTCACCTTTCATGCATAATTTGATCACTATATGTTCACGCGTCCATTAGGAACATCTCATAGTTGAGTAAGGTGAGCATAATTGAACGTATTTCGAGCGCACGCAAAAATTGCTACAGCGGTGGGCAATTGTTCAGCTGGTCAATCCATGCTATTGAAAATTCGGACATGCGGAACACACCTTCAGATCAAATAGAACAAACGCAGGTTGTTATTTCATGGCAGGTTTAAACGGGAAAGCTGTGACGTTTTCCCATATTTTGTTGCACTGCTCCCGGATCAGCCATCTTGCCCCTCGACGTCGTTCTCCTCGTCCTTTTCGGTGCTCTTCTGCATGCGACATGGAATGCCATCATCAAAGCCGGCACGGATAAGTCGCTCGATGCGGCGCTGATCTCTGCCGGCGGCGCGGTCGCCTCACTGCCCTTCCTTCCCCTGCTTCCCCTGCCGCAGCCGCAGGCCTGGCCCTTCATCGGGGCCTCCGCCATCCTGCAATTTGCCTATTTCCAGCTGGTCGCCGCCGCCTATAGGGCCGGCGATATCGGCCTGGTCTATCCGTTGATGCGTGGCGCCGCCCCCCTGCTCATTGTCGCCACCAGCGGCTTCATCCTGGGAGAGAACCTGACGGGCGGGGCGCTTGCCGGCACTATGACGATCTGCGCTGGTATCCTTACGCTCGCCTTCGAAGCCCGCCACGGAAGCCGCCACGCGATCATGCTGGCGCTCATCAACGCCTGCGTCATCGCCACCTATACCTATGTGGACGGCATCGGCGCCCGGCTTTCCGGCAATGCGGTTTCCTACACTTTGTGGATGTCGCTTCTGCCGCCGGTTCTGCTCTTCGCCTGGGCGCTGTCGCAGCGCGGTCTCGTGGCTGTCGCCACTCACGTCAGGCGCAACTGGGCGCGTGGGCTGATCGGCGGCGCCGGTTCGATCGCCTCCTACGGGCTGGCGCTCTGGGCGATGACGAAGGCTCCGGTTGCGACGGTGGCAGCACTACGGGAAACCGCCATCCTGTTTGCGCTTGTCATCTCGGTTGTGGTGCTGAAGGAAAAAGCCAGCGTCTGGCGTTACCTCGCCGGCATCATCATCGCGCTCGGCGGCCTGATCCTGAAGCTCGCCTGATCACTCACCTTTCCATTCGGGCGTGCGTTTGCCGAGGAAGGCGCCGATGCCCTCTTGCGCATCGCCGGTCAGCATGCTGTCGACCATCACGTTTGCGGCATAGTCGTAGGCTTCCACAATGGGCATCTCCAGTTGCCGGTAGAAGGCTTCCTTGCCGATCTTCAATGCCTGCGGCGACTTCGAGGCGATGACGGAAGCGTATTTGCTGACGACCTGCGTGAGGTATTGTTTCGGTACGATACGGTTAATCAGGCCGAAATCCTTGGCAGTCGAGGCGTCGATCGTCTCGCCCGTCAGCAGCATTTCCATTGCCTGCTTGCGGTGGGCGGCGCGGGAGACGGCGACAGCCGGTGTCGAGCAGAAAAGCCCGATATTGACGCCCGGCGTACAGAAGGTGGACGTATCCGTACAGATCGCAAGATCGCAGCTTGCGACGAGCTGGCAGCCCGCTGCGGTCGCGAGCCCGTCGATCTCAGCGATGACTGGCTTCGGAAGGCGCGTGATCTCCAGCATCAGGTCGGCCGCCAGCGCAAAGGTTTCCTCGAAGAAGGCGACGCCATCGTCCTCGTCGGCGCGATGAGCGGTCAGTTCCTTGAGGTCGTGGCCGGCGGAAAAGACATTGCCGGTCGAAGCGATGACGACGATGCGCACGTCCTCGTCGTCGCCCGCCCCCTGCAGCTCGCCCATCAGCGTTTCCATTGTCGATATCGACAGGGCATTGGCCGGCGGGTTGTTGAGCGTCAGGCGCAATATCCCGCCGGACAGCTGGCGGAGCACAAGGGCGCCATCGCCCGAATTGTTGTTGTCCTTGCGGAAGGATACGATCTCGGCCATGGGATATTCCTGTGCGCTGTCTATGTCCTGCCCTTTTGCCACAAGGGTGGGGCAATTTCGAGCCGAATACGGCGCCGCCACGGCCCAAAGTGCAAAACTTCGGCCGTTCCAGACCTGTTAATGTGAGGTATCAAGATACCACATAGATAAACCATTGTTTTCATTGTCCTATTTTTCCAGCGCTCGGAACGGCTTATATTGACCGGCTATTCGATTGCCGCTATAAGCCGCGCCGGAAATGCAGCCTTTCGGGGCCGTTTTCTTTTTGGCCTGTCTTTCAGCCAGCCAAACCAAGCAACAAGAAACGCCCCTCGCCTTCGGGCACGGGGATCCAAGAGAGAGTAACAATTATGGTAACCTTCTCCCAGAAGCCTGCAGAGGTGGAGAAGAAGTGGGTCGTCATCGACGCCGAAGGGCTCGTCGTTGGCCGTCTCGCTTCCGTCATCGCCATGCGCCTGCGCGGCAAGCACAAGGCAACCTTTACGCCTCACGTTGACGACGGCGACAATGTCATCGTCATCAATGCTGACAAGGTCGTTTTCACCGGCAAGAAGTATTCCGACAAGGTTTACTACTGGCACACCGGTTATGCCGGCGGCATCAAGGAGCGTACCGCTCGCCAGATCATCGAAGGCCGCTTCCCGGAGCGCGTCCTCGAGAAGGCTGTTGAGCGCATGGTTCCGCGCGGCCCGCTCGGCCGTCGCCAGATGAAGAACCTGCGCGTCTATTCCGGCCCGAACCATCCCCATGAAGCCCAGCAGCCGTCCGTCCTCGACGTCGCCTCGCTGAACAAGAAGAACGTAAGGAGCGCCTGATAGTGGCTGACCTCTCTTCCCTGAAGGATCTCGGCACGTCGTCGGAAGTAGCCGCTGCTGCTCCCGCTCACGTCCGCAAGGTCGACTCGCTTGGCCGTTCCTACGCGACCGGCAAGCGCAAGAACGCTGTTGCCCGCGTGTGGGTCAAGCCGGGCTCCGGCAAGATCATCGTCAACGGCAAGGAATTCGCGGAATATTTCGCACGTCCGGTTCTGCAGATGATCCTGCGCCAGCCGATCGTAGCTGTTGCCCGCGACGGCCAGTTCGACATCATCGCTACGGTTGCCGGCGGCGGTCTTTCCGGCCAGGCCGGTGCCGTTCGCCACGGTCTGTCGAAGGCCCTCACCTACTTCGAACCGGGCCTGCGTCCGATCCTGAAGAAGGGTGGCTTCCTGACTCGCGACAGCCGCGTCGTCGAACGTAAGAAGTACGGTAAGGCCAAGGCCCGCCGTTCGTTCCAGTTCTCGAAGCGCTAATCGCTTTCTGGATATGCTTTCATGGAAAGGCCGGGCTCGCGCCCGGCCTTTTCGTTTATTCGGGCTTGTTGAAGAAAGCTTCCAGCCGATATCCATCAGGATCGATGATGAAGGCGGCATAGTAGAACTGGCTGTAATCCGGACGGATGCCGGGCGGACCATTATCCTCGCCGCCATTGGCCAAAGCGGCAGCATAGAAGGCATCGACGGCTTCTTCGCTCGTGGCGACGAAGCAGAAATGCAGCCCCGACCCGCGATCGGCGGGCACCGGCCGCTCAACTTCGCTGACCCAAAAAGCAGGGCGTTCGGCGCCATACCCCATCGTCCCGTCGAAATTCGACAGCCGCTCGTAACCCAGCGGCGCCAGCGCCGCATCATAAAACTGGCGTGATCTGTCGAGGCTTTTGACCCCGATTGATACGTGATCGAACATTGGATGTAGCTCCTTGCTGTTTGGTGCCGCAGCTTCTTGGAAGCGATTTGCGAAGTCAACGCGCAGCATTCATCTATTGCCGGCGCAGAACCCGGCTGCTAAATCGACGCCAGGTTTCAAACCGGACAAGACAGGACCTGACATGGGAGCCACCCCGTCCGCAGACAGATAGGCCGCAGCAACCTTTTGATGTTGTTGCGGCATCTGTCCGATCAATCCAGACTGCGATGAGAAGGCAGATCGCCACCGGATGAACTCATTCGAGCGGATGAATAGCTATGCCTTCCCGAAACAGGAACTGGACTTGCTCCCTGCCGGCAGCGATGCTGCTTCTGGCGCCCTTCGATATCCTGGCCTCGCTTGCCATGGACATCTACCTCCCCGTCGTTCCGACGATGCCTGAAGCCCTCGGCACATCGGCGACAGTCGTTCAACTGACGCTGAGCCTCTATATGCTGATCCTCGGCGCCGGACAGATGCTCTTCGGCCCTCTGTCGGACCGGATCGGCCGGCGCCCGGTGCTGCTTGGCGGCGCGCTGCTGTTTGCGGCCTCTTCGCTGCTGCTCGCAGCCACTTCATCGGCCACATTGTTCGTCGTGCTGCGTCTGCTCCAGGCGGCCGGCGCGTCGGCGGCACTTGTGGCGACGTTTGCAACGGTGCGCGATGTTTATGCCGTGAGGCCGGAAGGCGCAGTCATCTACAGCCTGCTTGGCGCGATCCTCTCCTTCGTGCCGGCGCTCGGACCGATCGCCGGCACACTGATGGCCGATCATGCCGGATGGCGTGCCATCTTCCTGCTGCTCGGCGGACTGATGATTGCGGCGATCCTCAATGCGCTGCGGGGCTGGCACGAAACGAGACCTGCGGCATCAGCCAATACAACGATCAGCATGCGCGCAATCCTGGCGAATGCGCATTTCTGGACCTACACGATGGGCTTCAGCGCGGCGATGGGAGCCTTCTTCGTATTCTTTTCCACCGCACCTCGTGTTCTGATCGATCATGCAGGCTTCTCGGGTCTCGCATTCAGCCTTTCCTTCGCCACGGCAGCAGCGGTGATGATCATATCCGCACGCTTCGCCGGCCGTTTCGCCGTGCGATGGGGAATGGCCGGCAGCCTTGCCCGCGGTATGGGCCTGCTTCTTGTGGGCGCATTGCTCCTCGGCGTGGGCGAGGTGTTGCTTGCCCCCTCATTCGCCAGCTTCGTCCTGCCGATGTGGGTGATTGCCGTCGGTATCGTGCTGACGACCGCCGTCACAGCAAACGGTGCCCTGGCGGCCTTTGGCCAAACAGCCGGAACGGCGGTTGCGCTCTATTTCTGCGTCGAAAGCCTTGTTGTCGGCTGCATCGGCACGCTCTTCGTGCTGCTGCTGGACGGCAATACGGCATGGCCGCTCGCCGGCTATTGCACGGTGATGGGTATCATCACCCTGCTTGCGTTGCGCCATATCCGCGCTCGCGGCTAAGATCAAAGGGGCGGCGGACAAGATCCGCCCCCTAGCTTGAAATGGGTTTCCTTGAAATCTGACGGAAGCTCGCCTACCCCTTCCTTTAGAGACAAGGAACCCGATCATGTCCTCCACCCAGCCCTCACCCTTCGCCACCACGCCCGAGCCGCCCTATTACGTCGTGACCTTCTCTTCTGTTCGTACCGATGGCGATGATGGTTATGGCGCGATGGCAGACCGAATGGCGGAACTGGCGCTGCAGCAGCCGGGCTGTCTCGGGGCCGAAAGCGCGCGGGATGCCGATGGCTTCGGCATCACCAATTCCTACTGGGCCGACGAGGACAGCCTGAAGGCATGGAAACAGGTGGCAAACCATCTCGCCGCCCAGCACCTCGGCCGTAAGCGCTGGTACAAGCAATATAAGGTTCGCATTGCGCGGGTAGAACGCGCCTATGACTTTACCGCCGAGGAAGGAGCCTCCCATGGCGAATAAGACCATCGACCATGCGTTCACGGCGCGCAGCCTGACATCGGCTGCCTCCGACCCGACCTTTGCCGGCGCGCTTTCCTTCATGCGCCGCCGCTTCACCAAGGATCTGACCGGAGCCGATGCCGTCGTCTGGGGCATTCCCTTCGATGCTGCGACCTCCAACCGGCCGGGTACGCGCTTCGGGCCACAGGCGATCCGCCGTGCATCGGCGATCTTCGACAATGATCCGCAATATCCATTCCAGCGCGATCTCTTCGCCGAAATGGCCGTCATCGACTATGGCGACTGCCTGCTCGACTACGGCAATCATCAGGACACGCCCGCAGCCATCGAGCGGCAGGCAAGCGCCATCCTCGACAGCGGCGCCTTCCTGCTGACCCTCGGCGGCGACCATTATGTCACCTGGCCATTGCTGAAGGCGCATGTCGAACGTCATGGCCCGCTGGCGCTCGTGCAGTTCGACGCGCATCAGGACACCTGGTTGGATGACGAGCGCCGCATCGATCACGGCTCCTTCGTGGCGCGCGCGGTCCGGGCCGGCCTCATCGATCCTGATCGCTCGATCCAGATCGGCATCCGCACCCATGCGCCTGACGATTTCGGCATCCATCTGCTCTACGGCCATCAGGTCGAGGAGATGAGCGCGACGGAAGTTGCTTCCGCGATCATCAGCCATACGAAGGGTTCGCCCGTTTATCTCACCTTCGATATCGACTGCCTGGACCCGGCCTTTGCGCCGGGCACCGGGACGCCGGTTGCGGGCGGCCCCTCCAGCGCGAAGATCCTCTCCGTGCTGCAGCGGCTGAAGCAGCTCGATGTCAGAGGCGCCGACGTCGTCGAAGTCTCTCCGGCCTATGACCACGCCGATATCACCGCCATTGCGGGGGCGACGGTCGCGATGTATATGCTGGGCCTCCACGCCGAACGGCGCGCGACGGCAGGATGAATGCCGTTATCAAACTGAATCAACTTCATGGCAAACTGATTCCGGAAGCAATTACAAACCACTGAAAGTGCAGGATAATCATGACAGCAAAGATCTTCATCGATGGCGAGGCTGGAACGACGGGTCTGCAGATCCGCGAACGTCTGGCCGAGCGCCGCGATCTTGAACTGCTGTCCATCCCGACCGAGAGCCGCAAGGACAAGTCGGTGCGCGCCGCCCTCCTCAACGAGGCCGATATCGCCATCCTGTGCCTGCCCGACGATGCCGCCAAGGAAAGCGTCAGCCTGATAGAGAACGACCGCACCAAGGTGATCGACGCTTCGACGGCGCATCGCGTCGCCGGAGGCTGGGCCTATGGTTTCCCGGAAATGAGCAAGGAGCAGGCCGGCATCATCGCCTCGGCAAAGCGCGTCGCCAATCCCGGCTGCTGGCCGCAGGGACCGATCGCCACGCTACGCCCGTTGATCGAGGCCGGCCTCGTACCGGCCGATTTCCCGGTCACGGTCAACGGCATTTCTGGTTATACCGGCGGCGGCCGCTCCATGATCGAGGATTATGTCGCCAGGGGCGAGGATGCGCCTGAGTACATGCCCTACGGCCTGAGCTTCAAGCACAAGCACCTGCCGGAACTGCAGCGCTACGCCAAGCTTTCGGGCGTGCCGTTTTTCCAGCCGGTGGTGGGCAATTTCGCGCAGGGCATGGTCGTGACCGTACCGCTTCAGCTCTCGCATCTGCCCAAGGTGCCGAAGGGTGCCGAGCTGCATGCCGCGATCGCCGACTATTATGCTGGTATCAGGGGCTTCGTCGAAGTCGCTGCCTTCGAGACGACGGAGCGCACTGCGGAGCTCAACCCCGAAATCTACAACGACACCAACCGTATGCGCCTGCACGTCTTTGCCAATGACGATACGGCTCAGGCGCTTCTCGTCGCCGTCTACGACAATCTCGGCAAGGGCGCATCGGGTGCCGCTGTCCAGAACATGGATCTGATGCTGGGCGCCTGACATCGGGCATTTGCCTGTTGTCAGATGAGTGCGACGACAGGGCCAGGGCCTTCGCCCTGTCTCCCAATCCAAAATATGGAGCCTGATCGATGACGCTGGAAGCGCTGATGACCGGCCTGCGGGCCTGGTTTGATGCCGCGCTGCCCGATCACGGCATCTACGTGCTTATCGTCTTTGCCTTCGTCGCCGGGCTTGCACGCGGCTTTTCCGGTTTCGGCGCAGCGCTCATCTTCATCCCGCTTGCCGGCGCCGTGATCGGGCCGAAGCTCACCTCGCCTGTATTGCTCGTCATCGACGGGCTCGCGACACTCGGCATGATCCCGGCCGCATGGCGCGGGGCGGACAGGCGCGAGGTCTTCACGATGGCAGCAGGCGCCGCCCTCGGTGTTCCGGCCGGAACGGCGGTTTTGGCGCTCATGGACCCGCTTTTGCTGCGCTGGATCGTCTCGGCGATCGCCATCTGCCTGCTGGCGCTGCTTGTCTCCGGCTGGCGCTATCATGGCAAGCCGGTCGCTCCGCTCAGCGCGGCGATCGGCCTTATTGCAGGTCTCTTCAGCGGCGCGGCACAACTCGGCGGGCCGCCTGTTGTCGCCTACTGGCTCGGCGGCAGCAGCAACTTCACGCGTGTGCGCTCGAACGTCATCCTGTACTTTTCGATTTCCACGGTGTTCAGCTTCGTCAGCTATTATTTCGGCGGGCTGTTCGTCTCCACAGTCTTTGCACTCACCATCGTCACGCTGCCCGCCTATGCCGTCGGCCTCTGGGTTGGCTCGAAGCTGTTCGGGTTCGCCAGGGAAAGCACCTTCCGCGTCACCTGCTACATTCTGATCGCAGCCTCGGCGATCGGCGGCATGCCTGTCTTCGACAGTCTGCTTCGGTAGTCCCCGACATGATTGCCCGTCTGATATGAAAGCCTTACACTCTCCCATATGAGGGGATCTAAATGGCGTCGGTTCTGATCGGCATTGCCATCATTGGAGGCACGACCGCAACGGTGCTTGCGGCCTATTACATCATGCATTTCGTTATGGGCGGTGACCCAGGCGGACGGGACAGGGAACTGGCCAGTTCGGTCATCACCCGCATCGCCAGCTTGCATGCACTCATCCTCGCCCTCGTTTTTGCGCAGGAAATGATTGAATACCAGGCCTTGCGAACAGAAAGCACGGTGGAAAGCAACGCGGTCGGCGATGTCTTCTATGATGCCGAGCGTTTTGGGCCGGAGGCGCAGGGACCAATCCAGAAGGCGCTGAAAGATTATGTCCGCATCGTCATCGAGCAGGAATGGAGCGAACTCGGGCGCACGGGCGAACTCTCTTCGGCCGCCTGGGATCAATGGAACAACGCTTATCTGAGGATTCTCGAACTGGTGCCTGCCAATGCCAAACAGGAGAGTCTGCGCAGCCACATGCTCGCAGAAATACATATGATCTCGGAATCCCGCGACCGACGGGAAAACAGCGGCACCGACTCCATCAGCCTGATCTTCTGGTTTGCCGCGGTTTCGGGCGTGATCTTCACCGCGATCGGCTACTACCCCTACGCGCCCGATGGCCGCAACCTGCTGCTACTATCGATCTTCGGCATCTTTACCGGCATCATCCTTTTCTTCATCTACGCCTTCTCCAATCCGTACAGCCCACCCGCGACGTTGTTTCCAACGGCTTTCGAGCGCTTGCAGGAGGAAATCAGCGGGCCTGATCCGTGAGCGGAAATGGCCCGAAGACCTCGCCCAAGCCTGTCGCTGTCACGTGTCAGAACAAAAGACTGTCGCCTTTCGCAGCGTTTTGCGGTAAAAGCGGCATGCTGTCAGCAAGGCCGTGCCGCTTGATAGGCGCCCAGCCCCTGTTTCACGCCGATGGGAGGCACCTATGAAAACGATCCTGATCAACCAGAACAACAAGATCAACACTCAGGATATCCGTCTTCATGTCCAGTTTGCTTCCACGCGCGGAGAAAAAACCGCAGCGTCATAATCGCACCTTCTCAACCGCATCGAAAACCCGCGACTGGCGCCAGATGCGCCTGCGCAAGTTCCTGTCCTATTTCCGGCCGCATCTTCCCCTGCTCATGGCGGACATCGCCTGTGCAGTCGTCGTCGCTGCCGCCGCAGTAGCCCTTCCGCTCTGCGCCAACATCGTCATGAACCATCTCATCGAGCTCACCGACACGGCTTCGGCCTATTGGCAGATTCTCGGCATTGGCGGCGTCATGTTGGCGATCGTGGCGGTCGAGACGGCCGCCATCTTCTTCGTCGATTATCGCGGCCACATGATGGGCGCGCATATCGAGGCGCATATCCGGCAGGAATTGTTCGATCACTGCCAGAAGCTCTCCTTCGGCTTCTACGACCGGCACCGCACCGGCCAGTTGATGAGCCGCATCGTCGGCGACTCCTTCTGGCTGGGTGAACTTTTCCATCACGGTCCGGAAGACCTGCTGATCGCCATCCTCAAATATAGCGGGGCGATGGCAGTGCTGTTCTTCATCGATCCGCAGCTAGCCTTTCTGATCCTCTTTCTGACACCGTTTGCAGTAGCTTACGCGCTGCACTTCAACCGGCGTATGAACCGTGCGCTTGAGGCGAGCAAGCAGGAGATCGCCGCCGTCAACGAAAGGGTGGAAGACGCGTTGGCGGGCATTCGGGTCGTCCAGTCCTTTACCAATGAAGACCTGGAGCGGAAACGCTTTGCGGCGCTGAACAGACGCTTCCTCGAAAGCCGCGCCGATGGCTACCGCAGCGAGGCCTGGTTTTCCGCCGGTGCCGAGACATTCGCCCAGATCATTACGCTTCTGGTCGTCATCCTCGGCGGATTGCGCATCCTTGCGGCGGAGCTCACCATTGCCGATCTCCTGACCTTCCTGCTGTGCGTCGGGGTACTCGTCGATCCGGTCAAGCGGATGGCGAACCTCGCCCGGCTTTGGCAGGAGGGTTATACGGGCTTCGTGCGGGCGATGGAGATATTGGAGATCGACCCCGACGTTGTGGATCGCCCCTCGGCCCGTGCGTTGAGCACCCCGAAGGGTGAGATCCGGCTTTCGAATGTCGATTTCAGCTATGACGACGGGACGGACGTGCTCAGCAACCTGTCGCTCACCATGCAGCCTGGAGAATTCGTGGCGCTCGTCGGCCCGTCCGGCGTGGGAAAAAGCACGCTCTGCGCGCTGCTTCCCCGTTTCTATGATGTCACTGATGGATCGATCGAAATCGATGGCACCGATATCCGCGATGTGACGCTCGCCTCGCTGCGCCGGCATCTCGGCGTCGTGCAGCAGGATGTCTATCTCTTCGCCGGCACCGTGGCGGACAACCTGCGTTACGGTCGCCCGGATGCGACAGACGAGGAAGTGGAAGCCGCCGCACGCGCTGCCCATGCGCATGATTTCATCATGGCATTGCCGCAGGGCTATCAGACCGACATCGGCCAGCGCGGCGTAAAACTGTCGGGCGGACAGCGCCAGCGGCTGACTATCGCCCGCGCTTTCCTCAAGAACCCTGCCATCCTCATCTTCGATGAGGCGACGAGCGCGCTCGACAATGAAAGCGAGCGAGCCGTGCAGCAGGCCTTCCTGACACTTGCCAGGGGGCGTACGACGCTCGTCATCGCCCATCGCCTTTCGACGATCCGCCATGCCGACCGCATTCTGGTGCTCACCGGCGACGGCATCGTCGAAGAAGGCAATCATGACAGGCTGATGGCAAGCGGTGGCATCTATGCCAATCTCTATGGACTGCAGGCGAGCATCTGAGGTCCCTGACGACGACATGCGGAACAGTTCGGCAGACAGAGCCTGAACTGTTCCGCTGATCGACCAAATGCTATTTCCCTTTCACGCGAAGAGCGCCATGTGTCCATTCGGACGCACAAAGGATGCTCTAACTCTTTAACTCTACGCGTCAGGCTTTCCGAAAATCGATTCCGGTTTTCGGGCCGATGCTGTAGGGAGGAACACCATGACAGTGCTGCGCATCGTCCCGAATATCGCCACCCCTTCCATTGAAGAGGTGCGAAACTTCTATTCCGAGCTGTTCGACCTTGATGTCGTCATGGACCACGGCTGGATCGTCACCCTTGCCTCCGACAGGCGAGCAATCACTCAGATCGGGATTGCGACGGAAGGCGGTTCGGGAACCGCAGTGCCTGACATTTCGATCGAGGTCGACGATGTGGACGAGGTCTATCGACGCGTGACGAAAGTCGGTCATGCGATCCTCTATGGGCCAGCAGACGAGCCTTGGGGCGTTCGTCGCTTCTATATTCGCGACCCCAGCGGAAAGCTGCTGAATGTTCTCTCCCACACAGGCTGAATGGGTCATTGGCGCAGAGCGATCATTGCAATGACTGCGAAAGCCCCTATTCTGCGGCCGCCAATCCCAGATACGAAATAACTGCTTTCATTAAGAATTTTGGATCATGCCATGAGCGCGTTAAGCCGCCCGGATTTGAGCGATATTCACCGGGGTGACTGGGTGGATCGTTGGTTGCCAATCACGTGGCGGCCTTACACGAGGCTAGCACGGCTGGATCGCCCGGTCGGAATATGGCTGACGCTTTTCCCATGCTGGGCGGCGCTGTTTCAGGCGTCTCATGGCCTGGCCGATATCAAACAAATGGTCGTCTTCACGCTCGGCGCCCTGCTGATGAGAAGTGCCGGTTCCACGATCAACGATATCGCGGACCGGAAATTTGACGGCCATGTTGAGCGAACCCGTTTTCGGCCTCTGGCGAGCGGGCAGATCGGCGTAGGCCAGGCGTTGACCTTTCTGGGCATCGAACTCGCCCTGGCGGCGTCTCTCCTGTTGTTTCTGACGCCCTACACGCGGCTCGTCGCCCTATGCGTCCTGCCCCTTGTGTTCATCTATCCGCTCTGCAAACGCTTCACCCATTGGCCGCAGGCGGTGCTGGGCGCGGCCTTCAACTGGGGCATGCTCATGGCCTGGGCCGAAATAGCCGGCCATATTCCTGCCGGTGCCGTCCTCATGTGGGCGGGAGCCATCTCCTGGCAGATCGGCTACGATACCGTCTATGCCTATGTCGATGTAAAAGACGACAGAAGCCTCGGCCTGAAATCGACGGCAATCCTGTTCGGCCGGCATGGCAAGCTGATCATAGGCCTGTTTTACGCCTTGACTATCGTTGCGTGGTCTGTCGGAGGCTGGCTGTTGGGCATGTCTCTGCCCTATGCGTTTGGAATGCTCGCTATAGCCGCGCACCTTGCCTGGCAAACCCGGCGGATCGACCTTGCTCGTCCGGAGGTGAATTATCGTCTGTTCCTGGCAAATATTCTGACCGGGCTATTGCTTGCGGCCTCTGCGCTTACCGGAACTTGGTGAGCCCTATTGGCTTTGGCTCAATAAGAGCAGGGCCGATTATCGCTGGGACGGAAACCGCCGGCACAGGCCGGATTCTGGGATGTATCCTCGCCATAGTCGTATCTCCCCGTCGATGTACAGCCCGAAGCGATCGCCGAAAGCGTGATCAGAGCGCCGGCCATCACGAATGTGCGAAATCTGTTCATGTGAACATCCCCCTTCATAGGATCGCCCATACGCCAAGCTGACAATCTAGCACGTCACGGCAAATCCATGCGAGGACTTATCGCATTGATCCCATTCACTCTTCCGCGAGCTAGGGGAGAAAGACGTCGCTACCCTGCTCAATCGCGTTCGGCGATAACAGTTGCGCGGGGATATTCGCCGTAATAGCCGCGCCAGTTGGCGACGGCGAAACCGAATACCACCAACGCACCCGCCTGATGCAGCAGGCCCCAGTGCAGCGGCACTTCAAGCAAGAGCGTGGTGATGCCGATTGCCGCCTGGATCGTGACGAGTGCGAAGAGCACCACGGCCCGGCGCGCATGGGTGGTCCAGGATGCGGCGCGCAATGCGATCACCATATTGACGAGCGCCAGAGCGAAGAGCGTGTAGGCGCCGAAGCGGTGGATGAACTGCACCGTCTTCGGGTTTTCGAAGAGATTGATCCAGAAGGGCTGCTGAATGAAGAGGTCGGAGGGCACGACGGCGCCATCCATCAGCGGCCAGGTATTATAGGTGAAGCCGGCATCGAGGCCGGCGACCAGCGCGCCGAGATAGATCTGGAAGAGCGAGAAGATGGCGATCACCGCCGCCCAGCGGTGGGAATTCCTCGTCGGAGCCGCATCGTCGGAATGCGGCGAAAGCCCGCGCATGATCCACATACAGGAGGCGAAGATCAGACAGGCCATGACGAGATGGGTGGCCAGCCGGTACTGGCTGACATCCGTGCGCGCAGACAGGCCGGAGGAGACCATCCACCAGCCGATGAAGCCCTGCAGGCCGCCCAGCGCCAGGATGCCGGCAAGTGGCCAGCGCAGGCGCTTCTCGATCCTGCCCGTCGCCCAGAAAAAGATGAGCGGCAGCGCGAAGATCACGCCGATGCCGCGCGCGATCAGCCGGTGCGCCCATTCCCACCAGAAGATGCCCTTGAACTGATCGACCGTCATGTCGCTGTTCAATTGCTGGAACTCGGGAATGCGCTGGTAGAGCTTGAATTCCTCTTCCCACTCGGCGGCATTCAGTGGCGGGATGACGCCATGGATCGGTTTCCATTCGGTGATGGAGAGGCCGGAATTGGTGAGCCGCGTCGCGCCGCCGACGAGCACAAGACAGAAGAGCGCCAGCAACACGAAACCCAGCCAGATACGCACGGCGCGGCGGTTGTTGTCCTGCCTGCGTACTTCGGTGCGGATCGCCTGCTCCGGGTTCAGGTTCGCGACGGCCATGATCTCTCCTTTTATCCGGCAGTTGATTTGCCCCACCGGCTGATGCAAAACAAGCCCCGAACCTTTGCGGCATGCCGTCGCGCCGGCTCAGTCCCATCCGTTCGAAAGTTATACGATGCCCATCCGCCTTCGCAAATTCATCGGCACGATCCTGATCATCATCCTCGTGCTTTTCTATGCGATTGTGGCGAATACGATCGCGGTCGCGACGCTCGGCAATGCGCCCTGGTGGGGACACCTGCTTTACTTCGCGCTCACCGGCCTGCTCTGGGTGCTGCCGGCGATGGTGATCATCAAGTGGATGGCCGGTCCGAAACAGCAGTAGGGCCCGATTAACGGCGGGATAACCCTGATCTGCGGAAAACCTCGCTCCGGCGCGGCGGTTAAACCAAATATACGTCTGCCCGCTCTACCTTCCTCTGCAGCGATCTCTCGACCGGAGAAAGAAAGTGCAGACGCAGAGGCTCGATGTTCCTGAACAAAAGTTCGACGCTGCGGCGCAAGCCGATGCCGGCATTTCCCGGCTGCGGCAGCTCAGCGTGAAACTCGCAATGGCCGAACTCGACATCCAGCTTTTCGACAGGATGGAGCCTTTGGAGGAGGAATGGCGCGCGCTGGAGCGCGATAACCTTTCCTCGCTGCATCAGAGCTACGATTGGTGCGCGGCCTGGGTAACGGCCTTTCGCCGGCCGCTCGCCATCCTGCGTGGCAGGAGTGGTGGCCATACCGCCTTCATCCTGCCGGTGGAAATCGTCGCCTCGCGCGGCATGCGGATCGCCAAATTCATCGGCGCCGACCACAGCAACATCAATACCGGCCTGTTTTCGCCGGCTTTTGCCGAAGACAGCGATACGGTTGATAGCCATCACCTTGCCGCTCGCCTTCGTGCAGCGCTCGCCGGCAAGGCCGATCTGCTTCTCTTGCAGAATATCCCGCTGGAATGGCGCAGCCGCCGCAGCATGCTTGCCGGCCTGCCCATGGTCCAGAACCAGAACCACGCCTATCAGCTTCCGCTCTTCGATACATTCGACAAGACGCTGCAGCAGTTGAATGCCAAGAACCGGCGCAAGAAATTCCGTGTGCAGAGCCGGCGGCTGGAGGCGGTTGGTGGTTTCGACTATATCGCGCCGGACGACCTGACCGAACAGCACGAACTGCTCGACACTTTCTTCCGCTTGAAAAGCGCGCGTTTCGCCTCGCTGGGCCTGCCCGATGTCTTCGCGGATACCGAGACCAAAACGTTCCTGCACGGGCTGATCGACAGGCGGAGTGGCGACAGCTTCTGCCTGCAGATGCGGGGCCTGCGCCTGAAGGGCGAATATGACGGGCGCATCGCTGCCCTATCAGGCATTTCCCGCAAGGGTGACCACGTCATCTGCCAGTTCGGCGCGATCGACGAGGATCTCATTGCGGATGCAAGCCCCGGTGAATTCCTCTTCTGGCAGATGATATCGGGTCTGCACGGCAAGGGAGTCGCTCTCTTCGATTTCGGTCTCGGCGACCAGACCTACAAGCGCTCCTGGGCGCCCGTCGAAACGGACCATTATGATGTGGTTCTGCCGATCTCCGGCATCGGCATCGCCGCCGGCACGGCGCATCGGGCGATCACCCGCGGCAAGGCCTTCATCAAGGCCCGCCCCGGTCTGTATAAATTCGCCCAGAGCATTCGGGCCAAGATTGGGTAAGCATGTCGCGCAAAAGTGCCCAGCGGTTTTGCGACAGCGACATGCGTAAAACAAAGATTTAAAGTGACACGCTTTAAAGATCAGGCCGCGTGCCGCGCGGGGGTGTACATGGCAGCCTCTTCGCCGCCCGACATCAGGACAACGCGCTCATAGCCGGCGCTCTGGAAATCCTGCATCAGGCCGACGAAAGCAGCCTCATCTATCTCCGGCAGCGACAAGATAATCTCGATTTCCTTGCTGCGCGTCAGCCGCGAAACGCCGGCGACATCGGCTGCGCCGCATTCCACCAGGACGATATCATAGGCCGATGACAGGGCATCGAGCAGCAGCGAAAGCCTGTCGACGCCCCGCATGGCGCGGCGCACATCGCTCGCACCCTGCGGGATCAGATGCGCATCTGACATCCGGTCGCCGTGGATCGTTTCGCCAAAGGCAGCCTCGCCGCAGAGAAGGTCGGTAACGCCCAATGCCTCGGGGTTTTCGGCCATCAGTTCGGTCGGATAGCCCGAGCCTGTCATGTCGATCACGATCACGCGGCGTCCGTCGTCGGCCAGTCTGCGCGCCAGGGCAACGGTTGCGGCGGAGCCATTGTCACCGGTCGGAGATATCGAAACGGCAAGCGGTGCGCGGCAGTCGATGAGATAGCTCGCGACTGACGATACGGAGAATTCATTGTCGTCGGCGGGTGCTTCCGTGACAGGCTCGGCTTCTGGCTCCTCGTCGTCTTCGACGGCTGCCGTCAGCATGCTGGGCCTGGCAATCTTCGCCGGGGAAATGGGCCGCACTTCGTCCTGCCCTTCATCCGGCCCCCCCTCCTCGACCCTGTCTTCGATGATGCGCGGTTCGGCACCCACAGATTCGACCGGGCGCAGCGCGCGGCCGCTGAAGAGTTCGGAGAGCATGATGACGATCGCGCTCATGATGAGTATTGCGACCGCGGCAACGATGACAATCGGCACGACTTTCGGGAAATAGGGATCGACTTGCTCGATCGCTTTAGAAACAATGCGGGCATCCGCGGGGCTCGAATTCCGGTCGGCACGGGAAGCGGCTTCGCGGTAGCGAACGAGGTAAGTCTCCAGAAGCTGGCGTTGAGCGTTCGCCTCCCGCTCCAGTGCATTGAGACCCACTCCGTCCTCGCCCGCCTTCGCACTGTTGGCCTGCAGCGTATCGGACTGCTGTTCCAATTCCTGTTCGCGCAGATCGGCAACCTTCGTCTCGTTCTCGATGCTGGCGAGAATCTTCTGCGTTTCCTGGCGGATTTGCGTGCGGATATCGGCAAGCTGAGCGCGCAGGCTCTTCAGCCGCGGATGGTTGTTGAGCAGGCTCGTCTGCAGGTCTGATATCTGCGATTGGAGGCCGGACTCCGTCGCCTTCAGCCGCTGGATCGACTGCGACGACATAATATCGCTCAGCGTGTCGGAGGCTTCGCCGGAAGAGAGCGCGTTGCGCACGGCCTGCGCTCTCGCCTCGGCATTCGCCTTGTCGGTGCGCACGCGGGTCAGCTCGACGGATATGTCGTTGAGTTGCTGCGCAGTGAAGGTCGTCGTGCCGTTGGTCTGTAGCAGGCCATGGGTGGTGCGGTAATCGGCGACCTTCCTCTCGGCCTCGCTCACCTTCTCGCGCAGGCTGTCGATCTCCGGCTCAAGCCAGCGCGTGGCTTCCGTGTTGGAGTCGAGCTTGGCGCCGCTCTGGATCGCCAGATAGACCTGCGCCATGGCGTTTGGAATGCTGGCAGCGAGCTTCGGATCCTTGGAGGTAAAGGTAATGCCGATAACGCGCGAGCCCGGCACCTGGTACACCTGCAGGCGCTGGGTGAAGGCGTCGATGACACGCTCTTCCGGCGGATTTTCCAGCGGATTCTTCTTCAGATGCAGCGACACCAGAATATCGGTGAGCGCGGAGCCGTTCGCGGCTGCATCGAATTCCGGCAGATTGTAGAGCTTCAGATTGTTGATGACCTGTTTGATGAGATCCGCCGACTGCAGGATCTGCACCTGGCTGGCGATATTCAGCTCGTCGAGCAGCGGCCCGGCACTGGCGTCATTCGTCTGGGTGCTGGCAAAGGCCGGAGCGCGAGGTTCGATGAGGACGCGCGTCTCGCTGCGATATTGCGGCGAAACCATCTTGGCGCCGGCAAAAGCGACAGCCGCACCCAATGCGGTGATCTTCAATATTCTCAGACGACGGGCCCAGACCGCGCGCACAAGCTGGCCGAGGTCGATGTCCACATCCTGATCACTCGCTACGCGGGACATACTCATTACTCCAATACGAACTGCCCCAAGCGTAAACGACCATGGTAACTCAACGGTTAATGGCAATTCCCGCGCAAACAACACGCTCCTGACAAAGGAATTGCGGAAATCGGCGTTTTTTTTACCGGGCATTAACCCTAATAGTTCGATAACGGCTCGACCGAATTATCTTCCTGTGAGCGAGCGGATGCCCTTCGTCCAGCCCAAGACCTTGATGGCTATGAGCCTCGCCGCCGTGATGGCTGCGTTGGCGGGCTGCACCACCTATCGGCCGGCGCCAAAGGCCTTCAACCAGGCGACGATCCAGCCCTATTCGCTCGACAGCGGCGACCGGTTGCGCATCACCGTCTTCGATCAGGCAACCCTGACCAATACCTATACGGTTGATCAGGCCGGCTATATCGCATTTCCCCTTGTCGGCCAGGTCCCTGCCCGCGGCCGCACCCTGCAACAGCTCTCCGGCCAGATCGCTCAGAAGCTGCAGCAGGGCTATCTTCGCGACCCTGATGTCACCATCGATGTCGACCGCTATCGCTCCGTCTTCATCATGGGCGAAGTCGGCCAGCCCGGCCAGTATGCCTATGTGCCCGGCATGACCGTGCAGAACGCCATCGCAGTCGCCGGCGGCTTTACCAACCGCGCTAACCAGAGCATGGTCGACGTTACGCGGAAGATCAACGGGCAGGTGCTGACGGGTCGTGTCAATATTTCAGGCCCGATCATCGCTGGCGACACGATCTATGTCCGCGAACGGCTCTTCTAGTCGATGGCAGAGCAGAGGCCTCTCCGTATCCTCCATTGCTTCAGATCGCCGGTCGGCGGAATTTTCCGTCATGTCCGCGATCTCGTGGAGGAACATAGCCGGGCGGGTCACGAAATCGGCATCATCTGCGACAGCTCGACCGGCGGCGAATATGAGGACCGTCTCTTCGACGATATCCGTCCTTATCTTTCGCTCGGCCTGACGCGCGTTCCGATACGGCGCTCCATCAGCCCGTCCGATGCCATGGTGCTCTGGAACACATTCAAGGAAATCAGGAGCTTGCGGCCGGATGTGCTGCATGGGCACGGCGCCAAGGGCGGTGTGCTCGCGCGGCTTGCCGGCTCAGCCCTGCGGGTCAACAGGTATCGCGTAGCCCGCCTCTATACCGCGCATGGCGGAAGCCTGCATTATTCCCGCGCCTCCCTGCTCGGCCAGTTCGTGCTGCGCATGGAGCGGCTGCAGGAATATTTCACCGATGCGCTGGTCTTCATCTGCGAATACGAGCGGCAGACCTATGCGAGCAAGGTGGGTCGGCCGAGAGTCAAGAACCGGCTGATCTATAACGGCATCGGCGTGCGGGATTTTTCCGACATTCCGACCCGCTCCGATGCGGTTCACTTCATCTATGTCGGCATGCTGCGCGACCTCAAAGGCCCGGATCTCTTCATCGATGCCTTCGCCAAGACCGAGCGCCTGCTCGGCCGGCCGCTTTCGGCGCTGATGATCGGCGACGGGCCGGAGCGCGACCGCTACCGCGAGATGATGGTGGAGCGTGGCCTCGGCAAGCGCATCGGCATGCTGCCGGCGATGCGCGTCAAGGACGCCTTCTCCATGGCGCAGAATCTCGTCGTTCCCTCTCGCGCCGAAGCCATGCCCTACATCGTTCTGGAAGGGCTCGGCGCCGGCAAGACGGTCATCGCCTCGCGCGTCGGCGGCATTCCAGAGGTGCTTGGCGCAGATAGTCCCGCACTGGTTACACCCGGAGATTCCGACGATCTGGCGCGGGTGATGGCGGAAGCACTGACAGTGCCCGACTGGCACGACAAGGTCATGCCTTCTCCCGACACGGTCAAGTCCGTCTTTTCCGCACCGGTCATGGCCCATGAGGTCCTGAAACTCTATAGCGAGCTCGTCAATCCCGCTGCGGGACAGGCAATTCAGGCCGCCTCGTAAAAGTTTCTTAGGGGCTTTCTGTTATCCCGCTCACATCAACGAGCGATGAAGCCCCATGAACAAGCTGGAAAAGAGCGGACAGTTCGACGTGGAAGCCCTGCGCAAGCAGGTCTCTGATACGGAGACGCGCGGCGACGCCTCTACGCATGCGGACGGCGAGACGCCGCCCATCAATTCCTATGCCCGTCAGATCGCAGAGCAATTCCGTGATGGAACCTCTTCGCCTGTCATCATCATCGGCCAGTTGCGGCTGCTGGAATTCCTGACACAGTTCGTCATCGGCCTTGTCGCCTTTTATTTCGCACCCGGCGACGGCAGCGACAGTATCCTGATGCGGGCTGTCATGGCGGCGATCATTTCGGCATTGACCGTGGTAGCGCTTCAGGTGGCCGATACCTATTCCATTCCGGCTCTCAGAGCCCGCGTGCGGTATTTGCCGCGCGCCTTCGCAGCATTCGCCATCGTCTTCGTGCTGATAACAGGCGCTTGCTCACTCTTGCGCGGTCTGAGCGCCGAGACCACGGAATCCTACGGCATCTGGTTTATTGCGGGCGCGCTCTTCCTGGTCATCGAGCGTTTCCTCGTGGCGCAGGGCGTGCGGAACTGGGCACGCAACGGCATCATGGAGCGCCGCGCCGTCATCGTCGGCGGCGGCGAGCCGGCCAAGGAACTGATCCGGATGCTGGAGCAGCAGGCGGATAACGACATCCGTATATGCGGCATCTTCGACGACCGTGGCGAGAAGCGCTCGCCGATCATGGTCGCCGGCTATCCGAAGCTCGGCACGGTGAGCGAACTCGTTGAATTCGTGCGCATGACGCGCATCGATATGCTGATCATCGCACTGCCACTGTCCGCGGAGGCGCGCATCTTCGCGCTTTTGAAGAAGCTCTGGGTGCTTCCGGTCGATATTCGGCTTGCCGCACACGCCAATCGCCTGCGCTTCCGCCCGCGTGCCTATTCGCATGTCGGCTCGGTACCGATGCTCGACATCTTCAAGAAGCCGATCCGCGACTGGGATTCCGTCGCCAAGCGCGTGTTCGATATCTTCTTCACCATCGTCGCGCTCTGCCTGCTCTGGCCTGTCATGGTGGCGACAGCGATTGCCGTGAAGGCGACTTCGGAAGGACCGGTCTTCTTCAAGCAGAAGCGTCACGGCTTCAACAATGAAGTCATCAATGTCTTCAAGTTCCGCTCCATGTACACCAACATGAGTGATCCGACGGCAAAGGCAGCCGTCACCAAGGGCGATCCGCGCGTCACCCGTGTCGGCCGCTTCATCCGCAAGACCTCGATCGACGAGTTGCCACAGCTCTTCAACGTGCTGAAGGGCGAGCTTTCGCTGGTCGGCCCGCGTCCGCACGCCGTGCTTGCCCAGGCGCACGACCGCGCTTTCGCCGATATTGTCGATGGCTATTTCGCACGCCACCGCGTCAAGCCCGGCGTCACCGGATGGGCGCAGATCAATGGCTGGCGCGGCGAAGTGGACAATGATGAGAAGATCAAATTCCGCACGGCCTACGACCTCTATTACATCGAGAACTGGTCGCTCTGGTTCGACCTCAAGATCCTGTTCCTGACGCCGGTCCGGCTGCTCAACACGGAAAACGCCTATTGAGCGCGATCGACGCCACCCGTGTGCGCGTGGCCCAGCCGCAACGGCTGACGCTGCGCCTCATCGGCTCGGCGGCGGTCGCATTCGGGGTCTTTCTCTCCGGCTTCGTCATCGACGAGCCTGCGCCTTATGAATTGTGGATGGCAGGGCTGATCGGCCTCTGGTTCATCCTCGGCCTGAAAATATCCCGCACCACCGCGCCGCTGATGGCGCTGCTCCTGACCTTCAACATCGGCGGCATGCTGTCGCTCACCCAGATGCGGGATCTGGCGACCGGCCCAATGTATGTTGCCGTCTCCACTTTCCTGGCGCTGACCTCCATCTTCTATGCCGCGATCATCGAAGACAGCCACAAGCGGCTGCCGCTGATCTTCAATGCCTGGAGCTTTGCGGCTGTTATCACGTCCCTGCTCGGCATTCTCGGCTATTTCCATGCCTTTCCGGGCTCTGAAGTCTTCACGCTTTACGACCGCGCCAAGGGCGCCTTCCAGGATCCGAACGTTTTCGGCCCCTTCCTCGTGCCGCCGGCGCTTTACCTCGTCCACGGCATTCTCGCCGGGAATCTCAGAAGCTCGCCGATCAAGGCGGGAGCGCTGCTCATCCTGGCGCTCGGCGTCTTCCTCTCCTTCTCGCGCGCGGCTTGGGGTCTCTTCGCCTTTGCCGTGGCGGTGTTGATCTTCGTCATGCTGCTGAAGGAACGCAGCGGCGCCTTCCGGCTGCGGGTGCTGATCCTCTCGCTGGGCGCGATCATCCTGATGGCGGCCTCGCTGCTGGTCGCGCTGCAGGTTCCCAAGGTCAGCCAGCTCTTTTCCGCCCGCGCCCAGCTCGTGCAACAATATGACGGCGAGCATCTCGGCCGTTTCGACCGCCATCGCATCGGCTTCCAGATGATGATGGAAAGGCCGCTCGGCATAGGGCCGCTGGTCTTCGGCACGATGTTTCCGGAAGACGAGCACAATATCTGGCTGAAATCGCTGACCACCTACGGCTGGCTGGGCTTCATCAGTTATGTCGGCATGCTGTGCTGGACAATCTATCTAGGTTTCCGAAGCATGCTGCTCGACCGGCCATGGCAGCCTTTCCTCATGGTCGCCTGGATCTCCATTCTCGGCCATGCAGCGATCGGCAACGTGATCGACATCGACCATTGGCGGCACGTTTACCTGTTATTCGGCATCGTCTGGGGCTGCGCGGCGCTTGAAGTTCGCCACAAGCGTTCAGTCCGCTCACAAACACTTGAGAAGTTCGACAAAAGCGTTAGATTTCCGGCATGATTACAGGGACACAGATACGCGGCGCACGCGCCATGATCGGCATGAGCATCGAGGACCTCGCCGCTCATGCAGGGCTTTCCATCGAAACAGTCCAGGCGCTGGAAAACGGTGAATGGGCAGGCGAGACGCGAGCCACGATCGACGTGCGCAACACGCTGGAAGCCCACGGCATCATCTTCATCGCCAGCGGCAATCAGGATGAAGGCGGCCCTGGCATACGCTTGCGCGCCCGCAGTTCCAGCGATGACGGCATCAGGCCGGAAAACCTCAACGCCGCCAACGACGATTGACGGAACCAAGCGCCGCCCCAGGCGTTTTGGCTGTCCTGTCAACGTGTTGGGGTGGCCTGTCTTGAATCGAAACAGCAGTCTTTATCTTGTCATCGGTGCGCTTGTCGTCGTGGTCATCGGCCTCGGCGCTTATGTATTCCATGAGGAAAGCAAACCCGAAGGCATCGAGATGAGCATCGGCAAGAATGGTGTCTCGATCGAGCAGAACTGAGTTTCAGAGATAGGTCTTTGCGAGAACGGTCAGCTTGCCGCTGTCCTTCACGCCTTGCCTGTAAAGCTGGATGAGGGCCGCCCCGATGCGGTCTGCCTCCGGCGTGCGAGGAGCGATGCCGCTGTCATCGCAAACCTGGCTCAGAACCTGCGACAACAAATCGATATCTTCCGAAAAGAGCGGTAAATCCTGGGGGTGAACTGACGATTTCAACATCGCGCCACATTTCCCTTAGAGGGCACAACGCATCATCGCTGCGCAGCCGACGCCCTCCCTGCCAGCTTTATTCGCATTATGCGCGTAGCCCAAAATTTTAGCAACCGTGCAATCAAAATCTCGGGAACAATCTCGTGTCTCGTGCGTTACGGGGCCGTTTGGAACATTGGAATGAGAGAGCCGTGAGCGAAAAACGCTTCCCCTCGTCT
This sequence comes from Hyphomicrobiales bacterium, assembly GCA_900468805.1. Lineage (GTDB taxonomy): Bacteria > Pseudomonadota > Alphaproteobacteria > Rhizobiales > Rhizobiaceae > Rhizobium. Next base: position 21,172 of record UEIF01000048.1, on the reverse strand, counting down.
GTAAGGGTCAAGTCTCCAAGCAGCAGCTTCATTGTCGCAACCGCCTGGGAAGCCGTGGAATATCTCAAACGCTGGCCGGCGCAACCCGGACGCGAATACCGCATCGCGCTCCAGCACTGCCTTGATGCAATGGATAGGCTGAGAAGCCCGCGCGCAGCGCAGGCATCTTTCGTAATGGCTGCCAGGACAGCCGGGCTGTTGATATGAGGATTGAAGGCCAGTCAGACTTTCAGTCTCAGAATTTCAGCCGGGCGCTCGCTGCATAAAGCTGCGACTGGTTAAAGCCTTCGACGATCACCTTGGCGCCGACCTCGGCCACGTGCGCTTCGGCAAGCTCCGCAAGCGCAAGGGCAACGTCGCACTCCGACCAGCCGGCTTTCACAGCGTCATCGGAAAGGGCCTTAAATGCGGCGGCAAGGGTCTGCCGGCAATCCTGCCTGTTGTTGTCGATCGTCATAAGCCCAAACTATGCTTTTCCACGATTTCTCTTCTTTACACGCTTAGCAGCAAAATTGCGAATAAATTTCAATTTCAAACAATCAAAAATTGGAAAGAGCGCACATATCAGCTTCGATCACAGGCATATTCAGCTGAACGCAAAATAAATTACATCTCCTGAGCGGGGATATTGACAGAAATATTGATGAAATATTTTACTGAGAATTTAGTGCCAAAAAAATACAACCGAAACTGTATATTATTTAGATAAAGTCCCGGACCAGCTTGGGACGATATTGCTCACGGGCGGGAGGATTTCCATGCCACACCGGCATATGCAAGGATTTTTGCTGCTTTGCGCAGACTTTTTTCGGCATTCATCGGCAGGTTGAGAGGCCTCCAGGCGGTGCTGAAGAGGCAGGCCAGAAGCTCCCCGGCAGACATTCCCTTGGACAAGTTCCGTTTTATGATCGTGGCGGCATTTTTCCCTTGCGTCCAAAAACCGAAAAGTCTAACAGATGCAAGCCGTTTCGGCAGGTCGGGGCGTAGCGCAGCCCGGTAGCGCACTTGACTGGGGGTCAAGGGGTCGCTGGTTCGTTATACGGGATCTGCGATTTTGTTCAGACCATGCTTCGAAGGGCAGTGACGGAATGTAGCGCAGTCTGGTAGCGCACTTGACTGGGGGTCAAGGGGTCGTCGGTTCAAATCCGGCCATTCCGAGGTTTTTCAAGGGGTTACCTCACGGGAAATTCCTTTTTTCGAGAGCGGGGCCAGTTGGTAAAAATACCAATTGGCCTTTTCGATTCATCGGCGTGCGTTGTGGAAACTGAACACTGAACAGCTCTCGATAGGCTGTAAAACAGTAGATCAGGACTCTTTATGCCAAGCCATCCGCCGACCAGGCGGATACCGCTTTTCTTCGAATTTAGATGGCACTCCGGTGGCTACTACTGGAGGAGGGTCATCGTCCATTCGAAGAACAAAAAACAAATACTTCGGGCGACAGCCCGGCAATTTTCCAAAAATTCGATGATTTTCAGAGCCGCTTTGACCACGTAGCGTGCGTCGAAATCAGCTCTCGCTGGGTTCTGGGTCACGCTGTTTGCTATTCCGCTTCGTCTTGCCGACGGTAGCGGCAGGCGCCGCCCGGTCGCTTCGAGGGCTGGCAGAGGGTTTCAGGCGGTTAAGCTGCGGCTTTCTTCCACGCATATTGCGATTGAAAACACCCCAGCCGCGTTGCTCTGCCGGCGCAACGAACTCGATACCGCATTCTTCATAGAAATGTTGAACGAGCAGCGCGTACTGCGGTAGGTCGCGAACGCCCCTCTCGATCCTATGGATAGTCGCTCGCGAAATTCCGGCGTGCCTCTCGACCTGCGCCTGGCTCAGGCCAAGGAACTCTCTCGCGACCTTTAGGATTTCTGGCGGCACTATCAGCATAGGGATTCAATGCCATGTATCCACAGGCGTCGCAAATTGATGGAAATAAATGTTGACGCCAAGAATTGGACGCCGTCCATTGGATGCATGATGCATCCAATGGAGTCATAAACATGCTGAATCCTTTGTCAGTCATCTGTCGGCCAATCGGAACATCACGAATCGCTCGGCCATTTTTGCGCCGGTTCCAACCGGTGGAGGTGGCCTGATGTACCACCATTTCGACAGCGCCGCCTTTCTGGAGACCAGCAGAAACGTTGGGAAGTTCCTTATGCTGTGCGCTCTTCGGCAGGCGCTTCCTGGGACGGAGCAGTTCAAGAACAACGCTTCGGGCATCATGGTCTGCCTCGTCGACAAGGAATGGATCTGGCACGCGAAATCGGCAGCGATGCTCCTTATGACCGGCGGTGGGGACCGTTCGTACTATGACGACTTCCGCCGGCCGGTACACATTATTGGGGAGGCGCCGCGCCGTACGACAGGGAAAGGTGTCGAGGACTTTATAGTTTTGCGGCCCGAGCATCAGGTTATCTACCTTGCGACGTCGCTGGACGGCGTAAGGCATGCGCTTCAGTTGGCCGCAGATGTGATCGTGAGGGTGAGCGCGCCGACCGCCAGACACATCGTTGCTGCGCGAAAGGTTCTCGGCGTCGAGAACATCGACATGCGGTTTGCACAAGCAATCGCACAGAAATCGGCGGAAATAGTGATTGGCCTCACAGCAAGGAAGTTTTTGAAAGGGTTGGATTTGGCCACGCTGACGGAGCCCGTCTCGGCGCCGGTTCGTTCTCCTAAGCTTTCAGATCTTCCGGGATATGGGCCCGCTCGCGACTGGGTCGGCGCAATAAAGCAGGACGTGGCGGACTGGCGGGAGGACAAGCTTCCCTGGTCGGACGTCGACAGAGGGGTGCTGCTCGTCGGGCCGCCTGGAACTGGCAAGACCTTGTTCGCGAATGCACTCGCGAACGAACTGGGATTCGACCTCATTTCGACGTCGGTCGGCGCCTGGCAAGGGTCCAACAAGGGTTATTTAGGCGACATGCTTGCCGCAATGTCCGCGTCTTTTGCCGACGCAACATCCCGTCGAGGCGCGGTTCTACTCGTAGACGAACTGGACGCGATCGGCGACCGCGCGGCGATGCGCGGAGACCACGCGTTCTACGAAGGCAACGTGATCGGCAGGTTTCTCGATTTGACGACGCATGCACTCGAGCAGCCTGGAACAATCATCGTCGGAGCGACCAACTACGGGCACCTGATTGACAACGCAATCCTGAGGTCCGGGCGCCTGGAGAAGCACGTCTACCTCGGTCTTCCAGAGGATGAGGAGCGCGCCGAGATCTTGGCCTATCATTTCAACCACTCGATATCGGCAAAGGAACTGCGTGAAGTTACGGACAAACTAAGACTCGCGACGCCTGCCGACCTCGAAAGATTGGCGCGTGCGGCGAAGCGTGCAGCAAGGATTCGCCAGGGAGCCGTAAGCATTCAGGACATCAAGGTGTCCCTTCCTGCACAGATCCCCCTTCCAGAAACCGTGATTCATCGCATCTGCGTACATGAGGTTGGTCATGCGCTTATGACCATGGCATCCGGAGTTGCGGAGGTGATCAGCATCAGGGTCGAATCCCATATGATCGAAGGCCAACCCGTGCAGGACGGCGGCAGGCTGCACTACAAAATGCGTAATGATGCACTTCCGACCGAAAAGGATTTGCTGGCAAAGATTCGTATGATGCTCGGCGGCGCCGCGGCCGAGGAAGTTGCGTTTGGCAATCGGTCGATTGGCGCCGGCGGCGTTGAGGGGAGCGACCTCGACCAGGCCACTCGGCTGGCGTATCGGCTGGTCGGAAGCTATGGCCTGGGGAAAAGCCTCCGCTATCAGTTCGGAGCGAACCGTGTTGACGAATCTTTTGTACCAGCACCCGAGCTTCGCCCCGAGGTCGACGGTATCCTTGCGCGTGAATTCAGGGCAACGAAGGAACTTCTCAGCAAAGACAAGTCTAACCTCATGCGGCTCGCAGCCGAATTGGTCGTCGACCGAAACTTAATCATCGACAAGAAGTGAATCCGGGAACGTCAAGACCTTAAGGATTCATGGCCGTTCTCGTACGACAAGGCGACCAAGCAAAAAGGGGCCGAAGGCGGAGCATATGGAATTCACCATCTACTGCCACGAGATCATGTCCGGATCTGATGTGGGCATGCATTTTTCCGCGACGCTCGAGGAGGCTATAGCTGCAGCAAATGATACCGAGATGCTTTTCGACGGCTCGATCCGAACGGCGAACCGCTTGGAGCTCTACGTATTTACGAGATGGTGCTGCGAATTCCCGACGTCGCGACGATGATCGATCTCCTTAACTCGCCTGAATCAATCCTTCGCGCATGCCTGAGGAGCAGGAAGTGCGTGGCGGTCTCGGTCGATTAGCTTCCGCATCCAAGGCTCGCAAACGAACACCTATGCATCGCTTTAACGGTATGCCCGGCAGAACGTAAGAAGGTCTCAACGTGCGGGCCGCGCCGGTGAATCCTTGCTTTGGATCGACTGGACGCCTTTGACGTTGCGAGAAATCGACCCCACGCTGGTCTTATCAACACGAAGGAATTTAATATGGAAGACGGTAACTGGAGCAGGATAATCACGGAACATATCGCTTGGTTGGCCGACGGGGCTGGTGCGACCTACTTCGGTCCGGAAACGGCTTTGCTCGCATATGGCAGATCTATGTTCGATGTGCGAAGCCGCCCCGCGCATCTCGCCGCCGGACAGAAACGCCAGTGCTATGCAAACTGTGTCAAAGCGCTTCTGACCTTTCCGTCAGGCAGCGAGGAGCTTTCCTACGTTGAGGGATATGCGACTGATAAAGGCGGTCAGGGGCTTCCAATTCAGCACGATTGGCTGCTCGATAATGATGGGCGCGTGATTGATCCGACCTAGGAGAATGCTTTCGAGTACGTGTATTTTGGAGTCGTTTTCAGTACCAGTTTTGTCATGGAAATACTGAGTGTCGCGGACATGGTGCCCGGAATCCTATCGACTCCCGTTTTGATGCGCCGGCATTTTGGTACTCCATTGCTCTTCGAAGCAGCGCTTGAGCAACGCCATCATCGCGAGTCTCGGCTTTCCGACAATGCGACCGCCGAAATCGCGGCAGCGCAAAACGTCGCGCCGACGCCTGCTTTTGGATCTTTGCCACACCAGATCTATGCTGCGGTTCAAGGCTAAGCTGCTGGTAAAGACCTCGAGCTATCTGAAAACAGATCGTAATGGCAGCGAGGCAACAACTGATGGTGGCCGAGAAATCCGGGCCACTAACCGGTTAGCCCGACGAGCAAGGCGACGCCGACGGTATCCCGGACTACCTTGTTCAGTTTGAAGTGACCGTGAATTGCGGGACTGGACTAAGCCAGCAGTGCTACATCAGCGCCAGCCTTCTTAAATGGTTTAAGATCCTAGGCGGTTCCGCGAGTCCGCAGGATCGTTTCGTCCAAACTTTCGCTATAGTGTGGCATCGGGGCTTCGCGTCCGGATGCACAGTCTCTCGAAACATTCGGGGCTTCACAACGTCATATCGTGGCTGATGCATTTCCAATGGAGCGCGACCCGGCCTTGGATCGGAACTCGCTCCTGCGCCGCCGAATTGAACAGATGAGACCGTAATTCGAATAGCGCCAGGTTAGTCATTGACGCTCTCTCGGTCAAAAGGCCTTACTTGCGCAGAAGATATCGACGATGTCGCCAAGCGAAAGCGGTTTAGTTGGAGCGAGCAAAGCATGCAGATATCACGCTACAACCTTTACAAACTTGTGAGCGCTTCACCGCTCAGCAAGCTTTCCGTGGAATTAGGTATTTCCGGAACGGCACTGGCTGCACTGTGCAAGAGATATCAGGTGCCCTATCCGGGCTCCGGCTATTGGACGCGCCGATCCCTTGGCATTGATGCAGAGTTGCCCACGCTTCCGGATGGGCCTGACGAGACAATAGAGATAACAGCGGTCTCCCAGAAGCCGCGGGCGCCAAGAACCTCAAGGAATCGTCCTTCTAAAAACGAACCATCCAAATTGTTTCTGCGAACAGAACGCCATCCTCTGCTATCTGGCGTCGAGGGCCACCTGCGCAAATCGAGGGTCGTGAAAGATGACGAGTTTCTGAGGCCCTACAAGCGACTTCTTCCCGACCTGATCTCGTCTGAGGCCGCTTTGCCGAAACTGCTTCGGATCGCAAACGCACTCTATCTAGCGCTGGATAGAAAGGGTTATCGCATCCACATTGCTCCGACCAGCGATAACATCGGTCGCATTCGTTTGGCCGAACAAGAAATTCAGCTCAAGGACCGAAAGTACGGAAGGTACGGCACTAGCGGGATCTGGGAGCCAGATCGGCCGACCATTTTCTACATCGATGGTGTGCCAATAGGACTGACTGTCACAGAGATGACTGAGAGGGTGACGATGCGGTACTTCAATGGCGACTACTATCGCGAAGACAGCAAGTTCATCCGGTCGCTTAAACCGTGGCAGATGACGCATTCATGGACGACGGAGCAGGATATGCCCGCCGGCCGTTTCAGGGTTGTTGCATACTCGCCTAAAAACGGCGTCGAGTGGTCCATGAAATGGCAGGAGACGCCAGCCGAGCCGCTTGAAGCACTTATTCCATCTATCGTCGAAAGGGTGCAGGCTTCGCGAGATCAAATTTTGAAAATGATGATTGCCGAAGACGAAGCCGCCGCCCAGAGGAAGAAGGAACGCGAGGCAGAGTGGGAACGCTACGAGCGGCGCGAGGATGCTCGCAAGGTTGCTCAAGCTCTCGCCGATAGCCGTCAGCAGCTAGCGGAAACCATCGAAAGCTGGAGCAAGGCAATGGCTGTCGAGCGGTTCTTTAGAGACGCGGAGGAAAGGCTGCTCAATTTAGATAGCGAGCGCCGGCAGCATCTAAACGAGCGGCTTGAACTCGCAAGAAACATGTTGGGCAGCGTCGATCCGCTGGACTTCATCGAAAACTGGCGGGCGCCGGAAGAAAAGTACCAGTCGAAATATTGACGAATGATAACCAGGTAGCTGCCGCTAGCTTGGTTGGCTGCGCTGTAGCAATTCGGTGGGAATTGGCCAAATGGGCAGGCTCTTGCCGCAGCTTCCCTTGTCGCTAAATGCGTTGCCCGTCCTACCAAATTTTAACATCCAGAGTATACTCGGTTGTGAAATTATAGGTTGAGTGACGTTCAGTGTCATCCTTGCAATGGTGTCGTCCGAGTATTTACAATTTTGATTGGGGAGTAGTTTTTTGAGCATTCAGATCGACCAGATTTTCACCGCCAAAGCTGAGAACATCTGGCAATTTCTAAATACTCCCGGTCAAGGTTGCTACATTCCTGCCTATCAGAGGCCGTACGCGTGGGATGACGAAAACGTTGACCGTTTGGTAGATGATGCGATTACCGGTTTGAACCACCTGACCAACAGATCAAGCGCGATCAGCTTTCTCGGGACGATCATCGCGATACACGACACCAACAACGTGACCGTAAAGCCGGTCTATCAGGCAGAAGTCGCGCCCCGCGTCATGACCCTGATCGACGGCCAGCAGCGTATCAGCACGTCGGTCATGATGAACGTGGGTCTCCACAACTTTATCCGGAGCGGCCTGCGACGGATAGAAAAAGGGGGCGACGACGCTTTCGAGTGGCTTCAGGAGCAAGCTGAAGTCGCACTTGCTGAACTTTTCACAACGTTTGCCTTGGACCAGACCACGGGTACGCCGCCGGTCTATCGCTACTATCCGCGTGTCATTCGTGCCTTTGACGACGTCTGGTCGAGAAAAGGAAACCAGGCATTATATAACTCACCGATAGCACGCCTAGTTTGGAACTACATCAAGCATTGGGACGACAAGAAGGCCGACGATTTCAAGTATTCCGTCATTGATGACGATGGCAGTCAGAACGCGAAACATGCACCTCTGGTAGAGGTCTTCAAGTATATTCAGGGTCAACTCCGCGCCATCACCGGTAAAAAGTCGGAAGCGCGGGACTTCCCTGATTTGCAACAGGTCGTCCGGAACGAGAATTTCATGAAGGCGTTGTGGAATCACACTCCGCCTGAGTCTGTAATTCGGTTCGTAACTGAGCAATCGGAGCACAAGCTCTTCGATGTCTTTTGTTCGCTGCTTCGCGGCTTGATATTCCATAAGTACTTCAATCTTCGCATGGCCTGGACAGTCGTCACAACCCGTTCCGAAGACGACGCCTTCGACATGTTTGAGGCATTGAACACCACGGGGGAGCCGCTGACCGCCTTCGAAACGTTCAAGCCTAAGATAATCGAGACGGAAGGGTTGTTAAATTATGAGGGGTCGACGGTCCATAAGGACGTAGGTCGCGTTGAGGAGTATCTTGAGGCCTTCAAGAAGGCCGATGAACGTCAAAAAGCAACATCCGAATTGTTGATTCCTATGGCTCTCGCGGAAACCGGCGAGAAGCTTCAAAAGAACCTGAGTGACCAGCGGCGTTATCTCCGCGAATATTTTGACAGCCTGAAGACAATTGATGAGAAACGTGATGTCGTTGGATCTTTGGCGAACCTATCCGCTCTGGTGAGGACCGGTTGGTCTTCTTCGGAAGATGAACCCTTGCTCGAAGCATTCGGCAAATTCGACCACGAAACCGGCTTCTGCTTTCAGTCACTGCGACAGCTAAAACATGCCGTCGTTATAGGCCCGCTGTCGCGGTTTTATGACGAGTTTCGCAAGAGTGACGAAGAAGTGCGTCCTCATCGTAAACAGGAGTTTTCTCAAGCCATCAAGGCTACCACTGCCTTCTCAATGCTGTGGCGCGGAGCGCTGGGCGGAACAGAAAACATCGACTCGATCTATCGGACCATCATGCGTGAAGGCTCTCCAGAAGAGAGCATCCTGCCGCTGGCGAAACGCCCGAAGAGCGAGCTTGGTGCAGTCTCACTGTCTGGCTATCGCAGGCTCTTGCTCGCGCAATTCCGCAAGAGATTTCCAGACCGAGATACATGGGTCAAATCGGCGTCGCGGATAGGTATATACGGCTTTTCGAAGGAAGTGGCCAAGTTCCTTCTCATTGTTTCTAGCGACGACGCCCACCTCGACGCCGGCCAACCTGGCCTGACTGTACGTGGGCAGAAGGGTCTCTCTCCCACAATAATTGGAACTGCCTGGAATTCTGAGACGAACTATTCCGTCGAGCACATTGCTCCACAGGCTACAAAGCCGCCGGGCTGGAAGGACGAGCTTTTCGAAGAGGCCCAGACCATCCATAGACTTGGAAATCTGATGCTGCTCCCCGGCGATCCTAATTCTTACCTCGGCAAAAGGCCTTGGGAACAGAAGAAGCAGATCTACTCATATCTCTGTGCAAAGACTTCCGATGAGGCCGAAGCCATCAAGGCGACGTTCGGATTTAACGTAAGTCCACCGGCAGAGCGCCTTCTCGCAAAGTCTGGATACCTCCAAAGCTGCTCGGCCGTAAGCCTATATCCGGAAGCTTGGAGTCTTGAGATTGTCAACCAGAGATCCCTGCGGCTTGCGGAGCTGGCGTACGACAGAATCATCGGTTGGCTTGACTTTTGATTGCAGATTCCACCGGAAAGCCGGCCCGTTCTGAACGGAGGCTGGCTCCAGCCTCCTGTCGGAAGGCGGGGCGTTTAGCCCGGAAACAACAATGCACGAAGCGACTGCTTCAGCTCGCGGTTCGGTGAACTTTGACACCTAGCCGATGCCAGATCACTTTTACCTCCGAAGAGTCCTGTCGGCTAACTATGACGCCAAATGTTCAAGATCATACTTTTGTAGCCAGGGCAGCAGCGACTTTATAGAGCTTGCCGGGTACAGCGAATTTCGCGCGAAATCAGCTACTCGGCTTAGTTCATTTCGAAGGAAGTCGGCCGCCGTTTTGTCATCCGGCACATTGTCTTCTGGCAATACGACAACGAAATCGTAGATTACCGCACGTTCTTTGCCGGGTGCACGGCGCAGAATTCGACCTCGGCGTTGAATGAACTGGCGTGGGTTACGTGAGCTTGCAATAAGGTAGGCCACGCGACAAGCAGGAACATCGATGCCTTCATCAAGGCAACGGATCGCCACCATTGCATCGATCTCACCGTCCTTGAATTCGCGCAGTATCTCACGTCGCTCTAGTCGGTTCTCTTCTGATGTGAACGGTGATACCCGGAGCCCTCGCTTCATCAAATTACGGGCGACGACATACCGCTGCTTTATTTCGATCGCGGATGGTGTGTCGTCTTCTTCGTCATCGCCTTCACTCAGCGTGCGACCATCACTGCAATAAAAAAGCGAATGTGCCTCGACGGCATGCTCATCGAGCAACCGGTCCAGCTCGACCATTTTATTCTCTGCTGCGCCGATCAATCGAGCCCTTCGCATAAGGAGGGACTTCAACCTTTGCCCCGCCGGTCCCCCCATGTTGCCTTTAGCTGCTGAGAAAGCTCTGGCAATTTGATCGCTGAGCTCAACGTAGTCCTGAGCCTCTGTGGCAGTAAGCCGCACCGGAATAGGATGATACTCATACGGAGTGAGCACCCCATCATGAACAGCGTCCGCGAGTGTGTACTCAAAGACTGACCGGTCGTACACTTGGCGCAGTCGCTGATTGGCGTCGTTATCGAGATAGTGAAACGGGGTTGCTGATAGTCCAATGCGAAACTTGGCGCCCGGAAACAACTTGCCTACGTAGCCGCTGCTGCCGTGATGGTGACATTCGTCACCGACAAAAAATAGGCGCGCCATTTCAAGCTGATTGGCGAAAGCTTGGAAGTGGTCAGTTTTGAGTGTGTTGTTTACGACCACCACCGCGATAAACTCTTTTTGTCGATCGCGATTTCTCCGAAGATAAGCATGAACGATAGGCTCCCACTCACCGCGATTGCCGTAGCAACGGATCGCATGGATGTTGAACTGCCGCAGCTCGGCGCACCATTGGTCGGCAAGATCCTGATACGGAACAGCCACGATCAGCGCCATGCCTTCGTTCGCTTGGGAAGTCTTTGTCGCGGCGTAAATGGCCGTAATGGTCTTGCCGGCGCCCGTAGCTAGTTCAAGGATCCCATTGTAGCCGTTGCCGCTCCATGCACGAAGAGCATTTAATTGGTGCTCTCTCATCACAAACGGCGCGCCATTCACCGTTGCCGGAACTTTGGGTTTATCATCGCGTCCACGCGCGTAACTTTTGAGGAAGTCACTTACCCGGCTCGCTTCCTCCTCGGGGGTAGGATGTTCGGGAAAACGCTCCATAACAAAGTTCAGGCCTTGCTGGATTGCATCCGGCAACTCGCAGATTACGGTTGAACTACCCGTATCTCCTGACCAGAGCCGAGCAAAATTGTCTGCGTGACTGTGAACATATTCTTCCTGCCCAGGGTTCCAGGAGCGGAATACTGTTATTTCCTCTGAGTTAAAGCGCGGATCCAGGGCGCTCATGGTTTCGTTCATCGATCCACTGAAAGAAATTAGGTCTCCATGTTTGTCTTTCAGCAGGCCTATCTTTTGGTGGAACATTCCTCTCGGTCTCACTGCGACCTTCATCTTAAGGCGGCTCATCGCAAACAGCCAAGCCAAAATCCGAATTCGGTATTCCAGGAGATTACCAGCATTCTCCTCGATCAGCCGCACGAAATCAGGAAGAGCATCATCTGCTAGCGGTTCAATGACGCCGGCTTTGATCGCCTCAAAATCCTCAGGCGCAACAAGCTTGGCAAAGATGAGTTCAATGCGGCCCTCATTTTGCACCAGCGTTGACATCGCCGCAGGCACGTTAAGTAACACACCCAGAGAAAAGAACCCAACCGCTCGCTGATATGTGACAGCTTCGCGAAGCGAAGGAAGGAAAAAGTCAGAATATATGTCGTCGGACTCCGACGTGTAATTTGTTTTGAGATTAAGCTCGCGGAGCATCAAAAACTCGGTTCAATTACCGCGGCAGCAGTAGGCGGTGGACCTGGTGGTTTTACGCCGATCGAATTGAGGCCACGCCACACCGCGTCTTCGACGCTTATATCCGAGTAGCGGTCGATCCAGCTTTGTACTAGCTCAAGGCCGCCGTTGGCATACTCTTCGTAAATTTGTACGCAGTCCTTCTCCTGCTCTGGTCGAAGTATGTCGGAGTTTTTTGCATCAGCAAGCGCCAGCGCAAATACGATATCCACCGCTTCGTTTATCTGGAATTGAGCACCCGCAATATCTTCGGTTCCTGCATGGGGGTCGAGCGGTTTTTTTCGCCGCTCTTTATAACCGAGCACCGCACAAAAGCTCATGGCCTCGCGCAGAGTGGAGAAGAGTTTTCCATCTTTGCCTCCAAGCGCTTGGAGAGTCGGTTCAACGGTTTTGCTGCGTCGAACGGGAGAGTGAATAAGGCGCATGACTTAGGCAACCTCAGTTATGCGAGTGCCGTCAATCTCGCTGTTGTACTTGGTGAGGTCATAGCTATTTCCCCCAATGCTGAGCACCTCTGGCTGCTTACCAGCTCCATCTCCGCGGTTGTGACGGGTCAGCAAATACTGTTGATCAACCTTATCAGCCAAGGTCGCCATCACCACGTCAGAAGCCTGGGAAGTGGAGACAAGCAAGATCACCTGCGAGGCAAGATCCGGCAAGAACTCGGCCACACCGCGACGATAGAGCGGATCGAGGTGGCCGAACGGTGAGTCAACTACGAGGGGAGCAACAGTTCCCGGTAGGAGAATATCATCGTTGTCATTCTGACGGCTCTTTGCAAATTTGGAGATAGCGCCGGTGAATGCGAGTCCGAGCAACTGATTTTCACCGGTGCTCTTTGCGACTTCCACGCCGTGCTCGTCGTACAGTCTTAACTGGTAGTCTTTGTCTAGCTTCACCCTGACCGGCTTTCGCATAAACTTCTGTACGATTCGATCTATCTCCCCCTCAATCGTCGATCTCGCAGCCTCTTCTTCTTGGGCAAGACGCGAATCTAGTCGCGCCATTAGCGCCGCCGACAGTTGTGCGCGCTTTACGTAGCGCTTCGCTGTGTCCGACTTCCTTATTAATTCGTCCCGTCGACGTTCAAGGTCAGCCATTTCACGTTGAAGATTCGTGATCGTTGCTTGGAACCCAGATTTGCGATCGATCGCCTGGTCACGCTGCTGCTTCGCCCGCCCGCGTGCAGCCTCCTTCTCGGCAATGTCGGTGATGGGGTTGGCGGCAAGCTCTTTGGATATCTCAGTCAACTCGGCGTCAGTGCGCTGGATCTCGCTCTCTACCTTACGCAAATCCTCGTTATTTCGTTCGAACTCGCTCCAAGCTCGTTCCGCGCGTTGCTCAAACCGACCAAGCGCCTCACGCGTAGACATGACACGCGACATTACTGCTTGATCACCAGCGGAATCGAGGAGCGTCTTGATGTGGTCGTGCTCAGGACTACCCTCACTCACGGGCCGGCCGCAAATGCACATCTTGTCTTCGAGTATTTCGTTGACTAGCTTTTTGTCATAAGGAGAGGGAAGTTTGCGCCGTGTTTCCTCAGCTTTAATGACTTCGGCTGCCTCACTCATCAATTCATCTGCAAGTACGGATGTGATGTAATTCTGCATCCAAGAGCTTGAGCGGGCGAGCGCTTTGTTTCTCTCTGCCTCCTTTGCAGCAAGCTGACTCTCGAGGCGCAGGCGTCGGGCTTGAGCTTCCTTGGCCGGCTTTGTTCCCGCGAGCTCTTGGCTCAATCGATCCATTCGCTCAGTCGCGGCTTCGATCTCTTCCTCAGTCCTTATGAGATTACCCCCACAGGACGTAATCTTCGCCTCTATATCTTCTATTTGTCGCTCGATCGTCCGCGCTTCGGCATTGGTGTTGTCCGAAGCTTGTTTATTATACTCTTGGCATGTCTTTTTAAGATCGTCGAGAGCCATCCGAGCCACCGTCGATCCAAGTATTCCTTTGACCGCTTCACCGAATTTCTTAGCACCGGTGGCTCCGGTGTAGCGACTTGTCGCTTCTCCATAGAAGAAGAAATGTGGTGCCATCTCTCGTGGAATGACGGAGTTGATAAAGCGATCAGGATTGCTTTGCGAAATCGGCACCTCACCGCCGGCACGCAAATCCACCATGCGCAAAGGCTCGGTTGTCATCGTTCGTTGATCATAAGAGCGGCTAGCACGGTAGCGCTTCCCGTCGTGCTTGAAGTCCACTTCGACCGTGGCTCGCGTGGCTTGCTCTCGGCTCGCGGCGAACTTATTAACGAGCTCCTTCGGATTCTCGAATTCACTTTCGGCCGGAAGAATATTGAAAAAGCACCAGTTGATTGCAGCCAAAAGGCTTGTTTTTCCAACGCCATTCTCTGCGCGAATAAGAGTAACGTTTTTCTGCGGATCTTGGGAAACGAAGAAGTCATTTTCTCCGTAGAAGCTTCGCCAGTTCGTAAGTCCGATGCGTTGAATTAACATCTAAAAACGATCCATGTTTGCTTCGATGATCTTTTTGATCTCAGAAGGGATTCCGCGGGCGGTTTCACCATTTTCGAAATAGTTGCGTCTGACCTTGTCTAGGATTTGACGGATCAACTTATCTAGTTCGCGAGCCTCAAATGCCTCTGAACGCAAACTCTCCTCGCTATCAGTCACAACCGCCTCCAAGTTGCAGTATTCGAATACAATCTCGCAACGCTAGCTCACCTCGATATAATACGGAAGCCCGGAAGAGAGGAGCACAACCCAATTTCCTCCGGAACGACTTCCGCCGGGCTCCACCTCGCTGCGGCGAATGCGTATTGTCTGCAGCTTCCGCCATGCGACAGAAATGAAGCAGAGGGCTTGTTGATATGACTGTAGATACCAACTCAAATCCGGCGGTAATCATCGACGCATCTGAGGCGCTCGGCTACTTGTGGCAAATCACACAGCCCGCGCTCGCTTCGTCTATACCGTAGTAGTCGTCGATGGTAAGCGTCTGACTAGTCCCTGCAAGGGGGTTCACCCTTCGGCGGGCAAGAGTACGCTTTCTTCGTTGCTCAAACTCGTTCTCGATGGCTAATACCCGTTCCGGACGCCCAAGTTCCTCCAGACTTTCGCCTTGGCTCCACGTGAACGGAGAGCCATGATCAAGCGCGCTCTTCTCGTACCCCTTCGCTTCAGCAAAGGCGTCCGGATGTTCGCGCATCAGACGGACCCATTCGATCTTTTGTTGGAAGAAGCAGAAGGTGCATCCCGACCGGGTCCTCCAGGTATAATATTCCGGCTCCCCGACGCCTGCGCTTTCGAGCATCTCGATCACTTGAGCCCGGTCAACGCCGGCTTCTCTGAGTGGCAGGTGAACCTTCATGTTGGCATGAGTCGACTGATAGCCCTCTCGGCTGGGCTCGTCGGCGCGGATGGCGACGTAAGAGTGAATTACAGTGCCACTTTCCAGATCGCTTTTCAGCCATTGTTCCAACGGCCGCAGCTTGAGCTGCCGCGTGCACCATCTCGTCTTTGGGGATGGCAGAAAGTGATTGTATTCCTTTAGCCAAAAATCGAAATCTCGGTCGGGATTTAAGCGGTGTATCGGCTTGCCTAGGAAGCCCTCGAGCTTATCCAGAAACTCGTACACCTCGGCAAGCTCCTTTCCAGTGTCCGTGAAGAAGTACTCTATCGGAAGCTCGGGATGGTTCTGTCTCATGAACACGGCGAGGGCCGCACTGTCGCGACCACCAGAAATTCCAAGGATATGCCGTTCACGTGCCTGCGTCATTGTGACTCTCCTGCTTCGTCGACCGAGAGGCGTTCCACCACGCGTGCGAGAGCGGCGAGTTCGACGGTCGTTCGGAACTTGCTCTTCTTCAGTCGCTTTATGAGTTCGGTCGCAAGGTCTTCTGCGTCCCGCATCTCAGATTCGGTCACTTCGAATGTATGGAAGTGTGGATCGGCGCCTGGATCCAGTCCGACAACCACCGAGATAGCCCGAGCCGTCGGAGCTCTTCCTTTGACGGCAGCGAACGCCTCGGCCTCGCGGAATCGCCGCGCAAGCTTGGCGAGTTCGAATGAAGCTTGTTCCTGCTCCTTATCCGACCAGTTCCTTGGGGGCTTGTGGACCAGAAGGCTTGCCAAGCCTTCGACGTCGCCTTGGCCGTCCGCGAACGCGCCCGCACGCGCTGCGAACGCGTCAAGGCGCAGATCGGCGGTGACCCCCGACGCCGTCGCTGCTCTTGAACCCAGACCGGCAAACGTCTCGGCGTCTACACCGAGCTCGAGAGCCAGCTTCTTTCGGAGTTCGGCCAACATCTTTGGGTAGGCGATTTCGGCTTCCCGCAAGGCCGAGGTAACCGAGACAGCGGGATCAATTTCATCCTTGAGCGTATTCGCTAGATCGACGAACAGCAGGGCTTCGGGATCAGTTGCCTTCAAAATGATGTCTCGAACGCGCTGCGCGTTTGGAGAGATCGAGGATGTCCGCTGTGACCAGATCGGCAAAGCCCTGAAGCGTTGATAAAGAGCAGATGCAACTGGCAACGATGCTGCAGCGATAGTTTCTTGTTCGCTGGAGAGAAGAGTCGCGAGGCGAAGCATGAAAGCCTCATTCTTCTTTGATCTCACTACCCTTCTTAGCTCAACGCCGGCGGGATCCTGCATCATCCGGTCGACAAAGACGTCGTCTATGACAGCTTCGAACGCGCCATCGACATAGACGGCGACAGTATCTCGGTGCGCCAGCAGAAACGCCAGAGCGATCAGCGGCATCACTCCACGCTTCATGCCTATGGGGCGCTGCGACCACCGGTCGTAGAGATCCGAAAGTTTAATGCGCTTGCCGTTTGCTAGAACCCGCCAAGCCGGCTCGAGCCTTCGGCCCGCGACGCTCGTGTCCGGGTCGGTGAAGCCGAGCACGCCGTCGGCATTTTCCCGATGCAGGCCAAGCGGCTTGATAACCGTAAGATAGAGCCCTTTCTCGGCAGGGAAGCCAGCAATGTCCAAGGTTTCGCTTCTAGCATGCCCGACCATCGCGTGCGCCAGCGCCCGGAGGCCGGCCATTGCGCTTGTCGACGGTTTGTCTCTGTTGAGCAGCTCGCTCTGAATTATTGGCCCGTCTTTGAATGCTGCATCCATCACGTTCGACGCCACGACGCTGATGTTGCTTCCGTCTAATTCCAGAGCCCTAGCTCCCAGCGACCACCATTGAGCGGTTGAGAAGCACGTCAGAAGTTCTTCTCTTGCCAATTCCATCAGTTGCGCGCGACGTGATGCGACCTCGCGCCTCGCGATACGGTCGCCTTCCAACTGCGGGTGGGCCGCCTCTATTCGGTCAAGCGCGTAGAGGTCGTCGATATTCGCGCGCAGGAGTTCGGAGCCGGTGGGAAGTGCCACTGCGGCCGTCACACCAGTTTCCTCGAGGTGGCGAGACAGTGCCGACGCAAGCTCTTCGGGATCCGCTTCGATCGTCTGTGCAACAGGCATCACGAGGACCATGATGCCGGTCGATCGCCTTTTTCGCTTGGCCAAGCGTTCGGCCGTCGTCGCGGCCCAAACAGAAAAGTCCTTCGGTACTTCGTGCGCCACCTGGAGGAGGACATCGAAAGTACGCAGTGCCCCGGTGTTGAAATAGTGCCGCTTTGCAGCGATCGGGCCTACGTCCAGTCGGGACGGTACGTCCAGCAAAGCCTCGACGTCCGGCTGATCCGAATAGGTCTTTATCGCCTCTTCGAGGTCGAAATCGCTTCCAGCAAAGATCGCATAACCGCCTAGCCGAGGCTGCCGGATAAGGATTGCGCGATCCACAAGCTCCCGTAGTGCTTCATCGACTGTCGAACCGTCTTCGTCGCTCGCGCAAAGCCTCAGAATCTTGTCCGAAACCGCAAGCCCAGACCCGTTCCGGAAGAACTCGATCATTGCTGCGGCCTTGGTGAGGCGCTCGCTGAGCGGCCCGCGCAATGCCGCGCGCTCGACGGCCTCGATGGCCAGCGTCAGACGGCTTCCGTCCGGACCTACCGCAAGTGCAGATCCGAAACTGCTGAGAAGGTAGTCCCAAAGCTGATCGGGACCAAACCATGCTTCCGGGCCAGATGCCGGCGCAGACAGGAGATGCGCCTGGAAGCCGTGCGGCTCAGACGAAGACAGGAAGCCGAACACGCTACGTTCGTTCTGCGCAAACCTTTGGCGAGATACAGGTCCAAGCAATAGCGAAGTGACCGGGTGGAGCGGCCAAGCGCCAGCCAGCACATCGGCCAGCACATCGATGTCGACCGGCCTTCTCGTGGAGATCTCGATTGCGGTCTCGCGTGCGAGCTTCTTGGCCTCCTCAGGCGTCTTCTTCGCCACCACAGCCGCCGCGACGAGCGCGACGATCTCATCAGATTGCGCCGAGAATGGCACATTCTGATAGCGACCCTGGACTTTGGCCCATTCTGTGCGGGCGGTCTTGCCCAGACGTCCGGCATATTGCTCAAAGGACTGGTGCAGGATGCCCACGACGACCATGTTGGCCTTCGACCGCGCGGCGCGTTCGGCGATATCCTGCAGGATATGCACATCGCCCCCGCTGCCCGTGGCGTGCTCGAAGAATTTGCCGAGCTCATCGATGACGACGAGCAGTCCGCCGCACTCGCCTGCGAGCAGCTCAAGCATGGTGATCAGGTAGTTCGTATCCTTGAGAGCGAGGGACGTTTCCTTTTTGCTCCACCGGAACGTCTTCGAAGCTGCGAGCGCCAGCTCTTCGTGGAGGTCCGCCCGACGGCCTGTGAGCGCGAGAATTCTCCAATGCCCATAGTCTTCAGGAAACGCCCTTGAGAAAGTCTGGGCGAACTGAGCGTCGACGATGTCCCTTGCGACTTTTCGCTGATCTGCGGAGCCCGCAACCAGGCTGCCGACCAACAATGCGGCGCAGGACTTGCCGCCACCATAAGGCCCCGTCCAGGTGAAGGATCGCTGGCCGGAATCCACGATGCTTTCAGCCATGCCGATCAAAGATTTCCTGACAGACGCTTGCAGCACGTAGCCATTGAGAGGCGGAGAGCCGGCCAGATCCGAATCAAGTCGGGCAGACAGCGCGAACCGGCGCTCGACGCGAACCACATCACTGAGCCTGGTCATGATCTGCTCTCCTTGCCATAGCTGGAACGGAGCAATGAATCCGCCTTGATCTCGCGGACGAAGCTGACCTGACGCAATCCCGCTGTGTCGGTCCATATGATTGATCCGTCGGTAATCTCTCCGATGCTCGCAAGCCGGTTCAGCACGCTCTCCTCGTCCATCTTAAAGACGCGACCCGGCGAACCCGCGCCATAGGTCAGGAGCTCGGCGGAAAGCGTCGGTGCGCTTGGGTGCCAACGTTTCCAGAAAGTCCTAACCGCCAGCGCGAATATGCCGTCCGGAAGGCTTTTTTTGGGGCCGCGCACAAATTCGAACTGGTTGGCGAGCCGTTGTTCACGAATGAGGGACAACTCGTTGAGAAGCGGCTCAACTGCGTCCTCCGCGCCTTCGGCCTTCGACACATAACTCCTGATCAGGACCTCGACATCCCGCTTTATCGTCTCTGCCGTGACGCGGGCGTTCTTGCTCTTGGCAAGATCCATCAACCCGGTGGCGATGGTCTCCCTGTCAAAGATCGCTTGATTCATGATATTGAAGCAGTAAAAGAAGGTTGTGGTCACCTCCGGACTTCCGGCGAGCGCAAAATGGACAAGCCACAGCGTCGCGGGCTTCTCAAGAAACGGATCGTGCCCTGTCTCATCGTCCAGAATTGCCACGCCGAGCGAGCTTGGCCGTAGACCATTTTCGTAGTCTTCTACCAATCCCGTTGCGAGCACCCAGTGACGCATGGATATCGCCATGTTCTTGCCGACGCCGAAGCGAGCGATGGCATCTTGTTCCTGGAATGTTCTTCTGTTAGCGTTTTCCTTCGCGACGGCGTCGTATGCCTTCTTCAACCATAGAAGCCGAAGCGGAAAGGTTTCATGACCGGCAAACTGCGGCCGGAATTCGGAATCGCGAAAATCTATCAACATGCGGGAAAGTCTACTGGCGTGCCTCTCCAGTAGCAAGCCCAATCTGTTCCGCCGCGTAATCTATGTCGTCCTCGGTCAGATGCCGTGTCACCATCATCCTGATACACCTCTCAGCTCGTTCTGAGGATATACTCATAGCCTTAAGTACATGAGACTGTTCTATATTTCCGCTATTGCATGCTGACCCCTCAGCGACGAGGACCCTGTCGCCAAGCCGCATTATGAGTTCCATCGCGGTGATGTCATACATCTCCAAGCTGATAGACCCAGGGAGCCGGAAGGATTCGTGCCCGTTTACAGCAAAGCTGACCTGCCGACTCTCTAGTTGCTTCAGGAAGCGATCTCGCAGTTTTTCGACGTGCAAGGCGTCGCCGTGCAAGAATCCGGCGCGAGAATTTGCGGCCGTGCCGAAACCAACGATAAGTGGCACAGGTAGAGTGCCGGGGCGCAGGCCTGCTTCCTGCCCCCCGCCGAAGATCAGCGGTCTCGGCCGCAACGGGGCGGCGGCAGAGACAAACAGAGCTCCCACTCCAACGGGGCCATACATCTTGTGCGAGGAAATGCTGGCGAAATCTACCTCGGACAACGACACCGGGATTTTACCAACGGCCTGTGCTGCATCTGTGTGAACCATCGCTCCGTGGTCCCTGCAAATGGATATGACGTCGTCTATCGGCTGGACCGATCCGACTTCATTGTTTGCAAGCATCACCGAGACCAGAAAGGTCCCATCGTCCACAAGCCGGTTGAATGATGACAGATCGAGAATGCCAAAACGATCGACTGGAGCGAGCCTGATCTCCCATCCCCGATGGCCGAGTTGCTCCGTCGCTGCGAGGACGCTTTTGTGCTCGATCGCGGACACCACGATGTTGCTCTTACCGCCGGTTCCTGGAGATGTGGTTCCGGCCACCCCCAGTAGCGCAATGTTGTTGGCTTCTGTCGCACCGGAGGTGAATACGATCTCGCTGGAGGCTACATTGGTAAGGCGTGCGACTTCGGTTCGGGCCGCTTCCACCGCCAATGATCCGCGCTGGCCGAACGAGTGCGGAGAGTGTGCGTTCGTGGCCATTGATGACCACCACGGCATCATCGCATTCAAGGTTTCGGGATCGACGGGCGTGGTCGCATGACCATCGAGGTAGACTGAACGCTCTCTTCCGCTAGGCATCATGTAACGACACTCCTGACGAAAAGGTATTTATCATCCTTTGACCGAGTCCAAGATCAGGTTTTTCTTTTTCCCTAACTTTCCGCCGTTGCATCGCTATGGGGCACGATGCCGAATGGAGTGCCCCCCATTTCGCCGACAGATCAGCTATTGAGAC
>UEIF01000049.1 GCA_900468805.1 Hyphomicrobiales bacterium | reverse complement strand
CGGTCGCCATGGCGACCGTAACAGCATTGTCGACGGCCGCCGGAGTGATGATCTTGTCTGGCGTCAGATCTTCCCACACCATATCGACAATGCGCCGGCCACAGGCTGCTGACATGCGCTGGTGGTTGGCGTCGGCTGCCGGGATCGACGAAGCGCCCGGCAGCGTCAATCCCATAGCCTCTGCGATCGCCGTCATCGTCGACGCCGTGCCCATGGTCATGCAATGGCCGTAGCTGCGGGCGATCCCACCTTCGATGCCCTGCCACTCTTCCTTGGTGATCGTGCCGGCGCGGCGCTCGTCCCAGTACTTGAAGCCGTCGGTACCGGAGCCGAGCGTCTTGCCGGCATAGTTGCCGCGAAGCATCGGGCCCGCGGGAAGGTAAACGAAGGGAATGCCCATGCTGACTGCACCCATGACCAAGCCCGGTGTCGTCTTGTCGCAGCCGCCCATCAGAACGGCGCCATCGATCGGATGGCTCCGCAGCAGTTCCTCGGTCTCCATCGCCAGCATATTGCGATAGAGCATAGTGGTCGGCTTGACGAAGTTTTCGGAGAGGGAAAGCGCAGGAAGTTCCATGGGGAAACCACCCGACTGTAGGATTCCCCGCTTCACCCAGTCGGCGCGCTCACGGAAATGCATGTGGCACGGCTGGGCTTCGGACCAGGTATTGATGACGGCAATGATCGGTCTTCCCTGCCAATCCTCCGGCGCATAGCCCATCTGCATCGTCCGCGACCGGTGACCGAATGAGCGCTGATCGTCCGGGAGCATCCATCGGGCAGACCGCAATTGCTCGTAAGTTTTCTTCGCGGTCACGGCTTTCTCCCACCTGTCCACTCGTCCACCTGCACGTTCGCTCTAACTGATATTTTAGTTCAACACATATATCAATCGCATTTTTGCATTCTTGTGCATTAGGCGGCACGCAGCTATGAATGGAGTGAAAAGGATTGCCTCACATGAATTCCCAGTTCGCCTCCACATTCGGTCTCACCGCACCCGGTTTTCCAGTCGCCGCCGCCGGTACCGTCCAACGGGTCTATGATGATCTGCGAAAGCGCATCATCACCATTCAGCTGCCGCCAGACACCACGCTGTCGCGCACCGAGCTTACCGAGACCTATGAAGTCAGCCAGACTCCGATTCGTGACGCATTGCAGCTTCTCAAACAGGAGGGGCTGGTTCGCATTCATCCGCAGTCCCGCACTGTGGTGACCCGGATCGACGTCCTGCAAATTTACGAGGCGCATTTCCTTCGCATCGCACTGGAAACGGAAGTCTGCCGCCGCCTGGCGACCGATCCGGATCTGGATCCGAGCGTTATCACGCGAGCCCGCTCGATCATCAAGATGCAGTCGGCAGTCTCCGATGACGCCGATCAGATCGCGATCTTCCAAGAGCTCGACGAGCTCTTTCACCAGACATTGTTCGCTGGCGTGAAGCGTAGCAGCCTTCACCAACTGGTTCGCGAGCGGTCCGGCCATCTCGAGCGCATTCGTCGTTTGCATCTACCCGAAAAGGGTAAGATCATGACCATTCTCGAGGGGCACCACGCCATCATCGACGCGATTGCCGCTCGCAACGAACAGGGTGCCGTCGATGCGATCCGTGACCATCTGAGCCAGACCGTCGCAAAAGTCGAAGACCTGCGAAAGGAATTTCCGAATTATTTCGTCTGATGCTGCCGCGCCGTGGGTTGCCGCCGGTCTCAATTGACCGGGGTTAGCAGCGGCCTGCCCGCGAAGAAGGCGGCAAGGTTGTCGACCGTCAATTGCGCCATCCTGTCGCGCGTTTCCTCGGTACCGCTGGCGTGATGAGGATATAGCACAACGTTATCCAGCGTTGCGAAGCGTGGATCGGGATTGGGTTCGTTGAGGTAGACATCGATGCCGGCCGAAGCGATACGCCTTTCCTGCAAGGCCTCGATCAGGGCAGGCTCATCAACCACGGTGCCCCGAGCAATGTTGATGAAGCTGCCCGTTGGTCCAAGCGCATTCAGCACCTCCGCCGAAATCAACCCCTCGGTCGAGGGGCCGCCCGGTGTCGCCGCAATCAGGATATCGGCCCAGTCCGCCAGTTTTACCGGGCTGTCGAAATAGGCAAAATCATTGTCGGCTTTATTCGTCCGCCCATAATAGCCGACCGTCAGCCCGACAGCTTCGCATCGCTTGGCAATCGCCAACCCTATCCGGCCGAGGCCGACGATCCCGGCCCTCTTGCCCG
Organism: Hyphomicrobiales bacterium; assembly: GCA_900468805.1. Lineage (GTDB taxonomy): Bacteria > Pseudomonadota > Alphaproteobacteria > Rhizobiales > Rhizobiaceae > Rhizobium. The sequence continues at coordinate 94,225 of UEIF01000049.1, read as the reverse complement.
ATGTCGATGTGGTCAACGGCATCATGCCTTTCAGCGCCCAGTCGCCGGAGCGCACATAGCGGTCGCCTTGCGGCAGGTGCCGACGCGCCGCCAGCATCAGAAGCAGCGCCATGTCGGCAACGTCGTCGCAAAGCACCTCGGATGTATTGGTAAGCTTGATGCCGCGCCGTGTCATCGCCTCGACATCCATCTGGTCGTAGCCGGCCGAGGAACAGGCTGCCAGCTTCAGCGCCGGCAATTTTGAAAGCAGTGCATCGTCAATAGTCACATGGCCGTTGCAGACCAGAGCCGTGCAGATCGGGCCGGCTTTCCGCAAGAGGGTATCCCGTTCTTCGCTACTTACAAGATCCAGCCGGTGCAGCGTGTAGCTCTCCTCCAGCATCGCCATCTGACGGGGCCGGAGCGGGTAGGCAATGATTACATCGGGCTTCATGCGGGAACGAGTCCTTCTTGTCTGTGACGTGCGGCGCGGCGGGCGGCCTGAACCTCCGGGTCGGGATCGAGGCTGGCGGCAAGCAGCGCCTGAGTGTAGGGGTGGGAGGGCGCGTCGAAGATCTGGCGAACCGGCCCCTCCTCGACAATCTTGCCAGCCTTCATGACGATGACACGATCGGCAAAATCGCGCACCACCGGCAGGTCGTGCGCAATGAAAAGATAGGACAGGCCAAATTCGCGACGCAGGCCCTCGAGTAACGCGATCACCTGTGCCTGGACCGACACGTCGAGCGCCGACACCGCCTCGTCGCAGATAATCAGTTTCGGCTCCATGGCGAGCGCACGGGCAATCGCGATGCGCTGGCGCTGGCCGCCGGAGAACTGATGTGGATATCGGTCCGCCATATCCGGTTTTAGGCCAACCTTGACCAGCAATTCGGCTACCTTTTCCTTCCACCTCGCTTTCGGCAGGATATCCGGGTGAATGACCCAGGCCTCGGAAATCAACCGGAACACGCTCATCCGCGGGTTGAGTGACTGTGTCGGATCTTGAAAGACCATCTGCAGATCGCGACGCAGCCCGAATATTTCCCACGGGGTCATCGCAAGCAGATCGTTGCCGCGATAGAGGACCTGGCCCTCCTGCGGATCATCGAGGCGAACGATCGCCCGAGCAAGCGTCGACTTGCCGGAGCCGCTCTCGCCGACAACGGCAACCGTCTCGCCCGGCATGATGACGAAATCCACGCCTTTGAGAGCCTGGAATAGGCCATAGCTCTTCTTCAAGCCGATTGCGCGCAGCAGCGGCTCGCCCTGCCGGTCACGCTCTTGCGGCATCGCGCCCTTCCCGGGTGCGGCGGCAATCAGCTTCTTCGTATAGGGGTTCTGCGGGTTGCGGTAGACTTCGGCCGCATCGCCCGTTTCGACGATGCACCCGGAATTCATCACCACGACCCGGTCGGCGATTTCAGCAACAACGCCGAGATCGTGCGTGATCAGCAACATGCCCATGCCGGTTTCCCGCTGCAACTCCTGCAGAAGTTCGAGCACCTGCGCCTGCACCGTAACGTCCAGCGCCGTGGTGGGTTCATCCGCAATCAATATGTCGGGCTTGCAGGCGATCGCCATAGCGATCATCAGACGCTGCCGCTGTCCACCAGAAAACTGGAACGGATACTTGCGCATCGCCGCTTGCGGATCGGCTATGCCGACACGCCCAAGCAATTCGAGCGCCCTCGCACCGGCGCGCTCCCCCGACTGACCATGCGTGGTCATCATTTCGGTAATTTGCCAGCCGACCGTATAGACCGGATTGAGATGCGCCAGCGGGTCCTGAAAAATCATGGCGATCTTTGCGCCGTTGATCGAACGCCGCTCCTCAGGCGTCATTTTCAGCATGTCGCGCCCATTAAGGAGAATGGTACCGCTGGTGATCTTGCCGGGCGGTGTATCAATCAGATTCATGATCGCCGAGGCCGACACGGACTTGCCCGAGCCGCTTTCCCCAAGGATCGCCAGCGTCTCACCACGATCGAGATGCCAGCTAACATCTTGTACCGCCTTGACGGTGCCAGTCACTGTGTGGAACTCGATCGAGAGGTCACGCACTTCCAAAAGATGTTCAGCCATTCTTCCTGCCTCCTATTTCAAGGCGCCAGCGTTGTGTCGGATCGAGCGCGATGCGCAGCCAGTTCGACAGAAGGTTGAGCGACAGCGTCGTCAGGATGATTGCAAGGCCCGGCCAGAAGGAAAGCCACCAGGCATTGGTGAGATAAGGCCGCCCTTGAGCAACCATAAGACCCCAGGTGATCTCCGGCGCCTGGATGCCGATCCCAAGGAACGACAGCGAGGACTCGGCCAGCATGACGAAGGCGAAATCAAGCGTCGCGATCGTAACCAGCGTGGGCAGGATCACCGGCAAGATGTGACAAAAGACAATGCGCCAGTGCGATGCTCCCATGACCTTCGCCGCCTGCACGAACATCCGCTCGCGCACCTCAAGCACTTCGGCGCGTGTGGTGCGCAGATAGATGGGAATGCGGGTGATCGCCAATACCAGGACGATATTGGCGACCGAAGGTTCGAGCATATAGAGCACGATCACCGCCAGAAGCAGCGACGGAAAGGACATGATCACGTCGCCGAGGCGCATGATCCATTGAGCGGCGGAAGAGCGGCTGTAACCCGCCACCAGACCAAGCGTCGTCCCAACGATCGATGATGCGAGCACCGCTGCCGCGGCCACGAGGATGGTGTTTTGCGCCGCCACGACGACGCGGGCAAGAAGCGGCCTGCCCAGAGCGTCGGCGCCCAGGACATAAAGCAATCCGCGTGTAATATCGAACGGCGGCGCGTTGCGGCCCCGCAGATTCTGCTTGGTGGCAATGCTTTCCAGCAGGAACGGACCAAACAGCGCACAGAGAAGAACGATCAACAGAAAAACAGCAGCGAAGAAAGCGAGCTTGTCCGCCCACAGCATAGTCAGCCAACGTCCGATCGGGCCGTTCGGTTTTTTCCCGGCGAGGATTTGTGTGTCGGTCATCGTCATCGCTCAATACCGGATACGTGGATCGAGCAGCACATAGGCGAGGTCGATCAACAGGTTCATGATGAAGATCGCCAGTGCCGAAACCATGATGACGGCCAGCACGACGGCGAAATCGCGAAGTAGGATGGAATCGATCATCAGCTTGCCGATGCCCGGAAAGCCAAACACCGTCTCTACGACAACGGCACCGTTCAAGATGGCAGCCGCCTGGTCGCCTATAACTGTGATCACCGGAAGCATGGCGTTGCGCAGTCCGTGAATGAAGATGATCGAGTTCGAGCGGACGCCCTTGGCACGGGCCGTTTTCACATAGGCGGAAGAAAGAACACTGATCATCGAGCCGCGGACCACCTGCAGGATCAGACCGAAGGGCCTGATGAACAGCACGCTGACCGGCAAGACCCAGTGCCAGACGCTTCCCGTTCCCGATGTCGGCAGGACATGCAGTTTGACGGCGAAAATGACGATCGCCACGATGGCCAGCCAGAAATCCGGTGCCGCAGCGCCGATCAGCGAGAAGAAAGTGGCGAGACGGTCGAATACACCGCCGACGCGAAACGCCGCTAGCGAACCAATGACGATCGCTGCGACTGTGACCAGCGCCATGGTGATGACAGCCAGCCAGAAGGTCCAGACGAAGGCCTCCAGCACGACATCAACGGCCGGACGGGCCTGTCGCAGTGACTGACCGAAATTGCCCTGTGCGAGATCGGAAACGTAACGGCCGAATTGCACGATCAACGGATCGTTGAAACCGTTCATCTCACGGAATTGCTGGCGCATTTCCGAGGTTGCGTCGATTGGCAGGTAGAGATCAGTCGGATCGCCCGTCAGCCGGGACAAGAAGAATACGATGACGATAAGCACCACGAGCGATACGCCACTGGCGATCGCCCGCTTGCCGATGAAACTTTTCATGCCACTCCTCCCGAGTGAAACCCATGTGGGTTCATGCGATCCAGTTTCCGTCTTCACCGTCCGGAGCTCGACTTGTCACGCCCCGCGGCGACGGGCTCGGCCCTAAAACGAGCAACACCGCAACTGAAATATTAGTGCTTCTAAAATTTTTGTGAAGCTTTTTTTGAGAAATCGTCATGCCTTGGGGATATTGCAGTGGAGCAAGGCCAGGTGCGAAGCACCACCGATGGAAATGTGACCACCTTTAAGGCTATTCCAATTGCTACGCCGCCCGGGGGCGACCTGCGGTGGCGGGCACCTGCCGCGGCGGCGTCATGGGACGGGATGAGGAACGCCAGACGCGCGAGGCCGCCCCGCCTTCGTCTCAACCCTGCCTCTTTGAAGGTCAGCGAGATGCTGCCCTCGTCCCATCTTGATGTCGAGTTTCTTGTGGCTCGCCTGCGCGTGTCACCAGTTCTCCAAAACTGGGCCGCCCGAAAGTCCCCGAGCGCGACACGCGGATAGGCTTCTCACGCGTCGACCGGGCGCGAGGCCATAGAGTGGCCGCGATAATCAAGTGAACACGGAACGGGTCTCGCATATCCGGCTTCACCCGCGAGCGGCTCTATTTTCCAAAACGCAAACGCCGCCGCCGCCCGCTAAACGATCATTCGCCTGCTCAGCTCTTCACCGACCCGGCTGCCATGCCTGCGAGGAAGTAGCGTTGAGCAATCAGATACAGGATCAGAAGCGGGAGCGATCCCAGCACGCTCATCGCCATCATCTCGTTCCATTCGAAGGCATGCTGGCCCATAAGCAATTCGATACCGATGGGAACAGTCCGCATGTCCATCGACTTCGTCAAAGTCAGGGCGAAGAGGAATTCGTTCCATGCCAGCAGAAATGTATAGACCGCGGTCGCGACGATACCGGGCACCGACAGCGGGATGATCACACGCCACAGCGCCGTCCAGCTTGACCCACCATCGACAAGTACGGCCTCATCGAGCTCCCTCGGCAGGGTATTGAGATAGCCGGTCATCAGAAGGATCGCATACGGCAGGGTGAAGACCATATAGGTCAAAATCAACGCGAAATAGGTGTTGAAAATGCCGAAGGCGACGACCATGCCGAAATAGGGGATCAAAAGCGTGATTGGCGGCACCGTCTGCGTGCTGATGATGAACACGTTCAGCGTTTTCTTGAGCCGGAATGAATACCGGCTGAAAGCATAGGCTGTCAGGATCGCGATCAGCACCGTCAGAGCCGTTACCACTCCCGCGACGAGATAGCTGTTGAGAAAGAAGCGAACTTTCGTCGGGTCGTTGAAGATCGAAAGATAGGCGACGTTGGTGAATTGCTCGGGCAGCAGCCGCGGCGGCAGGGCAAAGATTTCGGTGTTTGACTTCAAGGATGTGAAGAACATCCACAGGATCGGAAAGCCCGCGAAGACCAGACCGACCGCCAGCCCGAGATATGTCAGGAGGGTCGGTACTATGGTGCGACTGAGAGAGCGTTTTGCCATTGCGGTCACCTGGCCTTCTGATGTTTGATGTAGAAGTACGTGGCGCCCATCGAGATGATCAGAATGAAGATTGCGCTCGCCGACGCGCGCGAAAATTCATAACTCGAAAACGCAAGCTTGTAGGTGTAGGTGCTGAGCACCTCGGTCGCGTAGATCGGGCCGCCTCCCGTCGTCATCCACACAAGGGGGAAGACCTGCATCGTCCAGATGAAATCAAGCAAGGCAATGCTGATGATGATCGGCATCAGTTGCGGGATCGTGATGTAGCGGAATTTCTGGAACTCGTTGGCGCCGTCAATGCCAGCTGCCTCGTAGAGATCCTTGGGTATGCCCTGAAGGCCAGCGAGAAGGCTGACCATATAGAGCGGATATCCCGCCCAGATATTCGCAAAGGTCAGCGCATGCAGCGCGGTTTTCGTCGAAGAAAACCACTCGACCTTGAAGTCAATGATATGGAGCGTCATCAGGATGCTGTTGACCACGCCATTTGGGTCCAGGAGCAGCCGCCAGATGATGGCGATGATCACCGCCGTGAAGAGCCAGGGCAAAATGTAGAGAACCCGCAGGATGCTTCTGATCAACGGATCGACACGCTGGCTGTTGAGCAGAAGGGCGAAGGCCAGACCGATCAGGAGATGGAAGATGACGCTCATCACCGTGAAATAGAGTGTCTGCCCGACCGACTGCCAGAAAACCGGATCTCTGAAGATCGTCACATAGTTCTGCAAACCGACGAAGGACGCGTCCTTTTTCGTGATCGCACCGTCCATGAGCGAATAGCGCAGGACAGTGATCATGGGAAACAGCATCAGGAGACAGAACAGAAACGTCGCTGGGGCAACATAGAAGTAGGGAACCAGCCTCTTTCTTGTTTTGTAAGACAGCATGCCACGCTTGCGTATTTTCGCTTGCGTCCGGATCATAGTTTCTGTGGCGAGGCTCATGAGATGTGATTTTCCGCCTGGTCGTGAAATCTATCAATTCGTCCCGATGTAGTGGCAGCGCAATAAACTCTATCGCGCTGCCGACGATTGGTCGGTGGGGTGCTTACTTGTTGAACTCGACCAACCATTGCTTCTGCGTATTGGCAGCCGCGTCCTTTGCGGTTTGCTGACCGTCGAACATCTTTTGAACTTCGACGTTCATCTGGCGCATGAGATCTTCGGCCACCGGCAGTCCGACGAATTCGTTGGCGAGCTTCCCGCTTTGGAATATCTTGAAGGCTTCTTCAAACAGCGGGTCGGACTTGGAGAAATCCGGTTTTGCGTTGATATTGCCCGGGAAGGCATTGGCGATCGACACGAGGCGGCTGTTCACTTCCGGGCTCATCAGATATTCGACGAGCTTCCAGGCTTCCGCCTTGTGCTCGCTTTTGTCGCTGATGCCGATACCCCAGGAAGCATAGGGAAGCCCGCGCTTGCCGGTATAGCCGTCGACGGCTGGAAGGGCGGAGATGCCGAACTTGAGATTGGGGTTTCGCTGGCGAATGAGATTGATGTGGGCCAACGAGTCGATCATCATGCCGACACGCCCGTTGACGAATTCTTCGACCTTGTCCTGCTCCTTCTTGGCAAAAATACCAGGTGAGATGACGCCGGCATCCTGCAGCGACTTGATGTATTCAAGCGTGCCGACAACGGAGGCGTTTTCCAGGTCGGGCTTGCCATCCTTCAGCATGGATGCTCCGGATGCCCAAACCCAGGACATCACGTCATTCTGGATGCCGCCGGGATTTTGCAGCGAAAGCGGTAGCACCCAACCGTATTGGTTCTTGTCCGCATTGGTCATCTTCTTGGCGGCATCGGCGAATTCGGTGCGGTTTGTCGGCAGCTTTTCGACGCCGGCCGCCTTTGCCAGATCGAGGTTTACGAAGACCGGGTAGACGAACGAGGCAAGCGGGAACATGACGCTTTGCCCGTTGACCTTGATGATGTCGGCGATCTGGCTCTGATCATATTTGGCGTCAGCCATCAGGCTGTCCATCGAGGCGATTGCTCCCTGCTTCGCCAAGCCGTTGACCCATGCGCCGTCCAGGCCGACCACATCGCTGAGTGTCCCCGACGCTGCGCCGACAACAATCTGATCATGGGTAGCGGAATAGGGACCGCTGACGAGCGTCACCTTGATGCCGGGGTTTTTGGCTTCAAAGTCATCCATGATGCTTCGCAGAGCACCGGCGGGCATTTCCGGCTCCCACCATTGGATGAACTCGAGATTGGTCTGAGCAAAGGCGCAGGTGGCGCATAGTGCCCAGGCGGCCACGGCCGACTGAGCCGCCACGATAAATCTTCTGACGTTCATGTTTCCCTCCCTGAAAACGATATTTCGTTCGATCCTCCCGATCGAGACCAAAGTAGGTTCCTTTAGGGGTCTGGCTGTCAATGAAGAACTGCAATCGGCAAAAGCAAGTAGGCGGCAAAGACCGGAAAAATCAACGTAAGCCATTGATTAATTGTGGCTTTATCCATGGATTTCGAGCTGCTTTTTTCTGCTCCGCATATTTCTCGTGTCGCATTTTTTCTTTACTTTCGTAAACAAATGAAAGCCGTTCCGCTCAAAGGAAAACAAATGAAAGGCTTGCGGATCGAAGAAAAGCGGGGTTCGGATCGGTCGTGGCGCCTGTCGATATCGCACCTAAAATGCGTTCAACCAACGGCCAGGTGTGCTCGGATTATCAACGAACACCGGAAGGACCCACCTCCGCAGCGAGCTTAAAGGCTGCGGGACGGTGTGACATCCCACGCTCTCGCGCGATGAACTTATCGGCAAACGCTTCTGAGCAACGGAACAAGCATCCCTTTGCGCTACGCCGGTCGACCGAAGGATGGAAGGGAAAGCTAAGAGCCTGATCCCACCAACCAGCTCCGCTATTTGCGGATCATGCTAGATTGCCAGATGCGTCTGGGGATCGAAGAAGTGCAACTTGGCCACATCGATCGCCAGGTTGATCATTGCGCCCGGCTGGGCTGTACTGATGGATTCGAACTTCGCCACGGCGTTTGCCGCGCCGCTCAGATCCTCGACGGCATCGGGGTCACCTGAATCGATCCGCACCGCTTCGATCTTCAGATGAACGATCAGTTCGGAGCCCAGTTCCTCGATCGATTTTACAAGACCCGGGATCGTCGCGTAGCGCGATCCCGATTCCAGACCGCTGTCGTAAAGGTCTTCCGGGCGAATGCCGAAGATGATCGTCTTGCCTTCGAACGCCGCCAGACCAGGAGACTGCTCGAATGCGGTCGCCGCGACCGGTATGGAAAAGGTGGGCAGTTCAACCCTGCCGTTCTGCAGGCGGCCTTCGAACAGGTTCATGGACGGCGACCCGATGAAACCCGCAACGAAGGCATTGACCGGCCGGCTATACAATATCTTTGGCGTGTCGACCTGTTGAAGGACGCCGCCCTTCAAGACCGCAACCCGGTCACCCATGGTCAAGGCTTCGGTCTGATCGTGCGTCACATAAATCGTCGTCACGCCCAGCTGTCTCTGCAGGCTGACGATTTCGGCGCGCATTTGCACGCGCAGCTTGGCATCGAGGTTAGACAGGGGCTCGTCCATGAGAAAGGCCGCCGGTTCGCGCACCATGGCGCGTCCCATGGCGACCCGCTGACGTTGGCCGCCGGAGAGCGCTGCCGGTTTGCTGTCGAGCAGCGTATGCAGCTGAAGGGTCTTGGCTATTTCGTGGACCCGCTTCGTGCGTTCGGCCTTGCTCTTCCCCGCAAGTTTCATCGAGAAGGCAATGTTGTCGAACACCGTCATATGCGGATAGAGCGCATAGCTCTGAAACACCATCGCTATGTCCCGGTCCTTCGGCGCGAGATCCTCGACATTCTCTCCACCGATGCTCAGGGTCCCGCTGCTGATCTCCTCCAGCCCGGCAATCATGCGTAATGCCGTCGATTTTCCGCACCCCGACGGGCCGACAAGGATAAGGAACTCGCCATCATTTATCGTCAGGCTAAGATCTTTGATCGCGTGGAATTTGGTTCCAAAGGTCTTGCAAATCTTGTCCAGCACAACAACAGCCACTGCACTTCCTCCCTCGTATCATTGTCATCCAATCCTCAGGGGGACAGCCCTCCCGGCGCCGCCTTCAGATCGAACTCAAACAGTCATCTGCGCAGCGCCAATCCGATCGTCCAGGGCACCAGAGTGATGAACTCTCAGTCCGGCGACGCAATCGGTCTGGGCACGGGCGCATTTTCCTCAGCCATCCAGGCGAGACAGGTGTTTTGATCCGGCAGAGCCATGCGGCCGCCCGGGCCGGTCACCGAGATCGCGGCTGCCGCAGTTGCGTAGACGGCGCAGGCGACAGGCTGCTTTCCCTGTGTCAGCGCAAAGGCATAAGCGCCGTGGAAGCAATCTCCGGCGCCTGTCGTGTCGACCGCTTTGACCTCGTAGGCCGGAACATGCCACAAAACGGCATCTCCCGTCTGCCTGATATAAGACCCTCGCTCACCGTCGGTCAGAACGACTGCGGTGCGGTCGTCAGACCAAAGCTTGTGCAGGATCACCGTCGGATCGGTTTCGCAAGAATAAGTCTGCGCGAATTTCAACGGCAATACCAGATGGTTGGACAGGCTCATCAATCGTCCGGTCGCAGGCCCGATCGTCCATTCAATGTCTGCCACCACTGCCAGGCCCAGCATGCGGGCGCGCGCAACGATCGTATCTGCGTGAGTGGCATAGCCGTCGATCAACAGCACCTGGGCTTGTGCAAGAGTTCTGTCGGTCAGCGCGTCTGAGGTTCCGTGCGGCACATCATCGTCATAGGCAATAAACCTGTCGCCTTCGGGTCCGACCGTGATCACCGACCGTATTGGCCTGGCGTCGGGACGGCGCGGCGCAAAGGATATATCGACCCCGTGCCGTTCAAGTTCGCGGGCGCTGACATCGGTGAGAGGATGATCGCTCAGCCAGCCGATGAAACCAGCCCGTCCCCCCAGCCTTGCGACCGCAACAAGGGCTGTCGCGACATTGCCGCCGTGGTCCTGGGTGCGATTTGTCACCTTTCCCTTACCGGCACTCAGCGGTCGGTCGACATAGATGATATCGTCGATCGCGAGAGCCCCGAAGCCCAGAACCTGAAGGTTATTTATCACCTGTCAACCGCCCGCGGCAGCGAGCGCCTCTTGCGGCGCCATACCGCTGTGAATGACAAGCTTGAAGGCGCGCGCCGCCATCGTCGTATCGCCGTGACCCCAAAGGTTTCGCCCCACCACGGCACCCTTCGCCCCCGCACGCAAGGCATCGGCGGTCTGGGTCAGAGCCCCGAGCAGATTTTCCGTTTTCGGACCGCCCGCGATAACGACTGGAACCGGGCAGGTGGCGACGGTTTCCCGGAAAGAGTCGAAGTCCCCGGTGTACCCGACCTTGATCACATCAACGCCGGTCTCGAACCCGATCCGCACGGCATAGGCGATTTCGTCGGGGGTGAAGACGATCTTGCCGCCGTTTGAATAGTCGCGGGGATAGACATGCGCAACGACCGGCATTTCAAAGCGAGCGGCGGCGTTGACGGTATCGGTGAGCCAGCGAATGTATTCGCCTTCGGTATTGCCGCGCACCGGAATGGCAACGGCAAGAGCATCTGCACCGTATCGAACCGCATCCTCAGGGGTCGCGATCAACTGACGAATTCGGTCGTCGGGCGTAAAGCAACCGGCTTGAATGACCAATGCGGCCTTGCCTGCATAGGCGGGCCACAAGTGGCGCGCAGCACCAGGCTGAATGCTGATATAGTCCGGCTCTCCGGCCATCACCCGCTTAAGAGCGCCCGGCAGATCCGCGAGACCACCCTCACGGACATTGCCATAGCCAACGAAGTGGTCGACGGCGCCACCGAACAAATGCCCTGACGGATGTGAAAACAGCCGTGACAGGCGAATTTTGGTTCCAAGGCCCATATCGATGCTGTCCCTTTACCAGTTTGATTTCGTGTTGAGAAACACTAACTCGAAAATAAACGAATGTTCAATATTTCGATTTCTTTCGTTTTCATTCAAGATGGCTAGAACGCGCGCTAGGTTCCCATCGACACTGCCTTTCCTCGCGCCTTTTGACTTAAAGTGGTTGTCGCGTATTTTCGAATTTCGAAACCTCGGCACCCTCGCTTATATGAAAGGAATTCGAGGTCACCCATGCTGGCGGAACAACGGCGACATCAGATCATGCTGGAACTTCAGCGGACCGGCCAGGCGCGCACCAGCCAGCTGGCGGAAAACTTCGGCGTCTCCGAGGTGACCATCCGATCCGACCTGGAAATTCTGGATGCCAAGAAGCAGCTCATCAAGACGCATGGTGGCGCGATCGCATTGCCGGCCAGCTCTCCCGCGGCAGCCTTCGAAGAACGGATGAACCGCAATTTCGACGCCAAACGACGCATCGCGCAGATGGCGGCACGCCAGATCATCGACAACCAATCCGTTGTGTTCGACAGCGGCTCGACGCTGCTACAGGTCGCCATGCAAATGCCCCCCGTCAATAACGTCGTGGTGGCCACAACCGCCATGAACATCGCGCAGCATCTCATGTATCGGCCGGGGCTGGACGTGCACATGATTGGCGGCCGGGTCTTTCCCAGCACCGTCAGCACGATCGTGTCGGATTCAGACAAGGCCGTGGGCGGTCTCGTCGCCCATCAGGCGTTCCTCAGCGCTCATGCCATCGATCACGCATTCGACGTCGTCGACGTCTCGGAAGACATAGCGCGCACCAAACGTAATCTGGTCCGCATGGCGAGGCGCGTGATCCTCGTGGCAGATTCCAGCAAGTGGGATATTGGTGCCTCGTCCAAGGCATTTTCGCTTTCACGGGTCGATCTGATCATCACCGACACTGGCATGCCGCATGGGATTCGCAGTCGGCTGGACAAGCTGGGGGTCGAAGTGCGCTACGTGTAGGGCGGTGGCGGTTGCGCCGCTGTTTGTGCTTGTGTAACAAAAAATTTTGCGCATGCGACATTGTCAGGCTAGAAACGCAATTCGAAAGCCCTCACACTGACCGCCTTTGCGATATCGGCTGACGCAGACGAGCCTTGGCGCAGTGCAACCAGAATTGCCAATGGACAAGATGACGATCAAAACCATGGACGATTTCGCCCGGTCCTGCGGCGTTTCCCGTCCAACGCTTTCGCGGTATTTCGATAGCCCGAGCAGTGTAAAGCCGGGGACGCGCAAACGCATCGAGGACGCGCTGTCGGCATCGGACTACCGTCCCAATCTCTATGCGCGCAACCTTAATCGCAAGAGGACACGTAACGTCGGCATTCTCGTGCCCGTCATTACAGATCCATTCTATGCCGAAATGGTCAATCGTCTCGAGTTGCGCGTCCGTGATGAGGGTTACTGGCCAATCGTCATCTCGTCCCACGGCTTGCCGGATCTCGAAGCCGAGGCTGTCAACACACTCTTGTCCCTGAAGGCAGCCGGCGCGATCATCGCCCCGCTGGGTCTCACTTCCGAGCCGGGCATCTTCGAAAAACTCCGAGAGAGCATTCCCATTGTCTACTTCGATACGTTCATCGAAGGCGACACGCCCTTCATTGGCAACAACAACGCCCAAAGCGTTGCGACGATCGTCGACTATCTGTGCCGATCGGGCGAGCCGCCTGCATATTTCGACATTCCGCATGTCAATCACAATTCCGGGGAGCGGCTGGCAAGCTATATCGCCACGATGGAGTCGCTCGGTTTCGAACCGGTCGTGTTTGGCGCCACCGAGAGCTACGGCTGGGATTTCGAACGTATGGGATATGAGCAGACCGATGCAATGATCGCGGCTGGAACGCTGCCGGGCAGGACAATCCTCTGCGCGAACGATCGCCTCGCCTTCGGCGCGATGGCCGCCGCCCATTCTCGCGGCCTTCGCGTCGGCCGCAGGAGCGATAGCGATCTTCGCATCGCCGCCCATGACGACCATCCCCTCAGCCGCTATACCTGCCCGCCACTGACGACGATGGCGCAAGACTTCACCGCCATGGCACGCAGCAGTGTCGACACACTGCTTTCGATGCTGGACGAAGACAATGACACCACGCAGGTCGTTGCACGAAGGATCATCCTCGACGGTACATTGGTGATGCGTCAGTCGGCGTGATTGAGGAGGCTGCGCCATCCGGCAACCGCCTCTTCCACCGCCCGCCGCGCCGCCGGAATGTGCCGCCCCATGGAAACGAAACCATGGATCTGGTCCTGCCAACGCCGAGGGATTACAGGGACACCCGCCTCTGCAAGCCGGCGGGCATAGGCGTCACCCTCGTCTGCGAGGATATCATGGCCGGCAATCGCGACGAAGGCCGGTGGCACACCCGCGATATTTCCGACGCGCAGGGGGGAAACGCGCCAATCAGCGATATCAGCCGCATCGCGGACGTAATGATCCCGGAACCAGCGCATCGTCGAGGTCGTCAACCCGTATCCTTCGGAAAACCTGACATAGCTGTCGGCCGTCTGTCCGGCATCGGTGTTGGGATAGAGCAGAAGCTGCGCAGAAATTTTCCGCGCGACGCCATCCCGCGAGAGAAGTGACAGGACAGCGGCCAGATTGCCGCCGGCGCTATCGCCCGCGACCGCGATCCGATCCGGATCGATACCGAACGCGCGTGCCTGCTCCACCACATAGGCAAGGGCCGATACGCAATCTTCCAAACCCGCCGGGAACTTGTGCTCGGGGGCCAGCCGATAGTCGGGGCAAAATACGATACAGGCGCCGATATTTGCAAACCACCGGCAGATCTCGTCGTGGGATTCAAGCGTGCCGACGACCCAGCCGCCGCCGTGAAGGTAGAGAAGTGCCGGCGCATCCGCGTTCGGAGCGCCCACGCCTCGGTAGATCCTGAGCGGGATCGGGCCGCCCGTCCCGGCGATCGTTCTGTCTTCGATGGCCGCGACCGGCTCGCGATCACCCTGCAATGTCGGGCAACCCGCGTCATAGGCAGCGCGCGCCTCGTCTGCTGTGCCGCGCTCGAAGGGTGGCTGGTTTGCGGCGCGACCGAGCGCCAGGACATGTGCGGCGCCGGGATCCAATCGATCTTTCATCGCTTCACCTCAAGCAAGCAGGCTGCGGGCTTCATCTTCGCCGAGCAGCGGCGGTTGCGCAACCGTGCCCGCGATCTCAACCGCGCTCCTGGCCTCGCTGGATGCCATGGTCGCTTCCATGATCTCGAGAACATGAAGGGCCAAATCACCGGAGGCGCGCGGCGCCCTGCCCTCGCCAAGGGCGCGGACGAGATCGGCAACGCCGAGCATACGATAGTTGGCGCGGTCGGGAGCGCTATACGGCCAGTTCGGGGCGCCATACAGCTCGCCTCCACTTTCGAAATTCTTCCATTCGGCACCGCGCTCGGAAAGCGAGACCGTTCCGCCGAACGTATCCGGATCGGGCAAGCGCAACGAACCTTCTGTGCCGTGCAACTCGATCGGATGATTGGAGTGCCGGAAGACGTCCCACGACGCACCGAAATTCACCGTCGCGCCCGACTGAAACTCAAGAAGCGAGAGCACGTTGGTCGGCGTCCCCACCTTGAACGTCGTGTTCTTGAAGGGGCCGTCAGCCGTGATCAGCCGCTCTTCCTGGCCTTTCGTCGCCATCGCCATGACGCTTTTCACCGGGCCGAGCAGATTGACGAGCATCGTCAGATAGTAGGGGCCCATATCAAAGAGCGGCCCACCGCCGGGTTGATAATAGAATTGCGGATTGGGGTGCCAATACTCCATGCCGCGGCCGAACATGAAGGCGGTGCCGCTGACCGGGCGGCCGATCGCACCTGCATCCATCAGGCCTCGTGCACGCCGGCCGGCGGCGCCGAGGAACGTATCGGGAGCCGAACCTAACAGAAGACCGCGACCTCCGGCTTCCGCCACTAGCTTGCGGCCCTCGGCGGCCGACGTCGCGAGCGGCTTTTCGGTGAAGACGTGCTTGCCCGCAGAAAGCGCCGACATCGTCACGTCGAAATGGACGGCCGGGATGGTGAGGTTCAGGACAAGGTCGACTTCAGGGGCGGCCAAGAGCGCATCGACCTCCATGGCCCGGATGCCATATTCCTTCGCCCTCAGCGCCGACATGTCGGATGAGATGTCGGCACAGGCCCTCAATTCGACTCCGGCAAACAGGGCGGCGTTGCGCAGGTAGGTCATCGAGATATTGCCGCAGCCGATCACGCCGATGCCCAGCCTGGTTCCCGGATATGCTTTCATGAATTGGCCTCCCCACCAATTTCAGATGTTTCGCCCATCATCGATGGGCATCGCTGCCGCGACAATCGCTATAGAACATTTTATTTCTTGACGCGCGATAAATTTTTATAAACCATGCGGAAATAGTAGTCCGACCGTCACACGCGGCTCGCCAGGGGACGTCGCCACGTCACCATCATGCCAAGAGCGCGGTCATACCGGTCCGGCGGCATATCATCGAAGGCCTACGCAGGACGATATCGAGGAATAGGGCATGAGTATCAAAGACCTGAAAGTCGGCTGCCAGACATTCACCTGGGAAATGCTCGGAAAAAACTGGAAGGGCGGCCCGGACGATCTGCTGGAAGCCATTGCTGAGGGCGGCTACGCGGGCATCGAGATCACCGACACGATGATCGGTCGCTACGCAGATCGTCCCGATCATTTCGCCGCGAGCCTGAAGAAACATGGCCTGACGCTCGTGTCTTTGGCGATCGGTTCGAAAAGCGGATTCACCGTCAGGCAAGAGATCGAGAACGATCTCAGGACCACACAGCGCTGGATCGATTTCGTGGCCGCCTTTTCCGGCGCCCTCGTTTCGATCGGCTCGGCGACGGTGGTTTCCGAAGGGCCGCGGGAGGCGAAGTTCGAAATCGCCGCGGAGTTCTACAATCGGGCCGGCGAACTGGGCAAAGCTTCGGGCGTGGATATTGCGGTGCATCCGAGCTCGCACCACAATACGCTGCTGTTCGACCGTGCCGATTATGACCGGATCTTCTCGCTTATCGACAAGAACCTCGTCGGCTGGGTGCCGGATACCGGCCATATTCTGCGCGGCCACAACGATATTCTGGATACGCTGCGAACCTATCAGGACCGTATCCGCTATCTACACCTCAAGGACGTCGATGCAGACGGCAAATGGGCCATGCTTGGCAAAGGGGTCTGCGATACGCCCACCGTGATCGACGTCGTCGCTGCCGCGCAGCACTTCAATGGCTGGCTGGTCTTGGAAGAGGAATCGGACACGGCCGCCGCCGATCCCGTGGCAGCCGTCCGGGCGAACCGTGAAACGATGCGCCGCTACGGCGCCTGAGGAGAAGTCATGATCCGTAAGGAAGACCGTCGGCTGCGTGTGGGTGTGCTCGGCTGCGGCCCGATTGCACAGTTCGCCCATCTCGAATCCTGCGTAAAGGCTGGGAATGCCGATCTTTACGCCATCTGTGACGCAGCACCCGACCTGCTTGCGCGCATGGGCGCGACATACGAACCACAGAAGATGTACGCCGATTATGATGCGATGCTTGCCGATCCCGAGCTCGAAGCCGTCATCGTCGCCACGTCGGACGCCTATCACGTGCCGATGTCGGTCAAGGCGCTCGATGCGGGAAAGCATGTGCTCTGCGAGAAACCGACCGGCGTGACGATCGAGGAGGGCCGCGCGCTCGCCGACGCCGTCAAGCGCTCCGGCAAAGTGCTGCAGGTCGGTCACATGAAGCGTTTCGACCCGGCGCTGGAGGCTGCCCGGGATTTTGTCCGTGACGATATCGGCGAGATCTTCGCGCTAAAAGCCTGGTACTGCGACTCCACCCACCGCTACACCAATACCGACGCGGTCCAGCCGCTGCCGATCACCAGCAAGTTCGCCAGAAAACCCTCCGGAAATCCCAAGGCTGACCTGCGCCAGTATTTCATGCTGGCGCATGGCTCGCATCTCGTCGATACCGCCCGTTTCCTGTGTGGCGAGATCGTCGCGGTGCGAGCCCGCCTTCTCGAGCGTGCCGGCGCCTATTGCTGGTTCGTGGAAACCGAGTTCGCCAATGGCGCGCTCGGTCATCTCGATCTGACGGTCGCGGTCCGCATGGACTGGCATGAGGGCTTCCAACTCTATGGCGAAAACGGTTCGGTGATCGCTAAGACCTTCAATCCCTGGTACCTCAGGGCGAGCGAGGTCGAGATCTTCCACGAAAAGGACGCGACCACGCGCAAGCCACTAGGCGCCGACGGGCACTTCTTCCGCCGGCAACTGGAAGGGCTTGCCGATACCGTGCTGAACGGCGCGCCGATGCGCGGCGCCAATATAGAGGACGGCATCGCCTCCATCCGCGCCATGGTCGCCATCGCCCGCTCGGTAGAAACCAGCGAACGCGTCGAACTCGCAACCGTCACAGGATCGGTCTGATGCAGCTTGGCATCTTTGCAAAGACCTTCCCCGGCACAGACCCCGAGCGCGTGCTCTCCGCCGTTCGTAACAGCGGATTTGCGACGACTCAGTTCAATTTCGCCTGCGTCGGTCTGCCATCGATGCCGGACGCAGTGGCGCCGGAAACGATTACCGCGATCCGGGCGGCATCTGAAGAGACCGGCGTTTCACTCGCGGCACTTTCAGGCACCTATAACATGGCCCATCCGGACAAATCCGTGCGGGAAAGGGGGCTCAAACAGCTTGGGGTGGTGATTGAAACGGCAGCGGCCCTGCAGATTCCGCTGGTGACGCTCTGCACCGGCAGCCGCCATGCCCAAGACCAATGGATGCATCATCCGGACAATGCGCTTCCGTCCGCCTGGGCCGATATGGCGGCCGAAATGGAAAAAGCGCTGGAACTCGCCGAGCGGCACGACATCGATCTCGGCATTGAGCCGGAACAGGCAAACATCGTCACCTCCGCTGTTGATGCGGTGCGGCTGATCGGAGAGATGGGGTCGAGGCGCCTGCGCATCGTGCTCGATCCGGCAAACCTCTTCGAGCAGGCGACACCGGCCGAAGTGTCCGAGATCGTCGACAGGGCGATCGAACTCTCGGCCGGGCATGTGGCGATGGCGCATGCGAAGGACCGCCATGCCGATGGCCGCTTTGCGACGGCAGGTCAGGGTATTGTCGATTTCCCTGCCTTCATCGACGGCCTGCGCGCGACCGGTTTCAGCGGTGCGCTCGTCACGCACGGCCTTGCGGCGGAGCAGGCACCCGCCGTCGCCAGATTTCTTTCGGATCTGATCCGATGAAGGTGCAGATCACCCTCGGGCGAGACGATGCCGACCTTTCCGTCCACGACTGCGGGACAGGCAAGGCCTTGCTGTTTCAACACGGGCTCGGAGGCAATGAGGCGCAGGTCGTACAGGTTCTCCCCGAGGGGCTCGACTGGCGGCGGATCACGACCGAGTGCCGCGGACATGGCAGCTCGACGC
Source organism: Hyphomicrobiales bacterium (assembly GCA_900468805.1). Lineage (GTDB taxonomy): Bacteria > Pseudomonadota > Alphaproteobacteria > Rhizobiales > Rhizobiaceae > Rhizobium. Next base: position 75,459 of record UEIF01000049.1, on the reverse strand, counting down.
TCGGCACACAACGCCCCTTTTCGATTGCGATGTTTGCGGCAGACGTCATCGCCGCGGCAGACGAAAAGGGAATAGACCGGTTCATCGCCGGTGGCATCTCCATGGGCGCAGCCATCGCGCTACATCTGGCAAAAACGCACCCCGAGCGCGTCATCGGTCTCATCCTGGTCCGCCCGGCCTGGTCCTTTGCCCGTGCGCCCGACAATCTTACGCCGATCCGCGAGATTGCGGCCTTGCTTCGATCTCATCCACTTGCCGAAGGCAAGGCGCTTTTTGCCAGGTCGGCGACAGCGGAACGTCTGCGGGTGGAAGCGCCAGACAATCTCGCTTCCCTGCTCGGTTATTTCGAGCGCCCGGATGCGTTGGCCTTTGCCGACGTGCTTGATGACATCGCCTCGGATGGGACCGGCGTTTCGCGAGAAGAGGCGGCAAAGCTTGCTATTCCGGCCCTCGTCCTCGGCAATCAGCAGGATGCCATTCACCCTCTCGCCGTTGCACGGTTGACGGCTGACGCGCTTCCAAATGCGCATTTCCTCGAAGTGCCGGCAAAGGCAGCGGGTGCGGAAGCTCATTTCGCCGCGGTCCGAACGGTGATCCAGCAATTCCTCACCACAGAATTCAAACATCGGAGCGTCGCTCAGCCATGACATCGAAATCTCCCTCGGGCGGCGCCATCGCCGCATTGCCCCGGCACAGGCTGCTCGGCGAGTTTTCACTCTGGTCGGCAGATCTCGCCAATATGGAGCGCGACCTCCAGCGCATCGAACCCTATGTCGATCTCCACCATATCGACGTTGCCGACGCGCGCTTCACGCCCGGCTTCCTGTTCTTTCCCGATTTCGTCGCCCGCATCGCCAAGCTGACGGCAAAACCGATCCATGTGCATCTGATGGTCGAGGCCGAGATCGTCGAGGAGCAGACACGCCAGTTCATCGAGGCGGGCGCCGATCTCGTCAGTGTTCATGCGGAGAACGGTGAAGCAGGTTTGCGCGCGGTGGCGCTCGCAAAAGAGCTTGGGGCCGAAGCCGGCGTCGTTCTGCGGCTGGAAACCCCGGTCGCCGAGGCAGAACCGTTCCTCGCAGAGGTCGCTTTCTTCACGCTGCTCGGGACCTCGATCGGCGTCAAGGGACAAAGCCTTTCGGACAAGGCTTGCGACCGGCTGCGCGAAGCGCGGTCGCTGATGAAGCGCGCCGGACGTGAAAAGGAGATTGTTCTCGCAGCGGACGGCGGCATCCGCGAACAGACCGTTCCACTGTTGCGGGCAGCAGGTGCCGAGACGGTCGTGCTCGGATCACTGGCGTTCGGTGACACGGATCTGCCGGGCCGTATCGCCTGGCTGCATGCGTTGGAGACCCGGCCCTGATGAGCAGGATTGCGCTTGCATTCGATCTGGGTGGAACGGAGTTGCGCGCCGCACTGGTCGGCGACGGCGGCAAATTGCTGGCCTTCGCATCCGTGCCGACGCGCGCCAGGGATGGACCGGATGCAGTCATCGAGCAGATCACGATGCTTGCGGAAAAAACCTGCTCGGAAGTTCCCGACGCCAGGCCACTCGGTATCGGCATCGGAGCGCCCGGCCCGCTTGATCCGGTCGCAGGCATTCTTACTGCACCGCCGACGCTCTCGGGCTGGCGTGAAGTCCCCCTCGCGCGCCTTCTTCAGGACCGCTTGAACCTGCCTGTACGGTTGGAGAACGATGCGAACGCCGCCGCTCTCGGCGAATGGCGTTTCGGTGCCGGCCGCGGCGCGGCCTCGCTGGTTTTCGTCACCGTCTCCACCGGCATCGGCGGTGGGGTGATCTCCGATGGCCGGATCGTGCACGGGCGCCGCGGGCTCGCAGGCGAAATCGGCCATATGACCATCACAAGCGAGAGCGAACGATGCCTTTGCGGGGCGGTGGGCTGCTTCGAGGCGGTGGCGTCGGGGACTGCACTCGGCCGACGTGCGACGGCTCTGACAAAGCCTGGCGACGGTTCGGCGCTTCGAACACTGTCCCACGACGGTGAAGTGACGGGCCGACACGTTGTCGAGGCTGCGCGCGGCGGCGACGAAGCAGCCCTTGCGCTGATCGACAGGGAAGCCCGCTGGCTGGGCATCGGTTTTACCAATCTGCTCCATCTCTACTCGCCTGACATGATCGTCATGGGCGGTGGAATTTCCCACGGCTACGATCTCCTTCACAACCCGATCGAGGCCACCATTCAGGAGCGGGCGATGCCCGCTTATCGCGATGTGCCGGTCGTGCCCGCGCAACTCGGAAGGCATGCCGGCTTGATCGGCGCCGCAAGCCTGATCCTTCTCAATTGAGAGATTTGAACCGCACCGGTTCAGCGGAGGCTTCAGCTCATGAGATAGCGGAGCCGATATGATCATGACGACGAACAAGTTTTCACCTGAAGTCCGTGACCGGGCTATCCGCCCAGTTTGATGATTGCTTTCGCTTTTTGCCGACGCGACCACGTGCCTGTACAAAGTTTGAGTTGACCGCTTTCGGTGGCGAGGCGACATTCCCAACCTGCAGCGAGGCAGGAGGAAAAACGATGGACGACCCAGACCATTGGCACCATATGGCAAACGCACCGAAAGACGGTAGTCGGATCCTGGTCACGATCCGCCAGTCCGAACAGGGCCCGGCAGAAGTTGACCTCGCTTACTGGTCGAAAGGCGATCGGTTCGGGGGAGAAGGATGGCGCGCGTCTGATTCCTCGCCCGGGCAGATCATCGAATATGCCGAACCGGAATTGAAGTGTTGGATGCCGATGCCCTCGGCCAACCTCAGTCGCAACTCGATGCCCGCCCCCTGGGAAGGCGAGGACGACCAAAACTTCGACGGGTCAGGTATTTAAACACAGCTCGGTGTCAGGTCGCCTTTAAGGAAGGCGAAAAGGGTGTCGAAGCCACACCGTCAAACATTTTGTTTGTTAGCGGTTCTCGGCTTGCTGCATCCGCTGAGGCGCTCTTGTCTTGATCAAGGATGCTCATATTCACTAGTGTGCCGGCCACCTAAGAAACGAGTTATTCATGGCATTCGTCTTCCGCCTGCGTGTGCTTGTTGCCCCCGGTTGCGCCCTTTTTCGACGGTCTGACACGCGCAATCCTTCGATTGCGGCAAGGTGCAGACCGTAATCGAAAAGGCGGTTTGCGCCGCTCCCGCCCTGATTGCTCAGGATACCGACTTGGCGGCATCCTATCGGCAGGCATTGGTGTGATATCAGTTGAGTTCATTTCATGTGAACAGAAAGCAATTCAACTGCCCGTAACAGGCGAGGGTTGCGACCGGCAATCCGGATTGTCGTCGTGAATTCGGGACCCTAGCAAGATTGTCACGCTGTGTTTAATCCATCTAGCGCCCAGCCTCGGCCGTTACACCTTTTGAGGGTCCGATGGGGTTCAAGTGTGGGCCGAGACCAGAGAATTGCATAACGATCACGAAGACCAGTTTCCCGACCTAAACCGCTCCAAGGCGTAAACCGCGATTCGGTCGAAAAAAGTCTACGTTTTCTTCCAGCGCGAAATCCGAGAACAACTGCGGCCGACAGGCTTGCTCCGACCGTTGCTGACCGCTAAATTGCTGGTGCGATCAACTCTCAAACACGAGGATTTTCATGCCGACTGGCAAGGTCAAGTTTTTCAACGCGGACAAGGGCTTTGGTTTCATCACACCGGAAGACGGCGGAACTGATGTCTTCGTCCACGTCTCCGCCCTGCAATACGGCGACGTCCTGAAGGAAGGCCAAAGCGTCTCCTACGATCTCGGTCAGGATCGGAAGACGGGCAAGTCAAAGGCGGAAAACGTCAGACCGCTCTGAGCGCGACAGACGCTCATCCACCTGTCCCACGAGCCTGCGAGAGGCATTTCGAGCAATCGGTCCCGCTCGACGACACGGACTGGAGATCCTCACTTTTTCACAAGTGACATCGCCGAGCGGGATTACGGTAACGCCAAATCGCGTCCGGTCGGAATGCTTCTCACGACCAAGCAGGTCATGTCAGTGTCTGGTGGCAGCCCGTGGTGTTTTGGCAGGCTTAGGAGGCGGCGTTGTCGTCGGAACGCTCTGCGCGCCGCTTCCGGTTTTCGGTTTGGCTTTCGTCTTCGCCGGCGCAGCCAGGGCCGCCGGCTTCTTCCCTCGAGACTTTTTGACAGCCTGGCCATCCGCCTCGGCGCTCGCTGCGATCTCCTGGAACGCCTGCAGCCAGTGTTTCATATCCTCGCCTTGTGGCCGGCCTTCCCGTTCCCATATCTCATAGGCCCGCTGCCTGATCCGATCCTCTTTCGACCCCATCTTTTCCTCCATTCGAAACCGGTGTCTGAGCCAATCAGATGGCGCGCGAAGCTGCGGCGGCAAGAGCCGTGTCAGTCTTTGCCGCCATCATCATTCAGGCTCCTCCCCTTCCGACTTTTTTCGCGAACACTTCGGGACTGAACCGAAGGTGTCTCCCATCGATCCTGACCGCTTTCATCCGCTCGCAAGGCGTCGCTACCCATGTTTCAGGCCGCCCTTTGAGAAGGCTCCCCACGTCCGGATCGCCCGATCCCGGGGACATCCGGCCGTGTAAGGCTGGGCGGCGTGCCGGCGGAACTGGAGGAGACCGATCTCGATCCTGTTCTTCGGCGAGTCGTGAATGAGTTCGCCGGTGCGCATCCGGACCGGGAGATCGATGTCGACCTGCCATAGCCACTTCTCGTCATCTGCGATGGACAGAGTATCGCACAGCTCGCACCGGAGCGGCTAGCGATCGCGCACGGGTGCGCGGCTGGATGCCGGCGACTTCGAACTTTCCGTCCAGAATACAGGCCAACCGATCTCGACGGTTGCAACCGAGCGACTGTTCGAGCCGTTCACCCCAGCCACAGAAAACGGAAAGGAAGGCCTCGGCCTCGGTCTGTACATTGCCAGCGAGATTGCCAAGCGCATGGTGAAACACCGGCGGTGGTGTCAAATCCAATCGCGATCACCTTCGCTCTCTCCCTTCACCGCACCGCTGAGCACATTTGAAAAAGTTTTCGTAACTCTCGGAACAAACAGCATTTTCCTTTGTTTTTCATTGGCACATGAGGAAACACAAATGACAAAGATTACGACAATTTCGTTCGCTCTGCTGCTGTCGGCCACCACAGCCTACGCCCAGAGCGAGACCCCTTCCACGTCACAGACGACCCCTGCCGTCAACACGGAACACAACCCCGGCGCACCGGTGGCCGGCAAGAACAGCTTCACGGAAGATCAGGCCAAGGAGCGTATCGAAGGTGCGGGCTATACAGACGTCACCGGATTGAAGCTCGACGACCAGGGCGTCTGGCGCGCGGCCGCCAAGAAGGATGGCAAGGATGCCGGCGTCTCCCTGGACTTCCAGGGCAATGTGACGATGGCCAAGTAAAAAATCCAAGGAGACGACCCATGCGAACAGTTACTGGACTCTATGACAGCTACGACGACGCCCGTGCGGCAGTGAAGGCTTTGGAAGACTCCGGCGTGCCTTCCGACGACATCAGTATCGTCACCAACAAGGCGAACGGTAAGACCGACGTCGAAGGCCAGGGCAGCTACGCTGCGGAAGGTGCTGGCACCGGCGCCGGTGTCGGTGCGGTCGCGGGCGGCGCCGGCGGCCTTTTGACCGGCTTGGGCCTGCTCGCCATTCCTGGTGTCGGTCCAGTCGTTGCAGCAGGCTGGCTGGCAGCGACGGCTGCCGGCGCTGCCGCGGGCGCAGTCGCCGGCGGCGCCGTCGGCGGCATTGTCGGCGCGATGGTCAATGAAGGTGTTCCGGAAGAGGAGGCGAACTTCTACGCAGAAGGGATCCGTCGTGGCGGTTCGGTCGTGACTGCGAAGGTCGATGATGGAAGGGTTACGGAAGCGAAGGCCATCCTCGACCGGTCGCGTCCAGTCGATTTCGCCTCTCGCCGATCCAACTATCAGGAACAGGGTTGGATGCGCTTCGACGAAGCTGCAGAGCCCTATACGCCGGAGCAGATCGAAGCGGAGCGTCAGCGCTACCGAGCAAACCGGCTGTAACTGACTAGGCTTTCAATGAAGCGGGCGGCCTATATCGAGGCGCCCGCTTCCCATACACCTCTTCGATGCGTTTGATATATGACTTGCATGCGGCCTCGCCTCCGGCATGGCATCTGTCACGGATGACCATGGGCAGAATTTCCTGGATCGCGATTTGCCAGGACCTGTTGATCGCCTGGCGTTCGTTCGTACCCGGTGCCTTGGAGGCTCCATGGCACGACTGAATTGAGCATAACACTGTCATGCTGTGGGGTTGGCGCGGTGGCGGCAGAAGGCTAGGCTTGTCTTGCCTTGCGGTTGGCGTAGCGACGGTCGCGTTCGGCCTTTCGCGCCGCCTCATCTTCGATCACCCGCGCTACACGAGCGTTTTGGGCGCTCTCGCGAGCTTCGGTCACGGCCAACGCTTCGGCCTCCGCGGTTGCTCGCTGTTCTGCCGCCTCGGTCTCAACGCGCTTGCGCTCCTCGACCTTCAGGCGTTCGCGCTCCAGGCGTCGTTCCTCACGAGCCGAGACAATGGCAAGGCGTTCTGCCTGCCTTGCGATTTTACCTGGTTCGGCCGCAGTTTTTGCCGCACGGAAGGCATTGAGGAGAGCAGTCTTGGCGTCCGCGGATGCTGCACGGCGGTCAGAGAGCTCGCTGTTTCTAGCTTTCTTCAAATTTTTATCCTGATAATCGGTGTTGGCCAGTGATCAGCGCGTCTTGGCGCGTTTGGCAAGAAGGGCGGACGTTGCCGACGTCCGGTCGGCCAGTTCCTTGGCAAGACGTGCCTCTCGCAGCCTTAAGGTCTTGGCGTCCCGAGCCTGGGCGACGGATTCGAGCTCTTCCACCGCGTTATTCTTGGCAAAAAACTGCGTCTGGACGTTGCCGAAGGCGATCTCCGCCTGCTGGCGGGATTTGCTGTGTGCTTGTTTCATTGGGTTCCTGAGTAATTCGGCTGGCAAGCCGAAACGAAAAAGGCCAGGCGACACGCCTGGCCTTTAATTGGATAGGTGCTCCCGGCAGTGCCAGTACATCCGTGGTCAAAGGGAAGCAGATATCGATTAAGCGGACTGCAGATTGCAGGCCGACATCTTACCCGACTTCATGTCGCGCTCAAGGTCGAAGCCGATCTTCTGGCCCTCGACGAGTTCGCGCATTCCGGCGCGCTCAACGGCAGAGATGTGAACGAACGCATCGGCGCCGCCGTTATCAGGCTGAATGAAGCCGAAGCCCTTGGTGGAATTAAACCATTTAACTGTGCCAGTGGTCATGATGAACCCTTTCATAGCATAGAGTGAGGAACCGCGAAGCGAAGGCTCCGCAGACTGCGACAACGACTGTTTTTGAAAGGAAGTTCGCTTAAAGCGCGGTGCCACTCACGCGGTAGACAAAGTTCGGCAAGCAAAAGATCGATGAACATCTCTATAGTGTGGTCGGCTCGATTGGTCAACGATTAGCTTCCTCACTGATGGATTTTCTCCTTAAGGTTGCGGCCGACAAAAGATCCCTCACAAGAAATTCACCTGTGAAATTCCTCGACAGGTTCATCTATCCCTTGGCAGTGCGGCCCGCGCCGCCAGCAATCCGATTGCGTTTCGCTACGCCTCCGACGCTGCTCCCCAACTTGGCGCACGATAGCGACCAGGTAAGATCAGGGCGTGTGGATCGCTCCAGCCATCAGTCGCATGACCTGTCGGACGAAGACCTGACGACATGCTTGTGGCAGGATCAACTGCTCCTGAGGGTAAAGTTCAGCCCCTGACTGAATGTCGGATGCGTTCACTTCACGACTACCCATTGATTTATAGAATCGACAGTTTTGGGTTCACTGAGCACAGTCAGTTAAAAGCGGTTGGGGGCAACTGACCGCCTACCTTATTCTCTCCACTTGTCGGCGTGGGCCGGATCGCCATATAAGGCGCGATGAGTCCAGATTCCAAGATTTTCGTTGGCTTGCGGCCGATCCGCAAAAAGTTAGTTTCAGACCGAAACCCAGATGCTCCAAAATGCCAATGGGACGGGTGCGACAAGGGTGGCCTTCATCGCGCTCCTGTGGGACGTGATGCGGAGGGACTGTATCTGCTGTTCTGTTCTGAGCATGTGAAGGAATATGGCAAAGGGTACAATTTCGCGACCAATCTGTCCGATCCTGTCATCGCCCGCTATCAGAGAGAAGCGGCAAGCGGCGCCCGCCCGACCTGGGGACAGAGGATCCACCAGCCCTCTGAGATGCCACTCCCCTTCACAGTCCGTTCTGGTTCGGCAAAGGCGACGAATGCGCGCAAAAGCGCGGCAGAACGCCAGGCGGTAAAAGCGGACCTTCAACGACGTAAATTGAAGGTGCTGGAAGCCAAAGCTTTCGAAACACTCGGTCTTCCGCCAGAGGCAACACCCGCGGAGATCAGAAGCCGCTACAAGCAGAAGTTAAAGATGCATCATCCTGATGCTAACAGCGGAGATCGGAACTCGGAAGACGAGCTTCGGGCTGCAATCGACGCCCATAAGATTCTCAAGCTTAACGGCTTCTGCTGAAACAAGAGACAAGGCTGCCAAATCTCGAGCGCCCGGAGGAGGAAAGCCGGAGGAGGAAAGGTTGACCTGCATTCCAGGGACAGGCCTTTTTTGATCGCTGGCTACGCTCGGATCGACCTATTCGCATGGCGGAACGCTTGATCATTCTAGGCCCGCAGCGAGGCCCTAATGACGGCATTGGCGCCAGCGATCCTCTTCTCTCAGCCTTTGGCAAGCTCGATCGTCGACTGCAACAATAATCTCGCGCCTGAAACGACATGCCCGGGCGCGGTATATTCGGCTTCATTGTGGCTGAGGCCGTCACGGCAGGGTACGAAGATCATCGCCGAAGGCGCGATCCGATTGACGAACAGAGCGTCGTGGAAAGCGCCCGACACCATCCTTTTCGTCGCCAGCCCGGTGCCTTCCGCGGCGCGCTCCAGTACCGTCAGCAACTTTTCGGGGAAGGTTGCCGGCGGCATGTCAAAGCTGCGCTTGAACAAAACCTCGCAACGCTGAGCCTCAGCACGCTCGCGAAAGCACTGCTCGATCGTCACGTTAAGCCGGTTGATCGCCAATGGATCGGGATGACGGATATCAATGGTGCAGCGCGCCAGCGCCGGAATGGCGTTGATCGCGCCCGGCTCCACCTCGATGCGCCCGATGGTAAATCGGGCGCTTTCGTCCTGCGGCATGACAGTGGAATAGAGCGTGTCCAGCGCCGAGATCATGGCGCGCAGAGGGTCTCGGCGGTAGGAAAGAGCCGTCGTGCCGGCATGGGCCGTCTGACCCGATACGTTCACCTGCAGCCATCGCGTTCCTTGAATACCAGTCACGATACCGATCGGGATATCGTCCTTCTCCAGCGAAGGGCCTTGCTCTATGTGCACCTCGAGATAGGCATGGACCGGCATGCCAAGATCGCGCATCGCAGCCTGTGGAAGAGCCTCAAGCGTTTCCCTCAATTCGTCGCCGAACACAGCACCGTCAGTCGCAACAAAGTCGGGCCATTCGGCAGGGATCGCGCGCGCCGAAAAGGCGGACGAACCCATGCAGCCGGGTGCGAAGCGGCATCCTTCCTCATTGGTCCAGGCGACGACCTCGATCGCCCTATCCGTTTCGATACCAGCATCCTCGAGGCTTTCGAGAACCTCGAAGGCCGAGAGCGTTCCGAGCGCGCCGTCGAAACGACCGCCGGCTGGCTGGCTGTCGAGATGACTGCCGATCAAGAGCGGCGGCGCCCGGTCGTCCCTGCCGGAACGGCGGATGAAGAGATTGGCGACGGGATCCTGGAACACGGCAAACCCGCGTGTAGCGGCCAGCCCGGCCAGCAAGGATCGGGCTTCGCGATCCAGTTCGGTCAAGGCTTGACGGTTGACGCCACCCCGCGCGGTCGCGCCGATCTCGGCAAACTGGTCGAGGCGACCCAGCAGGCGCGCCCCGTTGATATCGATATCCGCAGTCATCGTACGGCCTTTCAGGAATAGGCTGCTTCGTGAAAGTCGATCTCAAGACGTTGCGCATGTCCGAATATCGCACTTAACCGCTTCCGTTCGGCAGAATCCATGGTTTCGCCCGCGTCGTCCAGAACAGCCTTCAGCCAGCGCGCCTGCGCTTCGAACTGCGGTTCTGCGTGAAGCTTGACCCATTCCTTGAGCAAGGGATCGCTGATTGCGGTCGAGTTCGCCGCCGTCGACCAGGTCCAGTACATCCATTCGGCGGCAAACATGGCAGCAATCGTGTCGAGAAAACCACCGTCACGGGCAATCGCCAGCATGCCGTCGCGGAAGGCCGCAACATCGGGCCGGCCTGTATCATGGCGTGAAGGGTCGATGCCGCGTGCCGCAAAGGTCTTTTCGAAATAGGCGATCTGCTGATTTGCGAGCGCATCCAGAACGCCGATCAGCCACCGCTTCTGGGCGATGGTTTCGGCTTTGGCGGTGGCATAAGAGAAGATCGCAATCGCCGTGTCGACGAAAGCGCCCTCGAAGACGAGGTATCGCTCGAATGCTTCGTTCGAAAGGCGGTCGGCCTTGATATCCGCGACGAAACGATGGTTCACCATGGCTTCGAAAACGTCACGGTTCTCGTCGAGCATCTGTTGCGAAAGGGGGCCGCCCATGATCGCTACGCCTCCAGGCCGGGTTTTGCGGCTTCGACGAAGGCTGCCACGCGGGCCGGGTCCACGGGGTTCCACCAGACGCCGTCCTCCTTGAGCGACGAGGCGACGATGACGCCGTCAGTGCGCTTGAGGATGTCGACGATGTTATCCCTGGTTACGCCCGACCCGACGAGCAGCGGAAGGTGGGTGGCGGCACCGATTTCCTCGATCTCTTCCATCGTTGCGCTATTGCCCGTTCTCTGGCCGGTGGCGATCACCACGTCTGCATCGAAGAATGCGAGGTCGCGGGTCAGTTCGTCGATCGTGCGATCAGCGGTAATGGCGTGCGCGCCATGTTTCACATGGCTGTCGGCAAACACCTTGATATGCTCGGCGCGCAGAGCCGAGCGATAGCGCATGGCCTCAGCCGCCCGACCTTCCATGAAACCTTCATTGGCGACATAGGCGTTCGCCCATTGATTGACGCGGATGAAGCGCGCGCCGCCTGCCGCCGCGATCGCGAAGGCCGGGATCGGCGCATTGGCAAGCACGTTGATGCCCAGCGGCACGCCAGCGGCGCGCGCGATGCGGTCGGTCACGACCGACATGAAGGCCGCGGTCTCATGGCCGATATCCTCGGGCTTGGAAAAGGGAATATCGCCGTGATTTTCGACGATCAATCCGTGGATGCCGCCTTTGACGAGCGCGTCTGCGTCGCGCATGCACGTGTCGTAGATCGTCTCCATCGCTGCGCTACGATAGCGTGGAGCACCCGGGAAAGGCGGGCAATGGATCATCCCGATCAACGCCTTGTCAGTGCCGAATATTTCCCGTATGGCGCTTGTGGCCTTATCCGATATCTGCTGCATTTTTCTTTCCTCTCTGAAAGCCAGCCATGCGTGCCTATGTCATCGGTAACGTCGCCATCGACGAGACCATTTCCGTAATGTCCATGCCCGAAGCGGGCGCCTCGATCCTCGGTCGGGAGGAGACCCGCGACCTTGGCGGCAAGGGCGCCAATCAGGCTGTCGTGATGGGCCGCACGGGCCTTCCCACGACGCTCGTCACGGCTGTCGGCGAGGATTTTCGCGCCCAGACGATCCGTGACCAGCTTGCCGGCGAGGCGCTGGATGCCCGTCTGTTGGGCAGCCCGCATCGCACCAGCGATTTCTCCATCATCTTCACCACGCCGGACGGCGAAAACGCCATCGTCACCACGACGGAATCGGCCGAAGCCTTGACCCTGTCAGAGGCGCTCGCCCCGCTTGGCGATGCCGTCAGCGGCGACCTCGTCGTGCTGCAGGGCAATCTCAGCGAAGACGTCACCCGCGGCATTCTTGCCGAAGCCAGACGCCGCGGCCTTAAGACCGCCTTCAACCCCTCGCCGCTCCGCCCTTACTTCGCCGAGCTCTGGCCGCTTGTCGACATCGCCTTTCTCAACAGAGGCGAGGCCGAAAGTCTGACCGGATCGTCCGGCGAGGCCGCGATCCGTCGTCTGGCCGAAGCCGGAGTGTCACAGACCGTCCTGACGCTCGGTGGCAGCGGCGCTATCCTTGCAAGCGGACATCAGGTGCTTGCAACCGTTCCGGCCCGTGCCGTCGAGGTCGTTGACACGACCGGCGCCGGCGACACCTTCATGGCCGTAGCACTTGCCTCGGCCGCGCTCCGCTCCACCATGCTCGACGCCAAGGCCATCCATCATGCGACCGCTGCGGCTGCCATCACCGTCGGCCGCCGTGGCACGCGTTCGGCCTTTCCGAGCAAGGCGGAACTCGCCGGCATCCTTGCCGGCGATTGACGCCTATTTCGCCTCCGTCAGCCAGCCGAGGATGTTCTTCCAGAGACGCCCGTAGCCTTCCCATTCGCAGAAGGCTGGCGAAAGCCAGTGTGGGCCGATATCGGACGTCCAGGCGGCCGTTCTGCCCTTGCCGAAGCGGCCGGTGACCAGAAGTGGATGACCGCCCTCCGTATCCGGCAAACGGGCGATGACCTCAACATCGTCGCGCTCACGCACCTCTACCTCATTGACGCCGAGAAGCAGTGGCCATTCGCCCGGGAGACCAGCGACGGTCTCGTGACCCGACTTGACGAGGACAGGCGTCGTCCCCTCCGGGATTTCGACCCGATCGTCGTAAGGCAGGCAGGTGACCGGCAGAACATCCTCGACCGGCGTGCGGCGCCAGCGCGCCTTGCCATCAATGCCCTGGAAAGAAAAATAGCCGCCGACCATCAACAGGCCGCCGCCCTTTTCGACCCAGGCCTTGATCAGTTTCAGGCGGTTTGGAACGGTCTTCGAATGCAGCCAGACCGCCGGGGGAAGAAGCAGCGAATTGGCGCCGATATCTGACAGGATGATCGCGTCATAGGCATCGAGCCCTGCCATATCGAAGGGGAATTGTTCGACCGCTTCGTGCGCCGGCATGTAGGTGAGTTCGAACGCGCTGCCTTTGAGCGCCTTGACCAACGGCTCGGCGCCCAGATGGAAGGTGACGCTGCCGAACTGATCGAAACCTTTGTAGTGCGTGGCCGAACTGACCCAGCTTTCGCCGACGAGAAGAACCTTCTTTGTCATGATGTTTCCATTTCTTTTTATGTTTGTACTCAGGCACTTGCCTGAAAGACCGATCGCGGGTTGGCGCGCATGAAGATGTCGAGCGTTGCGTGATCGAGACCGTGGCGCTTCAGGCGCGGCAGGAAGTGACGCAGGATATAGGCGTAGCCATTGCCCCCATAATGCTTGAGCATCATTTTCAGGAAGACGTCGTGGGACAGGAGAAGACGGTCGGTGTGTCCCATCTCGACGAGCTTGACGATCGCGCGCGCCGCCTCCTCATCGCTCGGGCATTGCACCTGCTGGTCCGCATAGAAGAAATCCATGCCGATCATGTCATATTCGAGAAATGCGCCGCGGGCGGCGAGTTCCGACTGATATGTGAGATCGTCATGTGACGGGTTCATGTGGCAGAGCACAGTATGCCTGAGATCGCCACCTTCCGAGGCGACGACATCCAGAACCCTGTGTCCGAGGCGGAACCAGCCGGGAAGATGGACCATCAGGGGCAGACCGGTGCGTACCTGGGCCTGTGCGGCACCGAGCAGCGATTTTTCCTCCTCGGCGGTGAAATCCGAGGACACGCCGATCTCGCCAATCAGGCCGATCCTGACATCCGTGCCGTCAGCGCCAACAGTTGCTTCCGAGACGATCTCGTCGGCGATCTGCCCGACCGACATGCCTGCAACCTTTTCCGGGTGCGAGGAGCCGAGATAGAAGCCGGCTCCCATGACGATGTTCAGTCCCGTCGCCTTGGAGATCCGTCGCAGGGCCAGCGGATCGCGACCGATGCCCTGGCATGTCGGCTCGACGACTGTCTGGCCGCCGAGACCGGCAAAATCCTTGAGCTCGGTGACGGCAAGCTTCTCATCGTCGAGCGTAATGTTGTGCTTGTTGACGAAGGGATCCTGCCTAAGTTCGCTGAGGATCTCCATGCAGACGAAACCCTCGGCGAGATATTGCCGCTCGGGCTCCTTCGGCGCGTGCCACCAGCAACGGCAGTCATTGAGGATATGCTCGTGCATCAGCGTGACGCCAATGTCCGACACCGCAACCGGCCCCTGGACCGTCATTACATTGCCGGAGCGCACGTGACCCGGCGAAAGCTCGTTCGGCGGCATCAGCTCTTCCTCCTGCCTGCCAAGCGGAAGTTGGCGGTGAAGATGCGGGTATTCAGCCAGATGGCAACCAGGATGATTGCGCCGGTGACAATCTGGGTGAAGAAGGGCGAGATATGCATGAGGATCAGGCCGTTACCGATGACGGCAATGGTCATCGTGCCGAGGACGGTCCCGATCATGGTGCCGCGTCCGCCCATCAGCGAGGTGCCGCCGAGCACGACGGCCGCGATCACCTGCAGTTCGAAGCCGACGGCAGCATTCGAGGAACCGGAACCGAGACGGGCCGCGATCAACAGGCCCGCCAGCGCCGAAGCGATCCCTGATACCAGGTAGACCGAGGCGACGATCCATTTGGCGGGCATGCCGACCCGGCGTGCGGCCTCCATGTTGGATCCGACCGCCACGATCTGCCGACCGTATTTGGTAACGGCCATGATGACATATCCGACGATCGCGACCAGGATCGCGATCAGCGCCGGAACGGGAAAACCGGCAAGTTCCCCGCGTCCCAGGTAGAAGAAGCCTGGCTCGTTGTTGATCGGAATGGAATAGCCCTGCGTAAGGTAGAGCGCCACGCCGCGCAGGATGGAAAGCCCGGCAAGGGTAACGATGAAGGCGGGAATATTCTGATAGGCAATGAACCAGCCCTGCAGAAGGCCGATAATGCCGCCAAGTGCAAGCATGCTGAGGCAGACGACCGGCCAGGGAATGCCGGTGGCGAGCGTAATGGCCGCGACGGCGTTGATCAGCGCCAGCATCGAGCCGACCGAGAGATCAATGCCGCCGGTGACGATGACGAGCGTCATGGCAATCGCCACGGCGAGGATGGGAGCCGCCTGGCGCACGATGTTCAGGATGTTGCCCGTCGTCATGAAAGTGGTGGTCGTCAGCGAAAAGAAGACGAGGCATGCCAGAAAGAAGAAGGCGATCGACAGGACCTGGGCGTTTTCACTCAGGAAGTCGGCCATCGGCGAGCCCTTGGCGCGTTCGGTGTAGACGGTCAATGTCTTTCTCCCCCGACGATGAGCTTGACGAGATCCTCGAGATTGGTCTTGGCGATATCGCGCTCGGCGACCTTCGTGCCCTCGTACATGACAGCGATCCGGTCGCAGACCCGGAACAGGTCCTGAAGGCGATGGGTGATGAGGACGACGGACACGCCCTTTGCCTTGACCCGATTGATCAGAGAAAGCACGGCTTCGACTTCGGCGACAGCAAGGGCCGAGGTCGGCTCGTCCATGATCAGGACCTTGGGGTTGAACGACGCCGCTCGGGCGATCGCAATTGCCTGGCGTTGGCCACCCGACAGCTTCTCAACCTTGGCGGAGAGCCGCGGAATGCGGATCTCCAGCGCATCCAGCATCCTGCGCGCCTCGCTCATCATTTTCTGACGATCGAGAAAGGGACCTTTGGTCAGCTCACGCCCAAGAAACAGGTTGCCGACGACATCGATGTGATCGCACAGGCTCAGATCCTGGAAGACCATTTCGATATGGCGGTCGCGGGCATCCGCAGGCCCGGAAAGGCGAACCTCTTCGCCGTTCAGTAAAATCGTTCCGTCATCCGGCAGATAGGTCCCGGAAATGATCTTGGTCAGCGTCGATTTGCCGGCGGCGTTGTCTCCGACGAGGCCGAGGCATTCGCCCGGAAAGAGGTCGAGGTCAACGCCACGCAGCGCCTGATGCGAACCGAAGGTCTTCTTGATGCCACGCAACGATACGGCTGGCGTTCGCGCAGACGAGCCGGAGGAATGCGGGGAGGCTTGCGCCTCCCCGGCTCCGGCATAAACAGGCCGGTTGTCACTCATCATTTGAAGACGGCCCGGTAAGGCTCGACATTTTCCTTCGTCACGATCGTGATCGGAACGGAGATGCTCTTTTCGACGCTCTGGCCGGCGCTCAGCTTCGCGAGAGCCTCGACCGCGGCCTTGCCCTCGCCGGCCGGATCCTGCTGGACCACGGCAACGACATAGCCATCGTCAAGACCGGAGATCGCCTGCGCAGTCAGATCCCAGCCGAAGACCTTGATGCTGTCCTGCTTGCCCTGGCTTTGAACGGCAGCAATCGCGCCGAGGAGAGCCGGCTCGCCCGTTGCGTAGATCGCCGTCATGTCAGGATTGCCGGTGATGAGGTTTTCAGCAGCGGCAAGCGCATTGTCCTGGATATTCTGGCCGTCGACGACCCCTGACGTCTCGATCCCGTCGCTCTTGATGGCGTCCTCGAAGCCCTTCTGGCGAACGTTCTGGATATAGGAGTTGAGCGCGCCGACGACGCCAACCTTGGCTTTGCCGTCCATGTTCTTCTTCACGTAGTCGAGGAAATAGGCGCCCATGTCGGCGCCGGCCTTGCCGTTGTCGACGCCGATCTGCGACTTCTGGGGGCCGTCCGGCAGGATCGCATCGATGGCAACGACGGGGATGCCGGCATCCGACGCCTGCTTGACGGCCGGCATGATGCCGTTGACGTCGATTGCAACGACGATCAGGCCATCGACCTTCTGCTGGATGTAGTTTTCGATGGCGCTGTTCTGGGCGGCAGCTTCGTTGTTGGCGTTGAAGATGACCAGCTTGTCGCCGGATGCATCAGCCGCCTTCTGGGCACCTTCATTGATCTGGTTGAAGAAAAGCGCCTGCTGATTGATCTGCACAAGCGCATAGGTTTTGCCGGCGGCCTGAGCAAGGGAGGCTCCGAGCGTGGCACCGGCAAGCGCGGTGAAGGCAAGAGCGGCTGTAAACGCGCGACGTCTGATCTGTTTCATGTTCTCATCCTCTGGTTTTGTTCTCGTTGCTTATTATGGGTCGACGGCGGCGCAACGGAGTTCCGCACGACGATTTCGACTGGCACGAGTTCTTCGGTGGCGAGCGATTTGCTCTCCTGCCAGTTTGTTTCGAGAAGAAGAGATAGGGCACGGCGGCCAATCGTGCGCACCGGCTGCCGGATCGCGGTCAAGGGGGGCGCAAAGAGGTGCAGCGGGCTGACGTCGTCAAAGCCGATGAGCGAGAGATCCTCGGGGATCGAAATCCCCCTCTCCCGCAGGACCTCGATCATGCCGATTGCGATTTCGTCGGAGCTGGCAAAGATGGCCGTTGCCGGCATGCCCTCGTTCAGAAACCGGCGCGCCATGTCGCGCCCGCAGCCAACAGTATATTCGCCGCTGTAACGACTTATCGATATGTCGTCGCCAAAGCGCTCGCGTAACCCTTCACGCAATCCGTTGAAACGCCGCTGCGTGCTGATCATGGCATCGGGGCCGCCGACATAGAGCACGTCGCGATGGCCAAACTCAGCCAGATGGCGGCCCGCCAGATGCCCACCCTGAAAGTTGTCACAGAAGAGCTTGGGAACGGCTGCAAGCGGAACGTCTTCGTCGACGACAATGACCTTGCCGGTCCGGTTGATCAGCGCCGCCAGATCGCCGTTGTCAGGATGGTTGGTGACGAACACCAGTCCATCGACATGATTATGTTCGAGGAGCCTGAGATAGGCGACCTCGCGACCGGTGCGATTGAGCGTCGCATAGAGAGAAACGGCAAGCCCGCGGTCATTCGCCTCCTCCTCCACGGCCGCCACCATGGTCGCGAAGAACGGGTTGGCGATATCGGGAACGACGAGGCCAATCGTGTCGGAGCGACCGCGGCTCAGTCGTCGCGCGTGCGGATTCGGCTGATATTTGAGGGAGGCGATGGCATTCTCGATGCGCTGCCTGGTGAGGGCCGGAAGATCCAGCGAACCATTCAGCATGCGCGACACCGTCGTCACCGAGACACCGGCGGCTTTCGCAACATCTTTCAACCCTGGGGTTCGTTCCTGCGCCATCCAGCTTGTAAACCGCTTTAGTAAACCGCTTTACTTACACTCCACGACAAGAGAGGAGCTGTCAAGAGACCGTATGCGAAGGTTTCACATATGCATTCTTGTCGAATGGATGTTCAATAAGCGATCCGATGAAACCTCAGACGTCTGCGTCCAGCCAAAGGGTCTTCGCAGGAACGCATCTCGCCGGAATTCTGAGATTGATCGGTCTTATGTTGGCGTGCCCAGCGGGGGAAGGAGGACGTAACCGTCTCGATATCGGCAGCTTTTGCAAGAGTGTTGGAGGTTGACGTTCACATGCCGTTGCGAAAGCCAAATGCGCGTCGATCGGCAGAAAACGGAAACAACGCGGACTTTGGAAAACCTCTCGGTGCCATCAGTCCTCTATCGGGAAGGCAAAGCCAGCCTTCACTCGATCCATTACAACCATCGTTTTGAAACCTTTGATATCGTGGTTCTCATAGAAGAACCGACGCGTAAAGGCTTCGTAGTCCTCCATGTCCTTCGCCGTAATCACCAGGATGAAATCGGCATCACCCGTCACGTAATAGCCGATCATCACTTCCTTGGTGGCGCGGATCGCCGCCTTGAATCGATCGACGATATCGGCCCGTTCACGCTCCAGCGAGACAAGAACGATCATGGTGACACCGCGCCCCGCAGCCTTGGGCGAGACGATCGATACGTCTGCCTCGATCACCCCTTCTTCACGCAACCGCTTCAGCCGTCGCTGACAGGCAGTCGGCGAGAGATTGACGATCTGTGCCAACTCTTCCGAGGTCAGGCGATTGTTTTTCTGAACGGCGGCGAGCAGCGCTCTGTCGGCTCTGTCGAGAGTAGTCATGCAGAAATCCTGCGGTCAGTGTCCAGTTTAAGCATAATTCCTGCATGAAGGATGAAATCAATGCAGCCATTCGATCATGGCGCGCGGTTAGTCTCTCTGTAAACCCCATTTGGAGCTCCGCATGGAAGGCATCGCCAGCACTGCGCTGAAAAACCTGAAACGACCCGATCTGATCGAGCGCCGGGCCTTTCTGAACGGCACATGGACCGTGCGCAGAGAGATCCTGAGCGTCATCGATCCCGCAACCGGCGAGCAGATCGCAGATGTCGCGGCCTGCTCGCTCGAAGATGCCGATGCCGCAGTCGAAGGCGCAAGAAATGCCTTCCTCGACTGGCGTGACAAGCTACCCATCGAACGCGGTCAGGTCCTGCGCGCATGGGGCAGGCTGATGCGCGATAACGCCCAGGATCTCGCCGTCATCATGACGGCCGAACAGGGCAAGCCGCTGGCAGAGTCGCTCGGCGAGATTTCCTACGCCGCGAGTTTCCTTGAATGGTTTGCCGGCGAAGGCGAGCGCGCCTATGGCGAAACTCTTCCGAGCCACCTGCCTGGCAGCCGCCTTTCGGTACAGATGCAGCCGCTTGGCGTCACTGTCGCGATCACGCCGTGGAACTTTCCCTCCGCCATGATTACCCGCAAGGCGGGTGCTGCACTGGCGGCCGGCTGCACCATGATCGTCAAGCCTGCCCCGGAAACACCGCTTTCAGCACTTGCCTTGGCAAAACTTGCGCAGGAGGCCGGGATGCCCGCAGGTGTCTTCCAGGTGCTCACAGGCGAAGCCGCGCCGCTTGCGCGCCGTCTGCTGGAGCACACGGACGTGCGGGCCTTTTCCTTCACCGGCTCGACAGAAGTAGGACGCATCCTGCTTACACAATCGGCGGCGACCGTGAAGAAGGCCTCGTTGGAACTTGGCGGCCATGCACCTTTCATCCTGTTCGACGACACCGAGCTTTCCAAAGCCGTAAAGGGCTGTATCGGCGCAAAATTCGCCACGTCGGGCCAGGATTGCCTTGCCGCCAACAGGATTTACGTCCAGCGCGGCCAGTACGATCGGTTCGTGGATGCCTTCGCCAAGGCGACCCAAGAGCTGAAGGTCGGCCATGGTCTTGAACCCGGCACCGATATCGGGCCGATGACGCGCCCTTCGGTCGCCGAAAAATGCCGCCAGCAGATTGCGCAGGCGCTTTCTGCCGGTGCACGTCTCGTCTGCGGCGGGCAGGACAGCCCGCTCGGCGGCAATTTCGTCACGCCGACCGTGCTTGCAGATGTCACCGACGACATGCTGATTGCACGCGAAGAAACCTTCGGCCCGGTCGCTGCAATTCTGCCGTTCGATAACGAGCAGGACGTGCTCGCCCGTGCCAATGCCACCGAGATGGGACTGGCAGCCTACGTCTACACCAACGATCTCGGCCGAGCGATGCGCCTCACCGATCGGCTTGAATACGGCATGATCGCCGTCAATACGCCGAAATTCACCGGCGCGCCGATACCCTTCGGTGGTTGGAAACAATCCGGCCTTGGTCGCGAAGGCTCGCGCCACGGCCTCCTGGAATATCTCGAAGCAAAATATGTCTGCTTCGGCAACCTCGCTGCATGAAAGGATCCGTTGTTATGACCATCAACCCCAACCAGATCGCCGAGATGGACCGGAACTCGGTCCTGCATCCCTTCACGCAGCTCAAGGATTTCGCCAGCGGCAAGTTGGGTGATCCGACGATCGTTGAAACCGGCAAGGGCATCCGCATTCAGGATGCGAACGGCAAGCAGCTGATCGACGGTTTCGCCGGTCTCTACTGCGTCAATGTCGGCTATGGCCGCACCGAGGTGGCCGAGGCAATCTCGCGCCAAGCCTACCGCCTGGCCTATTACCATACCTATGCCGCCCACACGACGGATGAGCTCGCGATCCTCTCCGATCGTCTGGTGAAAATGGCGCCCGGCAAGATGAGTAAGGTTTTCTACGGCATGTCGGGTTCCGATGCCAACGAAACGCAAGCAAAGCTCGTCTGGTACTACAACAACCTGCGCGGCAAGCCGAACAAGAAGAAGATCATCTCCCGCGAACGGGGCTATCACGGTTGCAGCGTCGTCTCCGGCTCGATGACCGGCATGAGTTTTTACCACGACCACATGGACCTGCCGCGTGCCGGCATTCTCCACACCGGCGTGCCGCATCACTATTGGGGCGCAGAAGCAGGTGAGACGGAAGTCGAATTTTCCAAGCGCCGCGCTGACGAGCTTGAAGCCCTGATCCTGCGCGAAGACCCGGACACGATCGGTGCCTTCATCGCCGAACCGGTGCTCGGCACCGGCGGCATCACCCCGCCGCCGCAGGGCTATTGGGACGAAGTGCAAAAGGTCCTCCGGAAATACGATATCCTGCTCATCGCCGACGAAGTCATCACCGGTTTCGGTCGTACCGGCTCGATGTTCGGATCGCAGCACTACGGTATCGAACCCGATCTGATCACCGTCGCCAAAGGCCTCACCTCGGCTTACTTCCCGCTATCGGGGGCCATCGTCGGCGAGAAGGTCTACAAGGTGATGGAAGAAGGGGCCGACCGCGTCGGCGCTTTCTCGCACGGCTACACCTATTCCGGCCATCCGATTGGCGCCGCAGCAGCAAACGCCGTTCTCGACATCGTCGAGAAGGAGGATCTGCCAGGGAATGCGCGCACGGTCGGCACCTATTTCCAGGCGCAGCTGAAGGCCAGGTTCGCTCAGCTTCCGATCGTCGGCGAAGTGCGCGGCGTCGGCTTGATGGGCGCCATCGAATTCGTTGCGGATCGGGAAAAGAAGGTGCGTTTTGCACCCGGCCTCGCTGTCGGCGCACGGATCTCGAAGGCGGCGCGCAGTCGGGGCCTCATTGCCCGTGCCATGCCGCATGGCGATATCTTGGGTTTTGCACCGCCGCTCGTCACGACAAAGGAAGAAGTCGACGAGATCGTTGCCATCGCCGAATCCGCTGTCCGCTCCGTCATGGACGAATTGGTCCAGGCTGGCGAGACGATCTGAGGCAAGCACAGCTGCCGGGCGAGATAAGCCTCGCCTGGCAACGCCCGTTTCTCAGTAAAAATCGCGACGATCGTGATTATTCCTGAAGCAATCACGGTTCACGATGCATAAGGCTTCATCTTTTGCGATGAAGCGTGCATAATGTCATGAAATAATCGTCATTAAAACGAGACAATTTCATGCGACGTCAGGCCAATCCCCTCAACCTTGATCCGATCACGGCAACAAAGCCGGTGGCATGGCGGCCGAACCTCGCCAAGCAAAAGGGTGAGACGAAGCATGCAGCGCTCACCGAGCGCATTATCGCCGATATCGATGCCGGCGTCCTTAAGCCGATGGATCGCATGCCGACGCATCGCGATCTCGCGCGGGAACTCTGCCTTTCCGTGCAGACCGTCAGCCTCTCCTACAAGGAGGCTGAGCGGCTCGGCTATCTGAGCGGTGAGATCGGACGCGGCACCTTCGTCAAGACACGCGTGACGGACCGTGCCGGACGCATGATGCTGGATCATAGTGCCAACGAGGTGCTCGACCTCTCCATTATTCGCGGCGTCTATCTCGATGCGCATGAAACCGCGTCGCGCGAGATCCTTCGCGAGCTGGCCGACGGCGACAATGCAAGCTTCATGCGTCCCTGCCGCCCGATCGCCGGCCTTGATCGTCACCGAGAGACGGCGCGCATCTGGTTGCGCACGCTCGGCGTCACGGCCGGGGCAGACCGCATTCTCGTTACCAACGGTGCCGCCCATGGTATTTTTCTCGCTTTGACCTGCATTGTCCGCTCCGGCGATGTCGTCTTGTGTGAAAATCTAACCGATCACGGCATCATCGGGCTTTCCAATATCCTCGGCTTCAGCCTGAAGGGCTTACCCACGGACGATGAGGGCATTTTGCCCGATGCGCTGGAAACCGTCTGTGCGGCAGGCGGCGTCCGGGCACTAGTGGTCATTCCGACACTCAATAATCCGACAAGCCATGTCTCAGGCGCCGCACGCAGGCGTGAGATTGCTGCAATTGCGGCGCGTTATGGTGTTTTCGTCATCGAAGATGAGGTCTATCGTCCGATGATCGAGGAGGACCTGCCTTCGATCACCGAGATGTTGCCCGATCTCGGTTTCTTCGTCACGAGTTTCACCAAGGCGGTGCTGACAGGGTTGCGCGTTGGCTATCTCGTCGTTCCGCCCGCCTATTCCATTCGCGCCGCCTCGATCCTGCGCGTATCGAGCTGGAGCGGCACCTATCTGACCGGCGAAATCGCCACGCGCTGGGTCGAGAACGGTACCGCGCAACGATTGCTGGAAATCCAGCGTGATGAGGCACGCGCGCGGCAAGCCATCGCAACGGAAATCCTCGGTGACCATATCGCCTCTAGTCACCCGCTGTCGCTCTGCGCCTGGCTCAAGGTCCCATCGCACTGGACCGAGGACGGTCTGGTCCGTTCGCTGACCAATCAGAATGTCGCGGTCACGCCCTCCGAACCCTTCATTGCCGGACCGGGCCATGGTGGCGGCATTCGTATCTGTCTGGGTGGACGCCTGAACCATGCAAGCCTGGCCAAGGCGCTGACGACCGTGAGGCAAGCCTTCGAGCAACTGCCGCCGGTCTATGATATCGGCTCGATCGGCTAGAGGCTCGCACGACAATCATTGAATCATTACAATATA
Source organism: Hyphomicrobiales bacterium (assembly GCA_900468805.1). Classification (GTDB taxonomy): domain Bacteria; phylum Pseudomonadota; class Alphaproteobacteria; order Rhizobiales; family Rhizobiaceae; genus Rhizobium. The sequence continues at coordinate 51,847 of UEIF01000049.1, read as the reverse complement.
ATAATTGACATGATTTTACTTCGCTCTCAACATGACAATCATGAAGAGCGAAATCCTGTCCAGATCGACTGAAGAAAAGGTGCTGCCAGTCATTCTGGCGGACATCGAGCAGGCTGCCGCTCGCATCGCCGGCGGGGTGGCGTGCACACCACTCGTTCGTTCCAGCACGCTCTCCGAACGCACCGGTCAACCCGTCCATCTCAAGCTCGAAACATGCCAACCCATCGGCGCCTTCAAGCTGCGCGGCGCGATGAATGCGATCCTGTCGCTGGGTGATGCTGAGCGCAAGCGCGGCCTCGTCACCGCCTCGACAGGAAATCACGGTCGCGCCGTCGCGTATGCCGCACGCGAATTGAGCGTTCCTGCCACCATCTGCATGTCGTCGCTCGTTCCAGCCAACAAGGTCGAAGCGGTCCGAACGCTCGGCGCCGAAATCCGCCTTGTCGGCATATCGCAGGATGACGCGCAAGAAGAAGTCGAACGCTTGATCGAAAGCCGTGGCCTCATACCGATCCCGCCTTTCGACGATGCGAACGTCGTGGCCGGTCAAGGCACGATCGGTCTCGAAATTGTTGAGTCCCTGCCCGAACTTACGACCGTGTTGGTGCCTCTTTCCGGCGGCGGTCTGGCGGGCGGCATTGCCGTTGCCGTCAAGGCCTTGAAGCCTGAGATCCGCGTCATCGGCATCTCGATGGAGCGTGGGGCAGCCATGCACGCGGCGCTTGCCGCCGGCAAGCCTGTCGCGGTCCGCGAGGAGGAGACGCTGGCGGATTCGCTTGGGGGCGGCATCGGTCTTGCGAACCACGTGACCTTCACCCTGTGCCGCGATCTCCTGGACGACATCGTGCTTCTGACCGAAGACGAGATTGCTGAAGGAATCCGCCATGCCGCGCGCGAAGAGAACATAACCGTCGAGGGTGCCGGTGCGGTCGGCATTGCCGCCATCCTCGCAAACAAGGTCGAACTGTCAGGCCCCACAGCCATCATCATCTCAGGCGGCAACATCGACCCGGCGCTGCACCAGAAAATCGTCTCGAGGGCCGCCCCATGAGCCGCATCAGCATCCTGATGGAGAAAGACCTTCGCGCCATCGTCAAGCTCGACGTCTCCGCCGTCGATTGCGTCGAGCAAGCCTTTGCTGCGCTCGCCACCAAAGCCGTTGCCATGCCGCCGATCCTGCGCCTGGACATTCCGGACTTTCGTGGTGAAGTGGACGTCAAGACGGCCTACGTGCCGGGCTTTGACGGGCTCGCCATCAAGGTCAGCCCCGGATTCTTCGACAACCCCAAGATCGGTCTGCCGAGCCTCAACGGGCTGATGATCCTGCTGAGCGCCAAGACTGGATTGGTCGAAGCCCTTTTTCTCGACAACGGTTATCTCACGGATGTGCGCACGGCAGCCGCCGGTGCGGTCGCCGCGCGGCACCTGTCACGCCAAGACGCCTGCGTCGCAACGATCTTTGGTGCAGGCATGCAGGCGCGGCTGCAGCTCGCGGCTCTCCTGCTTGTGCGCCCGATCACAGCGGCGCGCATCTGGTCACGCGACCACGCAAAGGCGCAGAAGCTTGCCACTGACGTCGCTCGCGACCACGGGATCGAGGTCGCCGCCATTGCCGATCCACGCGAAGCCGTCCGTGGTGCAGATATTATCGTCACGACGACGCCCGCAGAACAGCCGATCCTGATGGCTGAATGGCTCGAACCTGGTCAGCATCTGACCGCTATGGGATCGGATGCAGAGCACAAGAACGAAATCGATCCGGCCGCCTTTGCTCGGGCGACTTACGTCGCGGATCGGCTCTCGCAGACCCGCATTCTCGGCGAGTTGCACCATGCCATCAAGGCGGGCGCAGTCGCGTCGGACCGACAGTTTAGCGAACTCGGAGCTGTCATCGTCGGCAAGGCAGTTGGCCGCTCGAGCGCAGAAGCAATAACCTTCGCCGACCTCACAGGCACCGGCGTGCAGGATACCGCCATCGCCAATCTGGCCCTTGCCCGCGCGAAAGACGCGGGAGGCGGGCAGACGATCGAAAACGACATCAAAATGGGAGATGCAGCGTGAGCGTGACGCTGAATTTTACGCGCGAGGAATATGCCGCGCGCCTTTCCAAAACCCGTCATGCGATGGAAAAGGCGGGGATCGACCTCCTGATCGTCACCGATCCATCCAACATGCACTGGCTCACCGGTTATGATGGCTGGTCCTTTTATGTGCATCAGTGCGTCCTGGTGCCGCCGAGCGGCGAACCAATCTGGTACGGCCGCAAGCAGGACGCCAATGGCGCAAAGCGCACCGCTTACCTGCACCATGACAATATCATCGGCTATCCGGATCACTACGTCCAGTCGACCGAACGCCACCCGATGGATCTCCTGGCGCAGATCATCGATGAGCGCAAATGGGCCAGCCTCATGGTTGGCGTTGAGATGGACAATTACTACTTCTCGGCAGCCGCATTCGCATCCCTGCAGAAGCATCTGCCCAATGCCCGCTTCAAGGATGCGGCAAGCCTCGTCAACTGGCAGCGCGCGGTCAAGAGCACGACAGAGCTCGACTATATGCGCAAGGCAGGCAAGATCGTCGAGCTGATGCACAAGCGCATTGTCGACGTCATTGAGCCCGGCATGCGCAAATGCGATCTCGTTGCCGAGATCTATGATGCCGGCATTCGCGGCACGTCGGAATTCGGCGGCGATTATCCGGCAATCGTGCCGCTTCTGCCGTCGGGTGCGGACGCCTCCGCCCCGCATCTGACCTGGGATGACAAGCCGATGCGCTTGGGCGAAGGAACATTCTTCGAGATCGCCGGCGCCTACAAGCGCTACCATTGCCCGCTGTCGCGTACCGTATTCCTGGGCAAGCCGACGCAGGCCTTTCTCGACGCGGAAAAGGCGACGCTCGAAGGCATGGAAGCCGGTCTTTCCGCAGCAAGGCCGGGCAATAGCTGCGAAGACATCGCCAATGCCTTCTTCGCCGTGTTGAAGAAATACGGGATCATCAAGGACAACCGCACCGGCTATCCGATCGGTCTGTCCTATCCGCCGGACTGGGGCGAACGCACCATGAGCCTTCGCCCGGGCGACCGCACGGAGTTGAAGCCTGGTATGACCTTCCATTTCATGACCGGTCTCTGGCTCGAAGATATGGGGCTGGAAATCACCGAGAGCATCGCGATCACCGAAACCGGCGTCGAATGCCTGTCGAACGTGCCACGCCAGCTGTTCGTAAAGGGCTGATGCGATGCTGACCAGCACGCCCCGCCCCTCGCCGATCACCCCTTCCGTCGATTTCGACGCGAAGGGCGTGCAGCACGGGCATCTACGCCTGCCCTATAGCCGGGATGACAGCGCCTGGGGCTCGGTGATGATCCCGGTCTGCGTCATTTCCAACGGGGAAGGCCCGACCGCTCTTCTCACCGGTGCCAATCATGGCGACGAGTATGAAGGTCCGGCGGCCCTCTTCGAGCTGGGGCAAACGCTGGATCCGGCGCAGGTGAGCGGGCGTATTATCATCGTCCCGGCGCTCAATTATCCCGCGTTTCGCGCCGGCACACGCACGTCGCCGATTGATCGCGGAAACCTGAACCGCAGCTTTCCGGGTCGCCCGGATGGTACGGTCACGGAAAAGATCGCGGATTATGTCACCCGCCATCTGATACCACTCGCCGACATCGTGCTCGACTTCCATTCGGGCGGCAAGACACTGGACTTTCTGCCCTATGCAGCAGCACACGAACTGCCCGACAAGGCCCAGGAAGCGCGCTGTTTTGATGCCGTTGCGGCTTTCGCTGCGCCCTACTCGATGAAGATGCTGGAGATCGATGCGGTCGGCATGCTTGATACGACGGTCGAAGAGATGGGCAAGGTTTTCGTCACTACCGAGCTGGGCGGTGCGGGCACTGCCAGCGCAAGATCCATCGGCATTGCCCGACAGGGCAGCCTCAACCTCCTGCGCCACGCCGGAATTCTGAAGGGGGTACCAGACGCTCGGCCGAGCAGCTGGCTGGATATGCCATCGAGCGATTGCTTTAGCTTCGCCCAGGATGAGGGATTGATCGCATTTGCACTTGATCTCGGCGATCCCGTCAGGACCGGCGAGATCATCGCCTGCGTCTATCACATCGGAAAAACCGGCATCAAGCCGATCGAGTACCGCGCCTCCATGGACGGCGTGCTCGCGGCGCGCCACGTACCCGGCCTGATCAAGGCCGGCGACTGCCTTTCCGTCATCGCCACGATCACGGAGAAAACCAACCACAAAACCCCGTGAGATCCGAAAACGGACCACGAAAACCAAACCAGAGGAGTATTCGCATGCATATCATGAAAATCGCCGGGCTCTCTGCCCTCGCTCTTGGCATTGGAATCACATCTGCCAGCGCGCTCACCGTCGAAGAGGTCAAAAAGGAGGGATATATCCGCGCCGCGACGGCCAACGAAGTGCCCTATTCCTACATGCAACCCGACGGCACTTCCGCCGGCATCGGTCCTGATGTTGCGAACGCCGTGCTGAAGTCGATGGGAATCGAAGAGACCAACTGGACCGTCACGCCATTTGGCACACTCATCCCGGGTCTTAAGGCAAAACGCTTCGATTTTGCCGCCGCCGAGCAGAACATCTCGCCGGAACGGTGCAAGCAGGTGGCCTTCACCGAGCCAAACTCGTCCTATGGCGAGGGGCTTCTGGTCAAGAAGGGCAATCCTAAGGGGCTAAAAACCTACGCAGACATCGCCAAGGATCCTTCGCTCACCGTGGCTGTCGTTTCGGGCGCCAACAATGTGGACTTCCTGCGCGCCGTTGGCGTCAAGGATGAGCAGATCGTCTTCATCCCAGCCAATGCCGACGCTATCCCGACCGTTCAAAGTCGAACTGACGCGTATGCGGCGACCGAGCTGACTGTCGCCGCACTCGCCAAGGACCAGGCGCAGGTCGAGCAGGTAGCACCGTTTGAAGATCCGATCGTCAAAGGTGCACCGGTGCGCAACTACGGCGGCTTCGCCTTCCGCCCTGAAGACAAGGAGCTTCGAGACGCCTTCAATGCAGCCCTTGTCGAATTTCGCAAGACGGACGAGTACAAGAAGATCCTTCTCAAGTACGGCGTCTCAGAACAGAGTATCGCCGCGGCTGCAGGAAAGAACGTCGCCGACCTCTGCGCCGGCAAGTAGTGGCAGAAGGCGCTCGATCCCAATCGAGCGCCATTCGTAAAAATCGGGAGATTTCCGGATGGGCTGGACAGCCTACCTGCCGATGCTCTGGCAAGGTGCGATCGTCACGATGACAATTACATTGGCGTCGATCGCCATCGGCGCGGTGCTCGCTTTTGTGTTCGGCATACTGCGTGTTGAGGGCGGACCGATCCTATCGGCTATCGCGCTGTGTTATACGGAGGTCTTCCGCGGCACCTCGCTCTTTGTCCAGCTTTTCTGGTTCTACTATGCGTTGCCGCTTGTCGGCTTGAGTTTCGATCCGATCACGACGGGCATTCTGGTGCTCGCCGCGCATGCCGGCGGCTACGGCGCGGAAATCGTGCGCGGCGCGCTCTCGTCTGTCTCAGCGCAGCAGCTGGAAGCCGCCCGCGCGCTGAATTTCAACCGTTTCCAGACGCTGTTTCGCATTTCCTTGCCGCAGGCGGTCGTCGAGATGATGCCGGCATTCGGCAATCTCGCGATCGAAACGTTGAAGCTTTCCTCGCTGGTTTCGCTGATCTCGATCGCCGATCTCACCTTCGCAGCCCAGTCGATCCGCAACATGACGCTCGATAGCGCCAGCATCTATTCGATCACGCTCGTCTGCTACTTCGCCATGTCGCTCCTCTTGATGGTTGCGATCCGTGTGATCGAGCATTTCGTGCGACGCGGCGACGTCTTCCCCCGCGGCAGCCACTCGTGAGGACTTTACCGGTATGATGTACGGCTACGAATGGGACACGACGACCTGGGTTACCTACACGACCTCGATCCTTCCCATCATCCTGATTGGTCTGACGGTCACATTGAAGGCGGCAGCCGCCGGCTTTGCGATTGCCCTGGTGCTTGGCCTCGTGTTTGCCTTGATGCGCCGCAGCCGTATCAAGGTTATCTCCTGGACGACCGCCTTCATCGTCGAGTTCCTGCGCGATACTCCGCTTCTGGTGCAGTTGTTCTTCCTTTATTACGTACTGCCCGATTTCGGCATCGTGCTGCCCGCCTTCCTCACCGGTGCGCTGGCACTCGGTCTGCAATATGCGGCCTATACGTCGGAGGTCTATCGCGGCGGCATTGAAGCCGTGCATCGTGGCCAGTGGGAAGCAGCAACCGCGCTCAATCTGACCCGTATGCAGACCTATCGCGACATCATCCTTCCCCAGGCAATTCCGCGCATCGTGCCGGCCATGGGCAATTATCTCGTGGCTATGATCAAGGAAACGCCGGTCCTCTCCGTGGTCACCGTTCTCGAGATGATGGGGCTTGCCAACATGATCGGCGAACGCACTTTCGAATATCTCGTGCCGCTGACGCTTGTCGGCCTGATCTTCCTTCTGCTGACGCTGATCTGCTCGGCAGGCCTCCACCGCTTGCAGAAAGCGCTTCCAAAAGCAGGAATACCCTTGCGATGACCAATAACATCGATCCGCCCATCATTGAGTTTTCCGATGTCACCAAGCGCTTCGGCATTCTGACAGTGCTCGACAACTTCAATTTCAGCGTTGCGAAGGGTGAGAAAGTCACGCTCATCGGACCGTCAGGCTCCGGCAAGTCGACGGTCCTGCGTATTCTGATGACACTTGAACCCTTCCAGGAAGGCAAGCTGACGCTTGCTGGTACGCCCTACCACGAGCCGGGGGGCAAAGGGCCTTTCCAAGCGTCGGAAAAACACCTGCGCCAGATCCGCAATCACGTCGGAATGGTCTTCCAGAGCTTCAATCTCTTTCCTCACATGACGGTGCTTCGCAACGTTGTCGAGGCGCCGGTGCGGGTGCTGGGAATGGCGCGGGCGGAAGCGGAGGCGCGGGCGATTGAACTGCTGCAGATGGTGGGGCTGGCGGATAAGAAGGACCAGTACCCGGCGCAGCTTTCCGGCGGGCAGCAGCAGCGTGTGGCAATTGCCCGTGCGCTTGCGATGCGTCCACGGGTTCTGCTTTTCGATGAACCGACTTCGGCACTTGATCCGCAACTGGTGGGCGAAGTGCTTTCCGTCATCCGCGGACTGGCGCATGAACATGATCTGACCATGCTGCTCGTCACTCATGAAATGCGCTTTGCCCGAGAAGTGTCCGATCGCGTCTGCTTTTTCGATAAGGGTCGCATTTGCGAGCAGGGTGCACCGGAAAAGATATTCGGCGCTCCGCAAGAGGAGCGGACGCGTGAATTTCTGTCATCCGTTCTAGGTTGATCAGGAAATTCAGCGGCAGCAGAGTCGTCGGCGGCGGCCTAAAAAATGGTCGAGGAGTCGAATGCTGCGTCCCATACGCTCACGACCGAAGTTACGGCATTGTCCGATCGCCTCGCGCAGTTCTGGCTCGGCGTCTCTTCACCCTCCGGTGGTCACAAAGCAATAGTAGAACGCCATGGCGAGCGACGGTCGCGCGCAGCACAGATTTCGCTTATTCAAGGAGGAGCAACAGCTTCCCCTGCGCGTGCCACGAAACAGAAGCTGACGGCAACGTTCAGCAGCGGTTCGTCTTGTGCTATCGCCACGGACCAGAAAGCGGCATTTGCGAGTGGATGGAGTCAGGCCCTCGGTTTGACAAGGATCAGCGCCAGAGGCGGGTGGTATTCGAGTGAAGCATGAGGGGCGTACCGAGTCTGCACTCGACGACGTGCGGATCCGCGATCGACATGCCATGATGGGTCAGATGATGGCGGCCGGCCGGAGTGAGAGTTATGACATACGAGGATTACAATGCGTTTTGCGGCATGCTGCCGGCGACGAGCTACGTCGTCCAATGGGGCGGATCGCATGTCTGGAAAGTCGGCGGCAAGGTGTTCGCGATCGGCGGTTGGCACGACGACGAACCAAGTTTCACCTTCAAAGTCAGCGAAATCGCTTATGAGATGCTGAAGGAACAACCTGGTTTGCGCCCCGCCCCGTATCTCGCATCGCGCGGCATGAAGTGGATCCAGCACTTCGCAAAGCCCGGCCTCTCTGACGCTAGCTTGCGCGACTACCTCCGCGAGTCGCATCTCATCGTCTCGCGGGGCCTGCCGAAGAAAAGGCGGCTCGAGCTGGGCCTGATGACGTCATAGACGCTGGCGGGTCCGATTTGAGAAGTGGACGCTCAACCGCTGGAATGTCAGCGTCGAAAAGGACCACGAGAAGCATCGGTAAGCCCGCTCCCTTCCGCGAGAAGGCTCCGTGGATGACCCGTCGGCCCAATGACAGGGTGCCAGATGGGAATTTGGCGAGACGTGGGCGCAAACGCTTTGAGATCTCGACGACATTTAATCTCACTCACCGCAGCTGGTACGACGCTTGTATTCGGATGGGCTGCATCCCACGAGGAGTTGAAATTGTGACGACAGATGGAAAGCCGAACTGAAGCCCAGGAGCCCGGCCACTTCCTTGATAGATTTATCCGTATTGGCGAAAATATCCTGGGCCCGCCGTATTCTTAGGGATACGAGGTGCTGTTTGGCCGAGACGCCCGTCCTCTCGCGGAAGACGCGCCGAAAATACGAATAGCTGACACCAAGTTCCTGGGCGACATCCTCGACCGATACTCGCTGCGTGCAGCGCTCCATCAGGATGACGCGTGCCCGTTCCACGAGACGATCCGCCGGCGCGGCCGATGCCAGCTCTCGTTGTTGGGAGAGCAAAGCCAGAAGCTGCAAGCCGAGGGTTGAAAGAAGCGGTTGGTTGGCAAGCCCTTCCTCCACCGCGAGGCTGTGGATCTTTTCGAAAACGGCCGCGAAATCCGGGCTCGACGGCAGCACGGAATGCGCAGGGTCAATCAATCCAGCGGTGCGCGCGAAATCGAAAGCCGTACTGCGACATTCGATCCAGTTTTCAGTCCAGCCCAGCTCGGGATCGGGCGCGAAGCGATGCCAGACGCCAGGAAACAGAAGGACAATGGACCCGGCCTCGACCGGCTGGCGCCTGCCGCGGCGTCCGAATTCGAACAGGCCGCGTCCTTCCGCGATAAAGATGACCTGATAGGCCTGCAGGATACGGCCCCTCTTCCAGTCGAAATGATGATCGTCTGGATGGCGAATGGGAGGATATATGGAATGAGGCAGGATTTTCGTATGCCCGCTGGAGATTGCCGTGCATCCCCAGGCAGAACACAGCCGATTATCGGGTAAATAGAGGAAATAATTCTGTGTCATGTAACTTTTCCGAGGATCATTTTTTGTATGCTTCAGATCATTTTTGAAGAAATGAGCGTGATGTCAACTGGCATCGGCAATGCTACGGTTTATCAAGAGGACAGAACCGACAGCGCAAGTTGCCGCTGAAGGCAGATGATCGAACCGCAACTCCAATCGCGGCTCTGGAGGAGAAATGTCAGTGTTTTCGTTGCTGAGCGCAGCCGGGCTATGCCTGCTGCCATGCCCAGTTCATTGCCCGGCGTCGGACCGCGCATGACGGACCGCAAGCTGAAGGTTGGCCTGTTCGGGATAGGCCTTGCAACATATTGGCCCCAATTCGAGGGGCTGGAAGAAAGACTTTCAGCCTATGTCGGGCAGATGGCCGGGAAGCTTGCCCGCCCGGATATCGACGTCGTCAACCTTGGCCTGATCGATACGGCCGAAAAGGCATTGGAGGCTGGCCATCGCTTCCGTGAAGCGGATGTCGATATCATCTTCCTGCATGTGACGACCTACGCGCTTTCATCCACGGTCCTGCCCGTTGTGCGCCGGGCACGCGTTCCCGTCATCATCCTCAATCTGCAGCCGGAAGCCGCGATCGACTATCGCCGCGTCAACGGACTCGGCGACCGCACGAGGATGACCGGTGAGTGGCTCGCCCATTGCGGTGCCTGCCCCGTCCCGGAACTCGCCAATGTCTTTCGCCGGTCCGGTGTCGCTTTCCACCAGGTCACGGGCATGCTGCATGGCGACGCGCATGTTGAGCGCGAAATCGCCGACTGGATCGATGCAGCCCGTGTCGCCCATGTGATGGCACATAACCGGCTTGGCGTCATGGGGCACTACTATAACGGCATGCTCGACATCTATTCCGATCTGACGGCGCAAACCGCAGCCTTCGGCACGCATATCGAAATCGTCGAGATCGACGAACTGGCGCGCCTGCGGCGCGAATTGGCCGACGAAGAGATCACGGCCTCGCTTGCGACGATGAAGGCCGAATTCGACATCGATGCGGATTGCGATCCGGCCGAATTGCGCCGAGCGGCCGCTACCGCGGTGGCCCTGCGCAAGTTCGTCGATAACAAGAAGCTCGGCTCGCTCGCCTATTATTACGAATCCACGCCCGGCCATGAATACGAGGACGTGATCACCTCGGTCATCGTCGGCTCCTCCCTGCTAACGGCGCAAGGCGTGCCGGTGGCCGGCGAATACGAGGTCAAGAACGCCCAAGCGATGAAGATCATGGACACATTCGGAGTCGGCGGATCCTTCACCGAATATTACGCCATGGATTTTGTCGAGGATGTCGTGCTCATGGGACATGACGGGCCGGGCCATATCAAGGTCGCAGAGGGCAAGACGAAGATCCGGCCGCTGAAGGTCTATCACGGCAAGGTTGGATCCGGCGTCAGTGTCGAAATGTCCGTTCGGCATGGCCCGGTGACGCTTCTCTCGGTCATCGAGCGTCAGGGCCGGATCGTGCTGATCTGCGCCGAGGGCCAGTCCGTTGCAGGACCGATCCTGGAGATCGGCAATACGAACAGCCGTTACAAGTTCGAGATCGGTGCCCGCCGTTTCGTCGAGGATTGGAACGCTGAGGGTCCGGCCCATCACTGCGCTGTCGGCACCGGACATATCGCAACGAAAATCAAAAAATTTGGCAAGCTTCTGGATATCGAGGTGGTCCAGATCTGCTGAACAGTCTCGTGCATAGGCTGGGTGTCGCCCCGGTCAACAACAGATCAACAGGTGAGGAGGACCTGACATGCCAACATGGAATTCGAAAGACCCAGTCCGCGGACGCGGCTTCAAAGGACTGCTGATCGCAGCCGTCCTTGCTCTGGCAGGCCAGACGGCACATGCCGCCGAAATTCATCTCGACGCTCCCGCACCGACGCCGCCGGCCGAGGTGGCAAAGTTCGAGCCGATTGAACCGGGCAGCGCCAAGGATCTGACGATCGGCTTCACGCAACTCATCCTCGGCGTTCCCTTCACCGATGCGCTGCAGCGCGGTATGGAAAAGGCGGCGGAGACTGCCGGCTTCAAACTCGTGACCTGCGATTCCAAGATGGATGCAGCAACGGCGCTGTCCTGCGTTCGTCAATTCAAGACGCAGAACGTCAATGGCCTCGTCACCTTCCAGGCGGACGCGGCAGCGGCAGCCAACATTTGTGCCGAGGGACCGCAGGTTCCGGTCATTGCGATCGATATCGAACAGAAGCCCTGCCAGACCGCCTTCGTCGGCGCTGCCAATTCCTACGCAGGCGAGATCGTCGGCCACGAACTCGGCATGTATTTCGCAAAGAACTTCAACTGCGAATACGATGCCTTCGTCTCGCTGGAATCGACCGCCGTCGGCGTCGTCAACGACCAGCGCATGGGCGGCATCCGCAAGGCCTTCGAAGCCGTCTGCGGACCGGTTCAGAACCTGCGCATCATCGACACCGGTGCCGGCGGCCAGGCCGACGCTGCACAGCGCCAGTTTACCGACACCCTGACTGCCCTGCCCGGTGCCGGCAAGATCATCACCGTCGGCATCAACGAAGACGTCATCACCGCTGCTCTTGCCGCGGCGCGCACGCAGGGACGAAATCAGGACCTCTATCTTGGCGTTCAGAATTTTGATCCGGACAATTGCCAGATCTGGACCGCTCCGCATTTCATCGCGACAGCCGCCTATTTTCCCGAGCGTTATGCGAACCTGATCGTGCCCAATCTTGTCAAGGCCATCAAAGGCGGGAAGATCAACAGCCAGATCCTGGTTCCGCACGAGCTGATCACGCCTGAAAATATCGCCAAGGTCTATCCGGAGTATGCCTGCAAATGACCACCGACTTCCTTGCCGTGCGCGGCATCCGGAAATCGTTCGGCTCCGTCGAGGTCCTGCATGGCGTGGACCTCGATCTTGCGGGCGGGACGATCACCGCCCTGCTCGGGGAAAACGGTGCCGGTAAATCCACCTTCGTGCGCATTCTGGCCGGTGATCACCGGCCGGACGATGGCACAATAGCCGTGGACGGCAAGGCAGCATCCTTCCATGGCGTGAGTGATGCAAGGGATGCCGGCATAAGACTGATCGCCCAGGAGATTGCCGATGCCCCGACCCTGACGGTTGCGGAAAATATCCTGCTTGGCGCGTGGCCGACCAGGGGCGGCCTTCTTGATCGCCGGGCGATGCAGTCGATGGCACGCGAAGCGCTCGATCTTCTCGGTGCCGACTTGCCTTTGACGGCGAAAGTGGCAAACCTCAGGCTCGGCGAGCGGCAGATCATCGAAATCGCCCGCGCAACGATCGGCACCTCGAAATGCATCATCTTCGACGAGGCGACGGCTGCCCTATCGGACGCTGAGGCGCGTAAGCTCTTTCAGCTGATCCGGCGTCTGGCCGAACGCGGAACCGCTATTCTCTATATCACCCACCGGCTCGACGAGGTCTTTGCCCTGGCCGATCGTGTCTGCGTGCTGCGCGACGGCCGCGTTTCGCTCGATCGTCCAACCAGCGAGGTCAGCCAGGAACAGGTGATCGAAGCGATGGTCGGGCGGGCGGTTGCCCATGCGCGCCACGCACTTGCCGCCCCCTCCTCAGTCGCACAGCCGGTGCTTGAGGCCGATCGTCTCGCCTCCGATGCCTTTTCGAATATCTCCTTCTCGCTGTGCCCCGGCGAGATCCTCGGCATGTATGGCAAAGTCGGCTCCGGCGTTCAGGAGCTCGCCGCATCGCTGGTCGGTGCACGCGCGTTCGATCAAGGCACGCTGATCGTCAATGGCAAGTCGGTGCGCTTTCGTCACCCCGCCGAGGCGATCGCGGCGTCCATCGGCCATTTGCCGGCCGATCGGGCAAGCGAGGGGCTTCTGCGCACCATGACGCTCGCCGAAAACCTGTCCGCACCGAGCTGGTCGCGGCTGGCGCGTTACGGCATGCTGAGCGGCGATCGGCTACGCGCAGCCTATTCCAGATGGCACCGGGAGCTGCGTGTAAAGGCGGACGCGTCCGGCAGCCAGACGATTACCGAATTGTCAGGCGGCAATCAGCAGAAGGTGTTGCTCGGCCGCTGGCTTGAGGCGGGTTCGAAAATCCTTGTCTTGACGGAGCCGACGCGCGGGGTCGATGTCGGCGCCCGCCAGGAGATCTATCGTGTGCTGGCGGAACTTACGGTCAAGGGCCATGCCATCATCATCGCGACCTCCGACTATGAAGACATCAATGCGGTCGCCAGCCGCGCGCTGGTGCTCGTGCGCGGACAGTTGATCGCGGAAATTCCGCATGAGCGTATTTCGACCGAAACCCTGACAGAGGCCGCAGGAGGCGGTGTCCATGCATGACAAGCTTCAAACCGAGGCCATGACAACCATGGCGGACACTGACGCGAATGGTGACAAGGCCAGCTTCTTTCGCAAGACACCGGAATCGGCGGCCCTTCTCGCCTTCCTGATCGCGGAAATCGTCTTCTTTTCGTTGAGCTCGCCCTATTTCCTGACTTGGGGCAACTGGGTCAACGTGATCACCGCGCTGTCCATAACTGGCGTGCTCGCTGCCGGCGGAACGATGCTGCTGATCGCCGGCCAGTTCGATCTGTCGGTCGGCAGCGGTGTTGCCTTCGTGGCGCTTGTCATGGCCCTGACCGTCAACAGTATCGGCATCGTGCCGGCAAGTGCCCTCGCGCTGGTCGTCGGCATGGGCATCGGCGTGATCAACGGCTTTCTGGTCACAAAAATCGGCGTTAATGCGCTGATCACCACGCTCGGAACGCTGGCAATCTTCCGAGGACTGACCCAGTCGATCGGCGGCGGCAAGAACCTGCTGATCGCCAATTTCGATTGGGCAATCTGGCGCCCCCTCTTCAATATCCCGCTGTCGGCGCTGGTCTTCATTCTCGTGGCGATCGTGATCGGCATCGTCCTCAAGCGCACCGTGTTCGGCCGGTCCATTTATGCGATCGGCGCCAATGAAAATGCAGCGCGCCTGGTTGGTATCAAGACAAAGCGCGTGGTCTTCTCAAGTTTCCTGTTATCGGGCGCTTTCATCGGGCTCGGGGGACTGATGAGTGCCTCGCAGCTTGGCTCGACATCCGGCACGACCGGCCTAGGTCTGGAACTCGCGGTTGTCACCGCCGTCATTCTCGGTGGAACATCGTTGAAGGGCGGCACCGGAACGATGTTCGGCACGGTGATCGGCCTGCTGATCGTCGGTGTCTTGAACAATGGCCTGACGCTGATGAACATCAATTCTTCCTGGCAGCAAGCTGCTACCGGCATTCTGCTCATTCTTGCCGTATCCTTTGACCAGTTACGGCAGCGGCTCGTCGGAAGGCGCTGAGGAACCATGACGAAACAGGCAACGTTCAGGCTGCTCGACAATGTCGATGTGGCAATGCGTGACGGCGTGATCCTGAAGACCGATATCTGGCTTCCCGCGACGGACGGCGCCTGCCCGGTGCTTCTGCAACGCACTCCCTATCGCAAGGAAACGCCCTTCGGCTCGCAATATATTTCCGCCCTGGAATTCCAGACGGCGCTACGCCGGGGTTATGCGATCGCGGTCCAGGATACGCGGGGCCGCTATCAGTCGGACGGCGATTTCGTTCCCTTCAAATTCGAAGGACGTGACAGTGCCGACACGATCGAATGGCTGCGACGCCAGTCCTTCTGCAACGGAAAGGTCGCAATGTTCGGGGCGTCGTATGTCGGCGCAACGCAGGTGCTGGCGCTCCAAGAGGATCCCGTGGGGCTGGCGGCGATTGCGCCGCAACTGACGACCGCACGCCACGGCGAAACATGGATGTATCGCGGCGGTGCCCTCGAACTTGCATTTCTGCTGCTGTGGGTGATCGAGTCGCTTGGGGCCGATCATATCCAGCATCGAATGGCGGCGATGCCAGCCGATATGCGCGACCGTGTGCAGGCGTTGCTCGAACTTTTGCAGCGAGATCCTGCTGCGGCATTCGCGAGGCTGCCAATCCTCGATGAAGCGATCACAGAGCTTGCACCCTACGTTCGCGACTGGTTCGATCCGCAGGCGGTCGACAGCAGGCCCGGAACTGACCGGCTCGACTGGACCCAAACAAACCACACCGCGATGCTCGTCGTCGCCGGGTGGAACGACCTCTTCCTGGAAGGTTCTATCGAGCTTTTTGAACAGGCGAAATCGCGCTGGGCGGGCAACAGCCAGATGCCGGACCGGCTCATCATCGGCCCTTGGTCTCATGGCAATCCAAGCGACTGGCAGGGCGAAGAGTGGCTCGGCTATGCTGCATCAAGCGTCGACCTTGCGGAAGAGAACCTGGATTTTTTCGACAGCGTTCTCCAGGGCCGCCAACCGAGATCGCCGATGGTCCGATATTTCCGTTCGGGTTCCAACAGCTGGCACGCTGCTCCCGACTGGCCGCTTCCTGATACGATCGCCGTACCGCATTTTCTCGATTGCAGCCGAGGCGCGCTGGGTACGGCACCGGGTGCGAAAGCGACCAGCACCTACATGTCCGATCCGTCGACCCCGGTGCCGAGCATTGGCGGTGCGACATTTCTGCCCGGCCTGCTTCTTGGCCGCAATTCAGGACCGCGCGATCAGACGGGGATTGAGACACGAGAAGACGTCCTGGTCTTTACCGGTCATCCACTTCGCGACGATCTGGAGGTGACGGGGCTGGTGACGGCGAGCCTCTGGGTCACGACTTCGGCCATGACCTGTGACTGGACGGCCAAGCTGTGCGAGGTCGATTCGGATGGAAAAAGCGTCGGCATTGTCGATGGGATCCTGCGATGGAACCGAAGCGAAGCGAGCGACGAACCTCAGGAGATCTCCATCCGCCTCGGACATATGAGCCGCTTGCTGAAGAAGGGGCATCGGCTACGGCTGCAGATCGCCTCCTCGAACTTCCCGCGTTTCGATCGCAATCCGCAGTCTGGCATCGCTTCCACTCTTGCGAGGCAATCGGATTTCGCGACGGCCGAGCAGCGCATCTTTTCCGGGACCTGCTATCCAAGCCGGCTCGTCCTGCCGGTCGTGACCGCAGCCTATCCGATAGCGGCATCACTGGCCGGGTTGCACGACGCAGGCGGCGGTCGATCGGCTATTCGAAGAGAATGAGGCTTGCCGGAGTTGGCGGCATCGGTTTGACCATGACGCCGGCAAGGCCAGCCAGTCTTGCCATTTCGGTCAGCTCACTTTGCGTATAGGCCTGGCCCGCCGGCGTGCCGACAAGCATCTCCCAGGAGAAGGCCGCGGGAAAAGGCGGCGACACGCCGTCTTCGTTCGGCACGAAATCGACCGCAACGATCCGACCATCCTCTGCCAGGCTCGAGATGATCTTTCGTAACAGTTGGGCACATGTCGGCAAATCGAAGTGGTGCAGAAAATTCGGAAGCAGGACGAGATCATAACCCGTGCCCCATTCCACATCGAAGGCGCTGCCGGCGATCGTCCGGTACCGGTCCGCCACGCCGGCTTTTTTCGCATTCTGCCGCGACAGCTCCAACACCGCAGCCCAGTCGACGGCGACGATCTCCGCCGATGGAAAGGCCTTCGCAATTTCGATCCCGAAAACGCCTGGACCTGCAGCGATGTCCAAAACCTTTTTGGGAGGGCTCTGCCAGCCGGAGATTTCGCCAGCCAGTATTTTGGCGCTGAGCCCGGTAAACGAGCCCATGCCGCGCGCAAACTTCACCCAAACGGGGTTGTCTGGGGACATGTTCGCAAGCCCGGCCGAACCACCGTTTCGCACGGCGGCGGCCGGATCGCGCAGAAAATTATCCAGTATTTCGGGTGCAGCGACGAACTCGACGGCAGAGCCCATATAGGCCGGCGAATTGCGATCGAGGAACATTCTGGTCGAGGGCGTCATTCGGTACTGTCCGCTCTCCTTCGTCAGGAAACCATGTACCACGAGGTAGTCGCACAGGATACGCACCCCACGCTCCGAGGCGCTTGTTGCCGATGCCAGCAATGCTGCCGTTTTGCCCTCGCCGATGTGAGTAAAGAGATCGAGCTCGATGGCCGCCCTGATCGCTGCAGTCTTTCGGCACGCAAATAGTGCGTCAACTACGAGTTCGGGCGACACTACGCCAGCATGGGCGTCTTCGACGATTGTTTCCATGGGATCCCCCAGAGCCTCGACGATCTTGCCTGGCAGTGCCAGCCGCAGAAATTATGCGTATATCCGCACATTCTACAATACGTACCGCGCTAACCCTATCGGGTGATCGCGCCAGCTGTCCTGCCGGCCCGCCAACGTTAGAGCACGCACAGGGCGACGCCGACGTCCGACTGCTGAGGCTGATATTGACAGAACGAAAAGGCCTTCGGCGGCCGGTAGCGGCGCGGCAACCGCCACATCGAAATCGTTGAAATCGCAGCAAAGCCTGCTATGTTCTCTTTTTGTTTCTGCATGATATAAATGCCGCTCCGATCGCTGAAGCCGCCATGAACAACATGAGCTCATCCCCCGTCCGAAAAATCGTGCATGTCGACATGGACGCGTTTTATGCGTCGGTTGAGCAACGCGATAACCCGGAATTGCGCGGCAAACCGATTGCCGTCGGTGGATCGGCCGCCCGCGGCGTGGTGGCGGCGGCGAGCTACGAAGCGCGCAAATTCGGTGTTCACTCGGCGATGCCCTCGGTAACCGCCAAGCGCAAATGCCCGGATCTGATTTTCGTGCCGCCGCGTTTTGACATCTACAAGGCAGTGTCCCAACAGATCCGTGAGATTTTTGCGGAATACACGCCGCTGATCGAGCCGCTATCCCTCGACGAGGCCTACCTCGACGTCACCGAAAATCTCAAGGGCATGGAGATCGCCAGCGAGATTGCACTGGAGATCCGTGCAAAGATCAAGCAGGTCACCGGCCTCAACGCGTCGGCCGGGATTTCCTACAACAAGTTCCTGGCCAAGATGGCGAGCGACCTCAACAAGCCTAATGGTCAGGCCGTCATCACGCCCAAGAACGGGCCAGCATTTGTCGAGGCCCTCCGGATCAATAAATTCCATGGCGTGGGGCCAGCCACCGCCGAGCGTATGCGGAAATACGGGATCGAGACCGGCGCCGATCTTAAATCGAAATCGCTTGCTTTCCTGCAGGAGCATTTCGGGAAGTCAGGACCATATTTTTATGGCATTGCCCGCGGCATCGACGAGCGACAGGTCAAGCCCGATCGGATCAGAAAATCCGTCGGTGCCGAGGACACCTTTATCGAAGACATCATCGATCTCGATCTTGCCAACGCAGAACTGAGGCCGCTTGCCGAAAAGGTCTGGCGCTACTGCGAGGCGCAGGGCATCGGCGGCAAGACGGTGACCGTGAAAATCAAATATTCGGACTTCACCCAGGCAACGCGCAGTCGAACGGAGGCAATCCCGTTCGCCAACGTGGCTGAAATCCTCGACGCATCATCAGCACTTCTTGCGACCGTCTATCCGTTCAAGCGCCCTGTGCGCCTGCTCGGCGTGACGCTTTCTTCGCTGACAGGCGCAGGAGCCGGCAATACGCACCAGCAGGCCCAGCTTGATCTCGAATTGTAACGGACGAATATCCGCCAGCTTATTTGGATCGGAACCCGGATACGCATCGCGCCGATTGCAGTCATGTCAGTTAGGGTGCATCGCAGGCTCGGTACGCCGCGGGCGAAGGCCAATGGCAACTATGGTGTAATGCCCTAGCACGATGAACGAACCTAGGAGCGACCCGAGGTGAATGAAGAAGCCAACCGTGTCCTCGTTGAAATCCCAGAATTGCATGGTTGGAAGGTTGAGCAACCGCGGCCATATCCCGAGTTCGAAAGAACTGTGCACGCCATGCACGGTAATGCCGACGGACGCAAGCCTGAGCGCCAGAGTGCGGGTGGCATTCTTCCCTGAGATGCCCAGGATGGCGCGCGCCACGTTCATGACGATCGACCAGTGCAGTCCCAGGTGAAGCGCTACGACGACCAGCGACCAGTAAGCCGCGAGAATATGGATTTCGCGGGCGGTCGCGCCGCCGACGGCAACCTGCCTGAACAGCGATTGGGAAACGAGCACACTGGTGCTCATGAGAGCGACCATGGAAACCAGGAGCGTCAGATTGAGAACCACCGTGATCCATGGCCGTGACGCGCGCCTCGTCTTCGGTAGCCTGCCCCACCAACGGCGGTTGAAGACGTTGTGAAGGAAAAGCAGAGCAAACATGACTGTTCCGACAAGTTCGTGCGTGCGGTTGTCGAGCCACCAGTAGGCCATCGCCATCACGAAGAACCCGACTGCCACAAAATCCAGAACGAGCCGGGTCAGAAACACCGGACTCATTCGAACACCTTGCCGTCGAAGGCACCGAGCGCGTCGAAGGTATAGAGGAAACTGCTGTCGGATCGCGACGAATGGCAGGACTGACAGCGGGCGGTGTTCTCGTCCATGTTCACCGACTTGTCAGCCCAGAACCACTGGAACTGCCAGTCGTCCGTCCGACGGTCTTCGTCGTAGTCCTTCCCCCAGTCTTTGCCCTTCTGCATGACAAAGTAGCGGTAGACCTTGCTGTCACGGTAGTCGACAAGCACGAAATGGGTACCATCGGGAATGGGCTGCCCCTTCCTGACCGCCTCGAGCGCATCAGGGGTAGTCATGATGTGTTCGGTCACGTCACCGCGACGAACCGTGGTGTAGTGGACGAGAGCCCCGAGATCAGGCGGGAACTGGACGCGGTTCTCCTCGGCGCGGACCGGATATCCGGTGAGCGTCACCAATATCGCCGCGGCCAAGGCAATGCTCTTTCTTAGGATCTTCATTCTGCAAGTCTTCCCTGACGATGCGAAGAGGTCAGGGTACGCGATGGTGCGCCGCAGCATTAGCCGATCAAACTTGATTGGCCCTATTAGGCAGGCTTATCAATCGCGGAAAGTTGATAAGCCTTGACGATCTAACCCCTGGCCCGCTGTCTGAGCGCTTCGACGAAGACCGAGAAGGCGGGCGAGGCATGTCTCCGGTTTGGATAGTAGAGATGGTAACCCGGAAACGGCTCGCACCACGCGTCCAGAACCCGCTCAAGTCGTCCTTCCGCCACGTGGGAGGCAACCTGGTCCTCCGGAAGGTATGCGAGACCTAGGCCGGACAGCACAGCATCCAGGCGCATTGCCAGGTTGTTGAAGACGAGCTGTCCGTCCACGCGCACCTTGATCTCCCTGCCGTCACGCTCGAATTCCCATGGGAATATGCCGCCCCTCGTCGGAAGACGCATGTTGATGCAGTTGTGCCCGGTCAGGTCCTGAGGCGTCTCCGGGCGTCCACGCCGCTCGAAGTATCCGGGCGTGCCCACAACTGCCATGCGCATGTCGCCGCTCACCCGCACGGCGATCATGTCCTTGGCCACCTGCTCGCCAAGCCGAATGCCTGCGTCGTAGCGCTCCGCAACGATATCGGTCAAACCGTAGTCGACGATCACCTCGACGTTGATCTCTGGATAGTCGACGGCCAACTGGCGGATCGCAGGCGCGAGGACCAAGACGGCCGGATGTTCCCCCGCGGTGATGCGGATGTTGCCCGAGGGCCTGTCCTTCAGCTCACTAAGCGCGCTCAGTTCCAGTTCGATTTCCTCGAAACGCGGGCCGACCGTCTGGAGGAGCCGTTCCCCGGCCTCGGTCGGGGACACGCTGCGTGTCGTCCTTGTGAGAAGCCTTATGCCCAGACGCCCCTCGAGAGCGCGGACGGTCTGGCTCAGAGCCGACTGGGAGACGCCGAGCTTGGCCGCCGCCTTGGTGAAGCTCTGCTCCCGAGCAACCGTGAGGAAGGCAACGAGGTCGTTGAAATTCTCATGCGCCATTCATAAGCTCCACTAATAGGTTCATGCCGATTATAGCTGCTAATCTAATCCAGGCGCGAGCGCTAGATTCCGGATCAATGAAAACAGGCGGTCGACTGCCGCCGTATCATCGGAACCCAGCATGACAAACCATTCCGGGACACAGAGCGGCTCCAGCAAAACCGCCATCCTCGCCATCATCCTCGTGAGCTACGTCATGATCGTTCTCGACATCTCGATCGTGCTCACCGGCCTTCCGAAAATCCATTCCGAGCTCGCATTCACCGACGCCGGACTGTCTTGGGTGTCGACCGCCTACACGCTCGCGTTCGGTGGTTTTCTGCTTCTCGGCGCACGGGCGGGCGACATCGTCGGTCGGCGGCGGATGCTGCTGGTCGGTCTCGCGGTGTTCTCGCTAGCGTCGCTCGTCATTGGCATCGCGCAGACTCCGGCGGTGATGATCGCCGCACGCGGCGTTCAGGGGCTTGGGTCGGCAATCCTCGCACCTTCGACGCTCGCGCTGCTCCAGACGAATTTCGAACCCGGGCCGGAACGCACAAGAGCCGTATCGTACTACGCTGCCGCGGCGGGCGTCTCGGCTGCCCTCGGACTGGTCGTGGGGGGATTGCTTGCAGACTGGCTTTCTTGGCGCGTCGGGTTTTTCGTCAACCTGCCGATCGGCCTCGGAATGATCGTCGCCGCCCTGCTCTATATCAGTGAAACCGAGCGCGCCACCGCCCGCTTCGATCTGGCTGGAGCGGCGGCGTCGACCGTCGGCATGATCTCCCTCGTCTACGGCGTGATCCGGTCCGCTTCGACCGGATGGGCGGACATCCCCACGATCACAGCCGTCGTATTCGGCGTCGTCATGCTCGCGCTGTTCGCCGTCATCGAATCCCGGGCCTCCCAGCCGATCATGCCGCTCAAGCTCTTTGCCGACCGGGAACGGGCAGCCGCCTATGCGGGACGGGCGCTCTTCCTCGGAGCGAATGTCGGCTTCTATTTCTTCGTCGCGCAGTTCCTTCAAAGCGTCATGGGGCTCAGCCCGGCGGCGGCGGGAGTGGCTTTCCTGCCGACGACCGTCGTGAACTTCCTCGCCGCCATGGCCGCCCCTGCCCTGATCGGCAGGTTCGGTTCGGCACGGGTCCTGACGGCGAGCATTGGCTGCGGACTGGTCGGAATGGGGTGGCTCAGCTTCGCCATCGAGGGTTCGTCCGTCGCTGCGTTGATCGTCCCCATGATGCTGATCGGTGCTGGACAGGGCGGCGCACTCGGACCGCTGACCGCGTCCGGCATCGCACGGGTCCCGCCCGACAAGGCCGGAGCCGCGTCCGGTGTCGTCAATGTCGCCCATCAACTTGGGAGCTCCCTGGGTCTGGGCGCTCTCGTGGCCTTCTCCGTCGTCGGCACGGATGGGCTGTCCGGGACCGCCCTTCTCGCCCACCGCGCTGCGATGGCGTTGGAGGCGGGCACGGCGTTCATCGCGATCACGCTGGTGCTTGTCCTTGCTTTCATCATGCGGGAGCCTCCCCGCTCTGCCGCGATTAGTGCGAGGACGGCTTGAGGCTGCGGAGGATGAAGCTAATTCGCCGTGCTTATCAAGTCATGCGCATATCCGTCCCTATTCAGACAATCACAGCCTCGCCACATGGAGGCGGGGCAATCGAAGGAGCAAGACGATGAAAACCAGAACTATCGGCGGCCTCGCAGTCTCGGCGCTCGGGCTGGGCTGCATGAGCATGAGCTCGGCCTACGGCCCGCCCGCGGACAAGCAGGAGATGATCAAACTGATCCGCGCCGCCTTCGATCGCGGCGTGACGTTCTTCGACACCGCCGAAGCTTACGGGCCGTTCGCGAACGAGGAACTGGTGGGCGAGGCCCTGCAGCCGATCCGCGATCATGTGGTGATCGGCACCAAGTTCGGCTTCGACATCGACCAGAAGACGGGCGCGCGGACGGGCGGCACGAACAGCCGTCCCGAACACATCCGTCTCGTCGCCGAGAACTCGCTGCGCCGTCTGAAGACCGACGTCATCGACATCTTCTACCAGCACCGCGTCGACCCGGCCGTCCCGATCGAAGACGTCGCGGGCGTGCTCAAGGAACTGATCGCCGAAGGCAAGCTCAGGCACTACGGACTGTCCGAACCCGGTGTCGCGACGCTAAGGCGCGCCCACGCCATCCACCCGGTGGCGGCGGTCCAGAACGAGTATTCGCTATTCTACCGCGGAGCCGAAGCCGAGATGCTTCCCACTGTGGAAGAACTGGGGATCGGCTTCGTGCCGTTCAGTCCGCTCGGCGCGGGTTTCCTCACTGGCAAGATCGACGAGAACACCAAGTTCGACGAGACGGACTTCCGCAACCACGTACCGCGCTTCTCCTCGGAAGCCCGTAAGGCGAACATGGCCCTTGTCGACGTCGTCAAAAACGTGGCCGAGCGAAAGGGAGCAACGCCGGCTCAGGTCGCGCTCGCATGGCTCTTGGCGCAGAAGCCCTGGATCGTCCCGATCCCCGGGACCACCAAGCTCCACCGCGTGGAGGAAAACCTCGGAGCTGCCGACCTGGAGTTGACGGCGGCGGACCTCGCTGAAATCGACGTCATGGCGTCGAAGATCGAGATCAAGGGGGAGCGCCTTCCTGAGGCGGCCTTGAAGATGACGGGCCTCTGACCGGCGGCAGCCCACAGAGCATACGGTTCTAAAATCATCGCCGGGCGACAGCCGTCGCCCGCGGTGGAAGAATTTTGCCGATTTCGAACAAGGAGACTGGAAAATGGAAGAGAGACCGGAGTTCAAACTCAGTCGCCGTGGCCTTCTGATGACGGCCGGAGTGCTCGCGGCAGTTCCGCATGTGAGCGTCGCAAATGCGCAGACGTCCGCCAACGCCGCATCGTCGGCGACCACCACTGGCCGGCCGCATGCGATGCCCTCGCGAAAACTCGGGACGTTGGAAGTCTCCGCCGTCGGCATCGGGGTTCAGAACATGAGCCGGACATATCAGACCACCGTTCCGAGCCGTCCGGAGATGATCAACATCATCCGCGCGGCCTTCGATAACGGCGTCACCTTCTACGACGCCGCGGAGGCCTACGGCCCGCACGAAGTCGAGCGGATACTGGGCGAGGGCGTCACGCCGTTCCGCGACAAGGTGGCGATCACCTCGAAATTCGGATGGAACATCGATCTTGAAACCGGCGAGCGTCGGCCGGGCCTCAACAGTCGACCGGACCACATCAAGCTCGCCGTCGAAGGCATGCTCAAGCGCCTCAGGACCGACCGCATCGATCTCCTTTACCAACACCGCGTCGACCCGGAGGTACCTATCGAAGATGTTGCGGGTGCTCTGAAGGAACTGATGGACCAGGGCAAGGTGCTGCACTGGGGTCTTTCGGAAATGGGGCTTGCGACACTGCGCCGTGCCCACGCCGCGCTCCCGGTCACCGCCGTGCAGAGCGAATACTCGATGCTCTGGCACGGACCTGAGGAGAAGGTGCTGTCGCTTTGCGAGGAACTCGGCATCGGCTTTGTTCCCTGGAGCCCGCTTGGGGTCGGTTTCCTGACTGGAGCGATCGACCGGCGCACGCGTTTCGCCGAGGGCGACATCCGGGCCGTGGAGTCGCGGTTCTCTCCCGAAAACCTGCCCCATAATCTCAAGCTCGTCGAACTCGTGCGCGGCTGGGCGGAACGCAAGCAGGCCACCCCGGCGCAGATCGCCCTCGCATGGCTGATGGCCCAGAAGCCCTGGATCGTGCCGATCCCGGGAAGCACGCAGATGCCGCATATGCTGGAAAACATCGGTGCCGCGGCGGTCACCTTCTCAGGCTCCGAAATCGCAGAGCTGAACGCCGCAGTGTCGGCGATCGAGGTGAAAGGCGCACGGCTGCCGGACGCAGTGTTGCAATATTCCGGCGTTGAAGCGCCAGCCAAGTCGTAGCGAACGCCAACCATCGGCTGCCGGAGCATGCGTTCGGCAGCCGACAATGTCTCGAACGTGAGGTCCATGATGAACAATGACCTGTCCCGGCGTGCCGTGCTGTTCGCACCCGCGTTGCTGTCTGTCGCCAGCGCGGCGTCGGCTGTGGAAACCAAAACGGACGACGTTCAGATAGCGCCGTCCAAAATCCTTGTGGCCTATTTCACTCGCTCGGGAAACACGCGGGTAATCGCCGGCACGCTCAGTCGGGATCTAGATGCGGATCTGTTCGAAATTCGGACGGCCCGTCCGTATCCCGACGACTACGAAGAGACGGTCGAGCAAGCGCGCAAGGAGCGCGACAGCGGCGTCGAGCCGCCCCTTCTCGATAAGGTGCGGAATATCCGGGATTACGATACGGTATATCTCGGCTTTCCGATCTGGGGCGAGACAGCCCCGTCCGCCATCCGCTCCTTCCTCAGGACACACGATCTGTCCGGCAAGACCCTGCGTCCGTTCATCACCCACGGCGGCTACGGCGTCGGTTCGAGCCCCGTGGTCCTGGCCAGCCATGCAAAGGAGACACGCATCGAGGCACCATTCGTGATGGAGGCAGACCAGGAAAGACGGACGCTGGAACAGGTCAGGATATGGTTGTCGCTTGTCGCCCGATGATTGGGTACTCGCCTGCGTCATATCACGGATCAATCACTCGTCCGCAAATGGCCGCTACGACATGCTCTACAATGGGACAGTTTTAATCGTTACAATCCCGAAAGGATTGAACTTAAAACTATCCTCGTCATACCTCCCATCGTCAGACAAGCTGTATTTGTCGCGTGCAATGGTTTCCAGGACGCCATTTTCAGTCATCTTGGTGGCAATGGCATCGATGAAGTCGGCAATTTCGATCTGATCGCCGTTTGTATATATTTTGGGGTTAGGGAGTTTCACATCGTCTATTATCACATCGGGCAAGCCGACCAGGTGAAAACCAACGGTTTCCATGCTTTCACCGGCAGTCGGATCACCAATGGGACGGCGGGCGAAAGCGAGGCGACAGGTCGATGCAAGCGCCAGCGTATCGTTCGATATCGTTGCTTCGTGAGCTTGATCGGCGAGTTCCTTCCATCGATCTATCCCGTGTGCAACCCCGGCACTCTCACCCTTGGCGGCAAGCGCACCACTATCCAGCATGAATTGCACGAAGCGCAATGCAATAGCAGATATCGCAACGGTCTTTTCCGCCACCACATGCGGCCCCAGAACATACAAGACTGACCCATGCTCTGAGACGGCTCTTTCATCCGCCTCGTTAAAAGCGTTCTCTGCCACGCGATCCCAGCAGACGGCGAAGGATTGTTTCATGCGATCGTCCGCGTTGTCCACGGAATAGCTTTCATCGATCGAAAAACCCTCAGCGAATTGGCTGATGGCCGTTTCAGCGGTTTTTCTCAGCGACGCAAGGCCATTCTTGTCACCGAGAAAGCAGATCACATGACGAGGCATCACCGTAGACCGGGTGGGTGCGGTGGCTGGGTTTTTGCCGAAGCCAGCAGACAACGCCGGCCACGCAAAAAGCGCGCTTCCAAGCAGCGCGAACAAATTCCGACGCTTTGGGTTCATCCGAATTTCCATGATTTTCGCAGGATATGACGACGTGAATAGAAACTGTTGGAGGCTCTGGTTCGCCGCACGATAACGCTTACAGCTCTAGGCGGAAACCGCAAGCGCCCACCAATATTGGTGCTTGGTATGACAATAGGACCTTTGCCGTAACCTCACTCAAGCGTCTTTGGGGATGGTGCCCTTGATGAACCTTTGGCACGTCATTTCCAGGGTCGACAATGCCGGAGACAATATGACTACCGGGGACATCAGCTTCGACGCGCTGAAGGCTCCGCGAGCACGCGCCGTTCACACTATTTCTCTTTAACGACCCGGTTCGTGAAGTGGGCGTTTCCGAGGCCGGTGCCAATCGTGAGCACCGCCCATCGCGAAACGTCTTTCACTTGGGGCAGCTGAGAAAGTCCCTGCAAGACGGCGTCATTATGCATCATTATGAAAGTGTCATGGCCGCCGATGTGCGGTATTGCCTTTTTGAGCTCAAAGGGAAGGTTGAAATGATCGCTTTCCCAATTTCCGCCCGGCAAATTCTGGCCTCCCCGAACGATTGATCCGTCGGCTTCGACAACTCCGGGACAGCCGATACCGATCAGCGGCGCTAGCCCTAGACGCGCCGACTTCGCCTTTCCTATGAGTTCGTCGAGCATGGAGGCAAGCCTGGAGATGGTTGCGGTACGGCTTGGCTCATCGTCTGCGTGGCGCCAGAGAATCGACTCCACGACATGTGTCTCGTCAAGGTTCAGGCTTTTCCCCTTGCCGAACTCGACGATGCCCGCTCGCACGTTGGTGCCGCCGATATCGACGGCCAAGATTGCTTCATGGCCATTGAGCATCCAGTCCGGCATGAGATGGACTGCGCCTATCAATCCGGCTTCGTCGGGATGATGGGCGATCGGTAGCAGCTTGACATCCAGATCAGCTGCTGTGAGCAGGAGCTGTGTCCTGGCGATCGCCAGCTCGCCGGCACGCCCCTGCCTGAACCCGCCGCCGATGACAATTTTCTCGGTTTTCGACCAGATGCGGGTTTTGAGAAATTTCTCGATCACACCTGCAAAATCCTGGGCGAAGCCTTCGATTGCGCCCATGATGACGGCGGCGGCCTCGACATCATCACCGCGCAGCAGCGCGTTTATTTTCTTTCTGGAGATATCTTTCGCCGGCGTCTTATTGAGCGGATCCTTCCCGTGTGCCGGCAGAAGTTTCCGGAGCTCGTCGACCTTCAGGGAGAAGGTCGTTTTATTGGCGTCGTCACCGAGAAAGCCGTTCTTGCCACGCAATTTGCTGCTGTATTCATCAATGATGACAGCGGGGAGTTCTGCAGCACCATGGGCCAGGGGAACCGCCCGAGCCTGCTTTTCCGATTTGGCTTTTTCCATCGATAACCTCGACACCTGGGAAACCCAAGGATGGGACAGGGTAACGCGGGGTCATTGATAGAGGTTCCCTGAACAACGAGCCGATTCTTGCCAAGACCTCTCGGCCGCGGCCGATCGAACAAGACCTCTCGGCCGCGGCCGATCGAAGAAGCCATGATCGGGAACCGTCGGCCCTGCCAGGAATTCCTGCTAACGCAAGAGACAATGGAGTGGAAAACGATGACACAAGGCGACGCTGACAAAGGTGCAAGCCATTTCCTATCTTTGACATCGCTCTTTGATGATCGAGGCGCGGCTGAAGAGGCCGCCGAACGGCTGAAGGCGGCTGGCATTCCACGAGGGAGCATCAACCTGATCAAAGATATGCAGGCCCCGACAAAAAAGCCGGACGATCAAAACAGCCTTTGGGACAAACTCGAAAATTTCCTGTTCCCGCAAGCTGACCATGCGGCATACAGGGAGGGCATTCGGCGAGGCGGCCATCTGCTCGCGATATCCGGCCTGTCGCCTGACCGTCACGACCTGGCGTTCAACATCCTCAATGACGCGGGAGCTGTCGATCTGGATCAACGCATCGAAACCTGGCGTTCCGAAGGCTGGAGCGATTCCCAAGACTTTCTTGACGAACTGCAAGCCCCACCCGCTATCATCGATGGCGATGTTGCAGCCTCGCTCATTGACAAAGGACGAGGCGAGGAGGTGGTTCCGGTGATCACCGAGAAACTCAAATTCGGGGAGAAGACTGATAAAAGCCGCCCCCGCGTTCGCGTTTACACCGTTGAATACGCATTGAAGAGTCCCGACGACGAAGCAGGCCCTCGTTCGCAGTGAAATGCTTCGCCTAGTCTAGCCCTCACGGCGGGTTTCGCTCTTGCGAGGCGCCAAGGTCAGCCGCGGACAGCGAGCCGACGTCCGGCTGTGAGACCTGGCAGCATCGTCCGGTCGGGTTCGGGAGGCCTGACCCGGGTACGAGATCAGGCCCGGGCGGGTTGTCGAGTGGCGGTACGAAAGGCGGCGGCACGATGGGTTCGAGCCGGGCAAATATCGCGGCCGATGAAAATCAATTTCATCAACTCGCATTCAGCCCCGTTTTCGGTTGACGGGCTCTGATTTTTGTCCCAACTTGAAGAAAATAAATTACGAAACTGGGAACATCACTAGCATGAAAGTGGGAATCATAGGGCTGGGATTCCGGCTTGGCTATCTTGGCTATGTCTTCAAGGCTATCGACAGCAGCTTCGAGATCGTCGGTTATGTCGATCCGGATCCCGCGGGGCTTCCCGAGCTGACGGAAAAGGGCGTCTCTGTCGGCAGGGCCTATGGTTCGCCGCAGGAGCTTCTCGGCTCCGAAAAGCTTGATCTCCTGATGATCGGCTCTCCCAACCATTTGCATCTCGATCATATCCGTCTCGGTCTGGAGGCTGGCCTCAAGGTCTTCTGCGAAAAGCCGATCGTGACGACGATTGCCGAGAGCATCGAACTTGCCCATCTGATGGCAAAATTCGGCCATGAGCGGCTGATGGTCGGCCTCGTGCTGCGCTACTCTCCCCTTTACAAGGATCTGCGCGCCGTCCAGGCCGAAGGCAAGCTTGGCCATATCGTGTCCATCGAAGCCTCCGAACATATCGAACCCTATCACGGCGCCTTCTTCATGCGCGACTGGCGTCGCTACGAGCGTTACTCCGGCAGTTTCATGCTGGAAAAGTGCTGCCACGACCTCGACCTTTATAATGGCGTGATCGGCGCCCGCCCGGAACGGGTAGCGAGCTTCGGCGGCCGCAAGAGCTTCATTCCCGCAAACGACCCGGCGCGCGAAGGCATCAACGATCTGGAACTCTTCCATCGCAAGCCGAGCGGCTGGATGGGCTCGGACAAGGTGTTCGACAGCGACGCCGACATCATCGACTACCAGGTGGCGATCGTCGAATATGCCAATGGCGTCGGCATGAATTTCCACACCAATCTGAATGTTCCCGACCAGTTCCGCCGCTTCGCCATCATGGGCTCGCGCGGCATGGCAGAGGGCGATTTCGTCCGCGGTTATCTCGACGTCCACGAGCAGCTGACCGGCAACAAGATCGTCGAAAACAAATATGCTGCGACCGAGCTGTCGCAGCATTACGGCGCCGACGAGCAGATGGCAGCCGATATTCTGCAAAGCGTGCGCACCGGCTCGGAACTCCCGGTCTCGACCCTGAACGCATTGGAGGCCGGCATTCTCGCCCTCGCCATGGACGAGGCAAGGATGAAAAAGACGGTCGTCGATCTGCGCCCCATATGGGACCGCTTCGACGAGGCGCTCCACGCAAGGGCGGCTTGAGGAGGCAAGAAGATGGGTGTTCAACGCAGCACGGTCATCTTCGCCTGGCTCCTTCTTTTTCCGGCTGTCCTCTACGTCACGGTGATCGTCGCCTATCCGCTACTCGACACCTTCATCCTGTCGTTCACTGACGCGTCGCTGAAGAAGACCACCAACTGGGTGGGCTGGGTCAACTACGGCAAGATCTTCAATTCGACCTTCGCCGAGGTCATTATCCGGACCTTCATCTGGACGTTTTTCTCGGTCTCGATCAAGATGATCATCGGCATCTTCGGCGCCACGATGCTGAACTCCGCAGTGCCCGGCCGCGCGCTCTTTCGCGTGCTGACCATGCCGCCATGGATCGTTCCGATGGCAATCGGCATCTTCATGTGGGGCTGGATGTATAACGGCCAGTTCGGGATGATTTCCGGCATGCTTCAGCGCTTCGGCCTCGCCTCCGGCCCTGTCGCCTTCCTTGCTGAAGGATCGACTGCCTTCTGGGCAACGATCATCACCGATGTATGGATCGGCGTTCCGATGGTTACGCTCTATATGCTGGCCGCCATGCAGGCGATCCCGCAGGATCTCTACGAGGCAGCCTGGACGGATGGCGCCGGACGTTTCTATCGTTTCCGCCGCATCACTCTGCCACTGATCGTGCCCTCGATGATCACCATGTCGATGCTGTCGCTGATCTCCACCTTCAACTCCTTCGACATTATCTGGATCCTGACGCGGGGCGGCCCGAGCGGCGAGACCACGACGATGATCATCGATACCTATCGCACCGCGATCGGTTCGAACAAATATGGCGAAGGCGCAGCGCGCGCGGTACTGATCTGCATCTTCCTGTCGATCTTCTGCGTCTGCTATTTCCGCATTACCAGCCGCCTTTCTTCCGGAGACAAGCGATGAAGACACCCCATCTGCTGATCAATCGGTACAAATGGTATGAAGTCATCGGCATCTATGCCGGTATCCTGGTGTTCCTCACTTTCGTTCTCGCCCCCTTCGTCGAGGGGTTTCTCGTCTCACTGAAGCCTCTCAGCCAGCTGTTTTCCTCCCCCTACCGGTTCATTCCCGAAAACGGCTCGTTTG
Organism: Hyphomicrobiales bacterium; assembly: GCA_900468805.1. Lineage (GTDB taxonomy): Bacteria > Pseudomonadota > Alphaproteobacteria > Rhizobiales > Rhizobiaceae > Rhizobium. Next base: position 20,478 of record UEIF01000049.1, on the reverse strand, counting down.
AGGCCTACCGGACGATGTGGGTCAGCGTACCGGGCTTTGGGCGCTATATTTTCAATTCCTTCTTCATCTCGACCGTCGTCACTACCGCTGTGCTGATCCTCGTCGTTCCGGCCTCCTACGCCTTCGCGCGCTTCGAGTTCAAAGGCGCCGGGCTGCTGCTTGGGGCGTTCCTGGCTGTCAACATGTTTTCGGGCGCCGTATTGCTCATTCCGCTCTTCCGGCTGATGCGCTCGTTCGGGCTGTTGAATACCTATTTCGCCATCATGGTCCCGGGCATCGCCTTCCTGATCCCCTCGGCGATCTGGCTACTGCGCACCTATATGATGCGTATTCCGAGGGAATTGGATGAAGCGGCCTTCGTCGACGGCGCCAGCCATTTCTACACGCTGCGGCGCGTCATCCTGCCGATCGCCATGCCCGGCATTACAGTGGTGGCGATCACCACCTTCATCGGATCCTACGCCCAGCAGTTCATCTACGCCCTGACCTTCAATTCCAAGACCGAATTCGCGCCGCTGCCAGTCGGGCTCTTCGCCTATTTCGGTCGTCAGGAAGTCGTTTGGAATGAGCTGATGGCGGCAAGTTTCGTTGGCATCGCGCCAGCGATGATCGTGATTTTCTTCCTTCAACGGTATCTCGTCAGCGGCCTGACCGCTGGCGCGGTGAAACAGTAAGACAAAACTAGAACCACCAGAGAAAACGGGAGCTAAAAAGTGACAATCCAATTCAAGACCGGGCTCATGGCCCTCGCCCTGCTCGGTTCCACCGCGCTCGGTACCATGACTGCTCATGCCGCTGACCAGGAAATCAGCTGGATCTATTGCGGCGACAAGATCGACCCCATCCATGAGAAGTACATCAAGGAATGGGAAGGCAAGAATCCCGGCTGGAAGGTGACACCGGAAGTTGTCGGCTGGGAACAGTGCCAGGACAAGGCGACGACGCTTGCTGCAGCAGGCACGCCGGTCGGCATGGCCTATGTGGGCTCGCGTACGCTCAAGGAATTCGCCCAGAACGAATTGATCGTTCCGGTGCCGATGACCGACGAAGAGAAGAAGAGCTATTATCCCAACATCGTCGATACCGTCACCTTTAACGATACGCAGTGGGGCGTGCCGGTCGCATTCTCGACCAAGGCCCTCTACTGGAACAAGGATCTCTTCAAGCAGGCCGGGCTCGACCCTGAAACGCCGCCGAAGACCTGGGCTGAAGAAATCGCCGATGCCAAGGCCATCAAGGAAAAGACCGGTATCGCAGGCTACGGCCTTCCGGCCAAGACTTTCGACAACACCATGCACCAGTTCATGCATTGGGTTTACACCAATAACGGCAAGGTCATCGATGGCGACAAGATCGTTATGGACAGCCCGGAAGTGCTGGCTGCCCTGCAGGCCTACAAGGACATCATGCCCTACTCCGTCGAAGGCGCAACCGCCTACGAACAGAATGAAATCCGCGCCATCTTCCTCGACGGCAAGGTCGGCATGATACAGGCAGGTTCGGGCGCTGCTGCCCGCCTCAAGGACACCAAGATCAACTGGGGCGTCGCGCCGCTGCCGCTCGGCCCTTCGGCCAAGGGTGAAGGCACGCTGCTGATCACCGACAGCCTGGCAGTATTCAAGGGCACGGGCGTCGAAGAAAAGGCGGCAGAATTCGCCAAGTACATCACCTCGCCGGGTCCTCAGGGTGAATACGAGCTCCAGGGCGGTGCTGGCCTGACCCCGCTGCGTCCGTCCGCCAAGGTCGACGAATTCGTCAAAGCCGACCCGTCGTGGAAGCCGTTCATCGACGGCATCGCCTTCGGTGGTCCCGAGCCGCTCTTCACCGACTACAAGGGCTTCCAGAACTCGATGATCGAGATGGTCCAGTCCGTCGTTACCGGCAAAGCCGAACCGGAGGCCGCTCTGAAGAAGGCTACCGGCGAGATCGAAGCCTTCAAGTAAACCGACGTCGAGGATCGCAGGTCAAAGATCTGCGATCCTCACCGACCACCTCATATTCGTTCAGGCCGGGACCGGAGACAGATTTTTGGGACAGCTTCAGCTCAGTAAGGTTCAAAAATTCTATGGCGACTACGAAGTTCTCAAAGGCGTCGAGCTCGACGTCCGGAACGGCGAGTTCGTCGTCTTCGTCGGGCCTTCCGGATGCGGCAAGTCTACCCTCCTGCGCATGATCGCAGGTCTCGATGCGACGACCAAAGGCGACATCATCATCGATGGTGTGAGGGTCAACGACCTGCCGCCCGTCAAACGCGGCATCGCCATGGTCTTCCAGTCCTATGCGCTCTATCCGCATATGACCGTTTTCGAGAATATCGCCTTCCCGCTGCGCGTCGAGAAGATGGAGGAAGAAAGGCTGAGGGCCAAGGTCGAGAACGCCGCACGCATCCTGCATCTCGACACCAGACTGCAGCAGAAGCCCGGCATGCTGTCCGGCGGACAGCGCCAGCGCGTGGCGATCGGCCGGGCCATCGTTCGCGAGCCGAAGATTTTCCTGTTTGACGAACCGTTGTCCAATCTCGATGCCGCGCTTCGCGCCGACATGCGCATCGAACTCGCCAAACTGCACCGGCAGTTGAAAGCGACGATGATCTACGTGACCCATGACCAGGTTGAAGCCATGACGATGGCCGACCGCATCGTCGTGCTTGATGTCGGCAATATTTCGCAGACGGGTGCACCGCTCGAGCTTTACCACAAGCCGGCCAACCAGTTCGTTGCCGGCTTCATCGGCAATCCGAAAATGAATTTCCTGCCCGTCACCTGCACGTCTGCAAGCGAAACAGGCGTGACCGTGGAATATCTCGGCCAGACGGCGACCCTTCCGGTGACACCGCGCGACGGCATGATCGGCAAGGCGCTGACGCTCGGCATCCGGCCCGAACATATCCAGCTCGGTTCCGGCAACATTTCGCTGACGGTCACACCGAGCGTCATCGAGCGGCTTGGCGCAAACACGGTGGCCTACGCCGCGCTCGGCGGCGAAACGGAAAATTTCTGCGCGATGCTGCCCGGCAGTGTCGGCATCCGCGCCGACGCGCCGGTCGCCGTCGGCATCAACGCCGTCGATTGCCATCTCTTTGACGATAAGGGGATCGCCTTCGAACGTCGGGTCGAACTGACCGATATCGACATGAACCTGCTTGCGCCGGCAACGGCCTGAACGGCCGATAATGGCTACCAGACGAGCCCGCGCGCGACGACATCCTCGACGCGCGTGACGACGCCGTTGCGATGGAAGACCATCGTGTCGAACAGGTTGGAAACCACGCAGGTGTGGTTCGGAATGATGAAGAGCTTTTCCCCGATCTGCGGGCGTTCACCGCTGCAGGCCGACAGGTCGATAACGCCGTGCTCTTCCGAGAGGCTGGCAATCCTCGCCTCGGGATGGCCGACGACGAGGCCGAAATCGGCAAAGCCTTGAAGATCGGAGGTGAGCGCCTTTGAGCCCGCATCGATGACGGCGCGGTCGGCATTCGGGCGCGACACGACGGTCGCCACGACATGCATTGCACATTCGTCCTGCGTGCAATGTCCCATCCGGATCATCTGGCGGTCGTTGTAGATATAGGTTCCGGCCCGATGCTCCGTCGCCGACCTGACCAGATGTGCATCAAAAAGGCTCGGCGTGCCGCCATTGCTGACGATCGAGCAGGCAATGCCCTCGGCGGTCAGCTGTTTCAACGTCGCCTGGATGAAGGCTTCGACGGCCTCGGCAGACTGCGGCTTCGGATAGGTGAGAATACCGCCGAATGTCAGCCCGCCGGCTGCGGCGATCCGCCTCGCGAGCAAAACCGCCTGCTCCGGCATCTGGACGCCGCAGCGTGCGCCGCCGGTATCGCATTCGACCAGAACAGTAAGCGGCTTGCGGCCGGAAAAATATGCGGAGAGACCATCGACCGTGATGTCGCTGTCGGCGACGACCTTGAGGCCGGAAATGCGATCATTGAGGGCGGCGAGCCGCTCGAGCTTCTGTGGCCCCAGAATATTGAAGGTGATCAGGATGTCCTCGAAACCGGCTTCGGCAAAAACCTCGGCTTCGCTCACCTTCTGGCAGTTGATGCCCCTGGCGCCGGCCGCGACCTGCGCCGCGGCAAGTGCCGGTATCTTGTGCGTCTTGATATGCGGGCGGAAATTCAGCCCGTGCTCGTCCATGTAGGACTGAACCCTTGATATGTTGGCAGCCAGCCTGTCTTCGTCGATGATCGGGCGCGGCGTCGAAAGATCGGCGATCCTGTCCCCAACCCTGGCGACGACGGCAAACCGGTTATCATGCATCTCAGGCGGCTCCGCGTTCGGTTCCATGAGGATCGGCCACGATCGGCCAGATGGTCTTCGGCGCCCGGCGATATTGGGTCGTCGCCGGATTGTTCGGATAGGGTGTCCCGGCCGAACAATACAGGATTTCGGCGGCAATCTTCGAAAAGGAGGCGAAGAAGTGGTTGGTCGATTTGATCACCAGGATCTTCTGCCTGGTCGGATCGATGCCCATCACCGAAAACAGGCTCGGATCGAAGCTCTGCGCCCGGGTCGAATTGAGAATGATGTCGATGCCGTTCAAGACGATATGGGCCGCATCGCCGAAAGGCGCGAGGCTTTCACCGAACCGCATCTCGGCATTCTTCACCAGCTTGACGATCTTGACCGTGCCGTCGACGGGATTGCCTGTCCCGGGTGCCGATTTAGCGCCGAAGCGCAGCGGAATTTCGGCCCCTTCGCCTGCGGCAAAGCAGATCTGCACGGCGATCGGATCCCAAATAGTGCCGATTGCGGCACGTGTTACGCCGCGGGCCAGAAGCTCCTCGAGAATGACGGTGGCGTCCCCGGCGGTACCGCCGCCCGGATTATCCCAGACATCGGCAATGACGACTGGCCAGGCTGTCGCAGCCATCGCCCGGGATACGGCTTCCTTCTCATCGATCTGCGGCACCATGAAGGTGCCGCGCTTGGAAAAGAGCGCCATGCCGAGTTCGCGTGCCAGAGCCGCACCCTTTTGCGGATTGTTGTCAGTGACGACAAGCAGCTTGGTGCCCATCTCCGGCACGTCGCCGACCATGAAACCATGGACGACGGAGATCGACAGGACTTCCGGATCTTCCTTCTCGATCCGCATGATCTTGTCGACGAAGGAGCGCATCGGATCGCGCGACGTCGGAAAGACATCGATCATCCGGCAATCGAACACCGAATTGACGGGCTTGACCCTGCCTTCCAGCGCATCGACGGCGATGCGCCAGAGGTCCTCGGCGCGATCGACGAAATCCGTATGCGGGAATTCCTTGAAATAGACGGCGAAATTCAGCGCCTCGATGCGTTTCTTGGTGAGATGGCTATGCGGGTCGAGTTCGGCGCAGATCAGGACATCAGGCCCGACGATGTCGCGCATGCGGGTCAGCAGGTCGCCTTCCGTGTCCTCGTATCCCGCTGCCACCATTGCCCCATGCAGGCCCATCACCACGGCATCGACAGGCATTGCGGCACGGAGCTGGTCGAGGATTTCGTCGCGCAGCCCTTCATAGGCCTCGCGGTTGACGAGACCGGCAGGGTCTGCCCAGGCCGCCGTACCCTCGATCAGCTGCCAGCCCTTTTCGGCGGTGACGCGACGGCCGACGGTGAGCGGCGCGGTGCAGAGTGTCGGCGTTTCCGGATGCTCGCCGGGCGGCGCATAGAGAGAGGCCTCGAAGGCGCGGCGATCCACGCAGATCGGGGAAAACGTATTGGTTTCGGTCGCCAGTGCTGCCGTAAAAATGCGCAAGTGAGTTGGCCTTGTTTCGTCGGCCCCGCTTCAACCCATTGGGTTCGGCAGGTAGCCGGTAAATCCGCAAATCTTCCACCGTCCCTCGTGGAGCCTGCAATAATAGAGCGTCTGCCACTGCATGACGTCGCGGGTGCCATCGCTCTTTGTCAGGCCTCCATCGAACTTCTTGCGGACAAGCGCCATGTCACCCTCGATCTCGATATCCTCGAGCGTCGTGGTGGTGAAGATCGCCGTACGGGTATCCTCGGCGAAGCTCTGCGTGGCAAAGTCCTTTGCCTGCTTCAGCCATTCGTCGCGATAGGCCGAAAGGGCCGGGAATGCCAGGCGCCACTTGTCGGGGCTGACCTGCCTGCGGCCGTCGATGCCGATGAAGCCCTCCTCAACGAAATCATCCTCGACCTTCGACCAGTCGGCTGCCAGGAATGCGTCGATATCGCGGGGTACGAGCATCTCCCAAATGGCGTGCCGTGCAGCATCAGAGGACGGGAAAGGATTCTTGAAAGGATCGCGCATTCTCGGCCCCGAATTTAAATTCTTTTCATAAATGCCGTTTTTCTCTGGTCAAAATCCGCTTTCTATGGTCCCTTGTCAACTTATCAAGAAAATAATTTGCAGGAACCCAGCATGTCCATCAAGCGATATGGCACTGTTCAAACGGGCGCCGGCGGCAAGGCGCTGCCTTTCGCGCGCGCTGTCGAGGCCGATGGCTGGCTCTACGTTTCGGGCCAGGTAGCAATGGAAAACGGCGAGATCATCGACGGCAATATCGTTGCCCAGACGCACAAGACGATCGCCAATGTGCTCGCCATTCTCGATGAAGCCGGTTACGGCGTCGAGGATGTCGTGCGCGTTGGTGTCTGGCTGGATGATCCGCGCGACTTCTGGACCTTCAACAAGATCTACCAGGACTATTTCGGCGCGCATCCGCCTGCCCGCGCCTGCGTCCAATCGTCGATGATGGTGGATTGCAAGGTCGAGATCGATTGTGTCGCATACAAGAAGAAGGTCGACTAGGAGATCGGCAGGGAGGAACCGGCTTGGATATCTTTTCGACATTGCAGGAAGACAAGAGCCGACTCTCCGCCTCCGAGAGCCGCATCGCCGAAATCGTCGTCAATGATTTCGAATTCGCCGTGAATGCCTCGATCATCGAGCTTGCCGAACGTGCGGAAGTGTCGCCGCCGACGGTCACCCGTTTCTGTCGCCGGCTCGGCTGCGAGAGCTTTTCCGATTTCAAGGTGCAGCTTGCCCGCACCGCCCATGTCGGCGTGCGTTACCTGAAGCCGGAATCGAAGAGCCACGCTCCCTCCGACGTCGCGCAGGATATCATCACCAAGGCGCAGAACGCATTGTTCCTGCTGCATCGCTCGCTGGACCTGACGGCGATCGAAGCTGCCGTTGCGCAGATCGCCAGGGCGGAGATGATCTATGCCTTCGGTTCGGGCGGCAATTCCTCGATGATCGCCGACGAGCTGCAGAACCGGCTCTTTCGGCTTGGCCTGCGTGCCACGTCCAGCTCCGACCACAGCATGCAGCTGATGATGGCGGCGGCTGCAAAGCCAGGCGACGTGATCATCGGTTCGTCCTTTTCCGGACGCAATGCCGAGCTGGTGCGGGCCTTTGCGCTCGCACGCGAGGGAAAGGTCAGGACCATCGCGCTGACGCAGACCGACAGCCCTGTCGCCAGCGCCGCCGAGATCGTCGTGCCCATCGATCTTCCGGAAGGTACCAACATCTATCGGCCGACATCGACGCGCATCGCCTATATCGCGACCGTCGATATCCTGGCGAGCCTCGTCGCCTATGCCATCCAGCCGAAGGCATTGACGACGCTCAGACGCATCAAGCAACAGCTGGTCGCCCACCGCGATGGCGACGACGACAAGCAGCTGCTCGGGGACTGATCAACAGAAGGAAGCGGCAATGACGCAATCGGTGGCCATCGTAACGGGTGCAGCAGGCGATATCGGCGCGGCGATCGCCGGCCGGCTGAGCGACGATCATGACGTCATCCTGCTTGCCGATATCGATGCCGGCGCTGCGGCGGCCACGGCCGGCAGGCTTGGACCGACCGACCGCTTCATTGCCGTCGAATGCGATGTGACCAGTGAGACCAGCTGTGCGGCTCTTGCCGGACGCGCTGCCGAACTCGGCAGCCTGCGCACGCTCGTCAACAATGCGGGGGCTGCCCGCGCCGTCAGCCTGCATGACACGACGCCGGAGATCTGGCGCGCCGACAACGCGCTCAACCTCGAAGCGGCTTTTCTCTGCTTCAGGGCCGTCGCGGATCAGCTGAAGATGTCGCGAGGCTCGGTGGTCAATATTGCCTCGGTCAACGGTATGAATGTTTTCGGCCATCCGGCCTATAGCGCCGCCAAGGCCGGTCTTCTGCATTTCACCCGGCTTGTCGCGGTCGAATACGGGAAATTCGGGATCCGCTCGAATGCGGTCGCCCCCGGAACGGTCAAGACGCAGGCCTGGGAAACCCGGGCAGCCGCCAATCCCAATGTCTTCGAGGATGCCCGCCGCTGGTATCCGCTGCAGCGCGTCGTCGATCCCAAGGACGTCGCCAATGCCGTCGCCTTCCTCGCTGGACCACAGGCAGCGGCGATCACCGGCATCTGCCTGCCTGTCGACTGTGGCCTGACGGCCGGCCAGGCCGAGCTCGCCCGCACCTTTTCGCAGTCCGAGCACTATTGAACAGCCCAAGAGAATCGAGAGGAACGAGACATGAAACCGGCCTGCTACCGCCTGGAGAACAGCTGGAACCCTAATGGCGGACCGAATGGCGCGTTCACTTTCACGCTTTTCAATCTTTCCGATAAGCCGCTTTCCGGTTTCAGGTTCGCCTACACGTCACTGACTCGCGTCATTGACTCGAACGCCTGCACCAACGCCACCTTCCTCAGACGCAACGCCAATTTCCATGAATTTGCGCCACCGGCCGGATTGGCTGTCGCTGCCGGCGAAAGCTGGACCTTCACGGTCGCCGGCCTGCATCGTCCGGCACGCCACTGCACTGACGGCGCCAAGTCCGCCTATCTGACGCTGTCATCGGGAGAGCATCTGCCGGTGGCCGTTTCCGATCTGCTGCTCGAGGGCCGTGTGAGCGAGCCTCCGCCCGTGCTCCTGCCCGGGGGCCGCCTCGATCTGCCTTTCGCATTGCAGCCGTGGCCGGCCGAGATCGACGCCAAGCCGGGCGACGACTTTCCGGTCGTCCTCTTTCCCGAGGGAGCGAGCGCCGAGGAATTGGCGGCGATCTCCGAGGTTATTGCCCTGACGCACCGCCTTTTCGAGAGCGACCATTCGGTTTTCAATCTCGTGGCCTCGCCGCAGGGCCGGTCACTCGCCTTCGAGATAGACGCCGGGCTCGATGGCGAAGCCTACCGGCTGCGCTTTGCCGCAGACCGCATCACGCTTTCCTATTCGGGAGCTGCCGGCCGCCAATATGGCCTCACTTCGCTTGCGCAATTGCTGAACGGGGCGCGCGTGAGCAAGGGCAAATTCCGCTTTCCGGTTTCCGGAACGATCTTCGACCGGCCGCGCTACAGCTGGCGCGGGTGCCATCTGGACGTCTCCAGGCAATTCTATCCGGTTGTCGACGTCAAGCGGCTGATCGACATCCTTGCCTGGTTCAAATTCAACATCTTCCACTGGCACCTGACCGATGACGAGGCCTGGCGCCTGGAGATCAAGGCCTATCCGCAGCTGACGACCACGGGCGTGCTGCGCGGACCGGACGAACCGCTGCTGCCGCAGCTCGGCAATGGCGCAGAGCCCGCCGGCGGCTTCTATTCGCAGGACGATGTCAGAGACATCGTAGCGCATGCCGGCGCCCTCCATGTCGAGGTCGTGCCGGAGATCGACATTCCCGGCCACAATGCAGCGACACTGATCGCCCTGCCCGAACTGACCGACGGCCAGGAGGCCCCGGAAAGCTACCATTCGGTTCAGGGCTATCCCAACAATGCGCTGAACCCGGCCGTGCCGCTGACCTACGAATTCCTGGAAAAGGTCTTCGACGAAATGGTCGAGCTGTTCCCCTCATCCTACATCCATATCGGCGGCGACGAAGTGGCGAACGGTTCCTGGCTCGCCTCGCCCCGTGCCAAGAAGCTGATGGCCGATGAAGGCATTTCCGGCACGTTCGGACTCCAGTCCTTTTTCCTGAAGCAGGTCAAAACGATGCTCGACAAGCGCGGCCGCAAGCTCGCGGGATGGAACGAGGTCGCCCATGGCGGTGGGGTTGCGGCAGAAGACAGTCTGCTGATGGCCTGGGAAAATCCACAGGTCGGCATCGAACTTGCCGGCCAAGGCTATGATGTCGTCATGACCCCCGGCCAGGCCTACTATCTCGACATGGTCCAGGCCGAGGCCTTCCAGGAACCCGGCGCAAGCTGGGCCGGCACCGTTCCGCCAGCCCACACCTATGCCTATGAGGCAGCCGGCGAATTCCCCGAAGAGCTGAAGCACAAGCTGAAGGGTGTCCAGGCCTGCATCTGGTCGGAACATTTCCTGTCACGCGGTTATTTCAACCGTCTCGTCTTCCCCCGTCTTCCGGCAATTGCTGAAGCTGCCTGGACGCCGAAGGCAGCCAAGGATTGGGACCGGTTCGCGGCGATCGTGCCACTGAGCCCGACACTTTGAGATGGCAACGTATGCCGCAATCGGTGCGGCGATCGCTAGTCGGAAGCTTATTGCGCCGCTTCTGACCCTGGCCGAGGGTATGGAGCGTTTGATCCGGCGGGACATCGGATAGCTGATGAATGTAAGACCGAAGCGCGCGGCCTTTCCCTTCGGCAAGCATTTCAGCTACACGACGCATGCCTGCCTTCCAAAGCACTTGCATGCCAGATCCATGGCGGTCCTGGCGAGGGCGGGACGTTCCCGTCCCGCCTGGCGCGCTCCAACCCGTTGACGACCATCATGAACCGCTTGATCCCCGACGTTTTCCGTAATCCTGCAATCCGCGTGAGCATGATTGCCATTTTCACGTTCGGATTTGCGGGCGCGACGACGACCCCTTATCGATCCGTGGTCGGTATCCTCGAACTCGGCCTGTCGAACGAGGTTTACTCTGCGCTGATCTTTGCAGCGGCAGCCGTCAACGTGATTGTCAGCATTCTTTTCGGCAATCTTGCCGACCGGCTCGGGGAATATCGCACGATGATGCTTGTCGCGGCGACGTTCGGTGTTGTCGGCTATGGCGCGGTCTACTTTTTTCCCACTCAGGGAATCTTTGTCCTCAGCGCGCTTCTGCTGCTGCCGGTCTATGGCTCGCTGAACTCGTTGCTCTTTGCCAATGTGCGTGCCGCAGCCAGGGGAATGGCGCCTGGCGAGGTGGCGACCGTCAATTCCGGTGTGCGGGCAATGATCTCACTCTCCTGGGTGCTTGTTCCCGGGCTTACGGGCGTTCTGCTGTCCTCCTCGCCGTCCATGCTACCGGCCTATCTCTTTGCTTGCATGTCCTGTCTGGTCTGTCTCGGGCTCGTCGGCGTCTTGCTGCCACGGCAAAGCGGCACGGACAATGCCGCCACGCACCATCTCTCCTATCTTGCCGCACTCGGCCAGGTGATCTCTCCGAAGATCATCAGCCGGGTGATGGCGGTCGCGCTGATCAGCAGCACCTTGCATGTGAACGACGCGATACTTCCCCTCGTCGTCACCGGCGCCGCCGACGGCACGGTCGCCGATATCGGTATTCTGGTGGGGATCGTCGCACTCCTGGAAGTGGTCTTCATCATCGTCTGGTCGCGCATGCTGCGCATTGTCGGCCAGCTTGCAGCCCTTGTCCTCGGGGCATTGATCTACGCGGTCTATCTGATCCTTCTGGCTTTTGCCGATCAACCCTGGCATGTCTACGCGCTCACCCTCATCAGCGGCATTGGCGCAGCGTCGCTCATCTCCATTCCGATTACCTACCTTCAGGACCTGATCGCCGATCGGCCCGGTCTCGGCAGCGCGCTGATCTCCGTCAACATCTTCCTCGGCGCCGGGCTGAGCGCCGTCCTCTTTGCGGCAGGGACTGCCATCACCAGCTATTCCGGCACGGCGGTGGTCGCTGCTTTCTCGGGGCTTGCCGGGACGGCGTGGCTGCTGTTTCTCGACCGGCGGGCCTCACGGTCCGCAGCCGGTAACGATTGAAGCGACCCTCGGCGCGCGAGACAACGCCTAACTTACCCCATTCAGAACGACCATCTTGTCATCGGCCATCTCCTGCATCGTCCAGGGGATACCGCCGACGCCATAACCGGACTGGCGGCGACCTGCGAACGGCATCCAATCCGTCCGAAACGCAGTGTGGTCGTTGATCAGAACGGCGGCTGCATCCAGACGTTTCGCCGCCCGGAGTGCGACGGCGATATCCGAGGAAAATACGCTCGCCTGAAACGCATAAGGCAAGGAGTTGGCAATCCGAACCGCATCGTCGAGGTTCTGGTAACCGTAAACACAGGTCAGCGGGCCAAAGACTTCTAGCTGCGAGACCTTTGCGTCCGCCGGCGGATTGATCAGGACCGAGGGCAGCAGCGTCGTGTCCGAAAGACGCCCACCTCCGAGCTGCCTTGTTCCGGCATCAACCACTTCCCGGATCCAGTTCGACACCCGCTCCGTTTCGCGTGGCAGGATGAGTGGGCCCACTTCAGTTTGCGGCAACGTCGGATCGCCGACCCGAAGAGCCGCGACCCCGGCGGCTAGGTTCTCGGTGAACGGTTCCAGGAGGTCCTCGTGCACGAATATCCGCTGGACCGATACGCAGACCTGCCCCGCATGATAGTAACCGCCTTTGATAATAGGGCCGACGACCGCGGCCGCATCTGCACTTCGATCAACGATGACAGGTGCTGCGCCGCCATGTTCAAGTGCACATCTCGTACCGGGCGGCAGCTTGCTCTTGAGATACCATCCGACTTTCGCCGATCCGATGAAGCTCAGAAACGCAACGCGGGGATCGGTCGCAAACGATTCAGCAAGGGCGTTGTCATCGGTGACGAAGGTTTGACACCAGCGCTCGTCCAGGCCGGCCTCCCAAAGCAACTTCACGATTTCGATACACGAGATCGGCGTCGTTGCAGCAGGCTTTACGATAACGGGACATCCGACGGCGATGGCAGGCGCAATTTGATGGACGATGAGATTGAGTGGATGGTTGAATGCCGAGATCGCCGCTACAACACCAATCGGCTCCTTGGTCGTGAAGGCCCACCGATTGAGACTGGCGGCAGTCAATCCCATCGGGACTTCCTTGCCGCCGAAGTTGCGGATCTCATCGGCAGCATTGACCAGCCCGTCGATCGCTCGTGTGACTTCGATGATCGCGTCCGCCAGCGGCTTGCCACCTTCCCGCGCGATCATCATTGCGAAGCGGTCGCGATTGTCGTGCAGGAGCGCTGACGCCTTTCTGAGGATCGTCATGCGCTGATGGGCAGGCAACCACCCCTCGCGATCGGCAAAGGCTTTCGCGGCAATATCCAGCTTGCGGTCAAGTGAAGCGGCGTCATCTGTGGGCAACTCGGCGATGATCGCCCGATCGAATGCCTGATAAACCGTCAGGGTAAGCGACATTTCATGCCTCCAGTATTGCCGGCAGCCGTTCGCGCAGCTCTTTGACCAGCACACGTTCATTTTCCGAGTAGTCGATGGGGACATTAATTAGGTGCACGCCCCCACCCTTGAAGGCATCCTCGAGCACCTGCTTGAACTGGCCGATTTCATCGACCCTTGTGCCTTTGGCGCCATAGGATTCCGCATATTTGACGAAGTCCGGATTGCCGAATGTCATTCCGAAGTCCGGAAATTCGTCCACGGCCTGCTTCCAACGGATCATCCCGTAGGCGTCGTCCTCAATGACGAGAATGACGAGGTTCAGGTTGAGCCGGACGGCGGTTTCCAGCTCCTGCGAATTCATCATGAAGCCACCGTCGCCGCAGATCGCCATGACCCGTCGTTCCGGATAAAGCATCGAAGCGACCATTGCCGATGGAAGGCCAGCCCCCATCGTCGCGAGCGCGTTATCGAGAAGCAACGTGTTCGCCATTCTGGTGCGATAGTTGCGAGCGAACCAAATCTTGTACATGCCGTTGTCGAGAGCGAGAATGCCGTCATGGGGCATGACCTCGCGAATGTCGTGGACCAGCCTCTGAGGCGTAAACCGTTGTTCAGTCGCGCGGTCTGCAATTCGGTCCAGAATTCGCTCGCGCAGGTGAAGAAGCGCCTGCGCGTTCGGCAACTTGCCCTCCAGGCGATCTGCGAGCGCCTTGAGTGACGGCCCCATGTCGCCGATGACCTCGGCCTGAGGAAAATAGACCTGCTCGACCGTTGCCGGCTGATATCCGATATGAACGACTTTCGGACCGCGCCTGCCCATGATGAACGGTGGTTTTTCGATCGTATCGTGGCCGATCGTGACGATCAGATCTGCCTGCTCGATGGCCTCGTGAACATAGTCCTTCTCCGAGAGGGCCGCAGTGCCCATGTAGAGTTCGGTTCCCCCTGGAACCGTCCCCTTCCCCATCTGCGTCGTGAAATAGGGGATGCGGGTTCGAATAACGAACTGCGCGAGGTCTGACGTGGAGCGGGGACGAGAGGCTGCTGCTCCGAACATGAGCAACGGACGCTTGGCCGACGCAATCAGGGCCGCGGCACGATCGAGCGCAGCATCGCTTGCCGTCGGCAGTTCGAGCTGATGCGGGGCGATCAGCGCGATGTCCTCACATTCCTCCGCAGCGATGTCTTCAGGCAGTTCGAGATGAACCGGACCAGGCCGTTCCTCCTGCGCGATCCTGAACGCTTCCCTCACCATGGTCGGGATCATCTGCGGCGAAACGATCTGGCGCGTGAGCTTGGTCAGCGGCTTCATCGATGCGATGACGTCAACAATCTGGAAGCGAGCCTGCCGCGATGACAGAATTCCCTTCTGGCCGGTAATCATCACCATGGGCATCGCGCCGAGAAGCGCGTAGGCCGCTCCCGTCGACAGGTTCAACGCTCCTGGACCAAGCGTCGTCAGGCATACGCCAGGCTTACCCGTCAGTCGCCCGTAGGTCGCTGCCATGAACGCGGCCGCCTGCTCGTGTCGCGTGAGCACGAGCTGGATGGACGACTTGCGGATGGATTCGACGACGTCGAGGTTTTCTTCGCCTGGAATGCCGAAGATGCGCTCCACACCTTCGTTTTCAAGCGCCGCAATGAGGAGATCTGAGCCTTTGGTCATGGAAGGTGCCCGTGTGAGTTGGCGTCGCGGTCGAGAGCAACGCGATGAGAGACTTCAGACAGTCAAGATAGGTCGATTTACGGTCCGAACCAAACGCTCCTTATTGCAGATTTTGCAGTCGAGATATGCTCTCAGAACCTTCCTCGGGTTTGGTGCGGCGATTCAAGCGTGATGCTGCAGCTCGTCAGCAAGGAAATCGATATGGGCCCGCACGCTGAGGCTGGCCGCATTCCCGTTGGTGACCGCATACCCATTGATGCCGGCAAGCAGAACAAAGATGGCTTCGGCATGACGCACGCCTAGCCAAAACGTGGAATTCGATTAACTCAACATTATCTGTCGTGAGGAGTTAGCCGCTATGCAGATCAGCAGTTCCTGGCCTGATATCTGGACGATCATGTTGATTGGGACCGGTGTAATTGGCGGTTTGATGTTGATAACGGGCGTTATTTACCTCTCTTATCTCTCGGAAGAATGGGCACGGCGGAAGTCTCGGCCTGCGACATCACAAAACGGCGCATTGAGCGGTGTTCAATTCGAGCGCACTGAGGGCGGCGCTTGGCCGACATCACACGGCGACGGAAGCGGAGGAGCGCATCAATGAACAACCGAGTCGTTTGATGAAGCGGACAGCTGATATCTCAGAGAACAGAAGAGCGGCGAGGACCTCTTCTTGCCTCTCCATTATGGAGGTCATCAGAATGTCCGATGTGTTGGAGCGTTCCAGGAATTTTGTCAGTACCTTTTCTTCAGACCATCCCTGACCAACCCAGGCAATCATGAGCAACAAAGGTCGTTACTCTCCAGCACCGAAAGGCGGCGGCTTTGGTAGGATGCTGGGCTGGACCATACTGGTGTTGGGCATGCCCCTGGCCCTACTTGCTGCCTTGATGCCATCAAATGAATACCAGGCGACGCTGGACATCGACGCGCTGGACTGCGACGGCCTGATCAATGTGGCGATCTTCGCCATCCCCACGCTTTTCATCTACGGAGCGGGTTTCGTCGTCAACGCCATTGGTTGGCGTAATCGGGCGAAGCGCGTGGTCGCCATTGCCTGCGCTGTCATTTGCGTCGCGGTTGCAGCGAATCTTGCTCGTGCCGTTATCGAAGACGGCAAACAGCAGGCGGCCTGTCTTGTCAGATAGTCTTAAACAGGATCTTGGATCGCAGCACAAAACAACGCAGCCTCTTCAGGCGTGCTCCCTAAGATCGCCTCTTGCGATCCGGCAAGGGCGGTGAGGATACGCTTGGGCCGCGAGTAACACACTTGATGGAATCTGAATTGTGGACACCCTTTACTGACCATTGGCAGGCAGCGGCGTTCCACGTCGCAGAAGAAACCGAGTACTAGCTCCGGCGGCGTCCCGTCTTATGTCGTCTGTCCAGACCGATCCTGAAGCGTTTGTTCGCGAGCGCCTCTTGCTGCCATGGACAACGCCTCCTTGATCCTTTCGGCGCTGGCCGGTTTGGTGATGACGACATGTCCATCGGCGTCCTCGACGAGGTCGGGATTCGCAGTGAGATAGGCAACGCCCAGTCCGAATCCAGCAAAAAGCGCGCGGGCGATGGAGGGGCCGGTGAGGCCGTCTCCAAGCCGAACATCGATGATCGCGACATCCGCCTCCGGTCCAAGCTCCAAGGCTTCAGACGTGTTTGTCGCGATGCCGGCGATTTCAAATCCCGCGGCGATCGCGACCTCCTCGATTGCGAGAGCAATTATTGGTTCGTCTTCGACGATGAGCAGACGCATGGTTCTTCTCCAAGGCGGTTGTAAATAAATGTAGGCGACACATGATGGCGCTTTCCGAGCGTGTCACCTGGTTGCGCCGTCCGGCTGCTGCACCTGAACGAAAATTCTGCCTTGCTGGCGGGGCCTGCCGTTGGCGTGGGTGACGGGCGACACGCCGGTCGACAGCGCCGTCATCAGGACGGAGAGGGTCTTGATTTTCATTATATACTCGCTTTTCGAGGCCGCACGACGCCGTGGCAGTCGACGTGCGGCGGACGTCGTTTCTGTCGAGGATCGGCGGATGCGGCTCAGCCGCATACGGACCGATCAGTTGATGATCTGGATCACCTTTCGCGACGACGGCTCGACGATGACGCGCTCGTTGTTGACGATTGCATATGAATATTTCGAATTTTCCGGAACCGGTGTGACGACGACGGTTTGCGGAAGCGGCTGACCGACGACGACCTTCTCCTTGACCACGACGCGGGTCGAGGATGCAGGCGCCTCACGGACATAGGTGACGACCTTTTCCGGCGGCGGATCGATCACCGTGCCGACAATGGCACCAGCAACACCACCGACGGCAGCACCAACAGGCCCGCCGACGATCGCGCCGGTGACTGCGCCGCCTGCAGCGCCGTTAACCGTCGAAGACTGCGCGAACGCAACGCCCGACATCAGTGCCGCGGCTGCGGCTGCACCTACGATAAGTTTGGAAAGCATGTGATCCTCCTTTTGTTGAAGCGGCCTTTTTGACCGCTGCCCAACCAACGACAGGAATCCTTCGCTGTTCCCCGCATGCGACCTCAGTCCGGGGATGACCCGGACCAAAGTCCCGGACGGAAGATGAAGGCTGCGCGTGATGCCACACGTGCTATTATCGACGGACCGAACAATGGACCGGAGCACGGAATTGTGAATCGCAAGGAAGCCGGACGCAGACGCCTCGCCATGCGCTTGCCGCAGATGCGCAGCCGGATCATGTCCGCTCGGCGCCCATGGCAGCTTCAGATGTTCGAGGCCTATGAACTCGCTGTCGAGACCCGTGAGTTCATGCGCTTCAATCCTTCCGAGGAAACCCTGTTCGAGGAGTACGTGACTGCATGCCTTGAGATCGAACGTGACGTCGTTCGATCCATGCGTGACGACCGCCTCGAAAGCTAAACCTGCGGGGCAAGCGACGTGCCTCCCTGCGACCTCGCGCCGTACCTGTCGGCGATCTCTGATTCAGCCCGCAACGACAACCTCATCGATGCGGTCCGACGTGCGGCTCTCGATCGCCGTCTTTAGCGGAGTTCCCTTGGAGTAGGCGACCGCTACGTCTCGGGGGCGTGCCGTGACCGACATCAGCTCGGTCTGATCGCAGGAAACTGCTCCCGCATGGCGACGCGCCGCCGACATGACCTGGAGCGTCATCACGGGAGTAGGATTCTGGCCTCGAAACCATCCACGCGTCCGCTTGCGGGTGATAAAAGCTCGAGAACCCCACCCATCTGCCGGACCATCGTGTCGGCAATCGCGAGGCCCAACCCCGAACCCTTGGCGGAAGTCGTCCCGCGACGAAACCGCAATTTCAAACCCTTGAGATCGGTCGCAGAGAGCGCCGGACCGTCGCTAGCGATGCCTATGATACCTTTATCGTCGATGGAGATCACGATCCTGCCGCCTGGCTCTCCATGAACAACTGCATTTTCGATGAGATTGCCTACGACAATGCCAAGCGCATCAACATCGACCATGCGCATCAGTGGTTTGGTCGAACTTGCATATACCAGCCGCTGCGTCGCTCCCAAATTGCGCTTGTAGTCCCCTATGACCAGATCGAGCACATAGCGGAGATCGGTCATGACCGCAGCCTGCCCGAGGCCGGCCTCTGCCCGTGCGAGCTGCAAGAGTTTTTCGGACGTATGCCCGAGCTTGACGAGAGCTCGCTCTATATTGCGCGCCCGCGCCTTCAAGGCGTCGTCCGGTAGTTCAGCCAGAAGTCTTTGCGTCTGCGCTAACGCCCCGGCCAGAGGCGTGCGTAGTTCATGCGCGCTGTGCGTGGCGAACTCTCTTTCCGCATCGATCGTCGCCCGCACGCGCTGAAGCAAAAGGTTCACGGACTGGGCGATTGGCTTCAGTTCCCGAGGCGTCGTCTCCGTCTCGACCGGCGACAGGTTGCCACCGTCCTTCTCCGAGATCGCTTCCCGCAGTTTATTGATAGGGTCCACTGCCCTTCTTGTAATCCACGCCATCAAGAGCAAGCTGAGTGGCAGCAAGATGGCTAGCGGTATGAGCATGGTCACCGCGCTTTCGCGGACGGCTTCGCGCCGGTTGCTGAACTGATCAGCGACCTGCAGGAATATTGCACCATTCGCACTAACAGCCGTGTAGAAACGGTACTTTTCGGAATCATGAAAGCCTGCCGTCAGCGGCACATCGAACGGCTCTACAGGGGAGCCCTTTGAATGGAAAAGAATGCGTCCGTCTTCGGCGCGTACGTGGTAGACTAGGTATTCGTGGGCGGAAGGCGCCAGCGGCGTCCGCTCCTGCTGATCACCATCCCGGATATCTGGAACCCGACCCTCTTCAACGATAGCCAGCAATCGTTCGCCAGTTTCCTTGAGCGCACCATCGAAGATCTCGTCGAACTCCGAGCGCATTACAAGGATTCCCAGTCCGATGGCCCCAAGCCAGAATATGACCAGTAGGCCCGAAAGCGCGGTCATAAGAGGGTAGATGATGCTGCGATTTTTTCTCATTCAACCATCAGCATATAGCCGATGCCTCGCGCCGTCCTGATCTTCTCCAACCCGATCTTCTTGCGCAGCCTGCTGATGTAGACCTGCACAGTATTGCTCTCGACCTCCTCGCCGAACGCATAAAGGGCTTCCTCGATCCGCTTCTGCGTGATTAACTTTCCAGGCCTCTGGACGAGCAGATCGAGCAACGCCCATTCGCGTGGGGTCAACTGAACGTCCTGTCCGCCAACCGTGACAGAATGGGTTGCTCGTTCAATTACAATATCGGAAACCCGGACGATGTTTTGGGGACGCCCCTCGTAGCGGCGACGGACAGCGAGGATTCTTGCTTCGAGCTCTCCGAGGTTGAATGGTTTGATCAAATAGTCGTCAGCGCCTGCGTTAAGACCGGCGATGCGATCAGAAATCTGATCACGGGCGGTCAGGATGATTACCGGGGCATGACCTCCCTGTGCTCGAAAACCCTCGAGGAAAACCAGCCCGTTGCCGTCCGGAAGCTGCAGATCAAGGAGAATGAGGCCGTACTCGACAGATGTGCTTGCAGCTTCGGCATCCGCCATCGTGCGGACCCAGTCAGTCGCGTAGCCGGCAATATTGATGTGGTCTCGAACGGCCTCACCGATGAGGTCGTCGTCTTCGACTAAGAGTATGCGCACCATTCACTCCCACTGGTTCAATGTCTTGCAAGCGCCCTGCGCCTTCCTCGTTGTACCGGCTCAGGACCCGCAAGCGCATCCGACGTGCCCGGGCGACCTCGTTTTCATCGACAACGCGACAGACAGCATCGAGCAATCCCTTATAAAGCTACGCTGCCATATAGCCACGAGCCGCTTCATATTCGGACAACTAGCAAGCCCATCTCCAGGCCGAAGGACAGAGAAGCCGTCGCCCCGAAATTACTGTTTGGTTGAGGCGGAATAGCGATCAGCGTGCGAATATCCCCACTGGTCGCTCCATGCGGATCACCAATGGTATGAAATACCGACATTGACCGCGTTTGTGACGATGTTTGTCTTCAGGCGGTCGCCGCT
>UEIF01000052.1 GCA_900468805.1 Hyphomicrobiales bacterium | reverse complement strand
GGCGGCCATGGCCGCCAGATCGGTCACCACCCATTTGCGGATGATCTGCTGCAGATTTTCCTCGCTCGACATGGAGGCGCTGATCGCCATCGCCACGGCGCGGTCGGTATCGTCAAGCGTCTTGTCGGCAGCCGCGATGCGACCGTAAAGCTCCGGGTGAGGGGTGTCGCTGCTTACCTTCACGCATTCTTCCATATGGGCGATATCGGCGCCGACGCGGCGATCGACTAGGGCTTCCAGAAGCGCGCTCTTGGTCTTGTGGTCATAGACGACGCGCGACTTGCTGACGCCGGCTTCCTTGGCCACCGCATCGATCGACAACCCGGTCGCACCAGCGCGCACGACGACGCGCTCGGCAGCGTCGAGAATGTCGTCAGTGGTGATCTTGCGCGTTCGCGTCACGAATATGGTTCCCGGTTTCGTGGATAAAAATACGAACGTTCGGATTTAAATGCAAGTGGTTTTGTTTTGATGGAATGACAGGGCGGTGAAAGGAGCCGGAGCCACAGCGCTGAAAAGCCTGGGAAATATGGGATTTCGGCTCACTCTACCCGCAAAACCCGCGCCTCCACTGGCTGCTCGATGCCCTTCAACGACAGCGACCGTGCTTCCGTGCCGCCCATCAGTTCGGGGGCCTGGAGCGTGGTTTCCAGCGAGACAAGAATCTCGCCGGGTGCCGCCTGCGATTCCAGCCGGGCGGCCTGGTTCACCACGCCGCCGATCGCGGTGAAATCGCTGCGGAAGCTGGAGAATTCGCCGATCTGCACGTCGCCCGTATGGATGCCGACGCCAACGCCGAGCGGTTGGCCGATATTGAGGGTGGCCAGCGCCTCGCCGCAGAAACGCTGGATGTCCTTGCCCGCCATGATCGCGGCTGCGGCATGGTCCTTGCGGGTGATCGGGAAGTTGAAGATCGCCATCAGCCCGTCGCCCATCTGCTTGTTGACGATGCCGTCATTGGCCCAGATCGCCTGCGCCGCAAGGTCCTGGAAGAGGCTGACGATATGGCTGAGCTCGACGGCACCGATGCGTTCCGAAAGGCCGGTATAGCCCCTGATATCGGCAAACAGGATGGTGGCGCCGGAGGTGATGTGGCGCTGTTTCTTCACATATTTGAAGGAGCGCTCGCAGATCGTGCAGATATCGGGGTTCATCTTGCTTCTGGTGATGCCGAAGGCGCGCAGGGGCAGCGAGAGCGGACCGCCAATCGGGATCGGCATATGCATCTGGTCCCAGCAGCCACGGCAGAGGCCGGCGCTGCCGGATTTTGCCGGCTGCCCTGATATCGCTGATATCGCCATGTACCGCTTTCCCCCGATCACAGAAAACGAGCTTCTGCCTATCGGGCGGCTTTGGCAACCATTCAGGCTGAAGCGCGGCTGGCCTATGGACTATCCGGCAGGACGTTTCGTGCATCGGCCGCATGCAGGCGCTTTTCCGCGAGCGCGATGAAGGCGCGTACCAGCGGCGAAAGGTGCTTGCTGCTGGGATAGACGACATACAGGCCGCCGGAGGCCGTCGTATAGTCCTCAAGCACGCGCTGCAGTCGCCCGTCTGCGATACAGGCGAAGGCGACGCCGTAAGGCAGTTGCGCGATGCCGTGGCCGGCGATCGCGGCCTCCATGACCGCCTGCATTTCATTGGCGGCGAAGCGGCCCGATACGGACACCGTTTCCGGCCCAGCCGAGCCCTCCAGCACCCATTGCGCATGGGCGGCCGATTGCCCGGCGATGACGCAGTCATGGCCTGCGAGATCGTCAGGGGTGGCCGGTTTGCCGGCGCGGGCGAGATAGGCGGGGCTGGCGCAGAGCAGGCGATAGGTGGGGCCGAGCTTGCGGGCGATCAGGGTGGAATCCTCCAGCGATCCGGTGCGGAAGGCGAGATCTATGCCATTGTCGACGAGGTTCAGCCGCTCGTCGGTCAGCCGCAGCTCGACCTTGGCTTTCGGATAGGTCGCCATAAATTCGAAGGTCGCCTCCTGCAGGAAATGGCCGCTGAAGCCGACGGGAGCCGATATGCGGATCGTGCCCGAGGGTTCGGCCTGCGCTTCGGCAAGCTTGATGTTGGCGCCTTCGATTTTCCTGAGTGCTTCACCCGCCTCCTCATAATAGAGACGGCCGGCCTCCGTCATGCCGAGGCTGCGGGTCGTGCGCTGCAGCAGGCGCACGCCAAGGTCACGCTCGAGGGCCGCAACCCGGCGGCTGACCGTCGTCTTGGGCATGCCGAGCAGCCGGGCCGCCGCAGTGAAGCTGCCGGTTTCGATGACGCGGGAGAAGATCACGATGTCGTTGAGATCGATCATTGTTGCTCTCAATGGGACGATGTTTGGCATTTTTAGGCCATTATGAACCAATGCGGCAATCCTAAATCTGCTCCATCAGCAACTGCCATGAGCAATAGAAGGAGCAGAGACATGAGCAACACCAGAACCATTCTCGTATCGGGCGCCACCGGCCAGCAGGGCGGTGCCGTCGCCCGCGCGCTCGCCTCACGCGGCCATCGCGTCAAGGGGCTGACGCGCAGACCGGACAGCGATGCCGCCCGACGGCTTGCCGCCACAGGCGTCGAAGTGGTCGCCGGCGATCTCGATGACAGGGATTCCGTCGTGCAGGCAGCAAAGGGCGCCGAGACGATGTACCTGATGGGCAACAGCTATGAGGCCGGCATCGAAGCGGAAACGCGCCAGGGTATTGCCGCTGCCGATGCAGCCAAGGAGGCCGGTATCGGCCATCTCATCTACGGCTCGGTCGGCGATGCCGACAGGAAGACCGGTATTCCGCATTTCGACAGCAAATATCTGGTCGAGCAGCATGTCGCCGGGCTCGGCATTCCCTATACGATCAGCGCACCCGTCGCCTTCATGGAAAATACCGTCGCCCCCTGGTCGATCGGCGGCCTGAAACAGGGCATCTACGCTGCGGCGCTGCCGGCGGCTCGCAAGCTGCAGCAGATCGCCATCGACGATATCGGCCATTTCGTCGCCGCCCTTGCAGAACGGCGCGAGCAGGTCTTCGGCAAGCGTTTCGATATCGCAGGCGACGAGCTCTCCGGCGAGGAGCAGGCAAAGATTCTCACCGAGGCGCTCGGCCAGCCGATCCGCTTCCAGGAGCTGCCAATTGCGGCCATGCGCCAGCAGAGTGAAGATGCGGCGCTGATGTTCGAATGGTTCGACCGCACGGGCTATTCCGCCGATATCGCCACCCTGCGCCGGGATTTCCCTGATGTTGGCTGGCACAGCTATGCCGACTGGGCGAAGAGTTTTGACTGGAGTGTTCTCGACAAGGCGTGAGTGAGTTCTCGCGTTATGTGGGAGGGACTGCCGCGCCTTCCGTCATCCTCGAGCCTGTCCCGAGGATCTAACCAACGTGCCATTCGTGGAAGCGTTGCAGATGCTCGGGAGGAGCCCGAGCATGACGGAGGGTGGGGATGGCTGTCGTCGTCATATGGCGGCGCTTGCGAGTGGCGCCATCCTCACGCCTGCGCCGTCGGGCGGATGACGATATCGCCGACATCGACATCGGCGGGCTGCTCGATGGCAAAGGCGATGGCGCGACCGATCGCGTCTGGGGTAATCGCCATCTCCTCCATGCTTGCGGTGATGACGGCCTTCACCGTGGGGCTCGTCAGCGAGTCCGCAAAATTCGTCTTGATGAAGCCCGGCGAGATATTGGTGACACGCAGGTTCGGGCCAGCCTCCTGCCGCAGGCCCTCGGCAATGGTGCGCATGGCGTTCTTCGTGCCGGCATAGACGGCCATGGTCGGCTTGATGGTGATACCGGCCGTCGAGAGCGTATTGACGAAATGCCCGAAGCCCTGGCGGCGGAAAACGGGCAGGGCGGCAGCGATGCCATAGAGCGGCCCCTTGATATTGACGTCGATCATCTCCTCCCAATCCTCGACCCGCAATTCATCCATCGGCGAGATCGGCCCGATGCCGGCATTGTTGATCAGCACGTCGAGCCTGCCATAGGTATCGCAGGCGAGCGCGACCAACGCTTCCAGATCGGCGCGCTTCTTCACATCGACGGCGAGATGGATGGCTTCGCCGCCTCGCTCCCTGATACGCCGTGCGAGGTCTTCCAGCCGGTCGGTGCGTCTTGCGCCGAGCACGATCCTGGCGCCGTGCTCGGCGAGTATAAGCGCGGTCGCTTCGCCGATCCCGCTGCTGGCGCCGGTAATGGCGATAATCTTGTCCTTGATCGGTGACATCTTGTTCTCCTTTGCTCTCCCTGAGGATTGCAGCCGCAGCCTGGAGAATCTATGCTGCAGGCTCCATCATTTCGTCGAGATCGTCCGGAAATCATGATCGATCCCCTGTCCGATGTCTTTTCGCTTGTCGATATCCAGAGCGCCCGCTGCACTCGTTTCGAGGTCGGCGGCCAATGGGCCTTTCGCTTCCCGCCCAAGCCGGCGCTGAAATTCGTCGCGGTGCTGAGGGGCGGGTGCTGGATAATTTTGCCGGGCGAGTCACCCTTCAGGCTTGAGGCTGGCGATACGTTCCTGCTTGCCAATGCGCCTGATTATGTGATCGCCAATGATCTCCAGAGCGAGCCGGAGGATGGCATCGCCTTCTTTGACTGGGAGCATTCCAATATTGCCCGGCATGGCGGCGACGAGACGGCGCTGATCGGCGGCAGTTTCATCATATCCGGCGGCAATGCGCAGCTTCTGCTCGATGCGCTGCCGCCCTTCATCCATATCCCCGCAAGCGACCGCGCCGCCGCGCTCCTCAGCGCCACCCTTGCCACTCTTGATGACGAGCTCGGGACCGGCGAAATGGGCTCGACGCTGATGACACGGCGGATGGGCGATATCCTGCTGGTGCAGGCGCTGCGCGCCCATGTCGCCCGCGCCGGCGCAGACAATGCGGGCTGGATCGGCGCACTCGGCAATCCCGCAATCGGCAAGGCGATAAGCCTTGTTCATAACGACCCGGGATACCGCTGGACGGTGGGCGAGCTCGCAAGCCGCACGGGCATGTCGCGGTCTGCCTTTGCAGAGCGTTTTCGCGATCAGGTCGGTGTTGCGCCCCTCGACTACGTCACCCGCTGGCGCATGCACCGCGCCCGCGAGGCACTCCGCCGCAAGGAGGCAACGGTCTCAGGGCTTGCCGCCGATCTCGGCTATTCCTCCGAAAGCGCCTTCGGAAATGCCTTCAAGCGTGTCTTCGGCCGCGCGCCGAAGCGCTACTGGCGGGATGCCTGATCGGGCGGACTCCTGGCGCTCTTGACGACGCGCCGGCGGACGCCACTTCAATCGTCACTCAAAGTTAGGATTCTGGCGGGGGGTCCGTTGCACCGGTTTGATCATTATCTCGTTTTCATTCTGCTCACGCTCGGCGGCGGGCTTCTCATCGGTCTCATCAATCTGCCGGATGAATGGTACCAGTCACTCGCCAAGCCCTGGTTCACGCCGCCGAACTGGCTGTTCGGTCCGGCCTGGACGGTCCTTTACATCCTCGTCGGCATTGCAGGCGCGCGAACCTATGCGCGCAGCAGGCGCTCACCCGTCATGACCACCTGGATCGCCCAGCTGGTGTTGAATTTCGCCTGGTCGCCTGCCTTTTTCGGCCTCAGATCACCGAGCCTGGGGATGATGATCATCATCCCGCTGCTCCTGCTGATCCTTGCCTTCATCGGCCTGTCGTGGAAACGTAACCGGATATCGTCGGTTCTGTTCATGCCCTATGCCGTTTGGGTGGCTTATGCGACGGCGCTCAATGCCGCCATCGTCTCGATGAACTAGAGCCTTTCCGGCGAAAACGGATTCGCCTTCAGTGCTCTAGCTTATTGTTTTCTCTGCAATTGCGGACGCAAAACCGGTTCCCACTTTTGCCGGAATTGCTTCTAGATAGAAACGGGAAAACACGGTCAGTGGAATTTCCCATTCGCCTTGTCGGCGATGGCAGCACCTGAGATCAGGCGGTTGCGGTCGGAGGTCCAAGCGGCGACAAATTCCTTGCGCACCGCATCGGGAAAAGCCGTGCCCGCCAGAGCGGACTCGCTCGGGGCGCCGGGGGCAAGCGCCAGCTCGGCCCGGGTGGTCGACGCGATCCGCGCATAGGTGAAAGCGCGCGTGATCGGATCATTTTCCGCAGTTTGCGGAGCGCATTTGCCGCCTTGCGGCGGGCGTGAGGTCACCGCGGCCGTCCTTACCGCCACGCCATCGCGAAACAGAAAACAGTAGGCCTTGTCTGCCGGGCCACCGATGACGGACTGCGGCTCGATCACATAGCCACGCACCGGAAACTGGGCATTCGAAGCCGACCAGATGCGCTTCTCGATGTGGCGCGCGCAAGCCTTCATGTCGGTCGCTCCGGCGTCGCGGCAGGCGGAAACTGTCCAGCGTGCCAGCTGTGCGGCGCTCGGCAAGGCGAGCGTCACCGTCGCCTCGGTGTTCAGTTCTCTGTAGGTGCAGCGCAGGAGTTCGACGCCCGGCCAGTCGTCAGCCGCCGTTGGCGAGCAGGATGACCTCATATACTGGCCGCCGCTGATGCGCATCTCGAAGCGATGTTCCATTTCAGCCACCAGCGATGCCGGGTCTGTTTCTGCCGCCTGCGTGACGCGCGTGGCGCACCCGGCGACCACAATGGCAAGCCCAACGTTTCTCAAGGTCATAAGAAGCAGCTGCTGCATTTTACCGTCCGTACAAAATATTTACGGGAATTACTTTCAACCTGCGGAGACATTGATGTTTTTATTGTCGTTAATATTGCACAATCTAAGATTAAATGGAATAGTCACTTGGGTTGCTCACGTTGCACCGGAGCCGAGCAGGAGGAGCCGCAGACCATGTCTCTCTACATGCTTCAACTATCCCGCGTTTTAGTGACGCTTGGCGTCGCGATGCTCGCTATTCACGCTCACGCCGCGGAACCGCCGGCGAGCTCCGCCGACGTCCTCAAAGCCGTCGAATTCTCCGCTGCGACGCCGCTCGACGAGTCCTACCGGGGAGAGTTTGTCGGTTGCGACGGAGCGGCCGGACAGAGCAGGAAGGATAAGTTTCTCGGTTTTAACCTGAGGCTTCCAAACGTCGCGGAATCGAAACAGTACTACCTGTGCAGTCGCGACCCCAGCAATGTGAAGGCGATGCTACGTCTCAAGGACGGCGCGATCTACTGGCGCAGCAAGATGGCGCTCGATGTCGATGGATCCTGGGCGGCATGGAACGGTCTGCCCGGCGCTACGGACCTGAAGGAGACGTCCTATAAATGGCCAGGTTCACCTAATCCTTCCGCGCAGTCCGCGCAAATCGATCCGGACCGCATTCCCTTCATCGTGATGCCGACGGCCGGCCTTTCCAAGATAACCGGCAGCAAGAGCGGTGAAATGGGCCGCATGTTCGCGGAAAAGACCGGACTGCGGCTCGGCGATATGGGGGTCGTCGTCTACAAGGACCGGTGGACGCCGGTTCTGATCGCGGACGGTGGTCCTTTCATGCGGCTCGGCGAGGGATCGAGCAGGGTCTTCGAGGCAATCGGCGAAAGCCGTTGCAAGAAGTGGAACAGCGATGGAACTGCCTGCGTCGGGCCGGGACACGTTTATCCCTACAAGAATTTCGGGCTCGGCCACGATGTGATTTTCATCGTCTACCCAGGCAGCCGGGACACCGATCTGAAGCCGGAGAACGCCATCTCGAAATTATGTGCCTTTGCCAAGCAGAAGCTCAACCTGACGGGCGGCGCAATGTGCCCGTGATGTTTCCAAGCAAACAGGAGAGGAGTTTGCGATGCGTTACCTTTTGACCCTGGGCATTCTCATACTCGCCGGTACGACCGGCCAGACGAGTGCGGCGATTTTCGGAAAATGCAAATTCGACACGGAAACCATGGCCTTCGCCGGAAATTCCACCGAGCAGGCATCCTGTCTGCTGCGCAAGGTGAAAATACTGGGAAATGTGGATGCCACGCCCGCGCAGCTGCCGTCCAATCTTGCCGGCTTCATCGGCAAACCGGTCGATATCTCCAAGGCCAAGGTGCAGCATGAAATCTCCGCCCAGGGGCTCACCGAAGCCGGGCTCGGAGGCAGTCTTGACGCCCCGGTATCCCGTGGCAATTCGAACAATCCGCATGCGCCGTTCGCGCGCTATTTCGTCATTCACGACACGAGTTCGCCGAATTTCGGGAACGTGGCGCAGTTTCCCGCCGACATCGATACAAGCAACCAGGTCAATCGGCTTGACGGCTTCAAGAGCGCGTCGAACGCCAAGGCGCACATATTTCTCAACCGCCGGGGCGAGATTTATGTCGGCCATGATTTTGGCGTGCCCTGGCGCGCAACCAAGCTGGAGCTGCAGATCGGAACCCTGGCGCGTGGCATGTCCCTTCACATCGAGAACGTCCAGCCGCGCCGGAAACACCCGAGCCAGCCCGACGGCAATGCGCCAACGCCGGGTTTCTCGCAAGCCCAGTATGATCGCCTCGCGCTCCTTTATCTCGTGGCGAGCATGCGTGCCCAGACTGGTCTCGTTCCGGCATTTCATGCGGCAATCGATCAAGGCCTGAGCGACGGGCATGACGACCCGCAGAATTTCAGCCTGGAGGATTTCGATGCCGCATTCGGACGCCTGCTCGTCAAAGTGAAATAGTTTACCGCGCCCCGAAAACCATAGGGCAACTGCAGCAAACCGGGACGCGGTCTTGCGGCCGAATTTGTGTGAAACGAAGACAGCCGATTTGCTTGCGGCGTGGCTCGCGCAGCCCTAATGTCGGTGCAGACATTGTCCCGTTTACTTGCCTCTTTTGGGGGGACTGCGATGCCGTCGAGTTTCAATGTCGAAAGTGCAGATGGTTACGAGCGGCTGATGGGGCGCTGGAGCAAGAGGCTCGCGCCCGGGCTGATCGATTTCGCCGGGCTTGCTGATGGGGAAAGCATTCTCGACGTCGGCTGCGGCACGGGAAGCCTCGCCTTCACGCTGGCGAAAAATCCCGGTCTCAAGGCGATCTCGGCAATCGATTTTTCGCCCGTCTTCGTGGAAGCCGCAAACCGGCGCAACACGGATCCGCGGGTGACGATCCGGCAGGCGGATGCCTGCGCGCTTCCCTTCGAGGATGACAGCTTCGACCGGGCACTGTCGCTGCTCGTGCTGCATTTCGTGCCGGAGGCCGGCAAGGCGGTCGCCGAGATGCGGCGTGTCGTGCGTCCGGGCGGTGTCGTTGCCGCCGCCGTATGGGACCACTATGGCGGCATGTCCGGCATGCGCATGATGTGGGACACGGTCACCATGATCGACGCCAATGCGCGGGCGATGCGCCATCGCTATTCCTTCCAGCCGATGACGCAGCCGGGGGAAATGAAGGCGAGCTTTGTCAGCAACGGCCTTGTCGATGTCGAGGAGACTTCGCTGACGATCCGTATGGATTACGGCTCGTTTGCCGATTACTGGGACCCGATCGCGTCAGGAGAAGGCCCGCTCGGCAAGTATGTGGCGGGGCTGGATGCGGAGATGCGCAAGGCGGTCGATAATGCCGTGAAGGATGCCTATGAGGCTGGTGAGCCCGATGGGCCGCGCTCGTTTGCCTCGGTTGCCTGGGCTTGCCGGGGCAGGGTGCCTGGGTGAGCTGGCGTGATTGCAGAGATGAAGCGTTGTGCTGAGCCAACCCCCTCCGCCTTCCCGGGCAGAGGGGTGCGAGCACTGCCATCATCCGCAGTTGGCTCTATTCCCGCCGAAAGCCCTGCGACTGGCTCTGGCCACCACCGCTCTGCGACTGCGACTGGCCGCCCATCCGTTCGTCACCGCGCTCCGCTTCCATCTTCCTCGCGCTATCACCGAGCGTCTCGCTGCTGCCGGATGCCATCTTCGGCACGCCGGTCTCCTCGCTCAACTGGGTGTCATCGGAGACGGCGGGCTGCTCGACGGTATAGGCGCGCACGCGCAGCGACCCGTTGTTGACGTCACGCCTGCCGACGCGCGGGTTTTCCCCGGCGCCCGGACCGGCCTCATCCGATACGGTCGCCGATGCCATGGCGCGCTCCGTGGCAGTCGTATCCGGCGCGAAGGCGTCTTCCGAAACGGTCATGTCGCCTTCCGCTGCTCCCTTGCGGTCATAGCTCGAGACGGCATAGGCCTCGGTCGAGCGCTGCGCCTCCCAGCCTTCGCGCCGCCAGTGGTCGGCGCGCTCGTCCATGTCGATCGAGCCTTCATCGTCAAGAATATCGTGCGCGGTTTCATAGCTCGCATCGTCGACCTGCACAGAAACGAGGAAGCCTCCGCGGCGCAGGCCTTCGGCATAGACGGTGCGGTCATCATCGGGGAAGAGCCAGCCCTCCAGCTTTGCCCAGAAACCGGAGCGGTCGTCGCTTGC
The DNA here is from genome assembly GCA_900468805.1 of Hyphomicrobiales bacterium. Classification (GTDB taxonomy): domain Bacteria; phylum Pseudomonadota; class Alphaproteobacteria; order Rhizobiales; family Rhizobiaceae; genus Rhizobium. Next base: position 71,223 of record UEIF01000052.1, on the reverse strand, counting down.
GACATTGGCGCGGTCGCCATCGGCCTCGTAGCCGGGCATGAGGCGGATCGAATCCGTCGGGATGCCCGCATCCTTCAGGCGCTCGACGGTACTATCGGCGGCGTCGCGGCTGTCGAAGAAGGCGGTGAGGTTGCTATTTGCCGTGCCCGTTGCAAAAGTCGGCGCGGTCTCGTTGTAGGGATTTGCCATATGATCACTCCCTGGCGTTATCATCATCCTGGATGCGCTCTGTGCCGCCGCTGCGTTCGCAGCCGGCTTTGGCGCCCTGCTGATGACAACGGGCGCGATTCCTGAAGGTTCCATGACGCCGGCAATGCAATCCTGCCTACCGGATCCGGCCATTATTCCTCTTTATCCCTTGGTGAAGATGGCTATTCAGGCATCGCTGAAAACCGGCGCGCTGCAGCCGATCGCCGATATCAGGCACCGGAGTTGCGGCGGTCGCGGTAAAAGCCGAGGCTGACGACATTTGGCCCAAGGGCTCTTTCCTGCGGCACTTTGGCAGGCTCTTCGGTCACGTCGTCCGGCTCTTCGGCGGGCTGCGGAGCGTCCGTCACCGGCGCCTCGGCCCGCGCCCGCAAATCCCTGACATTGCCATGGAGCTGCGCCACCAGCTTGCGATAATAATCGACAATCCGCTGATGCTCTTCGCGTGCGATATACCGCTCCTGAAACCACTGAACCATGTCATTCCCACCTGCTCGATTACAGGAGGGAAACTTCCCGCCGCGGGAGGCGGTTCCGGAGGGGTTCTCGTATGGTTAAGTTTCCGTTGCGGTCGTGGGGAATACGGAGTGCGCTGTTCAGTTCGCGGGACGGCCTTGCCATTTACTCGGCGCATCGCCGGGCTTGTCCCTGATATCTTCGCCCGTAAGCGGTATTCCCTCGTAACAGTTGTCCGCTACTTCCGCCCTGACCCAAAGTCTTCATGCAGTCGTCAATCGCAGATGCCATCGTCTGCACGATGGCAGGTTTTCGGTTTCGGTCTCTGATCAGTTCAACCCCAGGCCAAGAAGGATAGGTAGCATGAAAGTTCTGCTCGTACTGACTTCACATGACCAGCTCGGCAATACCGGCAAAAAGACGGGCTTCTGGCTCGAGGAGCTCGCGGCCCCTTACTACGCATTCAAGGATGCGGGCGCCGAGATGACGCTGGCTTCGCCCAAGGGCGGCCAGCCGCCGCTCGATCCCAAGAGTGACGAGACTGAATTCCAGACCGATCTCACGCGGCGCTTCAATGCCGACGAGGCCGGCAAGGCGCGGCTCGCCAACACGGTGCGGCTCGACAGCGTCAACCAGGCCGACTACGACACGGTCTTCTATCCCGGTGGTCATGGTCCGATGTGGGATCTGGCCGAGGATGCCAACTCCATCAAGCTGATCGAGTCCTTCATTGCGGCCGGCAAGACCATCGCTCTCGTCTGCCATGCGCCGGGCGTGCTTCATCATGTGAAAAACCCTGATGGTACGCCCTTCGTGGCAGGCCGGCAGCTTACCGGCTTCACCAATGGGGAGGAGGAAGGCGTCGGCCTGACGAAGGTCGTTCCCTTCCTCGTCGAGGACGAACTCCTCAGCCTTGGCGCGATCTTTTCCAAGGTCAAGGACTGGGGCGTTCACACCGTTACCGACGGGCAATTGATCACCGGCCAGAACCCGGCATCGTCTGGCCCGGCCGCGCTGGTCCTGATCGACGCGCTTCGCAAACAGGGCAAGTAACTGGCTCCAGCACCGGCCAGGAAAGCCGGAATCGATTTTCGGAAAGCCTGATGCGCAGATCCGAGGAGTTAGAGGTCCTTAATGCGTCCGGATGAACGCACGGCGGCCGAATGAGACAGGCGCAATCTGGCGCTTGTCTCACATCGTCCCATCATCGCGGCCGTCGGATTGCCCGCACCTTGCCGCTGCCGCCGCCGCCGGCGTAGAACACACCGTCACCATCGGATTCCAGCCCGGAAACACCTGTGCCTTCGGGCATCTCCAGCCGCTCCAGCACGTCACCGGTCTTCGGATCGATCCGGCGCACGTCGCTCTTGTCATCCTCCCAGGTCGCATGCCAGAGCTCGCCATCGACCCAGGTGACACCCGTGACATGGCGCTTGGATTCGATCGTGCGCAGGATCTTGCCGGTTTCTGGATCGATCTCGTGGATGCAGCGGTCGCGGTACTGGCCGACCCAGAGGCTGCCCTCGCACCAGGCCATGCCGGAATCCGCACCCTTGCCGGGAGCAGGAATAGTGGCGACGACGGTGCCGGTTTCGGGGTCGATCTTGCGGATCTTGTCTTCGGCGATCTGGAAGAGATAGCGGCCGTCAAAGGCAGTGCCGGCATGAGCGGCGACGTCGATGGTGGTGAGTTCGGCACCGCTTTCGGGGTCCAGCGCCCGCAGGTTTTCACCGGCGGCGAACCAGACCCGGCTGCCGTCATAGGTGACGCCGCCGACATTACGCGCGCCTTCGAAGGGGCCGTATTCGCGGATGATCTCTGCCTGTGATGTCTTCATGGTGTTCCATCCTCTGTTACAGGAGAGATGTTATTCGCTTGGCAGCGGACCGGGGAGTAACAATGTTGTCGGGAAGCCGACGACCGGCGGCATCATCCAGCGCCGCGCCGGGCCATTGCCGAAATACTGCACCTTGCCGGCCTCTTCCAGCGTTTCCAGCGCCCGCTGCACGGTGCGCGAGCTCAAGCCCAGCGCAATCGAAAGCGCCGTGCTGGACCAGGATTCTCCATCCGCGAGAAGCGCCAGCAACGGGGCGTGTTCCTCCTCGACCGGTGGGGCAAGCACCACGACATTACGGCCGCCGAGCGGGATCAGCATAAAACCACCGCTTGTCGCCTTCACCTCGGCAAGGTTGGCAAGCGCCGCGCGCAGCCGGCCGATCTCGACACGCAGACGCGCCCGGTGGGATTCATCGGCATGGCGGGCGCGGAAGGCGCGGACCAGCAGAAGGGAACGGATAACATCTGATGGTGCTGCTTCGGCAAGCGTGCGGGCGAGCATGAAGAGCACCGGGCGGCTTGCCAGCGGCAGGATCTCGCCGCCTGATCGTATCACGTTGCGGCAGGCATCGATGACCAGCGTGTCGGAGGCAAGCAGCGCCTCGACTTCCTGAAGCTGCAAAAGGCGCTCCGTGCCGCTATCGATCAGCCGGGCGGCGGGCGCTTCCAACACCTTTGCCGCCTCGCGCACCTCGATGGCAAGTGCCGGGATATCGGCCTTCGACGCCGCTTCCGCCGCGCGTGCCAGCGCTTGCCTCGCCGGCTCCGTGCGCAGCCGGCGGATCGCGACGCCGGCAAGGGCAAGCTCATGGCCGGCACGGGCAGCGGGCGGCAGCGGTGAGGGGTCGAGATCGGCGAGCAGCTTTTCAGCCGCATCCAGATGGCCGATCAGGAGCAGGCGGCGGATCTGCAGATTGCGGGCGTGGGCGGCATTGACGCGGTCGCCACGCCTTGCGAGCGTCAGGCGAGCGGCTTCCAGCGCCTTTTCCGGCCAGGTGAGATCGCGCGAGACCAGAGCGATCTCGGCTTCGGCGACGATGCAGCGGGCGCGCGCCACCGCCTCCCGCGGGCCGAAGGCGCGGGCCGCACTCTTCAGCAGCGCCTTGGCGCGGGCGAGATCGCCGAGCTGAGCCATGGCAATGCCGCGCAGGGCGAGCGCCGGCGGGTCGTCGCGCAGGGCCACGCGCTTCATCGCGCCCAGCGCATCGCCGGCGGCCAGCGCCTGTGCGGCAGCAACGATCAGCGAGTCCATCGGAATCCCGTCACACTTGTAACTCCCACCTCTTGGCTTTTCAGACCTAGTTTATTCCTCATCGGCAGGCAACGGCCCGCCGGCATGCAGAGTTTCAAGCAAGTGAGGAGAAGACCGATGATGATGCACAAGACCGGAACACGGGCAGAATGGCTGCAGGCGCGCATTGCGCTGCTGGACGAGGAAAAGGCGCTGACGCGGCGCAGCGACGAGATCGCCGAGATGCGCCAGGAGCTGCCCTGGGTCAAGATCGACAAGGATTATCGGCTGGAGACGGAAACCGGCATCGTGCCGCTGTCAGCGCTCTTCAAGGGCCGCTCGCAGCTTCTCGTCTACCACTTTATGTTCGGCCCGGACTATACGGCGGGTTGCCCCTCCTGCTCGTCGATTGCCGATGGCTTCAACGGCGTCTTCGTGCATCTGGAAAATCACGACGTCGCCTTCAGCGCTGTTTCCCGCGCGCCGCTTGAGAAGCTCCTGGAGTTCAAGCGCCGCATGGGCTGGACTTTCGACTGGGCCTCTTCCGATGGCAGCGATTTCAACCGGGATTTCAACGTCTGGTTCACGCCGGAGGAACAGCAGAGCGGCGGCATCGAATATAACTACCGCCGCGAACCGCCGATCCCCAATGTGCTGCAGCAGAAGCCGAGTAGCGGTGAGAGCCCGGCCGACCTGATCGCCTCGATAACTGGCACCGACTTCACCACTTTCATCCGCGACCGTCCGGGCCTCAGTGCCTTCGTGATGCAGGGCGGGGAGATCTACCACACCTATTCCTCCTATGCCCGCGGGCTCGATGGTGTGTGGGGCATGTACCAGTGGCTCGACCGCGCGCCGCTCGGCCGCAACGAGGAAGGTGTCTGGTGGCGTCACCACGATCGGTATGGGGCAAGGCAATGAGCACGCCCTCGAAGATGGAGGCCGGCGACAGCGCCGGCCCGCTCCTGTCCGGCATGGCGCGGTGGCTGTCGCTGGCGGCGGCACCGGTCTTTGCGGTGATGGCAGTTCTTTCGGCGAGTGAGCCGGCGGCCGAGATGATCTGCTCGATGAGCGGCATGCAGATGCAGGGGGCGTCGGTCTTCAGCGGCATGGTGCTGATGTATGTGTTGATGAGCCTGTTCCATATCGGGCCTTGGCTCAAGTGGATGGGCGGCGAGGGAGGCTTTCGCCGCCCGTAGGCGGCGGAGGTTCGGCATATCATTGCCTTGGGATAAATTTGACCAAACGTTGCATATTGCCTGTGTGCCCGAATAAGTCGTATGAAGCCCAGGTTAATGTCGGCGCTATTTTGGGGGCGGAATATTGCGGAGATTTGCGATCTCGTGCGGGCTGTTGATAGCCTTGATGGCCTCCGTGTCGGCTTTCAGCCAGGAGGAAAAACTGGACCCGTCCTGCGCGGAGTTGAATGACGCCTATGCCGCGACGCGGTCGATCACGATATACAGCGAGAAGCTCTACGATATTGATGCGGATGGCGAGCGCAAGCTTCAATTTGAGCATCGGTTCAATCAGGATACGGAGTATCACAAGCGGGTGGAGGCGGCGGACTGGGAGCGTTATCCCCGCTTGAAGCGGGCTCTCAGTGACGAAAACGGCCCAAAATACACATCCTGCGCGTTCATCGCCGAAGAGATGGAGGGTGGTGAGTCCGTCTGGCATTACAGCGGCACGTGGCACCAGAAATCCATCGAGGCTGATATGCATGTCTGGTTCCGGCCAAAAGACAAACGGTTTGTCCGGCTCGAGAGGCGCTTCAGGGATGCGGAATACGCGAGGTCGGAATTTGGATCGACCAGCGGCACCGTTCTGGAAGTCTTTGATTACGATCTCCGCAGGAGTGCTGCGCCTGACGGACCTTTCGATGACGGAAACTGGATTTCAAGGACTTGGAATGGGATCGCGAGCGGCCTTCCAGGCGGTAACGACGACACAACGGAGAAGTAAATCTGGCTTCTGGTTGCCTGTTTGCACGATCCCCAATCGCGCCAACGTGATGGAACCCGGTCAATAACCCTGACGTTTCCGCCTCGCTGTCTCCCGGCAGCCAATGCCCATCCTGGGCACCCCTTCCGACGGCATCCGGAATTGCCCCGCCTCGCCGCCGCTTTCGGACGGAGGAAACGCATATGTCCGCATTGGCAAGTCTGCGCGCGCTCACCCCGCAGCAGCGCAACACCGTCATCGCCAGCTATCTCGGCTGGACGCTCGACGCCTTCGACTTCTTCATTCTCGTCTTCGTTCTCAAATATATCGCCGAAGAGTTTCACACTGACGTTCCCGCGGTCTCCGTGGCGATCTTTCTCACCCTTGCCATGCGGGCGCTCGGCGCCCTGATCTTCGGGCTTGCGGCAGACCGATACGGGCGGCGCATCACGCTGATGGTGAATGTGATGCTCTATTCGCTGTTCGAATTCCTCACCGGTTTTTCGACCGGCCTCACCATGTTCCTGGTGCTGCGCGCACTCTACGGCATCGCCATGGGCGGGGAATGGGGTGTCGGCGCCTCGCTCGTCATGGAGACTGTGCCGGAGGAAAGCCGCGGCGTCGTCTCGGGTATTTTGCAGGCGGGGTATCCCTCCGGCTATCTGCTTGCTTCGCTGCTGTTCTTCCTGCTCTTCCCCGTCATCGGCTGGCGCGGCATGTTCTTCGTCGGTGTTCTGCCCGCGCTGCTGGTGCTCTATATCCGCCGCAGCGTTCAAGAGAGCCCGGCCTTCCTGAAACGCCAGCAGCAGGGTGGTGGTCGGCCGTTCCTGACGGTGTTGCGCGAAAACATTCCGCTCTTCATATGGGCGGTGCTGTTGATGACCGCCTTCAATTTCTTCAGTCACGGCACGCAGGATATCTACCCGACCTTCCTCGAAAACCAGCGCAACTATTCGAGCTATACAGTCGGCGCGATCGCCATCGTCTACAATATCGGCGCCATCCTCGGCGGGCTGTTCTTCGGGGCGCTGTCGCAGCGCATCGGCCGCAGACGAGCGATCGTCATCGCCGCGCTGATCGCCGTGCCCATTGCCCCGCTCTGGGCCTATGCGCCGGGGCCGGTGCTGCTCGCGATCGGCGCCTTCCTGATGCAGTTCTTCGTGCAGGGCGCCTGGGGCATCGTGCCCGTGCATCTCAACGAGCTTTCTCCCGACGAAGTGCGCGGCACATTCCCCGGCTTCGCCTATCAGCTCGGCAATCTGCTGGCCTCGGGCAATGCGACGATGCAGGCGAGTTTGGCGTCTCATTGGAACGGTGACTACGCTAGCGCGTTGGTCATAGTAGCCGCCATTGTTGCCGTCGTAGTCGCGGTGCTCTCCTGGTTCGGCCACGAGAAGAAGGATGTGCGTTTCGGCATGGAGGAAGCCGAAGAGCCGCGTGGCGCGATGAGAATCTAGCGCTGCCCGTGGCTACGAAGGCCGGTGGCGAAAGCTGCCGGCCTTTCCTTGCGCGCTGACTGTTTCATTGGGGCGTGTGTCCGCGCGAATGCTTAATTCTGGTACGATTTTCTAGGCCCGGCCGGTTTCTCCTTTTTTAAGGTCATAGTCCTAGCGTATCCCGAGCGCCGGTCATGTATTGCGTCCCGCCGCGAGGATTTATGGGTTCTACCGAAAATTTCGCCTTCCTGTTACCGGTCATGATGCTGACCTTCGGCTGCACGTTTCTCATTGTCGGCCGGTTCGGCTCGCGAGAGGCGAAGCTCTGGGGCCCGGGTTATCTCTTTGCCGCCGTTGCCTTTTTGATGCCGCTGACGGCGGGTGCGCTGACGGACCAGTACGCCTCGCTGATTGCCGATGCCCTGTTTCTTGCGGCTTTCTTCTTCTATGGCGGCGCGCTGCTTGCCCGCTTCGGGCGGCCGTCCTATCTGCGCTGGCGCCTCGGTTTCACGCTGGCGACCTATGCGGGCATCCTCTATTCGTCGCTGGTTGCCGAAAGCATTCCGGCCGAATTGCTGCTCGACGATCTCGGCTGCGCCGCTCTCCTGACCTTCGGCATCATCGAGAGCCTGCGCCGCATCCGCCACGGAGCCGACCGGGTGCTGCTTGGCGTCTCCGGCCTCGTCGTTGCCGAAATCCTCGTCCGCAATGCCGTCCTGGTTTTCATCGCGCCCTCCTATGGTGGCCCTGATGGTTTTCTTGCCTCGCAATATGCCTTCTTCATGCAGGTGGGCGCCTCGGTTTTCGCTCTGATGTTTGCGCTTTCCGCGCTTGCGGCGTCCACACTCGATATGATCAACGCGCACCGCGATGCCGCCGAGCGCGATCCGCTGACGGGCACGCTGAACCGGCGCGGCTTCGACAGGATGGTGGCCGAGAACGGGCGCACCGAAGGCGCTGTCATCATCTGCGACATCGACAATTTCAAATGGGTCAACGACACCTTCGGCCATGGCTCTGGTGATACTGTCATCCAGGCCTTTGCCGAGATGCTGCAGTCGCGGCTGCCGGAAGGCGGCTTCGCGGCGCGCTTCGGCGGCGAGGAATTCGTGGTCTTCCTGCCGGCAACGCCGCTGGTTTCGGGCGCGGATTTCGCCAACCGGGTGCGGCTTGCCTTTGCCGGCGCCGACCGCAAGGCGATCGGCTTCGACGGCAAGATCACCGCAAGTTTCGGTGTCGCCGGCACCAGTTCGGCCGATCATTCCCTCTATGAGCAGATCGCCCGGGCCGACAAGGCGCTCTATGCCGCCAAGGAGGCAGGACGCAACAAGGTGATGGTCGAAGGCGAGCCGCCCAGCGACATGTCCGGACCGCGTCTTTATCGCGCATCCGAAAAGCACGGCTGCTGAGCGATCGGGTCTTGATTGCCCGGAAACCTCCGGTAAATGGTGCGTTTCCACCCATTTCAGTATTTGCTACAGGATCAGCCCATGCCCTTTTCGCTCAACCCGGCCGCCTTCTGGCCGGTGATCATGCTCGTTGTCTCCAATGTCTTCATGACGTTTGCCTGGTATGGGCACCTGAAACACAAGGGCAGCGCGATCTTCCTCGCCATCCTCGCCAGTTGGGGCATCGCCTTCTTCGAATATTGCCTTGCAGTGCCCGCCAACCGCATGGGCTCGGCGGTCTATTCCACGGCGCAGCTGAAGACCATGCAGGAAGTGATTACCCTGCTGGTGTTCTCGGGTTTCTCGGTCTTCTGGCTCGGTGAGAACCTGACCTGGAACCATGCGATCGGCTTTGCTCTGATTGCGGTGGGTGCTTCGTTCATTTTCCGGGGTTGAATCCAACGATTTCAACAGATTACAAATCGTCCATGTCGGGAAATCGCCGCATTTCCTACACCCTGCCGTCGCAATTGGCTGAGACCTTGTCACCATCAGGTGATGAGGAGGTGAACGGTCATGAGCCTGTCTTTTCCGACGATGGCGGCAATCCGTTTCGGTTACGGGTTGCGGCCGGGCGAGACCCCGCCGCAGACGAAGGATGATCTGATCGGGCAGGTGATGCGCGGCGCGGATATCGTGCCGGGCTTTCCGGTCGGCGGTGTCGAGGCGCGGCATACTGCGATCCTCGATCTGCAGGACCGGTTGCGACAGATCCGTCAGGCCGATGGCGACGATCTCGCCCGCCGGCAGCAGCGGCGGCTCCTGCAGCGTCGCGCGCAAATGCTCTTCCAGATGGATGCCAATGCACGGCTCATGCAATCGGTGCTTTCGCCCGACGGTTTCAACGAACGGCTGGCGACTTTCTGGACCAATCATTTCTCCACCAGCGCCAACAAGAGCCTGCCGATGCGGCTGATCGTACCGCTTTACGAGGCCGAAGCGATCCGTCCTTACATAAGCGGCAAGTTCGCGACGTTGCTGCGCAGCGCCACCGAGCATCCCTCCATGCTGATCTATCTCGATCAGGCTCAGTCGCTGGGCCCGGATTCCAAGGGAGGCATGCGGCGCAACAAGGGGCTGAACGAAAATCTTGGCCGTGAACTTCTGGAACTGCACACACTCGGCGCCGGCAGCGGTTACACGCAGGCCGACGTGCGTTCGGCGGCCATGGTGCTGACCGGGCTGACAGTCGAACAGCAGGAAATGGAGACCGCCTTCCGGCCGCAGATCTCCGAGCCTGGCGAACATGAGGTGCTTGGTGTGAGCTACGGCGGGGCGAAGCGCACGCGCAAGGATTACCTTGCCATGCTCGACGATCTCGCGGTCAATCCGAAAACGGCCGAGCATATCAGCCGCAAGCTCGCGGTGCATTTCATCTCCGACCAGCCGCCGCAGGAGATGATCCAGGCCATGAGCGAGGCGTGGAAGAAGACGGATGGGGAGCTGCCCGCCGTCTACCGCGCCATGCTCGACCACCCGGCCGCCTGGCGGGACGAGGGCGCCAAGGCACGCCAGCCTTTTGACTATATCGTCACCGGGCTTCGGGCGCTGAACAGCGGTGCTGACGCCGGCGATGTCGCCGCCTTCATGCAGGCCTATCAGCAGGACGATACCGACAGCGACGACATGATGGCGACGCCGAAAAAGGATGCGGCGCCCGCAACCGACGGACAGGCGATGATGCAGGCGCCGCCAAGCCCTGACGACGAGGCACGCATGAAGCGGCGCAAGGCTTTCCAGATGGCGCGCGCGCTCGGACAGGGCGCTCTTCGCCGCATGGGCCAGCCGACATGGCTGCCGCCGAGCCCGGCCGGCTTCGAGGAGAATTTCTCCGTCTGGATTACCGCCAGCCAGCTTTCCGAGCGGTTGTCATGGGCGCGGCGCGCCAGCGCCCAGTTCGGCAGGGATGTCGATCCGCGCGAATTCCTGAAGGCGACGCTGGCCGATGCCGCCCGCGACGAGACGATCCGTGTCGTCTCGCAGGCGCCGAACAGGACCAGTGGTCTGACGCTGGTTCTCGCTTCTCCCGAATTCAACCGGCGATAGAGGATCTCCGTTTTCTTCAAAATACGGACATCCTCTATCTCTCTCTTTTCACGCAATTCCGGACGCAAAACCACTTAAGCACTTTTGCTGGAATTGCTTTAGGAGCCCGTCATGACAGAGTTTACGCTTTCCCGCCGCGGTTTCCTCGCTTCAGCCTGCTGCCTGGCCGCAGCGCCTGTTTTCACGCCCGTCACCTTTGCGGCGATGCCCGGCGACAAGCGCTTCGTGACGATCGTGCTGCGCGGCGCGATGGACGGGCTCGCGCTGGTGCAGCCCTATGGCGATGCCGGCTTTGCGGCCTTCAGGCCGACGCTCTCGCTGACGCCGGACAAGGGGCTCATCGATCTCGACGGGCATTTCGGGCTCAATCCGGCGGCGGCCGATCTCATGCCACTCTGGAAGGCGAAAGAGCTTGCCTTCGTGCATGCCGTTTCCACGCCCTATCGCGACCAGCGCAGCCATTTCGACGGGCAGGACATGCTGGAATCGGGCGGCGAGCATGTGGCAGAGGAAAAGACCGGCTGGCTGAACCGGGCGCTTGCCGTCATCCCGCGCTCGGATGCGAGGAAGGCGATCGACGTCAACACCTCCACCGAATTGATCCTGACAGGGCCGAACAATGTCGATGTCTGGGCGTCGGACTCCAATCTCGGGCCGGCCAAGGATGAGATGCAATTCCTGATGCGGCTCTATGCCGGCGATCCGGCTTTCGCGAGGGCAATGGACGAGGCGATGCGGGCCAACAGCGCCTCCATGATGGCCGAACCCTCCGGCCAGCGCGGCGAGAAGATCACCGATGTGGCGGCGCTCGCCGGCAATATGCTGAAGGGTGACTACCGCATCGCCAGTTTCTCGATTACCGGCTGGGATACGCATGTCGGCCAGCTCGGCCAGTTCAAGCGGCCGGTGCAGGATCTGGCGCAGGCGATCACGACACTGAAGGTCACGCTCGGTCCCGATCTGTGGTCGAAGACGGTGGTGCTTGCCATGACGGAGTTCGGCCGCACGGTGCGCGAGAATGGTTCCGGCGGCACGGATCACGGCACGGGCGGCTGCGCAGTGCTGGCTGGTGGTGCGGTCGATGGCGGGAGGATTCTCGGCAAATGGCCTGGGCTCGCAGACGGCAGTCTGCTCGACGACCGCGACCTTATGCCGACGGCGGATGTGCGCGAGCTTGCTGCCGCGATGCTCTACCGGCAGTTCGATGTGTCGGCGGAGGATCTGACGGGGAAGATTTTCCCGGGGCTGAGTTTCGACAAGGGATCGCAGTTTTTGCGGGCTTGAGCGCTCTCACCCTGAAGCTGGAACGCAAAGTGAGAGGGCAGGCGTGCCAATCCCTCTCAAATTACACCGGGAAGCTGAAAAGCCGACCGATCAGATCGCCTCATCCTCAGCCCCGCCGTTGACCTGAAGGCTATTCAGCACGGAAAGAATGCCCTGCCAGCTCTGATAGCCCGAAGTCGGGTCGCTAGCACGGCCTTGAGTTTCGATCTTGTCGACGGCGTTACTGGCAATGCCGAGGAAATCCTGCGAGGTGTTGTCGTAGGCGGATTTTTCAGCGTCCGAAAAGGGGATGAGCGTCCCGTTCGGCCCGACCTTGCCGAGCGGCACGCCGGACAGTTGCAGTTGAAGGACCTGTGCAAGGTCGAGATCGCCGGAATCATAGAGATCGCCGGTGAGATCGCGCATTTCGGCTGGCGTCATGTGGGTGAAATCGTAGGAGCCGCCTTCTTCTTCGCCCTCGGACGTATCCTGATCGACCGGCTGGCCGATATCGTCGAGGCTGGCGGCGAAAGCCGAACCGCCGGCTGCGCCCTTCTTCTGGGTCGAAAACGCGGAATAGCTTGGCGTGCTTCCATCGATGCGCATGGGTAGTCTCCTGATCGGGATCATCCTGATGCGCCGGACAATGCTTGCCTTTACTTGCGCGAAGCTGGTCGAGGGGCGGCATTGTTTTTGAAGATCCTGCCCCAAATCCCACCCCGCAAGGGGGAGGCTTTTTTCCTCAAATCAAATCGTAAAGCCTGAAAATCCAGGTGATCTGATAGATGAGTCCCGCGCTGACAAACACCGCATGAAACCGCCGGTTCGCCGTCCACGCCGCGACAATACAAAGGACGATATAGACGGCATTCCTCAGCGGATATTCCCACCCGAGTGCTGCCAGATAGGCTTTCCCCTTCAGCAGCGTATCCAGAAAATCGACCGCATAGGTCACGGCCAGCATGCCGAAAAACCATCTGCGCCTTGAGATGAAATATTCCTCGTAGCCGCCGTAATCCTCGATCGTCGTCGGGAAGATCAGCACGCAGAGGAAGAAGAACAGGCAGCAGAAGCTGATGAGAAAGAGGTAGACGCCGAAGGAGATGACGGCGAGCGACTGCAGGCGATATTCCCACCACCAGAAATGGATGATGAACAGGAACATCGAGGCGACCCAGCCGAGATGCACCCAGTAGACCCTGAACTTGCCGGGCGACTGCACGATGCCGCCGAGGCCGGTCAGCAGGCGGGCGAGCGAGAGGCCGATCACCATCGACATCACGGTGCGGATGTAGACATAGACCTCCGGTGTCGCCGCCGCCTGCATGATGTCACTCCTGCGGGACGACCTTGGGTGTTCCGTCTTCGTCGAGCGCCACCATGATGAACGTGCCGGCGGTGACCTTTTCCTGCTGGTTATAGCGCGAGCGGTGTGCCCAGGCTTCCACGCGCAGCGTGATGGAGGTGCGGCCGACCCGCTCCACCTCGGTATAGATCGATAGCGTATCGCCGATCTTCACCGGCAGTTCGAAGGCCATTTCCTTGACCGCGGCCGTCACCACACGACCCCTGGCGCGCTCGGCGGCGCGGATGCCGCTTGCAAGGTCCATCTGCGCCATGACCCAGCCACCGAAGATATCGCCGGCCGGATTGGCGTCTCCGGGCATGGCGAGCGTACGCAAGGTCAGTTCGCCTGTCGGCTTGGCGGCATCGGTCATCAAGGGCTCCTCATCTGGCCAGTGATTCATTTGGAATCACCCTAATGCAAAGGCCGGGCGGTGCGAAGGCCCGCAAAACCGGCTGTTCCGGTCGGCCCCGCAAAAAATATCCGCCAGCTGCGCAAAATTCCCAGCCGTTAAAATTCGGTTCGAATTCAAGTGCTTGATCTAAGGTTTGTGCTGCGCCTGATTGCCTCACCTTACGTTATTTCGTCATATTCTAATCAAGCTTTACCGTCCGGTAAGCGGCCTCCATCAGTATCTGCTCATTGTCACATATGAGAGCCGCCGGAACCCCATGCGCAACATCAGGATTTCAACCCGCCTCTACAGCCTCGTCGCCTTCGCGCTTGCCGTGCTGGCCGCAACGATGATCTTCTTCCTCAACTATTCCTATCGCCAGCTCGAGGCCGAGCGCAAAGCCGGTCTGGCGCAGATGGACGCCACGGCGCTTGCGATCTTCGACAAATATTACAAGCTGGAGCAGGCGGGCACGATGACCCGCGAGCAGGCGCAGTCTGCTGCCAAGGAAGTGATGGCTTCCATGCGCTACGGCGGCGGCACCGGCTATTTCTGGATCAACGACATGCATCCGACCATGGTGATGCACCCGGTCAAGCCTGAGCTCAACGGCACGGACCTGTCGCAGAACAAGGATCCGAACGGTAAGTTCCTGTTCGTCGAATTCGTCAATACGGTGAAGGCGAGCGGGCAGGGCTTCGTCGATTATTACTGGCCGAAGCCGGGCGCCGATCAGCCGGTCCTGAAATATTCGCATGTGGCGGGCTTTGCGCCCTGGGGCTGGGTCGTCGGCACCGGCGTCTATGCGGATGACCTTGCTGCTCTTTACCGCCAGAATGCGATATGGGCTGCGGCGCTCTGCCTGCTCGGCGCCATCGCTACGCTCTCCATCGCCTATGCGATCGTGCGCAGCGTTACCTCCCCGGTTGCCCGGCTGAAGACGGCGATGAATGCAATTGCCGATGAGGATGCCTCGGTCAATATCACCGATGCCGACCGGCGCGACGAGATCGGCCAGATGGCGAAATCGCTGATCGTGCTGCGCGATTCCGTCGCCGAGCGTGCTGAGCTTCGGGTTCGCGAGGACGAGCGCCAGCGGGAGATCGAGGGCGAGCGGCGCGGCAACGAGGCGAGCCTGCGCTCATCCTCCGAACGCCAGACTGCGGCGATGCAGGCGCTCGGCGCCGGACTGGAACGGCTTGCAGCCGGCGACCTGACTGTCGCGATCGACGATATCGGCCAGGATTATGCCAAGCTTCGCAGCGACTTCAATGCTGCGGTCGATGCGTTGAATGGCGTCATCAACGCGATCGCGGAATCGAGCCATATCGTCAATGACAGCGCCCGGGATATCAGCCAGGCGACCGGTAATCTTTCCAAGCGTACCGAACAGCAGGCTGCAGCACTCGAAGAGACCGCAGCCGCTCTCGACGAGATCACCGCCACGGTTCGCACCGCCTCCGAACGCGCCAACGAGGCCCGCAACATGGTGGCGGAAACCAAGACGAGCGCGGGCAAATCCGGCGAGATCGTCCGCAACGCCGTCTCGGCCATGAGCCGCATCGAGGATAGTTCGAGCCGCATCAACCAGATCATCGGTGTTATCGACGAGATCGCCTTCCAGACCAATCTCCTGGCGCTGAACGCCGGCGTCGAGGCCGCACGTGCCGGTGAAGCCGGTCGCGGTTTTGCAGTCGTGGCTCAGGAAGTGCGCGAACTGGCGCAGCGCTCGGCCAATGCGGCCAAGGAGATCAAGGCGCTGATTTCGAGCTCGGCAACGGAAGTCCAGGGTGGCGTGGCGCTGGTGCGCTCCACCGGCGATGCATTGGTCGAGATCGAGGCGCTCGTCAACCGCGTCAACGCCCATGTCGACTCGATTGCCACCGCGGCCCGGGAACAGGCGACGGGGCTGCATGAGATCAACACTTCCGTCAACCACATGGACCAGATGACCCAGCAGAATGCCGCGATGGTCGAGGAGACGACGGCTGCGAGCCAGACGCTGGCGGAAGAGAGCCAGCAGCTACGGTCGCTCTTGTCGAAGTTCCGGTTGCGGGGGCAGGTAGCGCAGGGTGCTCGCTACGAGCGGGCTGCTTAAGGACCCGGGCGGCATAACGATCGGGCCACAGTGTTATTCGCTGTGGCCCGTTTCTTTTGTCGCAAGGAAATTCCAGTCAAAATATCGGGGTCATATCGGCGCAATGCGCAAGGTTTCTTGGACACAAATTCGCTTTGCGTCAGTATATGATTGCACTTTACTTTAAGTGAAATTTAAAGTTTTATTGCGTTTCATCTGGTTCGGTTTTTGGTGTTTATGATGGGCTTTCTTCTAAGAAGTCTTGCCTTCGTTTCATTACATTTCCACTTTCTTCGTGTATATCGACGAC
The DNA here is from genome assembly GCA_900468805.1 of Hyphomicrobiales bacterium. Lineage (GTDB taxonomy): Bacteria > Pseudomonadota > Alphaproteobacteria > Rhizobiales > Rhizobiaceae > Rhizobium. Next base: position 55,230 of record UEIF01000052.1, on the reverse strand, counting down.
ATCGTCTTATGACGAACAGACGGACGCTGCGGCCACGCAACTCCAGAAAGACATCGACACTTTTCTGGTGAAGATGAGTTCGTCGCCTTCGCGCAGCGATCGTTACTTCTCTGCCAATCAGCATTTCTATCAGAAGGCGGCGGTCGATCTCGACTCCCTGGAGATCAGGACGGAGTCGATCAATGCGAACAGCCTGACGGTCGAGCAGGTCAAGCTCATCAAGGAGAATTTCGCTTACATGACGCTGCTGCACAAAGGCTGCGTGACGGCGCCGCTGACGGATGCGCAGAAGCATACGGTTCAGACCAACGGTATCGATGTCAGCGTCAGTTGTCGGGTTGAATATGGCGCGACAGTGGAAGCCGCCGATCGCGGCAGCTCCGCCTTCAACCCGGTTTTCGTCGGGCCAATCAAATCGCTATTCGATATCGAATTCGGCGCAATACTGAAACTGGAGCTGGAAAAGAAGAAGCTCGGAGGAGGAGCATCATGAGCCTCGACGTCGCCGGACTCGGCAAATCCATTCTTGAGGCGTTCAAGGGTATCCTGAAAGACGGTTGGGCCACCGTGAAGGAATATGCGAAAGGCGAAGCCAAGAAGCTGGCGCAGACGCTTGCGCAGATCACCAAGCTCTACGTGACCGGGCAGGTGTCGAAGGCAGAGGCCAGTGTGCTTCTGGAGATGCATAAGAATGCAGCTCGCGCTGTGTTTCTGACCATTGAGGGAATCGGCCTCATCACGGCGCAACGAGCTATTGATGCTGCGCTTGGCGCAGTCGCGCAGGTTGTAAACGGGGCGATTGGTTTCCCGCTGATTTGAGGCTGTCTGCAGCCGTTCTCAAAAAACCTTACGCCTACGCCCGCGTCGGCGTGCCCTGATGAAAGAGCAGCTGCCATCTTCCTCCGTCATGTTTCCAGATGGAGCTGCGCAGCACATGCCGTTCTGATCCGTCCGCCTGTCTGCGCCATGTGCGGTAGGTCAACAGCACCGCGTCGGCTGAATCGGTGTCAGCGCGTAGTCGGCAGACTGCAGCTCGCCGTCCTCGGCGCTGTCTTGTTCCCGCAGCAGGAACTCGATCACGACATCGCGGCTGTAGACCCGACCCGACGATCCAAACTCGTGGAAACCCTCGGCGAGCAGCTCTTCGAGCGCATCACTGGAATGGCGGACATCCCGGCGGTGCAGGGCTTCTTCGCGGGCGCGGATCTCGTCAATGCCGGGTTCGATGGCGCTCATCTCATGTCTTCCCAAGATTTGCCGACAATCCGGCGACGGGAGCATAAGGCTGCAACTGCTGCCGGCGCTGACACTTTCCTGATCGTTCGATAGTTGCAGTCATCGGAAGGCCTTGCCTGTGAAATTTGACGATTTCGCGAATAACATACTGAGAAAAATGATTTATCAGGAGTCATATATTCAAGTACAAGGAGAATATCATTGCAAACATCCTGCCGATATGCTTAATCTAAGTTGTACTTGAGAGGCGAGATATCAGGGCAGCGATTGCTACCGACATAAAAGCCAGTACACTTCTCCGCATCCCATACATATCCGAGACCATTGTCACGGCCGCCTTGCTGCGGCCGTTGTCTATTTCCCGCAATTTTCGGTCGGCGAATGACTATCCGCCGCCTGCACTCATCCGCATCCAGCCGCTGCCACTCAATCTCATCGCTGCCAACGTGCATACGGAAACCTAGATTTTCGCCATCGCATTCCAGCTTTGTAACCGAGGGAGGCCCGAAATGGCCCAGAGCAAGCATGGTTCGCCCGTGAGGGGCATGGATAACGTCGCGCAATCGAGCGTTCGCGACCAGAGGTTCGGGCGCATGTTCCGCAACCTGCCGTCCGCCGCCTATACCGAGGACGCGCTCGTCGATCTCGCAAAGACGATGTTTCAGGGGGAGTTCGCAGAGAAGATCGAGACGCACGTGCCTGTCGATGTGGCGCTCAACGAGAAAGAGCCGGAAGACGAGAACCCAACCATTCCGGCCGGCTTTACCTATTTCGGCCAGTTCCTCGATCACGACATTACCTTCGATCCGGCCTCATCGCTCGATCGCTTCAACGACCCCGATGCCTTGCAGGACTTTCGCACGCCGCGCCTGGATCTCGATTCGGTCTATGGCTCGGGACCGTCGGATCAGCCCTTCCTCTATGAGGAGGACCAGTTGCACATGCTGCTCGGCGACGACAAGGATTTCGACCAGGCGCGGAAGAAGCGTCCCGACCTGCCGCGAAACACCGCGAAGATCCGCCGTGCGCTGCTCGGCGACAAGCGCAACGACGAGAATGTCATCGTCTCGCAGCTCCACACCACCTTCCTGAGGTTCCACAACAAGGTGGTCGATACGCTCGGCACTCGTGATTTCGAGCTCTGTCAGCAGACGGTGCGCTGGCACTATCAGTGGATCGTGCTGCATGATTTTCTGCGGCGTATCATCGGCCGGGAGACATATGAGCGCGTCATCGTCGGGAAGGGCGAAAAGCCCAATATCCGCTTCTACAATCCGCAGGGCCGCTACGCCTTCATCCCTGTCGAATTCTCGGTTGCTGCCTACCGCTATGGCCATTCCATGGTGCGGCCGAGCTACTCCCTGAACAGGATCGTCAAGGCGCCCAATCCCGTGCAGCAGCCGTTCAACGGCAAGCAGGCGACGTTCAATCGTATTCCGATCTTCTCGCTGATGAATGTTGCGGACAATCCATTGGCGAATTTGAACGGTTTTCGCGAGTTGCCCGGCTTCTGGGCGATCGACTGGTCCTTCTTCTTCGACGGGGTCACGCCCGATGGTGCGCCACCTCCAGGAGCAGTGCTGCCGCAGCCCTCCTACAAGATCGATACGCTGCTGGTCGATCCGCTGACAAGCCTGCCCGATCACCAGCAGGAGCCTATCAAGATCCGCAGGGCGCTTGCGGCTCTCAACCTGCTTCGCGGTTGGCGGCTTGGCCTGCCGTCGGGGCAGGCGGTCGCGCGGCACATGGAAATGGAGGCGCTGACGGACAAGCAACTTTTCGACAGCGAGGATGCCGGTGTGAAAGCGGCGCGCGGCAAGGTGCTGAGACAGAATCCCGGTATCTTCGAGGGCAATGCGCCGCTGTGGTTCTATATCCTGCGCGAGGCGGAGATAGCAGCCGACAGCAAGCATCTCGGACCCGTCGGCGGCACGATCATCGCCGAGGTCATCGCCGGCCTCATCGCGGAAGATCGCCATTCCTTCCTGGCGCAATGGCCGAAATGGCGGCCGACATTGCCGGGTAAGGAGAGGGGGCATTTCACGATTGCGGATCTGATCAATTTCACGAACGGGTAGGCTTGGGTGGCGGCGCTGCCCAAAGTAAAGGCTTGCGCTGCGGGATACGCCGCCATCATTCCTACCGGCATGCAGATACCTCTCTGGCGAGTGCGAACGCTCCTGATCGGTCATCCTCCACACGTAAAGCTTTCATTCACCGTTTTTAATTAAATTTGAATAGAGGTTTTCCGATCACAAACCGCATGCGGAAGCGATAAGTATGGCGTTTATCTCCCTTCTCCGGCGTATCGCCCTGCCAGTCCTGCTTTCCACGGCGTTGACGACCTGTTCGATCAGCGATGGGCTGGTGCCGCCTGAGAATGTCGACAGCAGCACGCGCGTCAGTTCCATTACGCCGGCGCATGGCGCGGCGCGCATGGCGCCGGTCCAGAGCCAGCAACCCTATCCCGTCGCAAGATCGCCTGTCGGCAACACGCAGGGGCAGATCGACTATCTCGATACGCCGAACCTTGCTGGCTCAGGCCAGCAGATGCGCTCTCCGGCGCAGCAATCCCAGCCCTTAGGCATGACACAGCAGGGGCAGCGGCGCCTGCCGATGATCGATAGCGATGAAGCCCTGGCGCAACAGAGCCCGCAACAGGCATCCAACGGCAACTGGGGCGGCGTGCAGCCGCTCGCCGTTCCCCAGGGCGGTGTCAACATGGATGAGGAGCTCGGTGCCGGGCCAGGCAATCAGCCGGTCGTCGGCCTGGCGCAGGAGCAACAGCAGCAGATCGCCGAGGGCAATGCCACCGAGCCTGTCGTCGACGGCATCGGCACCGAAAATCCCACCCAGCTCAATCAGCGGAACATGCCGCAGCCGGTTGCCGCCGCGCAGATGAACCGCGCGCCGATGCGCGCTGTACAGGGCAACCGCGCGCAGACATGGAATGACGGCAGCCCGGTTCTCGCCCCGACGCGCGTGCCCGAAGAGGACGAGCCGGAAGAAGTCGCCATGCTGCGGCCGAACAATCCGATGATGAGCGAGCCGGCGGCTCCGATCGATCCCGGCGTCATGCCGTCTTCGGAATTGTCATGCCGGCGTGAGCTGAAGCGCATGGGCGTGATCTTCGAGGATCGCCCGCCGATTTCCAACGGGCCTTCCTGCCAGGTGCCCTATCCGGTGTCGCTGAAGGGCCTCTCGGGCAATATCGGCGTCAAGCCGGCGGTGGTGCTGAACTGCCAGGTGACACTCGCCTTTGCCAAATGGGTGAAGAACGAACTCGCCCCGTCGGCCCGCTTCCGTTACTGGACCGGTATCAAGACCATCCAGCCGCTCGGCGGCTATTCCTGCCGGCGCATGAATAACAGCCGCCAGCGATACAATCCGATTTCGGAACATGCCAAAGGCAACGCCATCGATGTCGGCAAGTTCGTGCTGAAGGACGGCCACGAGATCGACGTGCGCAAGAAGGGCCTGTTCTCCTTCCGCGAAGGGCGGCTGCTCAAGGCCGTGCGCAGCGACAGCTGCAAATATTTCAACACGGTTCTCGGGCCCGGCTACAATCCGGAGCACTGGAACCATTTCCACTTCGACCTCATGTCGCGCAGAAGCGGAAGAGGTGTCTGCAAATAGGCTGACATCGGGGAAAGGTCTGCGTGACCTCGATGGTGCCGACGATAGCAGCGACAGCTTGCGCGTCCTTGAGAAAATTTGCGCGACATCGAAAATTGGTTCGACTGACAGAAGCCATTCGAAATTGAAGCGCTCTCGCAAGCCCTTGCAGACGACGGCACAAGCGGTCAGATTGCCGGCATAGCGTAAGCAATATTTTCAAAGTCGCACCATCATGACCGGCATTTTCCTCCTGCTCACCGGCTTTCCGGGCACGGGCAAGTTCACCATCGCCAAGCGGCTGCGCCCACTGTTTTCAGCGAAAATCATCGACAATCACTGGGTCAACAATCCAGTGCTCGGCGTCCTCGACCACGATCCGGCAAAGCCGCTGCCGGTGGAGATATGGGAGCAGACGGGCAGGGTGCGGCAGACGGTGCTGGATACGATCGTGACTTTCTGCGCGCCGTCGGCAAATTTCATCTTCACCCATGCCGGCATTCAGGGCGACGAGCGCAGCCATCGCACCTTCCGGCAGATTGCCGATGCCGCCGAGAAGCGGGGATCGCTGCTGGTGCCGGTGCGGCTTTTCTGCGAGGCGGAGGAGCTGGCGCGGCGTGTCGCGATACCGGAACGGCGCGAGCGGCTGAAATCGGTGAATGCCGAGGCCTCGCGGGAGCGGAGCCGGACCTTGGAGGTGCTCGACCCCGAGCATGCGAATACGCTCAACCTCGACGTCACCGCCATGTCGGCAGAGGTGAGTGCGGCTGCTGTTCATCGGCATGTGCAGGCTCTCTCGAGCCACCTCCGCAGCTAAACGCGCGGCCCGACGCTTCAGCACGTCCTCAACATCAGGTCCGAAAGGCCCTGCTGGAAACCTGGATCGGATTCTGGCACGGGTCTTTGGCGTTGGCATAGACATAGCCGTCAGCCTTGTGGACCGGCCCGAATATCAAACCATTTCCGGCGCATTCGGCGCAGAATGCCTCGATATCCCTGACATCGAAAACCAGCTTGACGGTTGACTGGCCGCTGCGTTGGCCCTTTGCGGCCTGATGCAGCATGATGTTGGCGCCGCCATCCTGCGAGACCAGCTCGACGATCCGGTCGCCAGGCAATTGCATGGGCTTGAAGCCGAAATGCGTCTCGTAGAATGTGGCCGTCTCCTCGATATCGCCGGCATAGATCACCAATCGGTTCAGTGGCACGACAGCCTCCCATGACGTCTCGTTCGATGCGCCTGCAAGGCACTCGCGGCGGAGTCTGCCATGGCGCGTCCGGCCGGAACAGGCCGATTTTGTCTGCCTTGCCACAAGCCCGCCAGGTATCCTGACTTGCGCCGGAAACCATTGCCGTGGTGAGCAGTTAGGGACACTCAGCCTGATCCCGGGCATGATCCCGGGGGATGAGGCGATTGCGGGGATGGATGGAGATCGGCGATCTCAGGCTCCTGACGGGAAAGCATCTGCTCATTGTCGAGAGAGGTGATCTGGTTGCCGACGAAGTGCGGCTTGCGCTGGAGCAGGCCGGCGTCGTCATCGTCGGGCCTGCGTCGTCAGTGGAGATCGGCCTGGCGCTGCTCAATATTATCAGGATCGACGGCGCCGTTCTGGATATCCGCCTCGAGGGCGAGACGGTGTTTCCGCTCGCCGAGCGGCTGCAGGATGCCGGAATACCCTTTGTTTTTGCGCTGCCTCATGCCGACGCGGATATTGCCGCGAAATACGGTGGCTACCGTCTCACCGAGAGCCTCACCGCACTTGCCGAGATCGCCAAGGCGCTCTTTGCACCGCGCGAAAACGGCGACTGAGGTTCGCCCGGCTTCGAATGCCGTCAGCATGCCTATTGTGCGGTATCGTACCAAGACATCAGATTATGGAACGAACAGGAGCTGCATCCCTTTCCCTGAGCATCGGAGACCCTCGATATTAAGGGTTATCCGTATCGAGGCCCTCCATACCGAGGGCCAGGGAGCTGGACATGAAACATTCCCCCGAAATTCTTCAAGCGGAAGTGGTCACGCTCATTCCAGCGCTCAGGGCATTTGCCCGCACTTTTTACCGGACATCCACGGATGCGGACGATCTTGTGCAGGAAACGCTCGTCAGGGCGCTCGGCAATATCGAGCAGTTCAAACAGGGCACGAGGATGAAGTCCTGGCTGTTCACGATCATGCGCAATGCCTTCTGCACGCGCTTCCGGATCAAACAGCGCGAAACGCTCGGTTCGGATGAGTGCGTCTCATCACAGGGTAGCGTGCCGGCCGACCAGGAATGGCATCTGCGCGGCCATGAGCTGGAAGCTGCCTGCGGACACCTGCCGGAGCCATACCGCGCCGCGTTTTCCTTCGTCTTCGTGGACGGGCGCTCCTATGAGGAAGCGGCGAACCATTTCCATTGCCCTGTTGGCACCATCAAAAGCCGGGTGAACCGCGCCCGCCAACGCATTGCGCACGATATCGGCTATTATCATTAGGCCGCATTATCGCCAGCCTATAATCGCTAAACGGTATCCCGCTGTTTCAGTTCGCCGATCAGCCGGCGATATTCCTGCTCAGCGCGACCATAGGAATCACCGGCAAATTCTTCGAGGCCCGTCCGGTTGCGGACAGCGACCATGCTCCGCTCCGACCAGATGAGTTGCCGGCCTTCCAGCTCATGCAGCGCGGTGGTGATGCTGGCACGTCTTACCGAGAGCATCAGGGCCAGGAACTCGTGTGTGAGGCCGATGCGGTCGCCGTCGAGGCGGTCGTGGCACATCAGGATCCATCGCGCCAACCGCGCCTCGATGGAATGATTGGCATTGGCAAGCGAGGTGGAGGCCGCCTGGACGATGAAGGTCTGGACATAGCGGTTCAGGAGCCTGCGGAGCGACGGCACGACCTCCAGCGCTTCCCGCAATGGGTCCACGGCGATGCGCGAACCGTGCCCTTCCACCTGCATGAAAATGTCGAAGGTCGCGTGCGTGCTGTCTAGGATCGGCGTCAGCGGCACGATGCCTTCGCGCCCGACAATGCCGACCTCGCTCGAGCGTTCGCCCGCCGATCTCGCGATGATCGAGGCAATGCCGTCCTCGATGAAATAGCAATGTTTCACCTGCTGACCCAGGGCAGAAAGCGCAAAGCCCCGCGGCAGGGCGAGCGGCTCAACGTAAGGGGTGAGGTGCCGTCTGGCCTCCTCGTCCATCCTTCCGAGCAAGATGTTATTACCCGCCGTATAAAGCGCCTTGTCCATGATCTTCCTCTTCAGTCTCAAGACTCCGGACTGTCGTTGAAGTTCCCGGTCGCAGCGGAATTCGGCGGTGATTCTGGTGGGAATGGCTACCGCCGTTCAGTTTACGCGCTCCGGAGGCTCCAAACTTGTCACCAAATGGTGATCCTGTTTGAGGCCGTTGGAGCGCTTGGGCCGGAACCTTTTTCTGGTCGCCGCGTTCGCTGCGCGGAAACAGTCGATCCAGGGCAGCACGCTATTCATCATGTCAGATTGGACCACCCCGTTGCATATCCGGCTTCCGGGCCAGGTGAACCCGATTACCGTGCGTGGTACGGGCCATGCGGCAGCGCTCCTTGCCGAGAGATGGCCAGTCACCCACGGTCTGGCCTTCGAGCATGCTCTGGCCTCCTTCGCGGCCGTCTCGGAAGGCCAGCTTCTGCCCGGCGAGGCGCGGGAAGCCTTCATCGAAGCGGCGGATGCCGCAGGCGTCAATTGGTCGAATGAAGACGTGCGCAAAGGGCCTGATGAGGGCACGTGGTGTGGCCGGCCATCAAATCAAGAGGTAATTTAGCAAGGAATTGTTAACCCTGTTCCGCCGATAAGTTCCTTCATCTTTCGGGTGCATGACGCATCGATTCTCCTGTCCAATGATCGCTTTCTCGTTGAATAACAGAGCTTTTGATGTCGTCGATCATCACGAACAATTCCGCCATTGCCGCACTTCAGACACTTCGCAACGTGAACGGCAGCCTTCAGGATACGCAGCATCGCGTCTCCTCGGGATACAGGATCGACAAGGCGGCCGACAACGCTGCCTACTGGTCGATCGCCACGACCATGCGTTCGGACAACAAAGCGCTCTCGGCAGTTTCGGATGCGCTGGGCCTTGGTGCGGCCAAGGTGGACACGGCCTATACCGCGATGTCGAGCGCCGTGGACGTGGTAAGCGAGATCAAGGCAAAGCTCGTCGCCGCTTCGGAGAAGGGCGTTGATAGAAGCAAGGTGCAGGAAGAGATCGACCAGCTGCAGGATCAATTGCTGAGCATCGCCCGGTCGGCCTCCTTCTCCGGCGAGAACTGGATGATCGCCATCGACCTGACGACCCGCTCGGTCGTGTCCTCCTTCGTGCGCGACGGCAATGGCAATGTGAAGGTGACGCTGACGGATTACGTTGCCAGGAGCAGCAATCTCACTGATTCGAATACCATGTTCGGTGCCTGGGCGACCGGCGGCAGCCTCGAAAATCTCAATGAGGGCATACTCGGCACGAGTGCTGGAAAGTTATCCGGCCAGTCGGTCTACGCGCTCGACATCACGACGCTCACCACGTCAGGCGGCATCGGCAACGCGCTGCAGGATGTGGAGCAGGCGTTGGGCCAGATGGTTGCCACGGCTTCCGAGCTCGGCTCGCTGCAGAAGCGCATCGCCATGCAGGAGGATTTCGTCTCCAAGCTCGGCGATTCCGTCGACAGCGGCGTCGGCCGCCTGGTCGATGCCAATATGGAGGCGGAGTCATCCCGGCTGTCGGCGCTGCAGACGCAGCAGCAGCTGGCCGTGCAATCGCTCTCCATCGCCAACAGCGCGCCGCAGAACATTCTGTCGCTGTTCCGCGGTTAGACGGGTGCAGTTTAACGAGGCGCAGCGTGAAGAACGTAGAGGTTTAGCAGGTCCTCATTCCCTCCTCGTGCAGGCACGAGGGCGTAAGAATGACAGGGAGCTTGTTGTGGCAGCGCCTCGTCGAGCAGAGAGCGGGCTGACCTCTCGCGTTGACATAGACTGCCATGACGATTGTAGGTTGCGTTTGTGGTTTCCCGAACAGTAGCCGCGCGCACCCGGTAAGGCGGTTCCCAGCGCGTCGGTTTTTCCATTTTGCGCGAGTCGATGCCGCCCGGCAGACCCTGAAACCGGCCTTTTCCAGCGCCTGCCGGGATTCTTTTTGCGTCCTGCATTTTGTGTGGAACTCTCTTCTCCTTCATGCGTTTGGCAGCATCTTTATGGAGCGATCGGGAGGAGATCATGCAACCGAAGATTATAACGGATGCACCTGTGGACCGCTGGATCGGTGCTGTGGAGCTTGCGATCGTGCAAAAGGCCTTCGACAAGCTTTGCGCCGAGCGCGGCTGGTCACGCGACTGCACGGAGGCGCGTGAACTCGCCCGCATAACAATCGACCTTTACCGGCAGGGCGCCGACAGCGAGCACAAGCTGCACACCATGCTGTCAGGTTCCGATTTCAAGACGCCGGCCCTGTGAGGGCACCATGAGCAATGTCGTAACATTCCCGCGCCGAAACCTCCGGTCGCAGCGGCCGTTCTATGTCGGCTCGACAAGGCAGGTGGAGGGGAGGATCGCCATTCTGGAAACGATCGCGAAGATCACCGTCCGCGACAGCGCCTTCACGCCCTATGAACAGGCGGCCCTGCTGGCGAAGCTGAGAACAGCCATCCGGGCGGAATGCGTTGCACATAAGCTGTCGCCGGAAGAGCAATTCGAGACGATGCGCTATGCCGAGCGGCTGCTCGACGATATCCTCGAGAGCGTCAACGACTGAAGCAGATCCCTCCACGTCTTCCTGTTCCGCTGCCCGCTTCCGGGCGCCATGCCGCAGTTGCGGAGCGCCATCTGGTCGTGCAAACATCAGGCCATGCTGATCCGACCTGCCAAAGCCGAAGACCGCAGCGCCATCTGGGCGATCCTGGAACCTGTCGTCCGGGCGGGCGAAACCTATACGCTCGATCGCAACATGAGCGAAGCCGATGCGCTCGACTACTGGCTCGGCCCCGACAAGGAAACCTTCGTCGCTGATGACGGCGGCAGCATCATCGGCACCTACTATATCAGGGCCAATCAAGCCGGCGGCGGCAATCACGTCTGCAATTGCGGCTATATGACCGCGCGCGAAGCGGCGGGCCAGGGTGTCGCGCGCATCATGCACCAGCACTCGCTTGCCCATGCGCGCCAGCGCGGCTTCCGGGCCATGCAGTTCAATTTCGTCGTCAGTTCCAACGAGCGGGCAGTGCGGCTCTGGCAGTCACTCGATTTCCAGGTGGTCGGGCGGCTTCCGGGGGCGTTCAATCATCCTGATCTCGGCTATGTCGATGCGCTCGTGATGTTCAGGGATCTCTAGGCTGCGGAACAAGACCGGGCAGCCATCCTGTCGGAGGGGTATTCACGAGGTCTGGCCGGATTCGGGTAGGGGAACAGCACCATGGAGCAGACATTGAGACGCACCGTCATGACGGTTGCGCTCCTGAATCTCGGCTGTTTCGGCGTGGAATTTGCCGTGGCGCTGGCGATCGGTTCCGTCTCGCTGCTCGCCGACAGCGTGGATTTCCTCGAAGATGCTTCGGTCAATCTGCTGATCTTCTTCGCCATGGCATGGTCGGCAAAGAATCGGGCGTGGGTCGGCATGGGCATGGCGGGCATCCTGCTGGTGCCGGCGCTTGCCTTCCTGCTGATGGCATGGGGCAAGATTGCTCATCCGGTGCCGCCGCTGCCTTTGCCGCTGTCGCTTGCGGGACTTGGTGCGCTCGCCGTCAATCTCTTCTGCGCCTATATCCTTGCCGCCCACCGCCATGCCGCCGGCTCGCTGACGCGGGCGGCATTTCTGTCGGCCCGCAACGATGCGGCCGCCAATGTCGCCATCATCGCCGCTGGTCTGGTGACGGCCTATCTCTGGCATTCGATCTGGCCCGATCTCCTCGTCGGACTTGCCATTGCCTTGATGAACCTCGATGCGGCGAAGGAAATCTGGGAGGCGGCGCGGGAGGAGCATGAGGCTGTGCCTTAAGCTGCGTTTTCGAACGAAGCGGCCGACACGCAGAAAAAAGAAAGCCGGCCTAGGGCCGGCTTAGACGAACGCGGCTGAACAGAGGATACTGGCCGGTTCCTGGCATTTCGTGACTGATAATAAATTTCACTACAATGCCGAGGGCAGCAGAAAAGGCGTAACGAGATCGCCGAGAGGGCGGCTCCGCAAAGGGGTGGCGGCGGGCGGGAGCCGGTGCTGTCCTCGCGTGTTTTTATGCGGGACGAACATCACCGATTGATGACATCGGGAGCCGGGAGACGACTTTCTTTTCATCGGCTGATTTGTCCTGTGGATAGGCATCCGATGCCCGACATTATTGGCGGATAGGCCGATGGTGTGAATTCAGTGTTCGGGCCCCTCGGGATGTCAAAGTTTCACAAAGGGGCTATATAGCGGGCGAATTGACCTGATATCCGCAAAGAGCCCCATGGCACCAATCATTTCCGTCCAAAATCTCACCAAGACCTATGCAAATGGCTTCCAGGCGCTGAAGGGCGTCAACCTCGAGATCGAGCGTGGCGAAATACTGGCGCTGCTCGGGCCGAACGGGGCGGGCAAGACGACGCTGATCTCGATCATCTGCGGCATCGCCAATCCGAGCGGCGGCACGGTCGTCGTCGACGGCCATGACGTGGTCAAGGATTTCCGCGCCACGCGCACGCTGATCGGCCTGGTGCCGCAGGAGCTGACCACCGACCAGTTCGAGACTGTGTGGAATACGGTCAGCTTTTCGCGCGGTTTGCACGGCAAGAAGGCGAACCCTGCCCATATCGAGAAGGTGCTGCGCGACCTGTCTCTCTGGGACAAGAAGGACAATACGCTGCGCCAGCTCTCGGGCGGCATGAAGCGGCGCGTGCTGATCGCCAAGGCGCTGTCGCACGAACCGTCCATCCTCTTCCTCGACGAGCCGACAGCCGGCGTGGACGTGACGCTGCGCAAGGACATGTGGCATGTCGTCGAGCGGCTGCGGGGCGAGGGCGTCACCATCATCCTGACGACGCACTACATCGAAGAGGCGGAAGAAATCGCCGACCGCGTCGGCGTCATCAACGGCGGCGAGCTGCTGCTCGTCGAAGACAAGCAGGCGCTGATGGCCAAGCTCGGCCGCAAGCAACTCATCCTCGAACTCAACGAACCGCTTGAAAAACTGCCGGACTGCTTTGCCGGCAACGGCCTGTCGATCGAGGCCGAGGGCAACCGGCTGGTCTATGAATTCGACACCCACAACGAGCATGAAAGCGTCGCATCGCTTTTGACGCGGCTCGGGCAAAACAACATCCATTTCCGGGATCTCTCGACGCGCCAGAGCTCGCTCGAAGACATCTTCGTATCGCTGGTAGGAGGCGCAAGATGAACTTCGAAGCGATCAAGTCGATCTATTATTTCGAGATGGCGCGGACCCGGCGCACGCTGCTGCAGAGCGTCATTTCGCCCGTCATTTCCACCTCGCTCTATTTCATCGTGTTCGGTGCCGCCATCGGCTCGCGCATCCAGCAGGTGGAGGGCGTCTCCTACGGTGCCTTCATCACGCCCGGCCTCATCATGCTGACCCTGCTCGGCCAGTGCATCGGCAATGGCTCCTTCGGCATCTATTTTCCGAAATTCACCGGCACGATCTACGAAATCCTGTCGGCCCCCGTCGCGATGACGGAGATCCTGATCGGTTATGTGGGGGCGGCGGCCACCAAGGGGCTGCTGATCGGCGTCATCATCCTGGTGACGGCCAATATCTTCGTCGATGTCCGGATCGAACATCCCTTCATGATGGTGCTGTTCTTTCTTTTGACGGCGATCAGCTTCAGCCTGTTCGGCTTCATGATCGGCATCTGGGCGACGAATTTCGAGCAGTTGAACCTCATCCCCATGCTGGTCGTTCCGCCGCTCACCTTCCTTGGCGGCAGCTTCTACTCGATCACCATGCTGCCGCCCTTCTGGCAGGCCGTCAGCCATCTCAATCCGGTGCTTTATCTCGTCAGCGGCTTCCGCTGGAGCTTCTTCGGGATCGCGGATGTGAACCCGTTGATCAGTCTCGGGATGATCTCGCTGTTTCTGGTGATTTGCCTGAGCACGCTCGGCTGGATCTTCAAGACGGGATACAGGCTGCGCAACTGAGCGGACGGGCGACAGCCACCGAACAAAATCCGGTCAAGCGGCATAAAATCGTTCACATTTTGTTCGCGACTGCTAGTCTGGCCTCGCTGTCATTTGCGGAGGAGGAGAGTCGTGGCGGAGCAACAGGCGAAGTTCGAGCGGCTGAAGGCATTGCACTACCGGGATGAGGCATTCGTCATTCCGAACCCGTGGGATGCCGGCTCGGCACGGATTCTGACGAGCCTCGGTTTCGAGGCCCTGGCGACGACCAGCGCCGGTTATGCCTTTTCGAAAGGCAAGCGGGATTCCTTTGCGAGTCTGACGCGGGGCGAGATCCTCGACAATGCCGCCGAGATCGTCGGCGCAACCGATCTTCCCGTCTCGTCCGATCTCGAAGACGGGTTTGGTGCGGCGCCCGAAATCTGTGCCGAGACGATCCGGCTTGCATCCGAAGTCGGTCTTGTCGGCGGATCGATCGAAGATGCCACCGGCGATCCGGCAAGGCCAATCTATGATCTGTCGCAGGCCGTCGAACGGGTGCAGGCCGCCGCGGAAGCGTCGCGGACACTGCCTTTCCTGCTGACGGCGAGGGCAGAGAATTTTCTCTGGAACCGACCCGACCTCGATGACACGATCCGGCGGCTGCAGGCTTTTTCTGCAGCCGGCGCCGATGTGCTCTATGCGCCCGGGCTGCCTGATATCGACGCCATTCGAACCGTCTGCGCCGCCGTCGACAAGCCCGTCAACGTGGTGATGGGCCTGAAAGGGCCGCGCTACAGCGTTGCCGAACTTTCGGCTGCCGGCGTGCGCCGTGTGAGCGTGGGCGGCTCTTTTGCGCGCGCGGCACTTGGTGCACTGCTGCGGGCGGCCGAGGAGGTGAAATCGTCGGGTACCTTCACCTACGCCGCCGACGCGATCCCGGCAGCCACGCTCAGCCAGCTCATGTCGCAGGAGAAGCAGGGCGACCGGCAGTAGGGCAGCATCGATAGCCTCTCATTGCGGATTGGTGATGAGGTCGGGAAATTTGTAGTATATGCAGTCGCTCATTACGAAGAGCGACATGCCGGTATCGCCGAGCTCGTAAGATGAGAGCTCCCACTCGAAGGTGTCGTGACCGTCATACCCGGCCACTAATGCCATCAGGCTCAACTCCCGGTACGGTCCTGGGGGAAACATTGCGCCATACATCGTCACCTCCTTTCCGGCGAATTCGCCTTTAATGACCCTCCTGATCTCCAGATCCGCCCGGATCATCCGGGTCGGGAATTCGTTCGTCACGACCAAACCGGATTCGCCGATGAAAAGCGATTTCACCCTTGCCTCGACCACCACCTTCGCCTTTGCCAGCAGCTCATTCTGCGGAGGACATCGCGGCATCCCGACTGCTGGCCGCAGGCAGAGGACCAACAGGATGAAAATCGCATGGAAGCCTATTTGCATGCGCGCGCTCGATGATGCTCCGGGCATCGGTGTTTCCCCATTCGGGCAGGCCAATTCCTGCCAGTTGCGCGAAGCTGGACTCGAATTGCGGCTTATCCGCCGCCTTATGATGGCGGCCCGGCGTCAAACAGGTGATGGTTGTAAGTGCGAGATAACGGAACCCGGATGCCTGCCAATCAACCATTCTTCTTGCGCTGTTTCTGCTTGCCGTGCCGGGGGCGGAAATCGACGAGCAAGGATTTCAGTTCGAGCTCGCGCACGCGCCGTGCCGCTTCATCGGGGCTGACCCAGTCCAGCACGCGCTGGCCGACCTCCCTGAATTCGCTTTGTGCTGCCTCCACCTCGATCTGGAAGATATCGACGATGCAGGGAGCGACGTCACCGTCGTCCAGTTCCTTCAGATAGGTGTAGCGGCCAATGGGATGCTTGCTGACCGTTCCGCGCACGCCGGCTTCCTCCCACGCCTCGATGGCGGCCGCTTCGTGCGGCTTCTTCTTTTTCATCGGCCAGCCCTTGGGAATGATCCATCGGCCACTGTCACGCGTGGTGACGACAAGGATCTCGATCTCGGAACTCTTGCTTGCGGGGTTCTTGTTATCGTGGCCGGCATTCCCGCGACGGAAGCAGAGCGCGCCATATTGCTGGCGAAAGGCGCCGGAGAAGAGCTTCTCGGGCCTCGCTGCAAGTTGCTTCAGCAGTGGCTGGGATGTGCCGGCGCGGGGTTTTGCGCCTTTTTTATTGGATTTCATGACATCTAGCATTGTCAATTTTTTCTTTTTCGATCAATTGCCTGCGACGCTTTATGACAGATTTATGACAGTCTCCTATGGACAGTCGTTCGCACAGGGAAGGATCGCCCGAGATGATGAGCGTGTTTCGCAAGATGATGCCGCGGGAGGACCGCTTCTTCGATATGTTCTCCAGGCATGCGAAAACCGTGGTGGCAGCAGCCGAGGCGATGGAGAAGCTCCTGAAAGGCGAGGCGGTTCAGGAGAATTGCGACCGCATCGTCGCGCTGGAGGACGAAGCCGACCAGATCACCCGCGAGGTGCTGCTGGCGATCCGCCGCAGCTTCATCACGCCTTTCGACCGCGGCGACATCAAGGATCTGATCCAGTCCATGGATGATGCGATCGACATGATGCACAAGACGGTGAAGATCATCCGGCTCTTCGAGCAGTCGAGCTTCGATCCGCTGATGCGGGAAATGGGCGGCGAGATCATCAAGGCGGCGATCCTGATGCAGCAGGCGATCGGGCTGCTCGACAAGATCGGCGCCAATGCCTCGCGGCTGTCGGCGATTGCCGAGGAGATCACCCGGGTCGAGGGACGCTCCGACGAGCTGCATGACGAAGGGCTGAAGGACCTCTATCGCCGACATGGGCCCAGCGGCAATGCCATGGCCTACATGATCGGCAGCGAGATCTATTCCAACCTGGAAAAGATCGTCGACCGGTTCGAGGACGTGGCCAACGAAATCAGCGGCGTCGTCATCGAGAACGTCTGATGGAAGCCTCTCTCTCCCTTCCGCTGCTGGTCGGCCTGATCGGTGTGGCGCTGTTCTTCGATTTTCTGAACGGGCTGCATGATGCGGCAAACTCGATAGCGACGATCGTCTCCACCCGGGTGCTGAGGCCGCAATATGCAGTCGCATGGGCCGCCTTCTTCAATTTCATCGCCTTTCTGTTCTTCGGCCTGCATGTTGCCGAAACGCTCGGCACCGGCATCATCGACCCGGCCATCGTCTCGCCGCAGGTGATCTTCGCGGCGCTGATGGGGGCGATCGTCTGGAACATCGTCACCTGGCTGTTCGGCATACCCTCATCGTCGTCGCATGCGCTGGTCGGCGGGCTTGTCGGAGCGGGGCTCGCGAAGGTCGGCGTCAGCTCGATCGTCTGGAGCGGGTTGTTGAAGACGGTGGGCGCGATCTTCCTGTCGCCGGCGATCGGCTTTTTCCTGGCGCTGTTCTTCGTTCTCGTGGTCTCCTGGATGTTCGTGCGCCAGACGCCCTTTGCCGTCGACCGCACCTTCCGTTTCATGCAGTTCATCTCGGCCTCGCTCTATTCGCTCGGCCATGGCGGCAACGATGCGCAGAAGACCATGGGCATCATCGCCATTCTGCTGTTCAGCCAGGGGCATCTCGGCGGCAGTTTCCATGTGCCGCTCTGGGTGGTCATTTCCTGCCAGTCGGCGATGGCGCTCGGCACGCTGTTCGGCGGCTGGCGGATCGTTCATACGATGGGCTCGAAGATCACCCGGCTCAATCCGATGCAGGGTTTCTGCGCCGAAACCGGCGGGGCGCTGACGCTCTTTGCCGCGACCTGGCTCGGCATTCCCGTCTCCACGACACATACGATCACCGGTGCGATCGTCGGTGTCGGCGCGGCGCGGCGGTTGTCCGCCGTGCGCTGGGGCGTGGCAGGCAATATCGTCATCGCCTGGATCATCACCATGCCGGCAGCCGCAATCATCGCCGCCGCTTCCTACGGTATCGCGAGCCTGTTCGGCTGAGAGCAGGGGCATCGTCCCGATCCGCCGGGGTGCCTGCTTCAAGCATTCGATACCCCAATTTCAGGGGCTGCTATTTTCGATCACCTGTTGCGCTCTATTTCCCAAGCAAGGAGAAGGCGATAGCGAGCGGATAATGGGTCTGTCTGAGCATCCATCTGAATCGAGTGCGAAAATGCCCGCTAGAGCAGGCAGCCGCGGGATCGACCAGTGCGGCGCCATCTGCTGTCGGGTCGAGCGCGGCGGAAGGCTGAGCGTGCTGCTCATCACCAGCCGCGATACCGGAAGGTGGGTGATCCCGAAGGGCTATCTGGAGAGGAAGGAAAAGCCCTATCGTTGTGCTCAGCGCGAGGCGCTTGAAGAAGCTGGCATCGTAGGCAAGGTCAGGAAGAGGCCGCTTGGCTACTACACCTACCTGAAAGACAGTGAGACGCCGCTGACAGTCTCTATCCACCTGCTCAGGCTCAAAAACGAGGTCGATCGATTTCAGGAGCGCGCCCAGAGGCAGAAGATCTGGATTTCGCCGGCAGAGGCAGCCCTGCTTGTCGAGGAGCCTGAACTGCAGGCGCTTTTCCAGTCCATCGATGCGGACAATCCCCTGACATCGCAGGACCGGCTGAAGCCGCACCGGATCTCCGGACGGCGGCCGGTGGCTGACGCGGCGGTGTCGCTGGCCAGGTCGCCGCCATCGCACTGACAGCCGTCAGTTGCGGCGGAGGATACCAGGAGGTGACGAAGGCCCGGCATACGGGCCTTCGTCCTATAGGCTAGCGGGGACTGCCGGTCGCCAGAGGTCCCCAGGAAAGTTCGCGATCCGCGACGGCCGCGAGGTCGATCATCACTTCGATGCCGGTCCTGATACGCCGCCGCAGAACGTCGGCACGAGCCGGATTTGTCCGGAGCAGACCTTTCCCGTGGAGCGTCTGGAGCCGCGTGCGCGAGACTTTCAGCTCGGTCGCCAGCAGGCGGTCGAGGCGCATACCCGATGGCAACGGCACCAACAATTCGATCTCCAGCCGCGTCCAATCGGCGGACTCCCGCATGACCTCCCTGGCGATTTCGAATTCCGGGAATTCGTCGATACGCTGCGACTTGCGCCTCAAGGCATCGAGGTTGAAGCTCTCCATCCGGATCCATTTGATATCGTTGGATTGGAGCGCTTCGAGGGTCTCAGGATCGATGTCGCGGACGTTCTGGCGCTCGAAGAGCGGCCGGTTCCAGGTCTTGTCGCAGGCCAGGCATTTGTAGATAAGCCAGGCATCCAGCTTGCGGCCATTGGCATTGAGCCGGATCTTGCCGCTGGATTGAAAGGCTCTCAATCCGCCACATCCGCCACATGCGATCCAGGGCTGGGGGGCAGTTTTCGGCGTAATGGTCCATCGGACCCTGAGTGAACAGCACATAAGTCTTGGTCTTCCATTCGGAAGTTCACCAAGATGGCGCGAGAGAAAACCTTGAAGGCGCGGAGTGGCGATGCTTTTGGGTGGCTGAAGAGCAGAGACAGCGGAGCTGCGCTGGCGATCGGAACAATGCCAAACCGGTCTCTTGCCACCACCCGATGAACGTATTCATACGCCGATAGCCCGCGGCTATCAGGCAGTACGGGTGAAACTGGATTGAGACCGGTTCTTACTTAGGCAAAATCTACCTCGATGCGCCCATGCTCTTCGAGCGAACGAATAGCAAATGATGTCAACGAGGGGGAGATGTGAGCCGCGGCACAGCCGGAAAGCTGCGCTATTGCGGCATTTTTGCAACTTTCCGCTGACGTCAGGAAAGGATTAGAGCTCCTGCGCCCTCGGCCGGAACAGGATCTCATTGATATCGACACGCGTTATGACGACGGTGTTTCCTTGATATTGTCGGTCATGACAACTCCTTTCAGGGCCGGCAACTTACCGGCCGACGCGGGCCTGCAGGTGCGCCGGGTAGCGATCTCCCTGCACGGTGACATCGGCCAGCGCCGCCTCGATCTCCTGCAGATCCTGCGCCGTCAGCTCGATCGCCGCACCGCCGATATTCTCTTCCAGCCGGTGCAGCTTCGTGGTTCCGGGGATCGGCGCGATCCATGGCTTTTGTGCCAGCAGCCAGGCGAGCGCGATCTGGGCCGACGTCGCCTGCTTGGCGGCGGCGATGCCTGATAGCACTGATACGAGGCCCTGGTTTGCCTTGCGGTTTTCCTCCGAAAAGCGCGGCACGACATTGCGGAAATCCGTCTTGTCGAAGCTGGTGGTCTCGGTGATCGCGCCGGTCAGGAAGCCCTTGCCGAGCGGGCTGAAGGGCACGAAGCCGATGCCGAGTTCCTCAAGCAGCGGCAGGATTTCCTTCTCGGGCTCGCGCCACCAGAGGGAATATTCGCTCTGCAGGGCGGCGACCGGCTGGACCGCATGGGCGCGGCGGATCGAACCGGCGCCGGCCTCGGACATGCCGAAATGCTTGACCTTGCCGGCAGCGATCAGATCCTTAACGGCACCGGCGACATCTTCCATCGGCACTTCGGTATCGACGCGGTGCTGGTAGAAGAGATCGATGCATTCGGTGCGCAGCCGTTTCAGCGCAGCATCGGCCACTGCGCGGATGCGCTCCGGCCGGCTGTCCTGTCCCTTGCTGACATCGCCGTCGCGAAAGCCGAACTTGGTGGCGATTACCACCTCGTTGCGGAAGGGTTCCAGCGCTTCGCCGAGCAGGTCTTCATTGGCGCCCTGGGCATAGGCTTCGGCCGTATCGAAGAAAGTCAC
Source organism: Hyphomicrobiales bacterium (assembly GCA_900468805.1). Taxonomy (GTDB): domain Bacteria; phylum Pseudomonadota; class Alphaproteobacteria; order Rhizobiales; family Rhizobiaceae; genus Rhizobium. The sequence goes on along the minus strand of UEIF01000052.1, from coordinate 34,579 downwards.
ACCGCGGTCGAAGGCGGTGCGGATGAGGGTGATGGCCGTCTGCCTGTCCGTTGCCGGGCCGTAACCGTAGCTGAGGCCCATGCAGCCGAGGCCGAGGGCCGATACTTCAGGGCCGTTTGTTCCGAGTTTGCGCTTCTGCATTATCGTATCTCCGTCAGGTGATATTGTTCGTCGCTGACCTTTTCCATCCAGTCGGCGGCGCTGCGGTCGAGCTTTTCGGCGATGGCGATATGGCTCATGGCCGTGGTTGGCGTGGCGCCGTGCCAGTGCTTTTCGCCGGGCGCGAACCAGACGATATCGCCCGGCCGGATCTCTTCCACCGGGCCGCCCTCGCGTTGCGCCCAGCCGAGGCCGGAAATGACGATCAGCGTCTGGCCGAGCGGGTGAGTGTGCCATGCGGTGCGCGCGCCGGGCTCGAAAGTCACCGTGGCGCCGCCGACGCGATCCGGGTCTTCGCTGTCGAAACGGGAGTCGAGACGCACGGTTCCGGTGAAATAGGCCTCCGGTCCCCTAACGGAAGGGGCAAAGCCGCTTCGCTTGATCTGCATGTCTGAGCTCCTTGTCTGCTACCATAATTGCTGTCGACCTTTTAGCGGCTACGCAGTTCTGCGATTAGACGCTAAGTTGCGCATGAACCTATTAGGGGAGCTTATGAATGGGCCGGGCCGGTCTTGACGACATCGCCACTTTCCTGACCATCGCGCGCGAGGGAGGTTTTACGCGGGGTCCAGCCGGCGCCAACGGACGCCGGCCTTCGCTGTCGTGGTGGATGCGCTAAGCTATCGCGGCTCAGTCCGCACCGGCGCTCAGAAACCCAGGCGCTTCAGGTCTTCAGGCAGGAAGTTCTGTCCGCTGCGGTTCTTGACGGCGGGCAGATCGGCCATGCGTGCCTGCCACTGCGTCAGCGCGTCGAGGCCAGACGGAACGATACCGGCGACTTCGGCAAAGGCGAGGCCGGCGAGCAGGGTGATGTCGGCCATTGAATAGATCTCGCCTGTCAGGAAGGGCTGCCTGGTGAGGATCTCGTTGAAATAGCGCAGCCCTTCCTTCGCCTTCTCGCCCTCGCGCTCGCCCATTTCCGTGCGGCCCGGCCATTGCGGGCTCTTGAAGGCCTGAAGTGCTGGTCCAAGACCAGGTGTGGCGTGATGGAAGAAGATGCCGACGGGATCGAGGACAAAGGCCTCGGCGCGGCGCTGCATCATATGGATCAGCGCCTTTTCCCGTGGGGTGCGGCCGGTGAGTTCCGGCTTGCCATCGAGATTGTCGAGATATTCGGTAATCGCCGTGCTTTCGGAAATCAGCGTGCCATCATCCAGTTCCAGGACCGGCAGCACGCCGGACGGGTTTTTCGCCAGGAAGGCCGGCTGCTTGTGTTCGGCGGCGATGAGGTCGACCGGTACGAATTCGATTTCGGAATCCAGGCCCTTTTGCGTCAGCACGATGCGGATGCGCATGGGGTTGGGGAAGCCCGGTCTGTCATAGATTTTCATGGAATTCTCTCTCTTTTGGGCAGGCGTGAAGGCGCGCCTCCTCAATCGAGAGGACGCCGGGCCCGAGGGATTGCTCATCAAGGTTGGAAGGGCGGAAAGCTGTTGGCCGCGCTTCTTGCCAAGATATGGCATGCGGCCTATTGTTTGATAATGATCCCCTATCTGATCACGCTGTAAAGTGGAACTACACAATGGAACGAACCGAACTGGATGGCCTTGCGATATTTCTGGCGGTGGCCGAGCAGAACGGGTTTCGCGCTGCCGCGCGCCAGCTGGGCCTAACCCCGTCGGCAATCAGCCAGGGTATCCAGACGCTCGAGAGGCGGGTAGGGGCTGCGCTGTTTGCGAGGACGACCCGCAGTGTGAGATTGACGGAAGCGGGCCAGAAGCTGCTTGCCCATGCCAAGCCGGCAGCAGCGATGTTTCAGGCCGGCGTGAATGCCGCCCGCGATCTCGGCGAACAGCCTGGCGGTAACCTGCGCATCAATGCGCCGCGCCCGGCGGTTTCGCTATTGATCAACAGCCTGCTGCCGGATTTCCATGAGGCCTATCCTGGCATCAGTCTGGAACTTGTCGGCGATGACGAGTTCACCAATATCGTCGAACAAGGGTTCGATGCCGGTATCCGGCTCGGGCATACGATCGAACTCGACATGGTTTCAACCTGGCTGACGCCGCCCGACAAGTTCGTTGTCGTCGGCGCGCCGAGCCTGCTTCGCAAACATCCACGGCCCGGCCATCCGCGAGAGCTGCAGGGGCTGCCCGCTCTCTTGACCCGGCGAGGCGGGCAGGTGTCGCGGACCTGGGAATTCGTCGAAGGCGGCGAGAGCCTGAAGGTTGCCGTCGATGGCCCGCTGATCCTCAATGATTACGAGGCCTCGATCCGGGCTGCGCTTCGCGGCGTCGGCTTCCTCTACACGGTCGGCTCAGTCATCAGGCACTATATCGAGCAGGGAAGCCTCATTCCGGTGCTTGAAGATCATGCCCGCGATGTGCCGGGGCTCTGCCTCTATTATCCAAGCCGCAGCCAGTCGCTGCCCAAGCTCAGGGCCTTCGTGGACTTCGCGACGAAGCGCATGCGGCAGGGAATGGCCTCAGATGCATTCTCGATGCAGCCGCAGCTGATATCGCAAGGCTGAGGGCCGGCACCTAGCGGACACCGGCCCTCGCTTTACGATTTAAGCCACATGCTGAAGCTGGACTTCGCGATTGTGGAGAAAGCAGGCTTTGTCGAACAGCGTAAGGTCAAGCCGGTTGGGCAGCCGGACATCAGCCAGATCCGGCAAGCCCTTGCCATCAGTCTCGAAGGATCGGTCGATCTGCGAGATGAAGGCCAGCACGATACCGGTTTGACGAGCAAAGGTCTGGAGTGCAGACACCTGTTCCGAAAGGCCCGGCTTGCTGCGTTGCTGATCGAGGATCTGCAGATAGTCGATGACACCAACCGTTCCCCGCGGAGCGCCCGTGAGATGCCGCATGACATAATCGGCGCTGATCTCGTCCGAGGTGACGATCTCGATCTTCTCGCCCAGCGCTTCGCCTTCCGGCAGGGCATGAATACGCTTCATGGTCTGCTGTTCGGTATATTCGAGCGTGAAGAAGGTGGCCTTGCGGCTTTCCCTGACGGCATCGAGCAGAAGCTGCAGGCCGAGCAGGGTTTTGCCGTGCCCCGGACGGGCGCCGATCAAAAGCAGATCGCCTTCGGCAAGCTGCGACAGAATCGGGCCGGTCAATAACTGCGTCTCATGCTGGGATGCAAGCAGGCTCCAGGCGGTAAAACCTTCTTCCTGCGCGATACGGTCCAGCGCCTGATGGAGCGGAATCGTATCGGTGCGCGACAACAGTTTCGCACGGCGCTTCAACTGATAGATGGGTGCAGACAGTTTCATTCAAACCTCCATTGCGAGCAGGAAACGCAACCCCTCCTTATGCGGTGCTCGAACAGATGGTTCGATGGTGGATGAACCCCGCATGGACGATGCTTCCCGGCTGGAGGGAGGAGGCTTGGGTCGAGCCTTGTCCAAGAGGTAGCGGGCGTTACGATTCGCGACAAGCGGGAAATGATGGGATCTTCCGGATCACATCTGATCGCCTGGGAAATGCGGGAGAGGCGGCAGAGCCGTTCGTCGCTATGCCGGAACGGCGAAGCGGGAAGGTATTTTGCCTCCATGCGCAGCCGCGTTTCCTGCAATTTCCTCAGATCTGGCTGACTATGCATGGCCGGCATCCCCAGATGAGCTATATGCTGACATTGGAGGACTTTCCTTGATGTCGACAATGCCCGTCACCTGCGAGGTGCGCTACCGCCTCGATCCGAAAAAACGCAGGGAATTCGAAGCCTATGCCGGGGTTTGGGTCCAGTTGATCGAGCGCTATGGCGGAACGCATCATGGATATTTCATGCCGCGCGAAAAGCCTGATGGCGCGGGATTGAGTTTTCCCGGTGCCGGGGCAGACGGGGCAGGCAATATTGCAATCGCTCTCTTCACTTTCCCGGATGAGCAGACCTATCTCGGCTACCGCGCCAGCGTTGCCGCCGACCCGGACAGTATCGCGGCCAATGCACGATTCGGGGCCGATCCGCCGTTCAAAAGTTACGAGCGCCTGTTTCTGCGACCACTGCCGCGCAGCGAATAGGGCGTGAGGGTTCCTGTCGGCGGGGAAGAGATCGTCTGCACTCCCCGACAGCAAACAGACAGCTTCGCCGCGCTACCCGTTTGCCCGTCGCCCGCAAGGGGCAGCAGCAAAAGGGTAAAATCATGAAGCTGAAACTGATCGCCGCTCTCGCAATCCTGTCATTCACGCCGGCCTTGGCGCTTGCAAGTCCAAGCTGCACCAGCGAGCCGAAATCCAAATGGATGCCCGAGGCGGCCATGAAGGCGAAGATCGAGGCAATGGGCTACAAGGTCAGGACCTTCGAGATCACCGGCAATTGCTACGAAATCTACGGCAAGGACAAGAACGGCGAACGCGCCGAAGTCTATTTCAATCCGGTCTCCGGTGAGATCGTCCAGAAGGGCGATTGAGCGATGACGGCCATCTCGTCGAAGAAGGACGAGGGCCAAGAGCCCTCCGATACCAACGAGCAGACGGTCAGGGTGTGGGATCCCGTCATCAGGCTGTTTCACTGGACCATCGTGACGGCCTGCATGCTCAACCTCTTCATTCTCGAAGAGGGCAAATACTGGCACCGCATCACGGGTTATGTCGTCGCTGCGGCAATCGTCATTCGTATTCTCTGGGGTTTCGTCGGTACAAAACACGCTCGCTTTTCCGATTTCCTGCCGACGCCGCGCAGGGTGATGGAGCAGATACTCGATATGATCGATGGCAGTGAGAGACGTTACCTTGGTCATAATCCGCTGGCATCGGTCATGATGCTGCTCCTGATGGCATTGCTGGCGGCAACTGCGCTGACCGGCTGGATGACGACGCTCGATGCCTTCTGGGGCGAGAAGTGGCTGGAGAAACTGCATGGCACCATCGCAAACGGCATCATGGTGCTTGCCTTCGTTCATGCGGGTGCGGCCATCGTCGAAAGCTGGAGGCACAGGGAAAATCTCGTCTGGTCGATGGTCACGGGTCGAAAGAAGGCATGAGGATACTGCTGGTCGAGGATAGTTCCCGGCTTCGCGAGCTGCTTTGCGAGGCTATCCGTGATGCCGGCTGGAAGATCGATGCCTTTGCGCTCGCGCAGGAAGGGCGGCTTGCATTGCAGGAAGCGGACTATGACCTGCTGCTTCTCGATCTCGGCCTGCCGGATGAAGACGGCATCGCGTTTCTGCGGTCGCTGCGGGCCGCAAGGGTTCAGATGCCGGTTCTGGTGCTGACCGCGCGGGGCGCGATCGACGAACGCATCGCCGGGCTCGACGCGGGCGCCGACGACTATCTCGTAAAGCCATTTCACAATGGCGAACTGATCGCCCGCATCCGCGCGCTGACGCGACGTGCGCCGGCAACCATCATGCCGGTCCTGGAATTCGCCGCACTTCAATATGATGTCGCCTCGCGGCGGGTGATCTGTGCCGGCGCCGAGATCGCGCTCGCGCCCTCCGAAAAGGGCCTGCTGGAACTTCTGATGCGCAATGGCGGCCGGGTCGTGCCCAAGCCGAAGATCGAGCACGCCTTCTCGGAGTTCGGCGACGAGCGCAGCAGCAATGCCGTCGAGCTTGCCGTTTCGAGGCTGCGCAGGAAACTCGAGAGGCATCCGACCAGGGCGCTGATCGAGACCGTCAGGGGTGTCGGCTACATGATGCGGGAGGCGCGCGCGTGAGACTGAAATCGCCGACACTGGGCACTATCCTGGCGCGGCGCATCGCCTTCTTTGCGGTGCTGGCCATGGTGGTGCAGCTCGCCGTGATCTTTTCCGACTATTACTGGAATGTCGGGGAGCTTTCGCGCCTCTTCGTGGAGCAGGAGACCGAGCGGCTCGCCTCCGGTATCGAGGTGGAAGACGGCACAATCCGCTACCGGCTTCCCGACAGCGTCGAAGGGCGCTACCGGCAGGCGCAAACCGGCTATGTGGCCCGCATCCGCGAGGCCGGTGGCGGGTTCGTCTTCCAGTCCTGCGATGCCGCCTGCGAAAGCCGCTTTCTGCCGCCTGATGTGAACCCGCCGGATTTCTGGCTGCGGTCACTCGAGCCCGGCAAGCCGCTGACATTGGTGGGCGGGCGGGCCTTCACAGTCGGCGAGCGGCGCTTCGTTGTCGATGTCGCGACGATGGGCGATCCGCAGGACGTGCTGTCGGATGTCTTCTGGAATGAGGTGATCGAACACATGATCGTGCCGATGAGCATTCTCCTGGTGCTCGTGCTTGGCGCCACCCTGCTTTCCGTGCGCCAGGCGCTGAAGCCGGTACGGATTGCGGCCGAGGCGGCGGAGCGGATCGATCCGATGGATTCCCGCTCACACCTGCAATTCCAGGAGATGCCACGTGAAATCGCCCATCTTGCCGAGGCCGTCAACCGGGCCTTCGCGCGTGTCGGCGAGCTGATGAAATCCCAGAAGATCCTGACATCGGGCATCGCCCACGAGGTCCGCACGCCGCTTGCCGCAATCAAGCTGGAGCTCGGTCATATCGACCATCCGCGCGCAAGGAAGGCGGAGGCGGATCTCGACGACCTCGTCCGCTTCGTCAGCCAGATCACCACGCTCGCCAGGCTCGATACGTTCGATCACGGCATGTTCGAGGAGGTCGACCTCGTCGCGCTTTCATCCAGCGTGGTGGAACAGCTGGCGCCCTGGGTCTATGAAAACGGTCACTCGCTGGAATTCTCTGCGCAGGTGGATGCCGCCTTCGTGCAGGGTGTGCCGGCGCTGCTGAAGGATGCCCTCCGCAACCTGATCGACAATGCTGTTCGCCACACGCCCGCGCGGACCAATATCGTCGTGCGGGTAAGCAGCAACCTGATCCGCGTCGAGGACCGGCATCCGGTCGGCGTCCGGCAAGGGTGCGATGTCACAGCCCGTACGGACGGGCTCGGGATCGGCCTTGATATCATAGAGCGCATTGCCGCGATCCACCGCGGTTCGCTTCGCCGCTCTGCCGGCAGGCAGGGGCATGTCTTCGATCTGGAAGTCGGCACATAGCCCGAGTCTGCGCCACGCTTCTTTTACATCATCTGTCATGGGAGGGTTCCGTGATCAAATCCGTCGTTATTTCCGGCTGTTCGGGTGGCGGGAAATCAACATTGCTCGAAGAGCTTTCCCGGCGCGGTTACGCCACCGTCGAAGAGCCCGGACGCCGGATCGTGAAAGAGGAGCTGGCCGGGCAGGGCGCAGCTTTGCCCTGGGTCGATCCAGTGGCCTTCTCACGACGGGCGATCGCGATGGCGCTCGAAGATCAGAAGCTGGCAGAAGGGCAGGCGGGATGGACGTTCTTCGACCGCGGCCTGATTGATGCCGTCGCCGCGCTGCAGGCCGCTAACGGAGAAGCGGTGCTGGAGACACTGCGTGACCGGCATCGTTATCACCAGACAGTGTTTCTGACGCCACCGTGGCCGGAGATCTATGTCAATGACCCGGAACGGCGGCACGGTTTCGAGGAGGCGGTTGCCGAATATGAGCGCTTGACATCGGCCTATCCCGAGATCGGTTATGAGGTCGTCATGTTGCCGAAGTCCGATGTGGCCGCGCGTGCCGATTTTCTGCTGAGCCGCCTGCCGGGGTAGTGCAGGCAGGCCCTATGTCATATGCACCTTGGATATCGGAAGTAACACTGCGCGCGAAGTTTGTTTGCGACATTGAAGGCAGGTTCTATGACGGATAGCAGAGCGATTTCAGCCGCCGGAAACAATGCAGATATCTATGAATGCGTGTTTCAGGCACACGATCTGAGATACAGGCGCGAGGCTTACGCGTTTATCAGTATCGACCCGCCGCCGCCCTATTACTCAAGCCTGACGACATTGTCGGCCACGCGGATAGACGAACAGCGGGCTGCCATCGATCAGCTTCGCCGCAGCAGGAGCTGGAAATTCGATTTCAAGGACAGTTTCTGCAGGTTCGATATGACCGCGCTCGGAATGGAAATTCTGTTTGAGGCGCGTTGGCTGTGGGCTCCGCCTCGCATGTTTGGCGGCACGGACCCCAACTGGCAGCAGGTCAAGACCGAAGACGATCTGGCTCAATGGGAACAGGGCTGGAAACGAAACGGCTCTTCGACCGAGCGGAAGATGTTTCCATCCTCCATGCTTTCCCGGCCGGATATAGTCTTCTTTGGTCGCCGTAACGGTGCCGGCTTCCAGGCCGGATGCATCGGAAATATCTCCGGTGACTGCGTCGGCCTGTCGAACGTCTTTTCGGAGAACGATGGCGAAGACGAGCTTCGAGCCGCCATCGAGTGTGTCGCAGCGCTCGCACCTGAAAAGCCTGTGGTTGGGTATGATCGGGGAGCGATGCTCAGTCGCATGAAGTCTTTCGGCTTTGAGGATGTTGGACCGCTTCGGATCTGGCGAGGGAAGCAGCCGCTCTGAGCCGGGCCGATGATGTCTTTTGGGACCACCCACCGTCCGATGCGGTCTTGAGATAGCCGATCGCGGCGCGCTTGACGCGCAGCGCCAGCCCGGTCCTGTCCTCCTCGCCATGCTCGCCGGCGGCATCGATCATGCCCTTGATGATCGCTACCACATCGCGCGCTGCGACATCGATATCGGGCTGCGGCGGCATGTCCGGCCGCAGGAGGGTATCGCGGGTGAGCTCGAAGAAGCGCGTCTTCACCCGTTCAGTCTCCGCATCGAGCGGCAGGCGGCCCTCTTCATAATCGAGCAGGCGGGCAAGGGCAGGACGTTCGAGCTGCTGGTGAACGCAAGGGTCGATCAGCGCCGAAAAGGCCTCTTCGCTGGTCGGTTGATCGGCAGCACTCTCCGCATTTTCAACCAGTGACATGGTCTGCCGCAGGATCAGCGCGCCGATCAGCGCGTCCTTACGCGGGAAATACTGGTAGAGCGAGCCGACGCTGACGCCGGCCTTTTCCGCCACAGCGTTGGTGGAGAAACCCTCATGGCCGCGCTCCTCCAGAATGCGAGCCGCAGCCTCGACAATCGCCGAGACGGTTGCGAGTGAGCGGGCCTGTCTTGGTGCTTTTCTGGGCGCGGAGCGGCTCTTGTAGGGGCTGTCGGTCATGATCTGAAATGCGAGTGGCGGGAACGCGAGTTATCGCTCACATTACCGGCGTCAGATCAAGCGCACAAGCGATCGGGCAACATAGCAGGATTTGAAGTCTTCAAGCGCGCTGCCGGGACCGGTGACGCGCATACGCCTTGCTGTGCCTGCGATCGCCTGAGCCGGAACAGAACGGAGAATGACATGACCCATGACATCAGCACCGCCATCGTCACAGGCGCATCCAAGGGCATTGGCGCGGCCATTGCCAGACAGCTCGCAGCCGATGGCTTCCAGACCGTCGTCAATTATGCCGAAAGTGTTGGGCAGGCGGAGGACGTGGTCGCTTCCATCGAGGCCGCCGGTGGCCAGGCGCTTGCCATCCGCGCCGACGTCTCCGACCCGCGAGCGGTCGCTGATCTCTTCGAGCGTACCGAAGCGCAATTCGGAACCGTCGACGTGCTCGTCAACAATGCCGGCGTCACCACCTTCGGCCCGCTCTCCGAAGTCCGCGACGAAGACTATCAGCACCTGATCGCCGTGAACCTGACCGGCACCTTCAACGGCATGCGCGAGGGTGCAAGGCGCGTGCGTGACGGCGGCCGCATCATCAATCTCTCCACCAGTATCATCGGCCATTATTCGCCGGGCAATGCCGTCTACACGGCGACCAAGGCAGCGGTGGAAGCGATGACGCATATCCTCGCAAAGGAGCTCGGCCCCCGCCGCATCACCGTCAACGCCGTGGCGCCCGGGCCGGTCGCAACCGAGTTGCTGCTCGCCGGCCGCTCCCCGGAGTTGATCCAGCGCCTGACCAACGAGATCCCGCTCGGCCGGCTCGGGCAGCCGGAGGATATTGCGCGCATCGTGTCGTTTCTGGCGAGCGCAGAGAGCGGCTGGGTCAATGGGCAAGTGATCCGGGCGAATGGCGGGCGGAACTGATGTAGGCCAGGCTTTTTTGGAGCGCGCCATTTCGGCGCGCATCCAGCTCGAGTCTCCCCTCAGAAACATCCTGAATTTCTCTGATTCAAATTAGACGTTACCGCCGCATACAATGACCCAGAATTTGCTATGCCGTTTCGGAAGCTCGTTTTCGAAGAGCGCCGCCAACGCCAATGCTCCGCTTGGTTCTGCGATTACGTCACATTCACGCCGCAGTCGCGCTTGTGCTTCAAGAACTGCATTGTCTGACGATAGCAGAGTGCGTACCCCGATTTTCTCGATAATCTGAAATGAAAGTGCACCGATCTCAGTTGCCCGCAAAGCATCACAAATTGTTTGCCCCTGAGGAGTGATCTCGACCGGATGAGACACAGTGATTGCGGCTTGCAAACGCGGATAGTTCTTTGGTTCAGCCACGTAAATCTCGTTCTTTAATCCACTGAGCCTAATTCCCAATGCGGTTCCTGCCGCCAGTCCGCCGCCGCCACAAGCGACAACAATGGCATCATCAGGTGATCCACTCGCTTGAATGGTACGGGCAAGTTCAACACCAAGGGAGCAACTGCCAATCAGCATGGTTGCATCACGGAACGGATGTAGCAACGGCAAACCACGGGCCTTCGCTAGCCGTTCCGCAACGTCAGCAAAGTCAGTCCTCGGAACGAACAAAACTTCAGAATCCGAATTGCGAGCCAACTCTCTTTTGGAAACAGGTGCATCCTCGGGTATCACCAATATCGCTGGAATTCCAAGTTTAGAGGCCGCCAGGCCTACCGCAATTGGAAAGTTTCCGGAGCCACAAGCGACGACGCCTTGGGGATGTTTGCTCACTCCGAGCACGGCTCCTCTGTATTTGAAGGATCCCGCATATTGTTGTGTTTCATCAACCAATCCAATGGCGCCGGAACTATCTCCTGCTGTGGCTAATTCGCTGAATTTTCCGGGCATTGCATGATTTAAGATAAACTCGATGTCGTTATTCAAAGTAGTTGATAGGGCTTGGCCGATCAGCGGGTAATCATCCATATTTCCTCCCACAGCATTGCTGGTAAAAAATGAGAACATAGCCAAAAAACACAACGAAAATAGGATCTTGAGTGTGTCGGCGTTAGTGACAGAAAGCTGCTTTAACGGATTTGGGAATCCGACGCATTTTCCGTGTCACTTGTTTGATGCTGGCGATTTAGGCATTCCGCGCGGGCCGCGCGATTTCAGCGCGCATCCAGCTCGAATCTCCCCAGGTCGAAAGCCAGATCATGAGATCGGTGAGCGCACCGATGATGGGCAGAAGCAGCGCGTGGCTGATCCCGTGCGCCGTCTGCTTTTCCTCGGCCTCGCGCAGATGCGCCAGTTCCTCATCCTGGATCGAAGCGATCAGGGCGTGAAGCTCCTGGTCTCTGGTCTCAAGGAAGGCTAGCTGTTCTTCCAGATGGCGATGAACGGTGCTTTCTACCGCCTCGGTGCAGATCCAGACCATGTTGCGCCCTCCGAGCGTCGTCAGAAAACCGAGCACAAAACCGCCGAGGCTCCAGAAGGCCATCACACGGCACGGCCTGGCGCTCCTCGCGGGCATGGCCTCGCGAAACAGGCGGCAATGCCTGATCTCGTCTTCCCGCATGTCTCGTAGCGCCGGCACGATATCCGGAAACAGCCGGCGGGCCATCCAGATCTGCGCCCCGTAGATGCGGATAGCGCCGAATTCGCCGGCGTGATTGACCTTGAGAATACGCCTGACGGTGACGGCCGGGTCGCGCTTGCTGACGGTATCAGGCAGATTGTCCATGATGCATACGGCCCCAGCTTCCCCTGTTTGCAATAGGCAATACGACCGCCGCGATCGTCAATGGCTGGGCAAACCCCATGAGGCGTATTTCGGAGAATCTGATGGCGCCATCGGTTCTTCCGTTTTTCTTCCGCCAGCAACGCGCTGATGTCCGGCGGAACAATATCGCAGAAGACATGAACCTTCCGCAGCTTGACATGAAAAACGACGGCGCGCATAAAAATCATATGGGGTTGCGATCACCCCACGAGGCGACATGCCGAAGAATCGCGTCCATGAAACCGAACACCGGAGGACGCGTCATGCCATCATTTCTCGAAATATCTTCAGACAAATTGAACCGTATCGTCGGCACACCCAATGCGCCTGTCATCGTCGATGTGCGCGTCGACGATGATTTCGCCCGCGATCCGCGACTCGTGCCGGGCTCGATCCGTAAATCCCACACCAATATCGACGAATGGGCAGCCGGTTTCGCCGGGCCGGTGGTCGTCGTCTGCCAGGCGGGCGGCAAGCTCAGCCATGGGGTCGCCGCCCATATCCGGCATGCCGGGGGAGCGGCGGAGGTGCTGGAAGGCGGCTTCGAAGCCTGGACAGGCTCGGGCGGGACGGCCGTGCCCGTCGACAGGCTGCCGCCGCGCGACCGGCAGGGACGGACCGTGTGGGTCACGCGTGCGCGTCCGAAGATCGACCGCATCGCCTGTCCGTGGCTCATCCGGCGCTTCGTCGATCCCTCCGCGGTTTTTCTCTTCGTGCCGACGTCCGACGTCTTGCTGGTTGGCGATCGCTTCAGCGCCATGCCCTTCGATATCGAGGAGGTCTTCTGGAGTCACCGCGGCGAGCTCTGCACCTTCGATGTGATGATCGAGGAATTCGGCCTTGCTTCGGGGCCGATGTCGAGGCTCGCAACGATCGTTCGTGGCGCCGACACCGCCCGGCCGGACCTCGCCCCTGAAGTCGCCGGGTTGCTGGCTGCTTCGCTCGGCCTGTCGCGCATGTTCGTCGACGACCTCAAGCAACTGGATGCCGGCATGCTGCTCTACGATGCCTTCTATCGCTGGTGCCGCGATGCCACAGACGAAACGCACAACTGGCCTTCCGCGAAAAAGGGAGGCTGACGTGAACAGTGCCGTCACGCATGCGACGCCCGATACCGGGGCGTCGCCTAACCCGCATGGCGTTACCTTCGGCGAGGCTTTTCGCGTCTGGCTGCGGGTCGCCGCGCTCAGCTTCGGCGGACCGGCCGGGCAGATCGCCGTCATGCATCGCATCGTCGTCGATGAGAAGAAGTGGATCGGCGAGCAGCGCTTCCTGCATGCGCTGAACTATTGCATGCTGCTTCCGGGACCGGAGGCGCAGCAGCTCGCCATCTATATCGGCTGGCTGATGCATCGGACCGCCGGGGGTCTGGTCGCAGGCATCCTGTTCGTGCTTCCGGGCTTCCTGTCCATCCTGGCCTTGAGCTACCTCTACGTGACCCTCGGCAGCGTCGATGCCGTCGAGGGCCTGTTCTTCGGCCTGAAGGCCGCCGTGCTAGCCGTCGTCATTCAAGCGGTCGTCAGGGTCGGCGGCCGCGCGCTGAAGAACAGGGCGATGATCGGGATCGCGGCAGCCGCCTTCCTGGCGATCTTCGTCCTGCATGTGCCTTTTCCTGTGATCATCCTGGTCGCCGCCATCATCGGATTCCTGGGATCGAAATCAGGTACCCGCCTGTTCCAGGGCAATGGCGGGCACAAGGCAGCCGGCGGCGCGATGCTGTCCGACGCTGACGCGCTGCTCGGGGAAGATATACCTGATCATGCGCGGCCGAACCTGCGCTGGTCGCTGAGGATCTCGTCGGTGCTACTGGCGCTCTGGCTGCTGCCGCTTCTGCTGCTCTATCTCTTCCTCGGACCCGGCGATATCTTCACGCAGATCGGCGTGTTCTTCAGCAAGATGGCGATGGTGACTTTCGGCGGCGCTTACGCCGTGCTTGCCTATGTCGCGCAGGAGGCCGTCCAGCGTTTCGGATGGCTGAAGCCCAACGAAATGCTCGATGGGTTGGGCATGGCGGAAACGACGCCCGGCCCGTTGATCATGGTTCTCCAGTTCGTCGGCTTCATGGGGGCCTATCGTGATCCCGGCAGCCTGAATCCGATCACCGCAGCCACGCTTGCCGCCATCCTGACGACATGGGTGACCTTCATTCCCTGTTTTCTCTGGATCTTCCTCGGCGCTCCCTTCATCGAGAAGCTGCGCGGCAATGCAGCACTTGCAGGCGCGATGACGGCCATAACTGCGGCCGTGGTCGGCGTCATCCTCAATCTGGCGATCTGGTTCGGCCTGCACTTCCTGTTCCGGAGCGCGGAGATTCACAGCCTTGGACCTTTCTCCATCGAGCTGCCTGTCTGGACGTCGCTGTCGCTGCCGTCGCTGTTGCTGAGCCTTGCGGCAGCCATCGCGATCTTCCGGTTCAGGGTGGCGGTCATTCCGGTGCTGCTCGGCTGCGCAGTGGCCGGAATGCTCTGGCCTGCCTGAGGCATCGCCGGCTTGCCGGCGGCCGCATCATCGGAAGAACCGATGGCACCATCGGTTTCTTCCGTTTTTCTTCCGGCCCGGTGTAAGGCATCTGCTCTCCAGCCAAGAAGGAGAGGCAGATGACGGACATCAAAATAGAAGGCGCCGAGATTATCATCGTGGGCGGCAGTTCCGGCATGGGGCTGGCGCTGGCGCGCAGGCTGCTGGCCGAAGGGGCGCGGGTGACGATTGCCGGGCGCAGTGCGGAGAGGCTTGAGGCGGCGCGGCGAGAGCTTGGCGATCCTGCTGATCTTAAGACCGCCGTGCTCGATCTCACGCGGGAGAAGGAGATTGCGGCCTTCTTCCACGATTGCGGGCCTATCGATCACATTGTCAGCACGGCCGCGGATATCGAGGGGGCTTACCAGCTTCTGCCGGATCTGCAGCTTTCGGCGGCTCAGCGGGTCGTCGAGAGCAAATTCTACGGGCCGCTGCTGCTTGCCAAATACGGCGCGCCGTGCCTGCCGCCATCGGGCTCGATCACCTATACGTCAGGCGTGGCGGCCTACCGGCCGGCGGCGCGGGGTTCGGTTGTTGCAGCCGTCAATGCGGCGCTGGAAGGGCTGGTGCGGGCGCTTGCCGTGGAGCTTGCGCCGCTGCGCGTCAACGCGGTATCGCCGGGATGGGTGGATACGCCGATCTGGAGTTTCGTTGCGGGCGACGCCAAGCAGGCGACGCTGGAAGCGATGGCCAAGCGCCTGCCGGCGGGTCGTGTCGGCCGGCCCGAGGATATTGCCGATGCGATCCGCTTCCTGATCGGCAACGGCTTTACGACAGGCACTATCCTGCACGTCGAAGGCGGGCATCGGCTGGTCTGACCGGCCGCAGATCCTCGCCCGCCGAAGCGAGCAACAGGGAGAGCGCCGGCGGCTGCACACGCCGGCGCCGCCACAGCATGATCAGCGAGGCCGTGGGCGAATCGCCCGGCCAGGGAAGCTCCACGACATCGGCGCGCTCCGCAACCGGAGTGACGGCCAGACGCGGGACGAGACCGTAGCCGGCGCCGGATGCAACGAGGCGGATGATCGTCTGGATGCTGTCGACCCGGGTGATGATATCGGGTCTCGCAATGCCTGCTTCGGCGAAGGCGGTATCGAAGAGGCGACGATAGACGCAACCGGTTTCCGTGGCGATGAAGGGCAGGTGGCTCAGGTCTGCAAGGCTTTTCGGCGGCGTGGCTGCGGAATTGCGGCCTGCAATCAGTACCAGCGGTTCGTGCGAGACCAGACGGGTCACGAACCTCTCGTCCAGTTCACCGCGATCGAATGTGAAGGCGATATCGATCGAGCCGTCTTCCAGACGCCGCTGCACTTCACCGCTGCCGCCGATCTTCAGCGTCAGGCCGATATCGGCATGGATCTCGCGAAACCGCGACAGAAAGGGCGCGAGCTTTTCCGCCGCAATGGTTTCGAGCGTGCCGATCGCAAGCATCTGCTCGCCAAGGCCGGCGGCTGCACGGATCGCCGCTTTCGCCTCGTCATTCAGCGCAAGGATCTCCTCGGCATAGGCCCTCAGCGTATCGCCAGCCGGTGTCAGGGTCACACCCTGCCGGGAACGCTCGAAAAGCTGGACGCCCAATTGCTCTTCCAGCACCTGCATCTGGTCGCTGAGGCTCGACTGGGCGAGGTTTGCCTCGCTGGCGGCGCGGGTGAAATTGCCGTGCCTTACGACCGCAAGAAAGGTTTTCAATTGTCGTGGGTTCATCGCGGGCTCCGTACTCCCCGGCAAGGATGGGCACTCCCTGCCTATATCAGGCGGCAGGGCGAAGAGGGAGTCTCCGCTTGGCCGTGGCCGATGGCGCCACCTCATGCGCCGAGCCTCGCAATTGACGGCAGACACATGCTTGGCCAAACTGCGCCCCGTATTTGCAAGCGACAGGGAGACTTGCTGATGCCGCCATCGGAGACATTCGTGATCGATTGGCTGCTCGCCTCCGACCCTGCCATCCGCTGGCAGGTGATGCGCGATCTGCTCGATGAGCCGGAGCCCATATGGTCTTTCGAGCGGCGGAAGGTCGAGCGGGAAGGCTGGGGTGCAGAGCTTCTGTCCTATCAGGATGCCGATGGGCAGTGGGCTGGCGGCTCCTTCCTGCCCAGCGATTTCACGCGCGAGGAATGGAAGGCGACCGGCCAGCCCTGGACGGCGACGAATTTTTCGCTGACGCAGCTTCGCGAATTCGGCCTCGATCCGCGCTCCGAAAGCGCAAAGAGAACCATCGCGCTCATCGGCGCCAATTGCCGCTGGGACGAGGGCGGGCAGCCCTTCTGGGAGGGCGAGGTCGAGGAATGCATCAACGGCCGCACGGTTGGCGACGGCGCCTATTTCGGGGTCGATGTCTCGCCCATCGTGGAAAGATTGCTCGGTGAGCGGCAGGCGGATGGCGGCTGGAACTGCGAGCGGGCGAATGGCTCGATGCGCTCGTCCTTCCACACGACGATCAATGTGCTGGAAGGACTTCTGGAATATGAGCGGGCAACCGGCGGCACGGAGCAATCGCGCGAGGCAAGACGGTCGGGAGAGGAGTATCTGCTGGCGCGGCACCTGATACGGCGGCTCAGCACCGGCGAACCGGTCGACGAGAAGTTCATGCAGTTCCTGCATCCGAACCGCTGGCGCTTCGATGTGTTGCGGGCGCTCGATTACTTTCGCGCTTCCACCTTGTTCACGGGTACAGCGCCTGATCCGCGACTCAAGGAGGCAATCACATACCTCCATTCCCGGCGTTTGGAGGATGGACGCTGGCCGCTTGACTGGCGCGCCTCCGGCAGGGCTTGGTTCGTGATGGACGACGGCGAGGGCGAGCCCTCGCGCTGGGTGACGCTGCGGGCGCTCAGGGTTGTGAAATGGTGGGATGGTGCACAGGTTGAACATGCCGTGGCGTAAGGCTGTTGCGGGATCCGGCATTATCGAGAGGAATCGGTGGGTTAGGCCGGAGTGCTGAAGGCCGAAAGCCTGGCCTCGAACTCTTCCATCGTATCGAGAAACCAGCAGGTGGTGCCGCGATTGGCTTCAAGAATGAAGCTTTGCAGCGCGTTGCTGCCGGCAAGCTCCGAATCGATCCCGCCGATGATGGCGATGCGAACGCGGTAGTTGACGAATTTCTGGATCGCAGCACCTGCAATGCCCGAGCGGAGCGTCAGGAAACCCTCGGGAAGGCGAGCGACCGGCAGCACCACCCAATCGACGGCTTCGCCGAGCGCGTGGCCGATCAGATCGTTGATGCCGCTTTCAGCCGATAACGGCCTGCCATCGGGATTGCGGAGCAGCACACGAAAGCCGTGCGAGAGCCTGATGTCATTGCTCACGGAATGTCCTTTCTGGTCTTTAACTGAGCGCCTTCAGATAAGCGTCCAGGCTGTTCAACAGTTCCGCCGTATCCGACGGCGTGCCGATGAGGATGAATTTCTGGAGCCGCCGTTCCGCGTCATAGGCGGCGTTGAACTGCATGGTGTGCGGACGGCGATGCCGCGAGATCAGCATGGCCTGTATCAGCACCGTCAGGCGGTTCGACATTTCGGCGGAGAGATCGGGCACCTCGACCACGCTGGTGACATAGACCTCGGCCTGCGGGGCCGGGGTGCTGTTGCTGACACCGGCAAAGGCTTCGAGGTCGGAGCGCAGAATGCGGTAGGATTTGCCGATGCGCGTGGCGCGCAAACGCTCTTCGCGGATGAGCCGCAGCACGGTCTTCGGGTGCAGTTTCAGGCGTTCGGCCGCCTGTTCAGCAGTGTAGAACTCTTCCGACATGATCCGTATTATTCTCTATGGTAATCTTCTTTTAGAATAATAAGGAATATTTCGGAATAATCCAGATCATATTCGCCTTGATGCGGATCAATGCGGAACTCCCTGTAGCCGCACATGCTTCAGCTATCAAACCGAACGGAGCGAGCTATGGATGACCCGATCAGGAAGACGATCCAGGCGATACTGGATGGGCAGCGGATCATGAGCGTTGCCACGCTCCGGCCAGACGGCTGGCCGCAAGCGACGACGGTCGGCTACGTCAATGACGGGCTGACGCTCTATTTCCTCTGCGGCCCGGACAGCCAGAAGGCCGCCAATCTGGCGCGGGACAACAGGGTGTCGCTGACCATCAACCCGGATGCCGGCCAGCTGATGCAGATCACCGGCTTGTCGATGGCCGCGCATGCCGAGAAGGTGGAAGACCCTGACGAGGCCGACGGGGTACTCCAACTGATGCCGGCGAAATATCCGGTTCAGGAGCGTCTGGCGATCGCCATGCCGACGCGGGATCAGATCTGCATCTTTCGCGTCGTGCCAAAGGTGATTTCGGTGCTCGATTATTCCAAGGGGTTCGGGCACGCCGATCTCGTCACGCTCTGATGCGGCGTGCCGAGCAGAGGCGCGGCAGCCTGCCTGGTGTTGATTGCGTGAAGGTCAGGCGCCCTTGGCGACTTTGGCAGCGCCCCAGAGCGAGCCGGGATTGGCACGGTTTGGATGGAGCGCCAGCATGGCGTCGAACAGTTCTCTCGCTGTCGTCGTTTCCAGCTCAAGCCTGTTGAAATCGCGCAGGTATTGCTGGGTTTCGTCGATGATATCGGGATCGTCGTCATTTTCTGGGATCTTGTGGCCGGCGACGACGGCCTTCGGCTTCAGCTCCTTGAGCCGCTCCAGCGTTTCGATCCAGTGCAGCCGGCTCTCCCGGGTGGTTTCGCCGAGGTAGCAGTGGATGCCGTTATAAACGACGTCTCCACCGACGATCAGCCCGATCGAGGGAACGTGGAGGGCGGTCGAGTGCGACATGTCGGTATGGCCGGCATCGATCGGGATCAGCTTGTGGCCTTCGAGATCCAGGTCCGGTGCTTCAAGGACATCGGCTACAGCCATGTTCTCGGCGATTTCGCCGGGGAAGAGCTTTCGCCAGAAGCCGTCGAGCATTTCGGGCGCGCTCTGGCGGCGCATCG
Organism: Hyphomicrobiales bacterium; assembly: GCA_900468805.1. Taxonomy (GTDB): domain Bacteria; phylum Pseudomonadota; class Alphaproteobacteria; order Rhizobiales; family Rhizobiaceae; genus Rhizobium. Next base: position 15,278 of record UEIF01000052.1, on the reverse strand, counting down.
CCTCCACCACATCCGATATGGCATAGGCTTTCGCATCGGGGAACCGTTTCAGCAGGGCACCGATGCCGAAGAAGTGGTCGCCGTGACCATGGGTGATGTAGATCGCTTTCAGCCGCTTGCCGCTCGCTTCCACCCAGTCGGCGAGGGTCTTTGTCTGCGGTTCGGTCAGGAAGGTATCGACGAGCACGGCATCGCGTTCGCCCGAGATCAGCGTGGCGGAATTGGCTACCCACTGAAGGGATGGATCGCCAGCCGGCACATCACGGCTGAGGCCGGGGCGGCGGATTGTCAGGACATCATAGCGCATGCTGGGAGTGGGGCTTGAGGTCATTGTGGCAATTCCTTGGAATAGTTGGAGTTAAGGCGGCTGGGAGAGCGGGAAAGGCCTTGATTTTTGTGACCAGGCAATAAATATATGACCGGTCGTATTTAGTTATTCAAGAGGAAACGAACATGGAAAAGCCGGCCCGCCGCGGCCCCAAGCCGAATATGCAAATGCGGGAGAAACTCATCGAGGCGGGTCTGAAGGAGATCCATGCCAATGGGTTTGCCGCCACCGGCATCCAGAAGATCGTCGATGACATCAAGGTTCCGAAGGGCTCCTTCTACAATTACTTCGACAGCAAGGAGGCTTTCGGAGCAGAGGTTTCCGATCGCTATTCCGAGCAGGCGCTTGCCCGGCTCATCGGGTTTCTCGCCGATCATGAAAAGCCGCCGCTTCGCCGCCTCAAGGCCTATTTCGACGATCGCGTCGCATCCTTTACCTTGAGGGGCCATACGCAGGGCTGCGTGCTCGGCAATTTCAGTGCCGAAACGGTCGACCATAGCGAGTTGATCCGCCAGCATGTGGCAGCGCATTTCAGCCGCTGGAGCGAGGTGATTGCAGCCTGTCTGGCCGAAGCGCAGAGAGACGGCACACTAACCAGCGAGCTGCCGGCCGGGACACTCGCCGATTTCATTCTGAACAGCTGGGAAGGCGCGCTTCTGCGCATGCGCGCCGAGCGCAGCGGGGCGCCGCTCGAGACATTCAAGCACATGGTCTTTGACGTGCTGCTCCACGGCAAGGTGCATTGAAGGCTATTTACCTCGGTTAAGGAGAAATTTCCTTTCCGGTTCGGGCATTTACCATCTTTTCTGACGTCACACATCGGCAATAGTTCCAGCTTAATTCCGACATGTTCGGGCTGAAGTTTCCGGCAGCGATACGCAGGCGAGGGATCAGATGCCGGGCATTCTCATTGCAACCCTGTTGGCGACTGTTTCGGCCAAGGCGCCGATGGAATATGCCAGCGGCGATCTTCTCTTTTCGGATTGTGGCGGTTCGCGGCAGTTCGTCACCGGCTATGTTTCTGGCTGGCTCGACAAGTGGAACAGGGACGAGTTTCTTGCGCGGCGAGCATTCACCGATGCGGCCCCCGATCCGCAGGCGATGGTCACTATAACCCGTTTCGGCCATTCGGTCGGGTGGAATATCTGCCTGCCGCCGGGCACGACACCCATCGTGATCGGCGATATGCTTTGCCACTTCCTGCAGGAAAATCCAGGTGTTCGCAGCGCGGAGGGCGATGATCTGGTAATGACAGTCGTTACCCGCAGCTATGGCTGCCGATAAGATTGGCGTCAGGCGTTGCTGACAAGGATGGCGCCGCCGATGATGAGCAGGGGGCCGGCAGAGAGTTTCATGAGATCGACCTCAGCAGCCTCTCCCAGAAACACCGCGCCGACGGTCAGCGTCACCAGCACGTTGCAGCTCCAGATCGGCGCGAGTTTAGAGACCGGCACGCCGTAGGCGAAGAGTGCGAAGCTGATGAGGCCGGTGCCGAGGGCGAAACAGAGGCCGGCGATGGCGGCAAAGCCGATGCCTTCCGCCGTCCAGGGCGCGGGGCGCCAGATCAGGGCGGAGATCCCGCCCGCTACCGCAAGCATCAGGCCGAAGGCGATGAGATAGGCGGAGGAGCCGGCGCCCGATACCGCACTCTGTTTCTGGAAGATGGCGGTGATGCCCCAGAGAATGGCGGGGGCCACGCCGCCGACGAACAAGGGCCAGAATGCAGTCATCGTAAAACTCCTGTCGCACCGGACATGCTGAGGCCTTCGGGGAAGGCGATCGGGATGTGGTGCCACCAGACTAGGAGTTTCTTCTTGTTCTTTGTGGTCTTGTTGTTTTGCTGAAAGTTGGCAGATTCACGCGCCGCCAGCAAGCAACTGATTGGCGTCAGCTTGTCTTGCCGGGCTTGGCGGAAGCCATGGCGATCTCGCCGATCTCGGCCAGCGTCACCTTCTGGAGTTCGCACTCAGCACCTCCTCGGTGCTTTGAAAGACTAGCTGCAACCTGGAGTCGGCGGCGCGCTCGGTAACCACTAATCTAGCGACCCGCCGCTCTTGCTTGGCGTTCCATTTGGTCTGTTACTTCATCAAGGATTACCTGACCGTCGCGATATTCATCATGGTACGCATTGTATCGGCTGTTCGCGATATAGAGCGACATCGGATCAGAGGTAATTAACCTTTTTGAACCATCTGCGACGAAGCCAAACTTCAAGTCGAGTGCGCATGACATTGATGCGCCGATAAGTATCTGAAATCTTTCGATTTCTCCGCCCTTCACACCTCTTGAAAGTCGATAAGAGCGGACGTGCGCACCGAGATCTGGATCAATCATCACGCAAGTCGTCGGTCCCGGCTGCACTGCATAAGCGGCTACCGGCCCGTGGGATAAGAAAAAAAAGCCTTTCTCCGTTAAAACGACATCACCTCCCCAGTGGCCCATTTGGCGGTTGGTCAGTTTCTCTTTTCCCCGATATTTTCGTCTCAAATCATCCGTGCATTCCCAAGTGAACTTAAATTCTTCAATTACCAGATAGGGAACGCCTTTGTCGAAGATCGCTTGGAAAGAATTTATTCCTCGAGGCCACCCCAGATGGTTTGCACGCAAACTCTTCGCATCTGAAGCTTGCCCGCTGGCTGCGCGCGCTTTGAATTTCTCCTTGTTCAGATCCGATATTGAGTATTCGCGGATCAGTTCAGACTTAACGCCAACAAGTTCCCCTCCTTCAAAAGAGGGTTTGTCAAACAGTTCCTCAAGTTTGTCTACGGAGTTGAATTTTAAGGAGTGGGCGGAGCCCCAACCATAATTATTTACGGAAATCCTCAGTGACGAACCAAACTCGCGGTCTGGTGTGCCATAGTTATCTGTTCGTTCCGGACCGCCTATCGACCAAGTAAAGTCGAGATCAGGTTCGATATCGATTTCAGCGTTAAGAATATTCACTTGGAAGCTAGTTAGGAAGCTGGTCCCCAATCCCGTATTTCGAAACTTAAAATCGAGTACTGGAAATGGGTGGCGATGTCGCCAGCGATCTTCGGAGGTCTGATCGAGGATGATCGATGATGACATCAGAGCTTCTCCCTACTTCTCTTTATGACCAGACGTCCCAAGTTCCTCGTTAATCGACACATCCACTATTTCAACTCTGCCAGCTAATCGCTTGGGAATAATGTACGGCAAGGCGTAGAGGATTAATCCGAATACGAGCCCCGCAATGGAAAGCCAGAAGATGTAGGTTAGGAGTTTATTCAGAAAATCACTGGTTCCAACCTGTGAAATCTGTGAAAATACTCCAAGTTCAAGGATCTGCCGCACGATAAGATAGAAAATTAATAAGCATAGGGCTGTTATTGACAGTGGTGCGCGAAAATTTCTAATGGCCCCGAGAATTCCTACGAGGTTTTCCATGTGATTTCCTCGATGATTTAATTTATGGATGTAAAATAACTTAAGATGAATTTAAAAACCAGCTTCATTATAGAGAGAAAACTATGATTTCATTTCTATACCTTAGCACATTCTTCTGATGAAGAGCGAGTGAATATTGACAATATTATATAGGGGAAGTGGCCGCCCAACATTTAATAGGTTCTGCGCTTAATCACGCCATCAGTGTGGCTGCAGGGCAGCGGCAGTTCGATGAGGCGTCTTTGCCCCACGATCGTCAACCGGTCTTGCCGGCCTTGGCGGAAGCCATGGCGATCTCGCCGATCTCGGCCAGCGTCACCTTCTGGAATTCCCGCTCCAGCGTCTGCTCGGCGCTTTGAAAGGCGCGCTGCAGCTTGGCATTGGCGGCGCGCTCGACAGGACAGGACGGGTGGTCGTTGGAGAGCGGCGCGTCGAGAATCGTTTCGCCTTGCAGGGCGCGTTGTACATCCAGGATGGTAATCTCCGTGAGCGGCCTTGTCAGCGACCAGCCGCCGCCGCGGCCGCCCTCGGATTTGACGATGCCGTACTGGCGCAGAGACGCCATGGTGCGGCGAACGACGACAGGGTTGGTGTTCAGCATTTGCGCGATGCGCTCAGAAGTTTCCCTGCCGCCCAGCAATCCCATATGAACGAGAACGTGGATCATCCGCGCCAGTCTTCCGTCTTGTCGCATCTGCGTCTCTCTATAGCGTAACAAATAGTGTTACAGTCTATTGACTTTCGGCCCCTGCCAAGTATGTTTCCGTAACGTAAAAAGATACGGAATTAAAGATTCAAATCGTTTGGACGCGGTCTTTTCGGCCGTGTGGTTATTTTTCGAGGAAGCAGAGATGCAGCAGCGCATGATCGAAACCGGAACAATCAAGATGCGCATCCTTGAGGCCGGCGAGGGGCCGCTGGTGCTCTTCTGCCATGGGTTTCCGGAGACGTCGCATGCCTGGCGCCATCAGATAGCGGCATTGGCCGAGGCGGGCTTCCATGCAGTGGCGCCTGATATGCGCGGTTATGGCGGAACGCAAAGCCCCGAAGAGACAGGCGCCTATACGATGTTCGATCTCATGGCCGACATGGTGGCGCTTATTAATGCCCTTGGGAAGGAGAAGGCGATCATCGTCGGCAACGACTGGGGTGCGACGGTTGCCTGGCAGGCGGCGCTGGTGCGTCCGGACCGGTTTCGCGGCATTGTCGCCATGAGCGTGCCCATGATGGGCCAGCCGCCCGTGCCGCCGACGAAGATCTTTCCTGCGACGCCGGATCACCTGCTCTATGTACTCTATTTCCAGCATCCGGGAGTGGCGGAAGCCGAATTCGGGCGGGATGTGAAACTCACACTGCGCAGGATCTATAGTGCCGCCAGCGGCGAGGCGGGTGCGCGACTGCCGGGCGACGGAACGCCCAATCCGTTCGGCATGGTGTCGCGCGCATCGGGTCTGCTTGCCGATCTGCCAGACGTCGAAACATTACCCGCATGGCTGCCGCAGGCCGATCTCGAAGCCTTTGCCGTTGCATTCAAGGCATCAGGCTTTCGCGGCGGGCTGAACTATTATCGCAACCTCGATCGAAACTGGGAATTGCAGAAGGCTCTCACAGGACTGAAGGTCGAAGTTCCCGCGCTGTTCATGGCCGGCGAACGCGATACAGGCCTTGCGATCCCCGGAATGCGGCAGATTATCGATGCCATGCCGGCGCTGGCGCCTGGCCTGAGAACGACACAGTTCGTACCCGGTGCAGGCCATTGGCTGCCGCAGGAGCAGCCGGAGATCGTCAGCCGCGCAATTATCGATTTCGTGCGGGGCTTGTGACGGGCCTAGCGCCCGTCTTCTAACGTCCGGTCGAGAATAGCGATCAGTACCTGGCTGCCAATACGGTCGTCCGCGATGGTCTGGAAGACGCCGGCCATGCCCTTGAAAATCAGGGCAGCGGGATCGGCAGGCCCCAGGAATTCGGAGATCTCTTCCATTTCCGCCACCCAGCGATAGGCTTTCGGAAACATGTCCGGGATGGATTGGCGCAAGCGCATCAGATGCTCGGCGTGGCTTTCAGCCAGTTCCACCTTCAGAGCCTCACTGGCGCCGTTGCGGGAAGCAGCCAGCAGCATGGCGGCGGAAAGGCCTGTCATGCCCTTGTTGATGCCGGCGTAGCACATCTTCAGTGCAGAGGCGGCTCCAACAGGGCCTTTCACGGTGCGGATCTTCAGGCCGAAGCGGGAAAGTAGGTCCGGCTCGCCGACGAGATCGCCGCTGAGGCAGACGACCGGGCCGGCCTTGCCGGGAACCGGTGGCCCACCAATGATCGAACCGTCGATTACCTTCGCGCCCGTGGAAGCGAGGCCTGCGGACAGCTTTTCCATGGTCTTCGGGCTGATGGCGTTGAGGTCGACGAAGGGCGGTTTCTTGCCGCTGTCGTGCAGCACCGGAGCAATGAGATCCGCGACCTTCTGCGCTTCGGCGGGCGGAACGATGGAGAGGATGATATCGGCCTCGGCGAATGCCGACAGCGGGGCGGCGGCGAGGCCCATTGCGCGGGCGCGTTCGATCGTCGCTTCACTGCGTCCATCGAGAAAAGTGATGACCTTGGCGCCGGACTCGGCGAGGCGGCGGCCAACGGCGCTGCCCATGGCGCCGGCGCCGAACAATGCGATGGTGGTGGACATTGGCGGATGTGACCTCTTTGGCGGGGATGCGGAGAGACTAGGGCGGGATGGTCGATGCTGCAAGGCAGGTGCGGCCTTCAGTCCGCAGCTTCGAGGCCAATCAGATCTTCGAGTCCGCCCTGGGTTCGAGCGTTTCGGCACTGGTGCTTGATGAGCAGGTGATGAAAGACACGATCATTTCACGCGACACTTGTTTCACGATGTGATTATTTCGACCGCCCGCTGCATCCATGCGGATTCCATAGGCAGAAGCTGCGTTTGGAATGGGGCAGCCATTTCCATTCGCTCGCGGTTCAACGATGTCGAAATTAGTCAATAAGCCTTCCGGACTGGAACTCATTGAAGAAACCACTCTGGACGGCTTTCGTGATTGGCAGATCCAACTGTTCGGAGGCCAGCTCGGCGGTCTCCCGCAACCTCTTATCGACGCCATCAATGATCCGGCGACGACCCTTGCTCCGCTATTAAGAGGGATGCGGCCCGGTGATCAGCTATGGCTGTGCCGTAGCGAAAAGCGAGGCCCACTCTACGGACACGAAGGGATTGCCGTTGTCCGAGACGGGCGGCCCATGATCTACATGTGCATCTGGAACTATTGAGACCCCATCACTGTACGATGAGGTTCTTAGAGACAAACAATTCAGGACAGCGTGGTTTGATGCGGCTAGCTCCACGACGGACCGTGAGTGCTCTTGCGATCCTGCTATTTGTTGCGCTGGGTTTGATCATCTATAGCGGGTTCGCGGCGAATGGCCATATTGATCGGTGCGCGGACGAGACTTCGGGCTCATATATTTGGGATCAAGTAGCCCGCGAGGCAGCCTGCAAAGAACCTGACTGACGCAGACGAAAACCGGGCTGCGGAATACCCTAATCCCGCATCCTCAGCTCATCCGTCTGCATCTGCAGGGAGCCTAGCGTTTCCAGAAAACTCATGCCGAGCAGGCTCTGGTCGAGCCTGCCGTCTTCGGCAACGGACGCGGCGACATTGCTGCGCACGATCGGGCCGATTGCGACCTGATCGAGGGTAACAGGGGCGGCGCGGGCGCGACCGTTGGCAGTCATCACGGTCATGGAATAGGTGAGCTGTTTCGGGTCGATGCCGATGCGCAGCGCATCGGCATGCGACAGCGCCACCATGCTGGCGCCGGTATCGACCAGCATCGGCACGGACTGGCCGTTCACCGAGACCTCGGCCTCGAAATGGCCGTTCAGCATCTTGTGGACGATGACTTCCTCTCCGCCTTCACTCGTCGTGACGACCACGGCGCGGCCCGGCACGAGGCCGGCGAGCAGCCGGTTGCCGACCGCCATCGCATCCTGACGGTAGAGGTAGGCGGTAGCGAGCGCCAGGATGATGACGAGCCAGATCATCAGCTGGCGCAGGGTCTGGCCGATATTCTGGCGGCTGCCCCAGATGCCGGCCGCCAGCATCAGCGCGATCGGCAGCAGGTAGACGAAGCGGCCGAAATCGTCGCTTGCCAGTCCGAAGATGCGGCTCTGGTCGCTATTGAAGAGCAGGACGGCGAGGCCGATGCCGATGACGGCAAGCAGGAGAATGAGGCGCATCAGCCGATGGTCTCCAGCATTTTGGTCGATTCGGGAGCGAGTGCCGCGAGCCGGGAGGGCAGATCTTCCATGATGGTTTCACGCTCCTCGTCGGAAAAGCGCATCCAGCCGGCGATCTCATCCGTTGTGCGGCCGCATCCGGTACAAAGACCGGTGAGTGGATCCAGGGAGCATACGCGGATGCAGGGTGTTCGCATGGGCGATATATCGGAATTTCAGAGGGCCATGGCAAGAGCGCAGAAGGCTGCGACCTCGCAAATCTGCTGGGTAGCGCCGAGCGTGTCGCCGGTGTGGCCGCCAAGCCTGCGGCGAATGAACCAGGTGAAGGCGAGCGTCGCGAGACCGGCGGCGAGAAGGGCCGAGACGAACGGCAACAGACCGAGTGCCGGCCAGACGAGGATGGCAGTGATAAAGCCTGCCGTCACCAGGGCGATCTGCATGGTGACTTCCGCTGGGCTTCCGGCGGAGGCGGCCAACCCATCCGGCTTTGCGGCGGGAAGGCGCTGCCAGTGCCAGGCGATGGCGCCGCGGCTCAGTGCCGCGACGGCAGGAATGGCAAGTGCAGTAGCAAGGGGCGATGCTTCACGGGCAATCGCTGCAAGGGCCGAAGCCCGCAGCGCGAAGGAAAGGATGAGGGCGATCGCGCCGTAGCTGCCGATGCGGCTGTCCTTCATGATAATAAGGCTCTGGTCGCGGGATTTGCCGCCGCCTATCCCGTCCGCAGTATCGGCAAGCCCGTCCTCGTGCAGCGCGCCGGTCAGGATCGTCTGTACGGCGAGCGCCACGAGCGCCGCCATCAGACGGTCGGTACGAAACGCCAGCATCACGAAGAAGACGAGAGCGGGCAGGGCGCCGATGACGAGCCCGGCCAGGGGGAAGACACGGACCAGCCGGCCAAGCTTGCCGTCATAGCCGGCAAAGAGCCATGGCGGCATGGGAATGCGGCTCAGGAAAGCCACGGCGCGCGCGGCATCGACCACGATGTTCTTTATCATTGCTGGGATCATTCTCTGCTGCCCCCGTCTCTCCGCAGCGTCTTTGTCTCCCTGCGGCTTTTGGCGCTGTGTGCTTTTTCACATTGTTCGCCTGGGCCGCTCGCTTTAAGAGAGTCGCCACGCAAAGAACCCGATTTGCCGGGAAAAGACAAGAATACAAGGAAAGCCATTCAGATGAGCGTTTCAGGCCTGCCGTTCGACGATTTTCGCGCCCTTCTTCGTGACCTGCCGGGACCGGATGCCCGCGCGCTGGTCGCCGCCCGCGAACGCGACGCGCAGCTGACGAAGCCGCCGGGTGCGCTTGGACGATTGGAAGAGATCGCTTTCTGGCTCGCCGCCTGGACGGGCAAGCCGCCCGCCGTCAACCGGCCGCTGGTCGCGATCTTCGCCGGCAATCATGGCGTCGTGCGGCAGGGGATCACGCCTTTCCCGCCTGAAGTGACCCAGCAGATGGTGGAGAATTTCGCCGCCGGTGGGGCTGCGATCAACCAGATCTGCGTCGCCTATGATCTGGGGCTCAAGGTCTTCGACCTCGCGCTCGATTACCCGACCGGCGATATCACCCAGGAAGCAGCCCTGACCGAGCGCGATTGCGCCGCCACGATGGCCTTCGGCATGGAAGCGATTGCGGGCGGCACGGATCTGCTCTGCATCGGTGAAATGGGCATCGGCAACACGACGATTGCGGCTGCCATCAACTATGCGCTTTATGGCGGCACGGCACGCGACTGGGTCGGCCCCGGCACGGGTTCGGAAGGCGAGATGCTGGAGCGCAAGATCGATGCCGTCGAACGCGCCGTCGAGCTGCACAGCGATCACCTCGACGATCCCCTGGAGATCATGCGCCGTCTCGGCGGCCGCGAGATCGCGGCGATGGCGGGCGCCATCCTTGCGGCGCGCATGGAGCGCATTCCGGTGCTGATCGACGGTTATACGGCGACGGCTGCAGGCGCGATCCTGCGGGCGGCCAATCCGTCTGCGCTCGACCACTGCCTGATCGGCCATGTCTCGGCGGAGCCCGGACATCTGCGGGCCATCGAACAGCTCGGCAAGACGCCGCTTCTGGCGCTCGGCATGCGGCTCGGCGAAGGAACGGGTGCAGCCCTTGCCGCCGGTATCGTCAAGGCTGCCGCCGCCTGCCATTCCGGCATGGCAACTTTCGCCCAGGCCGGCGTTACCGGCAAACACTGATACCAGAACATCAAGCCGCTCCGCGCATTGCTTGCGCGGACGCGGGCGAGCCTGTATCTGCGTATTCGCTTATGAATAATGCGCGGCGAAACGACCGGCGCGGAGGAAATGAGGGGCCGTTGACGAAACCTGCCGTGACCAAGGAAACGGGATTTCGCCATTTCGTGGCAGCGGCGAGCTATTCATGGGCCGGCTTCCTGCGGGTATTCAGGGAATCGGCCTTCAGGCAGGAACTCGGCTTCTTCGTCGTGGCGCTGATCGTGCTTTTCCTCGTCGGCGCCGATGCCACGGAATTCGTCGTCACGACAGTGCTATTCCTCGGGCTCTTTTCCATCGAGGCGATGAACACGGCTGTCGAGGAAGTGATCGACCGGATTTCACCGGAAATTTCGATCGTCGGCAAACATGCAAAGGATCTCGGCTCCTTTGCCGTGACCTGCATGATCGCTGCCTGCTGCCTTTATCTCGGCTTCGTCATTTGCCGGCATCTGTTCTTCTAGCGCATTTGTCTGCCGCAATTCCGAACGCAACACCGCTGCACATTTTGTTGGAATTGCCGTGATCACGCGAAGCTGCGGCGCCTCTTGGCGACCGGCTGAGCTTCTTCCACGGCCGGGATGCTCTGCAGCACGCGTTTGGCCGGCAGGATGGCGATGACTTCGGTGCCTTCGCGCAGCTTGGATTTCAGGATGAACTGGCCGTCGTGCTTGGCAAGGATCGCCTGGACGATCGGCAAGCCGAGGCCGGTGCCCTGTTCGGCGCTCTTGATGGCGATCGAACCCTGACCGAAGGCCGACAGCACGACCGGGATTTCCTCTTCGGGAATGCCAGGGCCATTATCCCTGATCGAGATGTACTGGCCGCCGCCTGCGGTCCAGCCGACCTTGACGTTGATTTCTCCACCCTGGGGCGTGAATTTCACCGCATTAGAGAGAAGATTGAGCACGACCTGGCGCATGGATTTCTCATCCGCCCAGATTGCCGGCAACTGGCGCTCGACCTGATCATGGATGGAGATGTTCTTGGCACGGGCGCGAAGTTGCACCATGCCGATGCAGTCCTCGGTGATATCGAGTAGTGAGATCGCCTCTTCGCTGAGCTCGTATTTACCGGCTTCAATACGGGAGAGATCGAGGATTTCGTTGATGAGATCGAGCAGATGCTGGCCGGAACGATGGATATCGCCGGCATATTCCTTGTAAGTCGGGTTCGCGAGCGGCCCCATCACCTCCGCTGACATGACTTCGGAAAAGCCGAGAATGGCATTCAGCGGCGTGCGCAGCTCATGCGACATGGAGGCGAGGAAGCGCGACTTGGCGAGGTTTGCTTCTTCGGCGCGGCGGCGGGCTTCGTCCGACATGGATTTCGCCACTTCCAGCTCGGCGATCAGATCGTCCTTTTCCGACTGAAAGGCCAGGATCCTCAGGCTGGACTGGAAGAGCCGATCGCTGATGTAATTGAAGAAGACGACTGTCATGGTCAAAACTGCGGTCAGGCAGAGTTCCAGAATATCGCGCGAGAGGCCGCTTTTTGCGGCAAGTGCTATGACCGCAGGCGCGAAGCCGACCAGCACAGCCGGCGTCAGCATGAAATTCGACATGGTCGTGACCGACAGCGCGATCAACAGGGTAGCGCCCTTATAGAGCGTGAAGCTCGACGGTTCGCAGGCCGAACAGCTCTGCAGAGCAAAGATCGCCCAGCAGCAGCCGATCAGGAACTGGCCTGCCAGCAGCAGGTTGCGCCAGCGGCGCACGGCTTCTGCGGTAATGTCCTGTTTCCTGGCGCGGCGTGCCAGAAGAATATTGACGGCATGGCAGGTCAGCGTCAGCAACGCCCAGAAGAACAGGCTCGCATCCTCGGTGAAATAAGTGCCGAGCGCTGCGACGATAATGACGAAGAGCGGCATGATCGCCGCGCCCTGCAGCACCGCAGTGATATACATCCGCAGCAGGTCACGATCGAAGGCGGAACTGGAAGCATGGCCCGACTGCAGGCGTTCGCGCGTTTGCCGCACGGCCTTGGACACGGCCTTGTTACGGTGGCCGCGCGATTTGTCGACGATGATCTTGTCGGTCGATGTGCTGACGCCGGTACTCATGTGCACGTTGAAACTTGTCCCGCAGATGAATAAGAGCTTAACCGGAAATTCTTAAGAAGATGTTTGCCATCTTTGCCAAGGGTTTGTTTTTCAAGGAGGCAAAAGCGTGGCACGGCTTTTCCGGTTGACCCGAGACGGTGCAACCGCTTTCGCTTTTCTTGCTTTGATTGCATTAATCGCGGCGAAATTGAACGACGGGCCGGAAGTCCGGCATCAGGGCAGCTTCCATGCTGGCGATGGCGACAGCCTTGTTCTTGATGGCGAGCGCATGCGGCTCAAGGGCGTCGATGCGCCGGAACTGTCGCAGACATGCGAGCGGGCAGGGCAGGACTGGCCCTGCGGCAGACTTGCCCAGCGCGCGCTGCAAAAGCTCGTTTCGGATGGCGGGACGCAATGCGACGGAAGCAAACGTGATCGTTACGACCGGCTGCTCGTCGTCTGCCGCAATCATACCGGCGATATCAATGCCAGCATGGTGGCCTCAGGCATGGCGGTTTCCTACGGCGGTTATCAGCGCGAGGAGGGGCAGGCGAGGGCGCAAAAACTCGGGCTCTGGGCCGGCCATTTCGAGATGCCGCGCGACGTCAGGGATCAGGCGCGGCATGAGGACTCCGGTCTGAAGCGATTGATCGGCGAATGGACAGGGTGGGAATGAACGACGTTTCGAGCGAGGATCGACTGGACGGGTTGCGGGCCGAGATTGCCGCCTGCCGGATCTGTCGTGACGCGCCGCTGCGCGGCATCGAGGATCGCCTGCCGCACGAACCGCGGCCGGTCGCGGTGCTCTCGTCTCGCGCCCGTGTGCTGATCGCCGGCCAAGCGCCGGGGCTCAGGGTGCATGAAAGCGGCCTGCCATTCGACGATGCCTCCGGCGACCGGCTGCGGCAGTGGCTGCAGGTGGACCGGCCGGCCTTCTACGACCGGGATCGATTCGCGATCGTACCGATGGGCTTCTGCTTTCCGGGTTATGATGCCAAGGGCAGCGACCTGCCGCCGCGGCGCGAATGCGCGCCGGTCTGGCGGGATCGCGTGCTCTCAGCCATGCCGCAGATCGAGCTGGTGCTTGCGGTCGGCGGTTATGCGCAGGCCTGGCATATGGGCGCTTTCAGGCGCGAAAACATGACGGAGACGGTGCGGGCCTGGCGCGACAGTCTGGAGGCGGCGGGCCGACTGGCGATTCTGCCGCTGCCGCATCCGAGCTGGCGCAATACCGGCTGGATCAAGCGACATCCGTGGTTCGAAGAAGAACTGCTTCCTGTCCTGCGCGCACGAATCAAAATGCTTGCCCTCTGAAAAAAAATTCTTTTCCATGGTCGGAATCGCGCTATACAAAGAAAATAATTCGAAAGGGACTTAGTTTCGCATGGATCGCCTCGACCGAAAGATACTGCGCCTTCTCCAGGAAGACTCGACGCTCGCCGTTGCCGACCTCGCCAAGAAGGTCGGGCTTTCGACGACGCCATGCTGGCGGCGTATCCAGAAGATGGAGGAAGACGGCGTCATCAAGCGCCGGGTGGCGATCCTCGATCCGGAAAAGGTCAACACCAAGGTTACGGTCTTCGTGTCGATCCGCACCGCGACTCATTCCATCGAGTGGCTGCGCCGCTTCTCCGAAGTCGTGGCGGAGTTTCCTGAAGTGGTCGAATTCTACCGCATGAGCGGCGATGTGGACTATCTGCTGCGTGTCGTCGTGCCCGATATCGCCGCCTATGACGCCTTCTACAAGCGGATGATCGCCAAGATCGAGATTCGCGACGTCTCTTCTGCCTTCGCGATGGAGCAGATCAAGTATTCGACGCAGCTGCCGCTGGACTACATGCTGATCGAAAACGCCAAGTCCAACGAGGACTGAGGCGGGCAGGCTCTTTCAATACAGCCCGGATGATCTAAGGCAGGCGCGAGCGAATCGCGCCCGCTCTTTGTGCAAGCAAAGCTCCTCTGGGGCTAATCTGCGGCAGGACAAGCTATTTCAGGAGTTCATCTGTGACTTCTGATAGACCGCGCAAAGCACCTGCCACTTGACGGCGGCACGAAACCTTTCCAAATTGTAATCTTCCTGTCATGGAACCATGCGAAGCCACGCAGGTCATGAACTGCCTATGTGCTGGGGAGGCACGGGTGCGGTTTCGGGTGAGTGCTCCGGGGGCATCTGGAACACGCTTTATAATGTCCGTGCTGCATAATATTGTGCGATGTGCGGTTTTTTGTGCCTTTGGCGAAACGTTTAAGCGGCGCCGAAAACGTATGCCTATGGTTGTTTTCACAACAAAAAGTAGGCCCTAAATCGATTAGTGGTCGCCATCTGCACCATTAGGTTCGATTTCAGGACACCATGTCCTATTCTCCGATCTTTATATAGTCGTTAGCCGGCGCTACAGTCCGGCAGCTTCGCGAAAGTGTTCGAGTTTTGCTCCGTTTTCGCTGCTTTGGCAGGATTATTTCAGCCGCTTGCGATAGCCATTGGTTATCGCGGCGGCATTTGTGCGTTCACTGTCTAACTCCTTGAAATTGTTGTATAAAAACCACGCCTTGCGCGGAAAGCATGGTCCGGCTGCGGGTTGGTGCCGCTGACGAATTGCTACAGTCAGATGTCTGTGGGATGAACGTTCGGCGGTTCGATCGATCCGCACGCCGTGAGGCTGTTCAAACGGGTCGACTTTGGATCTTCGGAGACAGGGTAAAGCCCCGATCGACAAAGGAGTGGAATTCTACAATGAACATCAAGATGGTATTGCTTGCGTCGGCAGCAGCATTTGCTGCATCGACCCCGGTACTCGCAGCAGACGCAATCGTTGCTGCCGAGCCGGAGCCGGTTGAATACGTTCGCGTCTGCGACGCTTACGGCACCGGCTACTTCTACATCCCAGGCACGGAAACCTGCCTGAAGATCGAAGGCTACATCCGTTTCCAGGTTAACGTTGGCCCGAACGCCGGCGGCGACAAGACCACCAACGACTCTAGCTGGGATGCAGTCACCCGCGGTCAGGTTCAGTTCACGGCCAAGAGCGACACCGA
>UEIF01000054.1 GCA_900468805.1 Hyphomicrobiales bacterium | reverse complement strand
TTCGGCCGTCGGGCCGCCCGATGCGGCAGGCTGTGCGGCAGGCTCACCTGCAGAGGCGACCGCCGTGCCGCCGTTTTTGGCGATGTGCTCGTTGACCAGCGGCAGCCACGGTGCATCGGCCGGCGACTGCCTGGCCAGTGCCTCGAAGGCACCCCGCGCCTCGCCGGGTCGGCCAGCCTGCTCCAGGCTCAGTGCGATGTAGAAACGCGCACGCGGGTTGTTCCGCTCCAGAGACAGCGACTGTTCCAGCACCTGGCGCGCATCTTCCGTCACCACACCTTCGGCGATCGCCATCAGCGTTTCGGCAAGACCGTCGAGACGCGCGGGGCTTGGGCCAAGCAGACGGATGGCGTTGCGATAGGCGGTCTCGGCATCGGAAATACGCATGGTGCTGAAGTAGATCGGCGCCAGCACATCCCAACCTTTGCCGTCGTCAGGATTCTGCGCCAGATGCCGCTCCGCCTTGGCGACGAGAACGGCCATATCATTGCCGGGATTGGCAAGCCGGGCTTCCAGCGGCTGGGACGGCAGGTCGGGCCTGCCGGTATTCATGTAAAGACAGAGCCCGATGACCGGCAGGAGCAGCACGATGAAGGCTTCGGTCAGGCGGTGATGCCTTGCAGGCTTGCCTTCTTCGGCCGGAGCAACACCGGAAACGGCGATCAGCCGGCGGCCGATCTCCGCGCGGGCGTAATCGGCCTCGTCAGCACTGATCAGGTCGCCCGAGAGATCCCTGTCGAGTTCGCGCAACTGGTCGCGATAGACGGCAGCCTCACCGGCACGCGTATTTTCGGCCGCCTTCGCTCCACGCAAAAGAGGGTAAAGCAGAATGGCGGCAACGGCCGCCGTCAGGATGGCCACGAGAATCCAGAACAGCATATCGGCTCAAATACTTGAAGCGTGCGCCCTTTCCAACTGCCAATGCCTGAATGACGAAGATTTGAGGCTATTGGCCGCAAGATAACGGGAAGAGAGATCAGCCGAGCGGCGACCAGGTGCCGTCTTCGTTGCGACAGGCAACACCGCGTGCCAGCGTATCCTTGCCATCGACAGTGACGGTGTGAGTGTACTGGCGGCAGTTCTGCGAGCCGACCTGATAAGGCGCTGCGACCACGACGCTGCCCTTGGCATCGCGACCGGTCCAGGTGACCGGTTGCCCGACGCCGGCGCCTTCCAGAGCACGGTATTCAGCTTCCAGCGCCCGCTGCTTGTCGCTGTCACCAAGCTCTACGCCGGTGTGGCCGACGATACCGCCCTGCAAAGCCGCGATGAAAGCGGCCGAAGCCGGAGGCTTGCCGCCGCCGAAAAGACCGCGCGTAGAGCCTTTCGTCGTCGTGCAGCCAGAGAGCGCAACGGCGACGATAAGGGAAGAAACGATCATGCCTTGCCAACGTAGAGTCATTGCAATCGAACCACGATCAGGGGTGTCAACATAAGCCGATCGAAGTGCAGCGTCCCCGTGTCAGCATTAAGGCAAAGCATGCTATACATTTGCCACTATCTTTGTGACATCAAGCAGTTGCTCATGCAACATCCTTTGTCACACCCGGCAGGATAAGCTTGGCTTTCAGCCCGCCCCATTCCCCGCGCGTGAGTTCCAGGCGGCCCTGATACTCATTGGAAATCTCCGTGACGATGGAGAGGCCAAGGCCGGTTCCGGGCTTGCTTTCGTCCAGCCGCCGGCCGCGCTTCAGCGCTTCGCGGATCTGGTCGGGCTCCAGCCCCGGGCCGTCATCCTCGACGGCAAGCTCGACCCAATGCTTGCGGCCGCTTGCTTCTATTCCCTTCACATCCTCGCCGGCTTCGACCGCCGAGAGACGCACCTTGCTCCTGGCAAAGCGCGCGGCGTTTTCCAGGAGGTTGCCGACCGTCTCCTCGAGATCCTGCTGCTCCATGGCAACAGCCAGGTGTGGCGGCTGGACGACCAGTTCGAATTCGGTCTCGACGTTCAGGCGGCGCATGACGCGCACCAGCCGCTCCAGCGCCGGCTCGGCCTCGGTTCGGGCCAGCACGGTTTCGCGCTGGGCGGCAATGCGCGCCCGGTTGAGATAGGACTGCACCTGCCCCTGCATGGCCTCGGCCTGGTTGCGCACCAGTTCGCCATGCGACTTTTCAAGCACGCGCGCCTCGTTCAGCAGCACGGCGATCGGCGTCTTCAGCGAGTGGGCGAGATTGCCGACCTGCATGCGGGCCCGCTCGACGATGCGGCGGTTGCTGTCGATCAAGGCGTTGACCTCATTGGCAAGCGGCAGGATCTCGCGCGGGAAATCGCCCTTCAGCTGCTCGCTTTCGCCGGCGCGAACGCGTTCAAGGGCTGCGCGCGCCTTGTCGAGCGGCTTCAGGCCATAGAGAATGGCGAGCGCATTGACGATGAGACTGCCGACGCCGAAGCCGGCAAGCGCCAGATAGAGCCGGTGGGAGAAGTTGCGGACATCGTCCTCGACGACATCGACATTGCCGGTGACACGGAAGCGCGCGGCGCGGCCATCGGTGTCGAGCACCACTTCGGTTTCGGCCACCTGCACCCGGTTTCCGGAGGCGTCCGTCACCTGGTAGTAGCGCTCGTAATTCTTGTCGAAAGGGGCTTCCACGACCGACAGAACGGGGATGGTCGCCGAACCGAGCGACGGTGAAACGAGCGGTGCCGTCGTATAGGTGCCGAGCGGCTCGACCACCCAGTACCAGCCGGTTTTCGGCTGGGCGAAACGAAGGTCGCCAAGCTGTGGGCTGCCCGAGAGCGCGCCCTGATCGCCGATCGTCACGGAATTGATGACATTATAGAGCTGGGCGCGCAGCAGGTCCTGAAAGCCGCGCTCTGCGCTTCGTCTGTAGAGTGTCGAGATCAACAGGCCGATCACCACCAGTGCCACCGTCGACCAGACCGTGGTCAGGAGCAGCACGCGTGCGGTGAGCGACTTAATTCGCATTGGTCGGCGTTTGGATGCGGTAACCGAGACCGCGCACCGTTTCGATCAGGTCAACGCCCATTTTCTTGCGCAGGCGCCCGACGAAGACCTCGATCGTATTGGAATCGCGGTCGAAATCCTGATCGTACATATGCTCGACCAGCTCCGTGCGCGACACCACCTCACCCATGTGATGCATGAGATAGGCAAGCAGTCTGTATTCATGCGAGGTGAGCTTCAGCGCCACGCCATTGACGATCGCCTTGGAGGACTTGGTATCGATCCGCACCGGGCCGCAGACGATTTCGGAGGAGGCATGGCCAGCCGCACGGCGGATCAGCGCGCGGATTCGGGCCAGCACTTCCTCGACATGGAAGGGCTTCGTCACATAGTCGTCGGCGCCGGCATCGATCCCGGCCACCTTGTCGCTCCAGCGGTCGCGGGCAGTCAGGATCAGCACAGGCACGGTGCGGCCGGCGCCGCGCCATTTTTCGAGCACTGTCACGCCATCCAGTTCGGGCAGGCCGATATCGAGAATGATGGCATCATAGGGCTCGGTATCGCCGAGGAAATGGCCTTCCTCGCCATCGAACGCCTGATCGACGACATATCCCGCTTCTTTCAGTGTGTCGCTCAGCTGCCGGTTCAAATTGACGTCGTCTTCGACTACCAGAATGCGCATCGCTTCGCCTTCATCCGCTGCAAATCACTGATGATATGAATAAGCCGATTCCGTTTACATCGGAACCTTTACCGTCACCTTGCGCGGACGCTGGCCATTGCCCTGAACGAGAACGGTGATGATGCAGGCGTCGCCCACCGGCTGCACGGAAAGAAGCTGGCCACCCGTCTCGTCCACGACCTGCTGGGCTGCGGCGCTGCAATCGCGCGCTACACGCAGGACAAGCGTGTGGGTATCGTCCGGTGAGGGCGCCGAAACCGCCAGCCCGGCGGCCAATGCTGCGACGCTCAGAGGAGAGGCCATGTGCTGTGCTTTCAATGTAATGCCAACTTGTCCCGAATATGTACTCAAGCGACCTGAATGGCAAATGAATGCACGGCATTGCAGGCTTTTTAGAACAATTCTCGACTATTGCGCGAAATATACGCGATTCCTGAATGATGGGCAGAAAGTGCCGTTAACCTCCTCTGCCGCAAGGGAAATCTCGGCGCCTTCAAAAACCGTACTGGATTTGTTCGATCGACGCCTTTCGCCATCAGGTTGAAGCTGCTATCGCTTGGTCCATCTTCATTCATTTCATTCCAGAATCCATGCAAAAATCATTTTCGCTTCGTACGGCGCAGACGGTTGGCGTGCTCGCCGTCACCCAGCTTATCGGCTGGGGCACCACCTTCGATATGCTCGGTGTCATGGGCCGCGTCATTGCGCCCTCGCTGGGGCTGCCGAATGAAGCGATCTTCGCCGGCCTGACCGTCATGATGGTCATCAGCGCATTTGCCGGCCCCACCACCGGGCGCTGGCTCGGCCGCTATGGCGCGGCCAAGGTGCTGGCCGCCTCGTCGATCACCTTCGCGATCGGCCTGCTGCTGCTTGCCGCCGCCACCAATATCATCGTCTATGGCCTCGCCTGGGTCGTCATCGGGCTCGGCGGGGCGCTCGGCCTTTCGGCACCCTGCTACACGGCCGTCGTGGAGCGCGAGGGCGCGAACAGCAAACGCGTCATTGCCATCCTGATGCTGTTCACGGGCTTGTCGGCCACCATCTTCTGGCCGATCCTGACGCTTCTCAACGAGAGCTTCGGCTGGCGCGTCACCTTCATCGTCAGCGCCTGCCTGCAATTCTTCGTCTGCCTGCCGTTGCATCTCTTCGGCCTGCCGAAACCGGTCGCGAGCCACACGCAGGGGGCTGCCGCCGAAACGCCGCCCATCGAGCTGACGCCGGCCGACCGACGCAAGGCCTTCCTGTTGATCGCGGTTTCGACCACGCTCGGCACCTTCATCACCTTCGGCGTCTCGCCGTCATTGCTCGAAATCTTCCGCCAGTCCGGCGCATCGACCGCCCTTGCACTGCAGCTCGGTGCGGCCCGCGGCGTCATCGGTATTTCGGCGCGCGCGCTCGATATGCTGCTCGGCAAGCGCGGCAATCCGATCCTGACATCGGTGATGGGCGTCAGCCTGATGCTGTTCAGCTTCCTGATGCTCTTCATCGTGCCGCCATCGACGCCGCTGCTCGTCACCTTCGTGCTGCTTTACGGCTTCGGCTCCGGCGTGCTTGCTGTTGCCCGCGCGCTGCTGCCGCTCGCCCTCTTCTCGCCCAGGGAATACGGATTGCAGGCGGCCCGCCTGTCGATGCCGCAGAACCTTGCCAACGCTATTGCCCCCGTCATATTCACCGCCATCCTCGACCGCGCCGGCGCCGGTCCGACGATCATCACCTGCGCCGTGCTTGCCGCCATCGCAATGGTCTTCGTGCTGATGCTGATGGCGTTGGTGCGCAGCGCAACACCGAGCATACAGCCGGCCTGACCGGAGGCGGTTCAGCTGTTCAGCCGTCCACGGCTGCCGGAGGCTGGCTTGGCTTTCGAGATCTGGCTTTTAATCTCTCTCGATTATGATGTTCTCAGAATCGAACTGAGAACTGGCACGCTGCCATCTGGCGCGGAGAGCTCCGTTGCCGCAGCATCAGCCGCTGCCAATCCGCTAATCTTCTGAATCGTTTGCGCCTTTTTTCTCAAGGGTTGTTTCCGGTCCTTCACAGATTGGTGCATCTGTCATCGCCGCCGATTCCAGTTTCTTATCTATCTCTTTGAAAATGAATAAGAATTTTAAAAGTGAGCCACCAATGCAGTGATTTGGGAGCTAAGTCATTGATAATGAATAAGTGATTCACTTGACCTCAAAATTACGCGTAAAGAATTTCGTACCAGAGACAGTGCCCGCTGAAATTTTTTTTATATATATTTTTGGCGCCCGATGGATCACTTATTCATTATCAATGGCTTAGCTGAAAATCCGCTACACAATAGGACATTTTCGCAAATTCCTATTCATTTTCAATTGGATAGGTCGGCACCGAAAGCGGCGCCAATTGCCATCGTCAATCCTGCAGGGGTCTGGTGACCGCGTTGTCGCTATCGAAATCGGCTGCGGTCCTGGCATCCCTAAGCGGCTTTACCGTACGGGTCGAAAGGTCATAATCGGGATGCGCCTTGTAGGCGGCGAGCGCCTCCTCGTTCTCGAATTCGCCGTAGACGACGAAGTCGATCGCATTGCCCCACTGGTCGGTCTTGACGTTCTCGCCGATTTCCAGCTTCAGCGCATGCGGAATGCCCGTCAGTATGGAGAGCCCCTTGCGCACCGCCTCGCGGTTTTCCTCCGGCACGGTGAAGAAGACGATATGGCGGATCACGCGGGACACTCCTGTGGCAGTTCGCGGGGCTTGAACTCTCTGGGCCTGAGCCGGGCGATAACACGCGCCGACCGGGTCTTCAACCGGGCCACAATGCCGCGTCAGGCTGTAAGTTCATCGAGCGGATGGAGGCGTCGGAGGTCGGAGATCAAGTATGCGCAGTGACCGATAAAGCTTGAGCCTCGGGGCCCGGCCGGATGTTACGACCAAGATTGCGCTGCTGAACCAAATCTCGCGATCAGCGCGGCAAGCGCCAATACCATAAGAAGATAAGCGAGGAAGGCCTGCCACGCCCCCATCGGGAGGCCGACGAGCAGGAGTGTGTCGTTTCCACCAGGGATAAGGAGCGCCCCGAAGCCCATCAGAATGCCGCCCATTATCCTTCGCGACACACTTTTCCATGTCGGCCAGGTTAGCGAAAAAAGATGTCGACGAATTCTCGCCGAAACGAGACTGCCTGCGAACATGCAGACAAAAATCAGCGAACTCGTCACCGGGATCGAAAGCATCGACCCAATCGAGGTGGTGATCGAGAAGCGAGGGGCGAACGCTGACAAGGTGGCCGAAGTCATGCCAATCGTACCCATTGCCAGCGTTAGCCGCCGAAAGTTCGTCTCGGATTTGAAAGAGACGGCCAGTCTCAGAAAGAGAAATGCGGGCAGAACCACCAGCAAAGCTTCCAGCGCAAGCGGCGGTGCGGCGCTGATTGGCATTGGATCCGGGCGGAGTTCGAGCACTGCATCGAGGGAGAGGATGACCAGAATTCCGAGGAACGTGAAGCCGAACTCCAGTTCCCCGTTGCCAAAATGCCCGACCGATCCGAAGATGCAAGCACCGTTCACGTATACGCCGACGCCAAAGAGGAGGGCTGCCCCGACCATGTGAAGCAAGGGAGACCATCCACTCTGCATGGCCGGCAACGTATCGAGGACGATATATCCGGCGGCAGCCCACACCGCGCATTCGGCTAAAGCGAGAAACCGCGCAGGTCGGCGCTCGGAAACCAACTCGGTCGTAGCGATGAAGGTGCAGATCGAACCGTAGTTCATAGCAAAGCCGAGTACGAAGCTCAGCGTGCCGATAACGCTGAAACCCGCCCATGTCTCGAAAGCTTTCGCCCCCGCACCGCCGAGCAACCCGTCCACGGCACCAATCCTCCGTTCAGAGAAGAAGATCGCGCTTCGCAGAATGGCACGAGTTTCGCTTTCAGTGAATGGCGAACGCCCCGATCCGAGCTGGATCAGGGCGTTCACACAAAGGCTAACTGCCGGGCTTTCGGATCTAGGCTCTGGCGGACCGGATCGCGAGAAGGGAATCCATTGCAATCCAGAGCGATAGGGCCAGAAGCCCGACGTCCTTGAGCAAGAATTGACCAGGGGCGACCGAAATGGCCGGGAACCCAA
Organism: Hyphomicrobiales bacterium; assembly: GCA_900468805.1. Classification (GTDB taxonomy): domain Bacteria; phylum Pseudomonadota; class Alphaproteobacteria; order Rhizobiales; family Rhizobiaceae; genus Rhizobium. The sequence continues at coordinate 62,517 of UEIF01000054.1, read as the reverse complement.
GTTCGGGGACAACCACGCCAGGGGTCGTAATCATGAAGCTGATGGTGGTGACGAACAGTCCGGACGACAGGGCGCCTCCGAGTAACGAATAAACCGGGCTAATGAACCTTGCTGCGATGAGTGTGCCGATACTCAGTTCCAGGACGCCAAGAAAGCTCGAAAAGCCTCGCACACTGAAGATCGCGTACATCCAGCTTACAAGAGGGCTGTTACTGACCAGATCGACCAGTCCCTGCGCTTCGTAGGCCGTAAATTTCATGCCGCCAAACCAGGCATAAATCATGGCGATCGAAACATAGAGGCCGGCGGTTGTCGCCGCGCGGCCATAGGTGTCCGCCAGATGCAAAATGTCGAAGGTGCTCCTGGACTTCGGCTGCTTGCCGATATGATTGATAGCTTGGGTCATTTCCTTCTCCCATTGAATTGATCTCCAGAGGCTTCTCGCCTCCATGGAGAAACGATACCAACCTGTATCGTTAGCAACGAAATACTACAGATCTGTATCGTTTCCAAATCACGAAAGCGCGATCATCGTCGCTCTCCGATGCAGAAAGCCCGCGAGCTCAATCGGCGGAAAGCGGTGTTCAAAGGAATTGTCTGCGCTTGTGCATTGCCATTGGTTACTGAAACACCTAACTATCGCTACAGATCAGTTTTGTTTGAGGTGTGACAATGCGGCGATCAGAGATCAGGGACCATCTTCTTGAAACGGCCCTCCGTCTGTTCAACGAGAATGGGTATCAGGCAACGGGGGTCGATTTGATTATCGCGGAAAGCGGCGTCGCCAAAACGACGTTGTATCGGCACTTCCAGACCAAGGAGGATCTGATCGTTGCCGCGCTCGAGCGGCGCGACGAAGAGGATCGCCGTGAGATGCGCGAGTTTGTGGAAAAGCGAGCAAGTGATCCGGCAGAGCGGATTTTGTTGACGTTCGACTTTCTGCAGCTCTGGTTCAAAGACAAGGACTTCAGGGGCTGCAGCTTTATGGCCGCCACAGGAGAACACAAGGACATTGTCGATCCCGTGTTTCGTGCCGCCAGCATGCACAAGCGCCTGACGCTCGCCTATTTCGAAGAACTTGCTCATGCTGCACGGTTCCGCGACCCAAGACGTGTGGCGGACGAAATCAATATTCTTCATGAGGGAGCAACGGCCGTAGCCCAAGTGGTTCGCTCAGCGGAGCCCGGCCGCCAGGCGAAACGGATGGCGGCCGCTATCCTCGCGACGATGGAACGCGATTAGTCAGAAACCGATAACCGTTCCATCCGCCAGATAAGGCTGGCGTCGTCGGCTTCAGTTGCTTCCGGCTGCCTCCTTGGCAAAGTGAGCCAACCAGACTTTTGTTCGATGCTTGTTCCGTTCCGCATAGTCGCGGACGGCCTGTTCGAGGTCGCTGGAATCGGGTGGATCGTTGTCAACACCGATCTCGGCGAGCCGCATCGTGTACCATGCGGTGATCCCGCCCTCCGGAGCGTTTGGGAACCTGGGAAAGGACGGCTCCGATCTCTGGTTTTCTTTCCAAAGATTGGGAAGAGAAGGCTCAAGGGCGAGTGCGCGCGCAAGACCCACAATGTCGACGGCACCGTATGCCACGGCGTCTTCAGCCTGCCCGCGAGTCTTGAAACCGCCCGTCAGCATAAGGGGCTTGGTTGTGACAGCGCGTGCGCGTTTCGCGAATTCGAAGAAGTAAGGCCCCCGACCCGCCCTGTCGGAGGCTGATTTTGCACCAGGAAAGTAAGTCCCGCCGCTGATATCGATCAGGTCGATCGAAGATCGGTCCAGCGCCGTCACCACTTCCAGCGCGTCATCCTCGTCGAACCCTCCTTCCAGTTCGTCCGAAGAATTCAGTTTCACGGCGATCGGGAAAGCCGGTCCGACAGCGACCCGGGTTGCTTCGATAACTTCCAGCAGAATCCGCATACGATGGGCGATCTCCCCTCCGTATGTATCGCGCCGCCTGTTGAACAACGGTGAAAGAAACTGGCTCAGCAGAAATCCATGTGCCGCGTGAATTTGCACACCGCCAAACCCCGCCTGCTGCGCAAGCCGGGCTGTCGTTGCATATTGCGAGGGCAATCGGCCTAGTTCCTTCAATGTGATTTCCGCGCAACGCAGGCCTTGCACGTCGAAAGCACTCGGACCCTTCGGGTTGCTTGTCGGTGCATAGGCAAGAGCTCCAGCGTGACCGAGTTGCAGCCAGAGCCTGGTGCCGTTTTGGCTGCCGTGCAGAGCAAGTTTTCTGAATTGTTCGAGGTCCGATGCTTCGTTGAGCACCAGGTTACCGGGGTTCTCGGCGTAGCCGGAGGTAAGCTGGACCTCTCCGATTATGGATACGGCCAATCCACCTTCGGCCCAGCGTTGATAGAGCCTCATCTGCGCAGCGGTCGGATGCCCGGTTCCGTCGCCTAGCGAATCCGACATCGCCGATTTCGCAATTCGATTATCAAGGGTCAAACCGCAAGGCAGCTGAAGCGGTTCAAACAGCGGTCCACGACTTTGCTTTGGAGCTTTCACGACAACACCTCGGCATGCATTTTATCGCTGAAAACCGGCGGCAGGGCAATGTCAGCTGCATCGTCGCGATAGCGTGTCGGCTGGCAGGCGGAAGTCATCAGCCTCCAGCGGTTTCGACATCGCGGAAGCTCGCCGGCCAAGGCGTTAGATCAAGTCCACGAACCGCATTGCTCCGTGCGGATCGCAGCGAGGAAGGCCTGTCCGTATCCGGCGAGCTTTTCCGCCCTGTCGGTGCCGTTGACGATGCGGCGCGCATTGACCCAGTCTTCCCTCTCCTCATTGAGGTGGTCGCAAAGCCGGTGGCTGGTGAAGCTGCCGCGCAGCATGCCCTCGATCAGGATCGTCACGGCCGGCGCCATTTCCATCGCCCGGTCGGGACGAGCGACGAGATCGATGCCGGTCACTTCACTCATCGCTTCGTAATTGCGCCTGTGGGTCAGCTGAACCAGCCCGCGGCCGAGCCAGCTGTTGCCATCCTCGTCCGGCCGCCAATAGGGCGTCTTCACCCAGGAGAGCCGGCCGCCCGCAAAGGCGGCCTCGAGAATCTCGACGGCGCGCGAATCACTTGTTGCCAGCGTCTCGCGCACAGGCTGCATCGTGTAAGCCGTCTCATGAAACGCGGTGGCTAATATATAGGCCAGCCAGCGCCGATCTGCGGTAGCCAAATTCGCGTCCCAGTAGTCAAAGATGGCGTTCATGCCCTCGATTTGGGCCGGCGCGAGGCTGCCCTTGAACAGCGAGTGCTGCACAGTGTCGAAGAAGAATTGCCGGTCGAGCGAGACAGTCATGATACGGCTCTCGGAGGTCTTTTGTGGTTAACGTTCGCTTAATCGATTGAAATTAACTAAATCGTTTCAAGTGTGACGCTGGTTTATTTACACGCAGTTTTTATTGTGCGATGCATCAATTCGTAAGCACATCCTTGCTGAGGAAGAGAGGTATACGATGCAGACCACCGCAGAAACTCCGACCAAGATCCCCCAGCACGTCGTCGACCAGATGGAAAACGAGTGGCGCCAGGTACGCACGCAGCGCGAGAATCCGCGCCCCGTCCGCCTGCCCTCGCAGAACGACTCCTAGATACAATCCTGCCGGGTGAGGACGTCCTGGACCCCTCACCCGCTTTCCCCGCGTTGCCAGCATTCGTGCTCCTGCCGACGCAGCGGTCACCGCCTATCCCTCACGTTTCGTCGCAGTCAGCCTGCCGGCCAGCCGGTCCAGGGTCCTGCGAAACATATCCTTGTCATCCAGCGCCCGCGCGAGCACCAGCGCGCCCTGAATACCTGATACCGCCTCTTCGGCTGCCGCAAGAGCAGCCTCCCCGGAGTAACCGGCGCGGACCAACGCCTGGCGCAGTGCCTCGATCCAGCGGACGAAATAATCCCGGATGACCGGCGAGAAGCGCTCGCGCGTGTCGTCCAGCGCAAAGGCGCCGACGAGGCAGATGCGGCTGCCGGAGCGGAAATAGTCCATGACATTCGCCCACATCGCATCGATTGCCGCCCTGGCATCGTCATGGCGCAACGGCTCGTAGATGGCGCGTTCGAACCAGCCGTCGACATCGGCGAGGACGGAGGCCGCCATCTCCTCCTTCCCACCGGGAAAGAAGTGATAGAGGCTACCCTTGCCGATGCCGGTACGCTCGGTGATGCGGCTCAATGTCGTGCCCTCGTAGCCGAGCTCGCGGAAGATTTCCGCAAGCAGCGGCACGACATCGGCACGTTCATAAACGGTCTTCACAACTCACCTTTGGTCACCTTCAGCCTCAAAGGCCGAGGTCGGAAAGGCCCGGATGGTCGTCGGGCCGCCGGCCGAGCGGCCAGTGGAACTTGCGATCCGATTCCTTGATCGGCAGATCGTTGATGCAGGCGAAACGGCGCTGCATCAAGCCCTCGGCATCGAATTCCCAATTCTCGTTACCGTAAGAACGGAACCAGTTGTTGCTGTCGTCATGCCACTCATAGGCAAAGCGCACGGCGATACGATTGTCGGTGAAAGCCCAGAGTTCCTTGATCAGCCGGTAATCCAGTTCCTTCGCCCATTTGCGCGTAAGAAAAGCGACGATCTCAGCGCGACCGGTGACGAATTCGGCGCGGTTCCGCCACTGGCTCTCGGGCGTATAGACGAGCGAGACGCGCTGCGGATCGCGGCTGTTCCAGCCGTCTTCGGCAAGACGGACCTTCTGGGTTGCGGTTTCATGAGTGAAGGGGGGAAGCGGTGCGGGCATATCTGGTCTCCGTGGTTGGGTTGTACCTTTCGTTATGCATTGTACTTATCGGTACACTAATTGCAAGAGGTCTTGCCGCCCGATGACTGCGGCATTTTGGCTGACCTCGAGAACGCCGCGATGCATTCGCGAGCGCAGAATCCCGTGCATATAACAATAAATAAAACTTCCAATTGCACACAATAAGTATATGATCCGCCGCTGGGATCTTAGCTCACCTGAAAGAAATATAATTTTGAGCCGATTTTCGTATTTCGGAACATGGGAGGAAAATAATGCCTGCTGATGTTGCAATTCTGCATGGCTGGAGTGACACAGCCCAGTCCTTCACTTCACTTCGCGATTTTCTTGCTCGAAATAAATTCAATGCGCAACGGATTCTGCTTGCCGACTACATTTCCCTTGATGACGATGTCCGCATCGAAGATGTCGCGGCGCGGATGGATATTGCGGTCAACGAGGCGATCAGAAACCGCCGGCTCACGCCGCCCTTCGACATGATCGTGCACAGCACAGGCGGGCTTGTTGCGCGCGAATGGATTTCCCGCTTCTACCCCGATGCCGCGAAGTGCCCGGTCAAGAGGCTGGTAATGCTGGCGCCGGCCAATTTCGGCTCGCGGCTCGCCTCCACCGGCAAGAGCATGCTCGGCCGCGTCATCAAAGGATGGAACAACTGGTTTCAGACGGGCACGCAGACGCTGAATGGATTGGAACTCGCCTCCGAATATCAATGGGATCTCGCACTGCGCGACCTGCTCGACCGTCAGGAGAGTCTGCCGGCCCCTATGGGCCGGATAAAATCGTGCCGTTCGTCGTCATCGGAACCAAGGGTTATGAAGACGTCTTGAGAGAAATCGTCAACGAGAACGGCAGTGACGGAACCATCCGCTGCGCAGCCGCCAACCTCAACGTTCGCGGTTTCACGGTGGATTTCTCACACAGCGAGAAGGATACAGAGGTTGTACCCGTGCCATGGCATGTCCGCGCTGGCGACGTGCTCTTCCCTTTTGCAATTCTTCCGGACAGGGACCACAGCTCCATCATAAAGCCGGACGAACAAAGCGGGGCCAACGAAGACATTTCGGACCGTCTCGGCAAGCTCATTTTGCAGGCGCTGAAATGCAATGGCAAAGCCGAATATGCTGCGATCGCCGAGGACTGGCGAAAGATTAGCGAGGCGACTGCGGCAAGCACGCCTGAGCAGCTTGGAAAGACAATGCCTGACGATACCAATGCCCTCCATCAGTATCTTCAGATCGTCATTTACGTCCGAGACGATCAAGGACAGGCGATCAATGACTATTTCGTTGAATATTTTTCGCCTAACCAGCGCGGCAGCAAGGAATCTATCATCTTCCATCGAGACGTGCTGGATCACGTCCATGTCAACGGCCTGTCACCGTCGCGCCGCTGCTTCTTCATCGACCGGACCGATTTGATGTTCAAGTACTATGAGGCAATAACCAAGGAGGACAACAAGGTCGTTTCCATCAGTCTTTCGGCCAGCGATCCCGGCGAAAATATCCGTTATTTCGATAACCAGAAGGTCGGAGCCGCCGGCCATCTCACCGTACATCGCGCTTCAGACGATCGCCAGGAGGTCCTTGGGGCGCATTGCCTCATACGCAACACCACCCACTTTGTCGAAATCATCATTCCGCGTCGTGGGATAGATAAGGTCTTCAAGATCTGAGGTTCAGGGCAGCCTGCAATGCCCCGGTACGACCTAGCAAGCCGCTCATTCCCGCCCCATCAAATAGGTTGAACGGACATCAGGCGAGCTTGCCCTCTTCGGCCTTGTAGAAATATTGGCTTGCGACCAGCCATCCCTTCAGCGGCCTCAGCGGCGGGATACAGGTGGCGAACATGAAGGGGCCGGTCACCAGAAACTGAACCCAGAGCGGCGCGGAGAAGGCAACTTCCAGCCACACACCGAGCAGCACGCTCGGCACACAGGCGAAGCAGATGACGAAGAAGGCCGGGCCGTCGGCCGGGTCGGCGAAGGAATAATCGAGCCCGCAGACTTCGCATTCCTTCTTCAGCGTGAGGAAACCCTTGAACATATGCCCCTGTCCGCAGCGCGGGCAGCGGCCCCGGATGCCGGTCTGCATCGGAGGGAGAGGAGGATATTCGGTGTCCATGGCGATCTCGCTTTTCGACGTTGCGAGGCACTGATGAAATCCATTCAATGCCTCATAATGTATGCATACAATATAATTACATTGAAGCGGATTGCCAGTCTATTCGTCAGAATGACGCAGAGATTTTGGGGATGGGGTTTGCGGGGTGCGAGAGGAGCGGGATGGCGGGAGGTCCAATCATTAACCGGACGAGGTTGCGCGTTCGAAAACCCCTCCCCACAAGGGGGAGCGACTGATCTGTCGCACCGCCCCATCCGTCCTGAAACCTCGAAGAAGAAGTGGCAGGCGGGCGCAGCAGCTTAAGCCCCTCCCCCTTGTGGGGATGGGTTGGGGCGGGGTCTTCATTACTGACTTTGATGACGTTGGACGGACCGGCGTTACGAGCCCGAAGCTCCACCCTAGAAGAACGAAGCCGACATCTCCGGTGGACCTTCCAGCGCGTGGGCCATGAAGTCGAGTGCGCCTTTCAGTCTTTCGCGGCTGATCGGTCCACCGAGACAGACGCGCACGGCTTCGGGCGCGGGCCCCTCCACCGTAAACGCATCGCTTGCCACCACGCCGATGCCGGAGGAGCGCATGTGGCTGCCGAAGGTCGAGCGGGTCCAGCCATTGGTGAGCGGCAGCCAGATATTGAAGCTGATCGGATCGGCCTTGTAGCTACCCTCTGGCAGGATATTCGCCACCATCTGCTGGCGCGCGCCTGCCTCCGAGCGGATGAAACGCAGGATCGTGTCTGCCGTGCCATCCTCGATCCAACGGGTCGCGAGCGCCACTGTTATCGGCGAGGCCATGACATTATTGGTGCGCATGGCACTGACGAAGGGCCAGATCGCCTTGGTGTCCGGCGCCACCACATAGGCAAGCCGCAGGCCGGCGCCGATGCATTTGGCAAGGCCGCCGATATGCCAGGTCAGCTCAGGCGCGATTGCCGCCAGCGGCGGTGGTCCATGCAGCGGGATGAAGCCATAGGCATCGTCCTCGACGATTGGCACATGATATTTGCGGGCGACGGCGGCGATCTCCTCGCGGCGCTTTTCCGGAATGGTCAGCGTCAGCGGGTTCTGCAGCGTCGGATTAAGATAGAGTGCTCTTGGGGCCAGCCGCTCGCAGGCCTCCGCGAAGGCATCCGGCAGGATGCCCTCGTCATCCATCGGCAGGCCGGAGAGATTGAGCCGCAACTGGGCGGCAATCGAGCGCATGCCGGGATAGGTGATGTTTTCCGACAGCACCGTCTCTCCAGGCTTTGCCAGCAGGCCGAAGATCGCGAGCAGCGCCGGATGGGCGCCGGGCGTCACGAAAATGCGCTCCTGCGAGGGCACCAGCCCACGGCGGCCAAGCCAGATGGCAGCCGCCTCCTTGTCCATGCCGGAACCACCAAATCCCTGATAGCGCAGCAGCGGAATGAGATTGGATGCCACCGCAGCCATGCCTTCACGCATCTGGCTCACCAACTTCGGATCGTCGGGCTCCGGCGGCAAGTTCATCGAATAATCGACCACGGATGTCCGGCGCGGATCCGGCGCGGCATCGGCGAAAACGTCGTACCGTTCCCTGCCCTGCCCGCCGGTCACGAAGGTGCCGCGGCCGACATGCGAATCCACCAGCCCGCGCTTCTGCGCTTCCACATAACCGCGCGCCACTGTCGTGAAATCGATATTGAGGCGTTTTGCGAGCTCCCGCTGCGGCGGCAGCCGGTCTCCTACTGCCAGTACCCCGCCTTTTAGATCCATTTCGATCAGATCGGCAATCGCCATATAACGGGGGCTCGAGGAGCGGCGGAGATCGGGATGCCAGTCTTTCATGCGTGATCCAAGAATCCATGATCAAGGCCGGCGGGATCCGGTCTAGATTGACTGTATATTGTTGCGCAGCGATCCTGTCATCCTAAAACATGAGCATGCGGCAGCGTGTTACCCAGCGGACCGTTCCGCCCGTTTGAGCGCGTCACGCAGCACTTCGAAAACCCGGTGATCAAGCGTCTGAGACACATTGAATCGCATGAAGCCGGTTGCCGATTGCGTCAGGCTGAAGGCATTGCCAGGGGCAAGGACAACGTTCTTGGCGAGCGCCGCGCGCGCCACGACAGCCGCATCCAGACCATCAGGCAGGCGGCACCAGAGGAACATACCGGCCTGCGGCTCCAGCCAGGGGCGGATATCAAGGGCTTTCAGCCGGGTCGTAACATCGAACATCGCCTTCGACAGGCGGCTGCGCAGGCCCTCCGTATGTTTGCGATAGCCACCGTCGCTCAGCACGCTCAGCACCAGTTCGGCATTCAGCCGGGCACCGCCGAAGGAGGTTGCAATCTTGAGATCGGTCAGGCCTTCGATCCATTCCGGCCTCGCGGCGATGAAGCCGCAGCGCGCCGAGGCCGAGAGCGTCTTGGAGAAACTGCCGATATGGATGACGCGATCGAGGCCGTCGAAGGCAGCAAGGCGCGGTGCCGGCGTCTGTTCGAAATCGGCGAAGATATCGTCCTCGATGATGGTAAGGCCGTGTTGTTCTGCGAGCTTCAGCAGCCGATGAGCCGTAACGGGCGACAGCATTGCGCCGGTCGGGTTGTGGATAGCTGAATTGGTGATGTAGAGCCGCGGCTTGTCCTCGGCGAGCACCTTGGCGAAGAGTTCGATATCTGGGCCCGAGGGCGTGTAGGGAACGCTCACCACCTTGGCGCGGTGGGCTCTGAGCAGCGCATGGAAATTGAAATAACAGGGATCATCGACCAGCACGGTATCGCCGGGTTCGATCAGGAAGCGGCAGAGGAAATCGATCGCCTGGGTTCCGGATTCGGTGAGCATGATCTGATCCGGCGCCGCCTCGATGCCGCGCTCTGCCATGCGCCTGATAATGAGCTGGCGCAGCGGCTTGAGGCCGAGCGGCGAGCCGTAGTCGAAAAGACTTGCGGCCTCGGTGCGGGAGAGCGATCGCAGCGTCCGGCGGATGGCATCTTCGGGAAACCACGAGGGCGGCAGCCAGCCGCAGCCCGGCTTCAAGTCGCTGTCGCGCGCCTCCAGCGATTGCCGCGATATCCAAAAGGGATCAATGGCGCGGTCAAGCTTCGGGCCGATATCAGAAAGCGACAAGGGCGCCGTCTGGCTGGCGACATAGAAGCCGGAACCGGGACGAGAGAGGATCGTGCCCTCGGCCACCAGACGCTCATAGGCATCGACGACCGTCGAGGCCGAGACTTTCAAGGTTTCCGAGAGGCCGCGGATCGAGGGTAGCTTTGCGCCGGGTGTCAGGCTGCGCCCGGCAATCCTTTGCCGGATCGTCGCCATGACCATGCCGACCCGTGTGTTTGCCTGCCTCTGCTCGTCCATCCGTACTGGTCCTTCTACCATTACAGTTTCGGCAAACTGTACCGAACTGTGACTGGCAGCGCCAGTGAGGAAGATCGATAAGAGCGGACGAACAAGAGGAGTGCCGCATGGATCGCACAGCGACCGGATGGATCAATGGTTTCATTGGCGTGCTGATCTTCAGCGGATCGCTGCCGGCGACGCGTGTGGCCGTCATGCAGCTTGATCCGGTTTTCCTCACGGTCGCGCGAGCGGCGATTGCCGGTATCCTGGCGCTCTGCCTGCTGATCATCTTCCGGGAGAAGCGGCCTTCGCGGCAGGACCTCATCTCACTTGTTGTCATCGCGCTCGGTGTCGTCGTCGGCTTTCCGCTGCTGACGGCGCTGGCGTTGCAGCACGTGACCTCGGCGCATTCCATCGTCTTCATCGGTCTTCTGCCATTGGCGACGGCGATCTTCGGCGTCATCAGGGGTGGCGAGCGGCCGAAGCCGGCTTTCTGGATCTTCTCGCTGCTCGGCAGCGCGCTGGTGGCGGGCTTTGCGCTGACGCAGGGGCTGACCGCCTCGCCCGTCGGCGATGCATTGATGCTCGGTGCCGTCATCGTCTGCGGGCTTGGTTATGCCGAAGGCGCCAGGCTTTCGCGCCGGCTCGGCGGCTGGCAGGTGATCTCCTGGGCGCTGGTGCTGTCGCTGCCTGTCATGATCGTCGCCGCCATCGTCTATCGGCCACCGAGCTTCGCGGATATCCAGACGCCTGCCATGCTGGGTCTCGCCTATGTTTCGCTCTTCAGCATGCTGATCGGTTTCATCTTCTGGTATCGCGGCCTTGCACAGGGCGGCATCGCCGCCGTCGGTCAGTTGCAGCTCTTGCAACCCTTCTTCGGGCTGGCGCTTGCCGCAACGCTGCTGCGCGAGACGGTGAGCTGGAGCATGCTCGCGGTGACGGTCGCCGTCATTCTCTGCGTGGCCGGGGCACGCAAGTTCGCGAAATAGGCGCGGAAATTGACACTGCGGCTATCATGAAATAATTAAAGTTACATGATAGAAGATGATCGCCTGCCCCGCATCCCGAACATATCCGTGGCCAGCACGGCCGCATCGCCCTTCACCGGAGATGCCGTCAAATCCTATATTGAAGGCCCGCCACGACAGGTTCCAGGCTTTTCCAGCCTGCATCGCATGGCGGCCATGCTGATGGCCGAGCGTGTGCCCGAGAACGGCCGGGTGCTCGTGCTTGGTGCGGGCGGCGGACTGGAACTCAAGGCATTTGCCGAGGCGCATGAGGGCTGGGCTTTTGACGGTGTCGATCCCTCCGCCGACATGCTGCAACTGGCAAGGCAGGTCGCCGGACAGCACGGCGGGCGGATAGGTTTTCACGAAGGCAGCATCGACATCGCGCCCGAGGGTCCGTTCGACGCTGCCGCGTGCCTGCTGACCTTCCATCATATTCCCGTCGAACAACGACTTGAGATACTTCGACAAATTCGCCTTCGCCTGAGAGCGGACGCGCCCTTTGTTCTCGCGCATGTGAGCTTCCCGCAAACGGAGCCGGAGCGATCGATGTGGATCGATCGGCATATCGCCTATGGGGCACCCGATGGAACGGACCCTGCCCGGCTGAACAATGCACGCAAGGCCATGCGCGAGAGACTGCATATCCTTGCCCCTGGGGATGAGGAGGCCATGCTGCGCGCGGCAGGCTTTTCAGATGTCAGTCTGTTCTACGCTGCTTTCAGCTTCAGGGGATGGGTGGCATACGCATAGGCTCATCGAAAACTTTCCAATTTTGGAAAGCATCTTGCGTGACGATTGCGGCCGAGATATAGTTTCCAAAATTGGAAACTATAGGTGCCATATGACGCTGACCCTTTACCTGCATCCGCTTGCCTCCTTCTGCCACAAGGTGCTGATCGCGCTTTATGAAAACGAGACCGCGTTCGACAGCCGGATCGTCAATTTTGCCGATGCGGACTCGGCTGCGGCCCTGCTCGACAAATGGCCGATCGGCAAGATCCCGATCCTGCATGATGAGGCGACCGGGCGTACGATACCGGAGACGAGCATCATCATCGAATACCTGCAGGCCCATTATCCGGGGCCGATGCGGATGCTGCCCGATGACCCGGAAGAACTGCTGCAGGTGCGGCTCTGGGACCGGTTCTACGATCTCTATGTCAGCGTGCCGATGCAGAAGATCGTCATCGACAGAATCCGGCCTGCAGGCGCCCATGATCCGCACGGCGTTACCGAAGCACGGGCAATGCTCGATCAGGCCTATAAGATGATCGAGGCGCATATGCAGGGGAGGCTCTGGGCAACGGGTGATGATTTCACCATGGCCGATTGCGCGGCTCTGCCGGGGCTGTTCTTTGCCTCCATCGTGCATCCGTTCACGGCTGAGCAGCAGGCGCTTTCCACTTATCTGGAGCGTCTGTTACAACGTGCTTCCGTCAAACGCGTGTTGGCCGAAGCGCAGCCCTACTTCTCGATGTTTCCGTATCGGGAGGCGATGCCGGCGCGTTATCTTGAGGCCGCGACATCTTGAGGCATGTGATGGCAGAACTGGCGCCAGCCGAATTCGACCGGATGTTTCAGGCTCTCGCCGATCCCTATCGCCGCGGCTTCGTGGAGCAGCTTTCGAAGGGGCCGGCCTCCGTCACGGAACTGGCGGAGCCTGCCGATGTCGGCCTGCCGGCCGTGCTGAAGCATTTGCGGATTCTGGAAGAAAGCGGCATCGTCATTTCGGAAAAAGTGGGGCGCGTGCGCACCTATCGCATGCAGCAGCAGGCATTCGGCGCCATCAACCAGTGGATTGAGCAACGTCAGGCGGAAATGCATGCAGCCTTCGATTGCCTCGCCCTCCTGATGGCGGAAACTCCTGAGGAAAAGGATCACTGATGGGTGTCAGCGTCAATCACCGCACCTTCGTCATCGAGCGCGACCTGCCCGGCAGCGTGGCGCATGCCTTCCGCTTCTGGTCGGATCATCAGCTGAAGCGGCGCTGGACGGCCTGTCATCCCGACTGGCAGGTGATGGAGGATCATTTCGCCTTCGAGATCGGCGGGAGCGAGCGCATGACATGGCGCATGCCCGACGGAACGGAGCAGGCAATGCACGCCTACTATCTCGAAATCCACCCCCGCGAGCGCATCATCTATGCCTATACGATGCTGGCGGCGGGCAGGAGCATCTCCTCCTCGTTGGTGACCGTCGAGTTTACCGGGCGCGGCGGCACGACGCTGATGACCTTCACCGAGCAGGCCGTTTTCGGCGATGTCGAAGATGGCGATATCAGAGAGAGTGGCACCGGCATCGGCTTCGACCGGCTCATCGAAGAGATGGCGGCTACGCCTGCCTGACCCGATGGCGATGCGCGGCCTGCTTGGCGCGGTTGCCGCAGAGCGCCATGCTGCACCAGCGCCTGCGGTGACCACGGGTATGGTCGGCAAACAGCAGGGTGCAGGATGGGCCTTCGCAGGCCTTCACATTCGAAAAATCTTCGCTGCAGACAAAGCGGCCGAGCGCCTCGCCGACCGGTAGCAGCAATGCCTCCGGCGAGCGCCACTTGCGCATAGGCTGGAATTCGAAAACCGCGCCTTCGTCGGCCTGACGCGCCACGACGCGGCTGAAACCTTCGTCGCGTTCAAGCAGGCGGTTCAGCGGTTCCAGCTCCGCCAGGGTATCGGGCTTCAACTGCTTTCCCTTATGCTCGCGGACAAAAGCGCGGAACCACTCGCGCAGGTTCCTCGCCTGATCGGCGACCTTGTCCAGTTCGCCCGGAAGTGCCTGGATGCGCATGCTTTCAAGCGCTTCCCTCGGAACCAGCTTTGCCTGATCGAGCCAGCGCAACAGCCCTTCCCCGTCATCGATCCATTCGACAGGCATATCGACGGGCGTTGCCACCGAATTCAGGAAATCCAGCGCCAACGCGTCACCCAGGAACAGGGCGGGAGAGTGGTTATCCATTGCAAGTCCTATTCCGCTGCGGACCAGAGCTGCATGGCAGCCCGCTTGAAAACGTGATTCATATGTAACCTGTCAAAAGGCGATTGACAAGTTACCTTCGTGGGAAGTAACCATTCTATGCCATCTTAAAAGGTTACGAACGAAGAAGGGGGAAGCAGATGTCGTCGCAGTCGGTTGATCAGCAGACCATGCATACGGTGCTCGTCCATGGCGCCTGGGCTGACGGCTCCGGCTGGGCCAAGGTCATCGAACCGCTTGCCGCCGAGGGCTTTTCGGTAACCGCACTGCAGGTCATCCATGAAGCGGTGACAACGGTGGCCGCAGCCTGAATGACCGACATATCTCCCACTGTATCGACATTCACCTCAACTGAAGGAAACATGACCATGACCAAGATCAGCTACCGCAACACCACCGTCGACGGCATCAAGATCGCCTATCGCGAGGCCGGTACCCAGGGCGCTCCGAAGCTCCTGCTGCTGCATGGCTTCCCGACCTCCGGCCACATGTTCCGCGATCTGATCCCGCTGCTAGCCGATCGCTATCACATCATCGCCCCTGACCTTCCGGGCTTCGGCCAGTCAGACGATCCCGCCGTCAACAGCTTCGACAGCATTGCAGACACGATCGACCGCTTTACCGAGATCGTCGGCTTCGATCGCTATGCCGTCTATGTCTTCGATTATGGCGCGCCGACGGGCTTCCGCCTGGCGGTCAAACATCCCGAGCGGATCACGGGCATCATCTCGCAGAATGGCAATGCATACGTCGATGGCCTCAGCGATGCATGGAACCCGGTGCAGGCCTATTGGCAGGATGGAACGCAAGAATACCGCGCGGCACTGAAGGCGTTCCTCGGGCCGGAAACGACCATCTGGCAGTATACGCATGGCGTTACCGATACGGCCAGGATTTCGCCTGACGGTTATTCGCTCGACAATTTCTACCTCGCGCGTCCCGGTGCCGAGACTGTGCAGCTCGATCTCATGGGCGACTACAAAAGCAATGTGGCGCTCTACCCGACCTTCCAGAATTACTTCCGGACCCACAAGCCGCGCTTCCTCGCCGTCTGGGGCAAGAACGACCCCTTCTTCCTGCCGCCGGGTGCCGAAGCCTTTGCCCGCGATATTCCTGATGCCGTGATCAAATTCTTCGATACCGGCCACTTCGCGCTCGAAACGCATGCGGACGAGATTGCCGCCGCGATCCGCGATTTCCTCGGCTGACCCGCGAACAGGAGAAACACCATGTCCGACAAAGCAGCCATCATTGAGCGCCATTGCACGACATGACGGTGGAAGAGGCGACGGCCAGATTTCCGAAGGAAGCCGGCATTGCCCGTTTCGGCGAGCCGGAAGAGATCGCTGAAAAACTGATGGCTTTCATTGTCTCGCCGGCCGCGCACTGGATGACCGGAATGGATGGCGGCGAGATGAAGTCTGTCTGACGCAGACTATCAGGAGGTCACGCAGAAATTGTTGCCCTCCGGATCGTTCAGCACGGTGTAATCGGCCGTTTCACGCACGAAGGTCGCGCCCAGAGATATCAGGCGCGCGACCTCCTTTTCGCGGTCAGGGCTGGCGATATCGAGATGGACGCGATTACGGAGCGGACGCTCTCCCTGGCGAAGATGGAAGCAGAGCCGCGTTCCCGGCCCTTCGACCATCACCACCGGGTCGGTCTCGGGCGTCAGGCCTGACGCGGCAAGGCGGGCGATTTCCTCATCGTCGTAGGGCAAGACCGCATAGCCATCGAGCGCTTCGGCCCAGAAGCGGGCGACGCGGGAGGGCACATCGCAATCGATGACAATTTCCTTCAGCCGTCCCATGGGCTCTCACGAATTGCCGGAGCGGCTCTGGACGACACGTTCGACGACGGCACCGCCGACTACGGGCAGCAGGGCGAAAAGGATGAGCTGTGGCGTTCCTGTCAGCGTCAACAGGCTGGACAGGAGAATGGCGCCGAGCATTCCTGCCAGCGCGCCGACCAGATAGGGAAGGTAACCCTTCAAAAGAGCCTCCGTCTTATCGGTTTTCAATCGAAATGAATTCGCAAGGCTCCACATAGGACGCTCTGCGGTATCGGCAATGACCGGCTGTTGCCCCGGGATGCCTTTCGCCCGCCGAACTAGAGCATTTCCATTTTTCTTCGAGTCACGAAAATGCTCTATCTCTTTGTTTTCACGCAAATCCGGGCGCGAAACCGCTGCGCACTTTTGCTGGAATTGCTCTAGGCGCTCGCTTTCTTCGATGCCGGTTTGCGCGCCGTGTTCAGCGCCACCGCAGCCTGTATCAGCGCCGTCAGGGCTGCCTCGTCGATTTTCTCTCCTTCGTGAATATCGATCGCCCGGCGCGTATTGCCCTCAAGGCTGGAGTTGAAGAGCTTGGAGGGATCTTCCACGGAAGCGCCCTTGGCAAAGGTCAGCTTGACGACGGCCTTGTAGGTTTCGCCGGTGCAGATGATGCCGGCGTGTTCCCACACCGGGACGCCCCTCCACTTCCACGTCTCCTCCACTTGCGGGTCGGCCTCACGAATGATCGCTCGGACGCGGGAAAGTGTTTCGCCGCGCCAGTCGCCCAATTCCCTGATCTTGGCATCGATGCGTTCGGAGGGAGAGGCTTCCTTCGGTTCCGTTTCCTTTTTCGTCGTCGCCGCTTTCTTCATGGTCTCTCTCCTTACATTTTCTCGCCCGGCAATAGGCTTGCCTGCCTGATCCAGTCAGCGAGCTGCGTGTCATCGATCGGGTCGTTTTCATGGATGTGGAAGTAGCGCGTTTGCGCTGTCTTGGATTCTCCCGGCGGAACGGGCTGCAAGGCAGCGCCGCGGAAGAAAGCCAGCTTGATGTATTTGTCGAAGCAGTGGATGGCGAGGAACCAACCGTCTCCCTTCATGCCATAGAGCGGCGAGTTCCATTTGACGGCCTTGTGGGCATCGGCAACAGTGCGCATGATCAATGCGTCGAGGTGGCGGCCGACATCGCTTTTCCAGCCGGGCATGGCGGTGATATAGGCCTGCACCGGGCCATCGCCCTCACCTTTGGCGATCTGCGGATTGCCACCGGAAAGCAGCTTCGGTTCCGTCGGCTTTGCCGGTTTGCCGGATGTTTTGTTAGTCATGGCTCCTCCCCTGGGGGATAATAAGGAAGGACGCCTCGATTTCCAGTCGTGCGGAATGGACACAGGCTGCAAAGATCACAGCTTCATGACGCGAAAAACCTGCGACACGGGCGAAAACCCGTGGCATAAGGGCGCCAAAATTCTCCCCAGGCACCGCGTAAGACATGATCCGTATCGAAAATATCAGCAAGCAGAACAGCCACCGCATCCTCTTCATCGAAGCCACCGCAGCCCTCAACAAGGGCGAGAAGATCGGCCTCGTCGGCCCGAACGGCGCCGGCAAGACGACGCTTTTCCGCATGATCAACGGCGAAGAGCAGCCGGATGAAGGCCAGGTCTCGGTCGAGAAGCACGTCTCCATCGGCTATTTCAACCAGGATGTCGGCGAAATGTCCGGCCGCAGCGCGGTTGCCGAGGTGATGGAGGGCGCCGGCCCCGTCAGCGTCGTCGCCGCAGAACTGCGCGAGCTGGAAGCGGCGATGTCCGATCCTGACCGCATGGATGAGATGGATGAGATCATCGAGCGCTATGGCGAAGTGCAGGCTCGCTATGAAGAGCTGGACGGCTATGCGCTGGAAGGCCGGGCCCGCGAGGTTCTGGACGGCCTCAGCTTCAGCCAGGAAATGATGGACGGCGATGTCGGCGCGCTCTCGGGCGGCTGGAAGATGCGCGTGGCGCTCGGCCGTATCCTACTGATGCGCCCCGACGTGATGCTGCTCGACGAACCGAGCAACCATCTGGATCTCGAAAGCCTGATCTGGCTCGAGGAATTCCTCAAGACCTATGAAGGCGCGCTGCTGATGACCTCGCATGACCGCGAGTTCATGAACCGCATCGTCACCAAGATCATCGAAATCGATTCCGGCTCACTCACCAGCTATTCCGGCGACTATGGCTTCTATGAGGAGCAGCGAGCGCAGAACGAGAAACAGCAGCAGGCGCAATTCGAGCGCCAGCAGGCGATGCTTGCCAAGGAAATCAAGTTCATCGAGCGCTTCAAGGCGCGCGCGAGCCATGCCTCGCAGGTCCAGAGCCGCGTGAAGAAGCTGGAAAAGATCGATCGTGTCGAGCCGCCGAAGCGCCGCCAGACGGTGGCGTTCGAGTTCCAGCAAGCGCCGCGTTCGGGCGAAGACGTGGTCAACCTCAAGAACGTGCACAAGAAATACGGCAGCCGCACCATCTATGAAGGGCTCGACTTCATGGTCCGCCGCAAGGAGCGCTGGTGCATCATGGGCATCAACGGTGCGGGCAAATCCACGCTGCTGAAGCTGGTAACCGGCACTGCCGATCCCGATGCCGGCATTGTGAAACTGGGGGCCAGCGTCAAGCTCGGCTATTTCGCCCAGCATGCCATGGACCTGCTCGACGGCGAGCGCACGGTTCTCGAATGGTTGGAGGATTCCTTCCCGCTTGCCGGCCAGGCGCCGCTTAGAGCACTGGCGGGCTGCTTCGGCTTTTCAGGCGATGACGTGGACAAGCGCTGCCGCGTGCTTTCGGGCGGCGAGAAGGCCCGCCTCGTCATGGCCCACATGCTGTTCGACCCGCCGAACTTCCTCGTGCTCGACGAGCCGACCAACCACCTCGACCTCGACACAAAGGAAATGCTCATCAAGGCGCTCGCCGATTTCGAGGGCACGATGCTCTTCGTCTCGCACGATCGCCATTTCCTTGCAGCGCTGTCCAATCGCGTGCTGGAGCTGACGCCGGATGGCATCCAGCAGTATGGCGGTGGCTATACGGAGTATGTCGAGCGCACCGGCTACGAGGCGCCCGGCATCCACGCTTAACGGCTGAACGCGTCTACACCGGTCAGTTCCGCCGAGAGCGCCCAGAGACGGGCCGCCTCGTCGGGATCGACGGCATAGGCGCGCACGCTGGTTTCCGCTCCGTCATCCGAGATGGATGCGATATCGCAATTGGCGCAATAGAGGCCGCCAAGACCCGCAAGCTGTGGTGAGCTCGCGGCCCAGACCTGCGTCGCGGCACCTTGTTCGGGCGTCTTAAAGGTAGGGTCGGCGGGATTGCCGTCGGCATCGATCCAGCCGGCGGCGACCATGTCTTCCTTCTCCAGGTGCCGCTGCAGCGGCGTCAGGATCTTGCCGGGATGCAGCGAGAAGGCGCGTACGCCAGTCTCGCGACCTAAGAGGTCGAGATGCAAAGCGAAAAGTGCATTTGCGGTCTTTGCCTGGCCATAGGCCTGCCACCGGTCATAACCATTGGTGAACTGGATATCATCCCAGCGGATCGGCGTGATGCCGTGGGCGGCCGAAGAGACAGAGACCACTCGGCCTCCCTTTGATATCGCCGGCCAAAGGCGGTTGACGAGTGCGAAATGGCCGAGATGGTTGGTGGCGAACTGTGCCTCCCAGCCCGGCCCTATCAGCGTTTCCGGGCAGGCCATGATGCCGGCGCTGTTGATGACGATATCGGCCTTGCGGCCGGAGGCGACGAAGCGCTCGGCGAAGTGGCGTACGCTTTCGAGGTCGGAGAGATCGAGCCTGTCGACCTCGGCATTGGCGATACCCGAGAGCGCCTTGGCCGCCGCTTCCGGCTGACGCGCCCCGATCAGCACATGCGCGCCTGCTCGCGACAGCGCCTTCGTCGTCTCCAGCCCGAGGCCGGAATGGCCGCCGGTGACGATTGCCAGTTTGCCGGAGAGATCAATGCCCGAGAGTACGTCATCGGCCGTCGAGCGAGTGCCGAAACCGGAGCCGATCGGATGTTGAGTGTGTTCCATGAAAATCTCCTTCTGCTTTCGGTCGGAGAGTAATGCGGTGGCGCGCATACGATCTATGCGTTAAAATCCACGATATCTTTGCGATCGTCCGGATTTCCTCATGACCTCTCTCTCCATGGATCCCCTTTCCGATGTGCTGGCGCTGCTGAAGCCGCGCAGCTATGTCTCGCTGGGGCTCGATGCCGGACGTGACTGGGCGATCGATTTTCCGCCGCCGCAGGGCATCAAGTTCAATGCCGTTCTTTCGGGCGGCTGCTGGCTGGAGGTAGAGGGTGTCGAGCCGTTCCTGCTCGAAGAGGGCGATTGTTTCCTGCTGACGCAGAGTCGGCCTTTTCGAATGATGAGCGACCGCAGCCTGCCGACAATCCCGGCCGATGACATCTATGCGCATGCGGCGGATGGTGTCGCGACCTGCAATGGCGGCGGCGCCTTCTTCCTTGTCGGCAGCCGCTTCGGCTTTT
This sequence comes from Hyphomicrobiales bacterium, assembly GCA_900468805.1. GTDB lineage: Bacteria > Pseudomonadota > Alphaproteobacteria > Rhizobiales > Rhizobiaceae > Rhizobium. Next base: position 42,057 of record UEIF01000054.1, on the reverse strand, counting down.
CCGGCGCAGGCGCAAATCTGCTCGTCGGCATATTGCCGCCGGTCGTCCATGTCAGCGAGCATTCGGATCAAGCCTCGGTGCTGCGCTTTGCCATCGACCAGATGGCGCGGGAGCTGCGCGGCCGGCGGCCGGGTGGTTTCCTGATGACCGAACATCTGGCGCATATCATGCTGATGCAGATCCTGCGGCTCTATCTCTCAGCACCCGATACCGAAGGCACAGGCTGGCTCTTTGCGCTCGCCGACAGGCAGATCGGTACGGCGATCGGCGCGATGCATGCCGAGCCGGCGCGGCGCTGGACGCTGCAGCAGCTTGCTGCCATGACCGGCATGTCGCGCTCCTCCTTCGCCGAGCGCTTCAAGGAGAAGGTCGGAGCCGCGCCGATGGACTACCTGACGCGCTGGCGCATGACGCTGGCCGGCGATCGGCTCGCAAATAGCCGCGAGCCGATCAGCACGATTGCGCTTTCGCTCGGCTACGAGTCCGAAAGCGCCTTCAGCACCGCCTTCAAGCGGGTGATGGAGCGCTCGCCGCGGCAGTATGGCCGGGAGGCTGCGGATTCGGCTGGACAGAACGGGTAAAAGACCTCAGGCCGCAGGTCTTGCAGAACTGCGTTTCCTTTCATACCTATACAAGGAATGGTATGCGTCCGGCCCTTGCCGGCCCTCGCAGCATTCCGAGCCTTTGTGCCCGCCTTACGAGGATGAAACCATGAATATCGACAGGATCCTGCGGTCAGTTGTGGCCGTTCGCGCCTCCATCCCCGAAGATGCCTTCACCGCGAATACGCTGGGCACCCGCCGGGAAGGAAGTGGCGTCGTCATCAGGGAAAACGGGCTGGTGCTCACCATCGGCTATCTTATCACCGAAGCAGACGAAATCTGGCTGACCCGCCACGACGGCAAGGTCGTGCCCGGCCATGCTCTGGCCTATGACCAGGAAACCGGCTTCGGCCTCATCCAGTCGCTGGCGCCTCTGGACCTGCCGGCGCTCGAAATCGGCGACAAGGTCAAGACGAAGGTCGGCGATGCGGTGATCTTTGCCGATGGCCTCGGCGAATTCGTTCAGGCCAACATCGTCGCCAAGCAGGAATTTGCGGGCTATTGGGAATATCTGCTCGACGAGGCGATCTTCATCGCGCCGGCTCACCCCTCTTGGGGCGGTGCGGCGCTCGTCAGCGACGAGGACAAGCTGCTCGGCATCGGTTCGCTGCGCCTGCAGATGGTCCAGGGTGACGAGGTCGCCGACATCAACATGGTCGTGCCGATCAACCTTCTTCCGCCGATCCTCGACGATTTGCTGCATCGTGGCCAGATCGACAAGCCACCGCGCCCCTGGCTCGGGGCCTTTTCGGCCGAGAGCAACGGCGAGGTGATCGTCATGAGCGTTGCCAATGGCAGCCCTGCCGCGCAGGCGGGCCTGCAGCAGGGCGACGTCATCTCGGAAATCCGCGACGGCGAAGTCGACGGACTTGCCGATTTCTACCGCAAGGTCTGGAAGAGCGGCCCGGCGGGTGCGGAAATCCCCATCCGTGTGCTGAGGAACGGCCGCGAAGCCTGGCTGCGCATCAAATCGGCTGACCGCAACAGCTTCCTCAAGAAGCCGCTGATGCAGTAAGGCGCAACTGCCAGAAGCTAGATATAGAGCGGCGCCATCCGGCGGCTTAGATATAGAGTGGCGCCATCCGGCGCCAGGCACCCGCGCGGTGCGCCCTGCCATCCCAGAAATGCAGGTGGTGACCGACGCCTTTTTCGGCGAGCAAGCGGCTGAGGTGGCGGTTGTTGTCGAGGAAGGGATCCTCGTTGCCGATCGTCAGTACGATATCGACCTGCCGCAGTTTCTCCAGCCGCCAGTCGCTGGAAAGGCCCGGCAGGAAATGCGTCGGCATGTGGAAATAGACCGTGTCGTCGTAATAGCCGTCGAAGAGATCGGAGAAGGATTCGACCCGCATCGTCAGGTCGTAGCGGCCGGAAAAGGCGACCAGCTTGCGGAAGAGATGCGGGTGGCGGAAGACGAGGCTGGCGGCCTGGAAGGCGCCGAGGCTGCAGCCGTGGACGATGGTGCATTCGTGGCTATTGCGGCTCTCCATGAGCGGCAAAACTTCGTTCAGCACATATTCTTCGAAAGCGATATGGCGGCGGATACGATCGGCCGGATGACGGCCGAAGTTGTAGAAGGTCTCATTTGCCAGGCCCTCGATGCAGAAAAGCTGCAAGTGGCCGGCCTCAAGCTTGTCGGCGAGGCTGGAGACGATGCCGAGATGTTCATATTCCCAAAAGCGCCCTTCCCGCGTTGGGAACATCAGTACTTTGGCGCCGGCATGACCGAACACCAGGAGCTCCATGTCACGATGGAGCCGATCGCTGTACCAGCGCAGATATTCTCGGTTCATAGACCCCTGAAAAACCGCCCGACTCGCTCGCGCAGCGCAGTTTGCTGCACCGCACTATCAAGATAGTCGAAATGCCCGGCATCCAGGATGAAGATTTCATTAAATTTTGATTTCGGCAGAGCGTTCGCCACCGTGAACTGACAGGGCGGCGCGACAGCCGGATCGAAGAGCGCGACAGCCGCAAGCATGGGTACGGTAATGCGGGTCGCGGCCGTTGCGGCGTCGAAAAGGCGCAGCTTTTCAAGGATCTCGGGATGGGTCTTCGCATAGTCCTGCACCGAATGGGCGCTGCCAACAGTCGGCAATGTCAGCCAGAGCTTGCGGTTTCCGAAGGTCGGCACAGTCAGATGACCGCGTATGATCCTGATATCAAAGGGAATGCCGAGCGCGCCGATGCCGCCGCCGAAACTGATGCCGCTATAGCCGACATGGCCTGACAGAGCCGGATAAAGCGACAGCAATGCGGACACGGCAACCCAGAGATCCTCGATGCAGCCGCCGATCACGTAATGATCGGGATCGTCAATATCGTGCAGCACGTGCCAGGGCGCTTCCGGCGAGATCGGTGGATGGGCGCTGCGCGACATCCCACGGAAACAGGGAAAGAGGATCGCGGTCTCTTCGACCGGAAGATCGAATTCCGGCTGGTCGCGGCCACCATAACCATGGCCGACGACGAGGCCGCGCTTGACCGCGCCCTTGCGCGGCGTGAGCAGCCAGCCGCCAATGCTGAAGTTATCGGTGGATGTGTAGACGATATCCCGCACCTGCCAATCCGGATGCGTATCCTTGCTTTCGCTCAACACGGGCTGCGGCTTCACCGCCAGCGCCTTGGCGTAGCGCTTCTGCCAGAAGGCATCGAAGCCCGGCGGGGCCTCCGGCGGGCGGATCGCCTGCAGGTCGGCGAGCGTCATGCCGTAGGTGGGGTCGAAGTCGAAGGGGTATTCTGTCGGGATGCTCATGTCCGTTTGTTGCCGTGAAACCGGCCGTGGAGCAAGCGCCATCGTGGAAAAGCATTGTGCCTCGACGCCGCATTGAATACCCTGCGGGACCGAACTGAAGCGAAAGCCCGGGCGCCAGCTGCGGGTAGATCGAGCTTTCCACCCCACAATCAAACAGGCTCCTCCGCCTGAAATTGCGTGACAGCCCTGCCCGGCTGGTCTTAACTATAAGCGTGCCGTCCATGCCGACTCAGGCGGCGGCGTGTTTTCGGTTGGCGTTCACGTCTTCGGTCGGAGGGACCGCTTCAAATGAAAATCCTTGTTATCGGCGCGGCCGGGATGATCGGCCGCAAGCTCGTCCGTGCTTTGTGCGCGCGCGGGACTTTGAACGGTAAATCCATCGGCTCGCTGGTGCTGGCGGATGTCTTGGTACCCGAAAAACCTGAATTCGACGGCACGGTGGAGACATTTGCAGCGGACCTGTCGCAGCTGGGAACGGCCGAACAGCTTGTCGCGCACCGGCCGGACCTGATCTTCCATCTCGCGGCCATCGTCTCCGGTGAGGCGGAAGCGGATTTCGAGAAGGGCTACCGCGTCAATCTCGATGGCACGCGCTACCTGCTCGAAGCAATCCGGCTTGCCGAACAGCCCTATTGCCCGAAGCTCGTCTTCACCTCTTCCATCGCCGTGTTCGGCGAGCCGCTACCGCAGGTCATCGGTGACACGCATCATCTGACGCCGCTCACCAGCTACGGCACGCAGAAGGCGATCGGCGAACTGCTGCTTGCCGATTATTCGCGGCGCGGCTTCCTCGACGGCGTCGGCATTCGCCTGCCGACCATCACCGTCCGCCCCGGCAAGCCGAACCGGGCTGCCTCCGGCTTCTTCTCCAGCATCCTGCGCGAGCCGCTGATCGGCCAGGAGGCCGTGCTGCCGGTCGATGAAAGCGTCCGCCACTGGTTTGCGAGCCCACGCGCGGCAATCCGCTTCCTTCTTACGGCTGCCGAACTCGACACCGCCCCACTCGGCCAGATCCGCACGCTGACCATGCCGGGATTGGCCGCCACCGTCGGCGAGGAGATCGAGGCTCTCCGGCGCGTCGCTGGCGAGAGCGCGGTCAAGCTGATCCGCCGCGCACCAGATGCTGATATCGCCAGGATCGTTGCCGGCTGGCCGCAAAGCTTCGATGCCAGCCGCGCCCTTTCGCTCGGCTTCACAGCCGAGACATCCTTTGACGACATCATCCGCGTCCATATCGAGGACGAATTGAACAACAGACCGCCGGAGCCCGCCTGACATGCTGCTTGGAGCCATTGCCGACGATTTCACCGGCGCCAGCGATCTTGCCAACACCCTTGCCCGAGGCGGCATGTCAACGATGCAGTTCGTCGGGCCCGGCCGCGGCAAGGTGAATTGCGAAGCCGGCGTCGTGGCGCTGAAGACGCGCTCGGCATCGGTCGACGACGCAGTATGGCAATCGATGGACGCGGCGCGCTGGCTGCTGGATCAGGGCTGCGAGCAGATCTTCTTCAAATATTGCTCGACCTTCGATTCCACGCCGGAGGGGAATATCGGCCCGGTGGCGGAAGCGTTGCAGCGGCTGACGGGCGCCAATGTCACGGTCGTCTGCCCGGCCTTTCCGGCGACCGGCCGGCGGGTTTTCATGGGCCACCTCTTCGTCAAGGACAAGCTGCTCAGCGAATCCGGCATGGAGAACCATCCGCTGACGCCGATGACCGATCCTGACATCCGCCGCTGGCTGCGGCTGCAGACGCGCGGTGGCGTCGGCAGCATCACGCTCGATACGGTGCGCGAAGGCTCGGTCGCAATCCGCAGCCGCCTGCGCGACGAACTGACCGATGGCAACCGCCTCGTCGTCGTCGATGCTATCGAGGATGCCGACCTCCTGACGATCGGCGAGGCCGTGATCGACCATGAGTTGGTCACCGGCGGGTCGGGGCTGGCCCAGGGGCTGGTGCGCAATTTCGCCAAGCGCGGCAAACTATCAGGCGTTCCCGCCGAGGTGCCCGTGGTCAGCGGACCGGGCGTCATCCTCTGCGGCTCCTGCTCGCTCGCCTCGCAGAACCAGGTTGCCTGCCACCTGCAGAACCATCCGGGCCTTTCCATCGATCCCGCAGCCATCGTGCGCGGCACCATGTCGGTAGAGCAGGCCGCCCGCTGGGTGGCCTCCAACGCAGCTGACAATCCGATCGTCTATTCCACCACCTCGCCCGATGTCGTGAGCTTCGTACAGCAGCGCTTCGGCCGCGAGGAATCGGCGAAGATCCTTGAGGATTTCTTCGGCGGCCTCGCCAAGCGGCTCGCCGATTCCGGTACGCGCCAGATCGTCGTCGGCGGCGGGGAAACCTCCGGTGCCGTCGTGGAAGCGCTCGGCCTCAAGCATATGATCATCGGTGGGGAGATCGATCCCGGCGTACCGGTTCTGGTATCCGAGCGTGGCCGGCCGATGCGGCCGATCGGGCTGGCGCTAAAGAGCGGCAATTTCGGCTCGCCCGATTTCTTCGCCAAGGCGCTGGACAGGATTGCCGGCCATGCATGAAACGGCGCTGCGGGAAGCCATCGTCCGCTGGGGAAAATCGCTCTTCGAGCGGGGCCTGACGGCCGGTTCATCCGGCAATATTTCGGTTCGCACCGCCGACGGCTATCTTGCGACGCCGACCAATTCCTGCCTTGGCTTTCTCGATGCCGAGCGGCTTTCGAAGCTCGATAGCGACGGCAAGCACCTCTCGGGCGATGCACCGACCAAGGAACTGCCGCTGCATTTTTCCTTCTATGAGAAACGGCCGCAGACGGGCGCCGTGGTGCACCTGCATTCCTCCTATGCGACTGCCCTTTCCTGCCTTGCCGATACCGATCCCAACGATGCCATTCCGCCGCTGACGCCCTATGTGGTAATGCGCGTCGGCAAGGTGCCGGTCGTGCCCTATACGCGGCCGGGCTCGACTGACGTGAAGCCGCTGATTGCCGAAATCGCCGGCGAACACAGCGCGGTGCTGCTGGAAAACCATGGACCGATCGTTTCGGCCGCCACTCTCGATTCTGCCGTCTTCGCGATCGAAGAGCTGGAAGAGGCAGCCAAGCTTTCGATCATTACGCGCGGCATGAAGGTGCGACAGCTCAATGCCGAGCAGATCGCCGACCTGGAGAAATACTTCAAGCTGCGTTAGGCCAGATCGATCAGAAGAGCCCGGTGATCGGAAACCTCGGGCTGCTCCACCACCTCGAAGCGTTCCACCACGACCTCCGTCGTCACCAGCAAGTAATCGGCAAAGCGCCCTTCCTTCGGATAGAGCGAGGTGCGGGTATCGTTAAATCCCCTGCCGGTGACGAGATCGTTGAGGCCGAGGCGGCCGAGCTTCTCGAAGGTGGCGCTATCAGGCAACACGTTGAAATCACCGCAGACGACAAGTCGTTCATTGCCCGGCCAGACGCGTTCGATCAGCTCCAGAAGCGCATCCGCCTGCGCATGGCGAGCCGGAATATCGCCCTTGCCCGCGGGATCACGCAAGCCGTGGAGCTGGGCGATGGTGACGGAAAAGCCGCCGGCATAATCGAACAGGCGGATGCAATGGGCGTTGCGGGAGCGCGGATGCTCACCCCAGCCATTGGACGAGAAACCGCCATGGATGAAGTCCGCCGCCTGGCCGATGACTGCATGCGACTTGCGCACGAAAGTGGCGATGCCGAATTCGGTCGGGAAGACCGTCTCGGCGTGGAAGAGATCGCCCCGCGCAAAGGGGCAGAAGAAGCCATCATGACCAGGGAGAACGGCGGCAATCTCGTCATAGAGATGGGCGCGCTGCGGCAGCACGACGTCGCCGTCGCGATATTCCAGCCATTCCGGCGTACCGGGCGCTGAACGCACCACCTCCTGCAGGCAGAAGATGTCGGCGTCCGCGTGGGCGAGATAGTCGATCAGCGGCGCGTGGATGCTGCCGCCCCAGGCATTCAATGAAATGATACGCAAAGCCATGCGAGCTCCCTGTTCACCAGGAGACTAGCAGATTCGCCTAGGGATCAATCCTCAACGGCAGCGCGCCAGATCACCGATAGCCGGTGTCATCCGCCGGCTTGCCGGGTTCCTGCACCTCGGCGAGGTAACGCCAGCAATCCGGCCGCGTGCCATCGAGATCGTTGAAGCCGTAAGCTTCGGCCAGCTGGAAGCTTGAAAGCGACTGGCCGTTCCATCTGCTGCGGTCGGGATCGGCGGCGAGTGCGGCAACTGCCCGGCCGGTGAAACGCGGCGTTTCCGAGATGACGAAATGCGGCTGGACTTTTGTACCGTCACGCCAGTTTTCTTCCTTAACTCCATAGATTTCCAGCATCATTTCCGAGCGCATCCAGCCGGGCGAAAGCGAGACTGATGTGGCGCCATGGGGTGCGAGATCCTTGGCGTGCGCCCAGGCCATGCGGTTGGTGCCCGTCTTGACGAAGTCGTAATAGGGGCAGAGCCGGTAATGGGTGGCGTTGTACTCTGCCGTGCCGTCGGTCATTTCCACCAGCAGGCCGCCCGGCTTTTCGATCATCAGCGCCAAAGCGTAATGGGCGGTGATGAAATGCGTGTCGATCGCAAGCCGCAGCATGCGCAGGCCCTTGTCGAGCGAATGTTCCCAGACGGGCTTGTCCCATTCCGTCAGATGCTCGCCGCCCCAGATATCGTTGACGAGGATGTCCAGCCTGCCCTCCTCCGCACGGATGCGGGTAACCAGCGCTTCGACCTGTTCGGTGACCAGGTGGTCCACCTGCACGGCAATGCCGCGCCCGCCGGCCGCACTCACGAGCTCGGCCGTTTCCTCGATGGTTTCGGGCCGACCGTATTCGGATTGCTGCGCGCGGGTCGTGCGGCCGGTCACATAGACCGTCGCGCCTGCAGCGCCCAGTTCTACTGCGATGCCGCGGCCGGCGCCGCGCGTTCCGCCCGCAACGAGTGCCACCTTTCCCTTCACATCCGCTGTCACTTCACTGTCCTCCCCGCTAGAAACATCTGATCGGTTTAACCGGCCCGCTTGTATATAAACGAACGTTCGTTCATAAATATGGCGAATGCAAGAGGAAAATTTCATGCCGCGTCCGCGCACGCTTTCTGATGAACAACTGCTTTCGATGGTCCTGGAGGTGATCCAGTCCGAGGGGCCGGAGGGGGCGACCTTTGCCGCGGTCTCGAAAGCAAGCGGTCTCTCTGGCTCGACGCTGGTGCAGCGTTTCGCCACCAAGGCCGGAATGCTGCGTGCCGCCCTGCTTCATGCCTGGGACCGGCTGGATGCGGAAACGGCACGGCTTGCAGACCATGTGGCGAAGACGCCGGAGGGTGGCATCGCACTACTGACCGGCCTTTCGCAGGATTATGGAGACAATCCCGCCTCTTACGCGGAAGGGCTGATGCTTCTGCAGGAGGATTTCCGCGATCCGGTGCTGCGTGCCCGTGGTGCGGCCTGGGGTGCGACGCTGACGGCAGCGCTTGCCGAGCGTTTCAGTGAATGGAAGAACGCTGAAACCATTGCCCGGCTGATGCTATCGCAATGGCAGGGATCGCTCCTCTGGTGGGGCTTTTCCGCTGAAGGCGCCGTCGCCGACTATGTGGAGCGGGAGCTGCGGCTCTTTCTTGCCGCGCTCGAGCCCCAGAAAAACTAGGGTCTCCTGCGAGTTCTTATCGTTTGTGAAGGGGCAAATAGGCAGGCTATCGACCGTGCACCGGAAATATTGCCGGACGCACAAAGGGAAACGCCCATGAAGATCAGACACTGCCTTATCGCTCTCGCCTTGTCGGCGAGCCCGCTTCATGCAGCGGGCATGACGGATACGGCGTTCCGGGAGATAGCAGGTCGCATTTTTCAGCCCGTGATCAAGGAATACGACATTCCGGGACTGGCAGTCGGTGTCACGATCAACGGCTCCGAATTCTATTACACTTACGGCGAAGCCTCGCGCGAGACGAAAGCGCCCGTCACCAGTGACACGATCTTCGAGCTCGGCTCGGTCAGCAAAGTTTTTAATGTCACGCTTGCCGCACTTGCCGAGCAACGTGGTCTGCTGTCCCTTGACCAGCCGGTCTCGACCTACCTGCCGGCACTGAAGGGGAGCGCCTTCGACAAGATCACGCTCGTCAATCTCGCCACACATACGTCTGGCGGCCTGCCGTTGCAGGTGCCTGATAGCGTGACTGATGATGCCGAGTTGATGGCCTACCTGAAGAGCTGGAAGCCGGCCTACGAGGCGGGCACCATGCGCTCCTACTCCAATGTCAGCATCGGCCTTCTCGGGCGTATCGCCGGAGAGCGCCTCGGCGGTGGTTACAAGCAGGCGGCCGAAGGGCAACTGTTCCCCGCCCTCGGCCTGAAAAGCACCTTCATCGCGGTTCCGGCTGATGCCATGGACCGCTACGCTTTCGGCTATGCCAAGGCCAACAAGCCGATCCGCGTCGGACCCGGCGTCCTCGACGACGAGGCCTACGGCATCAAGACCACGGCCCGCGACACGGTGCATCTGCTGGAACTCAACTTGAAGCCGGATGCCCTGGCGCCCGAATTGGCGGCAGCGATCGAGAAGACGCATACGGGTTATTTCGATACGGCTTCCTACACTCAGGACATGATCTGGGAGCAATATGCCTGGCCCGTCGCGCTCAAGCAGCTTCTCGACGGCAACTCCGCCAAGATGAGCCTGGAAAGCCAGCCGGTCAAAAAGCGGGCGAAGCCGCTTGCGCCGCAGAGGGCGGTTCTGATGAACAAGACCGGATCGACGAACGGCTTCGGCGCCTATGTCGTGCTGGTGCCGAAGGCGCATATCGGCCTGACGGTGCTGGCAAACAGGAACTATCCAAATAGCGCCCGCGCCGAAGCAGGGCTGAAGCTCATCCAGGCGCTGGAGGCATACACAGCGAAATAACCGCCAGGTGGCCGGTCGCAGCAGAGGGAGCGACAGACGCCAGCGGTCGCTCCCTATCCATTCGTGTTGGAGGACAGGTCTTCTTCATCCGTGATATAGGGTCGAACATCCCCAATCAGGATGGAATGCATGTCATCGCATATGCTGGCAGATCCGCTGTTTCAGTTTGTTGTCCTCGTTCTGCTCAGCGCCGTGGCACGGGTCATCTTCGGACGAAATCCGACTTTCCGGCTAATTGCCAATATCATCTTCTTCGCGCTGCTGACGCTGCTGCTCGTAGAGCACGAGATTGCGCCCTATACGTCTGACATGGGCGATGCCACGGATCTTTTCCGGCGCGTTTTTGTCGGGGTCGCCAAGGCCGTCTGGTGGATCGGCGGCGCGATGGTGCTGGCGAGTTCGGTGCGGCTCTTCCTGATTTTCGAGCGCAAACCGCGCGAGGGACGCCTGCTGCAGGATCTCGTCGTCGCCATCGTCTATCTCGGCGCCGGGCTTTCGGTCGTAGCTTACGTCTTCGGTGTACCGATCGGCACGCTGATTGCTACGTCGGGTGTCTTCGCCATCGTGCTCGGCCTGGCGCTGCAGAGCACGTTGAACGACGTCTTCTCGGGCATCGCGCTCAATCTCGGCCGGCATTACAGCGTTGGCGACTGGATCGTCCTCGACGACGGCGTGCAGGGCCGCGTGGTGGAGACGAACTGGCGCTCCACCCATCTCCTGAACGGCACCAACGACCTCGTCATCGTTCCGAACAGCGCGCTCGCCAAGGCGCGGCTGACGAACCTGACGAGCCCCGAAGAAGCCCATGGCGTCTCGCTGAAGATCCGGGTTGCTCCCTCGATCTCGCCGGCGACCATCGAAGAGACGATGCGCACGGTGCTTTTGAGCAGCAACGCCATTCTGAAATCCCCTACCCCTGTTGTCAGCATCACGGGGCTGGACAGCAATGCCGTCGAGTTCGAACTCTCCTTCCGCGTCTCCGGATTGGGCGAAGCGACCGCCGCCCGGAACGAAGTCTACGATCTGGTCTATCGTCATGCCAAGGCGGCAGGCCTGCAGCTTGCGCCACCGGCCGGCTCGCCGGTCCCCCCGGTTGCCGATCCGCTGGAAGCCGCCGGAAAGCACCCGAATTCGGCCTGGCGGCTGCTGAACGCCATCCCGCTCTTTTCAACGCTGACGGAAGACGAAAAGGAGTCGCTTGCGACCGACATGAAACGGCTGAACTTCCGCAAGGATGCGCTGATCGCGACGCAGGACACCTCGCTGACCTCCCTGATGATCGTGCGGCGCGGCGTTGCCGTCGTGGAACGGATCGAGGGCAACGAGATCATCGAACTCGCCAGAATTGCGCCCGGCGACCTCTTCGGGGAACGCGGCGTGCTGATGGGTGCGCTCGAGCCGGCCAATATCCGCGCCCTGACATCCGTCATCGTCTACGAGATCGCCAAGGACCACCTCGCCGCGATCATGCAGGAGCGTCCGGCGCTTGCCGAAGAACTCGGACTGCTGCTATCGCGCCGTATCGAATCCGAGAAACACCACTTCAGTGCCGGCGTATCGGCTGAAGGCAGCCATCCGACGACGCTGACGACGCGCATAAGGCATCTGTTCCAGATCCCTCATGGCACCTGGCCATAGCGGTCAGCCGGCCTTCTCCTCGGCTTCCCGGGTTCTTTCGGCGTCCTCTCCGACCGTCAGCGGCCAGTCAACGACATAATCCTCGAAATCCTCGACATCGACATCGTTTTCGCTGATGGTTCGGCCTCGGGCTGAAATGCCAGCAGCGTGGACGGTTTCCGGATCGCCAGATACCAATGGGTGCCACCAATAGAGATCCCGGCCCTCATTGACGAGGCGATAGCCGCAGGTCGGCGGCAGCCATGCGATCTCGGAGACGTTCTCCTTGGTGAGCTGCACGCAATCCGGCACGAAATCCCAGCGGTTCGGATAGCTGGAGCAGCGACAGCTGTCGCTGTCGAGCAGCTTGCAACGGACCGAGGTAAAATAGACGTCGCCGCTATCCCATTCCTCGATCTTGTTGAGACAACAGAGGCCGCAACCGTCGCAGAGGCTTTCCCACTCCTCGGCATTCATTTCGGCGAGCGTCTTGCGCTTCCAGAAGGGCAGATCGTTCATCACTCGTTTCTTGCAACAGCCGCCCGCAAATTCGCGTGACGACCGTTCAACTCTCTTGTTCTTGTCCGCGAAATCAACCAATTATTCAACATGCTCCGGCTATCCGGAGAGTCGCGGCCCCTTTCAGGCCCCGCTCCTGCGTCCGGTTCACGGCCGCCGAGCGTGCTCAGGCGGGAATATAGGACGTGCAGGATCCGGACAACCCACATGTTGGGCCAGACGAGCCCGAAAACGGGCAAGGCAAGAAGCCACAGAAGCAGCAGTCGAAAAACCGACACCTGTTGCTGCGCATCGATTCATGGATCGACTCGACCGTCTGGAACGCCGGCTTCCGCGCCGCCGAGATCTGGGAAGACACCACCATTTTCTTCCGCCGCTTCCGTGTCCGCGGCTGGAAACGCGCAGTGTTCGAACTCGCCGGCGAAGGGCTGACGCTCGGCGCCGTCGGCTTCGTGCTGATGCTGGCGCTCGCCCAGCCGGCTTTCGAATCCACCAAGGAAGACTGGCGCAACCGCGGCGATTTCGCCGTGACCTTCCTCGACCGCTACGGCAACGTCATCGGCCATCGCGGCGTCATCCACCAGAATTCCGTGCCGATCGACGAATTGCCGGATTCGCTGATCAAATCCGTCATCGCCACCGAGGACCGGCGCTTCTTCGACCATTTCGGCATCGACGCCATCGGCCTTTTCCGCGCCATGGTCACCAATGCCCAGGCCGGCGAAGTCGTCCAGGGCGGCTCGACACTGACGCAGCAGCTCGCCAAGAACCTGTTCCTCTCCAACGAGCGCTCGATCGACCGCAAGATCACGGAGGCGTTTCTAGCACTATGGCTGGAGGCCAACCTCTCCAAGAAAGAGATCCTCGCGACCTATCTCGACCGCGCCTATATGGGCGGCGGCACATTCGGTGCTGCGGCCGCGGCGCAATTCTATTTCGGCAAGAACATCACCGACGTGAACCTTGCCGAATCTGCCATGCTCGCCGGTCTCTTCAAGGCGCCGGCCAAATATGCCCCGCATGTGAACCTGCCTGCCGCGCGTGCCCGCGCCAACGAGGTGCTGACCAACCTCGTGCAAAGCGGGCTGATGACCGAGGGGCAGGTGATCGCCGCCCGGCGCAATCCCGCCACTGTCGTCGACCGCAACGAGGTGGAATCGCCCGACTTCTTCCTCGACTGGGCCTTCGACGAGGTGCAGCGCCTTTCGCCGCGCTTCCACCAGCGCTCGCTGATCGTGCGCACGACGATCGACATGGGCATCCAGCAGGCGGCGGATGATTCCGTCGAGACATCGCTGCGCGAATATGGCGAGGCCTATCACGCCAAGCAGGGCGCGATGGTGATGATCGAGAATGGCGGTGCCGTGCGCGCCATGGTCGGCGGACGCGACTATGGCGAGAGCCAGTTCAATCGCGCCACCAGGGCGCTGCGCCAGCCGGGCTCCTCCTTCAAGGTCTATACCTATTCGGTGGCCATGGAGAGCGGGATGACGCCGAAGACGACGATCATCGACGCGCCCATCTCCTGGGGCAACTGGAGCCCGCACAATTACGCAAACCGTTATGCCGGGCGTATCACGCTGGAAACCGCGGTCGCCCAGTCGATCAATACCATTCCGGTGCGTCTCGCCAAGGAAAAGCTCGGCATTCAACCGATCCGCGCCATGGCCAAGGCCATGGGCGTCGAAACGCCGATCCGCGACGACGTGACGATTCCGATCGGCACGTCCGAAGTGACAGTGCTCGACCAGGCAACGGCCTATGCCGTTTTCCCAACCGGCGGCTACCAGTCGCGCCGCCACGGGATCACGCAGATCCTCGATTACGATGGCGACGTTCTCTACGATTTCGATCATGACGAACCGCCCGCCCAACGGGTGCTTTCCGAACAGGCCGACAGCTACATGAACCAGATGCTGTCGCGGGTGCCCTATGTGGGTACGGCGCGCAAAGCGGCGCTGGACAACGGCGTCGTCACCGCGGGCAAGACGGGCACGACGCAGGCCTATCGCGATGCCTGGTTCGTAGGCTTCACCGGCAACTACACCTGCGCCGTCTGGTTCGGGAACGACGACTACACGTCGACCAACGAGATGACCGGCGGCTCGCTGCCCGCCATGACCTTCAAGCGCGCCATGGACTATGCCCATCAGGGCGTTACGCTGCGCCCGATTCCCGGCATCGAAAACCCGCTGCCATCCGAAAAGGATGTCGCCAAGGCGCAGGCCAACAAGCCGAAAGACGGCACGCCGACCCTCGTCCGCCCGCGGATGCTCTCGGTGCAATCGACCGACATTCTCAAGGGCATCGGCGAAAAGCTGAAGGATGCCGCGCCGCTCGAGGTACAGAAGGTGGCAAGCGCGGATTGATACTTCCCCTTTTTTGGCAAACCGGCATGACTGGTTCGCCAAGACATGGGGGACACAGCGTCCGATGGCATTCCACCCTGCCAGAATCAGTGGTAACCCTTTCAACTGATTTGATCTTCAAGGGCGCAAGGTGTTTCGGTTTCCCCTTTTCATCCTGGTCACGCTGATCGTCGCCTTCGGCGGCGGCATCATGATTTCGCTTTATGCGCTGGATGCGACGCAGGGGTTCGGGGCGATCAAGCTCGGCGCCTGGGAAGCCTTTCCGGAGCTCCAGACCGTCGACGCGGACCCCTATGCGAAGTCGCACCGTGCGCGCGCCGGCAAGCTGCTCTATGGCAGCGCCGAAGGCCTGACCTTTACGGCAAGCGTGGACGACAGCGGCGAGCGGCTGAATGCCGCCTGCCACTACCGCATCACCGGCCAGACGCCGCCGGCGCGGCTGTGGACGCTGTTTACTGCCGACAACGCCGGCAACCCCGCCTCGCTGCAGCAGACCCTGCCGGCCGCTTTGAATTCATGGACGGTGCTGCGCCAGCCAGACAGCGGCTTCACCATCGACATCTCGCCACATGCCCAGCCCGGCAACTGGCTGGCGCTGCCGCGGGCTGGCACGTTCCGGCTGGTGCTGACGCTGTTCGACACGCCAACGGCGGGCAGCTCCGGGGTGATCGACCTCTCCATGCCAAAGCTCACCAAGATCGGGTGCGGCAATGCTTAGAGTGTTCTTCGCCGTCATAACGGGGCTTTTCGGCGCAGCCCTTCTGCACCTCGTCATCATTCTCGCACTGCCGCATTTCACCGGGCGCGATGCCGCAACGCGGGTGGAGGCCGAAGGCGATCCCAACAATTTTTATCTTCTGACCAGCCGCTATGACGAGGCGGGGCTTGCTAATGGCGATCCTTTCGTGCGCACTGCCGTCTGTTCCTTCGATGTGGGCGAAGCGCCGGTGCATTTCATCGCCAAGGGCAATGTGCCCTTCTGGTCCATCGCGATTTATGACAGCGCCTCTAACGAGGTCTTCAGCATGAACGATCGCACCTCCGTCGGTGGCGCGCTCGACGTTCTCGCAGCAAGCCCGATCCAGCTGACCGACCTGCGCAAGAACCTGCCGCAGGAACTGCAGCAGACGATCCTGGTGGAGATGGCGCATTCCGAGGGCTATGCGGTCCTGCGCACGCTGGCGCCGCAGGCAAGCTTTGACGAGGCCGCGCGAGCCTTTCTAACGGAAGCGGGCTGCGACGAACTCGAGGCCCGCTAAAGCATGTCGCGCAAAAGTTTACAGCGGTTTTGCGATAACGACATGCGTCAAACAAGGACTTAAAGGGTGGTAGTCGATCTCAAAGATCGCGACAAACTTTAAGTTGTTTTCCGATTTACTTGTTCTTGACACGCGGCGCAGAATGCGCCGGATTTTTCTTCGGGGTTTCGACGATCCGTTCGTAACGGACGCCGGTGAACCAGAGGATTTTTGCTTCGCGGGGCTCCTTGCCCGTGCGGCGCGGCTCCTCACGCAACCGGTCCGCCAATGCGACTACAATTGCCATTCTCGTCTCCATGCACTGCCCGAGACGGATGAACTTGCGATGGATTTCACCCTGCCCGCCATGCTGCGGGCCAGCGCGTCCTCAAGCGCCGGATGAACCGGACCGAGGGCATTCGCGCCTTTCTCACGGCACCTGATTGAAATACCGTGATGCTGCGGAGCTTCCACGATCCATATTCCCAAATCGCGTCGTTCCTGTCCGAATTGAGACACACGACCGTTAACAGATTACTAATATTCAGCCACTGCTTTGGACAGTCTGCCCGACGCTGATATAACGCGCAGAATGGTTGTTTGGTTTCAGCCGCTGAAAAGAAAAGTCGGGCTGAAAGTCACCCAATAAAATTAGAAATAATTCATATAGTTAACAGATCTTATTTACTGAAGCGGCGGCCGCGCGGTGGGTGTTGCAAAAATGTGTCACGAAAATACTAATTGCGGCAAGAGACGATGGGTGTATCGTGATCTTATCGGCCAAAAGTTTAAAGCGATGGCCGCTTGGGAGATTATACGTGCTCTTGCTGTCATACGGAGAGCAACCCATGCCCTTTCTGTATAGTTCCGCATTCACCTCAGAAGATTTGGATGTGTTGCGCGGCGCGCTGGATGCGTGGTGCGCGGAGAAGCATCTCGACATCAGAAGTGTCGAAGCGCAGTTCGCTGCTTCGACTGCGCTCGACCTTTACCAGTCGGGCCATGACGATCACGACAAACTGCTGTCGGCACTCAGAGGCCGCAAGGGTCTTTAGATTATTTGCCGGCTATTTATCCACATCCTAAAAACTGAAAATCGCCCCCGCGCCCGGGCGATCGATTTTATTTTGCCGGCTCATCAAGCCGCAACACGCGAAACGTGTGTATTTCTGTTGCATTTTAATAGAATCTTCAGCATGCATTAACTGTACCGGTGTAGGATTTGTTCATAACCGTATGGTCTGACGCGCGTCCCGCCAGCGCTTGTCGGCCCCATGGTTTCCCGCTTGTTCTGCGTTTTCAGGGTGTTCTTGTGCGTGACCGGTTTCGAGACCTAGAGGGCCCCATGGCCATCAGGAAGAAGGACGTGGTGTTAATGGCGACTGTCAGCAGTTTCGAGAACCTGTCACATCCGACACGCTCCGAACTGCGCCAGTTTGCCGAACTCTTCATGCCGCTCTTCCAGGCCTCTTCCGAAGAGGCAAGGCGCCAAGCCGTGGCAGCCCTTTCCCAATGCGAGAACATGCCGGCAGCCGTTGCGCTCTTCATCGGCAATCAACCGATAGAGGTCGCCGCACCTTTTCTCACCTCCTCCAAGGCGATCAATGACGACACGCTTATCACGATTGCGCGCACCCAGGGTGCTGCGCATGTAAAGGCGATCGTCAGCCGCGATTCGCTGTCGCCTGATGTCATCGACGCGCTGGTGGCGCTGCGCCAGGCCGAGCCGCGGCCATCCGCTGCCACTGCTCCCGCAGAGCAACACGCCATACCGCTTTCGCCGATGCCTGTCGCGCCCGAAATGGACCAGCAGGAAGCACAACGCATCGCCAATGAAGAGGCGCTACGCGAGCGCATCCGCAGCCTTGCCGGCCATCTCGGCCGCAATGATGAGGACCGCCTTGGCCTTCGCTCGCTGTCAGATATTCAGGAGGCGCTACTGGTGCGCTTTGCGCGCTCGCGGGAAGCCGTGCATTTCGCCACTGCGCTAGCCGATGCGCTGTCGGCCAGCCGCTGGCTTGCGGAGCGCATCATGCTCGACCTGTCCGGCCAGCAGCTCGCCACGACGCTAACGAGCCTTGGCATGGGCTTCCTCGATTCCGTCTTCGTGCTGGAGAAGCTCTATCCGCACCTTGCCGAAGTGCCGCACAATGTCAGCCGCGCCTTCCTCGTTCTCGACGCGCTGGACCCGGAAGAATGTCATGCCCGCGTGGACGCATGGCGGCGCGCCGATAGCTACACCTACAATCCGGAAGCGCCAACCGCAGCAGACCAGCCGGCTCCCGTCGCACAGGCGCAGACCCCGGCCTACCGCTTCATCCGGCAGGCGCCGGTGCGCGATCTCAAGAGCGTCAGCCGGGCGCGCTAGAACATTTCCGCTTTCCTCTGATAACGGCAATGTTCCAGCTCTTTGTTTTCACGCAATTCCGAACGCAAAACCGCTGTGCACCTTTGCTGGAACTGCTCCAGCCTTCAAGTGATCGCGACGATACTGCTGCGGCGCGACACCGGTGATGCGCTTGAACGCATTGCTGAAGGCGCTTTCCGACTGATAACCCAGCGAATAGGAAATCGCCGAGATCGGCTGCGAGCCTGATCGCAGCGCCTTGGCGCCAAGCCGCATGCGCCAGCGCAGCAGATAATCCAGCGGTGCCATGCCCGCGAGTTTACGGAAACGCAGGGCGAAATTGGAGCGTGACATGCCAGCGGCTTCGGCCAGATCCTGCAGCCGCCAGTTCCGTGCGGGATCGCCGTGCAGGAGACGGATCGCCGCGCCGACGCGCCTGTCACCCAGCGCCTGCAGCCATCCCGGTGTCGTCGCATCGGCCTGATGCAACCAGACGCGGATCAACTCTACGAAGAGAAGCTGGGCCAGATGGTCGGCGGCAGCCGACCCACCCGGACGCTTCTCATCCCACTCCTCCCCCAGCCGCGACAGCAACCAGCGGATTGCCGTCGCCTCCCGCGACTTGCCGCTGACGAAAAGGATCGGCGGCAGTGCATCGAGGAGCAGGCCGGCATCGGCATCGTCGAAAGTAACACGCCCGCCGACGGCAAACAGGCTTTCGCACGGCAGGTCGGCGTTGATGGAGGCCGTATGATCAGGGCCAAAGATCTCGGACGGCGCCACCGGCGTCAGCACCGGATCGCTGCAGAGAACATACGTGCTGCAATTGACGAGCAGGAAGCAATCGCCAGCCTCCAGCCAGCGTGGCTCGGCACCGTTGGAAACCAGATAACAGCCGCCTTCCAGCACGGCGTTGAACTTCACGCCGTCAGAAGCGAAACGGATCGACCAGCCACCCTTGGCCCTGAGGCTGGCGGAGAGCAGGCTTCTGGCAGAGAGCAGCGACAGGACATCGGAAAGAGGGTCGACGACAAGCATTTAGGATGATCACGCAGATAGATTGGATTTCAGCGCATGGATAATCCTACATCCGATGCATTACGTCTAGCCCACATCAGGAGCGGACGAACCGCTCACGAAACAGATGCGAGGATGTCATGCCTACTTCCCAATATCCCCTTCCCTCCGGTCTCGGCCGCTCAACGACATCGGAAGAAGCACTCGGTAAAGCCGATCTGACCGGCAAGCTTGCGGTCATCACCGGCGGTTATGCCGGCCTCGGCCTGGAGACGGTGCGGGCGCTTTCCAAGGCCGGTGCTGCGATCATCGTGCCGGTGCGTGATGTCGACAAGGCCAAGGCGGCACTCAAAGATCTGCCACGTATCGAGATTTATCCGCTCGACCTTTCGGCGCCTGCCTCCATCGATGCCTTCGGGCGGGAATTTGCGGCCGAAGGCCGGCCGCTTGATCTTTTCATTGGCAATGCCGGAGTCATGGCGACACCGTTTGCGCATGACGACAGAGGTTTCGAGCGGCAGTTTGCGACGAACCATCTCGGCCACTTCCAGCTTGCCGCATGGCTCTGGCCGGCGCTGAAGCGCTCCGGCAATGCCCGCGTCGTGGCGCTTTCCTCCGGCGGACACCGTTTCTCCCCCATCGATTTCGACGATCCGAACTATCAGCGTCGCACCTATGATGCCTGGAAAGCCTATGGTCAGTCGAAGACGGCCAATGCGCTCTTTGCGCTTGAACTCGACCGGCGCGGGGCAGAGCATGGCGTGCGTGCCTTTTCGGTTCACCCCGGCTCGATCAAGACCGAGTTGACCCGCTATGTCTCGGATGCGGATATGGAAGCGATCGGCTTCCGGGATGCCGACGGCAATATCCCTGCGCATATTGCCGCGCTCCTCAAGACGATCGAACAGGGTGCGGCGACCACCATCTGGTGCGCGACGAGCCACCAGCTCGACGACATGGGCGGCGTCTATTGCGAGGATTGCGATATCGCCGAGGCACTGCCCGCCGATACGAAGGAGCTGCGCGGCGTGATGCCCTGGGCGATGGACACTAACGCTGCCGAGCGGCTCTGGGCTCTCAGCGAAAAATTGCTCGGCATCTCCTTCGAATAGACAAGCCCTGGATTCCGCGTGCCGTCATCGCAGAACCGCTGCGCACTTTTGCGCGACATGCTTCAGCGCACCGGTAACTCCAGCCGGCGGGTTATGCCGACCATCTCCAGAAACACCTCGTCATGACTGACGATCAGCAGCGCGCCGTCATAGGCTCTCAGGCCGGCTTCGACGGCAGCGATGGAATCGATGTCGAGATGGTTGGTCGGTTCATCGAGGATGAGCAGCGCCGGCGGTGCCGCGCCGCCGAGAACGCAGGCAAGGCCGGCGCGCAGAAGCTGGCCGCCTGACAGCGTCGAGACGATCTGCAGCGCCGCATCCGCCCGGAACATGAACCGGGCGAGTGCGGCACGGCAGGCGTTTTCATCCGACTGTGGGTTCAACCGCCGGAAGTTGTCGCGGATCGAGGCCTTGGGATCGAGCAGACTGACGCGCTGGTCGAGCATGGAGAATGAGGTCAGCACACGAACCGCGCCTTCCCACGGCTGGAGATCGCCCGAGATCAGCGCCAGCAGCGTCGTCTTGCCCGAGCCATTCGGGCCGGTGACGGCGATGCGTTCAGGACCTGTCATATCGAAGGACAGCTTGCGGATGATCGGTTCGCCCGCCTCGTAACCGGCCGTGACCGCGTCGATCCTCAGCACCGATCTGCTTGGCGGCAGGCCGGTCGAGGGCAGCTTGACGGAAAGCGGCTGGAGTATCTCGATGCGTTTGCGCGCCTCCTCGGCATCCTCAAGCGCCTGGGCGTGGCGGCGCTCGGCAAGGCGGGCATTGTCACCGCTGGTACTCTCCGCCTGGCGCTTCAGACCGCCGGCGATGATCCGCGGCATGTCGCCCCTGGCTGCCTTCTTCTTGCCGGCGCTATCCTTGCGCGCCTTGCGCTCGGCCGTTTCCTGCGCGCTGCGGGAAACCTCCGCCACGCGTTTCCTGGCATCCGCAAGATCGTGCTCGGCGGCAGCCAGTTCCAGAGCCTTGCGGGAGCGGTAATCGCTCCAGTTTCCGCCATAGCGCGTGGCGCCAACAGTCGTCAGCTCGACGATGGCATCCATCGTCTCCAAGAGCTCGCGATCATGGCTGACGATGAGAGCGCCGTGCCGCCAGCTACCGAGAAGCGAGATCACCGCTTCACGGCCGTCGCGATCCAGATTGTTGGTCGGCTCGTCGAGGACAAGAAAATCCGGCTCCTCGAAGATCAGGGCCGCGAGTGCTGCGCGGGTGCGCTGACCGCCGGACAGTGCTGAAAGCAGCGTCTGCGGGCTGGCGGCAAGGCCTGATCGTTCCAGTGCGGCATCGATGCGGGCTTCGAGCGTCCAGTCTGCAACAGCAAGCTCGTCGGCGCTCGCCTCGCCGCTTTCGGCACGGCGAAGAATGGCGAGAGGCTCCGTCGCCCCGAAGAGATCGGCGACCGTCTCATCCGGCCCGACCTGTACACTCTGGCGCAGGATGCCGATCGTGCCGGAAACCGAGATAGAACCGGTCTGCGGCTGCAGCTCGCCGGCGACCAGCTTCAAAAGCGTGGTTTTGCCGACGCCATTGCGACCGACAAGGCCGGTGCGCTCGGCGCCGAAGCTCAGATCGATATTGGAGAAAAGCGGCCGGCCGTCAGGCGTGGACCACGAGAGATTGGAAAGCGTCATGGATGCAGGCATGGAAATCCCCGATGGCAAGGCGAATTGGCGTTGCGATCAGGTTCATATCCATTGAGCACACATCCTGTTGGTATTGCGGATGGCGGTAAACTAGGCGGGAATTGGCGTAAATTCAAGGCAGGCCGTCAGCCGGCCATCGGGATGAGTTCCGAGACCTTGTCTGTCTCCAGCTCGACAATCCAGAGATCGGGGTCGAACTTGCGCTCGCGGTCCAGCATCTCCCGCACCTTGTCCGGCTCGGCGCGTTCAAGCCGGATTTCGAAGAGGCGGTCGCCGCTGCTCTCCTCATCGAAGAAGCTCTGTGGAGCGGGCGCATAGAGGGTCTCGAGACCGTCGCGGAAGCGCTGGCGAATGAAGATCGCGCCGGCTTCCTCGGCACCCTTCTTCTCCACCGCAGCAAAATCGCCCGCAGAGAAAACTCGGCGGACGAGAGCGGAAACATAGATGTCGGCGCGTAATCTCATGAGCGCGGTATAGACCGCGCGGCAAGTGGCGGCAACGCTATACCTTTACCGCCAGCCGCAAGCCACCCCAATGCCTGCCGCGGACAGTGATCGGGGCGGAAATATCCTTCATCATGACGAAATTGCCGCCGCCCATGTCCCGACGGTAGGTCTGGACGAGGAAGGGAGCGGTGCTTCTGCCGGCGGCCAGGCCGACGCGATCGTTGAAGATGCGGCGGTTGCGGCAGTTGGCCGTATTCCAGATGGTGTCGCCCGGCTTCTGGGGCTGCGAGAACTTCTTGTTATGGGCCGGCAGGTAGCCGTTTTCATCGACAGCGGCACAGAAGGCGATGCGCTCGTCGGAAGCCGCCGCCGGCTCCTGGATCGGCGGCAGCAGGCGGTCGGCGAGCTCGGTGAAAGGCGTCATCATCTGCACCGGATCGGTTCCGGGAATGGGATGATAGTGGCGGCTGAACAGGCTCTCCATGCCGATCCCACCCTCGGCGACCACACGCTCCAGGGCATGGGATATCCGGGCGGCGACGGATTGCGCCTGTTCGATCCAGTGGCGGTCGGCGGTCTCGACACCGGCGCTCGCGGTCAGCTGGATCAGCGTTTCCGACAGACCGACGACGCTGTCGACGCGTTTGGCCGCCTGCTGCAGCCGGCCGTTGGAATCCAGCACCTCGGCGGACATTTCGCCGAGCTTGGCGACGAAGCCGGCGCAGTCGCGGTCCACGGCCTCGGTCGTATTGGCCATGACGGCGGAGCTATCGAGGATGCGGGTAATCACATGCTCCATGCTTTCGAAGGCGCCGCGCATCGCCTCGGATTTTTCGCTGACGCCAGCAGCACTCTTGCGCGCGCCGCCGCCGACAGTCGAGAGACGGTCGATCTTGACGCGAAGCTGCTCAAGCGTTTCCTGAATGGCGCCCGTCGCCTTGGAGGTCTGCAGCGACAAAGCGCGGATCTCGGAGGCGACGACGGCAAAGCCCTTGCCCGCCTCGCCGGCGCGGGCGGCCTCGATCGCCGCATTGAGCGCCAGAAGATTGGTCTGTCGGGCGATGGTGCTGATCTCGGCGGCCACCTTATCCACATCGGTCAGCGAGCGGGAGAAGCAGGAGATTTCCGTACTGATCTCTTCGGAGGACTTGACCATGTGACGGATTTCCTCGACCGAGCCAGACAGGCGATCGGCCGATTCCTTCAGCATATGGCGGGCTTCGGAGGCGGTACTATCAGTCTCGCGAAGGGAAACGGCGACGGAGCGGTTGGTCTCGGCAATCGACAGGGCCGTGCGGGTGACATTGTCGAAGGCTGCGGCATGGCGGGCGGACATTGCCGCCATGTCCTGGATGGCGCCGGCAATATCAACGAGATCGACGCCGAGCGTGGAGGCCTCTTCGGCAAGGCGCGAGAGGATATGGCGCAGCGCGTCGCGATCCGGCTCATCCGGTTCATAGACTGGACTTGCGGCATTCTCCTCCACCGCCTTCAGCGCCTGCATGATCGAGCTCCCCCAAGCTATATTAGAGAAGCTTCAAGCAACATGGTTAACAATTGACTAAGAATATCGGGGATTAGACTTAGGTCGCAAGGCTTCAGCTCTGTGTGAGGCCGGTCAGTCTTTCGCTCATCTGCCAGAGTCGTTCGGCAAGTTCCGGATCGGTCGCCCAGGGACGCACACCGAGCAACTCCTCGGAGTCACCGGGCACGGCCTTGGCGATATCGCAGTTTTCGCAATAGACGCCGCCCATGCCATCGAGCTTGTCGCTGACGGCGCACCAGATGGTGGTTGCCGCACCCTGGGCGATGGTCTTCTTGTTGTTCTCGGGGTCGATGACCGGGTTGCCGTCGGCATCCATATAGCCGCTCGCGAGCAGATATTCACGCGACTGGTGACGGATGAGATCGGTCGTGACGATGCCGCCCGGATGCAGCGAGAAGGCGCGCACGTCGTCTCTTGCGCCTAAAGCATCCAGAGAGACGGCAAAAAGCGCATTGGCCGTTTTCGACTGGCCGTAGGCGACATAGGGCTGGTATTCGCGGCTGTCGAACATCGGATCGTCGAAATCGACGCCGGAGCGGACATGACCGCGTGAGGAGACGGCAACGACGCGGGCGCCTTCGGCCTTCACCAGCGCCGGCCAGAGGCGGGCGGCGAGCTGGAAGTGGCCGAGATGGTTGGTGGAAAACTGCGATTCGTAGCCGCGGCTGTCGCGCGTCAGTGGGTTGGCCATGACGGCGGCGTTGTTGATGAGGAAATGCAGTGGCTGACCGTCTTCTAGGAAACGATCGGCGAAATCGTCGATGGAGTTGGGATCCATCAAGTCCATGTAACCGAGCTGCAGGCCGGGAACGACTTCGGCCGCGGCCCTGGCCTTCTCGATATTGCGGGCGGGCACGATAACCTTGGCGCCGGCCGCTGCCAGCACGCGGGCAGTTTCGAGGCCAAGGCCGGCATAACCGCCCGTGACGATCGCCACCTTGCCCGAGAGATCGTGGCCGGCAATCACTTCTTCCGCCGTAGACGCTGCGCCGAAGCCGGAGCCGATGGGAGCTTGTGGAGTGGACATCGAGTGTTTCCTTTCTAGTCGGACAACATCTACGTCCGGCAAGCGGGATTCTGAATGCTTGTAAATCCCGATTTCTTGCGCCATCGTACAAAGATGACCAGTGATCCTCTCTCCGAAATGCTCAGTCTGCTCGATGCCCGCTGCCTGATGGCCGGCGGGCTGATTGCCGGCGGCCCCTGGGCACTCGCCTTTCCGCAGCCGAACCGCATCAAGATCAGCGCGGTGGCCAAGGGCCGGTGCTGGCTGGTGCTGGACAATGGCAGCGCGCCGATCCTGCTCGAAGCCGGCGACGTAGTCCTGCTCAACGGCAAGCATTCCTTCGTGCTGGCAACCGATCTTGCGGTGACGCCGGCCGATGCCGTCACAACCTTCAAGGACAAGAAGGTCAATGGCATGGCGCGGCACGGCACCGGCGAGGACTTCCTCTATATCGGCGGCCATATCGCGCTTGGTCCGACCGGTACGGCGCTGCTGCTCGACGTGCTGCCGCCGGTCATCCATGTACGGGCGACCGTTGCGGAAGCCGGTGTGCTGCGCTGGCTGCTCGACCAGCTGGTGCGGGAAATGGCGGCAGGCCAGCCGGGCGCGCTGCTTGCCTCCACCCAGCTTTCGCAGCTCATCTTCGTGCAGGTGCTGCGCGCCCATATCATGACATCGGAGCCCCTGACCGTCGGCTGGCTGCGCGCCTTCGGCGACGAAAAGATTGCGCCGGCGCTGCGCCTCATGCATGCGGACCCGGCGCACGATTGGCAGCTTTCGGAATTGGCGAAATCGGCCGGCATGTCGCGCACCAGCTTCGCGCTGCGCTTCAAGACGGTCGCGGGCGTCGCTCCGCTCACCTATCTCACCGCCTGGCGCATGCGTCTTGCCGAACGGGCGTTGCGCGAGGGCTCGACGCCCGTTTCCTCGCTGGCGCTTTCGCTCGGCTATACTTCCGAAAGCGCCTTCAGCAACGCCTTCAAGCGCGTAACCGGCATTGCGCCGAAACGCTACCGGACATCGGCGGCCGTCAATATCGGCCCGATCGAAGAGGTGGTCGATGTCGAAGGGCGGGTGCCGACCGTCGACTACCGTCTCCTGCGGCTGTCGAACCGGCCGCCAGCCCTGGCGCGGCAAGCTTGACGACAGGGAATGAAGGGCCGAAGGTTCCGGTTTGAAAATGGGTCGACTGATCGATATCGGCGATGAGGCCAAGCTGCTTCGGCTCCCGGCCCGGCGATTCGCGGATGGAACAAATAAGGGGAGCTGATCAGGCAATAGGCGCCGTGATGCGCAGCACGGCTTCGATCTAACCTAGAGCGCGCCGATTTCCTTGAGCTTCTTCAGCACGGCTTCACTCGGCTCGCCATTTTCCGGCAAGTTGTAGTGCTTCTGGAAATGTTTGATGGCAGCGCGGGTCTGCTCGCCTGCCACTCCATCGACGCCGACATTGGCGTAGGCCATGTTGGTCAGGCCCTTCTGGATCTTCAGCACCAGATCGACATTGGAAATTCCTGACAGAGGCACCTGCTTCGGCGAGGACGGCGCCGTCTTGACGGTCTTTTCGGCGCTGCGGATGGCGGCTGCGACCGGATCTTCCTCCGTCGCCTTCGACGTCACATCCTCCCGCGGTTTTTCGGCGGGAATGGTCGAGGGGCCGACAGCATCGGTTCTGAGCGCTGCGAGCACATCAGGCGTCGCATCCCCGCTCTGCGCCATACCGACCGTTTCCTCGAAGAAGAGGATGGCCGCACTGGTGCGCGGGCCGATGACGCCGTCGGCATTGCCGTTATAAAGGCCGCGGCGGATCAGCTCCTTCTGGATATCCATGACGAGTTGGTTCGGCTGCTGGGCGGCTGCAGCAGGCGGCGTGGATTCGGTCGTAGCGCCGGCATCATCCGGCCGCTCGATGCGGAAAGTGGTGACATCGCCCTGCGGCTCGGTCTGCGGACGGAAGCCGATGGCGTTCGGCGCGCCCGGATCGCGGGTGCGGAAGATCGGATGCGGGTGTGAGCCCGGCTGATACCAGAGCGCATTGGCGGCGACGAAAGAGAAGATGACGACGAAGGCGATCGTGCCACCGGCAACGGAGGGATTGCGGCCGATGACGCCGCCAAGCACACCTGCGCCCTGAAGGCCGAGGCCGCCCAGCGCACTCGCGCCCTGCAGGCCGACGCCACCAAGCGCCGCCACACCGGTCATCAAAAGGCCCGGCTGCTGCCGCCCCTTTTTGCCCTTAGGCGATTTTCGCTTGCGCGCGGCCATCGAAGAGCCCCTCCTCCACTTCTGCGGCGACAACCGCACCCTTCAGCCGTGGCGGAAACTCGACCGCCCCCGCATGGCCGGCATCCTCGCCGGTGCAGGCGCCGGAACCATCCGCCGCGATCTCGATGGTGATGATGGTGCCTTCGCCCGGCTGGCTGGCGATGGCAAAATGGCCGCCATGCAGGGCGACAAGTCCCTTGACCAGCGAGAGGCCAAGACCCGTGCCCTCGAAACGGCGGGTATAATCATTCTGAATCTGGACGAAAGGTTGGCCGAGTGTGGCGAGCCTGTCGGCGGGAATGCCGATGCCGGTATCGCTGACTGTCAGTTTGAGAATGCCGTCGCGCATGGCCGCATCGACGGTGACCACGCCGCCGGCTTCGGTGAACTTCACGGCATTGCCGACGAGATTGATGAGGATCTGCTGCAGTGCGCGCTGATCGGCCATCACTTCGCCGATGCCGCGCTGGACGCGGTTCGTCAGAGTGACGCCCTTGCTCTTGGCCTGCAGCGCCAGCATCGATTCACAGGATCGGATCGACGCACCGATATCGAAAGGCTCGAGCAGCAGGTCATAACGGCCGGCCTCGATCTTGCTCATGTCCAGCATCGTGTTGACGACGGAGAGCAGGTGCGCGCCGGATTCACGGACCAGGCCGACATATTCGCGCTGGCGGTCGTTTTCGAACTTGCCGAAATATTCGCCGATCAGGATATCCGAGAAGCCAAGGATGGCGTTCAGCGGTGTGCGCAGCTCGTGGCTGACGGCGGCGAGGAAACGGGACTTGGCGTCATTGGCCGATTCCGCGTCGGCGGCACGCGTCTGTGCCTCGGCGCGAAGCCGTTGCTCCACCGACACGTCATGCAACTGGGCAATGACGGCCGAAAGCACGCCGTCCATATCCCGTCGCGCGGTCATGTCCATGCGCAGATAGGCGAACTGGCGGTTATCGCGCGAGACGGAGGGACGTTCCAGCCTGAGATCGACGGTTGCCTTTTCCTCGCCCTGGCGCAGGGCATCCAGCGCCTGCAGGAAGAGGATGCGGTCGGAGACATGCACCTGTTCGAAGAAACCCCTGCCCTTCAGATCGCGCATCCAGGCGAGATAGTCGCGCTTGTCGCGGCCACCCGCCTTCGTCACAGCGCCATGAGGGTCGAGGAAGAGCACGAGGCCCGGGCTCATTTCAAGGAAGAGATCGTCGGCGCTCGCTGCTGCTGTGTTCGGGGGGATAGCCTGGCGGGAAAGGGCGATGCTGCCGACGGCGGAAAACAGGAAGGCGGCGCAGACCGTGGCGACACCGGCCGGCAACGCAACAGCGGGGCTGGTGACGATGGAGAGGCCGACCGGAGCGGCAATAAGAGCGGCAGAGGAGAGGAAGACGAGGCGGCGCAGAATGGCGAGCTCGCTCTGGCGCACAGCTTCGCCGCCGCTCGTCCGGGAAAGCCAGCCTGCCGCTGCCCGGTCCACGAGGGCTGTCGCCCGGCCGCCAATGTCACTCAATACACGCACGCAATACCTGCCAAAAAGGCCTTTCATTGACCCGGACAATAGGCCCTCGCGGCTTAAAGAAAGGATAAGGCAAAGTCGCCCTCCACAGCCCAAAAACGCCAAAAGTCCCGTTTTGGGCCATCCGCAATGCTCTTTGAATTTTGTGGTTAATAGCAGGTAAGCGACGGATTTTCCTCATATTTCAGCATTGCGTTAACTCTTGTGGCAAGACGGCGGACCAAAAGCCCAGCAATTGCAGGCAGCGGCTGCCACCATGCTTAACGGCGATCGTTAGAATTCGACTGAAATGCCCCGAAAATGCCGATCATTAAAATTCGAGACAAATTTGCCGCAAATGCCAGCGAGTTTCGAAAAGCGGCATTCGCAACTTGGCGGTAGGGTGAAAACACACCGGACAACCGGCCCGATTCGGCAACAAGACCGAACGGGGGAACAGGATGGGCAAGACAATGTGGTTTCTGATCAAAGGATCATTCTGGTTTGGCCTTGTACTCGTCGCTCTCTCGGTTTTCAGCTCGGAGAGCCGCGACAATACCGGCCACACGCAATTGCAGCTTTCCGACGCCTTCACGGCGGCAAGCGGCGCCTATGACTATATGACCGGCATGTGCTCCGAAAAACCCGAGGTCTGCAGCAAGGGTGCTGAGACCTTGACGGCTCTCGGCTACCGGGCCCGCGAGGGCGCCCGTGTCGCCTATGAACTGCTCGACAGCCAGTTCACGGACGATGCGTCCAAAATGGCTTCCGCAAAGTCGGCCGTGCCGCAAGCGCCCGTGGCGCTCGCAGCTCCTTCCCTGCCGGACGCCGTGACCAATACCGTGCGTGAGGCACAAGCTGCGCTGAACCAGCCGATGCCGCACCTGCCGCAGCCCTACCGCCCGCCGGTAGACGAGGGTGTTTCGGCCGAACGGGTCGTGACGAGTACTATTCCGGCTGGCACCATCCCGGCCAGCACCATTCCGGCCGGCGCGATCCCGCTGCCGACGCCGAAGCCGGCGATCTGACGAATTTATCGGGCGACGCCGCCCGTATCCAAGCTTGCATCGGTGGTCCGCATGACGCGGAGATGCCCCATGCCTGACGTGCCTGCCCTGTTTATTTCAGCATTTTGCTGCGCCGCGAGGATGCCCATCCCTCGCGGCTTTTCTTTTTAATGGTTCAAATCTGCGGTCGCTTCGCCTATATGAACGGATAACACTGAAAGGCCTGACAGCATGGCGACCCTCGACCAGATCATCGACGATTTCTCCTTCCTTGACGACTGGGAAGACCGCTACCGATACGTCATCGAACTCGGCAAGGCGCTGCCGGATCTGGCCGACGAGAAGAAGACCTCCGAGAACAAGGTCATGGGCTGCGCCAGCCAGGTGTGGCTGGTGACGCATACGTCTGGCAATCCGGACAATCCGCTGATGAGTTTCGAGGGCGATTCCGATGCGCATATCGTGCGTGGCCTCGTCGCCATCGTGCTCGCCACCTATTCCGGCAAAATGGCGTCCGAAATCGCTTCGCTTGATGCCTTCGAAATCTTCTCCAAGATCGGGCTCACCGAAAACCTCTCCTCGCAGCGCTCCAACGGGCTGCGCTCCATGGTGAACCGCATCCGCGAGGAAGCGCGTGTACGTGCTGCCGCCTGAGGGCGCGTGATCGGTATAATACAGAGCTGCGATCACATACGGCTGAGCGCCCGGAGGAAATCCGCCGGGCGCCCGAGTATAATAACCCCTGATGGGATTATTTGCCGTCAGCCATTCTTTCGCGCAGGCGTTCTTCCTGTTCGGCAAGCTCCGGCGTGAAGGCTTCGCCGAAATCAGCGGCTTCGAAGACCTGTCGGATCTCGATTTCGCTCGGGCCTGGCATCGGATTGGGGCAACGCTTGATCCATTCCAACGCCTCGTCCATGTCCTTGACCTGCCACAGCCAGTAACCGGCGATCAGTTCCTTGGTTTCGGCGAAGGGGCCGTCGATGACGAGGCGTTTCGGGCCATCGAAAGCGACGCGCTTTCCCTTGGACGACGGATGCAGGCCTTCGCCAGCCAGCATGATGCCGGCATTGACCAGATCCTCGTTATATTTGCCCATGGCCTCCAGAAGTTCAGTCGAGGGCATGACGCCTGCTTCACTGTCTGCTGTCGCCTTGACGATGACCATTACGCGCATTGTCTCTTCTCCTCTTATTTACGGCGGCATGAGTGCCTGCCTGTCTGAGATCTCCGTTTTCTTCGAAACACGGAGATGCCCGATCTCTTTGCTTTCACGCAATTCCGAACGCAAAACCGCTGCGCACTTTTGCGCGACATGCTCTAGAGACGGATGAGCAATCGCGAGGCCGACATTTTTTGCCGTGCTTTTTTTGAAGATAAATAACGAGGGCCGAAAGTCATTCGATGAGACGACCGGCAAATACAAAAAAAGCCGGGCAACAGGCCCGGCTTTTTATCGTCCAGCTGTATAATACTCAGCCGCGACCGCGCTTGCGGCGCTGTCCCAGGCCCATTTCCTTTGCGAGGCGCGAGCGCGCTTCGGCATAGGCTGGGGCCACCATCGGGTAATCGGCAGGCAGATCCCACTTCTCGCGATATTCTTCCGGCGCGAGATTGTGATGCGTCATCAGGTGACGCTTCAAGGACTTGAAGTTGCCGCCACATTCCAGGCACGTAATCTGCTCGTCCTGTACGGACTTGCGGACAGAGACTGCGGGCTTCTGCTTTTCGACGACCGCTGCCACCGGCTGCGGTACGGATGTGTTGCTCAATGCCGAATGTACGTCGGAAATCAGATTGGCCAGGTCGCTGACCGGGACAACGTGGTTGCTGACATAGGCCGCGACGATATCGGCCGTCAGTTCCACAAGCAGCTCCGGCGCATTGCCGGTCGCCATATCCGTCATATTCTTTCTCCTGTTAGCATGCTCAAATGGTCCTTCTCCCAAAAGACAAAGAACCCTCGTCGCAGAGCCAAACAGCAAAAGAGCAGGCAGCAGCCTTTGTTTCGAAAAACCGGAAATCCACCCCTAGATTCCGAAGACCGTATTTCTGCGCTAATACTGCCTGAAAGTGAGCTACTACGTATTCTTCCAGGCCGTCACCCAGTTAGACATTGGCAATCAAGGCTAAGGGACTTGGAAGCAGTACGATTCTAATTCACAATCAGAACTCTACTTAGTTTTTCAAATAGCATCGTTTTCCAAAAAGGCCAATTATTAATTGTGATTTTCCTAGAAAAAAAATCCATCACAAAGAATTGGTCAGCAGTTCAGCAAGCTTTACTCGTGCTTCCAGTGCATAAGTTTGCGTAAAATTGCTTAAAATTCTGAATAGCCCTCATCCTAGCGTATTCGCATATCGTCACGTACTGAGGTAAGGACCGGGAAATGTCCAGTTTTATGCGAAGCTCTCGCAAGAAGGTGTGCAGAAACCGGCGCCGTCAAGATGAAAAAGAGGAAACCGGCGAGCGCCCTCACAAGCACGGCAAGTTCACCTGAGTAAAGCCCGGCGGCAAGCAACAACAGGCCGGAACCGACCGTGCCGGCCTTGGAGGCGGCGTGCATGCGCGTGTAGAGATCCGGCAAGCGCACGATACCGATCGCAGCCACCAGCGCGAAGAACGCGCCAGCCAGCAGCAGGACCGCAGTGATTATCGCCAGCGCGTAGTCCATCATCATTCGCTCCTCCTTCGCGTCACAGGCTCAGCTTCTCCCGCCTTTCCGCGCGAGAGCACGAAACGGGCGAAGGCGACCGTTGCCAGGAAGCCGACGAGGCCGAGCGCGATGGCGATATCGATGTAAAGCGAGAAGCCGGTACGCACAGCGACGACGGCAATGAAGCCGATCGCGATACCCGTCAGCATGTCGAGCGCCAGGATTCGATCCGGCAGGCTGGGGCCGACGATGACCCTCCAGACGGTGACAAGCAAGGCAACGCAGAGGATGCCAAGCGCTGTTATGGCCGCGGCGGAAACGATGGCGGCGGGCGTTATCATCCGAAGGCCTCCATGATGCGGCGTTCGAAACCATCAGCAATGCCGCGCCTGACCGTCTCCGGATCGGCGCAATCCAGTGCATGGACATAGAGCGCGCGCCGATCATCGGAGACATCGACGGAGAGTGTTCCCGGCGTCAGTGTGATGAGATTGGCAAGCAGGGCGATCTGGAAATCGCTCGTCACGCTTAATGGGAATGCAAGAATGCCGGGCGCGAGCTGCATGCGCGGCGACAGTACCGTCAGCGCCACCCGCCAGGCGGAAAGCGCCAACTCCTTCAGGAAAAGGCCGGCCAACAGCAGGACGCGCAGCGGACGGATACGGCGCGGCAGCGAACGGCGGGCAAAGGCCTCACGCACGACGGCAAGCGACAGCAGCGACAGGGCCAGGCCGAGAACGAAATTATGCGGCGAAGCGCTGCCTGTCACGGCAACCCAGGCGATGGCAAGTGGCAGGCTGAGGAACAGGACGATCATTGCAGAGCCCCTTCCGGAAAGACGGAGAAGATGTAGGCGGAGGGATCCGCCAGCCCATCGGCTGCCGACCGGACGAGCTGCAGCAATTGCTCCGGCAGGATGCCGAAACCGATGACGAGGATCGTCAATGCCGCAAGCGGCAAACCGGCCGTCCAGCCGGTCCGCATCGGCGGCAGGAGCAGCGGGGATGGACGCCAGTAAGCGAGCAGGAAGACACGGCCGATGGCGATCGTCAGCAGGAAGCCGCCGAGCAGGATCGCGCCGGCCAGCCACCAGGCACCAAGATCGAGCGAGGCCTTGACCAGCAGCACTTTCGGCCAGAAGCCGGAAAAGGGCGGCAGGCCGCAGGCGGCGAAGAGCAGTATGAACGAAATCGCCGCGAAACAGCCGTTCTGGCGATAGAGACCACCGAGCGCGGCAAGCGAGAAGGAGCCACCCCGCCTTCCCGCCTCGCCGACGAGAAGATAGAGCGCCGTCATCAGTACGACCGAATGCAAGGCGTAAAAGACGGCGCCACCCAGGCCGTCCGCCGTGCCAAGAGCAGCGCCGATCAGCATGTTGCCGATGCCCGAGATCACCACATAGCCGAGCAGCCGGCGCAGGTCGGTTTCGGCGAGAGCGCCCAATGCGCCGACGAGGACGGTCAGGGCACCGACTATGGCTATCAGCAGGCTGAGTTCATCCCGTTCGGCCGGCAGCAGCATGACGAGGACGCGCAGCAGTGCATAGACACCCACCTTGGTCAGCAGGCCGGCAAAGAGCGCGGAAACGGCAATGCGCGGCGTGTGATAGGAGGCCGGCAGCCAGAAATTGACCGGAAAGGCCGCGGCCTTCATGGCGAAGGCGAGCAGAAAGAGGCAGGCAAGCGTCATCAAGGGCGCGGTGCCGGCAAGGCCCGCTGACCGCTCGGCGATATCGGCCATGTTGAGCGTGCCGAAGCTCGCATAGAGGATGCCGACCGATATCAGGAACAGCGTGGTGGCGATGAGGTTCAGCACCGCATATTTCAGCGCGCCATCGATCTGCGCCCGTTCGGAGCCAAGAATCAGCAAGCCGAAGGAGGATATGAGCAGCACCTCGAACCAGACATAGAGGTTGAAGATATCGCCGGTCAGGAAGGCGCCGGTGACACCTGATATCAGCAGCATCAGCAGCGGGAAGAAACCGTATCTCCGGCCGCTTTCGGTCGTATCCGACAGAGCATAGATGCCGGCGGCAAGGGCGACTATGGCCGCAGCGAGCGCCATCAACGCGCCAAGGATATCCACTGTGAAAGCGATGCCGAAGGGCGGCAGCCAGCGGCCCATGACCATGGTGAGCGGGCCGTGTTGGACGACCTGTCGTAGGAGAGCGGCGTCGAGAAGCACGAGAACGGCGAGGCCGGTAATGGCGATCCATGCCTGCAGGCGGGGAAAGCTGCGCAGCATCAAGAGCAGCGCGCCGAGGCTGATGCAAAGCGCGACCGGCAGGATCGCCAGCCAATGGACCAGCGGGATCGGAGCGGTGACCATGACGGCAGAGAGATCGGTGACGGGGGCGGCCATTAAGCGGTGCCTCCCACGAGGGGGAAGATCGGCCGGAAGTGCGGGCTTCCCCAAACAAGAAGCGGCCCAAACTGCAGTACGTCAGCGATGTGCGAAGGTCGGGCCACGGGTCGATCTCCCCCCTTGTGGGGGAGATGCCCGGCAGGGCAGAGGGGGGTGAGCATCCGCACAGCCATCCTCAATACCCCAACGGCGGCAGCGGCCGGTCTTCAGGTTCGGCATCATGCATGCGGGTCGTATCGTCAGTGCCGAGCTCCTGATAGGCACGATAGGTCAACACCAGCAGGAAGGCGAGGAAGGAAAATGAGATGACGATCGCGGTCAGGATCAGCGCCTGCGGCAGCGGATTTGCGGCACCCGATGGCAGTATGTCAGCGCCAGCGGGGATGATCGGCGGAACTTCCCGGGTCAGCCTTCCTGCCGTGAAGATCAGAAGGTTCACGGCATTGCCGAGAATGGCAATGCCGAGCATGATGCGGATCGAGAAGCGTGACAGCATCAGATAGACGGCGGCCGAGAAGAACAGACCGACGAGGATGGCGAAAAGCGCTTCCATCAGTCGACCTCCCTTTCTTCCAGTGCCAGCGCAATCGAGGCGACTGCGCCGAGCACGACGAAATAGACGCCGAGATCGAACAGCATGACCGTGGAGAGCGGCACTTCCACACCGAAGAGGACGGGATAGACCCAGAGGCCGGTCATGAAGGGCACGGCAAAGAGGACGGAGATCAGCCCGGCGAGGCAGGAGAGCATCAGCCCGAAGCCGGCAATCGCCAGCGGGTGGAAGCGGATCGCCCGGCGTACTGCTTCCACACCGAAGGCAATGCCGTAGATCGCGAGTGCCGAGGCTGCGATCAGCCCGCCGATGAAGCCGCCGCCGGGCTCGTTGTGGCCGCGCAGCAGGATGAAGACGGAGAAAAGCAGCATCAGCGCGGTGATGAAGGGGGCGATGGTGCGGAAGATGAGGGTGTTCATGGCGTGCCTCCATGAAGAGGCGTAACTGGATAGGCCGAAGACCGACTGCAAACGTTCAAGTGGTCTGTCCGGGGCAACCCTCTGTCCCTCTTTCCTGTGCTTGCCACAGGTATCCAGCCACTGCGCGTCCACGCCGTGAACAACTCATACGCTACAAGGGAAAGGGTCTTCTGTGCCCAAGGACCTGCGCATACTGGATTCCAGTGACAAGCACAGGAATGAAGGAGCTTGGGAAAGCGCGGCGGGCTGGCAAACATCATTCTGCGCCCTCCGCATCCGGATCGTTCGTTGCCAGCCGCCGCTCCGTATTGCCGCGAATGCGGATGAGCGCGAGGATCGCCAGTCCCGTCACCGCGACGACGGCGATTTCGCCAAGCGTGTCCGTGCCGCGGAAATCGACGATGATGACGTTCACGACATTGGCGCCGTGGGCGATCAGCTTTGAATGGGCATTGAAGAAATCGCTGAGCGCCGTGTTGAACGGCGCCTCCGTGGCCCGCATCAGGAGTAGTGCCAAGCCCAGGCCGCAGGCGAGCGAAAGGGCGATATCGAAGAGACGGCGGGCGCCGTGGCGCGGATCGGTCGGTGAAAGGCGCAGCCGGGTCATGACGAGGGCGAGGATGACGACCGCGAGCGTTTCGACCATGAACTGGGTAAAAGCGAGGTCGGGGGCGCCGAAGAGCAGGAAGATCAGCGCAACTGCGAAACCCTGAATGCCCAGCGAGACGATCGCCGTCAGCCGGTCGCGGGCGATCAGGACGGCAAGAAGGCCGAGCACAGCGATGAGCATGATGCCGGCTTCATGGAGGCGCAGGTCGTTGGGCCAAACAAAAGTCGCCGGAAGTTCGCCGTGGGTGACGAGCGGCACGAGCAGAATTGCCGCGACGCAGAGGAAGGTACAGGCGACGTAGATATCCAGACGTCCCGGCTGGACGATACCGATGACGCGATGGGCGAAACGGACAAGCCCGGCGATGGCGTGATCGAAACCACGATCAGGGCCGTGGGCGGAACGCAGCATATAGGCCACGAGCGCACGGGCGCGATCGAGCTGCCAATAGACGGCGATGCCGAGCACTATCGTCAGCAGGGACAGGGCAAGTGGCACGCCGATATGAGGGGCAAGCGAAATGGAGACTGCCATGGGCCGGCCCGCCACGGCGGAAGCCATTGGCGAGGAAATCATGCGATTCGTGACGCCGGAAAGGAGTGCGGCAAGCGGACCTGCCAGAGCAAGAACGGCCGGGCCGAGCCAGAGCAGGATCGGCGCCTCGTGCGGATGTTTCGGTGTCTCGACCGGCGGACCGAAGAAAGGTCTCAGCGCCACGGCAAAGGCGATCGCGAACATCAGCGCATTGCCGAAAATGGCGACTGCGGTGGCGAGGATGGAATAGGGATCGCCACCGGCAAGTGCCGCATAGATTTCCTCCTTGGCCAGGAAGCCGAAGAAAGGTGGCAGGCCGGCCATGGACATTCCGGCGGTCATGGCGATCGCGAAGGTCAGCGGCATGGCCTTTCTCAGGCCCCGAAGTCGCGTGATGTTCCGCGTGCCGGTCTCATGGTCAATGATACCCGCGACCATGAAGAGCGCTCCCTTGAAGAGCGAATGCGCCACCAGATAAAGCACCGCCGCTTCGACGGCATAGGCCGAGCCGAAGCCGGTCAGCATCACCAGCAG
The DNA here is from genome assembly GCA_900468805.1 of Hyphomicrobiales bacterium. Lineage (GTDB taxonomy): Bacteria > Pseudomonadota > Alphaproteobacteria > Rhizobiales > Rhizobiaceae > Rhizobium. The sequence goes on along the minus strand of UEIF01000054.1, from coordinate 4,523 downwards.
GCCAAGTGACGAAACGGTCGTATAGGCAAGCTTCAGCTTCAGATCCGTCTGGCGTATGGCGAGCACGGAGCCCACAACGAGCGTCAGGCCACCGAAGACGGGCAGCAGGACCTCCCATGCTGGCGTCGCGCCCATGACCGGGTTCAGCCGCATCAGCAGATAGACGCCGGCCTTCACCATGGTGGCGGAATGCAGATAGGCGGAAACAGGAGTCGGCGCTTCCATGGCGTTCGGCAGCCAGAAATGGAAGGGAAACTGTGCCGACTTGGTGAAAGCGCCGCCGAGCACCAGCAGCAGCGCCGCCAAGTAGAGCGGGCTGCCCCTGACGACGTCGCCGAACTGCAGCAGGTCGGATAGCTGCGCGACGCCGGTCATGTCCCAGAGGATGAGCAAGCCGGCGAGCAGCAGCAGCCCTCCCCCGCCTGTCACGACCAGCGCCTGGAGAGCTGCGCGTCGTGCCGCTTCCCGTTCATGATCGAAACCAATCAGCAGGAAGGAGGTGATCGAGGTGAGCTCCCAGAAAATGAAGAACATCAGGAAGCTGTCGGAGATCACGACGCCCAGCATCGCGCCCATGAAGAGAAAGATGAAGGAGAAGAACCGGCCCTGATCCGGATGGCCTTTGAGATATCCGCCGGCATAGAGCACGATCAGCGTGCCGATGCCGGTAATCAACAGAGCAAAGGTGAGCGACAATCCGTCGAGGAACCAGGAAAAGCGGACGCCCAGGCCCGGCACCCAGTCATAACCGCCGATTACGATTTCGCCGCGCGCGATCTGCGGCACGAGACGCAGGAAATGCAGGAAGGCGAGCAAAGGGGCGACAGCGAGCACCCAGGCGCCGCCTGCGCCCAAGACGCGGATGATGAAGGGAGCGGCGAGAGCACCGATCAGCGGCAGACACAGGGCCAAAAATGTCAGAGCCGTGACATCGGCCATGTCCCCTCCCTGCAGCACGGATGAAGGCCGGCAAAACCGGCTTTTTCCAAGGCTTAGGTGAATCGGCTGATAGCCTCAAGCGATTTCGGCAACCCGCAATGGATGCAGGCGGCCGTGTTCGCAGGTTTGACGTTCAGGAAAAACGCGTGGCGAGACGGGAAACGGAACCGTGCAGGACGAAGAAAACAAGCGGCAGCGGCCAGAAAAGGCAGGCGATCAGCCCGGCAATGCGGTGCACCGTCCAGCGATCATGATTGACCCAGCCTTCCAGCAGGCTCATGCCCAAGGCGATCGCGGCGACTGCGCCGTATAGAACAATAATCAGAGTGTGAAACACCGTTTGTCCCCGAAACACGCAGTATTAAGCTTAATGGCACATTAAAGATAAAGCACGGGTGATTCGTCGTCTTCCCCCAAATTGAGTAGATGGCGAATTGGGCGGTGAGACGGCACGGTTTGATCCCGAGGCCAGGTCCCAGACTTGATCAATCGCGCTCAGCGCACCACATTTGCGCACGAAAGAGATTGCCCCCCATCGGCGAAAGGAGCACTCCATGGCCGAAACGACCACCACACCGAAAGTTCACAAGACCGATGCCGAATGGAAGGAACTGCTGACCCCCGAGCAGTACCGTATCACCCGCGAGCACGGCACCGAACGCGCCTTTACCGGTCCCTACTGGGATTCCTTCGAGACCGGCCTCTACCGCTGCGTCAGCTGCAATGCGCCGCTCTTCCGCTCGGACACCAAGTTCGATGCCGGATGCGGCTGGCCGAGCTATTTCGAGCCGGTTTCCCCTGACTCGGTGACCGAGCATCGCGACAGCACCTATGGCATGGTGCGCACGGAAATCCGCTGCGGCACCTGCGAGGCCCATCTCGGCCACGTCTTCCCGGACGGGCCGCCGCCGACCGGCCTGCGCTACTGCATCAACGGGCATTCGATGGTTTTCGAACCCGGCAAATAAAGGAAAAACGGACCCCATCGGGTCCGCTTTTTTCACATCAGGCCGGCAGCGGTACGAGCGGCGAACGCTGCCCGTCCAGCACATGCTCTGCGGCGAGCCGCCCCAGTAGCGGCGCCAGGATGACGCCCGGATGGCCGACGGCGACATAGGCGCCCTCAATGCCGGGCAGGAAACCAAGGCGCGGCATTCCGTCGGAAAAGAAGGGCCGATAGCCTGCTGCAGCCTCGACGAGCGCCACGCCATCCGGCAGGTGCAGGCGCTCGTACATCACTTTGAGTATCCGTTCGCCAATCCTCTTCGGCGCATTCTCTGCCGTATCGTCGATATAGCCCTTGGCGACATGCAGTATGTTATCCCCCGACTGGCGGATTTCCAGGCCGGGGCCGCGGAGGATACGGCTTACGACGGGCGCGGCGCAACTATAGCGCAGGATGATCGAGGGCGAGGCTTCGACGGCGCTGCGGAAGCCGACGCTTTCTGCCAGTTTGTCAACGGCGGTTCCACCTGCCAGGATCACAAGATCGGCTTCGACCATGCCGCCATCGGCGAAGCGCACACCGCTCACTCTGTCACCCGAAAGGATGAGGTTTTCGACCTTGCGGCCGAACGTGGCAGTCGCACCGGAGGCATCGATCAGGTCCCGCGCCAGCCTTGCAGGATCGAGCGCGAGATCGCGAGGCGAGAACATGGCGCAGGCTGGAGGCTGGCGTAGATTGGGCTCCCATGCGGTGATGGTCGCGGCATTTACCAGTTCGACATCGGTCCCTTCAGCGCGATGGGCTGCGGCGAAGGCCTCGGTCTCGGCAGCACCTCCAAGCCAGAACAGCGAGCCGGGACGTGCGGCAACAAAAGCATCCGGCAGAACGGCCTGCAGGCGGGCATAGTCGGCGAGCGCCTCCTGCACCAGGCGGTAATTGACCGCTCCCGGAGCGATGTTGATGATATTCACCCAACCGAAGGCGCGCGCCGTCACGCCGCTGCCCGCCTGCGCGCCCTCTTCCACCACGTGGACGGCGGCCCCGCGGCGGGCGAAATGGAAGGCGAGCGATGCGCCGACAATGCCGGCGCCGACGACGATGACGCTTCTCTTTGCGGATGCCATGGCGGGACCTCTCGTATAAAGCGAACTGAAGAAGTGGGCGCGGCTTAGGCGCGCTCCATGACAAAGGGATGAAACAATGGCCATCATCCGGGAAATCCTGCGCAGCGATCGGCTGATGTTGCGCGAAATCACCGTTGCGGACCTGCCGGCGCTCGAACGCATCTTCGGCGACCCGCTGTGCATGCGGTACTATCCTTCAGTGAAGGATGCCGCAGCAACGCGCGATTTCTTGAACAGGCTCGCCTTTGAAAGCTACGAGAAGAATGGTTTTGGCCTCTGGGCGATGATCGATCGCAAGAGCGGCGATCTGCTCGGCGACTGCGGGATCACGTTGCAGGAGACATCGCGCGGAATGGAGCCGGAGCTCGGCTATCATCTCTGGCCGGATTACTGGGGCAAGGGCTATGCCACGGAGGCCGCGACTGCCTGCCGCAACCATGCCTTCTCAGTCATGGGATTGTTGCGCCTCGTCAGTATCGTCAGCCTGGCAAATCTCCCCTCGCAGAAGGTCGCCGGACGAGTGCATCAGCGACGGGAGATCTTCAGCAAGCAGAACGCGGCCGGCGAAACAGTGGAACGCTATCTCTACATTAGCGAGAAGAATTCAGGCGAATGAGCAAGATTTCCGATGATCCCCTCTATCGAGACCCCGCGCTCGCACAGTTCTACGATACCGCCAATCGCTGGGGCCCGGATTTCGATTTCTGCATGAAGCTGGCGGAAGGCGCGCAGTCTGCGCTCGACCTCGGCTGCGGCACCGGCGAACTGACGGCCGCCCTTGCCGCGACGCGTATCGTCACCGGCGTCGATCCTGCTGTAGCGATGCTCGATATCGGCAAGTCGCGGGCGGGTGGCGATAAGGTGGAATGGGTCGAGGGTGACGCCCGCACCGTTCGCCTCGGAAAGAGGTACGATCTCATCGTGCTGACGGGGCACGCCTTCCAGGTCTTCCTGACGGAAGAGGACCAGCGCGCCGCCCTTGCGACGATCGCCGCACATCTCGGCCCGGCCGGCCGGTTCGTGTTCGATACGCGTAATCCCGGTTTCCGAGGGAAGCGCGATGTACGCCATGGCAGCGTGCGCCAGCTCGAACATGCAGACCTCGGTGCGATCGAGGCCTCCGACAGGTCGCATTACGATGAGGCGACCGGCATTCTTTCCTATGAGAACGGTTATCGCGTGCTCTCGACCGGCGAGCACTTCTCCGGACGCTCGAAAATCCTCTATACGTCGCGCGACAAGCTCTCCGGCTTGATGCGCGATGCCGGGCTGACCGTCGATGCGTGGTACGGCGACTGGGAGGGGACCCCCTTCCATGCGCAGGCGCGCGAGATCATTCCGGTCGGTCGTCTCGCCTGAGCACGAAAGGCTCTATCTCTTTGTTTTCACGCAATTCCGGACGCAAACCGTAGTGCATTTTTTGCTGCAATTGCTCTAGGGTTAAAACCCAATCAAACTATTGATTAAATTATCTCTGTATGATTCACTTCGGTCATAATGGGAGTTTGAATCAT
>UEIF01000057.1 GCA_900468805.1 Hyphomicrobiales bacterium | reverse complement strand
TACTTCTACATCCCAGGCACCGAAACCTGCCTTCAGATCAGTGGTTACATCCGTTTCCAGCTTAACGCCGGCCAAAACGCTGGCGGCAATCGAAACACCAACGACTCCGACTGGGATGCCGTTACCCGTGGTCAGGTCACCTTCCAGACCAAGAACGACACCGAATACGGCACGCTCACGGGCGTTATCACGCTGCGTACCAACGCTGACAACGCCACCAACCAGACGACGACGCTCGATGAAGGTTACATCGATATCGCCGGCTTCCGCGTTGGTAAGCAGTACAGCTGGTGGGATGACGATCTGAGCGGCGAGACGGACACGCTCTCGAGCAATGAGACGACCCACAACTCGATCCGCTATCAGTACGAGACCGACAACTTTGCAGCCGGTATCTCGCTCGACGAACTTGAAGAAGCCTACGACGAGAAGCCGGACGAACGTCCGAACAACTTCGGCGTTGCAGCCCAGGTTTCCTTCAAGAGCGGCGCATTCAGCGGTTACCTGCTTGGTAGCTACGATAGCGACAACGAGGAAGGCGCTATCCGCGCAATCCTGTATGCCGACATCGGGCCTGGTACCCTCGGCCTCGCTGGCATCTGGGCCAGCGGTGCTAACTACTACTATGAAGAGTCCGAATGGACGATCGCTGCCGAGTACAAGGTGAAGCTCACCGACAAGTGGGCCGTTACCCCGGCCTTCCAGTATTTCGACAAGATCGATCTCGATGCTGACGGCAAGGGCTTCAGCGGCGGCAGCGCTTACACGACTGGCGTCACCGTCGACTACCAGATCGCTGAAAATCTACGCAGCAAGGTCAGCGTTCAGTATCACGACGAAGACGACGGCGACGACGAAACCTTCGGTTTCCTGCGTCTCCAGCGCGACTTCTAATAAAAAGGGGCCGAAGCGGCCCCTTGTTCTCGATTTGCCTTCCCCCCGCTTCGGCGGGGAGAAGGTCGAAAGCGCGAAGCGAATTTTTCCTTACACGCGCGAATCCGCGATGAAATCCGAATAGAATTCATCAACGCTTCTGGCCTTGCGCATGGCAGTCAAAACGCCTTCCGATTGAAGCCTGCGGGCGATGGCGGCAAGCACGTTCAAATATTCTCCGCGATTGTTTTCCCCGAAGAGCAGTACGAAGGCGATGTCCGTCGGGATATCGTCGATTGCATCGAAATCCAGCGGGTGGGCGAAGCGGATCAGCATTCCGCGCGGGCTGGTCACGCCGTCGATAGCCGCATGCGGAACGGCAATGCCGTTGCCGATGCCGGTAGAGCCGAGCTTCTCACGGGATTCGAGCGCCTTCAGGACGGTCTGGCCGTCAATGCCGAAGGCCTTGCCGGCCTTTTCGGAAATCGCCTGCAGCGCGCGCCATTTGGTCGCCACCGACAGGCCGATGAAGGTGTGCTCCGGCCGTATAATGTTGGAAAGGTTCATTTCATTCTCGATGCTGTTTTCGGCGGGGTCAGTCAGGCTCGCGGAGCCGATAGCCGACACCGGTCTCGGTGGTGATATAGTGTGGCTGGTCGGGAATCTGCTCGACCTTTTGCCGCAGCTGCCGCACATAGACGCGCAGATACTGCACGTCCGCCGCCGGACCCCATACCTGCTTCAGAAGAAACTGATGCGTCAGCACCTTGCCGGCATGCTGGGCGAGCACGCGCAGGATGTCGTATTCCTTCGGTGACAGCTTGATTTCCTTGCCGTCGACCTTGACGATACGCTTGACGAGATCGATCGACAGGCCGCCGGTCTGGAAGATCGCCTTTTCGCCCTGCTGCTGCAGGCGGTGACGAAGTGCGACGCGGATGCGGGCACCGAGCTCGTTGACGCCGAAGGGCTTCGTCACATAATCGTCGGCACCGGTTTCAAGCGCCTTGACGATGCCGGCTTCGTCTGTGCGACTAGAGAGGACGACGACGGGCATGGTGAGCCCGTCCTCGCGCCATTCCTGCAAAAGGTCATGGCCCGGAATATCGGGAAGACCGAGATCGAGCACGATGAGATCGGGCTGCTCATCCTTCACGGACTGGCGGGCAGCGGACCCATTCGGCGCCTCATGAACTTCATAGCCCTGCGCGGTGAGGCCGACGCGTAAGAGCTTGCGGATCGGGGGCTCGTCATCAACGACGAGAATCTTGACGGCTGAACCGGTCATTTGAGTTCATCCAGTTTGGGAATGTCATTCGGTTTGGGAAGGCGGATGGTGAAGACAGCCCCGGACCGGTCCGTCCGGTTGCCGGCGGTAATCGTCCCGCCCATCGCCTCGATGAAGCCCCGGCATATGGAGAGGCCAAGGCCGGTGCCGGCGCGTACCTGATCGCCCTTGCGCACACGGTAAAAGGTGTCGAAGACACGGGTAAGGTCTGCAGGGGGAATGCCCGGACCTTCGTCGGAGACCTGTACGACGACATTATCGGCATCCGCCCAGCCTTCGATGCGAATGACGGAACCCTCGGGTGCGTATTTCGCAGCATTGTCGAGCAGATTGAAGAGGACCTGTTCGAAGAGGACGGGATCGACTCGGACCATGGGCAGGTCGGCGGGGATTGTCATTTCCGTCCTGTGATGGTCGAGGATCTTGGCAGCCCGGCGCAGCGCGGTGCCGGCGATGTCGCCGGCATAGTGCAGCGCATAGTTCGGCTCCATGGCGCCGGATTCGATCTTCGTCATGTCCAGCAGGTTGGCGATGAAGCGGTTGAGGCGCTCGGATTCATCGACGACGGTCGAGAGAAGGTCGGTGCGATCGTCGGCCGACATGGAATCGAAATAGTCGCGTAGCGTGCCGGACGCACCGAGGATCGCCGCAAGCGGCGTCTTCAGGTCATGGGAAATCGAGGTCAGCAGGGCTGAACGCAGGCGATCGGCCTCCGCAGCAAGCTTGGCGCGGTCGACATCGGCGACGAGCTGGACGCGCTCGATGGCAAGTGCCGCCTGGTCCGCCAGGGCGTCCAGAAGGCGTTGCTGCTCGGGCGTCAGTAGCGGGCCGTCGCGGCGGTCGCTGTCGAGACCGATGACGCCGACGGCGGTGCGGCCGGTGCGCAGCGGCACATAGAGGCGCTTGGCGCCGGGCAGGGTATCGGCGCCGCGCCCGGCGGCGTGATTGTGCTCCCAGGCCCAGCGGGCGGCGGCAATATCGGCATCATCGAGCGTATCGTCAGGCGGATAACCGGCCTTGACCGCGATGGAACCTTCTTCCGGAAGGAGCAGAACGACGCGCACCTTGAGCATGGAGGCGAGCTGAAAGGCCGTCGCCCAGAGGACGTCGTCCAGCGTACCGGTACCCGCGAGTTTCTTGGAAAAGAGATAGAGGTCTTCCGTCGTTCGCGCCCTCTGCCGGGCGGAAAACGCCTGCCGCTGCACCGTTGCAGTGAGATTGGAGGCGATAACGGCGACGCCGAGGAAGAAGAAGAGCGCCAGCACGCTTTCGGGGTCGCTGATCGTCAGCGTATAGCGTGGCGGCAGGAAAAAGAAATTGAAGGAAAGAGCGCTGACGATACAGGTATAGAGCGCCGGCCTCAGGCCATGGATGACCGCTGACGTCAGCACCGCCATCAGGAAAACGAGCGCGAGGTTGCGCACGTCGAGCACCTGATCGAGCACCACGCCGACAGCCAGCGCAATCGCGACATAGGCTGTCGAGAGGATATAGGCCCTGAAATTCAGTGTGGGGACAGCAGGTGCTGCCTTGACGCCGCGCTGTGAGGGCGTGTCTTTCTCGCTTCCGGAAATGACATGAACGCTGATATCACCGGCCCGCCGGATCAGTTCGTCGGTCGTCGAACGATTCCACCACCCTTCGCGCCAAGTCGGCTTCTTCGGGGCGCCGATGACGATGTGGGTGACGTTGTTGGCGGTGGCGTGGCGCACCAGCTCTTCCGTCACTTCGCGACCGGGAATGGTGATTGCTTCACCGCCGAGCTGTTCGGCAAGCCGCAAGGTGGCCGCGATTGTGTCTCGCTGCGTTTCCGACAGATTGATGGAGCGGTTGGTCTCGATATAGACGGCGGCCCAGGGGCCGCGCAGGCGTGAGGCCATACGCGAGGCATAGCGCACGAGCGAGGCAGAGCGGGGATGCTCGTCGATCGACACCAGCACCCGCTCGCCTGCGGCCCACGGGCCGGAAATCGCATGCGCCTGCATATGGGTCAGCAATTGGTCGTCGACGCGCTGGGCGGTCTTGCGCAGGGCGAGTTCGCGCAGAGCCGTCAGGTTGCCGGGTGTGAAATAGTTGGTCAGCGCCCGCTCGGCAGTCCTGGCCACATAGACCTTGCCGTCATGAAGGCGTTTGATCAGATCGTCGGGTGTCAGGTCGATGATCTCGATATCATCAGCCATGTCGATCACGGAATCCGGCACGGTTTCGCGCACCCTGATGCGGGTGATCTGCGAAACGACGTCGTTCAGGCTCTCCACATGCTGGATGTTCAGCGTCGAATAGACATCGATGCCACGGTCGAGCAGTTCCTTGACATCGAGATAGCGCTTCGGATGGCGGCTGCCCTCGGCATTGGTATGGGCGAGCTCGTCAACGAGTACGAGATCGGGCTTGCGGCCGAGAATGGCATCGAGATCCATCTCTTCGAGCGACTGGCCGCGATAGGCAATCTTCACACGCGGAACGATTTCAAAGCCGGCAAGCAGTGCTTCGGTCTCTTTGCGGCCGTGGGTTTCGACGACGCCGATCACCACATCGAGGCCGTCGGCCATCTTGGCATGGCCGGAAACCAGCATCTCATAGGTCTTGCCGACGCCAGGGGCTGCGCCCAGGAAGATTTTGAGGCGCCCGCGCGACTCCGCCCGGGCCTTTTCGAGAAGCGCATCGGGCGAAGGCCTGCCGGCCTGGTCGCGATTGTCGTCTGGCATGCGGTTCGGTCTTTCTTCACGAGCAAGCCCCGGTCCGCTTGTCGCGTTCCGGGGCTCTCAACCTTTACTGAGTCATAGAAGCATCAAGGCCCTGGTTCAACGCCAGAACATTGACGGTCGGCTCACCGAGCAGGCCGAGTTCGCGGCCCGTAACGGCTGCATCGACGAGTGCCTTGACCTTGGTTTCATCGATACCACGGGCCTTGGCGACGCGCGGTACCTGGAAGTAGGCAGCATCGGGCGAAATATGCGGATCGAGGCCGCTGCCCGAGGCGGTGACGAGGTCGGCGGGAACCTCGGCATTCGGGTTGGTCGCCTTCGCCGCCTCATAGTCGCCTTTCACGCGATCGATCAGCTTCTGGCTGGTCGGGCCGAGGTTGGAGCCCGAGGACGCAGCGGCATTATAGCCGTCACCCGCGGCGGACGGGCGGCCGTGGAAATACTTGTCGCTGGTAAAGGCCTGGCCGATCAGCGTGGAGCCGATGACCTTTCCGTCCTTTTCAATAAGGCTGCCATTTGCCTGGAAGGGGAAGATGGCCTGAGCGGCACCCGTCATGGCAAGCGGGTAGAGAAGGCCGGTGATGGCTGTGGTGGCAACGATCATGACGATTGCCGGACGAAGTTCTTTCAACATTGTTGTAACTCCTTAGGCGAGGCCGAGAGATGAGACGACCATATCGATCGCCTTGATGCCGATGAAGGGGACGATGATGCCGCCGAGACCGTAGATCAGCAGGTTGCGGGAGAGCAGCGCGCCGGCGCCGATCGGGCGGTAGCGCACACCCTTCAGTGACAGCGGGATCAGCGCGATGATGATCAGCGCGTTGAAGATGATCGCCGACAGGATGGCGCTCTGCGGCGTGGCGAGGCCCATGACATTGAGCACGCCAAGCTGCGGGTAGAAGGTCAGGAACATCGCCGGAATGATGGCAAAGTATTTGGCGATGTCGTTGGCGATCGAGAAGGTCGTCAGCGCGCCGCGCGTCATCAACAGCTGCTTGCCGATTTCGACGATTTCGATGAGCTTCGTCGGGTCGCTGTCGAGATCGACCATGTTGCCGGCTTCGCGGGCAGCGACCGTACCGGTGTTCATGGCGACGCCAACGTCGGCCTGTGCGAGAGCGGGAGCGTCATTCGTGCCGTCGCCGCACATGGCGACCAGCTTGCCCTTGGCCTGCTCTTCGCGGATGAGTTGCAGCTTGTTCTCTGGCGTTGCCTGGGCGAGGAAGTCGTCGACGCCGGCTTCGGCGGCGATAGCGGCTGCCGTCATCGGGTTGTCGCCGGTGATCATGACGGTGCGGATACCCATGCGGCGAAGCTCGTTGAAGCGCTCGCGGATGCCGCCCTTGACAATGTCCTTCAGCTGGATGACGCCAAGCAGTTTGCCGTCGCGGGCAACGGCAAGCGGCGTGCCGCCGGCTTTGGCGATCTCGTCAGCGATCGACTGCAGTTCACGGACGATTTCGGCGCCGTTCTTCGAGGAGGCATCGCCATTGACGTAGCTGAGAACCGCATCGACGGCGCCCTTGCGGATGGACGCGCCTTCAAGGTCGACGCCGCTCATGCGGGTCTGCGCGGTGAAAGGCACGAAGGTGGCCTTGAGGCTCGCCATATCGCGGCCACGGATCGCATATTTCTCCTTGGCGAGCACGACGATGGAGCGTCCTTCCGGCGTTTCGTCGGCGAGCGAAGCGAGCTGGGCCGCATCGGCGAGATCCTGTTCGGAAATGCCGCGAACCGGGCGGAAGCTGGTGGCCTGGCGGTTGCCAAGCGTGATCGTGCCGGTCTTGTCGAGCAGCAGTGTATCGACGTCACCGGCAGCTTCGACGGCGCGGCCGGACATGGCAAGCACGTTGAAGCGGACGAGGCGGTCCATACCGGCGATACCGATCGCCGACAGCAGGGCGCCGATCGTGGTCGGGATCAGCGTGACGAAAAGGGCAACGAGCACGATGATCGGGATAGAGCCACCGGCATAGGACGCAAAGCTCGGGATCGTCGCCGTGGCGAGCACGAAGATCAGCGTCATGCCGGCGAGCAGGATGTTGAGCGCGATCTCGTTCGGGGTCTTCTGACGTTCCGCGCCTTCGACGAGCGAGATCATGCGGTCGAGGAAGGTCGAGCCGGCCGCCGCCGTGATGCGCACGCGGATCCAGTCGGAAAGAACCTGCGTGCCACCAGTGACGGCCGAGCGATCACCGCCGGATTCACGGATCACAGGGGCGGATTCGCCGGTAATAGCCGCTTCGTTGACCGAGGCGACACCTTCAACGACTTCGCCATCGGAGGGGATGATGTCGCCGGCTTCGACGAGAACGAGATCGCCGACCTTCAGGCTCGTGCCCGGCACCATGCGATAGCCGCTGCCGTTATTGGCTGTCAGCAGCTTGGCCTGGGTTTCAGTGCGCGCCTTGCGCAGCGAGTCGGCCTGCGCTTTGCCGCGGCCTTCGGCGACGGCTTCGGCGAAGTTGGCGAAGAGCACGGTAAACCAGAGCCAGAGGTTGATCTGGAAGGAGAAGGCAAGATTGCCGTTGGCTGAGACGAGGTCACGCAGGAACAGAACGGTGGTCAGTGCCGAGACCGTTGCCACGACGAACATGACCGGGTTCTTGGCGAGTGTGCGCGGGTTGAGCTTGGTGAAAGCGGCACCCACGGCCGGAATGAGGATGCGAGAATCCATGATGCTCGCGGATTTTGCCTGGCTCATAAGAGACTCCAGCTTTGAAACGAGGATGGCGAACCGGACAGCCGGTCAGCCCTGTAAAATTTTGACTGCGCAGATGATGACGAGCAGGCCTGCCATCATCACCAGGATGATGTCGGAGGCGCGCGGCATCCGCTGGGCTCCACGCCCCGGCAGACCGGGACGTGGATGGAAGGCTTTTCGGAGCCTGTGACGGATAATCATGACACCCACCTCAGAAGGTCTGGCCGGCGATCATGACCAGGTGCTCGACAACAGGACCGAGGGCCAGTGCCGGGAAGAAGGTGAGACCACCGACGATGAGGATCGTGCCGATGAGCAGGCCGACGAAGAGAGGGCCGTCCGTCGGGAAGGTGCCTGCCGAGGCCGGAACCGTCTTCTTCGTGACCAGCGAGCCGGCAATCGCAAGAGCCGGGATGATGACGAGGAAGCGGCCCATGAGCATGCCGAAACCGAGCGTGATGTTGTACCAGGGTGTGTTTCCGGTCAGGCCGCCGAAAGCCGAGCCGTTGTTGGCCGCAGCCGACGTATAGGCATAGAGGATTTCGGAGAAACCGTGCGGGCCGGCCGTGCCGATCGAGGCAACTGCCGAGGGCAGCACGCTTGCGATCGCGGTGAAGACCAGCATGGCGAGCGGCAGGCAGAGGATGGCAAGAACGGCCATCTTCATTTCCTTCGCCTCGATCTTCTTGCCTAGATATTCCGGCGTACGGCCGACCATGAGGCCCGCCACGAAGACGGCGACGATGATGAAGAGCAGGATACCGTAGAAGCCAGCACCGACACCGCCGACGATGACTTCGCCGAGCTGCATGTTGATGAGCGGGATCAGGCCGCCGAGCGCGGTGAAGCTGCCATGCATGGCATTGACCGCGCCGCAGGAGGCCGCCGTGGTGATGACCGCAAACAGTGAGGACAAGGTGATGCCGAAGCGGACTTCCTTGCCCTCCATGTTGCCGCCCTGCAAGCCGAAGGCATGCATCAGCGGGTTGCCGGCAGCTTCCGCCCAGTAGGTGATGCCGACGCCGACGATGAAGAGGATGCCCATTGTGGCGAGGATTGCCCAGCCCTGGCGCTGGTTGCCGACCATGCGTCCGAAGACGTTGGTGAGCGCCGCACCGATCGCGAAGATCGATACCATCTGGATGAGGTTGGAAATCGCGTCCGGGTTTTCGAACGGATGGGCGGAGTTGGTATTGAAGAAGCCGCCGCCATTGGTGCCGAGCATCTTGATGGCAAGCTGAGAGGCGACGGGCCCGACGGCGATCGTCTGCTTGGCGCCTTCCAGCGTCGTGGCATCGACGTAGGGGCCAAGTGTCTGCGGCACGCCGAGCCAGACATAGGCGAGCGTCAGGACGATGCAGATCGGCAGCAGGATATAGAGCGTCGCGCGGATCATATCGACCCAGAAATTGCCGATCGCCTTGCCCGATGCGCGCGAGAAGGCGCGGATGAAGGCAACGGCAATCGCCATGCCGGTCGCAGCCGACACGAAATTCTGAACCGTGAGGCCCATCATCTGCGTCAGGTAGGACATCGTGCTTTCGCCACCGTAATTCTGCCAGTTGGTGTTGGAGACGAAGCTGGTAGCGGTGTTGAAGGAAAGCTCCGGTCCGACCGCGGTCATGCCGGCCGGGTTATAGGGCAGAACGCCCTGCAGGCGCATAAGCGCGTAAAGCACGATGACGCCGAGCAGATTGAACATCAGCATGGCGAAGGCATAGGAGGTCCAGTGCTGATCTTCGCGCTCGCTGGTGCCGGCAACGGCGTAAAGCCCCCGTTCGATCGGAACGAGGACCGGTGAGAGGAATGTGCGCTCGCCACTGAAGACACGCGTCATGTAACCGCCGAGCGGTTTGACGAGCACAAGGACGATCCCGCAATAAAGCAGGATCTGAAGCCATCCGTTGAGGGTCATGGGAGGAAACTTTCAGTACCCGGCTGCTTCGATCAGAAGCGCCGGCTCTTTCAGAAACGTTCTGGGCGGATGAGGGCGTAGGTGAGGTAGACGGTGAGAAAGACGGTCACGGCACCGCTCAAGATGTAATCGAGGGTCATTGGTGTCTCCTTCAAAGCCTGTCGCAGGCGCGCGTATAGGCAAAGCATAGTCCGAAGAATACGACTGCAGTGCCGAGTAGAATTATATCCATCATCGATCTTGACTCCGGTTTGTTATTCTTGGAGTCAGACAAGACAAAGGGCGCCATCCTGGCGGGGCGGCACCTTTTATGCTTTCTGGCGTGGAGATGATCTTTGCGATCTCTCGGACATTAATATGCGGCCGAAGTGCATAAAGGTTCGAGATTGGCCAGGAGGCATCAATATAAAAATCTTATAAATGCCTTTATGCGCTCGAAGCCGGAATTGGGGCGCCATCGGCAGGTCGGTATAAACAAAAAGCCGTGCCTCGAGGGCACGGCGCGATATCGAACAGCGCAATGTTGGTAGGTTCAAGGATCGACCTTGAACTGGTAGTGGCCTTCGGCGCTATGACCGTCCATCGAGAGGACGCGCCAGTTGAGCGTGTAGAGGCCGGGTGCCATCGAAGGATCGAGCGGGATCTTGAAGACGGATCCTTCCGGGCCGGAGAGGAATGGCTTGCCCGTCGGCAATGCCGTGCCCTGCGCGTCGAGCAGGATGGCTGTCGAGCGCGTAAGATCGACTGGCCCGGTAAAGGTGAGTTCGAGGTTCGCCGGCACCAGCTGTTCTTCCTGCTGTGGCGGCGGAAGCGATGCTTCCTCGATCGCCGCAGAAGCCTCGTTTGCGGCAAAGAGAAGCGATGCGAATAGGCAGAATGACACAATCGATTTCATGACGGTCTTCCTTGGATTGCCGATCCGCATGGTGCCGGGAGCGTTATGCCCCGTCACGCCATGCCGGCGCATGCCTAATAACGCTGCTGGGGCCGATTTCGATCCCGCATCCTTGCAATAACCCGCACCGGCTGAAGCAGCGGCTGTGGCTGGCGCCCTTGTCGGAGTGTTGCGACCGCTTCATCGACCAGGTTGCGCCAAAATTCGCGGAGCCGTCTTGTTATCTGCGAGTTGGAAGCCGAATTCCTGGCGACATTGTCGTTGTCGTGCTTCATTGCTTTCTCCTTCCACTTTGCCGTGATCCTTGAACAGAAATATAGTCCTCGGCGAGTTCTGGCGAAATCATACAGACGTCTAGGGAGCGCCTATCTTTCGGGTGATAAGCGTGTGAGCATTTCGTCATATATTGAGCAAAAGCCTCCTGGATATGATTGAATTGCTGGGCGTTGCGGTCTTATAGTCGGCCGCAAGGGCATCCCATGAATCGCGGGAGCCATAGGGAAGGAAACCGATCATGACCAAAGTCCGTGCGCTGGTACTGGAGCGCCAGCATGAGCTTGCGCTTCGCGATATCGATCTGCCTCTGGAGACGGGACCCGGGCAGGTGAAGATCAAGATCCATACCGTGGGCGTCTGCGGCTCTGATGTGCACTATTACACGCATGGCAAGATCGGCCCCTTCGTCGTCAACGAGCCTATGGTACTCGGCCATGAGGCGGCAGGCACGGTGGTCGAGGTCGGTGCCGGTGTGACGCATCTGAAGGTCGGCGACCGCGTCTGCATGGAACCCGGCATTCCCGATCCCAATTCCAAGGCGAGCCGGCTCGGCATGTACAATATCGATCCTGCTGTCGCCTTCTGGGCGACGCCGCCGATCCATGGCGTGCTGACGCCTGAGGTCGTGCATCCCGCCAACTATACGTTCAAGCTACCCGACAATGTCAGCTTTGCCGAAGGTGCGATGGTCGAGCCTTTTGCGGTCGGCATGCAGGCCGCGACCAAGGCGAAGATCGCACCCGGCGATACCGCCGTTGTTCTCGGCGCCGGTCCGATCGGCACGATGGTAGCGATTGCCGCCCTTGCCGGTGGTTGCGCCCGCGCGATTGTCGCCGACCTCGCCCAGCCGAAGCTCGATATCGCCGCCCAGTATCAGGGCGTTATCCCGGTCAATATCCGCGAGAAGAACCTTGCCGAGGAAGTCAGCCGATTGACCGATGGCTGGGGGGCCGACGTGGTCTTCGAATGCTCCGGTTCGCCGAAGGCGTGGGAGACGATCATGGCCCTGCCGCGTCCGGGCGGCGTCATCGTTGTCGTCGGCCTTCCGGTCAATCCGATCGGCTTCGACGTCTCCACGGCTTCCACCAAGGAAATCCGCATCGAGACGGTGTTCCGCTATGCGCACCAGTACGAGCGTTCGATCGCGCTTCTGGGATCGGGCCGCGTTGATCTCAAGCCGCTGATCTCCGAGACCTTCACCTTCGAAAATTCGATCAAGGCTTTCGACCGCGCGGTCGAGGCGCGCCCTGATGACGTCAAGCTGCAGATCGTCATGGAGTAAGGTGCCCCTAGGGGTGCCTTGTGAATGGTTTCATCCTGTGGAGCAGCACCGCGGCCGCGATGACGGCCGCGGCTGCGAGTGCGATCAGAAGATGGTTGTGTAGCGGAAGGCGACCGAGCATCTGTTCTATCCCATGTCCGAAGGCATAGCCGAGTGCGGTGAAAATCTGGCCCCAGACCAGCGCTGCCAGAAGATTGATGACGAGGAACTTCTGCGTCGATATGCGCGTCGTGCCGATCACGATCGGGCTGATTGTTCGCAATCCCACCAGAAAGCGGAACACGAAGATGAAGCCCGTCGGGTATTTTTCGAGAAGCTGTGTTACCCGCGCCAGCGCCGGCGTTTCCATGAGGCGACGAACGAAGCTCCATTGGGCTGCGTAGCGACCAGCGAAGAACCACATCTGGTCGCCGGCAAAGGACCCTGCCGAAGCCGCCATTGAGGCGGCCCAATAGGTCAGAAGGCCGCGATGCGCGATGACGCCGCCGAGAAAGGCCGCTGTCTCACCCTCAAAGGCGGTGCCGAGAAAGATGGCCGGGAGGCCGTAATTCTCGATCATAAGCTCGATGGACATCTGGCCTGCCTCGTTACTGATTGCGATGCCGAGCTAGCGCTGTACCGTTGTCGGATCAGACCGCCTTCAGGTCGCCGAGCAGCGTCGGAATCAATTCCGAGACGGTTGGATGGATCGGCATGGACCATTGCAGCACCGGATAGGTCGTGCCGGCGTTCATGGCATCGATGAAGCCGTGAATCGCCTCGTCACCCTCGATGCCGAGGATCGCGGCACCGAGGATTTCCTTTGTTTTGGCATCGGCGATTACCTTCATGAAGCCCTTGGTTTCGCCGCGCTCGTTGGCACGGCCGACCCGGCTCATCGGGCGGGTCGAGACCAGGATCTTGCGGCCGGAGGCGCGGGCCTGCTTTTCCGTCATGCCGACGCGGCCGAGTGGCGGGTCGATGTAAAGCGCATAGGCCGGAATACGGGTCGAAACCTTTCGGTCCCCGCCGTCGAGCAGGTTGGCGGCAGCTATTTCGAAGTCGTTGTAGGATGTATGGGTGAAAGCGCCGTGGCCGTTGCAATCACCAAGCGCCCAGATGCTGTCCACATTGGTGGCGAGCCGGTCGTCTACGGTGATGAAGCCGTGCTTGTCGGTGGCTACGCCCGCAACATCGAGGCCGAGATCGTCGGTATTCGGCGTGCGGCCGGTGGCAACAAGTACATGGCTTGCCTCGATCGTTTCGGAATCGACCGTGATGGTTGCACCGTTGGCACTCTTTGCGAAGCTGATGTTGTTGACGTCGGTATGGATTTTTATGCCCTCGGATCTGAGGATATCGGCGATCGCATCAGAAATATCCTCATCCTCTCTGGAGGCGAGCTTCGGGCCGCGCTCGATCACGGTCACGTCTGCTCCGAAGCGCCGATACATCTGCGCGAATTCCAGGCCGATATAACTGCCGCCGATGATGGCGAGATGCTTGGGCAGACTGTCGAGATGAATGATGCCGGTGCTGGTCAGGTAATCGATGTCGGCAAGGCCCGGCATGTCGGGGATCGTCGGCCGCGCGCCGACATTCAGAAAGATCTTCGGTGCGGTCAGCGTCTCGCCGTTGACGGCGACTTCCTTGGGAGCCGTGAAGCGGGCATGGCCGTAGATGACGGTCATGGTTTTTATGCCGTCGAACCAGCCGCTCAGGCCGTTTCGCGCATTCATGGTAACCGTCTCGGCTCGCCCACGCACCGTCTTCATGTCGATTGCGATCTCGCCCGGTATCTGCACGCCGTACTCGGCCCCGCGCCGCGCCACCTGGGCGGCACGCGCACTTGCCACCAGCGTCTTCGTCGGCATGCAACCGGCATTGACACAGGTGCCGCCGAGGAACTTGCGTTCGATCAGCGCCACCTTCATACCTTTTTCCGCCATGCGGGCGGCCAGGAACGGGCCCGCTTGGCCGGCGCCGATGAAGATCGCGTCGAAGGTCTTCATCAGACTGCTGCTACGATGATGATCGCACCGATGATGGCGACGGCGTCTTCGATCAGGGCCGCCGGGCGATCCTGGCCGAAGGAGGCTGCGAGCCTGCTGCGAACGGCAGCCCCGCCAAGCGTGCCGATGACAGCGCCGATAATGCCGGCGATCAGGCCACCGAAGAGCAGGCTGCTGGCTGCCCCGATCACGGCGCCGGAAAGCGCGCCCATGACGATGCGGGCGCCGAACTGGATCGGCACCTTGCGTGACGGCGTGGTGGGCAACTGGTCGGTAATGAGCTCAACGACAGCCAGTATGGTGAAGATCCAAGGTGTCCACTGGTAGCCCATGAAAGCAAGCGGCGTCTGAGAGAGATCGTACCAGCCGAGTGCGGCACCCCAGGCGACGGCGGCCGGTGCAGTCATGGCGCGAAGACCGGCAACGACACCGATCAGGAGTGCGAGCAGCAGAAACATAGGCAAATCCCCCTTGCACCGCCGGCCATTCTGCCGCGGTGAGGGGAGGTTTGCACATTGTTAACTCCGTTGCAATTCGCCTTGTGTGCGGCCGAATTAGTTGGAGAAGGAGGCAATGCCCGTGATCGCGCGGCCGAGAATGAGCGCATGAATGTCATGCGTTCCCTCATAGGTGTTGACCACCTCCAGATTGACGAGATGGCGGGCAACGCCGAACTCATCCGAAATGCCGTTGCCGCCCAGCATGTCGCGGGCTGCGCGGGCAATATCCAGCGCCTTGCCGCAGGAATTGCGCTTCAGGATGGAGGTCAGCTCGACCGGCGGATGGCCCTCTTCCTTCATGCGGCCGAGCCGCAAACATCCTTGAAGCCCGAGCGAGATTTCCGTCGCCATGTCGGCAAGTTTCTTCTGGATGAGTTGGTTGGCGGCAAGCGGACGGCCGAACTGCTGGCGGTCGAGCGTATATTGCCGAGCCATGGCGTAGCAGGCCTCGGCAGCACCCAGCGCGCCCCACGCGATGCCGAAGCGGGCCGAGTTAAGGCATGTGAAAGGTCCCTTGAGGCCGGTGACGTCAGGCAGCAGGTTTTCTTCCGGCACGAAGACCTCGTCCATCACGACTTCGCCTGTTATCGAGGCGCGAAGCCCAACCTTGCCCTGGATCTTCGGCGCCGAGAGCCCCTTCCAGCCTTTTTCCAGGATGAAGCCGCGGATCAGCCCGTCCTCCGTCTTTGCCCAGACGACGAAGACATCGGCGATCGGTGCATTCGAAATCCAGGTCTTGGAGCCGGTCAGGCTATAGCCGCCATCGACCTTCCTTGCCCGGGTCGCCATGGAGCCCGGATCGGAGCCGTGATTGGGTTCCGTCAGGCCAAAGCAGCCGATCCATTCGCCGGTCGCAAGTTTCGGCAGATACTTCTTCTTCTGCTCCTCGGAGCCGAAAGCGTCGATCGGCACCATGACGAGGGAGGATTGCACGCTCATCATCGAGCGATAGCCGCTGTCGACGCGCTCAACCTCGCGCGCGATCAGACCATAGGCGACATAGCCGAGACCGGCGCCGCCATATTTCGGATCGATCGTCGGGCCGAGAAGGCCGAGTTCGCCCATCTCGCGGAAGATCTCGGGATCGGTCTTCTCGTGACGAAAGGCTTCGAGAACGCGGGGCGCGAGCTTTTCCTGCGCGTATGCGTGGGCGGTGTCCTGCACCATGCGCTCCTCGTCGGTCAGTTGCTCTACAAGCCGGAAGGGATCGGCCCAGTCGAAAACTTCGCGCGTATGCTGCATGTCCAGTCTCCTCACCACGGTTCAGGGCCCATTATTCAGGCATGCCTGATTTAAGGTCGCATAGACCCGCCGACTGGCGGCGTCAACACAAGCGACTATTGCACCAAAGATGCAGAAGTCGTCTTTTCAAATGCGGATCGTTGCGCCAGTTTGCGGCCGATGGATTTCGGCCGGATGGATTCGGGCCAGACAGATTTTCGTGTGAGGAGGCAGACATGTCATCGAGTGATCTCTTTGTATCGGCCGAAGGGGCCGAATGGGTTAACCCTGAGCCGGGTGTGACGCGGCGCATCATGGCCTATTTGCCCGAGATGATGATGGTTGAAGTCGCCTTCGAGCCGGGCGCTGTGGGTGCGGCGCATTTCCATCCGCATATCCAGGCAAGTTATGTGGCCGAAGGCAGCTTCGAAGTCACGATCGACGGCCGCACCGAAGTGTTGAAGCAAGGCGGCAGCTTCATCGTTCCGCCCAATCTCGTACACGGCGTCAAGGCGCTGGAGAAGGGCCGACTGATCGACACCTTCACCCCGCACCGCGCCGAATTCCTGAAATAGTCAGGTCTCGGCCTTTGCTTTTCGTGTCGGGGCGGGCACGCCGATATAGGGCGGGATGAAACAGACATCCTCGCTGCGGACGGCTTCGCGCAGGAAGTCGATGACAGCGCGCACGCGCGGCGCCTGCTTGAGATCGCGATGGCAGGTGATCCAGTAGTGGCGCTTGAGGTCGATCTCGTCGGGCAGCACGCGCACCAGTTCAGGATAACGGCAGGCGAAAAAATAGGGCAGGATGCCGAGGCCGAGGCCATTTCTGGTGGCCGTCAGCTGCGCGAAGATGCTCGAACTCTGGAACTGCGGCTTGATGCGCGGATGTACGTCGCCGAGATAATCGAGGCCCGGCGCGAAGATCATTTCCTCGATATAGCTGATGAAGGGATGGTTCAGCAGGTCGTCGCGCGTCCTGATGGGGGCCGCGCGGGCAAGATAGTCGCGCGAGGCGTAGACCTGCAGATGATAGTCGGTCAGCTTTTCCGCAAAATAAGGGCCGCCCTTCGGCTCGTCGAGAACGACGGAAATATCTGCCTCCTTGCGCGAGAGAGACATGATCTGCTGGATGGTGACGAGTTCCAGCGCCAGATGCGGGTGACGGGCTGCAAATTGCGGCAACACCGTCGCAAAGAAGAAATTGGCAAAGCCCTCCGGGGCGCTGAGGCGTACGAGACCGCGTTGGCTTAGCGAACCGTCAGCGAGATCGGCTCGCAACCGTTCCGTTTCCTGTTCCATCTTTTCGGCGGTTTCGACAAAGCGCGCGCCCATGGCGGTCAGCACGTAGCCGCGCGGGTTCCGCTCGAAAAGCTTTACCTTCAACGCAAATTCCAGCCGGTCGATGCGGCGTGAGACGGTGGCATGGCTGGAGCGCAATTGCCGCGCTGCCGTCGAAAGCTGGCCTGTGCGGGCGACGGCTAGAAAAAACTGCAGATCGTCCCAAGTAAATTGCGAGGCATGGCTCATCGGCGTCGTCCAATCCGTCTACGTCTTTGGTCTAATGCCGTCCGACAAAGAGTGCCGCAACTGTCTGCACAGGGGCATTTTGAAGGGTTCTGTACAAAAATGAACAGATACTGTTTGGAATTAGATGTAAACCGCCAGTTGCCTCATGGAAGGAATTCCGTGATCGTAAGGGCGGAGCGGCCGCTTTGAGGAGGGTGGGTCGCCAAATTTGAACAGATTCGCAATCTGGCCAATCTCTGGGAGGAGAGACAAATGCGAAAGAATGTCATTGCGTCCGTTGCATTTTTGCTTGCTAGCAGTACAGCCGTACTCGCCCAGAGCGCGGCTGTTTCCGACGGCAAGGTCAAGATCGGTATTCTAAACGATCAGTCGGGCGTCTATGCCGATTTCGGCGGCAAGTCCTCGGTCGAGGCTGCCAAGATGGCTGTCGAGGATTTCGGCGGCAAAGTGCTCGATATGCCGGTCGAGATCGTCGATGCCGACCACCAGAACAAGCCCGATATCGCCTCTAATATTGCCCGCCAGTGGTATGACACCGAGCAGGTCGACGCCATCATGGAATTGACGACGTCTTCCGTGGCGCTTGCCGTGCAGGCAGTGGCCAAGGAAAAGAAGAAGATCGATATCGTTACCGGTGCGGCAACGACCGACCTCACCGGCAAGGCCTGCTCGCCCTACGGCTTTCACTGGGCCTATGACACCCATGCGCTCGCCGTCGGCACCGGCGGCGCGCTGGTCAAGCAGGGCGGCGACAGCTGGTTCTTCCTGACTGCGGACTATGCCTTCGGCTACTCACTGGAACAGCAGACCACGGATTACGTGAAAGCGAGCGGCGGCACGGTTGTCGGTTCGGTACGCCATCCCCTGTCCACGCAGGACTTCTCATCCTTTCTGCTGCAGGCGCAATCATCAGGTGCCAAGGTGATCGGCCTCGCCAATGCCGGTCTCGATACGTCGAACGCCATCAAGCAGGCGGCCGAATTCGGCATCACCCAGGGCGGCCAGCATCTGGCGGCATTGCTCTTCACGCTCGCTGAAGTTCATGGTCTCGGCCTTGAGGCCGCTCAAGGGCTGACGCTGACGGAAGGCTATTACTGGAACCGTGACGACGACAGCCGCGCATTCGCCAAGAAGTTCTTCGCCCGCACCGGCAAGATGCCGAACATGATCCACACCGGCACCTATTCGGCCGTTCTGCAATATCTGAAGGCGATCCAGAAGGCTGGCACGGACGAGACGGAAGCCGTCGCCAAACAGCTTCACGAAATGCCAGTCGATGACGTCTTCGGCCGTGGCGGCACGGTTGGCCCGAACGGCCGCATGATCCACGACATGTATCTGCTGCAGGTCAAGAAGCCCGCCGAAAGCAAGGAGCCGTGGGACTACTTCAACGTTCTCGCCACCATTCCCGGCAAGGAAGCCTATATCGACCCCGCCAAGAGCGGTTGCGATCTGGTGAAATAAGATATGGCGGTTTCCGCAATTGAAACACAGGCCAAGCCGCGGGTGGTGCTTTCCGCCCGCGGCCTGCGCCGCGATTTCGGCGGCTTCACCGCCGTCAAGAATGTCGATCTCGATGTGCATGATGCAAGCGTGCATGCACTGATCGGGCCGAATGGTGCCGGCAAGACGACGGTTTTCAACCTGCTCACCAAGTTTTTGCAGCCGACATCGGGCACGATCACGCTGATGGGTACGGATATCACCAGGACGCCGCCAGACCGGGTGGCGCGTATGGGGCTCGTTCGCTCCTTCCAGATATCAGCCGTTTTTCCGCATCTTTCCGTGCTTGATAATGTGCGTGTCGCCCTGCAGCGGCCGAACAATCTTTCCACGCAGTTCTGGCGGCCGCTTTCGGCGCTCGATGGCCTCAACGACCGGGCCGAGCAGCTGCTTGCCAGCGTCGGGCTTTCCAAGGAGCGCGATCATATCGCCGCCGATCTCTCCTACGGGCGTAAACGGGTCCTTGAAATCGCAACCACGCTGGCGCTCGATCCGAAAGTGCTGCTGCTCGACGAGCCGATGGCTGGCATGGGGCAGGAGGATGTCGGTGTCGTCTCGGCCATCATTCGCGATGTCGCCCGCGACCGTGCGGTACTGATGGTCGAACACAATCTCTCGGTCGTCGCCAATATCTGCCGGCATGTCACCGTGCTGCAGCGTGGCGAAATCCTCGCCGAGGGCGACTATGCGACCGTCAGCCAGGACGAGCGCGTGCGCCAGGCCTATATGGGTACGGAGGAGCACCACTGATGGCGCCGCTTCTCGAAGTCCAAGGGCTGAACGCCTGGTATGGCGAAAGCCATATCCTGCACGGCGTCGACATGACGGTCGGCGAGGGTGAGATGATCACCATTCTCGGCCGCAACGGCGTCGGAAAGACGACGACTTTGCGCACTATCACCGGCATCGTGCGTGCGCGAAAGGGCAAGATCAGCTTTGCCGGCACGGATATGATGCAGGTGCCGCTGCACAAGACGGCCCATAAGGGCATCGGTTTCGTGCCGGAAGAGCGCGGCATATTCTCGACCCTAACGGTCTCGGAGAACCTGCTCCTGCCACCGGTCGTGGCGCCGGGTGGCATGAGCCTCGATGAAATCTACGAGCTTTTTCCGAACCTTTATGAGCGGCGCACGAGTTCCGGCACCAAGCTGTCGGGCGGCGAGCAGCAGATGCTGGCGATTGCCCGTATCCTGCGCACCGGCGTCCGCCTGTTGCTGCTGGACGAGCCGACAGAAGGCCTGGCGCCCGTGATCGTGCAGCGCATCGGCGAGGTGCTGACGGCATTGAAGGAACGCGGCATGACCATCGTTCTCGTCGAGCAGAACTTTCGCTTTGCGAGCCGTATTGCCGATCGCTTCTATCTGATGGATCATGGCCAGATGGTCTCGGAATTCCCGGTCGGTGAACTGCCGCAGCGCATGGATGTGCTGCACAAGGTTCTGGGAGTGTGATGCGATGACGATGATCTTCGGCATTCCCTTGCAGGCGCTGCTCGGCCAGCTGCTGATCGGCCTGATCAACGGGTCCTTCTATGCGCTGCTGAGCCTTGGTCTTGCGATCATTTTTGGTCTTCTGCGCGTCATCAATTTCGCGCATGGCGCCCAATATATGCTCGGCGCCTTCGTCGCCTATCTGCTGCTGAATTATCTCGGTATCGGCTATTGGCCGTCTTTGTTGCTGGCGCCTGTCATCGTTGGCCTTGCCGGCGCGGTTGTCGAACGGCTGTTCCTGCGCCGGCTCTACGATCTCGATCCGCTCTACGGTCTGCTCTTCACGTTCGGCCTGGCGCTCGCGGTCGAAGGCACGTTCCGTTATCTCTACGGCTCATCCGGCCAGCCCTATGCAACGCCACCGGCACTGGCCGGTGGAATGAACCTCGGCTTCATGTTCCTGCCGATCTATCGCGGATGGGTGGTGATCGTCTCGCTCGTCATCTGCATCGGGACGTGGCTTTTGATCGAAAAGACCAAGCTCGGCGCCTATCTGCGCTCGGCGACGGAAAATGCCACGCTGGTTCAGGTCTTCGGCGTCAACGTGCCGGTTTTGCTGACCTTCACCTATGCGCTCGGGGCCAGCCTCGCCGCCTTTGCCGGCGTGCTGGCGGCACCGATCTATCAGGTCTCGCCGCTAATGGGCTCGAATATGATCATCGTCGTCTTCGCCGTGGTCGTGGTCGGCGGCATGGGCTCGATCATGGGCGCCATCATCACCGGCTATGTGCTCGGCATCGCGGAGGGCCTGACCAAGGTCTTCTATCCGGAAGCGTCCAATATCGTCATCTTTGTCATCATGGCGATCGTGCTTCTCATCAGGCCCGCGGGCCTCTTCGGCCGGGATGCGTGATATGGCTGACATCACCGAAACCATCCGAACGGAAAAGAGCCGCACCGCCCTTTCGGTGCAGACCGGGTTCCTGATTATCGGGCTCCTGCTTCTGCTGCTTGCGCCGTTTTTCTTCTACCCGATCTTCCTGATGAAGCTGCTCTGCTTCGCGCTCTTTGCCTGCGCCTTCAATCTGTTGCTCGGCTATACGGGTCTGCTCTCGTTCGGACATGCGACCTTCTTCGGCGGGGCGGCCTATTTCACCGCCTATACGGTGAAGAGCTGGGGCTTTCCGCCGGAGTTCGGCATTCTCGTCGGCGTTGTCGGAGCAGCCTTTCTCGGTCTCGTCATGGGCTTCTTCGCGATCCGCCGACAGGGCATCTATTTCGCGATGATCACCCTGGCACTGTCGCAAATGTTCTTCTTCTTCTGCCTGCAGGCGAAATTTACCGAAGGTGAGGATGGCATCCAGTCCGTGCCGCGCGGCCATCTCTTCGGCTTTATTGATCTCAACAGCTCGACCAACATGTACTACTTCGTGCTGGCGGTGTTTCTGATTGGGCTTCTGATCATCTGGCGCTTCATCAATTCGCCCTTCGGCATGATCCTGAAATCGATCCGCGAAAACGAGCAACGGGCGATCTCGCTCGGCTATTCCGTGGCGCGCTACAAGCTTGGCGCCTTCGTGATGTCAGCAGCTCTTGCCGGGCTTGCCGGGTCGGTCAAGGCGCTGGTCTTCCAGTTTGCGACGCTGACGGATGTCGCTTGGCAGATGTCGGGCGAGGTGATCCTGATGACGCTGCTTGGCGGCATCGGCACGCTGATCGGCCCGGTCTTCGGCGCCGGGCTCGTCGTGACGCTGCAGAACTATCTCGCGACGTCGGAATTTCCGGTGACCATCATCACCGGCGTCGTCTTCATGATCTGCGTGCTGATTTTCCGCCGCGGTATCGTCGGTGAATTCTACGCCTCGCGGATCGGGCGTAAACTCGGTTTTGTCTATCGCCGCTGAACGGGCGGACCTCTTCTCCTGCAACGGGGGAAGATGTGCAGCGGCGCCGCGAAATCCCGCCTTCCCGACCCGGGGAGGCGGGATGCAGCCTATCTCGGAGTGCATGATCCATGGATCGCTATGACTACATCATCATCGGGGCAGGCAGCGCCGGCTGCGTGCTCGCCAACCGGCTGTCTGCCGACCGCCATAGCAGGGTTCTCTTGCTGGAGGCGGGCGGCAACGACAATTACCACTGGATTCATATTCCCGTCGGTTATCTCTACTGCATCAACAATCCACGCACCGACTGGTGCTTCACGACCGCGCCCGAGGACGGGCTGAACGGGCGAGCGTTGAACTATCCGCGCGGCAAGGTGCTCGGTGGCTGCTCGTCGATCAACGGCATGATCTATATGCGCGGCCAGGCCCGCGACTACGATCTCTGGCGGCAGATGGGCTGCACCGGCTGGGGCTGGGACGACGTGCTGCCGTTTTTCCGGAAGTCGGAAGACCATTATCAGGGCGAGGACGAAATGCATGGCGCTGGCGGCGAATGGCGTGTGGAGAAAGCACGCGTGCGCTGGGATGTGCTTGATGCCTTCCAGAAGGCGGCCAAGGAAGCCGGCATCCCCGAAACGGCAGATTTCAACCGCGGCAGCAATGAAGGCTCAGGCTATTTTGACGTCAACCAGCGTTCCGGCATCCGCTGGAATGCGACCAAGGCCTTCCTGCGCCCAGCCATGAAACGCGGCAATCTGACAGTCATGACGAAGGCCCAGGTGCGGCGGTTGCTGGTTGAAGAGGGCGCCGTCGTCGGTGTCGAGTTTCAGCACCGCGGCACGGCCAAGCGAGCCTATGCCGCGAAGGAAACCGTGTTGTCGGCCGGCTCCATTGGCTCGCCGCATATTCTGGAACTGTCAGGTATCGGCCGGGGCGAAGTGTTGCAGCAGGCAGGCATCGATGTGCTGGCGGAGGTAAAAGGCATCGGCGAGAACCTGCAGGACCATCTGCAGCTTCGCCTCGCCTACAAGGTCACGGGTGTACCGACCCTCAACGAAAAGGCGTCGAAGCTGATCGGCAAGGCGGCGATCGGGCTCGAATATCTCGTGCGTCGCTCCGGCCCGATGGCGATGGCGCCGAGCCAACTCGGCATCTTTACCCGCTCCGGTCCTGATAAGGAGACGCCCGATCTGCAATATCATGTGCAGCCGGTCTCGTTGGACAAGTTTGGCGATCCCGTTCACACCTTTCCTGCGATCACGGCAAGTGTGTGCAATCTCAGGCCGGAAAGTCGCGGTTTCGTGCATGTCTCAAGTCCGGATTTTGCAGCTCAGCCGACGATTGCCCCAAAGTACCTCTCGACGCAGCGCGATCGCGACATAGCTGTTCGTTCAATAAAGCTGACACGCCGGATCGTGGCCCAGCCCTCTTTCGCCCGTTTCCGTCCGGAAGAGTTCAAGCCGGGACCGAGCTACCAGAACGAGGCGGAGCTGGAGAAAGCGGCAAGCGATATCGGCACAACGATTTTCCATCCCGTCGGAACCTGCAGCATGGGCATCGACAGGGATAGCGTCGTCGATCCGCGCCTGAGATTGCGGGCGCTCGCAAGACTGAGGATCGCGGACGCCTCTGTGATGCCGGCGATCACGTCAGGCAACACCAATTCGCCGACGATCATGATCGCCGAAAAGGCGGCTGCCATGATCCTCGAGGACAATAGATAGGAGATGAGCATGGCAAGGATAGGATTTATCGGGCTTGGCAATATGGGCGGGCCGATGGCGGTCAATCTCGTGAAGGCCGGTCACGAAGTTCTCGGCTTCGATCTCGCCGCCCCCGTGCTGAAAGCGGCTGAGGAAAGCGGCGTGAAACCGGCCAGCCATGCCAGTCAGGCGGTCAAGGACGCTGAGATCGTCATCACCATGCTGCCGCAAGGCAAACACGTACTGACGGCCTGGACCGATATCCTGCAATCGGTTGCGCAGGGCACGCTTGTAATCGATTGCTCGACCATCGATGTGGAAAGCAGCCGCAAGGCGCATGAGATGGCGAAAGCCGCAGGCTGCCTGTCGCTCGATGCGCCGGTCTCAGGCGGCACGGGCGGGGCGAGCGCCGGAACGCTAACCTTCATGGCGGGCGGCTCTGGAGGAGCCTTCGCCAAGGCAAAGCCCGTTCTCGAGGCCATGGGCAAGAAGATCGTCCATTGCGGCGAGGCGGGTGCGGGGCAGGCAGCGAAAATCTGCAACAACATGATCCTCGGCATTTCCATGGTCGGTGTCTGCGAGGCCTTCGTGCTCGCCGAAAAACTCGGTCTCTCGCATCAGGCGCTTTTCGATGTCGCCTCCACCTCATCCGGCCAATGCTGGTCGATCAACACCTATTGCCCGGTGCCCGGACCGGTGCCGACCTCGCCTGCCAATAATGACTATAAGCCGGGTTTTGCCGCGGCCTTGATGCTGAAGGATCTGAAGCTCTCGCAGGAGGCGGCGCTTGCGAGCGGCGCATCCACACCACTTGGCGCGGAGGCCGCGCAGCTTTACGCGCTCTTCGATAAGCTCGGCAATGGCGGTAGGGATTTCTCCGCCATCATCGAGATGTTCCGCGAAAAGATGTAGGCAGCGCCTAGCGCTCCCAGTAGGCGCCAATGCTCATCTTGTGCCGGTCATGGGTCCGCTCGGTCTTGAGGAAGTGGCGGATGCGCTTGGCCTCGGATCGCTCGCAGCCTGCCCAGACGAACGTGTCGGCATCGGCATCTGCCAGGGCATTCTTGATGGCGGTTTCGACAAGACCCATCGTGCCGGCGGGCGCGCCGTTGCGATGCATCCAGGTCAGATCGACAGTGCCGGCCGATGGCAGGGGCAGTTCTTCCGTCGGGCCATCGACTTCGAGGAAGATACGCAGCCGTGTTCCGGCGGAAACCTCGGCAGCCATGCGCGAGATAGCCGGTAAGGCCGTCTCGTCTCCGGCGAGGATCATCGATGTTGCATCGGGCACGCCGCCGCCGCCGGGACCAAGTGCCCCAGCGATATCACCGGGCTTCGCATTCAATGCCCATTCGGCACCCGGCATATTTTCGCCCTCATGCAGAACGAAGTCGATATCGATCTCGCCACGGTCCAGGTCGATGCTGCGGAACGTGTAGATGCGCACAGTCAGCGCATCCTCATCCTTCGCCCATTCGATGCGGCCGTCAGAACGCAGTTTCGGCCAGATGGGTGTGCGGCCCTTCGGCGGGATGAGCAGTCGGAAGTGCAGCCCACCGTGAGCAAAATGCCTGGCATCGTGACAGGCAACCGTCACCCGCCGCATATGCGGGCTGATGTTGCGGGAGCCGACCACGCGGATTTCACGCAGGTCGGGCAGGCGGTCCGCCTTCGGTGCGTCCGACCAGGTAAGCTCCAATGCTTCTTCGCCGGCGAACTGGAAGAGGTGCTCGGCAAGCACCGAGCGCACGTTCTGAAGTGCGCGTGCACTCTTGCAGGAGAGCTCGATTTCAAGCTTGGGACCGTCCTGGCGGATATCCGCCTTGCCGATGGTCATCTCCAGCGTCACCTGACGGCCGTCACGCTTGACGGTGCTGTGTTCGGCGAAATGCGAGCAGATTTCGTCGAGCATCCTGCTGGGATCGACAGCGATTGCGACGCCGGATGCGGTAAAGGGTGCAGCCATCATTGCTTGGTGTCCTTTCGCGAAAGCAGCCAGATGAGATAAGGCCCGCCGATCAGCGCCGCGAAGAGGCCGACCGGCACCTGATAGGGGTAGATGACGACGCGCGAGAGCCAGTCGGCCGTCATCAGCACGCCGGCGCCAAAGAGGACGCTAGCCGCAAGCTGGTGGCCTGGCCGGTGGAAACCGGCGAGACGCGCAAGATGGGGGGCGATAAGGCCAGTAAGGCTGAGTGGGCCGACGAGGAAGGAAGCGATCGCCGTCATCAGTGCGGCAAGCACCGCTAGCGTCAGCCGGCTTGTGCCGACGCGAAGACCGAGCGCACGGCTGGAATTGCCCCCAAGCGGCAGCATCGTCAGCCAGCGGCGGAGGAAGGGCAACGGGGCTACCAGCACGACGAGCGAGATCATCGCCGTCCAGGCTTCAAAGCTGCCGGCGCGGCTGGTCGAACCGGAGAGCCAGGTGAGCAGGATGTAACCGCGCATGTCGCCCTGCGCGAGCACCATGGTGATGATCGCCATGGCGAAGGCGCCGATGCCGACGCCCGCCAGCAGCATGCGTTCCGGTGAAAACTGTGCGCGGGCCGAAATGGCAATCATGGCGCCGAAGGCGGTCAGTGCGCCGAGCGCCATGGCGAGCAGCATGATGACGGGTGACGGGAAGCCGAAGAGAAAGAGTGCGACCGTCAACCCGGCGCCGGCACCGCTGCTGATGCCGAGCACTTCCGGGCTCGCAATCGGATTGCCGGTGACCCGCTGCATGATGAAACCGGCTGCCGCGAGCATGCCGCCGGCGCCAGCAGCGACGATCGTGCGGGGCAGGCGGAAGGCCAGGAGATTGGTGAAATCTGTTCCCGTTGCGAAATGCCAGCCGTCATCGGCCGGGCCGAGCGCGAGGAAGAGGACGAAAAGCAGGACGATGGCGACGGAAAGTGCAATGAGCGTGGCAAGCGGCTTCGAAAGCCTCTTGAGGGCCGCAGTCGATTGTGCGGTTACAGCAGAGACGGAATGGACGCGGGGCAACAGGAAAAGCAGCAGCGGCCCACCCAGCATGGCAGTTGCGGCGCCGGTCGGGGCAAGATCGGTGAAGCCTGGCCCGAGGATTTGTGTCAGGCAATCGGTCAGGAATAACAGACCGGCACCCATCAGTGGGGCTGCGATTATCAGGCTTCCGGTGCTGCGCGCACCGAAAAGCCGAGCAATTGCGGGTGCGGCGAGGCCGAGGAAGCCAATTACGCCGACCTCGGCCGTGACCGAGGCAGCGAGCCAGACGGCCAGCACTAGGATGGCAAAGCGCGCCGAATGCAACGCCAGGCCGAGGCTTCTGGCGCTCGTATCGTCTAGCGTCAGAATACCGAGCGGGCGCATCAGCAGCAGGGCGGCAGCAAAACCGATCATAAAGCGGGGACCGAGCGAAAATAGGCGGTTCCAATCTTGCTGGCTGAGCGACCCGGCGCCCCAGATATAGATCGACATCGCATATTCGCCACGCGCCAGGATCAGTGTCACGCTGAGCGCGGCGGCAATCATGCTGACGATCATGCCGGAGAGCGCGACGGTCGCCGGATCGAGCCCGCGCCGCCAGCTGAGTGCGAGCACGAGCGCAACGGCGCCGAGCCCGCCGCCGAAAGCGACGACCTCCCGAGAAAGGCCGATCAGCAGCGGCGAGAAACTGAGCGCCGCCGTCATCGCCAATTCCGCGCCGGAGGCAATGCCGAGCGTCGATGCATCGGCAATCGGATTGCGCAGCACACGCTGCAGCAGCATACCGGAAAGGCCGAGAGCGGCGCCTGCAATCAGTGCCAGCACCGCGCGGGGCAGAATGCTGTTCCAGAGGATCACGCCATCGAGTATTGCGGCCTGGGCAACATCGCCGGGCACCTGCGGACGCGTTGCGATCAACAATAGGAAGGCGGCTATGCAAAGCGCCGCAAACGCAATCGCCGAGAAGGGAATGCTGACGCCGCGTGCCGGTCGGGCGAGACTAACCATTCCATGCATGGCCAAGCCCCTCCCGAAGAAGATCGGCAAACCGCATGGCGGCCGGCAGCGCACCATAGGGATTGATGGAGCCGAGGATCAGCACGCGCTTCTCGCGCACCGCCGGTAGCGCATTCCAGAAGGCGCTGGTGGAGAGGGTGGCGATCGCATCGGCCGGATGAGGCGGGATCATCACGATCCAGGCATCCGGCATCGAGGCCAGCGTCTCGATGCCGACGGGAGCGGCGGCCGAATAGCTTGTTGCACCTTGCCATGCGTTGGTGAGGCCGACCCGCTTCAGCACTTCGCCGAACATGCTGTCGGTGCCGAAGACGCGAAAATGCCGGGCATCACCGAGATTGATCGGGATGACCGGTCTGCCATCGCCTGCGGAAAAAGCCGTCTTGTAACGGTCAAGCTTGGCAGACAACTCTTCGGTGAGTTGCCTTGCGGCGGCAAGCTGCAGCCGCTCGCCGATCGCAATCGTCGCCCGCTCGGCCAGCGTGTAGGGGCTTTCGCCCGGTTTATAGATCGCATGGCTTTCGACAGGTGCGATCGGCTGCATCCGTGCATCCGCCCAGGCGTAAAAATTCGAGTTGAAGATCAACTCCGGGCGGACAGATTGCAGCACTTCGAAATTCGGCGTTCCGCGCAGGCCGAGATCGGCGACGCCATCGGGTATGACAGGGGTTACCGCCACGTCGCGGAACTGCCGCAGCTCCGTTCCAGCAACGACATTGGCGCCGATCGCCAGCAAGGTTTCGAGGAGCGCCCAGTCAAGGGTCGCGACGCGCAGGCTGTCGGCCGCCCCCAGCAGCGTGGGGGCCGACAGCGTGGCCGCCGCACCGGCCAGAAACTGCCTGCGGGAAAAAAATGCCATGGCCTACAACAGATAGCTGACCGGCTCGTTGCGAACCGGATGCGGGAAGACACCCATGCCGACGCCGAAGATGGACTGCAGCTTGTCGGCCTGCATGATGTCGGCAGGCGTGCCCTCGGCAGTGATGCGGCCATGGTTGAGCGCGATGATGGCGTCGCAATAGCGTGCCGCGAGGTTGATGTCATGCAGGACGATGACGACGGTGAGCCCGCGCTCGTGGCTGAGTTCCTGCACCAGCGATAGCACGCTTGCCTGATGTGCAAGATCGAGCGCCGAGGTAGGCTCGTCGAGCAGCAGGCAGCGGGCGTTCTGGGCAAGCATCATGGCGATCCAGGCGCGCTGCCGCTCGCCGCCGGACATGCTGGCGACGAGACGATCGGCGAAATCCTCGAGCTCTGTGCGGACGATCGCTTCCTCGACCATGTCTCGATCGGCAGCGCTGAAGCGGCCGAGGGTGCCGTGCCAGGGGAAGCGGCCGAGCGCTACCAGTTCACGCACGGTGATACCGTCGGTCGCCGGTGTAAACTGCGGCATGTAGGCGACATGGCGGGCGAAGGCGCGGCTGCCCCAATCGGCCGCCGCCTTGCCGTCGAAGGAGATCGAGCCGCTCTTCGGTGCTATCTGCCGGGCGATGATCTTCAGGAGGGTGCTTTTGCCGGAGCCGTTCGGGCCGACAAGGCCATAGATGCGGCCTGTCTCAAGGGTCAGGTCGATGCCGTTGAGAATGGGCCTGCTGCCGATGGCATATTCGATCCCGGCGAGATTCAGGAAAGGCGTAGACACGAGAAACTCCGGCTTTGCTGCTAAGGGTTGGGAGGGCAGAGCCCTCCCTTATCGCAGCTTCCTGAAAAACTAAACTCTATTTGTCAACTTACCATTTCTTGCTGAGCTTGAAAGTGACGGTGCGCGCATCACCATAACCGCAGACCGTCAAGCCACCGCAGCTTTCGACATAGTCCTTGTCGAAGAGGTTAGCGACGTTGAGCGAGGCGCCCCAGTTCTCTTTCTCATAACGGATTGCCGCATCGACGAGGGTCGCGGCGGGTACCTTCGCCGTGTTGGCTTCATCTGCCCAGGACGTTCCCTGATGGCGCACGCCGGCGCCGAAGCTAAGGCCTTCCATGGCGCCTGTCGTGACCGTGTAATCGAGCCAGAGTGAAGCGCTCACCTTCGGCACGATGTATGGCGACTTGCCGATCAATCGCGGATCGGCCTCGTTTTCAAGCACTTCCATATCGGTATAGTCGAGGCCGGCAATGACCTTCCAGTTATCGTTGACGTTGATCTTGCTTTCCAGTTCGAAGCCGCGCGAGCGTACCTTGCCGAGCTGGCTCTGGGCGAAGGTCGCCGGGTTGGTGACCGTGTTGTTGCGCTTGTCGATCTGGAAGACCGACGCTGTGATCGATCCGTCGAAGAAGGTCGGTTCGTATTTGACGCCGCCTTCGATCTGATAGCCCTCTTCCGGCTTCAGCGGGCCGGAGACGCCAGTGCCGATCAGCGGATTGAAGAAGGAAGCGACGCTGACATAGGGCGTCAGGCCATTCTCGAATTCATAGGCGAGGCCGGCGCGACCGCTCACGGCATTGTCGTCAGAACTATAAGACGTTCCGACGATCGCATCGGAATTGGTGTCGACATAGTCATAACGGCCGTTGAGCGTCAGCAGCCAGCCATTACCGAAATGGATCTGGTCCTGCCCATAGAGACCAAGCTGCCTCTGCGTGACGGTCTGATTGATCTGCACGTCGTTGGCCGGCTGTGCCAAGCCATAGATCGGGTTGGTGGCGCTGATCGCCGTCGCAGCGATTGGCCAGGTCGGCCATTTCTGCAAGTTGTCGAGCTTGTAATATTTGTAGTCGAGGCCGACAAGCATGTTGTGTGTGGCGCCGCCAAGCTCCGCCTCGCCTTCCAGCCGGTTGTCCATGCCGAAGGAATCGACGCCCGAGCGGCCTTCGAAGCCGATACGCGCCAAATTGTAATCCGGGCCTGTGGGAACACCGCCGACCCAGCCGTTGAGGTACGGACCGATCTCGTGTTTGTCGAGGCGGCCGTAACGCAGGTTCTGCGAGAACTTGATGCCGTTGTCGAATTCATGCTCGAATTCGTAGCCGATCATCTTCTGAACATAGCTGCCGTCATCGATGTCGGGTTCGCCATAGAAGGCGTCGCGCGGGATCTTGCCGAATGGCGCATCCTTGACTGTGCCGACATAGGGAAAGAAGCCATTGCCGGTATGGACCTGGTCGAGGCCTGCAAGGTAGCCCCAGACAGTGAAGCTTGTTGAATCGTCAGGCGCAATTTTCAGCTGCGGCATGATGAAGCCGCGGAAATCATGCGAGAAATCCGAGTAATTGTCGCCGCCGGCAACTTTGCCGGTGATGCGGTAGGTCATGGCGTCGCTGGAGCCGACCTTGTCGGATATGTCGAAGCCGGTGAAAGCATTGCCGTTGCTGTTGATACCGATATCCGTGTAGTAGAGCGGCTCGTCGAGCGGGCGCTTGCGCACGAGATTGATGATGCCGCCCGGATTGGCACCGCCGTAAAGCACCGAGGCCGGGCCTTTCAGCACATCAACGCGCTCCAGCATGAAGGGATCGATCTGGAAACCGCCGAAGCCGTAGCTGAAGAGGTTGAGATTGTCGAAGAAGACGCCGGTCTGCGTGGCGTTGAAGCCGCGAATGTAGAACCAGTCTGTGTCGGGGTCATTGCCATAGGGCTGGGCGAGGACACCGGGCGTATAGAGCAGTGCTTCGTCGATCTTGTTGGTGACGCCGCGATCGTCCATTTCCTGCTTGCCGATGACCGAGACCGACTGCGGGATCTCGTTGATCGGCGTATCGCCCTTGGAGCCGACAGACGAATTTTTCGCAACATAACCCTTGACCGGACCGGCCGCGCTGTCAGCGCCGCCCTGGATGACAATTGGCGCCAGCTGTGTCGGATTGGCATCCTGGGCAAAAGCGGAAGACGCCGCCATGATGCCGACGACGGCAGTCCCCGTCAGAAGATTTGCCCTCGAGATGTACCTCTTGGTCTGCGATCGCATGGAATACCCCACTCGTGCCGTGGCCCTGCTTGCCACGGTATGGCCTTGAATAAGTCGAGTGTTTAACTCAATTTTAATTGGCCGGATTGTCGCGATCGGGTGGAAATTGAACGTTCTTGGGCAATTTTCCGCACTGCACGCAAATGCCCGGACGTGCTGCAGCTACGCAATCTGCGCCTTTTTCCAGTTCGCCGGCGTCGTTCCGAGATGTTTGCGGAAGACACGGGTGAAATGCGCCTGATCGGCAAAGCCGGTTTCGACAGCTATGGTCGTCAGCGGATATTCGCTGACGACCAGCAGATGTTTTGCGCGCTCGAGGCGGGCATGGGTCTGGTATTGATGCGGCGCCACGCCGGTCGAAGCCTTGAAGGCATGGCTGAAATGCGATTGCGACAGGCCGGTGACTGCCGCGACTTCCTCAAGGCGAATATTGCGCCGGCAATTTTCCTCGATGAATTCGGTGGCGCGGCGCAATTGCCAGGAAGCGAGCTTGCTGCGCTTGCGTGGCTGCACCTTGGTGAGTTTCAGCACATCGATGATGAGAGCGAGCGCCAGGCCGTCGCCGTAGAGGTCATGCAGCGGCTGCGGATTGATGCATTCGGCGGCAATCAACTGGGCGAGCGACAGAAGGCGCTCGTCGGAAAACAGCAGCTGGGCACTCGCAAGGCGCTGCGGATCGAGATCATCGCCGAGCCTTCGGCTGATGGTCTCAACATCGAAATGGATGTCGAGATGGCGCAGAGAATGCACGTCCACCAGATCGGCCCAGACTTCCATATCGGCAGGTACGTAGGAAATCGGACGCTTCTCAGTGTCCTGCACCGTGCCATGGGCACGCGGCGAGAGCTTCACCCGCGAATTGCCCGGCCCGCGTTTTTCGAGGAGGATGAAAAGCCGCGGGTCGCGCGATACATAGTAGCCACCACTGTGGGCGGCGCAGTCGACATCCCAGACATCGGCCACGATGCCGTTCCACACCCGGCGATTGACGCCTCTAGTAACGGAAAAGCCGTGAATCTTGTTCTGCATGCGCGGTTGAAACGTCATTCCCACTTCCGCCTCCGGCGAGACACCGGAATAAACCTTCGTAGTAAACTCAAGTTTAATACAGGAGGTGGAGCGGGATGACAATCACCCAGTTTGTGCGGGCGGAACGGCCGATATCAGACGACGGAGAAGGTCAGTCGTGCGGTATCCCCGAAGCGGATATCGATCTCGCCGGGTTCGCTAAGTTCGATTGCGCCGCTCAGCGTGCCGGTGGTGACAAGCGCGCCTGATGTCAGCGAGCCTTCCGGCCGCAGCGGATCATTGGCATAGTCCACCAGCCAGGAGACGACGTCGCCCTTCGGATGCTTTCCGAAGCCATCATAGATCGTTTTGCCGCCATGGGTCACCTTCACCGGCGTGCTTGCAGCGGTATCGATGAAGCTCTTTGCAATGGACGGGCCGAGCACGTAACCGCTATTGCCGAGGCGGTCTGCGAGGAAGAGGAGGAAGGAGACGGCGCCGCTTTCCTTGACCGCGCTGACGAGCAGTTCGGCGCCGAGATAGACGGCGGAAACTGCATCGAGCACGTCGGCGCGGCTGTAGGGCGCGCCCCTGCGGTAGGGCAGGTCCTTGCCGAAACGCACGGCGATCTCTGTTTCGAACTTCAGGCCCGGATACCAGGCGATGGTGGCACCCGAGACGGCTTCGGCATAGGGATGGAGAGGGGCTGTGACCGGCTGTCCGTCGGGCGAGGCCGTGACCTTCCAGGCGTTGCTTGCAACCCCTTCTTCAGCTTTCAGGAAGTTCTGTGCGTCCATCGCCTGATGCAGATCGTTCGGCAGCCGAAAGGCGCTCGTCGGCTCCTGCTTTCCGGCCTGGCGCAGGCGGTGGAGTCTGGCGGCCAAAGCGCGCGGGTCGAATGATTCAGTCATGCTGTCTCCTCCATCAAATCGAGAGGTGCCACAGTAGCGGCGCAGCCGGCACGGACAAGGGCAGTCTTGGAAAGACTGTTATTCCATCGCGACGTACCAGCGTTCCCGATAGGCGGGAAGACCTGGAATTGCCGAGGGTGCGAAGTGCTTTTCCACCCCGGACACCGGCCGGATGCCGGCGAGAAGCGCCGCGCCCTGGCTGGTGCCGGTCGAGCCCGGCAGGGCCATCGTGTCGTGGCCGGTCAACGCGGAAAGCAGCGACAGGTAGGTCTCGTTCAGCGCGAAGGGCCCTTCGACAATAATAGGGCCTTTGGCACCGATCAGGCCGAGGCAGGCTTCCGTCATCAGCGCCAGATAAAGACAGGCGGCGGCATATCGCTCTTCGCGACTTGCGCCTTCGGCGCCGAGCCAGCGACTGACCTTGCCGGGGAAGGGGCCGGAACCGGGCGCCACATTCGGCAGCAGCATAATGCCCTTGACCACGACATCCTCAATGACGGCCTTTGCCGCGGCATCGTCTACCTGGCCGATCTCGGCTGAGAGCATCTCGAATTCGCGCCCGCCCATGAAGCGTGAGGACGGTACGGCGCGGCCATAGGCATCGACATTGGCAAGGGCATCACGCTTGGCATCGAGATGGTCGAGGTCGCCGCCGACGCCGAAATTGATGACCCAGGTGCCGGTCGAAACGACCGCGAACGGCGCTGCGCGGCCGACAAGATGCGGCAAGAGCGAAGCATTGGAATCATGGATGCCGCAATAGACAGGTACCGAAATGCCGATTTCCTCGGCGATGTCAGGGAGGACCTGGCCGAGCGCATCGAAGGCCGAGCGGATCGGCGCCATCCGGTCACGAATGGCGAGCGTGTCGACCAGCGAGGAATAGGCGCCGGTTCTCGGGTTCCAGAGATCCGTATGGCAACCGAGCGATGTCGCTTCGTTTGCCACGACACCGGTCAGGCGCGCCGACCAGTATTGCGCATAGGTGAGAATATCAGCGACTTCCACGAATTCCGCGGGAAAGGCGTTCTTCTGATAGTGAAGTTGCGCGCCGATATTCAGCCCCATCGACAGCCGCGGCGAGTAGGTCTCGTCGAAGGAAGGGCGAAGCGCATCATAGGCGTCGCGGATATCCTGCGGATATTCGTGTTCATAGTCGATGACAGGCATCGCCAGCTTGCCATCTGCATCGAGCAGGGCGGCGGCCGCACCATGCGTGGTGATCGAGATCGCGTCGAAACCTGGTTCGCTGGCAAACGTCTTCAGCGCTGCAAGCGCGAAACTCCAGAGCGTCTCGATATCATAGTGTGGATAGAGGCCGTCGCGGATGACGGTGTTAGGTTGCTTGCGGACGGCGATTTCTGCGCCTGTCGCGCTGTCGAGCACGACGACCTTGGCATTCGTCTTGCCGATATCGAGAACGGCGATGCGGCGATAGTCACTCATGGCATATGGAAGAGAGTAACGAGGCCGCTTTGGACGGGTGAATTATCCGGATTGGTTTCCATGATGTCGCCCATGTGCGCCCACCACTTCTTCATGACCGGATGCTCGGGCAGGCTCCCCATCGTATGGTCTTTCGGCCGCGTCAACACACCGAAAAGCGTGTTGGTCTCGCGATCGAGATGGATGGAATAGTCGCTGGCGCCCGACTTATGCAGGAGATCGACCAGTTCCGGCCAGATCTCGTCATGCCGCTTCCTGTATTCGGCCTCCATGCCGGGATTGAGCTTCATCTTGAAGGCGTGTTTTTCCAGGGTCATTTGGCGCTCATGGCTTTGA
Source organism: Hyphomicrobiales bacterium (assembly GCA_900468805.1). Taxonomy (GTDB): domain Bacteria; phylum Pseudomonadota; class Alphaproteobacteria; order Rhizobiales; family Rhizobiaceae; genus Rhizobium. The sequence continues at coordinate 7,368 of UEIF01000057.1, read as the reverse complement.
TGCGGCGGGCGATGATCGGGATCGCGATGGTGATGATCAGAAGCAGGCCGATGAAAATCGACATGACGATGCCGGGCACGTTCAGGAGGCCGAGGCCGAAGGTGACGAGGCCCATGACGAAGGCCGCAATGACGACGCCGCCGATCGTGCCGGAACCACCGAGGATCGAGATGCCGCCGAGCACGACCATGGTAACGACTTCGAGTTCCCAGCCCTGCGCGATCGACGGGCGGGTTGAGCCGAGGCGCGAGGTCAGGCAGACGGCAGCGATGCCGCTCATCACGCCCGTCAGCAGGAAGAGGATGAATTTCACGCGCTCGACCGGAATGCCGGAGAAGCGGGCGGCGAAATCATTGTTGCCGATCGTATAGACCTGCCGGCCGAAATTCGTCGCATGCAGCAGGATGGCGAAAAGGATCGCCAGTACGATGAACAGCACAAATTCGAAGGAGAAGACCCAGACGACGTAACCTTGGCCGAAATAGGCGAAATCCGCCGGATATTTTCCGTAGGCCTGGTCGCCGAGCACGATGTAGGAGATGCCGCGGAACAGGCTCATCGTGCCGATGGTGACGACGATCGACGGCAACTTCAGCACCGAGACGAGGAAGCCGTTGAACATGCCGCAGAGAAGCCCGGTACCGATGCCGATCAGCACGAGGCCCGGTGTGCCGACGCCGGCCTGCGCCGCCGCACCCATCGCCGTCGAGGCAAGCGCGATGATGGCGGCAACCGACAGGTCGATCTCGCCAGCGATGACGAGCAACGCCATGGCGAAGGCGATCATCGCCTTTTCGGTGAAGTTGAAGGTCGCGTCCGAGAGGTTCCAGGCATCTAGGAAATAGGGCGAGGCCAGGGAATTGAAAATGAAAATGAGGACGGCGACCCCAAAGAGCAGCACTTCCCAACTCGACATGATGCGCTTGAAGGGGGTGCCGAGCCGATCGGGAATGACGCGCTTTTCTGGATTGGTGGAAACCATACTCATGCTGCGACCTCCGCTGCGGCGCGGTCACGCAGGATGATGCGGCCGCGATTGCGCTCGCGCCGTGCGTTGAAGACGACGGCAAGAATGATGACGGTTCCGGAAATCGCCATCTGCGTGAACGGCGAGATGCCGATGACGGGCAGTGCATTCTTGATGACGCCGAGGAAGAGTGCGCCGAGTACCGTTCCGGCGACCGAGCCGACGCCGCCGGCAATCGAGATGCCGCCGATGACGCAGGCTGCGACGCTGTCGAGCTCAAAGCCATTGGCGATATCGACATAGGCGACCGCATAGCGAGAGACCCAGAGATAGCTTGAGAGGCCGGCGAGCGCGCCTGAGAGAACAAAGGCAAGGAATTTCGTCTTGCCCGTATCGATGCCGGCGTAGACAGCAGCGGTCGAGTTGCCGCCTGTTGCATAGGCCGAACGGCCGAACTGGCTGTAACGCAGCAGCATGTACATCAGCGCAACGATGATGATCGCCACCCAGCTCAGCACCGGCAGGCCGAGGATCGGCGTGCGGGGAACGGAAAGGAAGGTCGGCGTCATCTGGTGCGCATTCACCCAGGCACCGCCTGACAGCACGAAGGCCATGCCGCGATAGATGGTGAGCGTGCCGAGCGTCACGACGATCGGCGGGATTTCGAGGCGCCAGACCAGAAAGCCGTTGATCGAACCGAGTGCTGCGCCAATCACGACCGCCGCAAGGATGAGCACGATGAGCGGCAGGCCCGGAAAGGCAGCATTCATCATTGCGATCGCCATGCCGGTAAAGGCGAGATTGGCGGCAACTGAAAGGTCGATCGATTTCGTCAGAATGACCGTCATCTGCGCAAGCGCCAGGATGATAAGGATCGCCGTGTCGTTGAATATGCCGGCGAGATTGTCCGGCGTTGCGAAATCGGCAGCACGCGTCGAGAAGACGGCGATCATCACCACGATGATGGCAAAGAGCAGGGTTTCGCGTTTTCTGATCAGTCTCATCATGCTCGTCACCTCATGCATTTCCGGTCGCCGCGCGCACCAGCGCTTCCGGCGAAAGCTGATCGCGCTCGTAGAGCCCCGCCGACAGGCCTTCCTTCATGACAAGCACGCGGTCCGACATGCCGATGATTTCGGGCAGTTCGGAGGAGATCATGATGATGGAAAGACCCTCGGCCGCAAGTTCGCTGATGAAGCCGTGGACCGCGGCCTTTGAGCCGATATCGATGCCTTTGGTCGGCTCATCGAGGATGATGACCTTTGGCATGGTGGCAAGCCATTTGCCGATGACGACTTTCTGCTGGTTGCCGCCCGACAGAGTACCGACAGGCACGGAGAGGGCAGCGGCGCGCAGATCGAGCCGCTCTGCATATTTGCGGGCGAGCGCGAATTCGTCTGCCGCCTGCAGGAAGCCCTTGCGCGAGGTGCGCGTCAAAGAGGGCAGCGTCATGTTCTGATAGATCGGCATCGGCAGCGCCAGGCCGTGGCGGCCGCGCTCTTCCGGCACGTAGACGATACCGGCGCGGATGGCGTCCTGCGGAGAATTGATCGAAATCTCCTGGCCTTCGAGAACCAGCCTACCGGAAAGCGGCTTGGTGATACCGAAGAGAGATTGCGCAAGCTCCGAGCGTCCGGCGCCGATCAGTCCATAAATGCCGAGGATCTCACCCTTGCGGAGCGTCAGCGAAATATCGCGGAATTCGGTGCGATGACAATATTTCTCGACCTCGAGAACCGGGCCACCAATCGCCACATCGATCTTCGGGAAGGCGTTTTCGACATCACGGCCGACCATCATACGGACGATTTCGTCCTGTGGCGTTTCCTTCAGCTTTCCGTGGCCGACATCGCGGCCGTCGCGGAAGACGACGTAATTGTCGGCGATCTCATAGAGCTCGTCGAATTTGTGGCTGATGAAGAGAATGGCCTTGCCGCTTGCCTTGAGGCCCTCGACGATACGGAAGAGATCGTCGATTTCCTTGCGCGAGAGCGCGGCGGTCGGTTCGTCCATGATGACGATGCGGGCCTCGATCGACAAGGCGCGGGCGATCGCCACGAGATGGCGCTGCGCAATCGAGAGGTCCTTCAGGCGGATCGTCGGATCGATATTGCTTTCAAGCGAGGTCAGCAGCGTCCTGGCGCGGCTGTTCATCTCACTCCAGTCGATGGTGCGCCAGCGGGTGCGTGGCGCGTGACCAAGGAAGATGTTTTCGGCGACCGAGAGCTCGTCGAAGAGCACGGTCTCCTGATGAATGGCGGTCACGCCGGCATCGATGGCGGCCTGCGCCGTCGCAAAGTACACCGGTTTGCCATCGACGAGAATCTCGCCCTCGTTCGGGCGATAGATGCCAGTCAGGATCTTGACGAGCGTCGACTTGCCGGCGCCGTTTTCGCCGATCAGTGCCGTCACCTTGCCGGGATAGAGCGCGATGCTGACATTATCGAGCGCCTTCACGCCCGGAAAGATCTGCGAGATACCGCGCATTTCCAGAATGGCGGCAGCGTCATCGGCTTTTTGGTCCGCGACGGGATGTTGAAGGGCAGGGGTCATCAGCAAGCTTACCACCATCGAAAGAGAAGCCCGGCGGCAAAGCCGCCGGGTGTCTGTTCTGAATGTCTGAAATCAGAAGACCTTGGAGAACTGGTCGATGTTCGAGGCATTGTAGACGAAGGGGTCGGCCATAGCGGCTTCGCCATTGTCGCCGATCTTGATCTTGCCCATGCGGCCGGCTTCGATCTCGCTGCCCGGCTTGCCATCGGCATCACCCTTTGCCAGGTGATAGGCGATCTGCGTTGCGGAATAGCCGAGGTCGATCGGGTTCCAGATGGCGAATTCCTTCGTCGCACCAGACTTGATCGCGCCAGCCATTTCGGAAGGCAGGCCGAGACCGGTGACGTAAACCTTGCCCACCAGACCCTTGTCTTCAACGACCTTGGAAGCAGCCAGAACGCCGACCGTCGTCGGAGCGACGATGACCTTGACGTTCGGGTTGGACTTCAGAAGACCTTCGGCTTCACGATAGGACTTGTCCGAGAGGTCGTCGCCGTAAACCGTGGTCACGAGGTTGAGGCCCGCGAAGTCCTTGAGCTGCTTCTTCATCTGGTCGATCCAGATGTTCTGGTTCGTCGAGGTCGTCGTTGCCGACAGGATGGCGAAGTCGCCCTTGCCGCCGTCAAGATGATCCTTGACGAGCGTCAGGCACATCTTGCCGATCAGCTCGTTGGACGACGGGTTGAGCTGCAGGATGCGGCCTTCCGGAGCAACGCCGGAATCCCAGGAGATGACCTTGATGCCGCGCTGGGCAGCCTTCTTCAGGGCCGGAACGACAGCGTCCGGATCGTTTGCCGAGATGGCGATGGCATCGACGCCCTGAGCGATCAGCGAGTTGATGACTTCGATCTGGCCTTCGGCCGTCGTGCTCGTCGGGCCGGTGTAGATCACTTCTACGCCGCCGAGTTCCTTGGCCGCTTCCTGAGCGCCCTTGTTGGCGGCGTCGAAGAAGCCGTTGCCGAGCGACTTTACGACGAGGCCGATCTTGATGTCCTTGGCGCTTGCGGCGCCGGCCATCATGGCGACGGCAAACGCCACGCCGATTGCAAGTGTCTTTGCAAGTTTCATGTCATGTCCTCCCACTGAGTTTTAGACTTCCACACCTCGCCGACGCCTCATGCGACCGACGAGGAATCCTCCTTCACTGCCTGCGCCATCGGGCTCGCAACAACGAGCCGGACGCCTGCATTCTCGACCATACGGGCCGCCTCATCGGCGATGCCGTCATCGGTTATGATTGTTGAAACACGGTCGAGCGCGCACAGAATGAGGCTCGACCGGCGATTGAACTTGCTGGAATCGGCCATGACGACCAGTTCGTCGGCCTGATGCATCAGCTTCTGTTCGCTCTGGATGATCAGCGCATCCGCCTCCATGATGCCGAGCGGTCCGACGCCCTGTGCGCCGATGAACATGCGCCGTGCATAGAAATTGCGGATCGCATCGTTGTCGAAAGGCGACAGGATCAGGCTCTGCTCGCGATAGATCGCGCCACCCGGAACTGTCACAGTGTTTTTCGAATGCTTCACCAGATGCTCGGCAATGGCGAAAGAATTGGTCATAACCTGCATGCGATGACCGGCCATATAGTGAACCATCTGGAAGGTCGTCGTGCCGCCGTTGATGATAATCGCGTCGCCGGCCTCGCACAGATCCACCGCTGCGCGCGCAATTGCGCGCTTTTTATCGATGTTGACTGATTCTGACACTCTGAACGGGCGGCCGGCAAGATTGCCGAGCTGCGGCGGGTGCACTGCTTCTGCACCACCGCGAACGCGCCGGATCTTGCCCTGCACATGAAGAGCCGCGATGTCACGCCTGATTGTCGCCTCGGAAGCGTCCGTCAGTTCAGAAATATCCTGAATCGTGACGACGGACTTCTCCTGAACAGCGCTCAGAATGATGCGATGGCGTTCGCGTTCGTGCATTGGGCTCCTCCCGTGTCACATTTATTTCTTATCCGTTAAAAGCTGTCAATCAGAAACGATCATAATTTTTCATATTGCGATGCAACATAATCGAATTTGATCGTTTTCGATTGACAAGCTGCATTTCGATGCGCGATACCGTGACCGAAACGAGCGCTCACCGGAGTGCTCTGGAAGCCTTAATGGGAGGATGATATGGCGGCAAAGGTTCGACTTCTCGACAACCGGTGGGATGATGCTTACGCGGCGGGACTCGATGAACCCGGCAAGCTTCTTTATCGCTCGAATCTGCTCGGCGCCGACAAGCGCATCACCAATTATGGTGGCGGCAATACCTCTGCCAAGGTCATGGAAACCGATCCCCTGACCGGCGACAAGGTCCAGGTTCTCTGGGTCAAGGGTTCGGGCGGCGATGTAGGCACGATCAAGCTTGATGGTTTTGCCACGCTTTATCAGGACAAGCTAGAAGCGCTGAAGGGCATCTACAAGGGCGTCGAGGATGAAGACCGCATGGTTGGCTTCCTGCCCCATTGCACCTTCAACCTGAATGCCCGCGCGGCTTCCATTGACACGCCGCTGCATGGTTTCGTGCCTTATACCCATGTCGACCACATGCATCCTGACGCAATCATCGCGATTGCCGCTTCCAAGAATTCGAAGGAATTGACGCAGCAGGTCTTCGGCGCCGACATCGGCTGGCTGCCCTGGCGCCGTCCGGGCTTCCAGCTCGGTCTCGATCTCGAAGCCTTCGTCAAGGCCAACCCGAACGCTAAGGGTGTCGTGCTGGAAAGCCACGGCCTCTTCACCTGGGCGAACGATGCCAAGGCTTGCTACGAGCTGACGCTCGATATCATCAACAAGGCGATCGAGTGGTTTGCCGGTCAGACCGAAGGCAAGACGATCTTCGGTGGCGCGATCGTCGAAAGCCTGCCGGTCGCAGAGCGTCGCGCCATCGCCGCCCGCCTGATGCCGGAAATCCGCGGCCGCATCGGCAAGCAGGAGCGCAAGCTCGGCCATTTCGACGATCAGGATGCCGTGCTCGAATTCGTCAATTCCAAGAGCCTGCGCCCTCTCGGTGCGCTCGGCACCAGCTGCCCCGACCACTTCCTGCGCACCAAGATCCGCCCGCTGATTGTCGATTTCGATCCGGCCAAGCCCGATGTCGATGCGATCGTCGCCGGTCTCGACAAGTCGCTCGAAGACTACTGCGCCGACTATGCCCGCTATTACAACAGCTGCAAGCACAACAATTCGCCGGCTATGCGCGACGCCAATCCGGTGATCTTCCTGGTGCCTGGTGTCGGCATGTTGTCCTTTGCCCGTGACAAGGCGACGGCTCGCATCGCCAGCGAATTCTACGTCAACGCCATCAACGTGATGCGCGGTTCCTCGACCGTATCCGAATATCAGGGCCTGCCGGAGCAGGAAGCCTTCGATATCGAATACTGGCTGCTGGAAGAGGCCAAACTGCAGCGCATGCCGAAGCCGAAGAGCCTTGCCGGCAAGGTTGCCTTCGTCACCGGCGGCGCCGGCGGCATCGGCCGGGCGACGGCTGCCCGCCTCGTCGGCGAGGGTGCCTGCGTGGTGCTTGCCGATATCGATCAGGCAGCACTTGAAGCGACGGAAGCAGAATTCGTCAAGAAATATGGTGCCGACGCGGTTCGCGCCGTCAAGCTCGACGTGACCAAGGAAGATGCGGTTATCGCTTCCTTCGCCGAATCCTGCACCGAATTCGGCGGCATCGATATCCTCGTTTCGAATGCGGGCATCGCTTCTTCGGCACCGATCGAATTGACCGAGCTTTCGACGTGGAACCGCAATATCGACATTCTGGCGACCGGCTATTTCCTCGTGTCTCGTGAAGCCTTCCGGCTGTTCCGCCGCCAGGCCCTCGGCGGCAACGTCGTCTTCATCGCGTCG
>UEIF01000058.1 GCA_900468805.1 Hyphomicrobiales bacterium | reverse complement strand
ACTTTGTCAACAGGACCTAGATTTCGCGGGCATGAATTATTGTCAATTTTACACGTAGATTCCGACAATGTTGCTTAATTTCAAGCTGCACCATACTTGAACTTCGTGACCGGGATCATCGGCATTACTTCTCGAAAAATGAGCGATTTGCACAGAAACACTGCGTTTTTTTGGTGCAGATGCCGCGCCGGTCGGATGGTGCGGCAACGCTCGGTTCCAGCCCAAGCGGAAATAGAGGATCAAGTTAGCTTCCGCCCAGGATTTGCGAACTCAGCTCGGCGGATGGCACATGTCTCCGAGGGCCCGTGAGAGATCATTCGTGGTGCAGGGTGAACGCTCTCGTGCTCCCTGCGCTGCAGATGGGCTGCGGCTTCGATACGCTCCCCGAAGATGCGGAAAATCGCAGAGGATGTGCCAGATCGTGCGTCAGTCCAACTTTATGGGTGCACAGTCCAAAAATGCGTGGCGACAGTCGAAAATTATCAGGGGACTCTCAATTTCATCAGCATTTGGCGTTTGGAGAACCTAACCCAAGTGCATCATGCCCGTTTTGCAGGATAGGGGATCACCTTGCTTCTTGCAAAACGTGCGATAAAAACCTTGCAGGCGTCTTGTAGCCGAGGCACCTTCGCGGCTGGTTATTCAGGTGGCGGGCAAGTTGGGTAAGATCGTGTTGTGTTATGCCTGCTAGGTCAGTATCGCCTGGCATAGAGCGACGAATACGCTTGTTGGCATTTTCTACAGCGCCTTTCTGCCACGGTGTGCTGGGATCGCAGAACCAGCTGCGCGCGCCAACGCCATCTTCCAAAGCCCGGAAGCCGGCAAACTCCGTTCCGCGATCGAAGGTGAAGCTCTGGCGTGCCGAGGATGGCAAGGGCGAGAAGGTTTTGATGATCTTGTCCATGATTGGGCGCGAGTGCCGGCTTGGGTTCTTGATCATCCCGGTGTAGCGGCTTTTGCCCTCGACCAGGTTGCCCTTGGCGCTCGATGCGAGGGTACGCGGATCGATAGGGACTGCCAGGCGACGCCTGTCGCAGAGCCGGGCAGAAATAAGAAGCATGTCGCCACCCTCGGCTTAACCGAAGCAGAGCGGGTCCATCAGGCCACTTGAAAGTAAGTGAAATTTACATTACTTTGTAGCGTGTGTAATATGGGGACCCCTCATGCCTTCAGTTGCTCTATCGATGAAAGGCCAGGTTACTCT
>UEIF01000060.1 GCA_900468805.1 Hyphomicrobiales bacterium | reverse complement strand
ATAGAAATCTCCTGTCTCCAACAACCATATAGCGTAACGACATCATCTTTACAAGCACTGTAAAGATGATGTCGTTACAGGTTTCGCGTCGTACTGTTTCGCTACCTTAATTTCATTGCCGGTCTTGAACCGACGTGGACCTTTGGCTCTGACTCACATTTGCTGCTGTTGCGGATGATGCTTTCGCTGATTTATCGGAGGATCAGCCATGCAACGACGATTTCAACGGGCGAGCCTTGCTCCGTCCGGCTTTGCAGTTGATGAAGTGGCGCTTGTCGCAGAGTGCGTTCAAGTTCGGCTTCGGTCGCGCGCTCCCTCGGGAACTTGTCCAGCCTGCGGGCGACAGAGCCGACGAGTTCAAAGCCGATATCTACGCCGGCCCGCTGACCTGCCTCTGAGCGGTCGGCGGGTAGAGTTGGCAATCGTGGCGCGTCGGTTCTGGTGCGATGCCGTTCTATGCGGTCGGCGTATCTTCTGCGAACGCTTCAATGATGGCGTGTTGGCACGATATGGTCGGCGCACCGAGCGATTGGAGACCATCGTCCACCACCTTGGTCTGGCGCTCGGCGGCAGACCAGCGGCCGCCTTTGCCAATCGTCTGATGGTGCCGGTGAGCAACGACACACTGTTGCGGGTGGTTCGCCGCCGTATTGCCGATCAGAGCGATGAACTCACCGTCATAGGCATTGATGATTTTGCCTTCAGGCGGGGCCAAACCTATGGGACGATCGTCTGCGATCTGGAGCGGCGGAAGCCCGTCACCCTGCTGCCGGATCGGGCATTGGATACGTCTCGAGCGTGGCTTGCCGGACATCAGTCGATCTCCATCGTCGCTCGCGATCGGGGGGGGGCGGCTATGGCGAGGCTATCGCGAAGGCCCTCCCTGATGCTGAGCAGGTCGCTGACCGTTGGCATCTGATGGAGAATTCCAGCCGAGCATTCCTCGATGCTGTCGGCAAATCGATGCGCCAGATCAGGCAGGCGGTCGGCAGCAATGTGGTTGATCCCAAGCTTCTGACTTATGCTGAGAAATTGCAATACGAGGGATATCTGCGCCGCCAGGAAACGAACGAGGCGATCCGGGAGCTGTCGAAGAAAGGGACGTCAATTCGACAGATCGTTCGGCAAACTGGTCATAGCCGTAAGATTGTCCGCGACGTTTTACGTGGCCAGCGCTTCGATGTCTTCCGAACACGACCCAGTTCTCTGGATAGTTGGCTGCCATGGCTCAACAGCCGCTGGGAGGAAGGCGCACGAAACGCATTGGCACTCTGGCGCGAGATGAAAACAAAGGGCTTTCCGGGGCAAAGCGGGGTCGTCTCGCAATGGGCTCAGCGTCGACGTCTTGCGGAGAAGGCTAACCAGAGCGGGCTTGCGCGAACGCCATCGGCGCGGGTCATCGCCCGGCTGATGACAACCGCACGCGATGACTTGGCTAAATCCGAAGCTATCCTGGTGGCGGCAATCGAAGTGGACGTTCCGGAATTAATCGTTGCCCGCACGACCATTGGCGACTTCCAATCCATGATCCGCTCCAAAACGGCGCGAAAGCTCGATGAATGGCTTGAAGCAGCTAAAAATAGTCTGGTCGGATCGTTTGCTGGCGGGGTTGAAAAAGACCTCAATGCCGTCAGAAACGCAATCATCTCACCTTGGTCGAACGGACAGACGGAGGGGCAGATCACACGATTGAAACTCATCAAACGCCAGATGTACGGAAGAGCAAAACTCGATCTGCTGCAGGCGCGTTTGATCGGCGTGTCGTAGGGAGATGAACATCAGCAAAAGTGCGTCAGAGCCACTTCTCGGTGCAAATCCCGGGTCAGCTCTCAACGCAAATCAACACGAAGACCTTCCCGGCGTTGAAAGGCTTCGCCAAGGACTTCGAAATGGATCGCCGGAGATCGAGGGGGCGTTTCGCCTGAGGTTTGACGATGGACGGATGAAACATCTTCGCGTGCTGGGACAGAAAAGCCGTTCGCAGGACAGCGCCTATACGGCTGTTATTATGGATATCACGGCGGCGGTGAAGAATGCCGAGAGACTGAAACAAAACGAAATCGAGATCGCCCATGTTGCCCGTGTCGCGACAGCAGGTGAACTCGCCGCCTCCATCGCGCACGAAGTCAATCAACCCCTCGGCGCGCTGGTCGCGACCGGTGGGGCGTTGCTCCGGTGGATCGAAAGGGAGAACCCGGACATCGAGAAGGCAACGGCCAACGCCCGGAGGATGGTCGGCTATGCGCAGCGGGCCAGCGACATCGTTTCCCGCGTCAGGACATTGTTCGAAAGGGGCAGCACAACTTTCGAGGAGGTGAACTGCCGCGATCTGCTGTCCGGCTCATTTGCTTACGTGGAGGCAAACGCGCGCCGCAATCGAGTGGCGATCGTATTGGATATTGATGACGGCCTTCCAAGCTTTCAGGGCGAACCCGTTCAACTACAGCAGGTGATCATCAATCTGATGGTGAACGCAGTCCAGGCGCTTTCCCAGTTCAATTCAACCGACAGACTGGTCAAAGTTAGCGCACGCCTGTGCGGAGACAGGATCGAGATCGCTTGCCTCGACAACGGTCCTGGATTCTCCGGCGACGGCGAGGCGTTTTTCAAGCCTTTCCACACCACGAAACAACACGGAATCGGAATGGGCTTGGCCATATGCAGATCTATTGTCGAAGCCCATGACGGAAAGATATCGGCCGGAACCAATCCATCGGGCGGCGCTGCATTCCGAGTGAGCCTGCCCCTCACCCACAAAGCATCTAACTTGAAGGAGTAGGAGCATGGAATCCATTTACACGGCCAAGGTTACCGCGTCCGGTGGACGACATGGCAAGATTAGAAGCGACGACGGAATTCTCGACCTGCAGTTAGCTATGCCGCAGGCTCTGGGAGGGAAAGGTGGCGCAACCAATCCCGAGCAACTTTTCGCGGGCGGCTATGCCGCGTGCTTTGAAAACGCTCTTTTCCGGGCAGCACGAGAGAGCCGTCATCACATTCCAGACAATGACATCGAGGTTATTGGCGAGGTCGGCCTCACAAAGACCGTGGAGGATACTTTCGCACTATCCGTAACCCTTCATATCACCGTCGCAGGGGATCGAATTGGGCCTGATCAACGAGCTTGTCGCTCGAGCTGATGCGATATGCCCATACTCGAACGCCATTCGCGGGAATGTTAAGGTGACCAAGCTGGCCCACACCAAGGTCTAACGAAAATCGGAAGGGAGGAAATGCAGCGGCAATCGGGGAAAGAATGCCCGTGGATGGGCAGTACCTATCGCGGAGTGTGGGCGAACCTACACTTAGATCTGGTTTCGCGTCGGTCGAGTCTGCCCTAACCTCTTGTCATCGCCGGACGTGATTTGTGCAGAGCGCGATACCGACGGCAAACTTATAGCCTCAGACAAAACTTGATCAGCGCCCGGTCAGTCGCCGGCGACTGGAAAGGCGCATCCGGAGCAAACTTCTGATTTTGCATGATTTTGCAACGTTAGACTCGATTCGACAACCAATCGGCGGCAGCCTTCCGCAATCTGCAACAAAGGAACCGTGATCATGAGATACACTCCCGCATGCCTGGCTTTTGCCGCACTCCTTCCGCTGACGACCCTTGCCACTCCGGCCGCCGCGGAGCCCGTCAAGAACATCGTGCTCGTGCATGGCGCATGGGTCGACGGATCCGGCTGGAAGCCCATATTCGACATCCTGACGAAAGAAGGGTTTCACGTTTCAATGGTGCAGGAGCCCGAGAGCTCTTTCACTGATGATGTGGCTGCCACCAAGCGCGTTCTCGACATGCAGGACGGTCCCACCCTGCTGGTCGGACACAGCTACGGCGGCTCCATCATCACCGAGGCCGGTGTCCATCCCTCTGTCGTAGGTCTGGTCTATGTCGCGGCGCATGCGCCCGATGTCGGGGAAGACGAAGGATCGCTCGGCAAGAAGACGCCCAGCGTGCTCGCCAAGACGCCGGGCGCGATCAAGAAAACGCCGGATGGATATACCTATCTGGACCCCGAGCAGTTCCCGAAACTGTTCGCTCCTGATTTGCCCCACGAACAAGCGCTGTTCGGAGCACGCTCGCAGGTGCTGGCATCTGCGGAAGTGTTCACGCAACCGCTGACCGCAGCCGCCTGGAAGACAAAACCAAGCTGGGCCGTCGTTGCCGGCAACGACCAGATCATAAATCCAGACCTCGAGCGGTGGTACTACAAGCGCGCAAACAGCCACACGATCGAGATCAAGGGTGCGAGCCACTCCGTCTACGAGTCCCATCCGAAGCAAGTGGCAGCCGTCATCGCGGAAGCCGCGCGAAAGGTTGAAACTGAAGCCACGGCCGCCAGCAAATAGGGCTGCCGCCAAGGCGACAGCCCCTTGTCCCGCAATTCGGTCAAAACCGAAGGGCCGCATGATCCACATTCCAAGTGCAGGAGTTTCGCATGCAGTGGCACAAGAACCGCGACGCCCGGGATCAACGCATCGAAGCAGGCCGCAAATTGTCGGCGGGCAAAATCGTCGATGCCCGGGATACCACCCGCCTGCTTGAGGCCGTCATTCGAAAAGGCGATCGGATTTGCCTGGAAGGAGACAACCAGAAACAGGCCGACCTGCTCAGCTCCGCGCTTCTCGCGGTGAATACGGAAACCATAAGCGACCTGCATATGGTCCAGTCCGGCGTAGTCCTTCCCGAACACCTCGATCTATTTGAGCGCGGCGTTGCTACCAAGCTCGACTACGCCTACTCCGGTCCGCAGTCTGCCCGCATTGCGGAAATGCTGTTCGGCGGCAAAATACAGCTCGGCGCAGTGCATACCTACCTCGAGCTCTTTGCGCGCTACTTTATCGATCTGACGCCTAACGTCGCTTTGATTGCAGCTGTCAGCGCCGATCGCGATGGCAATCTTTATACGGGGCCAAATACAGAAGATACTCCGACTGTCGTGGAAGCGACCGCTTTCAAGGACGGTATCGTCATTGCACAGGTCCATGAAATCGTCGCCGACGTCCCTCGCGTGGACATCCCCGGTGACCGCGTCCACTTCGTGGTCAAAGCCGACAAGCCGTTCTTCGTCGAGCCCCTTTTCACCCGCGATCCAGCGGCCATCACCGAAACCCAGATTCTGACAGCAATGCTTGCCATCAAGGGCATCTACGCGCCCTACGGCGTCAAGCGCCTGAATCACGGCATCGGGTTCAATACGGCCGCAATAGAGCTTCTTCTGCCGACGTTCGGCGAAGCACTGGGGCTGAAAGGCAAGATCGCCAGCCATTTTGCTCTCAACCCGCACCCCGCGCTTATCCCCGCCATCGAATCCGGCTGGGTGGAGCAGATACATTCGTTCGGCTCCGAGGTCGGGATGGACGACTACATCAGGGCCCGGTCCGATGTCTACTTCACCGGGCCAGACGGCTCACTTCGCTCGAACCGCGCCTTCAGCCAGGTTGCAGGCCTTTACGCTTGCGACATGTTTATCGGTTCGACGCTCCAGATCGACTTGGCAGGAAACTCCTCAACGGTGACGACCTCACGGATTGCTGGCTTTGGTGGCGCTCCCAACATGGGATCGGACGCCCGTGGTCGAAGGCATCCAAGCGATCCCTGGTTGCATGCAGGAAGGGAAGCGGACCCCACCGGATTGCCGGCCCTGCGCCGTGGCCGGAAGCTCGTGGTCCAAATCGGCGAGACATTCGGAGAAAAGAACATACCTCTGTTTGTCGAGAAGCTGGACGCGATTGCTTTGGCCGAAAAGCTCAAGCTCGATCTCGCGCCGGTCATGATTTACGGAGATGACGTCACCCACATTGTGACGGAAGAAGGCATCGCGAACCTGTTGCTGTGCCGCACCCCGGACGAGCGCGAACAGGCTATCCGGGGTGTTGCCGGCTACACGGATGTGGGCCGCGCCCGCGACAAGGGAATGGTAAACCAGCTCAGGCAACGCGGCGTTATTCTCAGGCCGGAAGACCTCGGAATTGACCCCCTTCAGGCGGACCGGAACCTTCTTGCAGCGCGCTCGATCAAAGACATCGTCAGGTGGTCGGGTGGGCTATATGCACCGCCTTCGAAGTTTCGCAACTGGTGACGGGAGCAGTCCATGGAAAACCTAACTTTCACACATGACGTGGCCGACAAGGCCGCGGGCAACACGAAGCTGGCGATCACAGGCGTCGTGGCATCCGGAAACTTGGAAGTGCTCGTCGAGCGCGTCGTTCCTGAAAAGCAATGCGTGGTCGAGATCCGAACCACGGTACGCGGGTTCGATCCCGTCTGGCAGGCGGTCGTCGAAGATTTCGTCGAGCGATTTCCGACGGGTGGCTTGCGGTTCTCGATCAACGACGGAGGAGCTCGGCCCGACACCGTTTCGCTTCGCCTCGCACAGGCTCTGCGCCTGATGGAAAGGACAGAGAAATGAACGTCCCGACAAACGCTACGATCCAAGCCGCCAGCACGGACGCCAGGCAAGCCAGCTGGTATGAATCCTCGGCCCGCGCCCGTGTGTCGCTCTTCCTCGACGACGATAGTTTCAATGAGTTCCTCGGCCCCGCAGAACGCGAGATGAGCCCAAATCTCAAGTCATTCGATCTTCCAGAGCAATTCGATGATGGCATGGTTGTCGGACGTGGCTTGGTCAACCGCATACCGGTTTTCATCGCAGCGCAGGAAGGCCGCTTCATGGGCGGGGCTTTTGGCGAGGTTCACGGCGCCAAGCTCACCGGCCTTCTTCGGGCGGCTCGCGATCTGCGTTCGGTACCTCTAATCATCATGTTTGACACGGGTGGTGTGCGTCTGCAGGAAGCTAATGCCGGCGAACTCGCGATCGCCGAGATCATGCGCGCCGTCATAGCAGCGAGGATCGCCGGCGTCACAGTCATCGGCCTCATTGGCGGACGAGCGGGATGCTACGGAGGCGGAGGGCTGATTGCTGGCTGCTGCTCCGCTCTGGCAGTCTCAGAGCAGGGCCGCATTTCCGTCTCGGGACCTGAGGTGATCGAGACAAATCGCGGCGTCGAGGAATTCGATTCAAAAGACCGGGCGCTTGTCTGGCGCACCATGGGTGGCAAACATCGCCATCTGATCGGTGGAGCCGATGCCTTCGTCGACGACACGATCGCGAGCTTCCGAGAGGCCGCTCTGAGCTTGCTGGCCGACATTCGGCCGTTCACCCTGCAGACGTTGCAAGATGAGCAGTCACGGCTCGATTGGCGAATTCAAGAGTTCGGCAAATGCGATGATGCGATCGACATTTGGCGATCGATGGGCATTGCGGACGCCGCTTCCATTCCCGAGATGACGTACCGTCAGTTCACAGCGACCGCCCAAAAAGCACGGAGGCCCAACCATGCAGCTCGCTGACATTCTTGCGTCGCTTTTCCCGAACGGCCACAGCATCAAAATCGATGGCGGGCTACTTTACGGCTCCGCCCCTCTTTCGGACGGACAGCAGGCACTTGTCGTTGGCGTTTCGGATCGGAGGGCAGTTGGGGTTGACCAGGCCTCTCAGCTTTCCGGTCATATTCTGGAGGACCATGCGGGAACGGGCCCAATCCTGGTAATCGTCGACAGCGATAGCCAGATGATGAGCAAACGCGACGAGTTGCTTGGGCTCAACGAATTCTTGGCTCATCTCGCCAAATGCCTGATCTTCGCCGATCTTCACGGTCGCCCGACAATCGGCATCCTCTACGGCCATACGGCCGCCGGGGCGTTCCTCGCGACGGCGCTTGCCACACGCGTTCTCGTCGCACTTCCGGGCGCGGAGCCTGCCGTGATGGACCTCGCGTCCATGTCCAAAGTAACAAAGCTATCGGTCGAGGTTCTGCGGGAGAGGGCTAAGACCACGGCAATCTTCGCTCCCGGATTGGACAACCTTGCTAAAACGGGTGCTGTCCACTTCGTTTGGAACGAGCGGGAGTCGCTGGAACGTCAACTGAGCGCGCTATTGGCCGATCTGCCCGACACAGATGACACGCGGGACCTTCTGGGCATCGAGCGGCATGGCCGTACCAAAGCGGCGGAAATCGCGGAGCGTGTCTATGCGATCGCACGCGAATCCTAAGCTTCGACCACTCAAGCGTCACGATCTCGTCTATCTCGATCCCGCAAGGTGGGATGCCGTGCTGGAAAGGCAGTTGGCCTCGGATCGCACCGATCCGCTGATCCGGTCCTGGGTTCATAAAGGATGGCCGCTGATAGCGCGCCGGCCGATGGCACACGAAACGGAAGGCATCTCGCTTGGTCTGCCCCTTCCGCCGGCACTCGGAAAGCGGCGCATACCCTTCATCGTGAAACCAGGCGACGTTCTGGCTGTCCATGAACCGACATCCGTTTCAAGCGCCCGCGGCCATGCGCCAAAGGAGTGGCAACGGACTTTCGACGAACTAGAGTTCTTCGCCGCTCACAGACAGGTCGAACTTCAAGTATTCGGAAGCCTTGCCTGGCAAGCCCTGACAGGTCTCGATTACCTTACGCTGTCGTCGGATATCGACTTGCTGTTGTGCGTCCGCTCACCGACCGACATAGAATTGCTCTCCTCGGAAATTTCCGGGATCGAGGATCAATCGCCCAATCGGATTGACGGCGAGTTTGTCCGCCGCGATGGCCTTGCAGCCAACTGGCGCGAGTTCCTGTTGGGAAGCGACGAAGTCTTGGCGAAGTCCATAAAGGGAGTTGCACTGATCGATCGACGGAAGTTCCTCGTGGGAGATTTTTCCTCATGAATTCACTCTCACTTGCCTTCCCCGTATTCGAGATTTCCGCTCGCTTGAATGTCGATGCGGCAGGCATAGCGTCTCTGGCGAAAAAGAGCCTCCTGCTGGAGTTGGAGACGTGGCCTAAGCCGGGTCTGGTCAGCCATGTGGATTCAGGCAGCCACAGTGACATGGACGCACGGACATTCCGCGACAGTGCTTCCGCAATCGAACCATTCCTACGGTCTCTTGTGATCGCGGGCGCCAGTGCGCGCCACATGACGCACCTCCGGTCTATCGGAATTGCTGCCGAGACTGCCATGCTATCGGCGACGAGCGGCATAAATACCCATCGCGGAGCAATTTTCGGCATGGGTTTGCTATGTGCCGCCGCCGGCGCGCGGGCCAATGGCATTCTCAGTCCCCAATTGCCGCTCGGCGCGGTCGTCCGCGAACTTTGGGGCCAGAGTATCCTTGCTGGCCCTAGGCTCGCCAACAGTCACGGTGCCCAAGCGAACCTTCGCTATGGCGTCGGCGGTGCGCGAGCCGAGGCGGCCAACGGATTTCCCGGCGTCTACAAGATCGGGCTTCCGGCATTACGAGCTGCGCGCCTCAAATCACCCACTGATCCAGAGGCACAGAGAGTGGAAACCTGCTTTGCATTGATCGCCGAGCTGGATGACACAAACCTTTTACACAGGGGAGGCGATGAAGGTCTTCGCTTTGCGCAGCGGGCAGCACGTCACTTTCTCGCGACGGGCGGTATAGCGGCCGCCTGCTGGCAGCTGCGCGCACAATCGATCCACGATGAGTTCATCGCCAGATCACTCAGCGCGGGCGGGGCAGCAGATCTTCTTGCAATGACGCTGTTTGTCGATGAGATAGAGGGGAGCTGAAGCAAATGGCCGAAACCATCCTGCTGGCTCTGACGCCGATCTTCTTCGTGATGGCGCTCGGGTATATGGCGGGCCGCTATAACATCGTCGACAACCACCACGTCGATGGCCTCAATGTGTTGGTAATGAATTTCGCACTTCCGGCGTCCCTTTTTGCAGCCACCGCCTCGGCTCCACGCGCTGAACTCGTCAGCCAGGCACCACTTTTCTTGATCCTAGGTGGAATGATGCTGGCGGTGTTCTTCGTCTGGTATTTCCTCCAAACCCGTATCCTGAAGATCGGCAAACCGGACGGCTCACTTCAAGGACTTACGATCGCCTTTCCGAACCTGGCGGGTGTCGGTTTACCGATTTTGGCGGACATCGTCGGACCATCCGGGGCGGTTCCTCTGGCCGTCGCCATCGCCAGCGGATCTATCCTGATCAGCCCGCTATCGCTTGTTCTCGTGGAAATGAACGTGCGTAGCGCTGTCAATGGTGTCGAACACAAGTCGAGTATTTTGCAGCCGCTGATCCATGCTTTGACAAAACCCATTGTCCTCGCGCCCGCTTTCGGGATTCTCTATTCGCTTTGCGGTTTCTCAGTTGGCAAAGTCCCTCAGGCCTCCCTTCTGTTGATCGGACACGCCGCACCCGGTGTCGCTCTTTTCCTGACTGGCGTCGTCCTTTCCTCGCAGGCCTTCCGGCTTAGTTGGAAAGTCGTCAATGCCACCCTTTTCGCGAACATCCTTCGCCCGCTCGCGACTGCCGCGCTTGTAATGGTGCTACCCGTATCGTCCGATACCGCCAAAACCGCGATACTGCTCGCCGCAGTTCCGTCCGGCTTCTTCGGCATCCTCTTCGCCGTCAACTACAAGCTCGATTCCGGCGCAACCGGATCGATGGTCATCGCAAGCACGGTGTTCAGCGTGATCACGCTGCCCATCGCGATCATCATGCTCTATCCCCGATAGGTTCCCTCATGACGCTCGCCATCCTTTGTTCCGGTCAGGGGAATCAGAGCCCAGATATGTTCTCCCTGACCGGGGATTGCGCGATGGCCAGCCATTTGTTCGCCACTGCGACGATGCTGCTTAACGGCATCGATCCACGCGTCGTGGTGCGGCATCCCGCAGACAGTCGAATCTTCGAAAACCGGTCCGCTCAAATCCTCTGCACTCTTCAATCGCTTGCTGCGATGACCGCTCTGCAGACAAGCATTCCGCAGCGTCCGGTCTTCGCCGGTTATAGCGTCGGAGAAATTGCCGCGTGGGGCGCGGCTGGCATCTTCCGTCACATTGATACCCTGAAGCTTGCCGCACGACGCGCCGAGATGATGTCCGAGGCCAGCGCGCCAGGGGATGGGCTGGTGTTCATAAGGGGTCTCGCCTACGACGCGCTAAGCCGTTTCTGCGAAGAGCACGGCGGAGATATTGCAATAATTAATCCAGATGACGCTTTCGTTGTTGGCGGTGGGCATGCCTTCCTATCAGCCATCATGCGAACCGCGGGAGAGGCACACGCCACGCGTATTGTTCGGCTCCCCGTGGAGGTCGCATCACACACACCACTCCTCTCAGAGGTATCCGCGAGATTTCGCGGCGTCCTTGGCGGTCTACCCAAGGCATTTCCACCCACCGCTGGAGCTAGGCTTCTGAGTGGAATCGACGGAACCGGCGTGTCCCAGTTGGATCAGGGTCTCGACAAGTTGGCGGCGCAAATTTCGCACACTGTTCGATGGGCGGACAACTTGCGTGGCTGCGTCGAAAGCGGGGCGACGGCCTTCCTGGAACTTGGGCCGGGACAGGCTCTGGCTGAAATGGCTGCCAAAAGCTATCCGGATATTCCAAGCAGGTCGCTCAACGAATTCAGGACGCTGGACGGGGTCCGGGCGTGGATTGCCAAGTGGACATCAACATAAGGCAGCCGATCCGGTACCTCATCTGTTCAGTGGGCGACAGTAGCAAATTCCCGCCAAATCCGCCTTTGCACATTTATGCATCTCTAAACTGGCGAAGGTGTCCGAGGCGGTCGATCCTCCGAGAATTCGGCTCCCAATCGCAAAAGCCATAGGCGCGCCGGATCGCGCCGTTCGTGAGCAACCCGATCGTGCGAAGAACCCTTCAACCTCGCACGTGGGGCAATCTCGGATGACGAAACTATTTGAAGCTGATGCAGCGCTTTTCGGTCGACCAGCCGGTCCAAGTCAGAATGACGCGGTACCCGAGACTCTCGTGAACGGAACTCCCAAAGATTTGAAGAACGACCTAGTGCGCCTGCTTGGCCAGGATCGTGTGCTCAACCGATTGATCGACCTCGTCCGCTTCGCATCCGACGCTAGTCCTTACCGCTTGATCCCCCAGGTCGTCGTGATGCCTCGCAATGTCGAGGAAATGGCCAAAGTCTTTGCCTTCTGCCGCGAGACGGGCCGTCACGCCACGTTCCGTGCCGGCGGAACCAGTCTTAACGGGCAATCGCAATCCGACGACATCCTAATCGACGTGAGGCGGCATTGGTACGGGGGTTCGGTACTCGACAACGGCCAAAGATTCAAAGCAAGGCCTGGCCTGATCTTGTCGCACGCGAACGCGATGCTGCAGAAGCACCACCGAAAGCTAGGCCCCGATCCAGCAAGCGAGGCTGCCGCCACTATCGGCGGTGTCATCGCCAACAATTCCGGCGGAATGCGCTGTACGCTTGAGCGGGACGCGTATCACACGGTCGAGTCCATGACGATCCTTACGCCGTCCGGCAATGTTTTCGACACGGCAGCTCCAGGAGCCGAAGCGCGGTTTCTCGAGCTTGAACCGACATTCGCGAACGGCCTGCTCGCGCTGAGAGAAGAGCTGTTGGCCGACGAGGCGCTGGTCAAGCGAATCCGACAGAAATACTCGATCCGCAACACCCACGGCTATCATATCGCCGCCCTGCTTGACGGGACAACGCCGCTTGAAATCTACAGGCGGCTTCTGGTTGGCTCTGAAGGTACGTTGGGCTTCATCGCGGAAGCGGTGATGTCGACCATCCCCGTGCCAGCCGTGACGTCTGTGGCGTGGCTGCCGTTTTCGACGATCGACGAAGCAGTCAATCTCGTTCCAAAGCTCGTCGCCCTCGGCGCCGCAGCTGTTGAATTGATGGTTGCGCCAGCGCTTGTCGCCGCGGGAAAAGCGTTCCCGGGTACGCCCACCTACTGGACGACGTTGGACCCAAAGGCTGCTGCCTTGCTTGTTGAGTTCGGCGCGGAAAACGACGAAGAGCTCGTAAAGCTTCAGGGCAAGGTTACCGAACTCGTCGCTGATCAGAAGCTCATCAGTCCGCTGACCTTCACAAGCGTCGCGGAGGCCGTCGAACTTGCCTGGCACGTGCGCGAGGGACTTCTCGGTCTGGTCGGCAAGCAGCGTCCCCAGGGTGCCATGCTTATCACAGAGGATGTTTGCTTCCCGCCTGCCCGGCTTGCAGAAGGAGCGCACGATCTTCAAGCTCTCATGGACAAGCACGGCTTCGGAACCGGCGTTGCCGGTCACGCTGCGCACGGGAACCTTCACTTCAACCTCGTTACCAATCTGGAGGAGGAGGAAAGCAAGAAGCGCTACGCGGCCTTCATGACCGAGCTTGTGGAGCTCATCGTCAAAAAATACGACGGCTCCCTAAAAGCCGAGCATGGCACAGGCCTCAACATGGCACCGTTCGTCGAACAGGAATGGGGCCGCAAGGCGACCGACATGATGTGGCGCATCAAGAAGCTGGCGGACCCTCAGGGCATCCTTGCGCCGAACGTCATCCTGACCAGGGACAATGGCATCCATCTGAAATCGCTGAAATCCATTCCCGCTATCGAAAACGTCCGAAATTCAACGCAATGCATCGAGTGCGGTTTCTGTGAGCCGGTTTGTCCGAGCCGCAACGCCACGACGACCCCACGGCAGCGCATCGCCCTCCGACGGGAGATGGCAAGACAGCCCGAAGGATCTGCGGTGCTTCGCGAATTGCAGGCTCAGTACGAGTACAGTTGCGTATGCACCGCTTTGTAACCCGCGGCATGATTCGACGAACATGACTGCTAATTTCAGGAAACAGGCCAGCCGATAGACGGTCACGTCGCCCCTCCGATGATCATTGATAAGGATCCCGCGCTCACGCGCCGTCTCCTGAAGCCTGCCAGACCGGGATACCAAGACGCCGGGCCTTGTCAGCGAGATTGTTGGTGATGCCGTTGCCCCGGAAGACAATCAATCCGGCCGGCATGACGGAGAGCATGTCGTCGTTACGGCGGAACGGGGCGGCCTTCGCATGTTTGCTCCACTTCGGCTTGAAGGTGATCGGCGTCACCTTGCGCGCCTCCGCCCAGCAGGCGGCGATGCGTTCTGCGCTCTGCGGCGCGCCCCCATGCAACAGGACCATGTCGGCATATTTTGCATGGGCCTGGTCGAGCTTTTTCCAGATGCGCTCGTGATTGCTGTAGTCCATGCCGCCGGCAAAGGCGATCTTGGTCCCCTTGGGTATCATGACCTCGGTCTCGGCGTGACGGCGTGCGGCAAGAAAGTCTTTCGAGTCGATCATCGCTGCGGTCATATTGGCGTGGCTGACCTTCGAGCTTGTCCGGGGTCGCCAGGCCGAACCGGTCTCGGCCTCGAAGAGGTCGGCACCGTAGTCGCGCATGAACTCGAAATTGTTCCGGCGTTCGAGAAGCGTGATGCCCTCGGCAATCAACCGTTCGAGCTCGACGGTCTTCACCTCAGCGCCGTCCTGTTCGCGTTGGCCGGTGCGCTGCGCCTCCTCGTTGCGGGCGAGCTCGCGCTGGATGCGCTCAGTGCTGCGGTGGAAGAGGTTGACGGTCGACCAGAAGAGGTCTTCGAGATCGGTCTCCAGCCTGGTGTCCCCGAGCATGTCGGAGAGAGCATCGAAGATCGTTGTGAGTGAGGCTCGAACGACTTGTTCCTCGGGCAAGGGACGGGGATCGGGCTCGTCCTCGAAGGGTCGGTAGCCGTGGACCTGCATCTCGCAGATGAAGCGATCGGTCGGCGAGGATGCGTGATCAGCGGTGTCGTGAAGGGAAGACAATCGGGTCATGGTGATCTCCGTGTTTGAGCCGCGCCTCTCGCGGCCTGACGGCGATCCCTTCCCATGCCGGGCCCGGCCGGAACTGCGGTGCAAAGCACCGCGGCTCAGCGAAACGCCGGCCGGCTGAGGGCGGGTTTCTTGATGATGTGGACACCCCCACCACCAAGCCTCAGGCTGGGGATCTTGGTTCCTAGAAACTATCAGGAGGTGCGCATGTCTGCATTTACGATCGGCGTTGATATCGCAAAGCGGGTTTTTCAGGGTCACGCAATCGATCATGAGACCGGGGAAGTGACGAGCAAGAAGAATGACGCCGTCGACGCTGAGGCGATCTCGCCACGGAGATCAGCATGACCCGCTTGCACCCCCGGCATTACCGCAGCGCCTCGCCACTTCGCCGCTCACGGGCGAGTGATGCTATCGGAAAGGAAGTTGCCGCATCGTCCGGGATGAGCTGACGGCGCAGATTGGCTGCAATACGGAAAGCTGCGAGTCGCCGCCGATCCTCGTTGAAGTCGCCGAGCTCGGGATAGAGCACCAGCGGCAGAACGCCGAGGACCTTGGCGGCCCGGCTCAGTCCTTCGACGCCGAGCCGTCCCGCCGCATCAGCGTCCGCAACCGAATGCCCGCTGTTCGGCAGCCCGTGTCGAACGCTGCCAGCTGACGTCCCCAACGACTGTGCCGCTGTGTTGGCGTTCTGGTCCGGAAGGTCCGCCTCCAAGCCGTGGAGTCGGGTCATCGACCTCACTGAGGCTTATCGCGGTCATCCGCAATGCGTCCGGTCAGCCGATCTCCCGGAACGTGACCGAATAGCGAAGTTGCTCTACCGGCGGGATGGAATGCTCCCATTCGCTGCGGGCCGGACCCGAAAGCAGATAGGCGGAGCCTGGCTCTGCAATGACGGTGGCGCGCTCCCATTTACTGCCGGCACGGCGTCTCAGTCTAAAGGTGCAGCGTGACATCAACGAGACGCCGACGACACTTGCGAACACCTTCTTGTCTTTGTGCCAGCCGATCGGCGCCCCCGGCGCATATTCGGTCACGAGTGCCTGCTTCAGCTGATCCGGTTCGATGCCGGCAAATGCTGCGGCGATGCTGCGCACCGGCAGAAGGAACGGCGGAATGTCGCCGATTCGTGTCACGCACTCGGTGTCGAAGTCGTATTTCCAGCCATAGGAGATGACACGTCGCTTGCCCTCGAAACCATGAAAGTCGAAGGGCTTCAGTGGTAATTTGGCGATCTCTCGCACCAGATCGAACTGCATGGCGTCGGAGATGACATCGGCCTCGTAGCGGAAACCCTCCGGCAGTGCCGGTGCGGGAGCAGCAAATAGGTCTCCTTGCGAGGTCTCCATAATCGCTCCTTGTTCGAACGGACGCTTGGGATTTTCACGATTGTCGCGTGCCCTCCACCAGGTGTTCGCTGATCAGGATCTCTTCGGCGAAAACCGGAGGTCATCGTCGCTCGGACGAGGTCCGGCAGTCGTGCTGGGCAACGTCACGGCAAACGCCGAGACGTTCGTGCCAAACCGTGATGCAGCGAAGTCGTAGGCTGCATCACCAATGAAGCCTGCCTGAGGGGAGAGACATTCCTCGCAGATCCCGCAGCCGTCCTCATCGATGAAAGAACTCGTCCGCCCGCAACAGAGGCACGAAAGCGCGCCTTCGCAACGGCAGTCGCTACGCTCTGGCGGCAGGATTTCAACCTCAGGGGCGGCCTTCAGTCCGGCCGGATCATCTACCATCTTGAAGCTCCACGTTCGAGGACTCTCCATTCAGATGGTGCCGCGCTCGCCGCGAACAAGATGATGGCGCCTTGAATCACCCCCGGCGATTGCCGCTAAGCCTCTCCTTGGGTGAGGGACGCCAGGTGAAGGTAAGATCGCATGGGACGAAGTAACACCCATGATACGAGCGCACAACGCAACACTCCAGCAACCGTACACGGCCCTATCAATAGAAAAGGGCTCGCCACTCAATACAAAGACGAGCCCTTTTGCAGCTCGGCCAGCGCGCATCTGCTGGTGGCAATAAGCACATCGCCAGTTGAGAGTCCCGTGACAAAAGCGTGACATTGCCGGTTCATGAGATGTTCACGGAACGTGCGAGTTGCCGCGCAGAACTCTAAATTGCACGTGCTAATGCAAGCCCACCGCCCGTAGCTCCAACGAGAGGTGGAGAAGGACTCGATTGGGCTAGGACCTTGAGAGCCCTTCTCCTGCTGAGTTTGCAGCATCAGCACCGTTGAAGCTAGCGCTATGATTGCGGTTTACAACCGGGAATAAGGTCCCGCCACCCCCGCCACCCCATCATCCTCCGGTGGGGCATCAATCAGGTGGCAGCGACCGGAAGATTGACGGCGCGTTTCCTATAACGAGGCCCCGGGGCGAAACCCTCATCGCCGAAATTCTCAGCCGGGCATGCGTGAGGGCACTGTCGCGGACATAGACCTTGGGCGACTTGACCAGGCGCTTACCGACATTGGCGTGCCAGGGTTCCAGTCATCGAACGAGGAGCAGATCGACGAGCAGGTCGAGATAGGAGGCGACGGTCTTGCCGTCGACGCCGAGCGAGCGGGCAAGCTCGGCGGCATTCAACAAGCCAGACTGATGATGGGCCGGCATTCATCCAGAAGCGGCGTAGCGTTTCTGCAGGGATCCTCGGACCGAGCTGCGGGATATCGCGCTCAAGATAGGTGCGGATGAAATCCTGCCGCCGGGATGCCCTGGTCGAGAACCGTCTGTCCTCTGTCCCGAGGCTGGGGACACCGCACTGGACACCAACACCTGTCTTTGATCAAGGTGTTCCACACATCTCGCGGAGTTCTCCCACGAACTCAGCGCACCGGGCTCGCTCTTCGCGACATCAAACATCTTTCACTGTGGACTATATTAGCTAGTTCTCGCTTCGATCGCTATTCAACATTTCAGCTTCGACCGAGTGTCGGATTCTCCCGCTGGCAACTTCCTGGGTGCGCTCGGCATTCCATGACCTCTCCGTGCGCTCCATGCGACCCACCCGTTCCTTGCGCATCGCAGCAGCATTGAACGCAGAAAAGCAAACCCAGTCATGCTTCCGCAATTGTCGGAGCCCAAATAGAAACCACGCAACTCGGAAACGGCAGGGCATGACCTCACCCGCCCTCACCCTTTGGAACAGAGCATGGATTTAACATTAACGGCAAGACAATGGCTGATCATCCTCATCTTCAGAAGTGACGGCAGGATCGTCCATATGTGCATAGGCGTGGTGCGGATGGACAAGATGAAACTGGAGCCCGTGCGGTTTGAACCTGCAAGACGGGACGGCGTGCAGCCATGACACGCAAGACCATGCTTCACCTGCTCGCAAACCTGCTTTTCGCGACGATCCTGTTCGGTGCCCTTCTCGGCGGTCCGATCGTGATGCTCGTTCTGATTTCGGAACGGCTTGCGCTATGACGATGGCGAAACGCCAGCTAGGACATTCCCGTGCGCGGCAATCGTGCCCGCTCGCACTGTCGCAGAAATGCCGCATGAACCCGCGCGGTGACTGTCATGCGGAAACATACGACCGGCGCGCTTAACAAATCAAAATATCTCTCGTGATGACATTGCCGAGCACGTTGAAGAATATCGCGACAACATCACCGCTGGCCGAAGGGCATGGCCTCGTTTCCTCCCGCTCGATTTTATTCCTCAATCGCGCCCTGCCATTAGAGGGTACTCACCCAAAGGAACACGTAATGCGCAAAGTTCGCTTGCCAGGCGACCGCTCTTCTCACCGATTTTTCATGCCGTTGCTCGTCCTTACGATTTTTGCCGGCACACCGGCGCGAGCCGAAGAACCTCTTTCCAGCGTCATCGCCGACGGCAAGCCGTGGGAGATGGTCGTCGTCAAACGCAAAGCCTCAAACATCCTCGTGTTTCGTCCGGATGGCGGTGGAACCATCAGCGACAGCCTGGTGAGCATAAATCCGACGTGGAGGTCCGCTCCGGACGGGATCTGCATAAGACCGCGGCCGGGAGATGCTGAAAAATGCCTTCAACTGACCCGGACCAAAGCTGGCATCGAAGCGTCGCAGAACGGCAAGACCGTTTGGGTGCTCAAGCGATGAAGCATACTCACGATCAGGATTTCGGTATTGACGGCAGGAAGAAGCACACACTCGCGTCGCTTCTGGTTCAAATTTCAGCTTCCAAAAACACAGGGTCCGAAAACCAGGATTACAACACCCCTAAAATCTATCTGCGGTTGCTCGGCCGATAAAAATCGCGTATAAATTACACGTGCGAAACATCGGGTGAGCCGTTACGATGGATACGATTCCTACCGAAGATTTTGACGCGGCTTTGACCTTGACCGATACTCTCGACCATCTGCCGGCAGCCAAGCGGCGCGAGCTCGCCCGTGTGCTCGAAATCATCTTTTCCGAGGTCGAGCAGTTCCGTGCCACAAAGCTGTCGGCCAAGCGGGCCAACAGCCAGGTTCTGAAGGTCATTCTCTACGGATCCTATGCGCGCGGCGACTGGGTGGAGGACCGTTTGAGCGGCTACCGCTCCGACTACGATATCCTGATCATCGTCAATTCCGAGGCCTTCGCACAGGAACAGGAACTGTGGCTCGGCCTGGATGAGCGGCTCCTCCGAGAACAGATTGCCCACCGGATCGAAACGCCAGTCATCCCGATTATCCACAGCCTGCATGATGTCAACGACCAGCTCTCACGCGGCCGGCCGTTCTTCGTTGATATCAAAAGAGACGGAAAGGTTCTCTACGAGGAAGATGGCCATCCCCTCGCCCAGCCGAGGCCGCTGACCAAGGAAGAGGCGAAAGCTGAGGCCCAGCAAAATTTTGAGCAGTGGCTTCCCGACGCACAATTCTACCGCAAACTTAGCGAATTTTCGATCGCTGAAAATCAGCCAAAGCACGCTGCCTTCAATCTCCACCAGGC
Source organism: Hyphomicrobiales bacterium (assembly GCA_900468805.1). Taxonomy (GTDB): domain Bacteria; phylum Pseudomonadota; class Alphaproteobacteria; order Rhizobiales; family Rhizobiaceae; genus Rhizobium. The sequence goes on along the minus strand of UEIF01000060.1, from coordinate 16,165 downwards.
TACAGAACGAGCCTATCACTGCCTCTTGCTGACGCTCACGCTTTACAGTCCGAAATCCCACCGCATTAAAGTGCTGCGTTCCAAGGCCGAGGAGGTCGACAAGCGGCTGATCACCGCCTGGCCACGCGACAACCGAATCGCTCGGCGGCGCTTCGAACTTCTGTCTCGCGCCTATGTCGAGGCCCGATACTCGTCGAACTATGCAATCACCAGCGAGGAGCTCGGTTGGTTGCTGGAACGGGTGCAGCTTTTACAAACAACGGTCGCAACAATCTGCGAGGAACGCTTGCTCGGAATTCCGTCGGGCGAAGGTGGTGGGGCACTGCCGAAGAATTAACGATCACGCGTTCGAGCCGACCGATCAACCGATGTCCTCGCTAAACGGGTGCCGAGCCAAACCGGTATAGCCGCAGTGGCACCGCATGTATTCGAGCCTATTGCTCACGCGATGAGCTCAAGTGATTGCTGCCGACATGGGCTCCTGCACTTGAGAGCCCCGAAAATCCAGGTGATTGTTGATCTTGGGAGCATCTATCCGATAAGGGAAGCGATCAAATACGAATTCGGTTGCTTTGCCACGGCAAGAGACCCGAGAAAAAGGTAGAAATGCGCTACTTCGTTACGGGAACGGCAGGCTTCATCGGCTTTCATCTAGCCCGCCGGCTGTTGCAGGACGGGCATGAGGTAACAGGCTTCGACGGACTGACGCCCTATTACAATGTCAGGCTGAAAGAGATGCGTCATGCGGCGCTGACGCAGTACCCTGCGTTCCGCCCCGTCGTTGCCATGCTCGAAGACAAGGCGGCGCTGGAAGCCGCCGTTTCAACTGCAAAGCCGGATGTTCTCATTCATCTGGCCGCACAGGCCGGCGTGCGTTACAGCATCGAAAACCCGCAAGCCTATCTCCGTTCGAACATCGAGGGTTCCTGGAACATTTTGGAGTTGGCAAGCCGTGTCGAGCTTCGCCATCTCATGCTTGCGTCGACCTCCTCGATCTATGGCGCCAATACGACCGTCCCTTTCCGCGAAACCGACCGCGCCGATGAGCCATTGAGCTTCTATGCCGCCAGCAAGAAGTCGATGGAGCTGATGGCGCACAGCTATTCGCATCTCTACAGGATCCCGACCACGGCCTTCCGCTTCTTCACCGTCTACGGCCCGTGGGGCCGGCCCGACATGGCGCTCTTCAAGTTCGTCAAGGCCATGATCGCGGACAAGCCGATCGAGATATACGGTAAGGGCAATATGAGCCGCGATTTCACCTATATCGACGATCTGGTCGAAGCCGTGGTCAGGTTGTCGGACGTCACCCCGTCAGAAACCAACCGCGTCAGCGACGCAGGAATTGAAACCCTTTCGCATCAGGCCCCCTTCCGCATCGTCAATATCGGCGGCGGGCAACCGGTCAGCCTCATGGACTTCGTCGAGAAGGTGGAGAATGCGATGGGTCACAAAGCAAAGCACGTCATGCTTCCCATGCAGAAGGGCGACGTGCCCCGCACCTTTGCAAGCCCCGACCTTCTCCTGGCCCTGACGGGCTACCAGCCGAACACACCTTTAGAAATAGGCGCCAAGGCTTTCGTCGAGTGGTATCTGGAGGCAAGGCAGGAGCTCGGCACCGTCGACATCTAAGCTGTTGACGGCAATCACGATCCGCCGATACGCTTGAGGCAGTAGGAAAAGTGAGCATCCGGCTCGAGCGTCAGAAATTCGAAGCGCCAGCCATACTCCACGCAGAACTTGTTGACCGCCTCGACAACCCCATAAACGACGGGTTTGACTGTGTTACCAGTGCAGAAATCATGGCCGGCGATCCTGCCATCCGGCTTTACTTTGCGGTCCGCCAGCAGGAGCTCCTGCCATGTGAGTGCGAAGGAATGATCGGTGTCGATATAGACCCAATCGAATGTGCTGTCTTCGAACTGGGACAGCACATCGAGCGACGTACCCTGGCGAATGACAACTCTGCCCGCGGCAATTTCCTGTCCGAATTTGCCGTTGATTATTCGGAGACCTTCTGAGTACCGGTCCATATTCCAGGGATCTATGAGAAAGAGCCGCTGCGGCTGATTGCGCGCAACGATCTCCTCGCTAAACACGCCTTCTGCAACCCCCAACTCAGCCACAATCCCACCTTTCGGCAGCTTGTCGAGAAGCTTGCCGCGATCGGGAAGCAACCTCGCCTGTTCCGTGTGAGCGTAATCCAGAAATGTCCGAGGTGTGCTTTGCCGAAGGGCTGCTCGCTGCTCGCGCGTCGTCATTTTCGCTCCGAATGTTTTCAACTGCACCTCTACAGAGAATGCCCGCTATGGGGAAGAGCGGCGCCCACAAGCAAATTGCACAGAAACTCAAAAAGAGGCTTGCGGTTCTTTCCCAATATCGTTAGAGACGCTGCACCGAACGATGACACAGAGCATCGAGGGCGATTAGCTCAGTTGGTAGAGCGCCTCGTTTACACCGAGGATGTCGGGAGTTCGAGTCTCTCATCGCCCACCAGATTTCCCGCTAAATTCTTTAATTTCCGCTGTGATTACAGTCACTTGCGGATGATTGCGTTTGTTGGAAACCCCTCACCTTACCACCCAAAACGGCCCTTGATTTTAACGGGAAACCCGAAACGCTCCCCTCACTTTTTGCGCGACAGAAAACCGAAGAGTGAGCGAAAGAAAGAATCGTCCTCGACCTGGCGGGGCACACCCTTGGTAAGGGTAAGGTCGATAGTTCAACCCCACTCGGCAGCACCAGTTTTCCTCAACAAAATCAAAGCGAAAGCTTCGGACCGCGAGCCATCGTCGCTGCGCGAAACCGCGTCAAACCCCAGAACATTCCGCGAATTGCACAGACAATCCGTGTAAAATCCGTGCAGTATGTTCCTGTGAGGTTCTCATGGGTGTGCCGCTGCATTTGCGCACCGGCATTGTCGGGGCGGCAGAAGCACCCCACAAATGCAAAAGTGTCTTTTTAAAAGGGATCGTCTGAATGCTATTTCACTGTGCCCCCATATCGCTTGCTAACGGAGCGATAATTGAGTGCGGAAACTGGGGCAGGATTATTCGCTCCCATTCCGTCCGCAGCCAGCCATCCGGTGAAGACGCGCTGTGTGACGCCCTTGATTGTGGCGCCACCTGGATCGGCCGGGTGGTTGCTATAGCCGCCTTCGTGCATCAGCACCTTGGCGAGTGAGCGCGAGAATTCGTTTGCCGTGTCATAGACTGGCATTGGTGATGTCTCCGATGTTGAAAAGGAAAAGGCCCGCCAAAGCGAGCCAGTTGGTACTTTTCAGATGATGATGGGGTTATGCAGTCTATTTGCTGACTTGCGAGCCGATCGCCCTCATCAGAGGAGCTATGTTGGCCATTACAGTCTTGGCTCCAAGGCCGGACAGGTGCGTATTGTCGGAATAGATCGGCCCGTCAGTAATGAGCGCGCATTGACCATCTTTGCAAAGCGCTCCGAAAGGGTCGACGAACGTGACCGTCGACGGCAAGTTCGCCTTTAGCAGCTCGTTAGTTCCGGCTCTCTGGGAGATAACCGGGTTGGAGATCGGCTGCACGGAGCATCCCGGATCTATATGATACAGATTGCCGTAGCAGCTCAGTGGCGCTCCTACGCCGCCCGATGTCGGGACGCTTCCGAGCACGATCATCTGGCGGCCGCCAAACCCCTGCTGTAGCTTGGATACCTCGGCGCCGACGAACCGATAGTAGGCTTCAGGCGACGTCACCGGAACGGAGGCGCCGCCCGCCTCCGAAATCATAGCCATCGGATCCCAATACTCGCCGAGCACGAGCAGCGCGTTGGGGGCGTTCTTGACGGCCTTGAATGCGTTCTCCCTAGCCTTGCGGCATCCGCGATCGTAAAGAACCGGGTCAGTAAATCCGGTATAGTCCCTCGTGTATTCCGGCGAATAGAACTGGCAGCTGCTGAACTCGTAGAAATCAACCTTCAGCCCCGCCAGCACCTCCTTCGCGCCGAGAAAATATTGCCGCGAATGGGAATCCCCGATGACGACGATATCTGGTGCGCGGCGTTCTTTCGATGTACTGCAAGGTGGTTTCTTACATGCATCGCCACCGTATTTCCCGTCCGCGATGCGATCACCGGCGACGAACCGCCCAATGAATGCCCCTCGCTCGCCAAGCCTCCAGAGCCATCCGTGCGATACCTGAATTTGCAGACCGATAGCGGTCACCACGAGTGCCGCGGTGATGGCGCTTCGGATATAGATCCGCGGCAACATCGTATACCGGGAGACGCTGCGAGCCCTGAAGGGTCGTTCGATGCAAAAATACATGCCGATGGCTATCGCGAACGTCAGAGCCAACAGCCAAACTCGCTCACGGTGGGACAACGGCGCCACCCCGGCGTACTGCCAAAACACGAGCAAAGGCCAGTGCGCGAGATAGAGCGAATAGCTGATGAGGCCGACAGCGACCGCAGCCTTGTTTCGGAGCAACAGGCCGGTCCATTTCGCCTGTCCTCCCCATATCACCAACGCTGCCCCGACAGTCGGCAGGAGAGCTGGGTAGGATGGGAATAGCGTTGCTTCTGAGAAATACCGATAGGCATAGGCGATCGTTGCCAGGCCTACCACGAGAGCGAGCTCCATCACTCCATTCGACCTTGCCGTAGGCAGGAAAACTAGACCGGCTCCGATCGCAAACTCGAAGAACCGAAAAGGCGACAGATAGAACAAGGTCGACTGGTATGGCTCGAGCGCCAGATTAGCGCCGAGGCTGACAATGAATATGAGCGCCAGAGCGAACACCGCGGCCTTTCGGCCGGACCTCAGAAGCCAGACCAGCGCGAACGGCCAGACGAGATAGAATTGCTCCTCGACGCTCAAGGACCATGTGTGCAGGAGCGGCTTGAGGTGCGAACTGACATCGAAATAGCCATGCTCAGACCAGAACAGGATATTCGAAGCCGAGAGGACCGAGGCCGCCAATGACGTTCCGAACCTAGTCATCTCTTCCGGCGGGAAGATGAAAGCGGCGGCCACCACAGAGCATAGCAACGTGAAGAGCAGCGCCGGGAACAGCCGGCGGATGCGCCGCACGTAGAACCTCTTTGCCGAAAACCTGCGCTGGTCAACGTCCTCAACGATCAGCTTTGTGATCAGGTATCCACTGATGACGAAGAAGATATCGACCCCGGTAAATCCGCCGGAGAACGGCCCAAGCGAGAAGTGGAACAGAAGCACGCCGAGCACGGCTACGGCTCGGAGCCCATCAATATCGGCGCGATAGTTCATTGTTACCTGCTCAGCTATTGCGAGCAGCCATAGCGTAAAATCAAATCACGCCCAAGCCCCGGAGAGGCTTGCGCACTGAATATCATCGCTGGCACTTTATGACGTCAATTTTTATCCGGCCAGCTGACAGCGGCTGCGGCGGCTTGGGCCTCTTCGGTTGTCGAGGCCGCATCGATTGCGGCTTTCGTGCCGAGGCGTGCGGCTTCGATCTGGCCTCCGACCACCTCGCCAAGGGAAGGCTGAAAGAGCTTTTGGAAGAACGTGGCCTGCAGATTGAAATCAAGGGCTACGACAACACGCCGAAGCACCGGCCGCTCATCAACATCTATCGAACAAAGGCGAGGAGATCGGCGCCAAACTGCTCGACGAGGGTTTTGCTCGAGAGTGGACGCCTGACCACAAAAACGACCGGTGCATTGATAGCGACTGACGCTCGATCAAGTGGATCGGTTTCAGGCAATTGAGCCTTCAAACTCTGAGAAAGCTGCCGACCTCTGTTGACCCCCACAAAGACCAAGAGGTATTTCTAATTCGTTTTGACACTACAAAGGCGATAATATGAAGGCGCTAGGGTCAGCGGTTCGGTATCTTCTCGGGCACGGGGAGTGGCAATACTATTATTCTGCCGAAAAACGATATGTGATGCGCCGCTGGCGCGACGGGGAACACGAGCTCCGCGAAATGACGCCCAGTGAGGAGCAAAGCCTTATCGAATTTCAGGCCGTCAAGTAGGTCAGCGAGCTACGCATTCTTTGCATCCAGGAGTTATTCGCCCAGCGCTCTCAACCACAACTCACGAGACCGACGGAGTGGACTCGTGAACGCCGAGACGCTAAGAACCCCGCCAAACAGCTCAACACTATGTAAGCTCGTCGCGGAAAGACTGACCGATGGCCCGAAAAGTTGCGTTAATAACCGGCATCACCGGGCAAGATGGCGCGTATTTGGCAAGATTTCTGCTTGAAAAGGGCTATGTCGTTCACGGAGTGAAAAGAAGGTCGTCGTCCTTCAATACCGGCCGGATTGATCCATTATACAAGGATCGCCATGATCCGGACGCCCGGCTTTTCCTGCACTTCGCCGATATGACTGATGCGCTGAGCCTACTGCGTGTCGTTCAATCAGTTCAACCCGACGAAATATATAATCTCGCGGCGCAGAGCCATGTGCACGTGAGTTTTGAAACACCCGAATATACCGCCAACTCTGATGCCTTGGGCACACTCCGCCTGCTCGAGGCGATCCGTATTTTACAGCTCGACAAAACGACCCGATTTTATCAGGCATCAACGTCCGAGTTGTACGGCAATGCCCCCTACCGACCACAAGACGAAAAGACACCTTTCGCGCCGAGAAGCCCGTACGCCGCGGCCAAACTCTACGCCTACTGGATTACCGCGAACTACCGTGACGCTTATGGCATCCACGCTTCCAACGGTATCCTCTTCAATCACGAGAGCCCCATCCGAGGCGAGACCTTCGTTACCCGGAAAATCACTCGAGCAGTTGCCGCGATCGAGCATGAGAAGCAGGATATCCTCTATCTGGGAAATCTGGATGCTAGCCGCGATTGGGGCCATGCCCAAGATTACGTCGAGGGCATGTGGATGATGCTGCAGCAAGACACGGCCGACGATTATGTTCTCGCTACGGGCCGCACCAGGACGGTACGTGAATTCACCGAACTGGCGTTTGCCCATTGCGGACGCGAGCTTCAGTGGTTAGGCGACGGCGTTGACGAACGAGGGGTTTGCGCAAAAACCGGTCGGGTTCTCGTTAAAGTCGCCTCCGAATATTTTCGCCCATTGGAAGTGGACTATCTGCTCGGCGACGCCGGCAAAGCCAAGCGTGTCCTTGGTTGGGAGCCCAAAACTTCGTTCGAAGACATGGTCCGAATGATGGTGGATTCCGATTTGCGTCGTGTTCGGCAAGGCGAGTCCGAGGCACGCATCGAGCACCTCTAGGGCGCAAAAGGGCGACGCATGAAAAGCCTTTCCCTGCGATCAGTCATCGTATGCGCGCTCGCTTCCCTGCTGGTCGCATTGATCGCTCATCAAAACATGATCAGACGAGGTTTGGATTCCGATCAGACAAAGGTTGGGGTTCCGATCGCGGGCTATAGCTCCGACATCAACGATAACTATCTGTATTTCAGTTTGATCAAACGCGGCGCAGCCGCTTGCCGTGATCCAGCTGGCGACAATGAAATCGACGCTAGTGGAAACCCTCTTGCGTGTACCTATGTCCCAGCGATAGTCGCGGACCATTTGCTGTACCAGACCGTGCGGTTGGTGGCGCCCAGCCGTTCCGCCGCCCTCGGAATCCTGTTGATAGTCCAGACGGGCCTTCTCGCGTTCGCCGCACTGATCTTGATCCAACAAATTCTGCATCGAAAGCTCGGGCCATTCGCTGCACTATTGTTGGCCGGCGGTGTGATCTTTCTTTCCGACGCGTTTTCATGGAGCCTCCGCTTCGGGACCATCTACACCAACCTGCCGTACATCTGGCGATTTGAAGCCAATGTGGTGCGTCTGGTTAGCCCTACCGTGTACTGGACGATTGGGCTGCTCGCCATTACTGCTCTGCTGGCATTGATGGAGAAACCAGGACTGTGGCGTTACATCATCGCCGGCCTGCTTCTCTTACTGAGCTCTGCATCAAGTATTGCCGTAGGAGCCAATATCGGCGCCGGTGTCGGGTTCGCCTTTGTCTTTATTGCGGTAGTTCAGCGACGCATTGACTTCGCGCTGCTTTTTGGCGGCGTGATGCTGTTTCTCGGCCTCGTTTGGCAGGAGTGGTTTTTTTCACAGTTCTACAAAACGGAATTCGGATCTCAACTTGGCCATGGCTCATTTCTCGGGATCCATTTTGACCGATCTTACCTGATATTGCTCATTCCCATCCTCTTTGGGCGCATGGGCACCCTCGCCGGCAATAGGCAGATCTTCCTCAAAGCGCTGTTGTTCGCGGCTATGCTCATGGGCGCTTTCAACGGGAGCGTGGAACTCGGCGATCGGCTATGGCTGCGCGGTGCAGCAATGATTGCATTCGTACTCTCCATCGGATGGGCGGGATGGTTGATTATATCCCTCGGTAGCATCTTCAACCTGCATCTACGCTTGAAGGCGGGCATCACAGGGACCATAGCCATCATCTGTTTGACCATCGCCCTTGTCGGCGCCTCGGCATGGATCCGGCCATACGATTCGCAGCGATGGTATGGGTTTGTGGAGCGTGACAGGTATGAAGCGATCAATTGGATCGCCGCCAACAGTGGCCCTGGAGACACCGTGGCATCCCCCAACATCGACGATACGAACTTGATCGAGTTCTATACCGATGCGACGGCCTTCGTCGGCCTCTACGGGATGAATGCACTCAGTTTCGAAGAACTCCTCAGACGATACTTCTTTGTCGTTGACCTTCTTGCAAACAACAACGACGTCCTCGGATCGCTTGAGGCTGCAAAGCAGACCGATCTGACCGCATTTTTCGACTACATCGAACAGCAACCCCACGTGCCATATGCCTATGACAAGTACCAGGTCGTTGGCTTCTATGAATTGCTTGTCTACCACAGCTACAATGCAGCCGTTGCCAATCTTTTTGCGACGGGCCAGGTGGCTGCCAGCTTCATCGAGCGTATGGAACTCGCGCGCACGGAGGCTGCACGTCGAGATTATCCCATCAAATATTTACTTCTTCGCAATAGCGACCAGCTGAGATCCCCCCAAAACTTCCGGGAGGTTTTTCGCAATTCACAATACACAATCCTCGCTCCTGAAAGGACGGAACGTGCAGTTTCACAATGACTTCCTGAAACGCTATTTGTTGGCAGCACCATCGGCACTTGCGTTCGAGAGAGCCATCGAATGCGAACTACACGTCGACAAGCCATGGCCTGCGCCAATTCTGGATATTGGCTGCGGCGACGGTATCTTCGCCGATATCCTGTTTGCCGGGAATATCGACACCGGAATTGATCCAGATGCGTCTGAGGTCGCCCGTGCAAAGCCACTCGGAAAATATAATGAGCTGTTGGTGTGCTTCGGTGACAATATTCCGAAGCCGAGCAGTTCCTATAATACGGTTTTTTCCAACAGCGTCCTTGAGCATATTCCGGATTTGCATCCGGTCCTGCTTGAAGTGCATCGCCTCATGAGCGACGACGCGCGCTTCTACGTTACCATTCCAACAAACCACTTGGAAAAAGCAACTCTCATCGCTCGTTTGCTATCATCGGTGGGATTGACGGAGCTCGCCGGCCGCTATGGCGGCTTCTACAATCGCTTTTGGCGACACTACAACGTTTATACCCTACAGGGTTGGAGAACGACTTTTGAGCGGGCAGGTTTCGAAGTGGAACATGAACGGCCATACGTTCCCGCCAATGTCTCCACCTTGTACGATGCGCTAACGCCCTTGGGACTGCCGGGGCTAATTGCGAAGAAGCTCTTTCGGCGATGGTTCCTCTTGCCTTGGCTTCGCCCCATCACTGCGCCAGTCTTGGCTTCCTTACTAGCTGGCTCTGTCGCGTCAGCGTTGAAACCAACCGAAGCCGGCTGCCTTGTCTACTACGCTCTTAAGAAGAAATCTCGGCCGTAGGGGGACGAGGACTTCCCATCGCGACAAAGACTAATCCACCGAGAATGCCCCCGGCGACATTGACGGCGCCGAACAACACTGAGGTGGTGACCGCGACTGCAGGGGGCAGTCCGAGAAGAGCGAAGCCACCGGCCAATCCAGCTTCTCGCACCCCCCACCCGCCAATCGAAACAGGTAGGGCCGAAATAACCAGGACGGTCGGCACAATAAGCAAAGCGTTCAGCATTCCCAAGGGAGCGCCGAGCGCATCCGACAGAACAGCGGTCGTGTATAACGCGCTTGCGTGGATTGCCAGGGAAAGAGTTATCGCGACAAGGGACGGCAATGGCGCGCCAATCAGTCGGCGCAGACTATCTGAGAAGTTCTCGACCAGAGGCCAAAATCTGAGCTTTTTGACAGATGTAGGAAACCGTTGAAGGTTGAATATGGCGAGTAGACCAAGCGCCCCGCCGACCACTATCAAACAAGCTAGCAAGATCGGAACCGCCGATCCTACTCTGAGAGCGAGAACCGGTAGCCCCGCAACAACTAGCAACAGCAGCGCGGACATCCCAACAAGTCGGTCGAAGAAGACGCTCAGAAACGCCTGTCGCAGCCTCGTTCCCAGGCGCCAGAGACACCAGCCGCGGATTGCGTCCCCGCCGAACGATGTGGGCAGTAACTGATTGAAGAAATGACCAACGAATACGATTGCACTCGCACTGCCGATTTTGAGATCCACTCCAATCAGCCTCGAGACGATCACCCATCGGAAGGATGACAGCGCGAGCGCGAAGAGAAGAAGTAGGAATGAGATAACCAGGGCCGACCCGAGGTGATGCTGCCATCCATCGCGAATCTGCTCAAAATCGACACTTCTCACCACAAATCCGAGCAACAAAGCCGTGAAAGCAAATCGTGCAAAGAAAGAGAAGAAGCGTTTAATGGGCCTGTGGGTTGTCTTGGTCACGATGAGTGCGGTGTGCTCGATGGCACATCTTCCTCTTTTCCGGATTCAGTCATAGCTATCCTGGATTTTAGCCGCAGGGCTGCACTCGTGTAGCTCCAGATCATGCGCGCCCAGTTCGATTTACTGGTTCCAGCACCGCGCAACAGGTAGTGCGACGGGACTTCCACGATCGACAATCCTGCTCTTTGGACGAAATGCAGGAGACGGAAATAATATTCACCGTATCCGAAAAATATCTCATCAACAGGCAGCCGCAATATCTGCTCGCGTCGGGCTGTGAAGTAGCCCCCGAGATTGTCCTGAACCTGCGTTCGAAGCAACAAGCGGAGTACCCAGTTGTAGACGAGGCTGGTGAGATAGTGCTTGGTGTCGGTCATCCGTCCGCCTGCGCAGAACCGGGAACCGCTGACGACGTCGTAAATCTGTCCGACATGCAAGAGGCGCGGAATCTCGATCGGATCATGAGTCAAATCACTGTCCATAACGATTATTCGATCGTTGCTCGCCCGTTCGATGCCGTGTCGAATTGATTTGGCGAAGCCCCTATCTGAAGTTCGTAGAATTGGAACTACGCACGAGACGTCTCGGAATGACTCGCGCACCAACTCATACGTTCCGTCCGGGCTGTTATCGTCGACAACCAGGATTTCGCATTCCATGTGATCTGGCACAGCCGCCTGTATTTTACGGACCAGCTGCACGATGTTCCCCGCCTCGTTATAGGTGGGCAGGATAACCGAGAACGCTTTGTCAGGTGATGATGTATTCATGATGAAGTGCTTAGGTTGGCAAGCTCGTTGCAGATAAAGTCAATTTCAAGTTCCGAGAGGCTCGGATAGCTCGGCACGCTGATAACTGAGCGTCCGAGCTCCTCGCTGACGGGCAGATGCGTCGGCGCGAAGTAGTGCATCTCCGACGGCGCTTGGAATCCTGGTCGAGTTTCTATCCCCTTTTGGGCCATTTGTTGCATTACAGCGTCGCGACCTTGCTCATAGTGTGCTGGCTCGAGCTTGACCGCTACGGCCCATATGACCGGTGAACAGCCCGGTGTCAGCCGCTGCAGCTGAAGACCTGGGATATTGCGGAGCCGCCGGGTGTATTGCTCATACACCGCCCCGCGTCGCGCAAATATCTGGTCAATGTGTTCGATCTGAGCCACGCCTATCGCAGCCTGCAGGTTTGTAAGACGAAAATTATTGCCCGGAATTTCGTGCCAGTAGTGCCTTTCGCGGCGCAGTCCGTGGCTGCGAAATAGGCGAATTTTGCTCGCCAGCGCGTCGTCATTTGTGGTGACAAGCCCGCCCTCGCCTGTCGTTATGGTCTTGGTAGCGTGGAAACTGAAGGTATTTATGAGTCCGCGGCTTCCCGCCGCAGCATCCCCCATTTTCGAGCCGAAAGCTTCCGCCGCATCCTCGATTACAGGCACACCGTGCTGTGTACCCAGTGCCACCAGCTCGTCGACACCGCACATGTTTCCGTAGGTGTGAATGGCGACGATCGCGCGCGTCCGGGACGTGATCAACGGAGCCACATCGCTGGCTCTCATGCACCACGCGTCGGGATCAACATCGCAAAACACTGGAACGGCGTGCAATTGCAAAGCAACATTTGCCGCTGCCATGAAGCCGAAACCCGGCACGATGATCTCGTCGCCAGGCTGAATGTCAAGCGCGAGGTATGCCAGATTTAGGGCTGCCGTTCCGTTGGAAACTGCAAAGGCATGGGGTGCCTTGATCCGCGCGGCGCATGCTGCCTCTAGCTTTTCAACGTAAGCTCCGCCGGATATCCAGCTGGAGCGCAACGCGTCCACCAGATATTTTTCCTCGTTACCCCAGAACTCTGCCTTGGCCCACGGGATGGGCAGCCCTATTGACATCAATACCTCCTAGAAGAACCGATACCCTCTCCGACGGAATGCGCGGACTGCGGCGCGCGTCGGCATCGGATAATAGCTACCAGTGCCTTCCGGCTTCCGCGTTTCATATTTTTCGGCATCGATTCCGCGGATCGCCTGGATGAGAAAATCCGCAGCAGATTCGGTGATCGCATTGTAGACATCAGTCATCGAATGATCGGTTGTGATCGGCAATTTTCGTTCGTGCAGGATGAGACCGTCATCGACTCTTTCATTGAGAAAGAAGACACTGGACCCAATCTCGCTCTCGCCGTTTGCCATAGCCCAGAAGAAGACTTCCAAACCTCGATATTCCGGAAGGATCGCCGGGTGGCTGTTGATCGCACCAAACTTCGGCACCTCTAGAATAGGCCGCTTGTAAATGTGCATCGTGTATAGGGATACAAGAAGATCTGGCGCAAAGTCCTTGGCGAAGGCAACCGCCTCCGGTCCATTTATATCATCGGTGAAGATGTGCTCGATGTTATCTTTCTTGATCCGTCGAACCAACGTCCGTCCGCGGAACTTATTCCAATACATCTCAACTGCGCGAACCGCACAAAACAATATGCTGCTTTCACGGACGAGCTTAAGGATCGATGCAGATGTGCTCTTCCGATAGTAAAGCCCGGTGGTCACGATTACGCGCTTTTCCAGTTCGGGAAATGCCGCACAGATGCGATCGAACATGTGCAGCGAGCCGGCGCTGTCATGTCCGCAGAAGAGTATTTTCCTGATGCGCATCAGACGGGCTGAACCTAGTCTGGATAGCTCTTCGCTCACCTAACGACCGAAAGCTCCGGCAACGGGTACACGAGATTCCGCCCGGCGAACTGTGGTGCCTTCTCAAAGAAAGACCTAAAGTGCCAAGGCAGAACCACGAGATAATCTGGGTTGCGTGCGAGCAAGTCCGCTTCCGGGATGATTGGCAACAACGTCCCCGGAGTGAAGGCGCCGAATTTGTCCTCGTTGACCTCGCCGATTGTTGCGATGTCGTCGGTCGTCACTCCACAATACTGCAGAATGATATTTCCCTTCGTGGACGCTCCTAGGCCGCCGACATAGGCGCCTTCTCTACGTGCCTTATCAAAGAAGTTCCGCAGTGCGTCCCTGCTCTTTTCGACCCTTTCGGCGAATGCCTGGAAAGGCGCAAGGCCGTCCAACCCAATCGATTTTTCGTGCTCCAGGATAGCAGCAAGCCCTGAAAACTCTGGCTGGGGAGCCTCTTTGCGGGCAACTGTTAGTGAGAAGCTGCCGCCATTAACGTCATTGAAGGTGACGTCGATGATTTTGGCGCCGGCGCGATCCGTCATCCACTTAAGCTGTGAAACGGCATAATATTCGAGATGCTCGTGGCAGATCGTATCGTAGCTGTTTCGCTGCAACATGGTCGGCAGATAGCTTTGCTCAAGCACCCAGATGCCGTCATGTTCAAGCATGTCCACGACTTCTCGCATGAACTTTGCTGGCGCTTCCAGGTCATAGAACATGGAGAAGGACGTGATTACGCGGGCGCGGCGACCACCGAGATGCTGGCGCATCGCCTCTGCCGTGAAAAAGTCGGGGATGAGACGGACCTGCGGCTTGTAGTAGGAATGGAACTTCGGTCCAGTGGGGTCAACACCTACCAGCTCATACCGGTTGTCTGGGTACTTGCCGAGCGTGGTACCGTCATTGCTGCCGATATCTATTATGAGATCGCCGTCACGAAGCGGAGCAATTTTCTCGATATAGTCTACTTTGGAATGCAGATGGCGTACCATCGAAGCGTTCAAGCCTGACCGATAGCCATACCGTTCGCCATACATGGCAACCAGATCAAAGGTATGGGCCAACTGAACCAGGCCACAGACCTGCTCGGCATCGCCGCTGCACCTCACCAATTGAAGTGGACCTGTTTCGAGTTCCTCGGACTTTGCCCGTGGAAACATGCCGCTCATTACCTGGTTGCCCAAATTGATAATTGGAGCCAGATGCTCGTTGCCGCAAATCCGGCATCGACTAATGGGAGTGGGCATTATGACCTTCGACGGTATCTCGTTGTGAATGCCCGTGACCTATCCGCTTGCATACTGCGAGTCAATCTTGAGACGGGCACACAGTTTTAATCGGACCTCAAAGCGTGATCAACGAAACGAAGGGAGCCGACATCTTGCTTAACGCCAAAGATGACAGCCGCATCTACAACAAAAAAAGGCCGCCTCCCCGTCAAGGAGAGGCGGCTTGGTTGCTGGCTCAGGCTGCTGTGTGCTCCTCGACGGCCGCAGTCGCTTTCAGCAGCGCTGTTGGATCAACGATGACGGCTGCAACCGGCGCCCTGTTTTCCGGCCCTGTCTTTTCGCCTGACAGAAGGCCGATGTATCGGACGGCGATGATCACAGCGAGAGCAATACCGAATGTGACGAGTGCAAGAGGAGGAAGATCAGCCAGTTTCCATATCGCGTTTCCCCTTGGTCGTGAGCGGCACGGTGGATGTTTATGATCTCGCCAACCGCAAAAATCGGATAGATGGCGAGCCAGGCGCTCATGATTGCTGAGGATGCGTAGCAATAACTGATCCCGACCCAGATCAGGCAACCTATGCCGGCAGAGACCTGCCTGATGACCGGCGTCACGTCCTTGCGCGCGCCATTGACAATAAGCCCGCCGAAGCGAAGCAGTCCCAGGAAGACCATTGCCCAGCCCAGGATTGCTTCGTCGCCGAATATTGCCTTGAAACCCGCCATCTCCGGCTGAGTAAAGAGGTTCGGAATGGCCAGCAGGACATAGCCCCAGCCGACCGTGTGGCCGGCAAGGAGCCACTCGCCGGTGCGCGGACCGAAGCGATGGCGCACCCTGATCCATATGCCGACGCCGGCATGAGGCGTGTCCAATATCAAGATCCACCCCCAGCAGAAATCTCGTCATGGACGCGGCATTCCTGCACCGTCCACACGCGAGCGACGCAGACGCCGGCGACGGTGTCGTCGATTGCGTCCTGGTCTTTCGGCGTCTTACCACGAGCCCCAATCAAAGAAGTTCCGATGATCCACCTAGCGGTCGCATCCGCCGTTTGTTTGCTTTTTCGACGTAAATTGCGCCGTCTTAAGATTAGTCCAACCGAAGATCGCCATCAGTTCGGAGGCGGAAGCGCCGCTCTCAGCAAGAGCCACAGCCGCCGCCTTCCGAACGCCGTGCGACGAGAATTGCGACAAGCCTGCCTCGTCGCACCATCCCCGCATCTCGTTCCCGAGTCCCTCACGAACGGCTTTCTGAAAGACGTAGCAGGATAGGCGTCGCGACCGACCTCCATGGCGGCTGTCGCTGCCTCAGATCCTTGGTCATCGGCGTTTCGATCGTCACCGGGACACCCGCCGTGGAAGAGGGACAGCGGAGAGGCACAGAAACTATCGATAATCTGGCTAGAAAGTGTCGCCGCCTCGCTTCGCCGGGCTTCTTTTTGCCCCCTGAACTGCCCCCATTT
>UEIF01000062.1 GCA_900468805.1 Hyphomicrobiales bacterium | reverse complement strand
GACAGATCAGCTATTGAGACAATGCTTTGATGAACTCCCTTGGGGAGGCCATTTTCAGCGCTGAGTGTGGGTGGATTTCATTATAGATGCTATGGAGGAGCTGCCCGGCTCATCCGCTTCATCGACAACGAGGAGGCCTCCGATGAACGAGAACGCTAAGTCCAGTGTGTCAGTATATGCAGCCATTGAGCTGAGCAAATCTACATGGCTAGTTGCGGTGCTTTCCCCAAGCTCAGATCGCGTCAAGCTTCGCCAGGTTCGCGGTGGCGATACTGCAGCGCTCGTCGCGATGTTGAACAGCACGCAAGTGAACGCAGCGCAGATAGATGGTCGCCCTACAGAGACCGTCGTTTGCTTCGAGGCCGGATATGACGGCTTCTGGTTAGCGAGGTTCTTGCGGAAGCGAGGCATTCGTACGTCGGTGCTCGACTCCACCAGCTTCTTGGTCAACAGGCGAAGCCGCCGGGCCAAAACAGACCGGCTAGATGCCGAGTCCATGGTCCGAATGTTCCGATCTTTCGACCAGGGCGATAGAACGGTTTGCCGCGAAGTTCGTGTTCCCACGCCGGAGGAGGAGGATGCCAAACGCCTCGACAGAGAACGTCTGCAGCTTTCGGCCGAGAGGACACGACACGTGAACCGTATTCGTGCCCTGCTCAATCTTCACGGTATCCGCGAGGTCAAGGCTCTCTGGGGAGGCGACTGGCGCAAGTGGCTACAGGGGGTCAGAACAGCCGATGACCAACCACTCGGCAAATTCCTTGCAGCAGAACTAACGAGGGAGTTCGAGCGCCTCGAACTGGTCCACGCCCATATCCGTGATCTCGACTGCCAGCTCAAAGACGGCCTGATGGATGATACTCTGGACATTCCCAATGTTGACAAGGTTCACCGCATCGCCACGCTTAAGGGTATTGGCAGACTTAGTGCTGTACTGCTGGTGTCGGAGGTGTTCCATCGCCAATTTGCCAATCGAAAGTGTTTGGCGAGCTTTCTTGGTTTGGCACCTAGTCCATATGCGAGCGGCTCTGTGAAGCATGACCAGGGGATCAGCAAGGCCGGCAACCGCTTCGCCAGACGGCTGCTCGTTGAGCTCGCGTGGTGTTGGCTAAGGTATCAGCCGGCAAGCGCTTTATCCCAGTGGTACCGTAGCGCTTTCGGGGAGGGTTCGGGCCGATCTCGAAAGATCGGTGTCATCGCGCTCGCTCGAAAGCTCGCGGTCGCCATCTGGCGCTTTGTTGAAGATGGCCTAGTCCCAGAGGGGGCGTCGCTGAAAGCGGAAGTTCTATAAGAGTTCCAAGCGCCGACGGGCGACTGGAGAGCAGAGCGGCTGCCGAGATTGAAGTTGGTCCGGATAACATCCGCCGTGTTGTAGTGTGACGCCGCTCTTCAATACTGCTTGGCCCCCATGAATGGGATCGTGGTTGAGGTCGAACCCTCGCCGAATACAAGTCGATGCGCCGAGTGCGCCAGTAAGCCAATGCAGCCCAGTCACAAGGTAAAAGGAGACGCCAATGAATGCTTGACAGAACCGCCTTCATACAAGTCTTCGATCCATCCGTCGATCTTCCGGAGGGCTGTTGCGGCGTCCGGAATGGGTGAGATGCGTATGTAGTCCCGCTTCAGGGTTTTGACGAAAGCCTCCGACATGCCGTTGGACTGAGGGCTGGCCACGGGTGTGAAGCATGGGATCAGGTTGAGGACTTGGGCAAACAGCCTAGTCTCCCGCGCGGTGTATGCACTGCCGTTATCAGATAGATGTTCTATCGCATGCGGGGCGCTGGTTGCGCCGAAGCGCTTTTCGACGGCCTCCAACATCATGTCTCGAATGTCGGAGCCCGATATCCCGGCATTGGCGACGGCTGCCCATGAGATAATTTCCCGGTCAAACGCATCGATGATGAACGCGAGACGGACCACCTCGCCATTCCAGCAGGTGAACTCAAGGCCGTCCGAGCACCAGCGGAGGTTAGACCGCATCACCATGACCTTGCCGTCGTGCACACGGCCTACTCGCACCGCCGTGTGTTTCTCAAGGATCATAGCGTGATTGGCCATAATGCGATGAACCCGTTTGCGATTGATGACGGGCAGATCGGCAGCTCGCCGCTGCCTGTTGAGAAGGGCAGCAATCCGCCGATAGCCGTAGGTCGGCCGAGCATCCACGAGCTTGCGAATAGCAGGCAGCAGCTCGGCATCGTCTGCCTTCAGATACCGCCCACGCGGCTTGGACTTGCCTTTGCGTCGCGCGGCGAGATTGGACCGCGATACGCCCAGGACGTCAGCCACGGTCTTCATCGGGAACTGTCCTTCGGCAACAAGATCGGCCGCGATATCGGTTTTTTTGAGTGGGCTTTGGAAAGAGCTTCGCGGAGAATCTCGTTCTCCAACGTCTTACGCCCGAGGATGCGCTCAAGCTCGCGCACTCGATCTTCCAGCTTCTTCACCTCCGAATTGCCGATCACTGGCTCGTCAGAATCCACGGCCACCGCACCTCCCTCGCTCAGAAGCCTACGCCAGCGATACAGGAGATTTGGCGCAACTCCATGCCGCCGAGCCGCAGAGGAGACGGTCTCCCCGGCGGCATAGCTTTCCTCGATGATCTGCAGTTTGCGTTCCGTTGTCCAGCGTCGCCGCCGGACGTCACCGATCATCAAGTCAACCTGTCGAAACTCGTTAGACATAAGCTTATCCTCAAGCCTGTGCTTGAGCCTTCCTGCTTATGCTGAGTGTCCGGTCGAAAATGGGGGCAGTTCA
>UEIF01000065.1 GCA_900468805.1 Hyphomicrobiales bacterium | reverse complement strand
ATGATTCAAACTCCCATTATTACCGAAGTGAATCATACAGAGATAATTTAATCAATAGTTTGATTGGGTTTTAACCCTAGAGCTCGCCCGCCATCACATCCGAATAAATGCAGTCTGCCCGGGCGAAATCGAGACGAAAATCGAATTGAATACGACCATAAGAAAAGAAGACGAGACTGTCATTCCGGTAGTTTGGCCCCGAAGGCCAGGTGCCGATCACCGGCGGCCGGCCCGGGCGCAGTGAAGACGTTGCAGATGTAATTGCCTTTCTTGCGTCCGATAAATCCCGCCATATCACGGGATCGCCTGTCTGGGTGGACGGTGGGCAGGGTTTACTTCGTTAATGGGAGGCGGGCGATGCGCCACGGAACGTATCGCAGGCTATTGCGGCATGAACCGCTTAGGGGTTCTAAGACATGAAATCTGCTATCCTTGACGAGTTTGCGCGCCACCACGGCGTGAGCCTCACGAGGCCCAGCCCTGACAATGTCGAGGTTCCGATCTCGGACAAAACCAAGCGAAAGCTTCTCGCTGCCCTCAATGTGGATCTCACCGTTGCAAGGGGCTTGCCCGATGGAGGGTTGAAGCGCGCCAGGAAGGGCTCCGCCAAGACGACTGTCGCCAAATCTTATGTGCCTCAGTTTCTCGAGAATTCACGCGTGTGGGGCATCAGCACCCAGCTTTATGAACTCCGTTCGGCACGAAACTGGGGAATTGGCGACTGTGAAGATCTTGTTGACTTGATCGGCACTGCCCGACCGTTGGGCGCGGACTTCATCGGATTGACCCCGCTGCACGCCCCTTTTTTAGCAGATCCCGATCGTTGCAGTCCCTACGAGCCGTCAAATCGCCAGTTGCTCAACCCGCTCTACATCGCGGTAGACAAAGTGCCGGGCTTCCAAAGCGAGCCTGAACTCGAAAAGCGACCGCAGGAATTGCGTATGACCAAGCTCGTTGATTATGTCGGGGTGGCCCATACCAAGTACTCGGCGCTTCGCAGGATTTGGCGGAGCTGGCAAAGCGAGGCGGTGCATCGTCCTGCATTGGGACGTGACGAATTTATCGACTTCGTCAAGGAGCGCGGAGAAGTGCTACGTCTTCATGCGCTCTTCGAAGCAATTTCATCCACTATGAGCCGCTCCGGCCGCGGCACCGGTTGGACGACATGGCCTGCGGAGTATCAGAGCGCCACGAGCCCGGCTGTTGCGCAATTTTGCCGCGATCACGACGACGATGTCAACTTTCATATGTGGCTGCAGTGGCTTGCGCATCGACAGCTGATGAGGGCGGCGCAGGCGGCGCGCGACGCTGGTCTGAAGGTCGGTCTCTATCTGGATCTTGCTGTCGGCGAGGCGGTTGATGGTTCCGCCACTTGGAGCGATCCTGACGTCTACATCGCCGGAGCAACGATCGGCAGCCCGCCAGATCCAAACGCAACCGAAGGTCAGGACTGGCATCTTGCCGCCCTCCATCCCTCCGCAATTGCGGCTGGCCGGAATTCTCCCTATCGCAGGATGGTGAATGCGGCGATGCGCTATGCGGGCGCGATCCGCATTGATCATGCCGCAGCATTGAGGCGCCTCTTCCTGGTACCTTTGGATTGTGGACCGGACGGCGGTGGTTATGTCGATTATCCGCAGGCAGATCTGCTGCGAATTCTTGCACAAGCGTCTGGTCAATACCGCTGCCTGGTGATTGGGGAGGCATTGGGGATGTTGCCGGACGGATTGGAGGAGGACTTGGCGGAAGCCCGCATCCTTTCCTGCCGCATCCTCTCCTATGAGCGGGATCAGGATGGTTTCAAGCCCGCCGCAGCTTACCCCAAGCTTGCTCTCGCTTGCATCTCGACCCACGATCACCAGACCCTCGCCGGATGGTGGCGAGGCGCCGATATAAGGGCGCGCGCCGAGCATGGGATTGTCCCTTCCGACCTGACCGAAAGGCATGTGGAAGAGCGCAAGGAAGAGCGAAGGGACCTGAGGCAGGCGCTAGTGGAGGCGGGGGCGAACTCCCAAAGCGACTTCCGCCTCAAACCGCGACCGCGGAAACGCTGACGTCGCTTGTGGTCAGCGCACACCTGTTCATTGCAAAGACGCCTTCGATGCTAGCCGCGGTTCGACTTGCTGACATGACCGGTGAAAAATCCCCGACGAATATTCCTGGCTCCAAGGACAGCTATCCTAACTGGAAGCCCAAACTCTCCGCTCCAGTCGAGGATCTACCAGGCGTCCCACTTGTCCAGGCCATCGCCAGCGCCATGCGGCAAGTGCGCGGCTGACACTGGCAAAATGATTCCGGCCACGGTTGCTCCGAGACCACAAAGTGCAAACGATGTGTCCCGACACAGCCGTTCTTTCCCCATCCGGACGCGTTCATACGATCGCCCCAAACCAGTCTGAGCCAACGGGATTAGGCAGCGAGGCGGGAGCGCCGCGTCATGCTCGGTTACACCGCGGCTCAAGGTGAGCGCTCTGCCTTAGTTTGGTCGACTGGGATCTGATGCGGCCGTTGTTCAATTTGCTTCACAAAGAAGCTGGAACAAGCGTCCGCAACCGATGTTGGATCTCTGTAGCGGGAGATGCTCCGATGACAAATGACGGCCGCGATTCTTACGGTTCAACCGATCAGACCACGCCTTACGAAGGACAACGCAATCCCCCCAAGGGCGGTGTTGCCAAATCTGCCTGGGCGGTTGCTTTGCTTGCGGCGTTCCTGATCCTCGTCGGCGCGTGGTTTCTTCTGACGCCGCAGTCCCCCACTGAAACCGGTCCGGGAAATAGTGTACCGAAACAATCGGGGACTAGTAAATAATCAGGCTACGCCGCGATCGCTGCATGAAGCGAGAGGCCAAGGTCCGCGACCCAGTTCACTAAAGCACCGGAACACAGTGCGGGAACCGGAGTTGTTTGAGCTGTTTCGAAATCGCGTTAGCAACGCGCATACTCAAAACTGCAGGTGCGATTTGCCGGTCATAACAACAGAAGAACTTGCAAAGCGCAACGCCCGACGGGACGAACGGCGGCAAAAGCAGCGTGCCGTCAACGAAGCGCGCGCTTCCAAAATGCACGATGAGAGGATGCAACAGCGAGAATCGAGGTTAGGGGGTCCTACCCAACATGATGGCAGTGTCCACGTCGGTTGTTCTGGATGGTATTACTGGCACTGGAATGGTCGCTTTTACCCCGAAGGTTTGCCGCGGAACCAATGGTTCTCCTTCTACCAAACGCAGCTTCAAACCGTCGAACTGAACGCTCCATTTTATTCCTGGCCGACGGTCGCCACGGTGAAAACCTGGCTTCGCCAAGCCAGCCAGGAGTTCATCTACACTGTCAAGGTCTGCGAACTGATCACCCATATCAAGCGTTTCGAAGGGACCCATGACCTGATCCAGGATTTTTCCTACATTGGGGATATGCTGGGACATCGCATGGGATGCTTCCTGTTTCAGCTCCCACCGAGCGTCCGCTACACTCCACAGACCTTGGAGCTAATCCTGCGCCAGCTCGATCCAAGGCGTCGAAATGTTGTGGAGTTTCGTCACAAGAGCTGGTGGGAAGAGAACGTTTTCAAAAAGTTTGAAGCAGCAGGCGTAATTTTCTGTTCGATCAGCGGCCCCCGTCTACCCGATCAGCTCATAAAAACGGCAGATGACGTCTATGTGCGCTTCCATGGCACGACCAATTGGTATCGCCACGACTATAGCGACGCTGAGCTGGAAAATTGGGCCGATCGAATCAAGGGGAGCGGGGCCAAGCGCGTCTGGGCGTATTTCAACAACGACAGGGACGCCAGTGCGACCAAGAACGCCAAGACCCTGTGCCGACTGCTTGGCCAACGCGCCGGGAAGGCGTGCTGAGGACCGCGTTCCATCATAGCCGATGCGTTGGACAGATTATGACGAAAATTAACTTGCGGTTTTTCGAAAGAACGGGGCGAGCGACTTGGGAACAAACCTCCTCCGGCGAGGTTGGGAAGCATCCGAGTAGAATTTACCCACCTCCGGGGAGGAAGAGATGCCTGAAGAAACCCCCTACGCTGGCTCGTGGCCCTCCAGTACGGCCGCAAAACCTATCAATGTGCCGTCCGCAACCGGAACGCCTACACTGGGCGATCTCAAGGACCGCGTCTCTGACGACCTGTCGCGGGCTGCAGAGGCCGTTGGAACAAGTTCGGCAACTGTCATGGCCAAGGTCCAGGATACGGTCGCCGAACAAAAGAATTTCGCAGCGCGACAGGTTGGTGGGATCGCTACCGCCCTTGAAAAGGTCGGCAGCGAACTGGAAGGCGGTGATCAGCGGGATGTAGGCAGACTGGCCAGCCGGATAGGCAAGGACATCCAGGCAATTGCAAAAGATATGGAGGGGCGCGATCTCGGCGAAATCGCCGGCATGGCGAAGGCATTCGGCCGTCGTCAGCCCGTCGCTTTTCTGGGCGCCGCGGCGCTGGCCGGTCTGGTTGCAAGCCGATTCCTGACCGCCTCGGCGAAACGTCCCGCGTCCCCTTCGTCCTTGCCACGCCGATCGTCCGAGCGGGTGAATGCGGAGGATTCGTCCGATCGCACGGGAGGACCAAACAATGGCTAAGACGGGTGACAATACGCCTTTGGCCGAGCTCGTGGGCGGGCTTCTTGCGGATGTAACAGGACTCTTGCGCAAGGAAATCGATCTCGCAAAGACCGAGGCTTCCGAAAAACTCGATAAGGCGCTGAGTGGCGTCGAACTTCTTTTGATGGGCGTCGTGCTTGCGATCGGCGCCGTTGGCGTGCTGCTCAGCGCCTTGGTCAGCGGACTGGCCGCGGCACTTGCACAAAACGGTATGACTGAAATTAGTGCCAACGCGATTGCGGCCTTGATTGTCGGCCTCGTCATTGCCGGCATTGCTTGGTTGCTTGTCTCGAAAGGAATCACCGCACTGCGAGGTGGGCAATTCAAACTTGATCGCACGACCGCTTCGCTTCGCCGTGATGTCGACATCGTCAAGGAAAAAGTGTGATGACGCAATCTTCAGAAAAATCCTCCGCTGATATCCAGCGTGAAATCGACGTCGATCGCCAGAGGATCGGAGCACGGATCGATGCGATCCAGGAACGCATGTCCCCGGGGCAGCTTGTGGATGAGGTCATTGCCTACGCCAAGGGAAGCGGCGGCGCGGACTATCTGAGCAATCTTGGGAAAGCCGTCAGGACTAATCCGTTGCCAGTAGCGTTGATGGGTGTGAGCTTGGCGTGGCTGGTGGCCAAACAGGGCGCGGAGGGATCTCAAGCCTCGCCGGCCACGGCAGGGCAGGACGTTCTGCCCCTGTATCCAGCCCGTGGCACAATTCAGCGGATTGGTCCTCCCGAAGACATCGGTGGTAGTCGATATAGTCATTTCACGGATGAGGCAGGCCAGCATTTCAAGGCGCTAACCGATGCGACCGGGAGACGCGCCGGCGATTTCCTTGATTCGACGGGAAAAGCCTATCGGGGCTTTTCGGACGCGGCCGGTGAGCAGGTTTCCTCCATCAGAGACGAAGCCGGCGCGGTTCTCGATGCCTCGCTCGGATGGGCATCCCACACCTGGGGCAATGTCAAAGGTGCAGTAGAGGGCGCAACGCAAAGGATCGGCGAGGCCGCAGAATCCGTTTCCAGCACGGCGGCCTCGACGGGAACAAACCTCATGGATCAGTCGAATCGCCTGAATCAAGCAATCCTGTCGCATTTTCGCGATCAGCCGCTGGTTGGTGGCGCACTGGCTTTTGCCGTCGGAGCGGCGATCGGAGCAGCGCTTCCGCACTCCGAACAGGAGGATGAGATGATAGGAGAGGCGGCCGACGCTGTGAAGGCGAGGGTCGCGTCCGACGTAAGCGAGGCAGTTGAACATGGCAAAGATGCGGCCTCGGATCTCGTTGACAGAGCGCTTTCAGTGACCGCTGACCTCCATGATACGGCCAGGGACCGTGTCCTCGATGAAGTGGATCGTCTGAAGAACAGCGGCTCTGCAACCTAGAAACCACTAAAAACCATTCTCCCTCGCTTGTTCGGTCGATAAGGTGATGGCGTCCCGATCCCGTGTCATGATTCCCGGGTGCTCGATTGATACGGGGACTGTCGATGGAACCTCGCGCGTTGGGCCTGCGTTGTGACCGTTGAGGACTAGAGCAGCAAGCGGCGCGGCAGGAATGGTTTTGTTCGCCAATTGAAAGGCATTCGTCTCAAAGCTCGCACAACTGAGAACTCCAGATCAAGAACGGTATGGATCCGTTGAAAGCCGCGCCCACGGACAATTAGAAGTCCTCCTAATCAGCGATGATGTTGAGGCAGCCATGGTTGCTATCGAAGGCTCCGCCCATTTCGGGGCGTGGTTGAGAAATTCCTCAGAGACAGTGTGTGCCGATGACTGAGCGGATCGTTATTGGCAGGGATTCATTAAAACCTGCGCATGGCCGGTATCATGGCAGTACTCAGGAGGAAAATGGACGGCGCTGTTTCTGTTTCCCGCACTTTTGCGAGAAAGCCAGCACAAGTCAGGAGCCATGACACCGCCGGGGCGGCCTTTTGGTTACCGACCGCATGCTGAAGCGGGGACCTGTAAGAAACCCCTTGCCCTAGACTGTTGGTCCGACATTCCGCGCGCGAACTTCTGGATGGTCACATTTTATTCTCGATATTATGACGAATTCGTCCGGCATACGATGCTGTTCCGATCCGATCACCGCTAGCGTCCAATATTCCGGATCCTCACCAAACACCGTCGAGACGTGAACGATCGTTGCCCTTGTATCCTCGTGCTTCTCGACAGCCCAATAAAAGCCGCCGGGCTCCATCCCTGACATCGTTCTAGGTCCTCTGCTTACACCATGATCCCTGGTAGAAACTGCCGTGGCTGGCTCGCAACAAACACTGGCGCGGGAGAATTGAGTTCCGCAAAGACCAGATTCGCAATATGCTGTGTTGCTTTGTCCGCTACCGTACGGACGCTTCGACAACTGAGCGCCCGCCGCGACCTGATCGACGAAATCGACTGCCGGCGCGCAGAGCACTTCTTGTGGATGCTTTCTGCACAGCCATTGTTCACTCCGGTGCGCCGAGCAGGAAGGAAAGGCACCGAAGTGGACTTCCCTCGATATTCTTACTTGCCGGTTTTTGTCGGCGGTCAGCGACCATTGTGCGACGCTGCCACAGCTGATCTGCCGGCCCCTGGGACGCGACCGGCGCCTCACTCCTCGGAACAATGCTCGTTTCGACGAGTTGATGGAGTTCAACCGCCATTGAGGAGCTTGACGATGGACCACAGTAAACACATCCGGCTCGGTGCCGACGAACTTACACCCGCAATCCTGGAAGGAGCCACCGTCTACGGGGCCGATGACTATACCGTCGGAAGCGTGGACCATGTGCATGGATCAGGCTCCGGCGCGGCCGTTGTTATCGACGTCGGCGGCTTCCTCGGTATTGGCGCGAAGCCGGTTTCCGTTCCGATGTCCGACCTCGATTTCATGCGCGACGAGAGTGGTGATGTCCATGCGGTAACGGCCTGGACCAAGGAGCAGCTCAAGGACATGCCTGAGCATCGCGATTGAGAACGCAAAGGCCTGGAGCTTGCAACGGTGCCGGCTTCTACCGGACAAGCATAGACCGAAAGCCAACTTGCACTGATAGGTGCCGCCTCCCATCGTGCTTGTGAACTGGATACCCGCAACTACCAGGAATGGCAGCTGTAGCAACCTTGATATGGTCGGATGTTTCCGGGTCGCCGCCGTCCTTCAAGATGTGTTGGCCCTCAGGTCTTTGCTCATCGAATATCCGTTCCTTCCAGCGTCATTGGAAAGTTATCGGCAGCCGCTGGACGTACCGTGTCTTCGGTGGCTCGGTTCCCCTATGACACGCCATCGCCAGATTGATGGCCTCCGCGATCTGCTCGGCGCAGTATGGCTTCGTCAGAACGCCGACCGCGTCGGGGTTTTCGTAGACTGCTTCCGGATTTCCGGTGACGAAAACCACGGTGACGGCATGTTCGTTGACCAGATGGGCAGCGACGTCGGGCCCGGTAAAACCGTCGGACAAACGCACGTCGACCAGAGCGATCTCGGCTGAATCAATCGCATCAACTGCTTGAGAATAGCTGCCCGCCGGTCCAACGACTTCGTGGCCAAGATCCTCCACCATTTGCGACACGTCCAGCGCCAGCAGAAATTCGTCTTCGACAACGAGCACACGCATACAACCACTCCCGGCCAAACCCACTAAACCCGGCTGCTTTCGATTGGTTCCGTAGCAGTGTGCAGTCCATCCGCCGCTCACTTCCTGCACGACGGATTCGATATCCCAGCGTCAGCCCGATAGTCATCGGACATGGATCCTCCACGTCGACGCATGCGGGTCGACTAGCGTCTGAGCCGGTTCGGGTGCAATGTGGTTTGTATTGCAGATGCTCCAGGAGGGCGAGCCGTTTTTCCGGCTCCTTGATCGCCACATCGAGCGCAGCCAGCTGATCCGTGCGGCTTGCCGCGCGAGAACAAAGGCTCCGTCCCGACCGTACCGCAAGTGTGGTCAGGACGGTGATCGGCTCGGATCGATCATGAGCGGAGACCCCACTGGCCGAGGACGCAGAGGCCGGTTTCAATGAATGCGCTGATTATGCTCTTCCTCGATCAGGTCGATTGCCGCCGCGACATACGAATAGAAGTTATCGAAGAACTTCAGGTCGGCGAGATGTTTGTGAACTTTGGCGACCACTTCCTCTGGCTTTTCGCATTGATACCAGAACGCCGGCGTTGCGATATCATGAGGCTCATGGCGTCCGGCCTCCACGATAATCGTGCGAAAGATACCACATCCGTCGCCCGACCGAGCGTCGATCGCAATATCGAAAGAGGCACACGGCGTGTCTGATGCACGATTGAAAGCTGTCGCCGTGAAGAGCTTGACGTCTTTGCGCCCCTTAATTGCGAGGAGCAGCATTTCGTGGGCCCCATTGACCGTCAACGGGGCAAGCGGCCCCCAATAGACGCCGTTAAAGGGCGTCACCGTAACCTCAGGCGAAGCTTCGCCGTCGTCCAAATGCATCTGCATCGTCGTTCTCCCTGTCGAATTTTGTCGGAGCGGCACGTACGTGCCTGGGATGTTCTTATTATGTTCCGTCAATGCCGAAGAGTCAATCATGGCGGCATCGGAGGTTCCGAGGCGATGGCGTACCCTAAGTCCGGAGAGGTATTCCATGTCGACCCATTGTGCACGGGCCGAGGCAGGTGCGATCATGGATTCCGATGGACGCACATCGCGTTGATGTCAGCGACATGCCGGTTTCGATCGTCTAAGCGGATATACAACCGAATTGTCGTCCATGAACGATAGTAGCCGGTAACCCCGGGGCATCTTGCAAGCCCGGGGCGCCTCAGAGAAGGCGCAGGTCATCATCGGCAACCGAAGGCCCCTAACAACAGAGAGGGCTGCGATCGCAGCCTCGTGCCGGTGGGAATGGGCGGCTCGCTGACATTCCTCAGGCTCAATTTTCACTGCCAATCACTTGCCTGAAAGTTTGGTGGCGCTGGCGAATTCGTCGCTACCATCGACTAAGTGCGGACGAGATGGGCCGACCTCGATGAAGGAGGCGTCGGCGGCCCTTGAATCGCATGCGAGAAATTGCCATCTCCCCCCGCGTGAATTCAGGGGACCCCAATGAGCGATTTCGTCAACGCCACATTCGGCTCGGTAGAACTCGATTTCATCGCCCAGGCGCTCGAAGAATGGCGGGTTGCGAAGGGCGTAAGCCGGCAGGATCCGGAATATGAAATAGCAGCTGCTACCGTTTTCACGCTGTTTCGCCAGGGGAACGGAACGCTTCCTGAACTGCGCGCCGCAATCGGCGCCCATAAGTGGCTCTCTGAAGACATCTCCATCGCGCTGCCGAACGATGCTTTGGCAGGGTAATCCGGCAGCTGAGCGCGTCTCTGCTGCCGTCTCATGCATATGTTGTCTTCCCGCTTCGTCGAAAAGCGCATTACCGCAGGTCACCAAACTGACATGACTGGCGGTGAAAGCCGTCGCCCCTGGCTGGCGCGCACAACTCAGATTGTCGCTTCAACAGCAAAATGACCATGAGGACAATTGGCGCGACGTGATGATCCTGTTCAACCCGCATGATGGAGATGTGCCCTTTTCGCTGCCGGAGGCCTGCGGCGGGTGGACCGTGGCTCTCGATACTGCCGATCCACTTTCCGAGCCCCGCAAGGTCGAGTCTCCGGAATATACCCTGCCGGCGCGTAGCGTCCTAATACTGCACGCAGGCTCGAAAGGTGGATCATGATAGAATTCGATTTTGGACCTGAAATCACGCCAAACGGTATACGTTTCCGTCTGTGGGCGCCCTTCCAGTCAGATGTCGCACTGGCAATCGATGGGGAGCGAACGTTTAAGATGGTTGGATCGACGGACGGTTGGCATCATTGCGAGGTTGATGGTGCGCGCCCCGGTGCAGCCTATTCCTTCATTTTGCAGGATGGTCTTGCTGTCCCGGATCCAGCCTCCCGTTTCCAGCCCCGTGACGTCCATGGGCCGAGCGAAGTCATCGATCCCGATGCTTATCGGTGGAAAACGGCGGGTTGGAACGGTCGTGGTTTTGATGACCTCGTCCTTTATGAACTCCATCTCGGTGCATTCACAAGGGAGGGGACCTTCACCGCTGCCATCGACCGTCTCGACCATCTGAGTTCGCTTGGCGTGACAGCTATCCAGATCATGCCTGTCGCCGATTTTCCGGGACGGCGTAATTGGGGATACGACGGCGTGCTGCCCTACGCGCCGGACGGGAGTTACGGCCGACCGGAAGAGTTCAAACGGCTGATCGACGAGGCTCACGTACGCGGGATCTGCGTTTTTCTCGATGTGGTCTACAACCACTTCGGACCGGACGGAAATTACCTGCCGATTTACGCGCCACTCTTTACCGACAAACACAAGACCCCGTGGGGGAGTGCCATCAATTATGACGGGGACCGATCGCATCTGGTCCGGGAGTTCATCATTCAGAATGCCATTTACTGGATCACCGAATTCAGGCTCGATGGTCTCCGCCTGGACGCGGTCCATGCAATCAAGGATGGGTCGGGCGAGCATCTTCTTCACGAGCTAGCACGCCGAGTGAAGGCTGCCGCCGGTGGGCGCCCGGTTCACCTGATCGTCGAAAATGAAAACAATGATGGTAATCTCCTTGCGCGCGACGGCCAGGGGCAACCTCGCCTCTTTTCGGCACAATGGAACGACGACATCCATCATGTCCTGCACGTCGCAGCGACTGGTGAATCTTTCGGCTACTACTCCGACTACCTCGATGCGAATGCAAAGCTCGGGCGAGCACTGGCGGAGGGTTTTGTGTTTCAAGGCGAACATATGCCCTATCGCGGCGAGGAGCGGGGAACGCCGAGCGGCCACCTTCCGCCTTCGGCCTTCATTTCTTTTATCCAGAACCATGATCAGATCGGAAATCGTGCGCTCGGCGATCGCATGGTTGCAGGCCGGCCGGAGAACGTTCTATTTGCTATCGCGGCCATCTATCTGCTCTCTCCGCACGTCCCCATGATTTTCATGGGCGAGGAGTGGGGCGCAAGAGAGCCGTTTCCCTATTTCTGCGATTTTAATGAGGATCTCAACGAAAAGGTAAGGCGAGGGCGTCGCGAGGAATTGTCCCGTCTTCCCGGTTTCGACGCCGACGATCTGCCTGATCCGACCGATGAAGCAACCTTCTTCTCCGCGAAGCTCGATTGGACAAAGCGGGAGACGGAGGATGCCAGACGCTGGCTGTTGTTCTACAAAGAGCTGCTGTCCATCCGCCGAGACAGCATAGCCCCTATTTTACCGGACATTGTCGGCGGCACTGCAAGCTATCGCGCGCGCGCGGGTGGCGCGCTTTCCGTTCAATGGCACCTTTCGGACGGTCGCAGGCTGCGCCTTTGTGCAAACTTGAGCAACCAGATCGTCGACTCTGATGAAGAGGCAAACCCTGAGGTGGCAATCTTTGCTCTCGGTTCGCACGAGGAGGGGCGGATGGATCCCTGGTCGGTATTCTGGTCCTTTGTCTAACATGGTGCCATCACGTGATGGGACGTGTCTGAAGGCTGCAATGGGCATTTTGCCGATTGCTCTGCTCTCCTTGCGCGCATCGTTCGATCGAATGAGCCACCTCGGCGCTAAACACTGCCTTGAGCGAGGGGTCTGCGGCTCTTCTATGCTCTGGCGTTGCGGCGAGCCTCGCGAAGGCCTTCCCGGGTCGCTTGCGGCCACCCGCGCGAATGTTTGTAATAGCTAGTTCCTGGTTGGCCGGCCAAGTGTGTCCAAGTTCGTCAAGCGTTTGCCGCCTTCGCGAGACTGCGACGAACGCTCTCGTCAGAAAAAGGTTTTCCGATCACGTCCAGCGAACCTTCAAGACCGCGGCAGACGGCGCCCGGGCGACCGGTAACGAAGATTACCTTGATCTGGAACCGATCGATTAGCCTTCGTGCGAGCGCCGCTCCGCTCGAGCCGTCGGAAAGGCCAAGATCGACAAGTGCCACGTCGACCCGAGGCGCATGTGCGGGCGCCTGCTCCATCGTTGCCGCAGGCCCAACGGCCTGGTGTCCTTCCTCCTTCACAACCCGCTCCAATTCCATGGCGATGACGGGCTCGTCTTCGACGATAAGAACGCGCATGAGTTCCTCTCCAGGGTTTATCTGCCACTTTGCTTGGCCAGGCTCAGGCTTCGGCCGATAGCGGTCCGCTGCTGAAGATTGAACAGGAACACGAGGCTGCCAAGCACGTTGAAGACTGCCTTCATGATCCAATCAAGCCGCCGGTCGTTTTTGGTCTCGAAAACTTGGCCACCCGACAGCGAAGTGAACGTTACCGACACTGAACTTTGTTCACCCAGAACTGTTCCCATTCTGACCGAAGACTGTCTTAAGAGTCGTCGGCCGAATTTGAAAAACCAGTGCCGCCGTCTTGGCTGTGGAATAGAGCTTCGAGGTGAACACCCGGACGTCACCCAATAAGGAGCCAGTGCGCGTTCGACTTCCCGCAATCAACCGCCGCATGCTGGGCTTGAACCAATTGTTGGGTCTGCCTGCTTGAGGCAAGCACCGTCCAACCAGGGTCGCCCCCGCCGCCCTCTGCGCGACCCTGGCGGCTCGTCCTGGATGCTCCAAATGGCCAAAAGCATGCATTTCTAATGGCGTGGCGCAGCGCAGCTAGTATAACGTTCATTGACAAATTGGCATGAGTCTTGCGAGCTGATCTCGGTCAAGGCCGCTTTGCCGGACCTTCTTTTCGTGGTGATGCTTAGACTATGACATCCAAGCGCAGGAGGTGGACTCGATGATAGAAAGTTTGCCAGATTAGCTGCATGGCTTCCGAGGCCTTTTGAATGCGGCTGCCTGTCGATGACTGGGGAATGCGTCTAATGGGAAGTGAAAGTCTTCACCTGTTCAAGGGGAAACGTATCCTGATCGTCGAAGATGAGTATTTTGTTGCAGATGAAGCGAGACGCGCCTTGGAAAGGGCCGGCGCCACTGTGATAGGTCCTGCTCCATCCGTTGACATCGGATTGGCCTTGATCGACGAGCACGTGATCGAAGGCGCGATCCTGGATATTCGGCTTGACGGAGAGACGGTTTTCCCGATCGCAGAACGGCTTCAAGACATTGGAATTCCATTCGTCTTCGCCACAGCTTATCTCGGCAGTGATATTCCGCAGCGTTATGGAGGTTATTATCTTGCCGGCAAACCGAATGCACTCGACGACATCGCAACAGCGCTCTTCAATCCTGCGCCGAACGCCCAATAAAACCCGTACGCTAGCGTACGGGTGAGGAACCAAGAAACCGCTTGTCCTTTATCTGCTCAGGTGGAGGAACGAACGAATGACATTAGAAGACGACAAGTACGCCCCGTTGGAGAGCGAGTTGGTAGGGCTGATGCCAGCGTTGCGGGGTTTTGCGCGAACCTTCCAAAAAAATCCTGGCGACGCCGATGATCTGGTACAAGAAACGCTCGTCAGAGCGCTGAGCCATATCGATCGGTTTCAGCAAGGTACCCGGCTGAAATCATGGCTGTTTACCATCATGCGCAACACGTTCTGCACGCAATACCAGGCAAGAAAGCGTGAAATCCTTGGCGGTGCCGAATGCGCGTCGCTGGATGTCTCCGTGTTGGCTGATCAGGAGTGGCATATACGCGGCCGGGAACTCGAAGTAGCTTGCGCTGCCCTGAACGAGCCTTATCGATCCGTCTTCGAATATGTGCTGGTCGAAGGGCGTTCATACGAAGACGCTGCATCACATTTCCACTGTGCGACGGGCACAATCAAGAGCCGGCTCAATCGTGCGCGTCTCAAACTGAGCAAGCGCCTTGGTGAAGAAGCCGCTCGTTAGGACGAGTCACTGGCACCTTGCTGGAAGATTCCAACGATCATCAACGCCTAAGGGTTCCACCCTTTCGAGTATCACCGCAGGCCTGACGGGGCCCCGATCTTTTATTGATAATGCTGCTAATCACGTCGACGTTCCCTTCGCGTCGTCATGCGGGCTCCCCGGGCAGACGACACTCCGCTTTGAAGTGGAGTAGCGGTGAGTTAGCACGCCGGTTGGGAAATCTAATCATTGACGCGCCCACCGCCACCTGGGTGAGACGATTGAAGTCGTTCGGCTCTAAATGTCTAGCCGGGCAGCTGGAGAACAGGAATCCGACAAAGGCAAGCACCAAGTCTCAAGTTTAGACATGGGGCCCTCCAAATTTTTGAGGGAACAAGCGGTCGTCGGCAAAGTTCCTGCCTTCGAGACGGCGATGATCTTTCCCTCCCCGACCTGCCGGTGCCAGGCCGGCGTCGCCTCCATTGGATGCCCTTTGGCAGCCTCCCTGCGAGAGGGCATCTTGTTGCCGCCGCTCCACCGAAAGATCATCGGACCTCTATGATTACCTCATCTATGCCTGCCTGCGAACCGGGCTAGGCCATGAGCTTAAGTAACTCCAACCCGGCCGTGGGTTTGGCGACAAAGGTAACGCCCGCTTCCATGTCCTTGTGAGAGAGCTTGACAAGTCCAGATGTCACGATCACGCGGGTTGACGGCCAATGAGAACGAACCTTGGCAACGAGACCAAGGCCATCCACGCTGCCCGGCATATCGATATCCGTGTAGAGCGTGTCGACGACGTTGTTCTTCAACAGAACCAGCGCCTCGTCGGCGTTCGCTGCCTCTAGGGTCCTGAAGCCTGCTTGATCCAAAAAATCGACAATGTTGTAACGTAGCTGGAACTCGTCCTCGACAACGAGGACAATTCGCGGCTCGTCCTCAACGGTCACGGCTGCCCTTGGTCGTTCCATCACTTCCCTACCGTCGGCCGATGCTTGAGTTGTCTCCAGAAGCTCGCGCTCGAGTACAGCTTGTTGCCAGTGGATCTCGTCCTGGCCGAACGGCTTGCCTGCCTGCTCCCAGAGCGAGTAGGCCCGTGCCGCGATCCATTCATTGCGATTGTTGTTCATAGTTTTCCATCCCGTCTTTGGCGGCTATCTAAACGCTACGCAGCATCAGGAGTTCCTTTTGGTGAGCTCGTTAAACCCGGTGACAGCCCGTATGTACGCTGGCGGACGCACAGACGGGGTGAAGGCAGCAAATTCATCATTCCGGGTCTTTGCTCGCCGATCTCTGTTGCGGTCTTTCCGTGGGCTTCACCCCGGCGCCAGCCGGACCATCGAGCGACTCCCTCGAGCAGCCGTTGGCTATCGCGGCGTTAGCAAACCACGGCAGCGCCTGTTGCTTCTGCTAAACCCTGGCCACTGCTCGTTTCCAGGGATACTCCGCACACGACCTATGGGTTCGGCACGAGATCTCCCACCTGCGACGGGAACTTGGGCTGACGTTGCGGGTTGTTGCAACGAACGGAACGTCATCGACAGGCACCAATGAAATCAACACTCATCATCGACCAATATATCGAGATCTACAGGCAGGGCGGGCTCGTTGCGTTGAACGCGACGCTCGCTGGAATGGAAGCCGCCCATCGGGCTGACATCCTAGAAGCGCTCGAAGGCGTCGGCTTTCTCATCGAATGGCGAACTGCTGTCTCGGAAACCGACCGAGGGGACGGCATCGTGTGGAGCGGGCCGGATTGACGTTGGCCTGAAACTGTCATCAAGACGACCTCCTCATGCAAAGCTTGAGGTATCGATGATCGATGCGGCTATAGCGCTCATCCCCTCATTGAAATAGTAGAGACAGAGCAACCGTCTATTGGGCGAAGGACGGATCGCACATAACCGAGATCGGGAAGGCCGCCGTCGCCACGAACCACATGCTCATCAGACCAGGTTCTCCCGCCATCAGAGCTTGTCTTCAAACGAATACCGTAAGGCTTGGCGCGCACACACACCAGGTAAAGGCGACCGTCCGGCAACAGCGTCAGGCTGGGAGGATTGCCACCCCTGCCGGTGTTTTCAACGACTGTCCCGATCCTGCGCC
Source organism: Hyphomicrobiales bacterium (assembly GCA_900468805.1). Taxonomy (GTDB): domain Bacteria; phylum Pseudomonadota; class Alphaproteobacteria; order Rhizobiales; family Rhizobiaceae; genus Rhizobium. The sequence goes on along the minus strand of UEIF01000065.1, from coordinate 13,479 downwards.
ATATGCAGCCCCCGTCCATGGAGCAATAGGCGTCGAGCCAACCGGGATCGTCAACACCGCGGCCGCGGCGAATGACCGAAAGTATCGTTCCGTCGGACAACTGCACGCTCGCTGGCATAATCGCATAATTGTCGGGATCCTTGACGGATGCACCGATCTCGCGAAAGCTCCTGGCGCAGTCCTGTGTCTTGACGCAGCAACAGCGCCTTGTTTGACGAACGGGCGACAATGTCGGTGCGCTCGGCCAAACCGTTGATCGACAGACCAGCGAAGGCATGTGGCCCGTCCCAGCGCTTGCCCCGGTTCCGGCTAACATAGAACCAACTGAGCGCCTCGCCGCCGAGTCCGGTGCGTGCGGCCATGACGATCGTCTCCGGATCGAGAAAATCGACGGGGGATCGTACTGACGTCGGTGCCAGTCGATCCAGATTGTTGCCAGCTTTCAGACCTGGCGAAAGATGTTCGTCAGCCGACAGGCTTTCCGCACCCGGAACACGGCCATTGAAGGGCTCGATGATCCAGCTTCGGCCGGCGTCGAAACTGCGGGCCTGAAGGGGCGGGAAAGGTCTGTTCTTGTCGCGTGCGTGCAATTTTCCCTGGCTGCCTTTGTGCCCGGCCGCGAAAACGACCAGTGCTTCCTCTCTCCAGATCCACGCGCCGTAATTGGCGGGCCAGGCGGCAAAGCCACCTTTTTCCCGGTAGACCTCGTAGTGCTCGATATCCGCTATTGCCCATTGTAGGAGCCTTCAGGAAGGGTTTTGTCACCGAAACGGACCTTGACGTAGAGAATGAAGGCAGACAGGCAGAAGCGGGCCGCCTTCGTTGCAACGATCGGTAGTTCTTCCTGCAGCAGGCCGAACCAAGTCCACAGCGCAAAGCCCGCTACCGTCAACAAATACATTCGGGTCGATATGGCCCCGGTGTCCCTGGTGCTTAAGACCTTGAGCACTTGGGGCACGAAACTCGCAACCGAACATAAAGAGGCCGCATAGCCCACACCTGATGCAATCTCCATCACGTGGTCTCCCAAGCGACCGGGGCAAGTCGCCGGCGCTGCGTCACCCCAGTAGATTCTCTAACATTGTAATCCTCTCGCCCGCCGATGCTGTCACCTTCCTGTAAACCAGACGGTTGCCATGCAGTGCCGCGCCCCCGCTGCGCAAGAGCGATTTGACGAAGCTGGCCTTGGGTTTGGCGCCGAACGTGATCGCCAAGGCATTCGGGCCCGCCTCCAGTCTGACGATGGTGCGGTTTTTGGCTTCGATCTTAAGCCGTGTGAGCCGCAGCAAAGTCAAAACGTCTTCGGGAAGCTCGCCAAAGCGGTCTTCGAACTCCTCCGCAAAGCCGTCGACTTCGGACGCCGAGCTCGCTTTGGCAAGCCTGGTGTAAAGATTGAGACGTAGCGTTGCATCGGGCACGTAATCGGCGGGAATGGAACCACTTGTGCCAATTGCAACCGAGACGGCCGACGATCCATGCGGTGTTGTCTTCAATGTTGCGGCGACCGCCTCTCCGAGGAGCTTGTGGTAGAGGCCGGCACCGATCACTTTCAGATGACCGGCCTGATCCTCGCCGGCGATATCGCCCCCACCCCTGATGTCGAGATCCTGTAAACTGATGGCCAGGCCGGCGCCGGGGAGATCGTTTCCTACCAGTGCCGACAGACGACGACGTGTCTCTTCCGAGACGTCATCCGGTGACCCGGCCAGCAAATAGGCCATCCCCTGAGCCTTTCCTCGACCAACGCGGCCGCGAAGCTGGTGTAACTGGGCCAATCCGAAGCGGTCGGCACGCCAGATAAAAATGGTGTTGGCGCGTGGTAAATCGAGACCGTTTTCGATGATGTTCGTCGACAGAAGAATGTCGCCCTTACCGTCGGCGAAGTCGACGACGACCACGTCGAGTGCTGCGGCCGGCATCTTTCCATGTGCGACCCGCACTGATAGTTCCGGGACAATCTCCTTGAGGAGCTTTGCCAAATGATCGAGATCCTCAATCCGGGGTGCTACGACGAAGCTCTGACCGCCACGCCGATGTTCGCGGATAAGCGCAATGCGCATGGCCGCTGGGTCGAAGGGGATTAAAGATGTCCGGACGGGACGTCGCCCCGCCGGCGGCGTCGTCAACAGGCTGACCTCCTGCAAACCTGCCATGGCTGCCTGCAATGTTCGCGGAATGGGGGTTGCCGACATGGTGAGCCTGTGCAGGCCAGGTGACAGGGTTTTCATCCGCTGCTTGGCTCGTGTTCCGAAGCGCTGCTCCTCGTCGATAACCACTAGTGCGAGATGTGCGAAGCCGACGTCCTTAGCCAATATCGCCTCGGTTGCCACAATGATACCGATCTTGCCATCAGCGAGCTCCTCTTTCACCCTTGAGGCCTCCTTGGCTGGAACAGCGCCTGACAACATGGCAACCCGAATACCGGTGCCTGCAAAGCGGCGCTCGAAGGTTGAAAAATGCTGGCGCGTCAAGACAGTGGTTGGCGAGATGACGGCAACCTGGCCGCCGCATAGCGCTACCGTTGCTGCAGCCCTCAGCGCAACTTCCGTCTTGCCAAAGCCGACATCCCCGCAGACAAGGCGGTTCATTTGTCGGCCCGAGCGAAGATCCGCAACGACTGAATCGATTGCTCCGCCTTGATCGACTGTCACCATAAACGGAAAACGCGCCACGAACTGTTCATAATCGCGCCGGGGTGGGACGAACGAGGGGGCGGTCGTCTCCTGCCTCTGCCTGGTAAGCCGGCAAAGGTGCCGCGCGGCCAGGCGGATATCGTTAGCGATGGCTGCCCGCCGCTTTGCCCATGCCTCGGTGTGCAAGCGATCGAGTGGCACAGCCTCTGGCACGCCGCCATATCGCCAGATCTTGCCGAAATCCTCCATCGGTACAAGGATCGATGCGCCGTCGCGATAAACGAGTCGTGTCGCGTCCTGGTTTTGCCCGTCGACTTGGATTGTTTCCAGATCACGCAAAATGCCGATTCCATGGTCCTCGTGAACGACTGCATCGCCGATCTGAAGATCGGGCTCTGCAAGCGCCTGTGGAGTGCCCGTCGGGGAGCGCGGGCCCACGACATCGCCAAGTGCGATTACCACGAGGTTTTCGGACGAACAGGTAAAACCTCGCTCCAGGTCACAGGAGAATTTCAAAAGCGACCCGGGCTTAGCCTGTTCGACGGCCGATAAGCTCCCAACGGTTTCGATCCTGACCTTGCTTGCGCGCTCGGCGCGCCTCGACAAATTCTCAAATAGATCGCCCCGGCCGGTAATGACTACCCTCCAGTTCGACTGCAATGCATTTGTCACAAAGTCGGTGAAGGCCCGGCGCGGGTTGGGACTATCGTAAAATCGTGGCGCATCCTCTGCCCCACCCATGTCCAAGAAAGTGGATGGCTGCCTGCGCGTCGCCTCCAGCCATTCGGTCCGATCGAGATAGAGCGAGTGTCCTGTCGCCTGCGAGCGGCCACGCAGGTCGCAATGGGCCTGCCGAGCGTCGTCTAAGATCGCGTGATAGCTTGCAGTCCTCTTCTCGGAACCCGCCGCATACAGCACAGGAACGTTGCCGAGCGCGTCAAACACTGTCTCCAGTGTTCCGTAGGTGCTCAACAAATGTCGCTCCATGTCGAGCGGCGACTGCGACTGTGCGATGTCGCCCTCACCGGAACAACTGTGCGCGGAAATTACTTCAGAGGCGGGTCCGAAGCAAATCTCATCCTTGCTTTCGCGTGTTCTCTGGCTGAGCGCATCGAAGGTGCGCAGTTCAACGATCCGGCCCTGATCGGACAACAGGACGCGGATCGGCGCCTCGCTGCTGGCGGGGAAGATGTCGATGACGTCGGCGCGGATACTATATTCGCCATGATCGTCGACGACGGCGCCCTCCACATAACCCGTGCATTGTGCAAATCGCTCAAACGCTGCCTGATCAAAGATCTCACCCACCGCCAGCTTAAACCGATGGGCCGAAACCACTGCCTTTGGTGGAACACGCTGAAGCAGCGCGTCGAGGGATGTGACCAGCAGAGGTGACCGCTCGGCGCGATGAGTCCAAGCCCAGAGTGCTTCCATTCTGCGTCCCATGCACAGTCGTGAAGGCGGCACCCGGTCGTAGGGAAGGCAGTCCCAGGGCGGCAAAAAGACGGGTTCGAATTCCGGCTCGAGACAGCGAACCGCATCAACGACTGCCGATGCCGTGCCCTCGCTCAGCGCAACGTAAGCGATCCTCTGACCATTGTCTGCGGCTGCGACAAGGCGGGTTGCAATGAATGTGGCGGGCTGGCGTTCGATTTTTTCTGAAGGGTCCGTTGGTTCAGCCGTGGCGCGGTCGGATAGGTCTGTAGCTCGCAAGAAAATGGTCCTATTCGCAATGCGATGCGTGACTTTGCATCCCGGTTCAATCTCAATTAAAATTGCAGGGGCTCTCAACCGAGGCAGCAACCGCTGCCGCTGTTGGCCGCTTCCAAGTCCTCAGCCTTTTGGAGTTCGATTCCCCGCTGAGGGGATTTCGCCGCCATGGTCGCAAGCCAAGAGCGCAAGACCTTCGCGCTCAGTGCCTTTGTCCGCTTCAGTTTGGCGATGCCCCTTTCCTGACCATTTGAGCACCCCTGGTATCCGCCGGCGCGGGCACCTTCCCGCTCGCTTTCCCTCAGCGCTTTTCTGTCAATTGGGATCGCATTCACCCGCAGGCTCTAGCTCCGCTGTTCCGCCTGCTGTCTCGCCGCCTTTAGCCTGGCACTTTTTTCGCTCCGGCGCTTTCGTTCATCTTCCAGCGCGTCGCGGGCAGCGCGGTCTGTTTGCTCGAACGCTTCTCGCCTCTGGGTAAGAGATGTGGACAAGCGTCGTCGGGGCGCGGCAGTATCATCAGCCATCTTGTGTTCTCCCGTGTTGATGGGGAGGAAACGCTTTAACCGCACCAACGATACATAGCTGTACGCTAGCGGACGAACCGGATTCTGCTTCCGGATCGAACGCCATAACGCACACAAGATCCTGTCTCAGCCGCACGGGTCGCGGTGCACTCATCCGTCTGTTGTTTTGGTGGCGCACAAAAAGAAGCGAGAAGGATTGTCGGTTGCTCAACGCATTCGAGCCTCACCATGAGTGCGCCTCCGGGGTGATGGGAACCTGGCGTTTATGTGCGCTTGCGCGGTACGTCGTGAGAATTTTCCGAAAGGCGGACTCTGCGATACGCTTGCCTTCAAGGAAGTCATCGATTTCGTCGTAGGTGACGCCATACACGTCCTCGTCGGGTCGCAGCGGCGCGTCCGTTTCAAGATCGGCGGTCGGAATCTTGAGGACGAGGTCTTCCGGCGCTCCAAGATGCGTCGCGATGGCCCGCACGCGTCGTTTTGTAAGGCCCGCGAGCGGCAATATGTCCGCCGCGCCGTCGCCAAACTTGGTAAAGAAGCCCATTAGAGCTTCTGCTGCCTGGTCGGTGCCGACAACAAGACCTCGCATCATGCCGGCAAGCGCATATTGGGCAATCATGCGCTGGCGAGCCTTGATATTACCGAGATGAAAATCAAGGCGGGCCGGCTCGATAAGGTCTGTCGCGTCATTTCTGAGAGCGTCGAGCATGGCGTCTGCAGCAGGCATGATGTCGACGGTCGCAACCCGATCAGGGGCGATCACCTGAAGGGCTTTCTGGGCGTCATCCTCGTCCGCCTGCCTGCCGTAAGGCAGGCGCATGGCTACAAACTGTGCGTGCTGCCCATTGACGCGGAGGAGACGAACCGCAGCTTGCGCCAACAGACCGGCGGTCAAAGAATCAACGCCTCCGCTGATACCAAGAATAAGGGAATGGCAGGACGCGGCCTGCAGATAATCGGCTAGAAATCGGATCCTGCGACGCGCTTCCTTGCCCGGATCAAAGGACGCCGTCACACCGAGCCGCTCGGCAATCTCTCTTTGCTGATCCTCAGTGTACAGCATCTGCATCTCCGGCTCGATAAGGCAGCAACTTCGTTCTCCGACCATTGTTCCGTGGGGAGCAAAGGGAGGCGCTGGACCGGCCACTATGCCTGAGGCGACAGAGGACGGTTCTCGCGCCAAGGATTTGCCGGCCCTGCGTGACCGCTGCAGATCATCTGGAACCTGCGCCATTCCCCAAAAAGGCCCCTGTTTCAAGAAGGTCGAGCTGCACCGAAAATCGGTCGCCGAGCAGTTCGAGCGAGGCATCATGTGTGTCGTCGGCGCCGCTGCAAACTGCATCCGTGATCAGGCGGATGCGATATCCAAGATCGATTGCACCGAGTACAGCGGCAAGCACGCAGACATCCGTCTCGCCGCCTGTGATGACGAGCGTCTCTACCGCTTCGGCCTGAAGTACGCGGTGAAGCTCGCCGCTCATCCAGGGGGAATAGGTCATTTTATCGAAAACACGGGCCGGTGGCACGAAAACGCGCAGCTCGGGAACGAGATCGACCAGATCCAGGTCGAGACGGTCGAGCGTCATGACCTCCCACTTCTGGTAGTAGGCCTGCCAGGCGCCCGGCATTTGATCGGCCTGAGAGGGGGGGATAAACCGCGTGAAGATCGTTTTGTCCGGATAGCGCCCAACAATTTCGGCGATGGCCGGCGAAACCTTCGACATCCAGGGAACGCTCCACGGCGTGTCTTCCGCAAACATTCGCTGCATGTCGATGCACAGATGAACCCAGTTTCCGTTCAATTTCCTGCCTTTCCCTGCCAGAGATCGTTCAAACCTCGTTTGCTGGCAGAGGTTCCAAGCAAGTTCGGACACTCAGGCAAAATTAACGCGGGACTCCGTCGGACTTTACCGGCTCGTGGCCGTCCTCTCACGCGGCAGCGTTCCCAGGGCTCTGCGTTTGCAAAGCCGGGCTGCGGCAGCATGGATTTGGCTGCGCTGATTTAGTGTGCGGATCCCCTCACACAGTGGTTTCCCTGATGGAAGCCTCTGCGCATGGGCGAAGTTAGCAGACATCATTCACCGCTTATCGCATTGAAACCCGAACTGCCCCGGCGCCGTAGAGGACCCGCTGGACGATGCCGACCTGGTTGATCTGAGCATCGACGGTTACATCGATTTCCCCCGCCGTCGGAGCGTCTTTCCGGTTGCCGCCGTCGTGGAACGCGTCGCCACCAGAAGGAATGTCACCGACTGAGTTTCGCTCCCCTACCGGCCGGGCGAATATTTGGGCACGGGCAAGTCCATGCTGCTGCACGAGATGCTCGATTGCGATATCCGCCGCCTCGCGGGTCCGGAAGGTCCCGGTAATGCTGCTTTTGTTGTCATCGGCCATCAATCGAGCTCCTTGCTGTCGAAGGAGGTAACGAGAGACGGTCGTCCTTGTTTCACGCGAAGCTACACAAACTGCGGCCCGGCGCAGATCGCGCAATGGTTGACCTGTCTTCATCTCGTCTGCAAGCAGCACCGCAGTTTTAACGTGGGTCTTTTCCCCGAAGGCCGCTGATGGAGACCCGAGCGTGTAAATTGCAAAGCAACCCGGCGGAACTCGCGCACTGCTTGGAGGTTTCTGCAGGACTTGAATGAGAGTGATGACAGCAAAATGCCGTACGACTCCAAAGGCCGGCTTTCCACACCGGTTTGGTTGGTCGGAGCCAAGCCGCCGTTGCCAGCCAACCGCCTGCAATCCGCAGACGGAGGTGACTTGAGATCAGCTTGAGCTCTCCGATGGCGCGGAACGAAACTGGTCGTTAGGGGTGTCCCCCAAAAAGGAGATAGATATGCAAGTTAAAGACGTGATGACGAAACAGGTGATCAGCGTCGCGCCCGACACCAGCATTCGTGACGTTGCCCGGCTCATGTCGGAGATTGATGCGGGCATTATTCCAGTCATTGACGGAGACACTTTCGGCATCGTGACCGACAGAGACATTGTCGTTCGTGCCGTTGCGGAGAGCATCGATGTCGCAAGACCTATTTCCGAAATCATGACGAGCGGGGTTGAAAGCTGCTTGGGATCGGACGAACTGAGGGAGGCGGCCCATCGAATGTCGGAACTTCAGATGCGGCGCCTTCTCGTGTTCGATGATACTGGATCGATTAGCGGAATTCTCTCACTGGGAGACATCGCGCGCTTGAATGAGGAGCTTGCGGGTGTGACGCTGGAAGAAATTTCAGGCGACGAGATCCGATAGAATGCGCTACGCCTCGGCAAAATACGCAAGCGATGCTTTGAGTGGCAGTCATGGCGCTGCACCCCAATGTGCCCGTGAAGACTGACAGGCTGTTTACTGGCCCGGGCCGATGCCAAATTCGCCTCGGGGATCGAGCCACTGCCGCAAGGAGCACAAAGACAGGTGAATACCTGTCTCAATGGAGCCCGCCCACTCAGCATCGTTTGAGCAACGGTCAAGAGGATCGGGGCGGCTGCGTCCCAAACGAGGCTAGTGCTCTTCTTCCTCTTCATCGGCGTGGCCCATCCCGATCGGCTGCGCGAGCCATGGGCTCGACCAGCATCCCAAAGGAACCGGCGTTGTTCGGCGACGTTGGGGATCTGAAACAGGAGTAAATCGGATGACGCTTTTCGGGAAAATTCGGAACCCCGGGCATGTCGATGAATGCCCAATCGTGCTTGCCAGTGCCCTGACACCGGGAGTTCTGTCTGTCTGGAGCAGGAAGACAAAGGCGAGGTTGAGCAAGGCCGGTCAGAGGGAAAAGGAAACGCAATCAACTCGTCGCGAGGTCGATCAGCAGCTCCAGGATCGACCCGGCCCGATGATACCGCACTGATCAGCAGCAAAGAAACTGTCACGCTAATGGGATCGGATAGTCGCACATCGCCAACTGCGGCGATGATGAATCGTTGCGACCCTTGCGCGCTGGTTGGAGCCCGTCGAGCAAGCGCGCATCCGGGAACCTCGAGCCAAGGTGAGAGGCGTCAATCCGGAAACGCTGCTGCAGATTTGCTTTGGGCGTAAAGTCTGTAGCCCAGGGCGACGCCGCCGCTGTTTGCAACTTTCTGGAACCAACTCAGGCATTTGAAGTTTGAGCTGTAGCGTAAAGGAGGTAGAGCATGAACACCGTTCTTAAGTCGGTACTGATACCATTGCTCCTGGGTGGCGCCATAATGCCGTCAGCGGCCCACGCACAGGTGGAATTGCATATCGGCCCCGGGGGCGTCGACGTGCAGAACCGTGATCGCGATCGCTATGTCGATCCGGGATACGAACGTGGTCCGCGCCGGCGCTGCGATCCGCGTGATGCACTTGATAACGCCCGCGACGCGGGCCTCCGCCGCCCACAGATTATCCGCGAAACCTCACGAAGCATCACCGTTCAGGGTTTCACGCGAAACGGAAGGTCTGACCGCATCAGCTTCGCCAATGTCAGAGGTTGCCCCGAAATTTAGCGGGGCTTGCGCGACTGCCATCGCGACGCATTATTACGACGTCTTTGGCATGGATTTAGACCTGCCACCGGTCGAAAAGAGCTGAGCTGATAGTGGGCGGTGGCGGCAGGCACGTTGGGCTGAGGCGGGCTCTTCGATATCGAGCCCCGGGGACGCGGGAGACGGGAAGGCAGTTCGAAATGGTATGGGAACATTTTGGCGCTGCTCGAATTAAGATTCGTCTTCGCTTGCCCGCGAGCGCCAGCGGACATCATCAACCAATCGTATAGGAGGAGCCATCATGGCATCGACAAAGACCCTAGATGACCTGTTTCTTGATACTCTCAAGGACATTTACTTCGCCGAAAAGCAGATCTTGAGGGCTCTGCCGAAGATGGCGCGTGCGGCCCAGTCCGAGGAAGGCAAAGCGGGGTTTCTGCAGCACCGCGACGAGACGCAGGGGCAGATCGAGCGCCTCGAGCAGGTCTTCGAACTTCTCGGCAAACCGGCGCGTGGTAAGACCTGCGAGGCGATCCAGGGCATCATCGCCGAAGGCGATGAAATCATGGAAGAATTCAAGGGGTCAGCCGCTCTCGATGCCGGCCTGATCTCGTCGGCCCAAGCCGTCGAACACTACGAAATCGCGCGCTACGGCACGCTGATTGCCTGGGCGAACCAGCTCGGCCTCAAGGGTGCCGTGCCGCTCCTGAAGGCCAATCTTGCCGAAGAAGAGGCCACCGACAAAAAGCTCACCCAACTCGCGCAAGCCCAAGCCAACCCCAAGGGTCAAAAGGTCGCCTGACGACTACGACATTGCCAGAAGCCGCCCGGAATGGGCGGCTTTTTTGTATTCTCAAGCGATGTCAAAACGGCAACGGAGCTTTCGAGAGCCGAACGGAATCGACACGGGGCCTGATCCACGATCAGAAACTCCATCGCGACGAACGTGGCGAGCTCCCTCAGTCGGTCGGAGATGAGAGGCTCCCAGGCATGCTCTCAGCGATGGCTCCCATGTCGTGGAAAGACCGTCATTCCAACACAAGCGCATCCCCGTCACACACGCGGCTAAGCGCCAGTATTTTTAGAATCGTTGCTGACTGCGGGCGAGCAGACGTCCGTGTTTCGTGCAGCAGGCATCTTTGATTTTCCCCGCATGCCGACCATCACAGCCGGGCCCGACAAGCGCTCGCTCATGGTAAGATTGGACCGCATTGGCAGGCTTGGGATCGCTGCTTTGCCCGCCCAATCCTAGTCGCGGCGGTGTCGAAACGCCTTCCGCATTCGTTTTCTCTCCCGGCTGATTTCCAAGAGGTAATCGACATAGCCGACGCAGAAGTAGAGGAGCTGGCGACCTGCAACAGCAAGGACCAGCAGCAGGGCGATTTTGATCATCGATTCGATGTCCGGTTTGATTGTTCAAACAAAACATCCGGCAAAAACGCGATGTTCCAGGCACCCGCGTCCCTGTCGTCCACCCACGACCCAATCCGCTGTTGGTTGTTGCTTTTCACGGGTTCGACGCTCTTGTTCTCGCCAGCCCTGTCCCGCCTTGTCAGGTCACAGGTCGACTTTGACGTTGTCGCCCATATCAGGTCGCGTCCTGGTGACGACTGCCGCAGCCATCTTGACGTAACTGACGATAGTACCGGGACTGTCCCAGTCCTCGGCGAAGGATGAGCTGACCTTGAGGATGCGGATGGATGGATCGTCGGCACTCTCCCATCAGGCCTTTGCAGGTATAGCCCAAAACTCGCGTATTTTTTCGCGGTCATTCTGGATGACAGCCGCGCCTGATATCGAGACGTATTTTTGGTGCTTGGAATCCGCGTAGGCCAGGCAAACGTGCGGGTGTTGCCCGATTTCTTCGTCTTTGTGGCTTGCAACGTCGGTCAGGAAATAGATCGAATTCTCCAGCGGTACCGCATAGGCCGACATCGGACGGGCCTTGAGGTCCGAGCCGTTGAAGGTAGTGAGCATGCAAAACCCGATCTGTTCAATCAGATCCCAAAGCTTGCGCCGTTCAGCGTCGTGATCAGACATTCCTCACCTCCATGCGTGGCCTCACTAGAACCGACAAGCCCAGTCAGGGTTCCCAAGGATGTCAAACGCGCTTGCAATATCGAACGACCGTCCAACGAAACCGATCGTTGACGCACAACGTTCCTCCTGAAGATCGAATAACAGGAACCAATTCCGCGATCGGTTGTTATGTGCTCAAAGAGGAGAATCATGTGTCGAACGTCCTGCGCGGCGGCGATGATGCCGTCAACAACGCCACTAACCCCAATGAATTCGGTCGCTCCGTGGAGAGCCACGCCCAAATGCGCGACGCTCGTGCGGAGCCAGGCGATCTGACCGAGGCCATGAATATTTATCGACTGGAGCCCATCGCGGCTGTCGATGATCCGCGGTGGAACAATAGTGCCAACCACGGGGTCGTGATTGTCGCAGCGCGCACGTCCGGCGATGCGCGTATCGTGGCTTCTGGCCGCGAGCTTGATTTCATGGAGATTGACGCTGCCCCGGCCGAAGACGTTACCACGATCAACGCAAGCGCTTTCCGCGACGACAAGCTCTACACGGTCATCGAAATTGATCGCAATCGGACAGATGTCGCGAGAGGCTTAATCAAGGGCGAGATCTCCGTCGCCACGATCCTCCCCGTGCAGGTGGACTGAGCGCGATTTTTTGGATTGATGTCGCGCCTCGAGGCAGCGCAGAGAGCGTCGAGCCATCAGGCGTTGACGCTCTCATGCAGAGTGTCGTCTGCTGTGAACCCCCGGCGTTCACCTCAGATACCTGAGCGCGCCCTTGATACTCATGCAACGGAACTGCAGAGACGCATCCCACAACGAGCCTGTTCTAAAGCGGAAATCATTGTTTAGGTGAGTGCCGCATGCCGGGCAGGTAACCGCGTTTGTCGAAACTATCCGACGACGCTCGCACCGAGACGCACAACGCACTTGCCAAAGGTCGCCTCGGATCATCGTTCCTCGATCATGCCCTCGTTCCCCCGTACGGCGAGCTAGTGGTGACCAGGGCGGGTGCCTTGTCTGATCGTTATTTGCTGCCCGATCCCGGCTCTGCCATCTTGGCGTGCTGGTGGGCCAGCATGCTGGCGGGGGTGACGTTGGCGACGGCAGCTTGCAGCTTGTTCTTCCAGCCGCTGACGACATCGCCTTCACCATCCAACATGGCGTCGTAGCCGATGCGGGCTACGTCGGCAGGATCATCTTTCTTCGATTGGCCGATCGACGTATCCATCAGATCCGCCCGCTTGAAGAATTCAGTTTCGGTTGCACCCGGCATCAGGCAGCTCACGGTGACGCCACTATCCTTAAGCTCTTCGCGCAAAGCGAAGGAGAAGCTGTTAATGAAGGCTTTCGTGCCGTTATAGACGGCCTGGTAAGAGCCAGGCATGAAACCGGCAATCGAACCGGTGAGAAGGATGCGTCCTTGACCACGCGCCCGCATGTGATTGCCGATCTGCTGAACAAGGTAGATCGTGCCGGTAATATTCGTGTCGACGACCTTCCGAGCCTCTTCAAAATCCTGATCGAGAAATCCCTTGCCGAGACCCCGGCCTGCATTCGCCAACAGGAGATCGACCGACCGGCCGTCGGCTTCGACGTGTTCCATCAGTTTATCGACACCCTGAACGGTGGACAGATCGGCCTCGACCGCCTCGACCGCCACTCCGAATTCCTTGAGTTTTGCGGCTGCCTGGGCAATGCGCGCTTCATCCGCAGCGATGATGAGGTCATAGCCATCCTGTGCCGCGCATTTGGCAAGTTCAAAACCGATGCCGGTGGACGCTCCTGTCACGACGGCGAAACCCTTTATCGAAGCAATATCAGCCATGTCGCTTCTCCTTATGGCTTGAGGACAACCTTGATGCAGCCATCCTGCTTGTCGCGGAAGGTCTTATAGAGGTCAGGGCCATCCTCCAGCGATGCGCGGTGGGTGATGATGAAGGACGGGTCGATCTCGCCCTTCTGGATGCGCTCCATCAGCATCGGCAGGTAGCGCTGCACCGGTGTCTGGGCCATTTTGAAAGTCAGGCCGCGGTTGACCGCCGAGCCCATCGGGATCTTGTCAAGCAAGCCACCATAGACGCCGACGATGGAGACCGTGCCGAAGTTGCGGCAGCAATAGATCGCCTGACG
>UEIF01000067.1 GCA_900468805.1 Hyphomicrobiales bacterium | reverse complement strand
ACAAGGGGGAGGGGCTTAACGTGCCGCGCCCGCTTTGCAGATCTTCGACGTTTCGGGGAGGGCGAGGCAGTGCCTCAGGTTAGTCCTCCCCCTTGTGGGGAGGGGTTGGGGAGGGGTTTTCGCAGCAATCGGCTGCGTCTCGACACCTCACCCAAACCGACTCAGGCCCGCACCTCGAAGATCATGTTGAACGGCGTTTCACTCGAGCGGCGGAAGTGGTGATATCCCGCATCCATCGCCACCTTGCGCAGCTTCATCTCACCCGCCTGCGCCCCAAGCCCGAGGCCGACTTCCTGGGCCATGGAGGCTGGTGTGCAGATCATCGTCGAGGCGCCGTAATAGACGCGGCCAACGGGGTTGAGATTGTCCTTCAGCCCGTCATGGGCGAAGGGCTCGACGATCATCCAGGTGCCGTCCTTTTTCATCGTCTCGCGGATATGGCGGCCGGCGCCGACAGGGTCGCCCATGTCGTGCAGGCAGTCGAACATGGCGACCAGATCATAGTTGCCGGCCGGAAAATCCTTGGCCGATGCCTTGCTGAAGGTCACCCGGTCGGCGACACCCGCCTCCTTTGCGGCGCGCTTTGCGCGGTCGATCGACGGACCGTGATAATCGAAGCCGTGGAAATGCGATTTCGGGAAGGCCTGGGCCATCAGGATCGTCGAGGCGCCGTGGCCGCAGCCGACATCGGCGACTTCCGCGCCGCGTTCCAGCTTTTCCTTCATGCCCTTCAGCGCCGGAATCCACTCCGTCACGAGATGGCTGTTATAGCCCGGCCGGAAGAAGCGCTCCGTGCCGCGGAAAAGGCAGGTGCTGTGTTCATGCCAGCCAAGACCGCGCCCCGTGCGGAAGGCTTCCTCCACCTTCGGCTCGTCCATCCACATGGACTGCACGATTTCGAAGGCGCCGCCGAAGAAGGCGGGGCTGTCCTCATTGGCGAAAACCAGCGCCTGCTCCGGCGTCATGGCGAATTTGTTCGAGGCTTCGTGATAGGTGATGTAGTCGGCAGCCGCCATGGCGGCCAGCCATTCGCGCACATTGCGCTCGGTGAGGCTCGTCGTTTCCGCAAGCTCCATCGAGGATCGCGCCCGCCCGTCCATCATCGCCTTGAACAGGCCGAGATGATCGCCGAGCACGACGAGAACGCCTGATACGCCGGCCCCGAGATCGCCCACCAGGCGACCGACGAGTGCATCGACTTTCTGCATGTCAGGTTGCTGCATATCGGTTTTCTGCATGACACCCTCCTCAAGATGCGCCAGCCCCAGCCCGATAGATCGACCCGCCGATGAATCTATGCCGGAGCGGCAGACAGTCAATGCTGCATTCGGGTTAGGGGAGCGGGTGAGGGCAGACGGGTCAGCGGTCGCAGGTGGAAGAGTTGCGGCAAGCCGCGCAGGGCAGATCGACCGCGGCGGGAGAAATGGCGGCCAAGGTCGACCCCTCCGGGAACACCATCGCCGGCCGGGAAATTAAGTGCCACGCCGTCTTTTCCGCGCTATAATGATCGGCTGCCATTTAGACGGAAAGGTGAAGCCATGAAGAGGCTAGCAATCGTTGCCCTGTCGGTGGTCGCGGCGCTGACGAGCGCGCCGCCGGCCGTTGCATTTCCCGCCATTGTCGCCCCCGAAGTCGAGGCGCTTCAGGCCCAGCCCGTGCGCTACCGTGGTTACGGCGGCTATTACGGCGGCTATCGCGGCGGATACTATCACCACCATGGTGGTGACGGTTGGGGTTTGGCGCTCGGCGGCCTGGCCGCAGGCGCAATCATCGGCGGAATGCTGGCGCAGCCCAGATATTATGGTTCTGGTTATTACGATCAGGGCTACTACGACCGGGGCTATTACGGCTCGACCTATTACGCTCCGCGCTATTATGCGCCACGCTATTATGCGCCGCGCGCTTACCGCCGGGCCTATTATGGCGGCAATGCACATACGCGCTGGTGCTTTGCGCGTTACCGGTCCTACAGGGCTTACGACGACACGTTCCAGCCCTATTACGGTCCGCGACAGGCTTGCGTCTCGCCCTATTATTGATGGCCCGCACGAGGGATCATTGCGCCAGGGGAAACGAGGCCGGTGCGCTGGCGACCCTGGTGCGTCCGCCAGGACAGGCGGTGCTGCAAAGCGGCTGACGCAGGCACCGCCGCGCTGCTTTGGTTGCGTCGGAAGCGCCGCCTGATCACTTAGCCTGCCTACGGAAGATCGATTTCGCCGTCCACCACGTGGTTGAGGCCAGTGCCTTCGGCCGTCAGCGTCATGCGGACCTTCAGCTTCTTGCCGCCGATCTGCCCGTCGCGCACCGTCTCCTCGATCTTGCGCTGCGAGGTCACGCCGACTTCCTTCAGGAACTTGCGGATCGACATGTTGAAAGCGTCTTCGCTCATGGTGAAATCCCCTGCATCCGGAAGGGGATTGTAAGGGAAGGCGAGCAGTCAGGAAAGCTGAATGGGGCGTACGGCGCCGATAATCAACCCGAGCCGGGAGATCGGCCCGATACCCGTTACCGCAGGGGAAACCCGCTGTCATAAAACTGATGCAGCATACTTGCTAGTGATTTGCAATTGCAAATCAGGAATAGATTCATGGACAGGCCCGGACCAGAGACGCGTCTATTGTTGCCCTTGGTCGTGCTCTCGGTCGCCCAGTTGATAGGGTGGGGCGCGGTCAGTTTCCCGGCGGTCGTCAGCCGGGACATGGCGGCGGATCTCAACGTCGACATATCGACGGTGTTTGCGGGAACCACCGTTTTCTACGTGACGATGGGTGCCTGCGCGCCGTTCCTCTCGCGCCTTTTTACGAGCATCGGGGCGCGTCCGGTCATGATCGGCGGAACGATCATGTCGGCTTTCGGCCTGGCGCTCGTGTCATTGTCGCATTCGCCCATCACTTATTTCCTCGGCTGGCTGGTTCTCGGCGCGGCTGGAAGCGCCAGTCTCACCACGCCGGCACACATCCTTCTCAACGAGATCGCCGGCCGCAACGCCGCGCGGGCGATTGCGAGCCTGGCGCTGGTCTCCGGCCTGTTCGGCACGGTTTTCTGGCCCCTCACGTCGTTCCTGTCGGGAGAAATCGGATGGCGCGGCGCGTGCGAAGTCTATGCCGTCGTCATGATCACGGTCTGCCTGCCGCTCTACATCTTCGGCCTGCCGGCAAGGAGCAAAGCCGCAGCCGTTACCAAGGCGACGACATCCAGGGGTTCAGGACGATCCTATGACCGGACGTTCTATCTGATCGTCGCTGCCATCGCGCTCAATGCCTTCATCACCTTCGGTTTCAGCTCCATTCTGATCGAGCTCCTGAAGGCCGAGGGCCTGAGCCCGGCGCAGGCACTTGGCTACGGCTCGGCGCTCGGCATCGTGCAGATCTGTGCCCGGGGGCTCAATATCGTCACGGAAAAACGGTGGGACGGCGTAACGATAGGTGTCGCCTCATCGGCAATCCTGTGCGGATCGCTGGTCATTCTCTTCGGCGCTCAGGGTTCGCCGGCGGCCATCGCCGTTTTCCTGCTCCTCTATGGCATCAGCAGCGGGGCGCTCGCCGTCGCAAGGTCGACCATTCCGCTCGTCTTCTATGACAAGGGCGAGTTTGCAAAGGCGCTTTCACGGATCGCCCTGCCATTGAACTGGATCTCGGCAATCTCTCCGCCGGTGCTGATTTCCCTGATGACCAATCTCGGGAGCAGGGCGGTGCTGAGCCTCTGCCTGCTTTGCTCCTGCACAGCCATCCTCGTCCTGCTTTTGCTCAGGGGCCGCCGTCCGGTCATTGAGGCGGTCGTGAACCCATAAGGCCGGGTGGATGGCGGCCCGTCCCTTTCCCGGCGACGGTAAGGGACGGGCCGCCGTCGCAGCGCTATTTCAGCGGCAGAAAAAGATCCACGACGACTTCATGGACCGGCACATCAGGGAGGAAGGAAAAATGCCGCTGGCAATAGATCGGGAAATCGCGCGCTTCCTCGCCGCTGGCCGGCAGCCAGTCGCGGTAGAGGTAGAGCGCTGCGGGCTCCAGATTGTGGGTATCATTGACGACGCGGATGACCGCGCAGCGTCCGCCCGGGATCACGCCTGATTTCATCACCTCGTCATCGGCTTCGATCGGCCCGTCCGTCCCCACGCACAGGTCCATGCTGTAATCGGAGGGAACCGCGGGCGTTCTCGGGGACCGGAAGATGTTGAAGGTCGGGCTGGTCTCGGGTGAGAGGCCGGCGGCCTTGCGCCAGGCGATGAAGCGCTCGATGGTGGCGCCAAGTGTTGCCCGGTCGCCCCGATGCTCCAGGATTGCCACCGGCGTGGCGGGCACATCGCGGATCGTCACGTCGTCTTCTTCATAGATTATCTGCATGAGCTTGCTCCTTGCGTTTTCGAGAGGCCTGAAGGCCGCAAGCCACGGAACCCAGTCGGGCGATTTCCGGAACGACGAAGGCGATTGCCCGAACCGTTGCCTGAAGGCGCGGGCGAAGGCATCCGGTGCACCGTAGCCGGCATCCATTGCTATGTCGGTGACGCTCTGGTCGCCCTTGGCGGCCAGCCGGTGCGAAGCGCGCTTCAACCGGGCAAGCTGGACATAGCGATGAACCGACAAGCCGAAGGTCGCCGAGAACTGCCGGTGAAAGTGAAACTTCGAGAAGGCCGCGATGCTGCTCAGCGCGTCGAGGTCCAGATCGTCGTCCAGATGCCGGTCTATGTGATCCAGCACCCGCTGCATCCGGGCATGGTAGTTTCGAAGCGCTGCCTTCATCGTTCCGTATTCTCCGTGGCAGCACCAACTAAAGGCAGGCAGACATGACGCGCTCGACCGATCTTGCGGTTTTAGCGTCCGGACGACGCGGATCGTCTTATGCGTGATCCGTGTCGTAGCGCAGGCGGTTGTCCTCGATATTTCCCCTGTTTTCAGCCGCCCAGTCGGCGAGGTGGCGCACCGTTTCCGAGAGCGAATGCCCGAGCGGCGTCAGCGTATATTCGACCTGCGGCGGCGTGCTGGGGTGAACGGTTCTTGCAATCATGCCGTCGCGTTCCAGCGTCTTGAGCGTCCGCGTCAGCATCTGCTGCGAAATCCCGCTCACCTGCCGTTTGAGCCCGTTGAACCGCAGCGCTCCCCGCCGGAGTACGACGACCACCTGGATGGTCCATTTGTCGCCGACCCGGTTCAGGATTTCGCTGACACCCTTGCAGTCGGCCGCTGTCGGCCTGGCAGTCACATCCATCTGACCTGCTCCCAAAGATATGCTTTTGACGGACGATTTTAGGTCCCATAAGTGGCTGTGGTCAACAATCGAGACCTTGTCTCCCCGGAGATGGGTCACCACCAGGAGACCACCATGAACCTCATCTATTATCCGGGCGCCTGCAGCCTTGCCGATCACATCGCGCTCATCGAAACAGGGCTTTCCTACCGGCTGATCAGCATCGATCATGGCAAGAAGACCGGGGATGGCCGCGATTTCCTGTCGATCAATCCGAAGGGTTATATTCCGACGCTCGAACTGGAAGACGGAACGGTCCTGACCGAGAACCAGGTCATCCTGAACTATATCGCCGAGAAGAGCGGCAAGCTTCTGCCTGGAGATGGCATTCTTCGATGGCGGGTGCTCGAGGCGCTTGCCTTCATGTCGTCGGAAATCCATTCGCGCTACCAGCCCTTCTTCAGGGATTTCCCGGAGCCAGAGAAGGAGCGCGCCCGCGGAAAGCTGGCGCAGGCCTTCGCCATCCTTGCCGACCAGATGGGCGACAAGACATTCCTTGTCAGCGACGAGATGACGATTGCCGACTGCTACCTGTTCTGGGTCCTGATAGTCGCACCCAGGAGCGGCGTCGAGCTGCCGGAGGCGCTCGCCAGATCTTTCGACCACATGCGGGCGCTGCCCTCCGTGATCAGGGCGCTTGCCGAAGAGGGACTCGGCTGATCGCGGAAATTACCGGGACCGGCGACGGGAGGAACTTTTGCCCGCCTGAATTGTTGGCCTGACGGCGCCCCCCAAACCAGGAGAACAATCATGAAGCCTTTCCTCATCGCCGGCCTTGCCGTGCTGATCGCATCTCCCGTCCTCGCTCAGACGGCGGCGGAAAAAACCGGTGTCAATTCCGTGCTCGGCGTTGCGCCGAAGACGGAGGATTTCGTGGCGGAAGCGGCGACATCCGACATGTTCGAGATCGAATCCAGCAAGCTTGCGATCGCGCGCTCCGATGCATCGACCAAGGCCTTCGCAGAACAGATGGTCAAGGATCACCAGAAGACGACGCAGGAACTGAAGGCGCTGGTTTCCAGCGGCAAGGTGAGCGCGAAGATCCCGCAGGCGATGACATCGGGGCAGCAATCCATGCTCGACAAGCTCAAAGGCCTGCAGGGCGAGGATTTCACCAAGCAATATCATTCCGACCAGGAAGATGCCCATGAGGATGCGGTCGATCTCTTCAAGCGCTATGGCGACGAAGGCGACAATGCGGACCTGAAGGCCTGGGCCGCAAACACGCGCCCGGCGCTTGAGCATCACCTGCAGATGGCAAAGGATTTGAACAAGTAAAGAATGGCCGAGGAGGCGGGAATGGCAAGCCTGCATAAGCGGGCGGAAGTTCCCGCCTTGACGTTCTCCTGCAAGTCATTAGTCTTAACTAAAATAAATGACGGGAACATGCAGGCAATGACTGGGCAAAACGTTCACTCGTTCGATATGTTCGATGAAGTAGCCTGCGATGCGGGGATCTATACCTGGGATATCGTCAGGAACCTCGTCTTCGCAGACAGCGCGGTGGCCGTGCTTTTCGGCCTCGACCCCGACGCCACGGTGCATGGCCTGCCGCTGGAAGACTATCTGGCACGCGTGCATCCCGATGACCGTCCGGATCTGGCAAAGAAGATCTCTGATGTCATCGTTGCCGATATCGCGCAACAGAACACCTATCGCGTCCAGGGCAAGGACGGGCGGTACCGGATGGTTGCGGCATTCGGCCGGGCCTTTCGCGACCACAGCGGATCGCCCGTGCTCTATTCCGGCATCGTCGTGCCGATGGCCGAGCCCGAGGATGAGGGATTGCGGACGCATTAAAGCGCCGTGTGTCCATCCGGACGCATGAAGGACGCTCCAACTCTTCAAATCGACGTGCGGATGCTTCTCGCGATCATCATCTCAGCAAGAGTGATTTCTTCCGGGCTGCGGGCTTGCGCGGCGTCAGCGGCAGGCCGGCATCGCAATTGCGCATGACCAGGGTTTCAGTGACCGACTCGTCTTCATAGGTCTCCTGCATGCGAATATAAACCGCCGACAGAGTGGGATCGAGGGAAAGCGCCTGCCGGACCAGGAATTCAGCCCTTCCGGCGTCGCCGCAGGCCATGTTCGCGGCAATCTGGTAGAGCGACTTGCGCCTTGTCTGGAAGGGCAGCGTCAGGGCGACGCGTATCATGTCTTCGAAACGGCTCAACGCATAGAGGGCCGCCACCCGCTCTTCGGTGATCCAGACCGGGAGGAAGGGATCGAGCGTCTCGGCGCGGTCAAGCATTTCCAGCGCGCGCTCAGGCTCTCCCGCATAGACATAGAACGCCGCGCTGCGGCCGAGAATATAGGCGTCGTTCGGCGCGAGTTCGTGGGCACGAATGTGATGGTAACGCGCCGAAACGAAGTCGCCCGATTTCATCTTGATCGCGCCCATGATGCGATGGGCTTCCGGGTCGGACGGGTCGAGGGCGAGCGCATGTGCCACCTGCTGTTCGGCCTTGTGCATGTCAAAGCTTGGCAGGTTGCTCCATGAGCAGACATGCATTGCGAAGGGGCGGCCGAAACCGGGGTCGGCGGCCATCGACCGCTCGAACCAGGCCATGGCTTCGTGGACGTGAATATCCGACACGCCGACCAGGCGATGATGGTCCACACCGCGCAGGTAATACTCATAGGCCGTCATGTTCTCCGGGCGCTTCAGCCGCGCTGCCGCAAGTTCCGACTGCTCGATCCGTCCGGATACGGTTGCTGCAACGCGAGCGATGATCTCGTCCAGCACATCGAGCAATTCGCGAAACGGACGCTTGATACGATCCGACCAGATGACGAGACCCTCTCCGGTCTCGGTCAGCGCGATGTTGACCCTGAGGTCGTCGCCCGCCTGGCGGATCGAGCCGCTGATGACGTAGCCGACGCCGAGAAGGCGGCCGATCTCGACGGGATCTTTGGTCGTCAGCGCGGTTGCCGCCGAGCGCGAACTGACGAACAACCCCCTCAGGCGGCTGAGTTCGAGCGTCAGGTCGTCGGTAATGCCCTCAGCCAGGAAACATTGATCTGCAACAGCGCCGGGCGCCACGTCGAACCGCGCCACCGTGATCGAGTTGGTCCGGGGCGATTGGCTGGCATTGGGAGCGGACCGTGTCGGAGCGAACTGAAAGACGTGACGGTCCACCAGTTCGGTGACGCGGTAGATCCGGATCGGCTCCAGGATTCCCTTCAGTTGCCGTTCGCCGATATCTTCGAATCCGCAGGGCGAGATCCGCCGGACCTGGTCGTAAAGCAGCCCGGAAACCTCGATTGCGCCGGGGGGCGCAGACGCCTCGATGCGCGCGGCGATATTCACCCCGTCGCCGCGCAGGTCCGAGCCGACGACGACGACATCGGCGAGATGGAGGCCGAACCGCATGTCGCCGCCGCTCGCTCCAGGAAGGGCGGCAATCTCGGCGCGCGCCTCGATGGCGGACCTGAGCGCATTGACGGGACTGGCGAATTCGGCGAGCAGGGCATCACCCGCCGTGCCGAAGACCCGGCCGTCATGGCGCTGGACGACCATGCGAACGGTCTCGAGCACAGTGTCGATCCGGGCAATCGCGCCTTCCTCATCCGATTCCATCGCGGTGGTGGAGCCGACGAAATCCCCGACCATGATCGTGGCCAGCTTGCGCTGCATTCTCGATCCCTCCCGCAACAGAAGCACGCGACGATCCAATGTAGCACATTCACGAGCCCGGATGTCCGGGGATTGGCAACGCTGGCGATACGATGGCAAGCCCGGGGAGGCTTTCTACAGTAGGACTGGCCGACCCCGATTGATCCCGGTTTTCGGGCCGATGCTCTTGAGCGCCTTCGCGGTCAGTCCGCGCTCGATATTGACGGAGGGCGGATATCGGCTGCCGATCCGGGCTCGCCGCTGTCGCGATTGAAATCGTCATTGGCCTTCTCGTTGGCCTCGGTCGTTTCCGCCGCCTCTTCCTCGCCGGCATCGGTTTCTTCGCCGGCGCGCCGCCAATGATCGAGATGACGGCCCTCCGGCCGGCCTTCTTCCACCCAGATCCGATAGGCGCGCTCACGTCTCTGCTGCAGGTCGTCCATGGCATTCCTCCGTGTTTACGAGGCAGCATAACGGCCGATCGTGACGGCAGTTCCGTCGTTGTCGATCTCGTGAACGATGACAGCAATCGGCGCTCCCTCGGTCATGACGGGTGTCGACCCTTTGCCGTCATTCGCGAGGCTGGCCACGCGCGCCCGGTCCGTTGCAATTGGCGCTTATGCGACTAGCTTAACGCCTACGCCACGGCGCTGGCGCAGAGACGATAAAGGGAAGCAAGGCATGTGCCGGAATATCAAACCCCTGTTCAATTTCGATCCGCCGGCGACGGACGAAGAAATCCATGATGCGGCGCTTCAGTTCGTGCGCAAGCTGAGCGGAACCAACAAACCATCGAAACGCAACGAGGCCGCGTTCGAGAGCGCCGTCATGTCGATTGCGCGATGCGCCCATGAATTGCTGGATTCGCTGGAGACTTCCCAACCGCCTCGCGACCGCGAGGAAGTCGCCGCGAAGGCGCGGGCACGATCCGCGACCCGCTTCGCCTAGGAGCGCCCTGTAACTCTTGAGGCATCCTTCCCTCGGAATGGGATTGCCGGCGCGAGGCGCCGCTGGCAGGCGTGGTTGGAGAAACCGGCTGCGCTGGACCATCAAAAGACGAAAACCTAGAAGAGATGAAGCCCAACCCGCCTCTTGAAGGAGAAAAGATGAAACGCATCGAGATGGAAGTGAGCGGAGGCTGCCAGTGCGGTGCCGTGCGCTACCGCGCAAGCGCCATGCTCGACAATTCGCATCTCTGCCATTGCCGCATGTGCCAGAAAGCCTCGGGCAACATCTTTGCCGCGCTTGTCGCCGCGCCCGATGATGCGCTCACCTGGACACGCGGCAAGCCTGATGTCTGGAAGAGTTCGGAGCTTGTCGAGCGCGGGTTCTGCGCCAATTGCGGCACGCCATTGTTCTTCCACCACCTCGAAAACGGTCGCACCAACCTGATGATCGGTTCGCTTGACGATCCGAATGCCTTCTCGCCGCTTGCCAATACCTGCACCGAGAACATGGTGGCGTGGTTCGATACGATCACGGACATGGAAAATACCGGCGCGACCGAAAGCAACGGCGCCGACTGGGCCGCGGCGATCAAGGAGAGCAGCAACCAGCACCCCGATCACGACACCGCCTCATGGCCGGTGAGGGGGCGGGATGGCTGAGTCCCATTCCGCCGGTCGCCAGTGGGTGGGCTACGGCTTGATGCCGATGTCGAGCAGATCAATCGAGACGGCGACCCGATCGAGGAGGGGCCGGTTGTCCGCATCGGTTGCGTAAACCCTGCGCTTCGTCGGGATTATCAAACCAGCGAAATCCTGGTGGTCGCTTGCATAGTTGGCGCTCCTGGTGCCGCCCATGATCTCGGCGCTATAGTCATGGCGTCGCAACAGACCGTCCGAATTGAAATAGAAGGTCTGCACGGTGGAATGGCTTGGAACGGTCGGCGGGAATGTTACCTTCAGCCGGCGCCAGATTTCACCCTCTTCCTGCCACGGCTCGACCTCCTCCATCCTGAAACCGGGAAGCTTGAAGAGGAAGGGTGTGGTCAGGTAGGTCCACATCGCATAGCCGGTGAAGTAGATCAGGTGCTGTCGGTCCCAGGGCGTGGGGATCGTGTGTCCTTCAAAAAACGAACGCGGTTCGACGCGCTGCTCAATGACTTCGCCACTGTCGGCAACGATCGCCGTTCGTTCCGGCTCCCAAACGCAATGCTGTCCTTCCTCCAGGAAGGGAGTGAATTCGGTGCGCGGATGACGGGTGGAAACCGAGGTGTGGATATCGGCATAGACATCCGGCCAGCCCTTCACATGCCAGATCGCGCCGCCAACCTTGATGTGCGCATGCAGTTGCTCGATCTGCTGCCAGCGTTCCCAGCCTCCATGAGCTTCAATTGCGAGATCCAATAGGTCGGTCATTCCAAGGCCCTCCGGTTCGTGTGATCATAAAGGTTTAATTTTGAAACCTATCGACATCTTTCTCTATTCGGTTTAACTTTGCAACCATAATTTGGATGGGAGCGGAAAAATGAAGGGCAAGCGAACTGACATGGGGGACGCCCAGTGCGGGATCGCGCGTTCTCTGCAAGCCGTCGGAGATTGGTGGTCGCTCCTCATCGTCCGGGAGGCTTTCAAGGGGCGTCGACGATTTTCGGAGTTTCAGAAGAGCCTCGGGCTGGCAAAGAACATCTTGTCGGCTCGCCTGCGAAAGCTCGTGGAGGAGGGCATCTTCACGGTGGAGCCGGACCCTGACTCCGCACTGAGCCATCTCTACCTTCTGACGCCGAAAGGGCGCCAGCTGAGCGTGGTCCTTGTCGCTCTCTGGCAATGGGGGGAAGAGAATTGCTTTGCGGAGGGGGAGCTGAACTACGCGGTCGTGGACAGTTTGAACCGGCAGCCATTGCCGAAGCTCCAGCTTGCAGCCCGGGATGGTCGAATCCTGGACCCAGAAGAGTTTCGCATTGAAGCCAGGGGGGCGCTGACCCCCGGGATCGCTGATCCCAGGGACCGATGATTGAACCTCGGTCTCGGGGCTGACCGGATTGCAAGGCGCCCCGTCCAACTGAAGGGGGATGACAAGTCGAGATTAGCGACGAACGTTTTCGTATCGCTTCATCCAACGTCTCGTCATCCCCGGTGACATCAGCCTACGTTGGCCGGTACCGGCGTGTTGAGGAGCTGCTGTTCCCAGAGATATGCGATGCCGCTGCCGGCAGCGTGCTCCTTGATCACCTCGGTGATGGCGCCGGCCGTCTCCAGCCGGGCCCAGTCACGCTGCCATTCAGCTGCCAGCGCCAGCCACGTCATCATGTTCGCACCGGCTGCGATCATGCGCTGGATCGCGACCTCATGGGCCTCGACCGAAGTGCCGCCCGACGCATCGGTGATGACGGTCACGTCCCAGCCTTCGCCGAGAGCCTGGATCACCGGCATCGCGACGCAGATCTCGGTCCACAGGCCGGCAATGATCAGCTGCTTGCGGCCCGTTGCCTTGACCGCATCCACCACCTTCCTGTCCTCCCAGGTGTTGATGAACGTCCGGTCGATCACCTCCTGGCCGGGGAACACGTCAGTGATTTGCGGGAAGATGAGGCCGCCGCGCGCAGCCACCACGCTGGTCAGGATGGTCGGCACGCCGAAAGCCCTGGCGGCCTTTGCCAGTGCCGCTGAATTGTTGACCACCATGTGCGGATCGTGGCTGTTCAGGTTGGCGAGCTGGTAGGGCTGATGGTCGATCAGAACGAGTACGGAATCATCAGGGCGAAGAAGCGAGGCAAGGCCATTACGAAAGGTCATGAATATATCCTCTGCTGCCGTTTTATGTGTGAGTTCGGTTTACCGGCAGACATGCGCTGACAGCGGCGCCGCCTGCGAAGCGGACACTGTCATTCCTGTTTTTGTTACGGTAGCCTGCTTTGATGCCAAGCTGTGTCGCAAAATGGGGAACGCTGACGTGGAAATCGAAGATCTCAGGACATTCGTTGAAGTTGCCGATGCCGGGGGAGTTTCGCCCGCCGCACGGCGGCTCGGCATCTCCAAGTCGATGGTCAGCCGGCGGCTCATCCGGCTCGAAGCGGAACTCGGCGTCCAGCTTCTTGCAAGAACGACCCGCGGCGCGGCTCTGACGGAAGCGGGGATCACTTTTCGGGTCCATGCAGCCAGGGTCTGTGCCGAGATCGACGTGGCGAAAGAAACGATCCTGCCTTCCGGTGACCTGCGCGGCCGCCTGCGTGTTGCCGTGCCGCATGCCTTCGGCCCCAGCCACTTCGCGCACGTGCTTGCGCAGATGGCGCAACGCCATCCCGAACTGCACATCCATACGTCCTACAGCGATCGCTTCGTCGATCTCATCGCGGAGGGCTTCGATTGCGCGATCCGGGTCGGCTTTCTTCAGGATTCCAACATGGTCGCAAGACGCATCGGTCCGCTCTACGGGAAGCTGGTCGCCAGCCCTGATTATATCAGGAGGCATGGCGCCCCCGAGACGCCGGAGGAACTCGCCGGCCATGAGGCCCTCATGCAGGGAACGGAGGCCTGGCAATTCCTCGACGGAGACGAGATCATCACGGTTCATCCGCGGGGACGCTTCAAGGCCGACAACGCGCTCGCCCTTGCCGCCGCCGCACTGGCGGGGGTCGGCATAGCCTGGATCCCCGATGGCGTAACCGATGAGTATATCGCTTCCGGCGCGCTGGTTCCGGTCATGACACGCTATCCGCCACCGCCGGCGGGCATCTACCTCATCCGCCCGGCGGGGCAGCATCCCGCAAGGAAGATACGCGTCCTCACGGACATGCTGATCGATTGTTTCGTGGAGGCTCCGCCGCCCTTGGGCGTCGGCAGTGCGCAGAGGGGAGAGGATCTTTTTCATGCGGGATCTGTCAGAGATCGTAGTGGACGCCGGTAATACGTTCCAGGTCGTCAAACAGCGCGCGCTGCAGGCAGATCATCGGCATGAGGCGCGGTCGTTGTTTCCTTGGGATTGCCGTGCAGCTCGAATATCTTGCTCGGGGCGTAATAGCCGCCCGGGCGAGCATTCGGGAGCGTGGCTGCCATGAGGGTAGGCCAAGCGCCATGCTCTGCGTCTTGCAACAGGGATACCTGCAACCTTCGTGCTGAAGGTCGTCCGTCCCGGCGAGGTTTCGGAAAACTCTTGTTGATGCCCTGCGTTACTGTTGCAGACGTAGACCTCGAGGAACAGCCGCGCCGATCGCCGCCGCTGCCTTGACGCCGTCACTCTCGCGCGGGCCGCCGCGGATGGCGTCGATCACGGCGCGAAGCGGCGGCGCCATCTGCCGTTGCGCCGGATAGCAGAGGTAATAGCCGGGGAAGGGGGCGGACCAGGTCTCGAGCAGCGCGACAAGGCGGCCCTCCGCGATGTGGGGCGCGATCAGCTGCTGGCTGGCAAATGCAACACCGACTCCGTCGACGGCCGCCTGCACCCCGAAGTCCTTCATGTTGGAGATCAATGGGCCGTCGGTTGCGACTTCGAACCACTTGCCGTTTTCCATGAACTCCCATTTGTATGGCGTCTTCTGCCCTGGCCATCGCCAGCCGATACAGCGATGGGCGAGAAGGTCGCGCGGATGAGCCGGCGTCCCGTACCGGGCGAGATAGTCGGGCGAGGCGACTACGGTCTGTCGTAGGTCCGGGCCGAGTTTCACCGCAATGAGGTCCTTGTCGATCACCTCCCCGAGGCGGATGGCGACGTCATAGCCTTCGGCCACGATGTTGACGACGGCGTCGTCGAGCGTGACGTCGAGCACGACCTGCGGATAGGCATCGCTGAAGTCACGGAGGATCGGCGTCAGGTAGAGGTCCGCGGCTGCCCGGAAGCAGTGCACCCGCACGGTCCCTGCGGGATGGGCGCGGCGCTCGCGGGTCTCGCCCAGCGCCTCCGCCAGCTCCTCGACGGCGGGCTGTACCCGTTCGAGGAGCTTGGCCCCCGCCTCGGTCAGGGAGACGCTGCGGGTGGTGCGGTTGAACAAGCTGACCCCGACCTGCTCCTCGAGCCCTCGGACCATCTGGCTGAGCGCAGAGGATGACACACCGAGGTTCTCGGCCGCCCGGCTGAAGTTCAGCGAACCGGCAACGGCCACGAAGGCGCGGAGCTGGTTGAAGTCTCCGGCAGACGGAAGGGAAGGTTTCATGATCGCCTCGATTGCTTAGCCCAGCTTATAAGGCTGATTAGTGCGCGCGGACTAAACGTTGCCGCCCCCATCCTTATACTCAGCTGGACACTGGAGTTGAAGGGAACCACCATGACGTTGCAGAACACGCCCCCGACGGGAAACATAGATGAATTGGTCGCCTTAACGAAAACCTACTTCGATGCCGCCTACGCGATGGACGCCGACAAGTTCGCGACCATCTTCGACCCCGCGGCCTTGGTCACCAGACGTGGCGATGGCAACAGCGTGGTGGTTACGCCTGTTGCCGCCTGGCTTGATGCGATCCGGAGCCTGACCTCACCGCAGGATGCCGGCAGTGCGCGCGCCGACCAGATCCTCTCAATCGCCATTAACAGTGACATGGCGCTGCTCAAGCTCCGCCTGCGGATCCCGCCCCGCGAGGTGACCGACCTGCTGTCGTGCTTTTACCTCAACGGGCGCTGGCAGATCGTCCAGAAGGTGTTCGCAGCCGAGATCCTGGCCTGAAAGGGGCTGATCATTGCGATCTCCTCACATCACGGCAATCTCGGAGCCAGGAACGGAACGCCGTTCGTCATCACGATGGCGACCAGCAGGCTGACGACGAACAGCGGAAGATTGATCCCGGCTTCAAGGATGATCTCGTGCAGGGCGTAGCCGATGAGAATGGCAACATTTGTTACCAACAATGTGCGCAACAGGCTGATGTGCTACTGGTTTCGAAGCACGCCGACGAGAGCCTTTCCGTCGGTGAAATAGGGATCGCCGCCTCCGTTGCGCCCGTCTTTGGTCGCTCCGATGCCATCGATCTCATAGCTCGACAAAAGTTGCCCGGCCTTGAGAAGATCGCTGATGACAAGGTCTCGCTCTGCGTCGACATCAGGGCCGATATGATGCGTGATTTGACCGGTATCGTGGCTGAAGCCGACGCCCCGATCAAAACTTGCCGAGCCTAGCCAGTGCGGGCGGTCATTCGGGCCGGTTTGTTCGGTCAGCCAGAAACGAACATGGTTGCGTTCGTCGGCGCTTTTGCCCACGGGCTTTTCGAAAGCGAGATCCTGTTTTCTGCCCTCAAAAAGCAGTGGGCTGACCGGCGCATCAAGATCAGGCCGATCAAGCACCACGCTCAGCCCGATATCGATCGACGTGCGCAAGGTAATCTTATCGGCAGGATCCCATCCGGCAGCCGCAAACGCCCGGATGACCTCTTCCTTCGAACCGACAAGACCGACATTGATGGGGTCGCCGGGAATACCCTGCTCGGTGGTCGTGACCATGTTGCCAACTTTGGCAACGCGGTCAGCATCGTGAAAAATCCAGATTTCGGGAATGACGAAATAGGCAAGCAGCAAATATGTGAACAGCAGCGCAGCCACGGTGCTCGTCGCCATGCGGATTTTCGTGCGATGACGCATTGGAAATCCCCCCAGATTGCCAGGGAGGATCATACGCCGAACATGCGGCGGCAACATCCATAATTTGCAGTTGGCTTCGGCAGCAATTGCCACCAACCGCTTGCGACGTAAAGCGGCCAAGGCTTTCGCTAGCTTTCGGCCTCAATCAGACGATTGCCCGCCAGCCGATATGGCCAGGAACACTGCCTTCCGTGCCTCGAAAGCACGCTTGCGACCCATCGATCCGCCGAAACTGCTCAGACCGGTCGAACTTCGGCAAGCCGCCTGACTGCGTACTCGTCCTGCCAGCAGACGGCGGCTTCCCATGCGGCCGATGCTTGCGCGGCTATGTCATGCGTGCCGTCATCGAGATCGGCGGCGTTTCCGGGCAGTACCAGGTCAAGGTCGGGGACGTCGACGTGTGACTCGTCCCAGTCGATCAATGCGACCCGATCCGCGGTCATGCGGATGTTGCCAGGGCTGTTCGGGTTGCCGTGGACAACGCATGTCCGGCGCCCGATCAGCCGCGCCCACGCTGCTCGACATCGAATAACGCCCTCGGGCGGCATCGCGGAAAGGTTGATCCTCGTTCCGGTTTCGGCATGCAGGAGGTCGGTCGACGACCGCCAGCCCGGGCGCTGCGGCCAGCCCTGCGTCAACCGATGCAGCTCGCGGAGCGTGTCGGCCACGCGACGCCAGTCGGACTGCGTCTCGGGCGGTCCGCCCTCCATGTATTTCATCACCACCAGACCATCCACGAACAGCCGGCCGTCAGCCGTCGGGATCGGCACTGGAACGGTCATGCCTTCACGGTCGAGGTGTTGAAGCAGCTCGGTTTCCCATGCGAGATCAGCGTCGGTTCTGGAGCCGAGACGACCGACTGCGATCTGCCCATGGAGGCGAACGCTCCACACGTCATTGGCAACTCCACCCGTCAGTGGTTCGATGCGAACCGCATCTTCACTCCATTGGCTGAGTGCTTCCCATCCCATTGGCGATATCCCTGGCGGCCATGATTGAATTGACGGAAGAAATGGAGAAAGTTTACGACGCCACGACGTTCCATGGTGGCGCAAAGTGGTCAAGGCTTTCGTCGCCCACTGGCCCTATCAAGGACTATTGCCCGCGGCCGATATGGCCAGGAACACCGCCTTCTGCGCCTCGAACGCCCGCTTATATGCGGGGCGCGCTTGCCCGCGCGCGATGTAGGCGCAGAGACCAGGATATTCCTCCAGCAGGGCCGAGCTTTGCAATCTCAGCAGCACCGAGATCATCTGCAGGTCGCCGGCGCTGAATTTCCCGTCCAGCCAGTCGGCATCGCCAAGCCGGGCGGAAAGTTCGCCGAGCCGTTTGCGGATGCGTTTTTCGACATAGGCCAGGCGTTCGTCGTACCAGCTCTCCTTGCCCTCTTCATATCTGGCGGTCTCGCGGTCGACGATGACGGGCTCCATCGTGGAGAGCGCGGCAAAGATCCAGGCGATGGCGCGGGCGCGGGCGTTGGCATCATCAGGCAACAGGCCCGGATGGCGCTCGGCGATATGCAGGATGATCGCGCCGGATTCGAAGAGGGTGAGATCGCCGTCCTCATAGGTCGGAATCTGCCCGAAAGGCTGAAGCGCAAGATGGGCGGGCTCTTTCATCGCCTTGAACGAAAGGAAGCGGACGTCATAGGGCTGGCCGACTTCCTCGAGCGCCCAGCGAACGCGCATGTCACGCGCCAGACCCTTGCCGCGATCGGGCGAGCGTTCAAAGGCAGTAATCGTAATCGTCATGGTCGTTATCCTTGGTCTGTCCGTCTGGAAGACGGACGGGCAGGCGGGAAGCCGACAGATAATGCCTGAATTAATCCGCGGGCCAAGCGGAGCCGGGCTTGCGCCATCGGTCGCCCATAGAACGATTGTGTGCCGGAAAGGGCACTGCTGCAGCTCTCATGGAGAATGAAGTTCAGCAGGATGCGTCGGTCGCCCGCCCGATGGATTCAATCTCATCGGCTGCCCGCTTGATCTCTGTCAAGGACTGCCGGACGAGCCTGCGATACATCTTCCCGCATAGCCGATTCTCCTGCTCGTGAAGCGCTTGCGAGAGTCGCGATAGCAGATGGAGATTGGCCGAACACGCTAAAAGGGTTATACCAGTTGCGTCGGCAACTCTGGGGAGGCGTTGTGGCTCAAATCACGGATTCTGTCGGAGAGTTCAGGAAGAAACGCAGGCGCGAGCTGTTGACGTTCGCCGTGCTCGCTTTCGGGATCTGGCCTGTGGTCGCTGTCGGGGTCGTCGGCGGTTATGGCTTCATGGTCTGGATGTACCAGATCGTTTACGGGCCGCCGGGACCGCATGACGTGAAGGCCGCGCCTCCGGGCTCGGCAGAGTGAGGATCTCCATGGTTCTCCCAGCTCGCACCCGACGTTGTTTTCTCACCGGAAGGTCATCTGAAGATCAAGGTAGGATCTTCCCTCCCGGGAGGATACTTCCTCCCGGAGCCACTGAGACATCGGTTCAAAACTGTTCGGGCTGCGGTGCCTGCGTCGATGCCTGTCCGACGAAGATCATTTCGATCCGTTCGGGCGTTCCGGTCGTGGACTTCAGGCACGGTGAATGCACCTTTTGCGGCAAGTGCGCGGAACGATGTCCCGAGAATGTCTTTCCGGCCGGTTCTGCAGGCGGCTTTGCCCATTATGCGGCAATTGGCGATGGGTGCCTGGCCAATAATTACGTCGACTGTCAGGCCTGCCGCGACAGCTGTCCGGCCGGTGCGATCCGGTTTCGGCCGCGGCTCGGCGGGCCGTTCGTTCCCGAACTCGATGCGGAGGCATGCACGGGATGCGGCGCCTGCATTGCGGTTTGTCCGGCCGATTCCATCACCATAAAGCCCCGCCGTCAGGAGGTCGCTCATGTCTGAGAGCCGTCATCACGTCTCCAGTGCCGTCGTCATCACCCGCCCGGAACTGACCGAAGATGTCGCAGCGCGTCTCGCGGTCATCGACGGGGTCGAGGTTCACGCAACGGGAGCGGGCAAGATCGTCGTGGTGATCGAGGGGCCGCATTCCGGCGTGCTCGGGGAAACGCTCATCGGCATCTCGGGGATGGACGGCGTGCTCGCCGCCCACATGGTTTTCGAACAGGCATTGGTTTTTGAACAGGCATTGGAAATGAAGGAGACAATCGATGACGACCGAACTCACGCGGCGTGATCTCCTTAAGGCGCAGGCTGCGGCAATCGCCGCTGCGACCGCAGGCCTTGCTGCACCCGCTGCGGCGCAGTCGGTGCCGGGCGGGGTGGAGGCGCTGGAGATAAAATGGTCCAAGGCGCCATGCCGCTTCTGCGGCACCGGCTGCGGCGTCATGGTCGGCGTGAAGGAGAACCAGGTCGTCGCGACCCATGGCGACATGGAGGCGGAGGTCAATCGCGGCCTCAACTGCGTCAAGGGCTACTTCCTCTCCAAGATCATGTACGGCAAGGACAGGCTGACGAGCCCGCTCCTGCGCAAGCGGGACGGTGTCTACGCCAAGGACGGCGAGTTCGAACCCGTCACCTGGGAAGAGGCCTTCGACGTGATGGCGGCGCAGGCCAAGCGCGTGCTCAAGGAAAAGGGGCCGACGGCGCTCGGCATGTTCGGCTCCGGCCAATGGACGATCTTCGAAGGATACGCCGCGACAAAGCTGATGCGGGCGGGCTTCGGCTCCAACAACCTCGATCCCAACGCGCGCCACTGCATGGCTTCCGCGGCGGTGGCTTTCATGCGCACCTTCGGCATGGACGAGCCGATGGGATGCTACGACGATTTCGAGAACGCCGACGCCTTCGTGCTCTGGGGTTCGAACATGGCCGAGATGCATCCGATCCTCTGGACGCGCGTCGCCGACAGGCG
This sequence comes from Hyphomicrobiales bacterium, assembly GCA_900468805.1. Classification (GTDB taxonomy): domain Bacteria; phylum Pseudomonadota; class Alphaproteobacteria; order Rhizobiales; family Rhizobiaceae; genus Rhizobium. The sequence goes on along the minus strand of UEIF01000067.1, from coordinate 5,055 downwards.
GCTCGGGCATGAGCATGTGAAGGTCGCGGTGCTCTCCACCTTCACGCATCGCAGCATGGACCTTGCCGACATACCGCTGATCTTCAAGCCGGGTTCGGATCTCGCGATCCTGAACTACATCGCCAACCACATCATCAAGACCGGCCGCGTCAACCAGGATTTCGTCGACAAGCATACGAAGTTCATGAAGGGGACGACCGACATCGGCTACGGCTTGCGTCCCGACAACCCGCTCGAATTGAAGGCCAAGGGTGTCGCCGACGCCGCCAAGATGGACCCGATCGACTTCGAGGCCTTCAAGGAGATGGTCTCCGAATATACGCTCGAGAAGGCGGTCGAACTTTCGGGCGTCGATAGCGCCTTCCTGGAACAGCTCGCGGAACTCTACGCCGATCCCAAGACCAAGGTCATGTCGCTGTGGACGATGGGCTTCAACCAGCATGTGCGCGGCGTGTGGGCCAACCAGATGGTCTATAACCTGCATCTGCTGACCGGCAAGATTTCCGAGCCGGGAAACAGCCCGTTTTCGCTGACGGGCCAGCCGTCCGCCTGCGGTACGGCCCGCGAGGTCGGCACTTTCGCCCACCGGCTGCCGGCCGACATGGTCGTGACCAATCCGGAGCATCGCAAGCACGCCGAGGAAATATGGAAGCTGCCGGACGGGCTGCTGCCGGGCAAGCCCGGTTATCACGCCGTCGAGCAGGACCGCATGCTGCATGACGGGAAGCTGAATTTCTACTGGGTGCAGGTCAACAACAACATCCAGGCCGCTCCGAACACCAGCAACGAGACCTATAAGGGATACCGCAATCCGGACAATTTCATCGTCGTCTCGGACGCCTATCCGACAGTGACCGCCATGAGCGCCGATCTGGTGCTGCCGGCGGCCATGTGGGTGGAGAAGGAGGGCGCCTACGGCAATGCCGAACGGCGCACGCATGTCTGGCACCAGCTGGTCAATGCGCCGGGCGAGGCCCGCTCCGACCTCTGGCAACTGGTGGAATTCTCCAAGCGCTTCACCACCGACGAGGTCTGGCCCGCCGAGATCCTCGACAAGAACCCGGAATACAAGGGGAAGACGCTCTACCAGGTGCTCTACCAGAACGGAAAGGTGGACGAATTTCCCCTGTCGGAAGTGTCGCCCGAATACGAGAACCGGGAGGCCAAGGCCTTTGGCTTTTACATCCAGAAGGGGCTGTTTGAGGAATATGCCGAGTTCGGCCGCGGGCATGGACACGATCTCGCGCCCTACGACATGTATCATCAGGTTCGCGGCATGCGCTGGCCCGTCGTCGACGGCAAGGAGACGCGGTGGCGCTACCGTGAAGGCTACGACCCCTACGTCAAGCCGGGCGAGGGGCTGAAGTTCTACGGGCAGAAGGACGGCCGCGCGGTCATCCTGGCGGTGCCCTACGAACCGCCGGCCGAGTCGCCCGATGAGGAGTTCAATTTCTGGCTCGTGACGGGCCGCGTTCTCGAACATTGGCATTCGGGCTCGATGACGATGCGTGTTCCCGAGCTCTACAGGGCGTTTCCCGGCGCACGCTGTTTCATGAACGGAGACGACGCCAGGAAGCTGGGCTTCAATCAGGGGGCGGAGGTGCGCATCCAGTCGCGGCGCGGCGAGATCATCAGCCGCGTGGAAATTCGCGGGCGCAATCGAATGCCGCATGGCGTGATCTTCGTCCCGTGGTTCGACGCCAGCCAGCTGATCAACAAGGTCACGCTCGACGCCACCGACCCCATCTCCAAGCAAGCGGATTTCAAAAAATGCGCAGTCAAGCTTCTTCCCGTCGCCTGATCTCGAGGCGCGCCTGGGCGATCGCGGCCGTCGCCTTTCTCATGCTCACGGGCACCGTCACCCTGGCGCAGATGGTGCCCTCATTGTCGGGCAACGAGAACCCGATGGAGAGCAAGGAGGCGAAACCGGTTCCCAAATGGGTCGTCGATGACATCAGGAAGATGCGGAATTATCCGGACCAGCCTCCGATCATCCCGCATTCGATCGAGGGCTACCAGCTGACCGTGAACGCCAATCGCTGCCTTTCCTGCCATCGGCGCGAGCTGACGGAAGGCTCCGGCGCGCCGATGATCAGTGTTACGCACTTCATGACCCGCGAAGGGCAGATGCTGGCCGACGTTTCGCCCCGGCGATATTTCTGCACCGCCTGCCACGTGCCGCAGGCGGATGCGAAGCCGCTGGTGCCGAATACCTTCAAGGACATGAGCGAGCTGGGCTTCAAGCCTGCGGGAAGCGAGCAATGATCGGCTGGATAAAGGCGATAATCCTGTGGTGCTGGCGTTTGGTGAGCACGCCGGCCGTGACACTCAGCCTGGGTTTCCTGACGCTTGGCGGCTTCGTCGGCGGCGTCATGTTCTGGGGCGCGTTCAACACCGCGCTCGAAGTGACCAACACCGAGGCCTTCTGCACCGGCTGTCATGAAATGAAAACGAACGTCTATGAGGAGTTGAGCCGCACGGTTCACTTCTCCAACCGTTCGGGCGTTCGCGCCACGTGTCCGGACTGCCATGTGCCGCACAAATGGACCGACAAGATCGCGCGCAAGATGCAGGCGTCGAAGGAAGTCTGGGGCAAGATATTCGGGACGATCAACACGCGCGAGAAGTTCCTCGACAAGCGGCTGGAGCTCGCCCAGCACGAATGGGCGCGGCTGAAGGCCAATGACAGCCTGGAATGCCGCAACTGCCACTCGATGGGCGCCATGGACCTGACGAAACAGACCGTGCGCGCCGCCGAAATCCACACGCGATACCTGCTGCCGGGCAAGGCGACCTGCATCGATTGCCACAAGGGCATCGCGCATGAACTTCCTGACATGAAAGGCGTCGATCCGGGCTGGAAGGTCCCGGCGGAGCTGATGGGCAGGAATTCCGATCCCGGTTGGCATGAGCGGGCCAAGCTCGCGGCCTATCTCGGTACAGCCGATGCGGTGACCGTCAACGACTGACGGCTGCTGCCCGGTGCTCTAACCTCCTGAAAGCGGTCTGTTTTTCAGGGGCGGGGGGGAACGTTTTGCCGGCATTTGCGTTTCGCCGACATGATCCACGTGCAGCCTCTCCCTCCGCCGGCCGTCTTCCCACAGCTTGGCAAAATCATCGAGACCGGTCGCGAGCAGATCCACATGCTCGAAAGTGGAAGCACAGGTGAAAATCCGGTCGTGCTGTTGCATGGCTGTGGCAGTATTGCCGCGGAAGTGATGATGCCGTTTGCGGGCAGCGGTCTTCACATGATCGCGCCCGACAGGCCGGGTTATGGTTTCAGCCCGGCACTGCCCGCCGGTGAGCGCGGCCCGCTTGGCCAGTCTTTCTGGCTGGAGCGTTTCCTCGATGCGCTGGATCTCGAGAAGGTGGTGCTGTCGGCCCATTCGATCGGTTGTGCGGCAGCACTGCATCTGGCCTTCCGCCGGCCGGATCTCGTAAAGGGCCTGTTTCTCATCTCGCCCTGCTGCCGGCCCGTTCCCTTCAAGCCGTTCATCGTGCTGCGCAGCGCCGTGGCGCCCTTCGTCGGCCCCGTCATCCGCCAGCATGTGATTGCCCGCTGGTCGTCCTATTTCCTTGAGCGCGGCTTGCGCGCCTCGTCCTATCCCAATCCCGTCGCAGCAGAGCTTTTCACCCTGCCGCCCATGCACGTGGTCAATGCCGCCTCGATCGCCACCATGGCCGAGGAGCTCTGGGCCTTCAACGGCGACATGCAGCCGCTCGGAAGACTGCCGGCCGATCTGCCGGTCTCCGTTCTCTTCGGGCGCGAAGACCGGATCATCGATCCCGTCTGGCATCTCGACTGGCTCCATGAGAGGCATCCGGCCGTCCGCGTCGAACTGCTCGATGGCGTCGGCCACATGCCGCACCATGTCGCGCCCGATCTGGCGGTGACCATGCTGGGCGATCTTGTCGGCAGTACGCCGGGTGATCTTGCAGGCGAGGATAACAGGCCTTTCATCGCGATGGTCTAGGGCAGAGGGCAGGGCGAGAAAAGGCCCGCCTGGCTAAGGCGCGCCCAAAGTACGCACACTTGTCGCATGTCAGGACATCAAAGGGAGCACAGAGCCTCACCGCCACAGGCCTCCGGAGCCGCTGGCCGCGCAGGAGCGCTTTCGGCGGCGCGGCCCGCCTGCCGGCGGCTGGCGGTATCCAGCAGCGTAGCAAAGGAGGCAAGGCTGATCCTGTCGGCGCGCAGCACCTGGCGGATCAGCGGGTCCCTCAGCATATCAGATGCGGTCATCTCATTCATAACCTGTCCTCCGTCTCCGAACCTATGGTAGGCGTTTTTTGTAAAGAATGCATGTCAGGGTGGTGGCAAAAACATGGCAAGGGCGGCGTGCGTTCAAAGGCGGTAATGGAAATCGTCATTGGTGTTCTCCTTGAGCCCTCTGGCAAGATGACGAGCGAGCGGGCGCGAATTCGACAGCCGGTGCCAATTTTCGCCTTCAGTGATGCAGTAGAATAACCGTCAGTCCCGCGCTCCGGGCCAGGTCGCAGCGCGCCGTAGCTTCGGCCAGATGGGAGCTTTGACGGTGGCGAGGCTGTCGCGATATAGAAGCTGTGTCTTCAGGAAATTCCTTCCGGGGTTTTCGTTCCGTCAGCATAGCCGGGGCCATCATCTGCTGCTGGCGCTGCATACTTTCCAATCGAGGGAGACGGGTATGAGCAGGCTGAATAGCGGTGTATCAGCAGGTGCGGTGCTTTTGATGAGCCTTACGCCGGCGTTTGCCGAGGACAAGGCGGACGTCATCTATCGCTGCGATGACGGCAAGGGTGTCACCGCAAGCTTCGTGACGGCACCGAACGAGGTGCTGCTGACGACGGACGGGCAAAGCTTGCGCCTGCCGCAGGGCCTGTCCGGTTCGGGCGCGCGTTATACCGATGGGACCGTGCTGTTCTGGATCAAGGGCGACGATGCGCAACTGGAAATGCCTGGAAGGTCGACCAGCTGCCACGTGCAGTGAGCCGGCGCCCGCATGCGCCGAGAAGGGCGCCCCCCAGCGGGCCTTCAAAAAACAGGCTTCGGGGCAGGGCGATCAGTTGGCTGTAGAA
>UEIF01000069.1 GCA_900468805.1 Hyphomicrobiales bacterium | reverse complement strand
TTCGGCCGTCGGGCCGCCCGGTGCGGCAGGCTGTGCGGCAGCCTCGCCTGCAGAGGCGACCGCCGTGCCGCCGTTTTTGGCGATGTGTTCGTTGACCAGCGGCAGCCACGGCGCATCGGCCGGCGACTGCCTGGCGAGATCCTCGAAGGCACCCCGCGCCTCGCCGGGTCGGCCAGCCTGCTCCAGGCTCAGTGCGATGTAGAAACGCGCACGCGGATTGTTCGGCTCCAGAGATAGTATTTGCTTGAGTTCATCAAGCACGTCTGTGGTCACCAGGCCGTTTGACGTGGCCATTAGCGTTTCCGACAGTCCCTCCATGCGGGAGACATTGGCTCCGCCGAGGCGAAGCGCCGCACGATAGGCTTTTGCCGCGTCATCGACCCTGCCCATCTTGAGATAAACCGGAGCGATGACGTCCCATCCGCGCCCGTCCTCAGGCTGACCGGCCAGGTGATCTTCCATCTTCTTCACGAGGATTGCGAGATCCTCGCCGGGCCCGGCGAGCCTTATGGCCAGCGGACGGGAGGGAAGATCGGGAGAGCCGAGCGAGACGTAAAGAGTGATGCTGAGCAATGGCAAGAACACGGCGATGGCATGTTTCAGCCATCTGTCGGAGCGTTGCGCGGTCTGCGCCGGCCGGTTGTCATCCGCGGCCTTGAAGAGCCGGCGCGCCGTTTCTGCTTTGGCCAGTTCGTATTCGCCCGGCGAGATACGTCCGGAGGCGATATCCTCGTCAAGTTCGAAAAGCTGGTCGCGATAGACCTTGCCGGCATCCGCTTTGACGCTCGCTGCCTTCCGCCCCCCCGTTGAAAGCGGATGAAGCAGGATGGCAGTTGCTGCGGTCGTCATCACCGCGAAAAGAATCCAGATCGTCATTGGTACAGCCATAATGGCTCGACACATAACCCCAGCAGCGGACCGGACATTGACGAGAATCAATTATCTCGATGTTCGTCCCGGTCGGCCGGTGAAGACATAACCGACGCCGCGCACCGACTGGATGAGGCCCGGGCTCTTCGGATCATCCTCGATCTTCTTGCGCAAGCGGACGATCTGGGCGTCGATTGCGCGATCGAATGCTTCGAGATTGCGGTTCCTCGTCATATCCATCAGCGTCTCGCGCGAAAGCACCCGCCCGGGATTGCGCACGAAGACCAGAAGCATGTCGAACTCGCCCGTCGTCAAGGCAATGTCCTCGCCGTGGGGCGAGGTCAGCCGCCTGCGCGACACATCGAGAGACCAGCCTTCGAAGGCGAGCGTTTCGTCTTCTCCATTGGCGGCGCGGGCACCGTCCGAGGATGTACGCCGCCGCAGGATTGTCCTCAGACGAGCCAGGAGTTCCCTCAGATGAAATGGCTTGGCAATGTAATCATCGGCGCCGACCTCGAGGCCGACAACCTTGTCCGTGACATCGTCCTGACCGGTCAGCATGAGAACCGGCACGTCGGATGTGCTTCGAAGCTCCCGCAACAATTCGAGACCATTTTCGCCGTTCGGAAGCACCAGATCGAGAAAAATTGCCGCGTAAGAGCCCCTGGCCAGTTCGGAACGCATCGCCGCACCGTTTGCGACGGCGTTCACCTTAAATCCATTGTCTTCGAAGTAACGCACCAGCATCTGCCTGATCCGTGCGTCGTCATCGACCACCAGAATACGGTCCGGTTCCATTGTCCTCGTTAATCTTGTTTCGTCTTGCCAATCAGATACCGCAGGAACTCGGGCAGCGCCACCGTTCCCGGCGCCGCATGCAGTGGTTTCAAGAAAAAGCTGGTGATGAACGTTCCGGACTGGTGGGCCCATCGCGGTAGCACGACAACATTGCCCATTGGGATCCGGCGTGATTGTCGCTAACAGGCCTGGCGCAGCAGCGCGACGTTTTCGATAAGCACCGTTCGACCCTTTACGTCGACCCCGCATCGTGTCAGGGCGGCAAACGCCCGTGACAGGGCCTCCGGTCCAAGCCCGAGTTTTCCAGCGAGAATCTGCTTCTTGTACGGAAGATGGAATGTCGCCTGAAGCGCCGCTTCCGGGCACTGGCGCAACAGGAAATTGGCCACACGCTGAGCCGCCGTGTGCAAACGATCGCCGGCCATGCCATCGAAGGCCTCGAGGAGATGGCGAGCCGATATTTTCAGCAGGTTGCGCTGGAACTGGGGGCACTTCTCAGCGAGTGTCCGCAGCGCCGCAGCCTCGAAGAGCATGAGCTCGCTCAAGGCGCCAGCGCAGGCGCCGTGCGCATAATTGCCGCCGAGCGCTATGACATATTCGCCGATGAAATCGCCCGGTTCGCAGACGCAGACGTCCGCCTCTTCCCCGCTCGATTCCCTTCGGGTCAACCTGACCACGCCACTTGCGACATAGAGCGCATGAATGCCAGGATCCCCTTCAGCAAAAATCTCTTCGCCGGCTACATATGTGCGCCGCCTGGCGAGGACGGTAAGGCGCATTACAGTATCCTCACTGAGCTCACCGAATAGGTCCGACTGCAAAAGCCGTTCGTTGTTGAAGAGCATCTATCTTTTCCTGGCTGATGCGCTCACGTGACGGTTGGATCGGAATCATCGTCGGCAAGCACCCGCCAGGAAGCGCCCTCCAGATCATCATACTGACCGCTTTTTAAGGACCAAAGGAACGCGGCAAGTCCGAGGCCGCCCATGAACAGGGCGATCGGGATCAGATAGAGGAGCATGTTCATATGACCTTGACCTCCTGGTCGCTGGCGAACTCAGGCATCGCCGGCAGAGGGGCGCTTCGCATTGTAAAGGCGTTCAGACGCAGGGCGTTGGTAACAACGATGATGGAGGAGGTGGACATCGCCACGGCCGCGATCAGCGGCGTCGCAAAGCCGGCGATCGCAATCGGCACGGCAAGGATGTTGTAGCCGATCGCAAGGGCGAAATTCTGCCGGATGAGCGCGGCCGAACGCCTGGCGATCCGTATCGCTTCGGGCACCGCATCGAGCCGTTCGTTAAAGAACACGAGGTCGGCCGCCTGGCGTCCGATGTCGGATGCGCTGGATGGCGCCATGGAGACATGGGCTGCAGCCAGGGCGGGCGCATCGTTGATGCCATCACCGACCATCAGAACCCGGCGTCCTTTCTCTCGCAAGGCCTCGCAGGCTTCCACCTTCTGCTTCGGCGTCAATGCGCCACGGGCGTGATCGACGCCGAGGCTGCGTGCCGTGCTTTCCACCACGGACTGGCGGTCCCCCGAAAAAATCAACGTCTGAAACCCGGCCGATTCCAGATCAGCGACCGCCTCGACTGCTCCGGGGCGAAGCGTGTCATCGAAGAAGAAGCGGGCCAGCGCTACCCCGTTTGCCGAAAGCACGACTTCGGAAAGCGGACTGTCTGATGTCGCGATATCGGCCTGTCCGCAAGCGAAAGACGCGTTTCCGAGCCTATAGACGACATCCCCACGAGAGGCTTCGAGGCCGCCGCCTGCAACCTCCACCACACGTTCGAATTGCTCGGCTGCGTCCGCCTGACGGGCGAGCGACTGCGAGAGAGGATGCCTGGAATGGTGAGCAAGCCCGGCTGCGATCGCGATGCTCCTGATATTATCGGCCTCCGTCCGCACGAGCCTTGGACGCCCCAGCGTCAGTGTACCGGTCTTGTCGAATGCGACGGCATCGACCTCCGCGAGCCGCTCGAGCGCCGAACCGTCCTTGACCATGACGCCCCTGCGAAAGAGTTCGCCGGCTGCAACGACCTGCACGACCGGGACGGCCAGCCCCAGAGCGCATGGGCAGGTGATGATGAGCACGGCAACGCCGACGAGCATCGCCTGCTTCCAGTCTCCGCCTATGATCCCCCAACTCAGAAACGACACCAGCGCGAGCAGATGCACGACTGGCGAATAGAGCGCCGCGGCCCTGTCAGCGATCCGCCGGTAGCGCGCCCGCCCCCCTTCCGCGGCCTCCATCAGGCCGATGATCTCGGCAAGCAGTGAGTTGCGTGCCAGCTTCGTCGTACGCACGATGAGCGACCCTGTCAGGTTCATCGCCCCGGAATGGACGTCCGTTCCCGGTTTCACGGCCACCGGGCTGCTCTCACCCGTCACGATCGACAGGTCGAGATCACTCTCGCCGCTGGCGACGATACCGTCGACCGGAATGCGGTCGCCGGCCGCCACGGCAATTTCGTCGCCGACGATAATCTCTTCGACCGCCGCGTAACGTCTCGAACCGTCGGCAGCCACCACCAGCGCCCCGCGCGGAGCAAGCCGCGCTAGCCCGTTGATTGCCGCCCGTGCCTTCTCGCGCATCACATGGTCGAGGGTCCGGCCGATCAGCAGGAAGAACAGCAGCGATACGGTGGCGTCGAACCAGGCATGCTCGCCGTGATGCATCGTCTCCCAGAGCGAAACGGCATAGGAGAGCGTGACGGCAAGTGAAATCGGCACGTCCATGTTCGTGCGGCCGCGCTTCAACGCATTCCAGGCCGACCGAAAGAAAAACCGGCCTGAATAGATGAGCGCAGGGGCCGCGATCATCGCCGAGATCCAATGGAACATGTCGCGTGTTGCGGCATCCGCGCCGGACCAGACGGAGACCGAGAGCAGCATGATATTTGCCGCGGCAAAGCCCGCAACACCCACCGCAAGGAGAAGCTGATTGCGTGTCTTGTCGCTTTCTAGCGCCATCCGCTCGAAGAGATGAACCCTGTATCCGGTCGCACTGATCGCGGCAATGATGCCGGTGGGATCGACCGGCCGGTCGTCCATGTCCTCGACATAGACGCAGCTCAGGCGCCTGGACGTCAGGTTCACCCTGGCCCGTCGCACATAAGGCAGGGCCTTCAAAGCCCGTTCGATGGTCGATATGCAGGCGCCGCAATGGACGTCGGGGACGCTGAGATCGAGCTGACGAAGCCCGCCGCCGAGCGCGTGACTGGCAAAGCCGATCTCCTCAGCGCTGAAGGAGGTCGTGCTCATCGCCAGGACACCATCCGCATTCATGGTACAGCAGGTCATTGGCCGAACTCCGCGGTGTCGATGCGAACGGCTTCGTGCATGACGATTTCGCCGCTGCGGCGCGAGGTCACTTCGACGATCCAGTCCCCGGCGGCGATCGCGTGATCCGCCTCGAACCGACCTTCAGAGAGTTTGGTCATGGCAACGCGAAAATCTTCGTGGTCGCCGACCGGCCGTTTGAAGTTGGCCACGACCTCATCGATATCAGCCGGCGAGCCGTCCCTGTTGCCGATGTCGTAGTGGATTTCACCGCCCTTCAGCGAAAGCCTGCCGGTAATCCCCGAGGCAGCCATCGCCTTCATGGCTGCTGCCTTCTGGTTGAACTCCTGGCTGGCGACATAGGTGTTTTCGACCACGAGGCCGCTCCAGCTCGACGAGGCGTACCAGGCCATCGTAAAGTTGACGGCGATGATAACGGCGAAGAAGGCACATGTCGTCAGCAGCATGTGCGTGCCGGTAAATCCTGGGGTGCGGGTGCTCATCTGACATCTCCTGGGGCGTTGAACGCGGCCCGATAGGTCGCTCGGTCGGCATGATCGGCGTCTTCGATCGAAAAGAGGAATTCGCTGACGGCGCTGCTCGTCGGCTTGCGGGTGACGAAGACCTTGACCGTCGTGACGGCGTCGGGCGCGGCGTCGATGGTGAACCGACGTCCCTCCTCCTTGCCGAGCTCGGGAATCCGCATCGCCGCATCATCGATGCCCGACAGGGTCAGTTCGATCGTGCGCGGCTTGGGAACCATGTTGAGGACACGCAGCGTGTACCCGTTGCGGATCGATCCATCGCTTTCCAGTACATATTGAGGATTGCGGTCATGGACGACATTGAGCTCCAGCCGTTCGCGCATCGACAGGTGCACGAGCATGGCAATGCCGATGCAGGTCCAGACGCTCGCGTAAAAGACGACGCGTGGCCGGAAGATGATGCGCCAGTTGAAATGGCGAATGCCGTCGATAAACGAACCGTCCGGATTTCTGACGCGCGCCGGCTGGACCGGTGTCCGGCCGGCATCGGTGGCGATATTCATATTGCTCGCATATTCGCTGAGCGTCGCATAGGCGATCAGGCCGCGCGGTTTGCCCAGCTTGTCCATGACATTGTCGCAGGCGTCGATGCAGAGCGCGCAGGTGATGCACTCCATCTGCTGTCCATCGCGGATATCGATGCCCATCGGACAGACCGCAACGCAGGCATTGCAGTCGACGCAGTCGCCGACGGCCTGCCCCCCCGCTTGCGTCTTCTTGGCATGGCGCGAGCGCTGTTCGCCACGCCAGTCGTTATAAGTCACGACCAGCGAATTCTCGTCGAGCATGGCGCCCTGTATACGCGGCCAGGGGCACATATAGGTACAGACCTGTTCGCGCAGCAGCCCGCCGAAGACGTAGGTCGTCGACGTCAGAACGGCCACTGTGGCGTAGGCGACGGCAGGAGCCTGACCGGTGAAGAGCTCTTTGACGAGCGTCGGCGTGTCAGCGAAGTAGAAGATCCAGGCACCGCCGGTGAGGACGCCGATAACAAGCCAGATCGCGTGCTTGAACAGGCGCTTGCGGAGCTTGCCGAGCGTCCACGGCCCGGCGTCGAGCTTCATTCTGGCATTGCGGTCACCTTCGATGGCGCGCTCGACGACGAGAAAGAGGTCGACCCAGACCGTCTGTGGACAGGCATAACCGCACCATGCGCGGCCGACAGCCGAGGTAACCAGAAACAGCCCGAAGCCGGCCATGACCAGCAAGCCGGCGACATAATAGAATTCCTGCGGCCAGATCTCGATGAAGAAGAAAAAGAAACGGCGCGACGAAAGGTCGATCAGGATCGCCTGGTCGGGCGCGTAGGGTCCGCGGTCCCAGCGGATCCAAGGGGCAAGATAATAGATCGCAAGCGTGATCAGCATCACGATCCATTTGAATCGGCGAAAGCGTCCTTCGACCCGCTTGGGGAAGACCTTCTTGCGCGCTGCGTAAAGTGGCTGGCGGTTGCGGCGGGCGTTGACCGGCTCCGCGTTGACACGTTCCACTGACTTTGGATCGGGTGCTGTGTAGAGGTTCATGGGCCTGTTCCGATTTGCGACTGCCCTTCTCCTCCGTTTCCAGCTGACGATCCTTGATTCATATCAAGAACGTGGTTTGCACGGAGAAGGCAGGCGGGCAGGAGATGCAGCCCTGAGAGAGCCGGGCGACCGCCAGACATAGGCGGTTGCGTCCGATCGTTCTTTGCGCTCGATCAAGGAGAAAGGGCCGCGTCCGGAGAGATGGACGCGGCCCTGGAGGACAACGGGGAGAAGCCGCTGGGACGTCCTCGTTTGCAGATCTAGCGGCTCGTCGGGTTGTGATCTTTGAGGCAGATCAAGCTTACGATCGAACTGCCGATCCTTGCGGGATCCTCCTGCTCACAGGCCGGCGGGGCGGACTTTGCACGCATCGACACACGCGAACGGATCACCGCGCGCGGGGTGCCATAAAGTGCAAGGAGTGCGTTATGGTCATGGTTCGTCATCATGCCGGCTCCTCATAGGCCGCCGCCGAGCGAGTGGACGAACACGGTGAGTTCCTTGACGGTCGTGTCCCCGAGGCGCGCGGACCAGGCCGGCATGACACCATGCTTCGGAGCCGCGACCTGGCGAGCGATGGCGTCCTCGCCCCTGCCCTTCAGCCAGATGGCATCGGCAAGATCAGGCGCGCCCATATCCGGCTTGCCCTTGGCATCCTCGCCGTGACAAGCCGCGCAATTGTCGATGAACAGCTGCTTGCCGGGTTCCACGAGGGCTTCGTCCGATGGCTTGTTCGTCAGGCTCCAGACATAGGCGGCGACCTGCCGGATCTGATCCTTGTCGAGCATGTCGGCGAAGGCCGGCATTTCGGAAGCATGTGCCTCTGGGTCGCCGTCGAAACGGATGCCGTGGGCGATTGTCGTCTGTATGGAATCAAGGTCGCCGCCCCAGAGCCAGTCGTCGTCGTTGAGATTGGGAAAACCCGGCCCGCCACTTGCACCCGAACCGTGGCACGGGGCGCAGTTGACCTTGAAGGCAGACGCGCCGCCGGCGATCGCGAATTCGCGAAGGGCCGGATCGGCGTCGATTTCCTGCACGGTCTTGGCGGCGATCATGTCGTGGAACCTCGTCTGCGACACCTTGGCCAGATCGAGGTCCTGCTGCAGTTCGGCGCGGCTGGAAAAACCGAAATAGCCTTTCGTGGCCGATGTGATCATCGGTATGGCCGGATAGGCGATGGCATACCCGATGGCCCACAGGATCGTCGCATAGAAGGTCCATACCCACCACCGGGGCATCGGATTGTTCAGTTCACGGATGCCGTCCCATTCATGGCCGGTCGTCTCCACGCCGCTGATTTCATCGATATGTTTGTCCGACATCTCAATCGTCCTTCAGAGGAATGTTGGCGGCATCCTTGGCGGCCTGCTTGCCGCCGGGACGGAGCGTAAAAATCACTGCTCCGATGAAGAAGGCCGTCATTGCCAGGAGGCCCCAGCTGTCGGCGAAGTGCCGCATTGCGGTGTAGGTTTCCATGTTTCACCTCATCGGTAGCCGGTGGCGTCGTCATAGGTCGAGAAGTCGACAAGCGTGCCAAGCATCTGCAGATAGGCCACCAGGGCGTCCATCTCGGTGAGCTTGGAAGGATCGCCGTCGAAATCGCCGACCTTGGCCTTGGGGTACCGCTCGAGCAGTGCTGTCGTATCGGCATTCGGGTCGGCCTGCGCCTTCATGTCCACCTCCGCATTGGCGATCATGTCGTCGCTATAGGGCACGCCGACATCCACATTCGCCTTGAGGTCCATGCCGACGTCCTTGACGGTGACCTCCTGCTCCCTGAGGAAGGCGTAGCTCGGCATGATCGATTCCGGCACCACGGCTCGCGGGTTCGACAGGTGCTGAACATGCCACTCGTTGGAGTAGCGCGCGCCCACGCGCGCCAGGTCCGGACCAGTGCGTTTCGAGCCCCATTGAAAGGGATGGTCGTACATGGATTCAGCGGCCAGCGAATAATGGCCGTAGCGCTCCACCTCGTCTCGGAACGGCCTGATCATCTGGCTATGGCAGAGATAGCAACCCTCGCGGATGTAGATGTTGCGACCTGCCAGCTCGAGCGGCGTATAGGGACGCATTCCCTCCACCTTCTCGATCGTGTTCTGCAGGTAGAAGAGCGGAGCGATTTCGACGATACCGCCGATGCTGACCACGAGCAGCGAGCCGACCAGAAGAAGGGTCGCGTTTTTCTCGAGGATCTGATGTTTGTCCAGGATTGATGCCATGTGTCACCTCACTCGGCAGCCTGTGCCTGCGGCACATAGGCAGAAGGAATTTCGGCTTCGTCGCGCAGATGGCCGCGGATGGTCATGAAAACGTTCCAGGCCATCACCAGGCCGCCGGCCAGGTAGAGACCACCGCCTAGCGTGCGCAGCACGTAATAGGGGAACATCGCAGCCACGGTTTCGGCGAAGGAGTAAACGAGGAAGCCTTGGGAATTATATTCGCGCCACATTAGGCCTTGCTGGATACCGGCGACCCACAGGACCGCCGCATAGACGACGATGCCGAGCGTTGCGAGCCAGAAGTGCCAGTTGACCATGCGCAGGCTGTAGAGGCGTTCGCGACCCCAAAGCTTCGGCGTCATATAGTAGATCGCACCGAAGGTGATCATGCCGACCCAGCCGAGCGCACCCGAATGCACGTGACCAATGGTCCATTCGGTGTAGTGGCTGAGCGAGTTCACGGTCTTGACCGACATCATCGGCCCTTCGAAGGTCGACATCCCGTAAAAGGCAATCGCAACGATCATCATGCGAATGATGGGATCGGTGCGGATCTTGTCCCACGCGCCAGACAGCGTCATCAGGCCGTTGATCATACCGCCCCAGGAGGGCATCCAGAGCATGATAGAAAAGACCATGCCGAGGGTCTGCGCCCAGTCGGGGAGCGCGGTATAGTGCAGGTGATGGGGTCCGGCCCAGATATACATGAAGATCAGTGCCCAGAAGTGGATGATCGACAGCCGGTAGGAATAGACCGGGCGGTTGGCCTGCTTGGGCACGAAATAATACATCATCCCGAGGAAGCCGGCGGTCAGGAAGAAGCCGACGGCGTTATGGCCGTACCACCACTGCGTCAGGGCGTCCTGAACGCCCGAAAACAGCGAGTAGCTCTTCGAGCCGAGGAAAGAGACCGGCACTGCGAGATTGTTGACGACGTGCAGCATCGCGATCGTCACGATGAAGCCGAGATAGAACCAGTTCGCCACATAGATATGTGGCTCCTTGCGCTTCAGGATGGTGCCGAGAAAGACGAGCAAGTAGGCAACCCAGACGATCGTCAGCCAGAGGTCGACATACCATTCAGGCTCGGCATATTCGCGCGCCTGGTTGATGCCGAGGACATAGCCGGTCGCGGCCATGACGATGAAGAGCTGGTAGCCCCAGAAGACGAACCAGGCGAGGCTGCCGCCGAACAGGCGCGCATGACAGGTGCGCTGGACGACGTAGAACGACGTCATGATCAGCGCATTACCGCCAAAGGCGAAGATCACCGCCGAGGTATGGACGGGCCGAAGCCTGCCGAAATTCAGATAGGGGGCGAGGTTGAGATCCGGGAATGCCAATTGGGCCGCAATCACAACGCCCACGAGGAAGCCGACGACGCCCCAGAACACGGTAGCGATCAGGCCGTAGCGGATCACCTCGTCGAAATAGCCGGTCAGATCGGCTTTCGGTAACCGGCCCGCCGGAGAGAAATCCACCTTTCTCACGAGAAGCAACGTTCCCGCGAAAAGGCAGAAGCTCAATATCCCCATGTGGATTGAAAATAGATGGTCGTGGGCGAAAGCAGCGCCAAGCAGTGCCAGGAATGCTCCCACGGCGACCACCATGGTTTCCGCAGTATAGTTCATGATGACGTCCCCAGTGCGCAGACGACCACAGGGCGGTCGCCTTTCTCGTACGTTGAGGAACGACTGTCACGACCCCCACAACCGCTCCTTGATCCAGGTCAACGAAGGCGTGGCTTTGTCCGTTGTTACAGACTGTTACAGAGTCTTACCCTTTGGCACCGTCCGCTCATTCCGCTGTGACTGAACACCTTTCTATTGGCCTCATAGTCAATCAGGGCACGGGGATTATCGGGATGTTGATGCAAGGCCACCAGGCATTCGAGAACGTCGATCTTGGCGCAAAGGCAGTTCAGGGCAACTGCCTGTCGGCGCTTTTCCAGATGTCGGCGACCGAAACGATCGAGGCAGGAAAGGCGATCTGCTGGGAGGGGGATGCCGCACGGCATCTGTTCCAGATCACCGAGGGCGTCGTGCGTCTCCACCGCATCATCGGCGATGGACGCCGGGTCATCACCGCCTTCCACTTCGCCGGTGACGTTGTCGGCTCCTTCCTGCAAGGCGACTTCTTATTTACCGCCGAAGCAGTGACGGATTGCAAGATCCGCCGTCTCTCGCGCAAGCAGTTCCACGAGGAAGTTGAGCGCTCGGAGATTCTGCGGCCGGCCTATATCAATCTGCTCTGCAGGGAGACCGCGTCGGCCCACGATCAACTTGTGCTGCTATCCAGGAAAAATGCCGAGGAGCGCCTCTGTACCTTTCTCATGAAGCTTGCGACCCGTCACGGCGAATCACTCCACCAGGGGCTGCTCGAGGTGCCGATGAGCCGACAGGACATCGCCGATTATCTCGGCCTGACCATCGAGACCGTTTCCCGCTCGATCAGCAAGCTCGCCCAGAGGAAAATCGTCACTCCGGACGGTCGGCATAATCTGCGTATCGTCAATCTTGCCCGCCTCGCGCAGTTATCGGGCAATGTGGATGATTTTTCGGATAGAACCTGCCATAGGGGTAGCGTCCACTGATTGCGGAACGAACGTTTATGCCCCATCGTCTGATCTCGCCGCGCACCGCATCGCCCCAGGAACTGGACGCGCTCGTGCATGTTCTCGACGGGGCTGATATCATCGTCCACCGGCTCGAGGGCACGATCACTCATTGGTCGATCGGCAGCGAGAATATGTACGGCTGGACCCGCGAAGAGGCCGTCGGCGAGACCGTCTACGGTTTGCTCGATACCCGCTTCCCTGAACCGATGGACGCCATACGCGCGCATTTGACGACACGGGGCTTCTGGCAGGGCGAGGTCGTTCATCGTCACAAGAACGGTCACGACATGCACGTGGCAACCCGCTGCGTGCTCGTCAACCTTCCCGATGGCGATCCCGTCGTCATCGAGGCAAACAGCGACGTCAGCGCCCTGCGCAAGGCAGAAGAGGCCGTGCGGGCGCGCGAGGCCCATCTATCCTCGATCCTCGACACTGTGCCTGACGCCATGATCGTCATCGACCAGGGCGGCAATGTCATGTCATTCAGCAAGGCGGCCGAGACGCTTTTCGGCTTCACCTCCGAAGAGATCTGTGGCCAGAACGTCAGGAAGCTCATGCCTGAACCCTATCGCGCTGCCCATGACGGATATCTCGACCACTACATGCAGACGGGCGAGAAGCGGATCATCGGTTATGGTCGCGTCGTGACGGGCCAGCGCGCCGATGGCACCCAGTTTCCGATCGAGCTTCATGTCGGCGAGGCGACGGCAGACGGCGAACGCATCTTCACCGGCTTCGTTCGCGATCTGACAAGCAGGTTCAAGATCGAGGAGGATCTTCGCCAGGCCCAGAAGATGGAAGCCGTGGGTCAGTTGACCGGCGGGCTGGCGCACGACTTCAACAACCTGCTTACCGTGATCAGCGGCAATCTGGAGATGATCGAGGACAAGCTCCCGGCAGGCCCGCTGCGCGACATGCTGCAGGAGGCCCAAGATGCCGCAGCCGACGGCGCAAAGCTTACCGGACAGCTGCTGGCCTTCGGAAGACGCCAGCCGTTGAACCCGAAGCAGGCCGATCTCGGCCAGCTCGTCACTGGCTTTTCGGACTTGCTACGAAGGACGCTCGGGGAAAACATTCGATTGTCGACCGTCCTTTCTGGGTCCGATTTCAACGTGCTGGTCGACAGTTCGCAACTGCAGAACGCAATCCTCAACATCGCTCTGAACGCGCGCGACGCCATGCCCAGGGGCGGCACTTTGACCACAGAGGTCTCCCGTGTGCAGCTCGATGCCGACTACGCAAAAATGTATCCGGAAGTCCGCAGCGGAAACTTTGTCCTCGTTTCGATGAGCGATACCGGCGACGGCATGACCGAGGAGGTCAAGAAGCGCGCGATCGAGCCCTTCTTCACCACCAAGGAAGTCGGGTCTGGAACCGGATTGGGTCTGAGCATGGTCTACGGCTTCGTCAAGCAATCGGGCGGCCACCTGCAGATTTACAGCGAGGTCGGTCGCGGCTCGACGATCCGCGTCTACCTGCCCGCTCTTTCAAGTGCCAGCGCACGGGACGAAGCGACTGTCGGTGACAAGGTCGAGGCCGCATTACCAGGTGGCGATGAACGCGTTCTTGTCGTCGAGGACGACGCGCGCGTCCGCAGGGTTGCGGTCGCCAGGCTCGCCGGTATGGGATATGCGGTGATTGAGGCCGACAATGGCCGACGCGCACTTGACCTGCTCAAGAACCAGCCCGACGTCGCGCTTTTGTTCACCGACATCGTCATGCCCGGAGGCATGACCGGCGACGAGCTGGCAAGGGCGGCGCGCGCCGAACGGCCCGACCTCGCTGTGCTGTTCACATCAGGCTATTCGGAGCCGGCTCTGGCGGCAAACGAGGTCACCGCCGGCGCGCAATGGCTTCGAAAGCCCTACACGGCACGCGAACTTGCCCTGAAAGTGCGAGAGCTGATCGACGCCCGGTAAGGCGGGCGGGCGTGGACCTTCTCAAAAATCCAGCAATCCGATTGTCCGCCGGAATCTTTCTTGAAGGTTTCGCGCACGCGAACGTGCATCCACGGCTTCTCCTGAGGCCGCCGGCCACAGAAGAATGCCGCGATGAATTCTGCCGATGACGGGGTCGGAGGCACCGATGGACCCGACAAGCTCGCCGGGCGGATAGATATCTATTAGAGGCGCGACTGCGCGCCCATTTGAGGTCGCCGCCATCCTGGAATCGGACTAACGGCCTCGTCAACCAGCTGGTTGCATTGCTGGCCACCTATTGCGAGCGCCATGCTTCGGCCTCGACCAGCTAGCCGCCAACAGTTTGTAAGACGTCATGATCGGCCCACGGGTCAATGCCGTCATCAACGTGATTGCCGGCCGCCCGCCGGTTTGGCTGCGTGTCTTGAAAACCAGACCGGGCGAACCGCCGGTCATCTGAATTGGCGCCGCCAATTTGACGGGCATCAAAGAGTGATACGCGTGCATGTCCTAGAACCACAGCCGAGGCCAGGATCGGCCGCGAACGATAGGAGAAATGCAATGCGTCTGAAATTTGGACTGATCGCTGCCGCGGCGGCTCTAATGGCATCGGCAGCGCCGCTCATGGCCGCCGACCATCAGATCCAGATGCTCAACAAGGGCGCTGACGGCGTGATGGTCTTCGAGCCGGGGTTCGTCAAGATCGCGCCCGGCGACACCGTTACCTTCGTGCCCACCGACAAGAGCCACAATGCCGAGACCTACAAGGGCCTTATTCCGGATGGGGCTGCGGAGTTCAAATCCAAGCCGAGCGAGCAATACCAGGCCAAATTCGACGTCCCCGGCGCCTATGTCATCAAGTGCACGCCGCACGCAGGCATGGGCATGGTGGCGCTGATCCAGGTCGGCGACAACCCTGCCAACCTCGAAGTCATCAAGACCGCCAAGCTTCCGAACATGGTGCGCAAGCGCCTTGATGCCGATCTCGCGCAGGTCGCGCAGGTCACGCAATAAAGCAGGCCCTCACAGGTGGCGGCGCCATGCGCCCCACCTGCGGACCAGGAGACATCTCATGATCAAACACTTTGCGCTCGCCGTGGCAGGCATTTTTTGCGTTGCCGGATCGGCGCAAGCCCACATCACCCTTGAGCAGACCGAGGCGGTATCCGGGAAGGCCTACAAAGCGGTGCTGCGCGTGGGGCATGGCTGCGAAGGCAAGGCAACCATCAGGATCCGGGTGAAAATCCCTGAAGGATTGCTGTCTGCCAAGCCGATGCCGAAGGCGGGCTGGACGCTGCAAAAAATCCTCGGAACCTACGAAAAGAGCTACGATCTCTATGGCAAACAGGTCAAGGAAGGCCTCACCGAGATCGTGTGGCAAGGCGGCTCGCTTGTCGACGACGAATATGATGAATTCGTGTTTCGCGCCACCGTCGCGAAGGAACTGACTGCGGCCACACGCATATACGTTCCCGTCGTCCAGGAATGCGCCGAAGGCGCCGTCGAGCGCTGGATCGACATTCCTGCTGCCGGCAAGACCTCTGATGACTATGAGACCCCGGCGCCGTTTTTCGACGTCGTGGCGCCGCCTCATTCCTGAGACGGATTGGGAGATGGTCGCCCATGGCGCGGAATTTTTCCCTCTGGGCGGCCTTTTGCCTTCTCGCGCGTGTCGCAGGGCTGATTCTGATCATGGCGGCGGGAGCCGACGCCCACGCCGTCCTTATCGCATCTTCGCCCGCAAATAACGATATTCTCCCCGTCGCACCGGAGAAAGTCCTGCTGCGCTTCAACGAAACCGTCAGGGTCATTCGCTTTAGCATGATCACCGCCGACGGAGCAGCCAGAGAGATTTCAGCGAGTTCTAGGGGTACCGAAATCGAAGCGTCCCTTCCCGCTTCCCTCGCAAACGGCACAATGATCGTCAGCTACAGGGTGGTATCGGAGGATGGACATCCGATCGGCGGATCCATCGCCTATCATGTCGGCAAACCGTCGGCACACTCCAGCAATATTTCCGAGGTGCCGTCGAAGGCACTGCATGCCGCCATCTGGTTTGTCGATATCGGTTCGACGGTCGTTCTCGCCATCATTGTCGGCGGCGCATTTTTCAATCGCTGGCTCGATCCGGCAAGGACGCACGCCGGGTCCCCTGCCCTGCCAACCCTTGCGATCTTGCTCGTCTTGACGGGGCTTTATCTTCAGGGGCTGGACGACATTGGCGTGGGTCTCGTCTGGGCCGGGCTGGAGCCGATCGCCCAGTCTTTCTCTGACCAAACGGGGATCGCCCAATGTCTCAGGCTTGTGGCAATTGTGCTTGCGGTCATGACCTCAGCCCTCCCTTCGCCATCGGCGCGCATAGCATCGGCCACTGCGCTGGTCCTTGCCTCACTCTCCTTCACGCTGACTGGCCACAGTTCCATGGCGCAGCCTCGCTTCATCGCGCAGACATCGATCTTCCTGCACGCTGCCGTCATGCTTTTCTGGATTGGCAGTCTTCTGCCGCTCCTGGGTCTCAGCCGCACTGCGGACGATCAGCGGTCGCTGCGGTTTTTCTCGCACCTGATCCCCATCCCCTTCGTCCTGATGCTGCTGGCAGGACTGCTGCTTGCGATAATGGAAGTACCCCGCATCGACCTGGCATGGTCGTCGCTGTTTGCGCGTGTGTTGGTCATCAAGATCGGCCTTATCGCAGTCTTGTGCATGCTGGCGCTCTACAACCGCTTTTGGCTCACCGCTCCGGCACTTGCGGGAGACCCAGCTGCCCGGCGCAGGCTGGGCTGGAGCATTAGCGGAGAGATCGGGCTGGCGCTTTTGATCGTCGCTGCCGCCTCGCTGTGGCGTTTTGCGGGCCCTGGGCATTATCAATATGCGCATGCCCAACCGCCGGTGTCGCTCCACCTCCATGGGCAGAAGGCAATGGCGGAACTCGAACTGACGCCGCAACCTGAAGGCACGACCGATATCCGCGTTTCGATCCTGACGCCGCAATTCGATCCGATGCAGCCACGAAGCGTATCTCTGAGCCTGCGTAATGCCTTGCGGGGGATCGAGCCTCTCAAGTACGGCCTCGCAAATGCTGCCGACGGCACATGGACCGCAAGTAACCTGCCGCTTTCAGATATCGCAGGCTGGAGAGTGGACGTTCAGGTGCTGATCGACGACTTCAACCTCGTCCATCTCGAAGGCGACCTTCCGGCAGGAACCGACTAGACCATAGGCCTGCCTGGATCACGCCATGCCGAGCTCGGCCCTGGATGGCTCGTCTATCCGCCTAATGATCCGGCGCTGGGCAGCGATATGCCGACGCAAGGCACAAAAGAACGATCTGAGCAGGTAGTTGACCGCGTCGAAGGACAGCAAGCAGCGGCCATCTTGCAGCGCCTGTAGCACCTCGACCACATCCTGCGCCGACTCAAGATTGAAAAGTCGACCAGCCTCGAGGTGGTCCTCCGTCTCGGATCGCTCGCTGCCGCTCATGATCGCTCCCAACCAGTCCGAACCAATCTGTTCCTCCAGTCGGTGACTGGTCAGAAGCAGAGGAAGGAGCCCGTCGGCGACCGCGCCGCAGAGCCGCTCATCGATGTGGCATGGCAGAAAATCGGCGATCGCCTCAAGAAGATCGCACCAGGACAAGAGCTCGCCATAGCGCGCTTCGAGCTCGTGAAAAGCGCATTTCGTGCTGCTCATCGCTCACCTCTGGAGGAACAGGCTCGCGGCAATGGCGATCGCGGCGATGACCGCAGTCACGACGCCTGTCCGTTGCAGCACGCCCATCCTGTAGAGCATGATCGCGAAGATCACGATGACAGGTGTTGCTATCGAAAGTCCGATTTGTGCGTCGCTCATGAGCTCTCCTTTGCGGGCGCAGGATAGCCAGTCACGGCGGGCACTTCTTTGAGATCGATCAAAGAGACTCCGGCTCGACGAGCGGCTCATCCGGAGGGACGCACGCTTGTTTGCGGTTTTACAAAGACGCGGGCTCTGCCTCGTCATAAACACCGGCCATGACCTCGACAATCTCAAGCCAAGACGTGCGCGATACCGACAACGGCGATCTTTTGGTATGGATCCTCGCCTGGAGCGAGCTGGTCGCCTTCGGGACTTTGCTGACGGCGTTCGTCGTCGCCTCCGTGCTGCATCCGGAAACATTCGCAGCCGGCAAAGCGAAGCTTCATCACGCCCTGCCGATCGTCAACACGATCGTTCTTCTGGCAAGCGGCTGGTTTGCTGCCAAGGCGGTCGAACAGAGCGCAATTCCTCGCCGGCGCATGATGCTTCTAGCGGCGGCGCTGGGCGGGGTCGTCTTCGGCGGGCTCAAATGCATGGAATATGCGTTCGAAGGCGCATCCCTTCTCTCCGGCGATCCCTTCTCGCAACTCTATCTTCTGATCACCGGGTTTCATCTGACACATGTGGCGTTCGGATCGATGATCCTCGTCCTCGTCGCGGTCTTTCCGACGCGGGAAAACGTCCATCTGATCACGACACTCTGGCATGTGATCGACATCGTCTGGCTCGTCATGTTTCCGGTGATCTACCTGCTATGAAACATTCCGATCGTCCGAACTGCTCGCGCGCCTTGCTGCTGCTCCTTGTTCTGACGGGCTGCATGTTCATCCTGACGCGTGCCTTGCCGGACGGGGTGCCTCCGGCTTTGATCGCCTTGGTGATCGCTGCCATCGCCATCATCAAGATCCGCCTGGTCGTGCTGGATTTTCTCAGGCTTCGTGGGGCGCGGACGCCGTTGATCGCGGCCTTGTCGTCCTGGGCGGCATTCGTGCTGCTGATCGCGGTCGTGGGCGCCACCCTGCAATTGTCTGTTTGACGTTTCGCTTCGCTCTTCAAAAATTGCGGTGTGCAAGCCGGTCGCCCCCGGCCGCAGGCTTCTCTCGCACGCCTCACTGCGCATGCCTCCATCGTGCAATCATCCGATTGCTTGCGAATGAGCAAAGAGCTCACGGTCGAATTCCGCCATTCCCTTCCAGCGAGCCCGCTGGCTCGATTTCCGACGTCACGGCGGCACCGCCACTGACATGAAAGGATGATCGATGGCTGAACGCCTGACAAAAACCGCGGCCCGAAACGTGTTCTACGGCGGGTCGGCATTCTTCTTTGCCATATTCGTGGGCCTGACGGCCCACAGTCACTACTACATCCGGACGGTCTCCACGGATGAGGCGACCCTGACGGAAAGCGTCGCCCGGGGGAAACATGTCTGGGAAAAGAACGCCTGCATCAACTGCCACACCCTCGATGGCGAGGGCGCCTACTTCGCGCCGGAACTGTCGAACGTCTGGATCCGCTGGGGTGGGGACAAGGATCCGGCGAATGCCCGCGAAGCACTCCACGCATGGATGGCGGCACAACCCTCCGGCATCGAAGGTCGACGGCAGATGCCGCAATTCAATCTGACAGACCGGGAGGTCGATGACCTTGCCGACTTCCTCGAATGGGTCAGCAAGATCAACACTCAAAACTGGCCCCCGAACCAGGCCGGCTGACAGCGAGAGGGTATAGAAATGAAGTACAAGACCCAGAGCATTGCAATGCTCTATTTTTACGGAGCTCTCGGCCTGTTCATGGCGCAGCTCCTGTTCGGTGTGCTCGCCGGCACCATTTACGTGCTGCCCAACACGCTATCCGTCGAACTGCCCTTCAACATCGTACGCATGATCCACACCAATGCACTGATCGTCTGGTTG
The DNA here is from genome assembly GCA_900468805.1 of Hyphomicrobiales bacterium. GTDB lineage: Bacteria > Pseudomonadota > Alphaproteobacteria > Rhizobiales > Rhizobiaceae > Rhizobium. The sequence goes on along the minus strand of UEIF01000069.1, from coordinate 9,084 downwards.
CTCATGGGCTTCATGGGAACGACCTATTTCCTGCTGCCGGAGGAATGCGAAACCGAGCTCTACAGCACCAGGATCGCAATCGCGCAGTTCTGGATCTTTCTGATCGCGGCGGCAGTCGCCGTCGTCGGCTATCTCTTCCATATTCATGAAGGCCGCGAGTTTCTGGAGCAGCCCTTCGCGATCAAGGTCGGGATCGTGATCGTGGCGCTGATGTTCCTCTTTAACGTCACCATGACGGCGCTCAAGGGACGAAAGACGACCATCACCAACATCCTGCTCTTCGGCCTATGGGGTGTCGCGATCTTCTTCCTCTTCGCCTTCTACAATCCCGTCAATCTCGCACTCGACAAGATGTACTGGTGGTATGTCGTCCACCTCTGGGTCGAGGGCGTCTGGGAACTGATCATGGCCTCGGTGCTCGCCTTCCTGATGATCAAGCTGAACGGTATCGACCGGGAAGTGGTTGAAAAATGGCTCTATGTCATCATCGGACTGGCGCTTTTTTCAGGGATCCTCGGCACCGGCCACCACTATTACTGGATCGGCGCCCCCGGTTACTGGCAGTGGATCGGATCGCTCTTCTCGACGCTCGAAGTGGCACCCTTCTTCACCATGGTCGTCTTCACCTTCGTCATGACCTGGCGCGCCGGCCGCAAGCACGAAAACAAGGCCGCCCTTCTCTGGTCGATCGGTTGCTCGGTCATGGCATTTTTTGGTGCAGGCGTATGGGGTTTCCTGCATACGCTCTCGTCGGTCAACTATTATACGCACGGCACGCAGGTCACCGCGGCCCACGGACATCTGGCCTTCTTCGGCGCCTATGTGATGCTCAACCTTGCGGCAATGGCCTATGCTGTCCCGCAGATCCGCGGCCGCGCCCCCTATAATCAATGGCTGTCGATCGCCAGTTTCTGGATCATGTGTACTGCCATGTCGGTCATGACCTTCGCGCTCACCTTCGCCGGCATCATCCAGGTGCACCTGCAGCGGGTCCTCGGCCAGTCATACATGGAAGTCCAGGATCAGCTCGCCCTCTTCTACTGGGTGAGACTCGGCTCCGGCATCTTCGTGTTCATCAGCGCCCTGATGTTCATCTGGTCGGTGCTCGTTCCCGGACGGGCGCGCGTCGCAAGCCCAGTGGTCCAGCCCGCCGAATGAGGCGGGTCATTTTTCTGGAGAACAATGATGACGATAGCCTTCAATCATGCGCTCAATCCCGACGTTGAAATACCGCACTACGCGCCCCAGGGTAACGAATGCGCACTCTTCGAACACGCCTGGACGCGACAACTCCCAATCCTCCTGAAAGGGCCGACCGGCTGCGGGAAGACCCGCTTCGTGCAGCACATGGCAGCCCGCCTCGGCCTGCCTTTGTCGACGGTCTCCTGCCACGACGACCTCACGGCCGCCGATCTTACCGGCCGATACCTTCTCAAGGGCGGCGAAACGGTCTGGATGGACGGGCCGCTCACCAAGGCCGTTCGGGATGGCGGCATCTGCTACCTCGATGAAATCGTAGAGGCGCGCAAGGACGTGACGGTGGTTCTCCACCCGTTGACGGACGATCGGCGTATCCTGCCGCTCGAGCGGACCGGCGAAGTGCTGCAAGCCGGTCCCGGTTTCATGGTCGTGGTCTCCTATAATCCCGGGTATCAGAACCTGATGAAGGCGCTGAAGCCCAGCACGCGACAGCGGTTCGTCTCGATCGAATTCGACTTTCTTCCGCCAGAACGGGAGATCGCCACGGTGTCCCTGGAAAGCGGTCTTGCCGAGGCCAGGGTCGCTCCACTCGTCGAACTTGCCCGGCGCCTGCGCGCGCTCAAGGGCCAGGACCTGGAAGAAGGCGTTTCGACCCGCCTGTTGATCTACTGCGCTTCGCTTATCGACGCCGGCCTGCCAGCAATCGACGCGGTACGGGTAGCCATTATCGAGCCGTTGACAGACGAACCGGACGTCAAGGCCGCCCTCGTCGAGGTGGCCAGGGCCGCGATCGGATAGGTGAAGCATGCTGGAATTTCTGGAACTCGAAGAGACAGTGGGGCGCGCCTGGCATCGGCTGGTCGGCGACACCAGTTCATGGCCACATCATCCTGCTGCGGCCGTTCACCTTGCCGAGCTAAGACCGCAGCTTGCCGTCTGCTTCAGGGCATTCGGCGGAGACGCTACGCTGCAGATCCAGAGAGCACGGCAGAAAACCTCGATGCACAGGCTGCGGCTGAGACAAGTCATCGGCCTCGGCGAGGAGAGGTCCGACCATCCGGGCTGGGACGGCACGGCAATCCATCTGCCTGATGTTGTCGATCTTTTCGACGAGCGCTCGCTCAACCGGGATCTCTATTTTTGGCTGTCCGCCTATGTGACGACCGCACCGTCCGTTTCGTCCCCTGCCGATCCGGCTCTCGCCGATCTTTGGCGGATCGAAACGGGTCGGGAAAATTCCGCCCTGGTCATCCAGAAGTTTCCCGGAATGGCGGCACGCTATGCGCGGCTGACCCAGGCGCTGCTTGGCTGCCGGAGACGCGGGAGGCTTCCTCAAGCGGAACGGTGGATTGAGGAATTCGCCCAGTTGGCACTCACCGTTCCTTTGCATCATCCCCTTCCCGACACCATTCGCCCGAAGATAGCGGCCGCCCCCGCCGGTTACCTGCCGATGCTGCCTCTGCCGATCTGGCCGGATTTCAGGGGCCGCAGCGAGTTAAGCCCATCCGAACGCGATGACCTTCCATCCGATCAGGCAGGTGACGACCGACAGGCGCGACCGTCGCATGAGGCGACGCGCAAACGTGACGCTGACGACCGCAAGCGCGATCCCTTCATACTGAACCGCTTCGAAAAGATCCTCGCCATGGCGGAGATGGTCAATGTCGACCGCCCGAGCGATGACAGCGAAGAGGACGATCCGGCGGCGGCCAATGAGCTCGAGGAGATTACGCTCAGCGAAACGCGCGAACGGCCGAAATCCAAATTCCATTTCGACCTGGACCTCTCGCCGGAAGCCGCCGACCCGACGATGATAGACGGGGAGTTCACCTATCCGGAATGGGATTTCCGGAAGAGCCAATATCTTGCCGACCATTGCCGCGTGGTGGTCGGCTCGCCGTCGGACAAGGTGGACCAGGCAATCATCAGCGACGCCGCTCTCGTGCGCAAGGTCAGGCGCCAGTTCGAGACGCTGCGCCCCAAGCGGGAACTGCGAAGGGCTCAACTGGACGGAGATCAGATCGATCTCGAAGCGGCCATCCGCTCCCGCGTCGACTTTATCGCCACCGGTCAGCCGGACGACCGCATCTACGGATGCGCCCGCCCCGCCAGCCACGAACTTGCAACCTCGATCCTCGTCGATGTCTCCTTGTCGACGGACTCCTGGGTCGACAATCGCCGGGTTCTCGACGTGGAAATGCAGGCGCTCGACGTCCTTGCCCGCGGTCTGCAATCCTGCGGCGACCGTTTTGCCATCCAGACCTTCACGTCCAGGCGTCGCGACTGGGTTCGCATCGACACCATCAAGGATTTCGAAGAGACTTTCTCAGCCAAAACCGCCGGCCGTATCGCCAGCCTCAGACCCGGTTACTATACGCGTATGGGAGCGGCCATCCGGCACATGTCCAGGCAGCTGGAAAGCGACGGCGCAAGAAAGAAGCTGCTGCTTATCCTGACGGATGGCAAACCCAACGACGTCGATCACTACGAGGGTCGCTTCGCCCTCGAAGACAGCCGCAAGGCCGTTATGGAAGCGCGCACGAAAGGACAGGCGGTCTTCGCCGTGACGGTCGATCGCAGCGCCGGCGACTACCTGCCGGCAATCTTCGGTAGATCCGGGTTTGCACTCGTCTCGAACATTTCGAAATTACCGAGCGCGCTGCCTGCTATCTACCGGAGTTTGACGGTTTAGCGGCGCGAAAGACCGAGCCGACTCTAAGCGAAAACCAGGCGGAATCGCTCCAGCCGGGTTTTCTCTGCATTTCATCAGGGGGCGAGGAATGACCGGCAGGCGCTCGCCGCCGATCGCCTGCAGCTTGTCAAAACGTCGCGGTCAGCAGGAATCATGCCGCCTTGCTGTGCGTCCGGCCGAAGGAGCCGAGATAGGCATCGAAGGCTGCTGCGACGGCCCGAACCATGAAGCGATGCTCCTTCGAGACGACGATGCGACCGTTCTCGATCGCCACCACGCCATCCGATAGTAGACTGTCCAGCCGGTCGTTCCGCTCGAGGAGGAAGCCGGCATCATAGCCGTCTTCCGCGCCGAGTTTTGCGAGATCGACCTTGAAGTCGCACATCAGCCGTTCGATCACTTTGGCGCGAAATTTGTCCTCACCGGTCAGCCCATAGCCTTTGGCTGTTGCGAGAATGCCGGAAGCGATCTGCTCGGCATAGCGTCCAAGGGCGACATGATTCTGAACGTAGCCACCAGGCAGCCGTCCGATTGCTGAGGCCCCGAGGCCAATCAGGGTTTCGCATTCGTCCGTCGTATAGCCCTGGAAGTTCCGCCGCAGGGTACCCGAGAGCGAGGCAATGGCGAGCTTATCGTCGGGCAATGCGAAGTGGTCGAGGCCGACACGAACATATCCGGCGCGCTCCAGCTCCCCGGCAATCGCCTCGGCCTGCTCGTTGCGTTGCGTGGCATCGGGCAGTGCAGCTTCGTCGATCAGCCGCTGGTGCTTCTTGAACGCCGGCACGTGGGCATATCCGAAAACGGCGAAACGCTCCGGCCGCAGCTCGACCGCCGTTCTCACCGTCTCAATACAGGATTGGACGGTCTGATACGGAAGTCCGTAGATAAGATCGAAATTGATACTCGTCACACCATAGCCTCGAAGCCCCGTCACGGCGGCCTGGGTCTGCTCGAAGCTCTGGATCCGGTTGATCGCTTTTTGGACCACCGGGTCGAAGCTCTGGACGCCAAGGCTTGCGCGATCGACGCCGTTCTCACCAAGAGCGGCAATCATTGCGCCCGACAGGGTCCGCGGATCAATCTCCACCGCAACGCTGCAGTCGCTCGTAAACTGAAACGCGCTCTTGAGCTTGTTCATCAGGCTCGCAAATTCGTCCGGCTTCATGATCGTCGGCGTGCCACCGCCGAAATGAACATTCTTGACTGGAACCTCGTTTCGGGCCGCCTGCGATACCAGTTCGATCTCCTGGTTCAAGACGTCGAGATATTCGAGCACGGGTGCATCCTGGCGCGTAATCGTCGTGTGACAGCCGCAATACCAGCACATGGAGCGACAGAAGGGAACATGCAGGTAGACGGAGACGGGTCCCGAGGCTGCGACCTCTGAAAGACCGTGTGCATATTGCTCCGGCCCGACAGCCGGCGAAAACGCAGGCGCAGTCGGATAGCTGGTATAGCGTGGCAGGCGGGCCTCGCCATATTTGGCGATCAGGGCATCGGACATTTCGGCTTCCTTCATGAGAATGTCATGATGTGCATATGCCGACGAAGGGGCAGCCTTCCTTGTCCTGGATCAACAACGACCCGCATGACGCTGACGACAGTGAGCCAGGCACCGGCGAGCGCCGAGAGTAACAAGACAAAATCGCCCGGTTGTTTGCTCACTGTCAAAGTCGCCTATTCTGCACCCGGCTATCTTCCGCTCCGATACAGGGCACGCCGCGGTCCGGTCATTCGTCATCTCGCGGCAGAAGGAAACAGCCATAATGACAGACGCGCCAGCCACCCAGACCGCTATTGCGCACATCGACGTGCGGATCCTGCCGCCCGTCGAACGCCATCCCCGGATCTTCGGCACGTTGAATTCGCTGACGCCGGGCCAGAGCCTCCACATCACCAGCGACCACGAACCCCGTCCCCTTCAGTACCAGCTCGACACCGCCCTGCCCGGAAAATTCTCCTGGGAATATCTGGAACAGGGACCGCATGTCTGGCGCGTGGAGATCACTCGCCTTGATGCGGGTTGCGACTGCTGCTGCGGCAGCCACTAGCGCCGGAGACGCGCCATGATGCCCGTGGGCACGACCCTGTCGCGGTGGACGATGTCGTATTTCGGCGCGGCGCTGTCTTACCTGCTGCTGGCAGAGTGCCTGCTGGCAGCCGGCGTCTGGATGCCTTCTCTCGATGTTGCCGAACCTGGAGCGCTTGCCATCGTCCATGCTGTGACGCTCGGATGGCTTCTGCTTCTCATGATCGGCTCACTGCTTCAGTTCGCGCCGGTCATGACAGGCAATGACAGACCTGCCGGCCACTTCGACCTGATCGCATTTGCCGGTCTGCTCGCCGGCCCGGCGCTTCTCATGCTGGGCTTTCACCTGATCGCTGTCGGGTCCGCAGCTGCCGGCCCGGTCATGATCGCGGCTTGCGTCACACTTTCACTTTCCATCGCCCTTGTCTCACTGCCGCTCTGCGTGCTGCTATGGCGGGGAAGACGGGTGCATACCGCCTCCCTCCTCGTTCTCCTCGGTATTGGCTGCCTTCTCGTCACGACCGCCTTCGGCGCCCTGTTCGCGCTGACGATCTCCGGCCTGGTGGGAGCACCCGCAGTCGTCGCCTACGGCATGGAAACCGTGGCCTTCCATGCGAGCTTCGGCCTTGGCGGATGGATGACATTCGCGGCGATCGGCGTCAGCTACAAGCTGCTTCCGATGTTTCTGCTGTCCGACGATATGCGCAGGGCTCAGCTCATTCGCCGATCAAGCACGCTGGCGGTTCTGCTTCTGTCGACCGCAGCGATCGGTGCTGCCGTCGCACCCAGTTTGGCGCGCGCCGTTTTCCTGTCGGCCGCTTTGCTGTTTGCGTTGATTGTTGCTGCCTACCTCTTCGAAATTTACGGAACATATCGCGCCAGACGCCGTCCGGGGCTCGAACTGAATACGCTGGGATCGTTGCCGGCTTTCGCGATGCTCGGCCTCTCCGTCGCCCTTCTTGCCTTGTCCCTGTTCCTCGAGGCAGAGACGCGTATCGTGTCGGCGATCGTCTATCTCTTCGTATTCGGCTGGCTCACCGGCTTCGGTCTCGCCCAGCTCTTGAAGATCGTTCCATTTCTCACCTGGATCGAGGCCTTCGGCCCGCTTCTTGGCCGCAGGCCGACGCCGAAGCTCGGCGAACTAATCAACGGACGCCGGGCCGGCGTCTGGCTTGGCCTTTTCTACCTTTCCGTAGTTGGCGCCGCGATCGCGCTCTGCTTTGGATCGGACATGGGTTTTCGCATGTTCGCAGTCGTGCAAACCGCATCGACCTTCGCGCTCATCGTCGAGCTGGTGCTCGCCCGCGCGCTGGCGAACGTAGAACCCCGGATCAAGACCGCACCATTTCATAAACCGGCGCTGTTCGTCGCCGCAAACCACAGAGGTAACGCCAATGGTTCAGTTCCGTGAACTCGACGTCCGACAGATTCTGCGCAATGGCGGGATGCCATTCCAGCTCATCATGGACACATTCGACGGCCTAAATCCCGATGAGGGTCTGAAGCTGCGTGCGATATTCGAGCCCGTCCCATTGATCCGCCAGCTCGAAAAGCGCGGCTACTCACATGTCGCAAGGCGTCTGGCTGACGATGATTGGGAAATCGAGTTCATTCCGAACAAGCCCATCCAGCGGACGGAACCCGCCGTCGCCGCGACGGAAGCGGCCTGGCCTGATCCGGTCTGGAACCTCGATCTGACCGACCTTGCGCCACCTGAACCAATGGAGCGCATTCTATCTCGACTGGAGACGATGGAGGACGGCGAGGTTCTGTTTGCCCTTCTCAACCGGGAACCTGTCTTCCTCTTCAACGAATTGAAGGCACGGGGCCACGAATGGGTCGGCAATTTCGATGTTTCCGGCAAGACCTATCGAATCATGATCAGGACAACCACGGGAGATCAGAACAATGCTGGCGTCTGAGGTGACGGAACAGGACGTACGCAATGCGTTGCGCGAGATAGAAGACCCCGAAATGGGAACGAGCATCGTCGACCTCGGTCTGGTCTACGAAATCGATGTCACCGAGCCTGCTGTCGTGAAGATCAAGATGACCACGACCACCCGCTTCTGTCCGGCATCGGGCTATATTGCCGAGGCGGCGCGTCAGCGCGTTGAGGATATTGCCGGCGTAAACCGAGCCGTCGTCGACCTCGTCTACGAACCGGCCTGGTCGCCGGACATGGTGTCGCTCTTCGATCTGCCGAAGACCTGAGACTGTGCAGTCATGCCCGGATGGCGGCCCGCTGCAATCACGGGCAAGCCGGCGGCGCGAAGGCGTCAGTCCAGCTTGAAGAAGGACATGCATTGGCAAGCTTGCTGGTCGAATGCGCGATGCTGGAAGTCACAACGACCCTCGCCCTCGCGTTTCGGCCAATTTGGGCGGCAGCAACGACGTAAGGGCGAAGGTGCCGAGTTGATTGACCCCAAACTGGAACTCGAAACCTTGTCCGGTCCTCATCAACGGTGGGGTCATACTCCGGCATTGTTGACGAGCACATCAATGCGAGGCTCCCTCCCGCTTGCTCTGCGGAAGCGTGTAAAGTCAACCCGACAATTTCTGTGGTCGAAAAACGGAATACGGCTCTTGAAGGGAATCTAATCGTGGACCCGCGATCCAGATTGCGTGGGATACTCGAGATCGGATAAAAGCAATCCGGTATCAATCAGTCAGGCCGAATGCTGCTGAATGCTCAGGCCGCCACCAGGATGCGCTCGTTGCTTAGGCGCTTCGCACATAGGACCATCTCTCCTTACCATTCGGCGAAGCTGCCGTCTTCGTGGCGCCAGATCGGGTTGCGCCAGCGATGGCCTTCCTTGGCGCGCTCGATAACATAGGCTTCGTCCACCTCCACGCCGTGGCCGGGGCCTTGCGGAATGGAGACGAAACCGTCGGCATACTGGAAGACTTCCTTGTTGGAGATGTAGTCGAGGATGTCGTTGCCCTTGTTATAGTGGATGCCGAGGCTCTGTTCCTGGATGAAGGCATTGTAGGAGACGGCGTCGATCTGCAGGCAGGCGGCAAGCGCGATCGGACCAAGCGGGCAATGCGGCGCGACTGCCACGTCATAGGCTTCGGCCATGGCGGCGATCTTGCGGCATTCGGTGATGCCGCCGGCATGCGACAGATCCGGCTGGATGATATCGACATAGCCGTCCGACAG
>UEIF01000070.1 GCA_900468805.1 Hyphomicrobiales bacterium | reverse complement strand
GCTGTCGTCGGAACGCTCTGGGCGCCGCTTTTGGATTTGTCTGCGCCTTTTGTCTTTGGAGACAAATCCGCTGCGACAGCTTTCTTCGACCGAGGTTTCTTGGCAGGCTGACCGCCCGCATCGGCGCTCGCGGCGATTTCCTGAAACGCCTGCAGCCAGTGTTTCATGTCCTCCCCATGGGGTCGGCCTTCCTGTTCCCAGATCTCGTAAGCGCGCTGTCTGATACGGTCTTCGCTCGATGCCATCGGTTTTCTCCAAGTCGGATTGTTGTCCGGATCAGAAATGGCGCGGTCGGTTGCGGCGGCAACTATGGTGCATGTATTTATCGGCTGGATCCCATCACGAAAACGCTACGGATCGACCGGACCCCTGCCCTCTACAATCCGCTGGCCCTTGCGAACCCATCCATCCCACAGCTGCCATTAACCATACGCTTGGGAAATGGCCGAGACGGATAGCAGACCCAATGGCCCCCCGCGAAGGATCGTGAACCGCCCGCCCTGGAACCTAAAACCTTCGCGAGCATTATAGAGCCGCTTCAACAGGGATTATCTCCATGGATCACCAGACGCTGCTCGCCACCACCTTCGCCTTCGCATCCTTTGCCCTTGTCTGGTGGCAAACGAAATCCTGACAGACGAACAGCCGGGCCGCCCATTCAGGGTTCAACATGAGAGGGCTATCGATCACGACCGGTTCAGCCTACCCTTGCCGACGCGGCCGCTCGCACTGACGTTTGTCCGGTAGAGCGCCATCAACATCGGCCCCAGCGAAAACTCGCCGTAAGCATCCGCGGCGCCGCGATCGCAATCGGGGCGGCGGGTGCCTATACACGCATATTCTCATCGAAGAATGTGACTGGGTCCAGGATGTCGGCGGGGCGGGAAGAAGATGTCGTCTCGATCCGGGCTGAAAAGGGCGTGCGGCCCCACGGCAGTTTCACGCCGGGCGAACTCTCGCGGAAGTACCCGTGGTCGGCGGTGCACGGGGCACCTGCAGAAGGACCCGACAGTGTCGAAGGACTCGTCAATATCGATGATGACGCGCGCGCCTTCGACGGCGATTTCTTTCGAGCCGGGACGATTGCTGGTGATGTGATCATCCGCACAACATTATCGTCGATGCCTTCAACGGCGTGCATCCCATCATAGGCATTTTTTCTTATCGATGACATTTTTTCAGCTGTGGACCAAATTTTGGTATTTACCTGTATTCATTCTGTTTTTTATTCCGGCTTTCATGTGGATGATTGGCTCTATAGGAATATCCCCCCTTAACATGCACATTGACTCACATTCAAATTAGGAACAAATAAAGAACATATCCGCTTTTCTGCGGTGTGGAAACCTGAATTCTGTGAAGAGCAAATATGGCTCGGCCAATCGCAAATCCAATTATCTCGGAGCTTCGAGAGCGTATCCAGCATCTCGAAGGAGCGGCAGCCCGCGCGACAGCGGTCCTGCCATTCGGCATTCCTGGGATCGACGAGCGGCTGCCGGGTGGAGGGCTTGCCTATGGGGCGATCCACGAGTTTGCCGGCGGCGGGACAGGGGCCATCGATGGAGCCGCCGCCGCCTTGTTTGCGGCGGGCGTGGCTGCCCGCACGACGGGCGTGGTCGTCTGGTGCCTGGCGCGTCCAGATCTCTTCGCGCCGGCGCTGGCAGGGGCCGGTCTTCATCCCGATCGGGTCATCTATGTCGAAGCTGTTCGTGAGGAGCACGTGCTTGAGGCCTGCGAGGAGGCGTTGCGGTTCGGAGGGCTTGGTGCGGTCGTTGCGGAGGCCGTGCGGTTGCCGATGGTCGTTTCCCGCCGCCTGCAATTGGCGGCCGAGGGATCAGGCACGCTCGGCCTGATCATTCGACGATGGCGGCGCCAGACGGAAGCGGCCGATTTCGGGCATCCGACGGCGTCCGCCTCGCGCTGGCGCATATCGGTTCTGCCCTCGCAGCCGCTCCCCGTTCCCGGTGTCGGTCGCGCCCGGTGGCTCGCCGAACTGATCCGGATCAAAGCGGGAGACAGTGCAGATTTCATCGTAGAGGCATGTGATGGTCAGGGTCGTCTCCGTATTTCTTCCGACGCTGCCGACGGATCGTATCAGACGCGCCGATCCGTCCATTCCGGCTGAGGCACCGCTCGTCGTCATTTCCAGAAGCGGATCGAAACGATGGCTATCGGCCGTCGACACCAACGCCGCCAAACTCGGCCTCAGTCCCGGCATGCCTGCTGCCAAGGCGCAAGCGCTCGTACAGGGTCTCACCATGGTCGATGCCGACCCATCAGCCGATCTCGCCGCGCTGGAGCGGATCACCCTCTGGGCACTCACCCAGTATTCGCCGGTCGTCGCCATCGACCCACCTGATGGCATCGTCTTGGATACCGAAGGGGCCGATCACCTGCAGGGAGGCGAGGGGCCGATGCTGTCGGGCCTGATCAACAGATTCCGCGCCAAGGGTCTGCCGGCGCGTGCCGTCGTTGCAGACAGCTGGGGCGCTGCCCATGCATTGGCACGCTCTCTCGGAGAAGAGACGCGCGTAGTTGCGCCGGGTCAGACACGCGAGGCCGTTGTCGGACTGCCGATCTCCTCGCTTCGTCTTGACGCGGAAGTGCTGACAGGACTGCGCACCCTCGGGTTTCGAACCGTTGGCGAGCTTTCGGCTGCGCCGCGGGCGCCCCTGAACCTGCGTTTTGGCCCGCAGATCACTCGCCGGCTCGACCAGATGTTCGGGCGCACAGCCGAGCCGATCGACCCCATCCGCTCGCCGGCATTCGTGGAGGTCGATCGATCCTTCGCAGAACCGATCGGCACGCCCGAGACGATCGCGAAATATGTCTCGCAGCTTGTCTGCAGGCTCTGTTATGGCCTTCAGGCGCGCGGTCTCGGCGTGCGCCGCACCGATCTGATCATCCATCGGGTCGACAATACGATCCAGGCGCTGCGAGCGGGGACCGCCAAACCAGTCCGCGACATCGCATGGCTTACCAAGCTGCTGCATGATCGCATCGAGCGCATAGACCCAGGGTTCGGCATCGAAAAACTCAGCCTCGCCGCCACAATGGTCGAGCCGCTCGCCGACAAGCAGATCGCCTCCACCCTGGTCGAAGATCCCGCGGCCGATATTGGCGCTTTCGTCGATATTATCGGCAATCGCGGCGCATTCCGGATCTACCGCCTCGCGCCGGTCGCAAGCGACGTTCCCGAACGATCGGTCCAACGCGTTTCCCCTGTCGCCACCGCGCTGGGACAGACCTGGCCTTTGATCTGGCCGCGCCCGGTGAGATTGATGGATCGCCCGGAAATGATCGAGGTAATGGCGCTGCTACCTGACCATCCGCCTGCCTGGTTTACCTGGCGCGGCAAGCGCCGGCGGGTCAAACAAGCAGATGGGCCTGAGCGCATCTTCGGCGAATGGTGGCAGCGATCATGCGAATGGGTCGCCGTGCGCGACTATTTCACGGTCGAGGATGAGGCGGGCGAACGCTACTGGATCTATCGCGCCGGTGACGGCGTCGATCCGGACACGGGCTCGCACCGCTGGTTTCTGCACGGAACCTTCGCATGACCTACGCCGAGCTGCAGGTCACGACCCATTTTTCGTTCCTGCGGGGCGCCTCCTCGGCCGAGGAGCTGTTTGCGACGGCAAAATTACTGGGCATCGACGCTGTCGGGATCGTCGACCGCAATTCGCTCGCCGGCATCGTGCGGGCATTGGAGGCGTCGCGGACAACCGGTTTGCGGTTGCTCGTCGGCTGTCGCCTTGACCTGCAGGACGGCATGTCGATCCTTGTCTATCCAACCGATCGGGCCGCCTATTCGCGGCTGACGCGACTGCTGACACTCGGAAAAAGCAGGGGCGGAAAGGCGAACTGCATTCTGACACTTGATGACGTTGCGCTTCACGCGGAAGGACTTATTGGAATTCTGGTGCCCGACCTGCCGGATGAGATCTGCGCACTCCAGCTCAGAAAAATGGCAGAAGTCTTTCAAAACCGCGCCTATGTGTCGCTTTGCCTCCGACGCCGGCCAAATGACCAGCTTCGCCTGCACGAGATCTCCAACATGGCGGTTCGCCACCGTGTCAAGACGGTCGTCACCAACGACGTGCTCTTCCACGAACCCTCACGCCGCCAGCTCCAGGACGTCGTTACCTGCATCAAAAACCGGACGACGATCGACGACGTCGGCTTCGAGCGCGAACGCCATGCCGACCGTCATCTCAAAGCACCGGAGGAAATGCAGCGGCTGTTCTCTCGCTATCCGGAAGCACTCGCGCGCACGATGGAAATCGCCGAACGCTGCACATTCTCGATGGAGGAACTGACCTATCAATATCCGCTGGAAGCAATCGTCGCCGGCATGGACGCCCAGCAATCGCTTGAACATTATGTCCGGGAAAACATTCCCGGCAGATATCCCGAAGGCCTTCCTCAGAAGGTGCTCAGATCAGTCCGCCACGAACTCGATCTGATCAAGGAGATGCGCTATGCGCCTTATTTCCTGACCGTCTTTTCCATCGTTCGTTACGCCCGCAGCCAGGGCATCCTCTGCCAGGGGCGTGGCTCCGCCGCCAATAGCGCTATCTGCTATATCCTCGGCATCACCAGTATCGACCCGGAAACCAACGATCTGCTGTTCGAACGCTTCGTCAGCAAGGAACGCGACGAGCCGCCCGATATCGACGTCGACTTCGAACACGAGCGGCGCGAGGAGGTCATCCAGTGGATCTATCGGACCTACGGGCATGACAAGGCGGCGCTCTGCGCGACTGTCACACGCTACAGGGCGAAGGGTGCGGTCCGTGACGTCGGCAAGGCGCTCGGCCTGCCCGAAGACCTGATCAAGGCCCTGTCGTCGGGCGTTTGGGCCTGGAGCGAGGCCGTCGGTGAAAAACAGGTCAGGGAACTCAACCTCAACCCCGATGACAGGCGTTTGGCGCTGACCCTCCGGCTTGCCCAGCAGTTGATGGGCGCGCCGCGCCATCTCGGTCAGCATCCCGGCGGTTTCGTGCTTACCCATGACCGCCTCGACAATCTGGTGCCGATCGAGCCGGCTTCCATGGTCGACCGCCAGGTGATCGAGTGGGACAAGGACGACGTCGAGGCACTTAAATTCATGAAAGTCGACGTGCTGGCGCTCGGCATGCTGACATGCATGGCGAAGAGTTTTGCCTTCCTGCGAGAGGAGAAAACCATAGATCTCGATCTCGCGACGATCCCGCAGGAAGACCCTCGAACCTATGCAATGATCCGCAAGGCCGACACGCTTGGAACCTTCCAGATCGAGAGCCGGGCGCAAATGTCGATGCTGCCGCGCCTCAAGCCGCAAACCTTCTATGATCTCGTGATCCAGGTGGCGATCGTCAGGCCCGGTCCGATCCAGGGCGATATGGTGCATCCCTATCTGCGCCGGCGCGAGGGCAAGGAAAAGGTCGAATACCCGACGCCAGAACTGGAGGCAGTGCTCAGCAAAACGCTCGGGGTGCCGCTTTTTCAGGAGTCGGCGATGAAGGTCGCGATGGTCTGCGCCGGATTTACGGGCGGGGAGGCCGATCAACTGCGCAAAAGCATGGCGACCTTCAAGTTCACCGGTGGCGTCAGCCGCTTCAAGGACAAACTCATCTCCGGCATGATCCGCAACGGCTACCCGCCACAGTTCGCGGAGAAGACCTTCGGCCAGCTCGAAGGCTTCGGCTCCTACGGCTTTCCCGAAAGCCACGCGGCGAGTTTTGCACTGATCGCCTATGCGTCCAACTGGATGAAATGCCACCATCCGGACGTCTTTTGCGCAGCACTCCTCAATAGCCAGCCGATGGGCTTTTATGCACCCGCCCAGATCGTCCGCGACGCGCGCCAGCATGGCGTGAAGGTAAGGCCCGTCTGCGTCAACCGGTCCAGGTGGGATTGCACGCTCGAACCGGTCGACGGCGTCGAGGACGAATATGCGATCCGGATTGGCATGCGGATGGTTCGCGGCCTTGCCATGGCGCATGCTGCCCGCATCGTCGCCGCGCGTGCGGATTATCCCTTCGAAAGTATCGACGACATGTGGCGGCGTTCCGGTGTCCCTTCGGCATCGCTGGAGCAGTTGGCTGACGCGGATGCGTTTTTGCCATCGCTGCGGCTGGAGCGCCGTGATGCCCTCTGGGCCATCAAGGCGCTGAGAGATGAGCCACTGCCGCTGTTTGCAGCTGCCGCCGAACGCGAGGCAAGATCCATAACCGAGCAACACGAACCCCTGGTCGAACTTCGGCAGATGACGGAGGGCCACAATGTGGTTTTGGACTACGGACACACGGGGCTGACCCTTCGCGAGCATCCCGTCAGCTTCCTTCGGCGCGATCTGGCGGAGCGACGCATCGTCACCTGTAGGGAGGCGATGTCCGCCCGCGACGGCCGCTGGCTGATGGCTGCCGGGCTTGTGCTGGTGCGTCAGAGGCCGGGATCCGCAAAAGGCGTCATCTTCCTGACGCTCGAAGATGAGACGGGCGTCGCCAATGTCGTCATCTGGCCGAAGCTGTTCGAGCGCTCGAGGCGGATTGCGCTCGGCGCCTCGATGATGGGGATCAACGGGCGCATCCAGCGAGAGGGCGAGGTTGTCCATCTCGTCGCCCAGCAATTGTTTGACTATTCCGGACAGCTGAACGACCTTGCCGATCGCAACCTCGAATTCCGGCTGCCGACTGGCAGAGGCGACGAATTCACCCATGGCACGCCGGGGCGGGCAGATTCCCGCGAACAGCCGGGGGTCAGAATGAAGTCGCGAGACATTTTCATTCCGGACCTCCACATCGACACCTTGAAGGTCAAAAGCCGGAATTTCCACTAGCGGCAGCTTGACTGCAGAGGTCGCCTACGGCGGCCGTCCGGACAAGCATTTTGATGTCATCACTGCCTTTCCCAACCGGGCAGTTGCGTCACGACATCGACTGGACAGCGGCAGAAGGGGAACAATCAGGCCCGGATGATGTTTGTCGATGAAGGAGGCGCACATGCCCAAGTTCTTCTTTCAGGTCATTGACCGGACGGGCGCGGAGCCGACGGAGTTCGCACTCGAATTTCCAAGCCTTGACGATGCTAAGCAGGAGGCGCGGCGTGCGCTTGCCGAGATGGCGTCCGAGGGCTTGCCGGCAGAGCCGCTGAATATGCTCGCAGTCGAACTTTTCGACGAAAACAAGGTTCCGATCACCGAACTCAGGCTGCTGCTTGAGGAGGTACCGAAATTACGCCCGGATGTGGCCGGCTGACGCGACCGGATCGCTCCTGCGGCCGGATCCGGAGCGTGGCGGCCCTGCAATCCGATGGGCTCTCTCACGCTCGCGCATGCCGGCTTGCTACCCATTGGAGGACGTT
The DNA here is from genome assembly GCA_900468805.1 of Hyphomicrobiales bacterium. GTDB lineage: Bacteria > Pseudomonadota > Alphaproteobacteria > Rhizobiales > Rhizobiaceae > Rhizobium. The sequence goes on along the minus strand of UEIF01000070.1, from coordinate 9,479 downwards.
GTGAATACCGCAAATCTTCAACTCGAAGGCATGGTCATGGTCATCGCCTCGCTCTGCGAAGCGCTTGTGGACAAGGGCTTGCTGAACCACAAGGAAGTCGGCGATGCGCTCGAACGTGCAAACCGCGCCGTCGAACGGGATGACGCCCACCAGCTGTCCGAAGCCAATCTGGCCGCCGTCTCGTTTCCGATCCATCTCCTAAGTCTGGCAAACCAGGCTCATGAACGTGGAAAACAGTTCACATTCTCCGACTATGCGGCCCTCGTCGGCAAGCTGACGTAATATTCGGCGGCACCGACGACCGCCCGCCACTCCTCGAAGGAAGCGAAGGTTAGGGCCTGGGCGCATGACGCCAAAGCGCGGCCCCCTTGCGACGGACGCCATTCGATGCGAGCCCGAACTGCCGGCAACACCGCCGCAACCACCGAATGATTCCAGTCCGCACCGCGATACCAGAACGGCTTCCGGCAGCGAGCCATGCTGTCCCGCGCCCGCGTCAAGGCAGCCATGCAGCAGCCCGTGCTGAAAGACACGGGTGGCGCGCCATTTTCTCCTCCTTAACGAGATCGACATGCCTGCAGATCGCATTGTCGTCCTGGTCGTCGACGACGAAATTCTCGTGCGCCTGACCATGGCGGAAGAACTTGAGGACGCCGGCTTCGATGTGGTGGGCGGGATGGGTGGAACGCAGGCCATTGCTGTCCTGGAACGGGATCACCGCATTGAAGTTGTCGTCTCGGACATCAGGATGCCGGGGCCCATCGACGGCCTCGCCCTTTCCCGGACGCTTGCCGCGCGATGGCCGGGCACGAAGGTCATTCTGACCTCGGGCGCCGGTGACACGAAGCAGGAGGACGTTCCCCCGGGTGGCCGTTATATCGCCAAGCATTACGAAATCCGCCAGCTCGTCGCCACCATCAAATCGATGGTCTTCGGCTATGTCGTCTAAGGGCGTGGGCGTCGACGACGCCGCAGCCGGTTTTCGCCACTACACGGAAGAAGACGGCACCAGCCCGATCGGTCGGGGCTGGCGGTCAGACATCTGCGTGCCGTCAGGCCCGTGCGCACCGCCAGCTAAAACGCCAACGACTTCCTCCTCGGGCCATCCCGCCGCGATGGCGGCCTCGACCAGCATCGCTTCCTTCTCGGCCTCGCTTGCCGCAGAGGTTTCGTCGAGATGGCGGCGGGCAACATCCAGGCACTGCTGGAGATTGGCCTTGCGTCCGGAAGCGTCGGGGGAAAATGTGGGGGAGGCGACGTAGGTCATGGGCGTGCTCCTATTGATGTCGGGAGGAAACGTCGCGCGGCATGACACGTTCCACCGCATGGCTGCGACTTTCACGGCGGCGCCTCTTCCAAGGCGTGACCTCGCCGATACGGTCCTCTCCTCTGCGCGGCCCGGAACGGGCGGCGCAACGGCCAGGGCATGTCGGGGCGTTTCAACCATGCGCCCGGCTCCCGGCACGCGTCCCACCGGCTTTCCGCTGCTGCCTCGGGAACTTCAAACCCCTCACGACGTTGACACGGCGAACCGATGGAGCATTCAAATGACTGACCCTAAAACCTCCCCTGCGGTGCAGGCTTATGAACGTGAAAAAGCCCGGCAGAGCGAGCACGAGAGCAAGGGTGACCTGGACCAAGCCCTTGAGGACACCTTTCCTGCCTCCGACCCGGTGTCGTATTCGGTCACGTCCGTGGCCGGGGCGCCTCCGCCGATCGAGCCGCCCGCCCGGCCTGGTTTCGTCCACCACGCTCGCACCTGGATCAAGGCTAATCCGATCGCTGCGGTCGCGATGGCAGCAGCCGTGGCGTGGGTGCTCGGAGCGACGCGATAAGAAAAGCGGTCGCAGGAACGCAACGCCGATCGCCATTGCGGTGCCCGCCGCTGACCCGACCGCCACCAACCTGTCGCGTTCGCGTTTTATTAACCATGAAATCAAATGCCGGCGAACGAACTGTATCGATTTGGGTCATTGCAACGTTTCATTCCCATCTCGACAACTGGATGTGCGGCCATGGCAAAAGTGATGATTGTGGAAGACGAGACGCTGATCCGGTTTGCGCTTGCCGACGCATTGATCGACGCCGGGCATGTGGTCATAGAATGCGACAACGTGCTCGAGGCCGTGGCCGCTCTTGCCAGACACGATGACATCGAGGCGGTGGTTACTGATATCGACATGCCCGGCGGCCTTTCCGGCCTGGAACTCGTTGGCCTCATGAAGGCGACAAGATCGTCGGTGCCGGTTTGGGTGACGTCCGGGCGGAAGGTCGATATCGCGCACCTCAAAGGCGCTGCATTCTTTCCGAAGCCCTATGATTTCGTCGGGCTTGCACAAGTCATCACCGGCCATGTCGTCATCGCTGAGCAGAGACGCAGCCGCCAAATGTACCGATCGGGTGTGTCGCGCCCTTCGCGTTAAATCACCCGTGATGGCAGCAAGGCATCTCGACAGGATCCTGGCTGCCCTTCCGATCGTTCCGACCGTCGCGTGCCACAAAGCGTCACCCCGGCACTTCGGGATCTCAACCGGGTTTACCGCCATTTTCCAGGCCTGCACTACGGCGAAACCGTGCCTGACGGCTTCGAATGGGCCGTTGCCGACGATGCGGAAACTCGGTGATTGCAATGCTGCGCTATGACCGCGACCGCCGCTCTGCGGTTTTGGTCGTTTCAAATTTCACCCCCGTGGCACGGCCCGGTTGCCGGATCGGCGTTCCATTTCACGGCCGCTGGCGCCAGATACTCAACACCGATGCGACCGTCTATGACGGAGGAGAGGCAGGAACGGGCGGGCGATTGCGACACGCAGCCCGTGAGGCGCATGGTCGCGGTCAATCGCTTGCCGTCGATCTTCCGCTCCTGGCAACAACGATGTTTATCTCCGAGGATGGACGGAACCAGGAGCCGTGATCGAAGTTCAACGGGAGAAATGCGCCCGCGGGCGGGGCCGCTGCCGCGTCCTCCCGGCAACTGGTGAGCGCGGAGGAAAAGATGGCTCCAAGCCAGGACAAAATAACCAATCGTATGCTGACGGCGCTCGATAACGAGGACTTTGGACTTCTTGCGCCGCATCTTGAGATGATCGATCTGCCGCCACAATTCAAGATTGCAAAGCCCCGGGAAAAGCTGGACCATGTGTATTTTCTCGAAAGCGGTGTCGGCGCGGTTATGACCGTTTCCTCGACGGGCCAGATGGCGGAAGCGGGCATGTTCGGCTGGGAAGGGTTTGTCCCCACCGCCGCCATCATCGGCGACGACACCGTTCCGTACCTGGTCGAAATGAACCTCGGGGGCGCAGGCTACCGCGTGCCTATCGCGGCGATGCGCGAGGCGACAATGAGGAGTTCGAGCTTTCAGGTTCCACTCATTAAATACATGCACGTCTTTGCCACCCAGGTGGCTTACACTGCGCTTGCCAATATCCGTTACCTGCTTGAGCAACGTCTGGCACGCTGGATCCTGATGTGCCACGACCGACTTCGCACGGACGAAATGGCGATAACGCACGACTATATCGCCCTCATGCTGGGCGCGCGCCGCCCTGGTGTGACGACCTCGCTGCATGTCCTCGAAGGCCATCACCTGATCCGCTCGCTAAGGGGTTCGATCATAATCCTCGACCGGCCCGGACTGGAAGAATTCGCGGCTGGCTCTTATGGCATTCCGGAGCGCGAGTACGAGCGGCTGATCGGGACGAGCGGACGTGGCAATTCCAAACGGTGACACATGCGATACTATTTTCACATCAGGAATGGAGAAGAAGTGATCTGCGACCCAGAAGGAAGCCAGTGCGCAACAGTCGCTGAGGCGATACTGGAAGCGAAGGCCCATGCGCGCGAACTCATGGCCGAACGGCTGAAGTCCGGCAGGGAGGTGGACGGGCAGAGTTTCGAAATCGTTGACGAAACGGGTTTGCTTGCCGAGACGGTTCGGTTCAAGGATGTGTTGCCATCCTAGCCGCCTCGGCTATCGGGGGAGCATCATGCAAGCGTTCTGCGCTCTGGTCCCGGCGAAGCGCGAGCCTAGATGGCGGGTTGGGACGCTGCCACTCGATCAACGCTTTGATCTCGTGCCAATTTTACCTGCGCGGCGGCTGGGTACTGGCCAAGTGCAATCGCTTTCCTAGTTTCATGGCGATCATGGTTTCGAAAGCACAGCTGACACAATCCAGGGAATGGGACGGATCGCGATTTGCCACGGGGCTCAGCCGCGGGTGTGCCGGCGCGCTGATCTTTGCCCTGCCGATGTTCATGACGATGGAAATGTGGGAGCTTGGCTTCTATATGGATCGCGGCCGATTGCTGCTGCTGCTTCTGCTCAACATTCCGCTGCTCATTGTTTTGTCCAACAATGTCGGGTTCGAGGCAACCCATACCTGGCGCGATGCGATCCGGGACGCGGCCATCGCCTATGCAATCGGCATCGTCTCCTCCGCCGCAGTCCTGTTGGCGGTCGGCGTCCTGCAGTTTGGTCAACCCTTTCAAGAGGTCGTTGGAAAGGTCGCCGTGCAAGCGGTTCCGGCAAGCATCGGCGCGCTTCTTGCCCGTAGCCAGCTGAACGGCGATCCGGGAGAGGACACCGAAGACGAGGACGATCCGGTCGAGGCGGGCCCGGCAGACTATGCCAGCGAACTCTTCCTGATGGCGATCGGCGCGCTCTTTCTCGGCCTCAACGTCGCGCCGACCGAGGAGATGATCCTGCTGTCTTACAAAATGACACCATGGCACGTCCTGGCTGTCGTCGTCCTTTCCCTCCTTGTCATGCATGGATTCGTCTATGCGGTGTCGTTCAAGGGCGGACATGAGATCGGCGACGAGGTGCCAGCCTGGCACGTCGTCATCCGCTTCACATTGCCGGGATATGTCATGTCCCTTCTTGTCAGTGCTTACACGTTGTGGACTTTCGAGCGTTTCGGAGATGCATCGATCTGGCCGATGCTTGCCACCGTCGTCGTTCTTGGCCTGCCATGTTCCATCGGCGCGGCCGCCGCGCGACTGATACTGTGAGGAGCCGCGTGGACGACAAACCGAACGCCGCCCAAAACAAGCCTCACGTCGTCGAATGGGCAGTGGGGCTGGCGAGTACGCTGCTCGTGGCAGCCATGATCGGATTCATTTTCTATCAGGCAGTCACGCAATCGCCTTTGCCGCCCCGTCTTTCGATTGAAAGACTTCCAACGGTGGCGGGGGATTCAGACCGGCACGTCCGTTTCGCGATTCACAATGATGCCAACAGGACCGCTGCTGCGGTGCTCGTTCATGGCGAGGCCACACGACAGGACGGCAGGTCAGAGGTCGCGGAAACGACATTCGATTATGTACCGGCGCAGTCGCGGGCAACGGGCGCCCTGATTTTTTCGATACCCATCACCGAGGCTAATCTGACGATCCGCGCATCCGGATATATGGACCCCTGAGTCGGGAGAGGTGGCATGGACAGGGCTGCGCAACGACGAGGGTGGATCCGCGATCCCGCTGCAAAGAAGTCCAAGGCAAGCTTCCCGGAGCTTTTCTTTGACCTCGTCTTCGTTTTTGGGCTTATCCAGCTTTCCCACACGCTGGCAACGGACTTCAGCTCAGCAACAGTCGCAGAAGCCGCGCTGCTGGTTCTGGCTATCTGGTGGATCTGGATCAACACGGCCTGGGTGACAAATCTTCTTGACACCGATCGTGAGCCTGTCCGGTTCGGCCTCTTTGCCTTGATGCTGGCTGGCATCTTGATGGCGATCGCTCTGCCCGAGGCTTACGGCGCCCACGCGCTGGCCTTTGCCGCGATCTATGCGGCGATGCAGATCTGCCGCTCTGCTTTTACGGCCTACGCCTTTTTCTCGCAAGATCGCCAGTCGGCCATGACATTTGTTCGAATCAGTGTTTGGTCGATGGTGGCCGGAGCTCTCTGGATCGCGGGCGCGCTCGTCGAGGTCGAGTGGCGCGTAAGCCTTTGGGCTGCCGCGATCGCCGTGGAATATGGCGTGCCGCTGCTACGCTATCCCGTTCCGGGTTTTGGCCGCGCTCCCAGCGCAACGCTGGCAATCTCTGGCGAACACATGGCGGAACGCTGCGCCCTCTTCGTGATCATCTGCCTCGGTGAGGCGATCCTCAGCAGCGGTCGCAATGCGGTCGAACACATGAGTGCCGACATGACGTTCGCTGTCTTTTGCAGCGCGTTTCTCGGGACCGGTTGCATGTGGTGGATCTATTTCCACTATGGGCAAGGGGAGGCAGCAGAGAAGGCCCAGGCCACGTCCAAACCGGAGGCGGTTGCCCATAACCTCTTCACCTACGGCCATTTGCCGATCGTCGCCGGCATCATCCTGACTGCTGTTGGAGAGGAATTCGCGCTCTCTCATGCCTCCGAAGATGCAAGCTTTGAACATGCATCGGCCATTCTCGGCGGTCCTGCACTCTTTCTTGCCGGCAACGTATGGGTAAAGCTCGCAGCCGCCAGCCGCTTGCCGATTTCGCATCTTGCCGGGCTCGTCCTGCTTGCCGCGACGGCGGCAGCCGTTCCCTTTGCCACCAATGCACTTATTGCGATCGGTGCAACGGCAAGCCTTATGCTTGCAGCCCTCTGGGAATATGTGGCTTTGCGGCGAAGTTCGCCGGTCGCCGCCTGATGTGGCCGCAGCCGCCTGTACTATCGCCACGCCGCCACTCACAATGGATCATTGTGATGATCGAACTCGACATTCTCGAGTGGATTGGAACAAATCGACGGTCTGCACGATTGCGCCTCCAGCAGTAGCGTGCCGAGCCCTCACTGACCGCTTTGGCATCACGCTGTTCTCGATGCATCAATCCCGATGGCAAGCAGCGGAGCAGATAGTCATGGGCATGCAACACCATTCTATCCCCAGGATTATGTTCGGGCTGATGGCTGTCGCCGGCCTTGCCTTGTCGCTTGGAGGGGAGAGGCCTCGATCACAGTCGGTTGCAGCACCGATGCGCGATGATGATCGTGGCCGAGAGGCCGACGTCCCTGAAGAAATCCCCGTTCGTGGCCTGCGGGACGTCTTCTGGCGTGTCATCGGGGAGATCAGCGAAGACAGGGTGATGCTGATTGCGGCGGGCGTGACCTTTTACTTGCTGCTGGCGATGTTTCCGGCTCTTGCGGCTCTCGTGTCCCTCTACGGCCTCGTCGCCGATCCAATGACGATCGCAGATCATCTGCGCAAGCTGGCGATCCTGCTGCCGCCCGGCGCCTTCGACATCGTTGCCGACCAGATCCGGACGCTCGCCGGTCGACGGGAGGAAAGCCTCGGAGTAACGTTCTTCGTCGGCCTTGCCTTCGCGCTCTGGAGCACCCATAGCGGCACACTCTCCCTTTTTGATGCGATGAATGTCGCTTATGAGGAAAAGGAGAAACGCGGCATCATCCACCTCAACCTCATAGGCCTTGCCTTCACGCTCTGCGCCATCATTGGCGCGATCGCCGTCGTGTCAGTGATCGCGGTCATGCCTTTCATCCTGTCCTTTGTCTGGCTTGATGGTTTCAAGGAGAAGCTCGCCCTTGTGGGCCGCTGGCCGCTGCTCCTCCTCATCGTCGCCGGCGCGGTCTCGGCGATCTATCGGTTTGCACCGAGCCGCGAACCGCCAAGATTGCGTTGGCTGACGTGGGGAGCGGTGCTGACGACGTTCGCCTGGTCGGCAATGTCGCTTGGATTTGCCTTCTATCTGGACCACTTCGCCAACTATAACGCGACGTATGGAACACTTGGCGCATTGATCGGCCTGCTTGTCTGGATCTGGCTCTCGATCACCATTCTGATCGTCGGCGCCGAACTCAATGCAGAGCTTGAGCATCAGACGGCAAGAGATACGACGTCCGGACCGCCACGCCCGATGGGCGCACGCGGCGCCTATGTCGCCGATACGCTCGGACGCCAGGTGGATTGAACCAGCCCTGACCGGCCGAGAGACCGGCCGTGATGGGGCCGCCGTCAATCTCGCTCGGACGTTCAAGCCCTTGCTTGTCGAAAGCTATCTTGGCTATCGCCGTGAAGTGCGCGGTATCAGGCCACTGGCGACGCGGTTCGTTTGCGATGGAATGTGGAGGGCCTATCGGTGGTGAGGGTCGCTCCCGCCTTTCTCGCCCGCTCGTCGGATGGCAAAAGGTTTCGTGATCATTTCGATGCGGGGCGCCAAAAGTCGACCGTGCGCTGCCGTCGGGCAAAGCCTTTACGAAGAGACCTTCAACAACGGCCTTTCCGCAACGGCTATCTCTGCTAACCATCGACCGTTGAAGCCCGGCAACCAGACATCGGAAACCGAGAAGATCCTACCGACCGCCTCTTCGGTCATATGGCCGAGGACCTCGTGTCAAGCCTGGCGGACGTCGCAAAACACACCGACCGTTCCGATCATTAGAACAAGATTTCGAATTCTTCCAGACCCGATCGCGTTCACTCAACTTTCGGGCGCGATGCATAGCGGCCGTTCGCCACACTCCGTTTTTACCGCCAGTCGCGTCCACCGTTCGTCTAGAACATTCGCTCTCGTCGGACCATCGCGAACAATTCGTGGGGAACAAGGTCGCCGCGGCGAGGTTCGGGAGCAGAACCGACAAGAGGAGGACGAAACATGAAGGCGCTCACTTGGCACGGCAAGCATGACATACGCTGCGAAAGCGTTCCCGATCCCGAGATAGAGGATGGCCGCGACGCGATTATCAAGGTCACCGCCTGTGCGATCTGCGGCTCCGATCTTCACCTCTTCAACGGCGTCATGCCCGACATGCACAGCGGCGATATCATGGGCCATGAGACGATGGGTGAGGTCGTCGCACTCGGCAAGGACAATAGCAATCTCAAGATCGGCGACCGCGTCGTCGTTCCCTTCACCATTTCCTGCGGCGAATGCTTCTTCTGCAAACGAGGCTTCTTTTCGGGCTGCGAACGCTCCAATCCCGATCCCGCCAAGGTCACGAAGATGTGGGGGAATTCCCCGGCCGGTCTGTTCGGCTATACGCATCTGCTTGGCGGCTATAGCGGAGGACAGGCGGAATATCTGCGCGTACCCTATGCCGATGTCGGCCCGATCAAGGTTCCGGACGGGCTAACGGACGAGCAGGTTCTCTTCCTGTCAGACATTTTCCCCACGGGCTATATGGCAGCGGATTTCTGCAACATCCAGCCGGGCGATACGATTGCCGTCTGGGGCTGCGGCCCGGTCGGTCAGATGGCGATCAAATCTGCTTTCATCCTCGGCGCCGAACGCGTCATCGCCGTCGATACCGTGCCGGAGCGGATGGCGCTTGCGCAGGCCTCCGGCGCCATCACCCTCGATTTCCACGATGAAGATATCTACGACAGGATCATGGAGCTGACGCAGGGGCGCGGCGCCGACGCCTGCATCGATGCGGTCGGAACCGAGGCCGATGCCTCGGCAAGCTGGGATTCCCGCCTCGACCGCATCAAGGTGGCCACCTTCATGGGCACGGATAGGCCCCATGTCCTCCGTCAGGCGATCTATTGCTG
>UEIF01000071.1 GCA_900468805.1 Hyphomicrobiales bacterium | reverse complement strand
GGGGTTGGGGAGGGGTTTTCACTCTGAATATGCCGTGTTGAGCACGAGCCGAGCTAGTTGCCGATCAGGCCAACAACCCATGCAGGACAAGATCGATATGCGCTTTCACATAGGCGGACTTGTCCAGAACTCGCCGCTCGTCGAAGAGCAGCTTGAAGAACAGGAAGGTGATGGCAGGCGCCACAACGGCATCGGAGAACGCAGCCGGTCCCGATCGGAACTCGCCGAGCCTTACGCCGTCATCGATGATGGACTGCAATTGCCCGTCGAGGGGATCGATGAATGTCTCGTGGTGCCTGTCGACGATCTGGGGGAAGCGCAAGCCTTCGGCGATGACGAACCGCATCATCTCGCGCAATCGGCGATCGCTGATCATGAGATCGTAGATCTGCTCGATCGTCTTCTGGAGCCGCTCCACGGCGGTGCCCTTCTGTTGATTTACCCTCGCCAGAAGACCTTCCAGCGGCACTGAAATGTGCCGGATCATCGCTTCGAAAAGCTGCTCCTTGGTCTCGAAGTAGACATAGACGGTTCCCTTCGTGACCCCGACCCTGCTGGCAATGTCTTCGACACGCGTCGCGACATAGCCGCGCTCGACGAACTCTTCGAACGCCGCATCCAGGATCTCTATGGGCCGGCGGGCCTTCTGCTCGGCACGCGTCAGTTTCTTCGTATCTAGCATGGCTCACCTTGAGCGTTTTTCATGGTCAAGCGTCAAGAAATTTTCATTGACTGATGGGTTAGTCAATATTATTCGTCTGCCGAACCGATGCAAGAGGTAAATCATGAAAACTGTCCTTGTTGCCGCCTGGCTGGGCGTCAGCGCAGTCGCGCTCGCCTCATGCGAAGAGCAAAGCGCGAGTGAGGCAAAGCCCAGAAATGTGGAGGCTGTCGTGGCCAAGGTCACGCCAACAGTCGAAAGCAACGCCATCACCGGCGAAGTCAGCGCCCGCGTCGAAAGCGACCTTTCCTTCAGGGTCAGCGGGCGCATCGTCGAGCGTTTCGTCGATGTCGGATCGTCGGTGAAGGCGGGACAGGTGCTGGCGCGCATGGACGCCGAAGAGCAGAAGGCCGATCTCGGCGTCGCCACCGCGAACCTGCAGTCGGCAGTGGCTCAGCAGACGCAGGCCCAGCTGGCATTCGACCGGCAGCAGAACCTCTTCAGGACGCAGGTTGCGACCCGTGCGGCACTCGATCAGGCGCAGGAAGCGCTGCTGACAGCCCAGGGCAGCGTGAAACTGGCGCAGGCTCAACTCGATACGGCACAGGACGCGCTCTCCTATACGGAACTGCGCGCCGATGCCGATGGCGTCATCACCGCCAGAAACGCCGAAGTCGGCCAGGTCGCTCAGGCGGCGCAACTCATCTTCACGCTTGCGCATGATGGACCGCGCGATGCCGTCTTCAACGTCTTCGAGTCCCTTTATCTCGGCCGAAACCTTGAAAACACGGTCGCCGTCAGCTCCCTCTCGGCGCCATCGCACAAGATAGAAGCTTCCGTGCGCGAAATCTCACCCACGATCGACCCGTCGACGGGAACGATCAGGGTCAAGGTGGGCCTCGAAGCGACGCCCGACATGCAGCTTGGCGCGCCTGTCGTCGGCTCCTTCCGCTCCAAGGCGCAGAACGCAATCGAATTGCCGTGGTCGGCCATGGCCTCCAAGAGCGGCCAGCCGGCCGTTTGGATCATCGACCCCGCCTCATCGAGCGTGTCGCTGCATCCGGTCGATGTCTCCGATTATGAAACCGGCCGTTTCGCGGTGCGCGCGGGTGTCTCCCCGGGAGACATCGTCGTCGTCGACGGCACGAAATTCCTGCGATCGGGCGAGGTCGTCGCATACGGCAAGGGAGCCGCAGAATGAATATCCGTATCACAACCGGCCTTGCGATCCTCGGGTCACTGCTGCTGGCTTCCTGCGAGAAGCAGGAGGAAGCGCATGAGCAGCCGCCGCGTCCCGTCCTTTCCGTCGTCGTCAAGCCGACCGCGGCCTCCGCACTGACCCTGCCGGGAACAGTGCAGGCCAGGATCGAGACCCAGCTTGCGTTTCGCGTCCTCGGACGGGTCATAGCGCGCAAGGTCAGCGTCGGCGACGTCGTCAGGAAGGGCGATGTCATTGCCGCCATCGATCCGCTGGCGCTGGAGCTTGCGGTCAAGAGTTCGCAGTCCGAGCTTTCGAATGCCCAGGCGCAGTTGGCGAATGCCGCATCGTCAGAAGAACGCCAGCGCTCCCTGCTCGCGAGCCGGTCGGGCAGTGAAGCAGCCTATGAAGAGGCCGAACTCGGGCGCAAGAGCGCCATAGCTGCGGTCGCCAAGGCGCAGGCCAATCTGGACAAGGCCGAAGAGCAGCTCGGATACACGCAGCTCAGGGCGGAATTCGACGGCGTCGTGACGGCGACATCGGCCGAAGTGGGCCAGGTCGTGGCCGCCGGCCAGAGCATCGCCACCATCGCCCGCCCCGAACAGAGCGATGCAGTGATCGACATACCGGTCGCAAGCTTCGATGGCCTCAAGGTGGGCTCGCCCTTCGAGGTCGCCCTCCAGCTGGACCCGACCATCCGCACGAGCGGCACCGTCAGGGAGATCGCACCGGAAGCCGAGGCGACGACGCGGACACGACGCACGAAGATAACGCTCATCGATCCGCCGCCAGCCTTTCGCCTGGGCTCGGTCGTCACGGCAACCGCAACCGTCCATGCTGAGCCGATGATCCTGCTCCCCTCCTCCTCCATCCTGACCAAGGATGGAAAGCCGAACGTCTGGGTGGTCGACACTACTGCTGCCAAAGTTTCGATGCGCCCGATCAGGATCGACGGAGACATCGTCGAGGGAGGCTCCGTTCGCATCGCCGAGGGCGTCAGCCCGGGCGATCGCGTCGTCGTCGCCGGTGTTCACAAGCTTGTCGATGGCCAGGCCGTCAGAGTAGACTGAGGAAAATCCCCGTGAAAAAATTCAACCTGTCCGACTGGGCGCTCGAACATCGTTCGCTCGTCTGGTACTTCATGATCGTCTTCATTCTGGCCGGCGCGTTTTCCTATATCGGTCTCGGCCGCGAAGAAGATCCCAATTTCACCATCAAGACCATGATCATCCAGGTGCAGTGGCCCGGCGCGTCTGCCGAGGAAGTGACCAAGCAGGTTACCGACCGCGTCGAAAAGAAGCTCGAGGAACTGGAATCGCTCGATTTCACCCGCAGCGAGACGGTTGCCGGGCAGACGACGATCTTCGTGGAACTCCTGCCGACGACCAAGGCCAAAGATGTGAATGCCATCTGGGTGCGCGTGCGCAACATGATCGGCGACATCAAGGGAGATTTCCCGAGCGGCGTTATCGGGCCGTTCTTCAACGATCGCTTCGGCGACGTCTTCGGCAATATCTACGCCTTCACCAGCGACGGGCTGACACAGCGCCAGCTTCGCGATCTGGTCGAGGATGCGCGCGCAAAAGTGCTGACGGTTCAAAATGTCGGCAAGGTGGACGTTATCGGCGCGCAGGACGAGGCCATCTATCTCGAATTCTCCACGCGCAAGATCGCAGCACTCGGGCTTAACCAGCAATCGGTGATCGAGACGCTCCAGGCGCAGAATGCCGTCACGCAATCGGGCTTCGTCGACGCCGGTCCCGAGCGCATCGCCTTGCGGGTCAGCGGCCAGTTCACGTCGGAGGAAAGCCTCAAGGCGATCAATCTTCGCGTCAACGATCGCTTCTTTCCGCTGACCGATGTCGCGACGATCAAGCGCGGCTATGTCGATCCGCCCTCCTCGCTCTTCCGGTATAACGGCCAGCCGGCCATCGGTCTCGCCATCGGCATGAAATCAGGCGCAAACCTGCTTGAATTCGGCGAAGCGCTCGACAAGGAGATCGAGCAGGTCACGGCAGACCTTCCGATCGGCGTAGACGTCGAGCGCGTCTCCGATCAGCCCGCCGTCGTGGACGAGGCCGTGTCGGGCTTCACGCGTGCACTCTTCGAGGCGATCGTCATCGTGCTTGCGATCAGCTTCATCAGTCTCGGTGTCCGCGCCGGGCTCGTGGTTGCCATCTCCATTCCGCTCGTGCTGGCGATCACCTTCCTCGTCATGGCCTACTCGGGTATTTCGATGCAGCGTATTTCGCTGGGCGCGCTGATCATCGCCCTTGGCCTTCTGGTCGATGACGCGATGATTGCCGTGGAAATGATGGTGGCCCGCCTGGAGGTCGGCGATGACCTCCGAAAAGCGGCGACATATGTCTATACCTCGACCGCCTTCCCGATGCTGACAGGTACGCTGGTGACGGTCGCGGGCTTCATCCCCGTCGGCCTCAACTCCAGCGCTGCCGGCGAATTTACCTTCACCCTTTTCGTCGTCATCGCCGTCTCGCTGCTGGTGTCATGGGTGGTCGCGGTCCTGTTCACGCCACTGCTCGGCGTGACCATCCTTCCGAAGACCATGAAATCGCATCATGACCAGAAAGGCCGTTTTGCACGGGCCTTTGCCTGGCTGCTCAGCGTGGCCATGCGCTGGCGCTGGATAACCATAGGCGCGACCGTGGCAACCTTCGCTCTTTCCATCGGCGGCATGAGCCTGGTGCAACAACAGTTCTTCCCCTCCTCCGACCGGCCCGAACTGATCGTCGACTGGAACCTGCCGCAGAACAGCTCGATTTCGGAAACGAACAAGCAGATGGCCAGGTTCGAAAGCGAAATGCTGGCCAACAACGGGGATATCGACCACTGGACGAGCTATGTCGGCCAGGGCGCTCCCCGCTTCATCCTGTCCTTCGATGTGCAGACGCCCGATGTCTCGTTCGGCCAGACCGTGATCGTCACCAAGGGGCTAGACGTCCGCGACAAGGTCAAGGAAGAGCTGCAGGCCTATCTGACGAAGACCTTCCCCGGCACCGACGCCTTCGTAAAGCTGCTCGACATCGGCCCGCCGGTCGGCAAGCCCGTGCAATATCGCGTCAGCGGGCCTGATATTCAGAAGGTCCGTGATCTCTCTCACCAGCTTGCCGGCATCGTCGGCGAGAATCCGCTGCTGTCCAACATGACCTTCGACTGGAACGAACCATCGCGTGTGGTCAAGGTCGATGTCCTGCAGGACAAGGCACGGCAGCTGGGCGTCTCGTCGCAGGATATCGCAACGGCGCTCAACAGCATCGTCGAGGGATCGGCGGCCACGCAGATCCGCGACGACATCTACCTCGTCGATGTCATCGGCCGCGCCCAGACCTCGGAGCGAGGGTCGATCGAGACGCTGCAGAACCTTCAGCTTGCCGGTTCCAACGGCAACTCCGTGCCCTTGTCCGCGGTTGCGAAATTCCACTACGAACTGGAGCAGCCGACGATATGGCGGCGCACACGCACGCCGACCATCACCCTCAAGGCTGCGGTCATAGGACCGACGCAACCGGCGACGATCGTCACCGAACTGCAGCCGAAGGTCGACGAGTTCCGCAAGGGCCTTCCGAGCGGCTACCGCGTCGTCGACGGCGGCTCGGTCGAGGAAAGCGCGAAAGCGCAGGGGCCGATCGTGGCGGTAGCGCCGCTGATGCTGTTCGTCATGGCGACGATCCTGATGATCCAGCTGCAGAGTTTCAGCAGGCTCTTCCTGGTCTTCGCCGTCGCCCCTCTGGCCTTGATCGGCGTCGTCGCGGCTCTGTTGCTCAGCAACGCGCCGCTCGGGTTCGTCGCTATCCTGGGTGTGCTGGCGCTGATCGGCATCCTCATCCGCAACTCGGTGATCCTCATCGTCCAGATCGAACACCTTCGAAGCGAGGGCATGCCACCCTGGCAGGCCGTCATCGAGGCGACGGAGCATCGAATGCGCCCGATCATGCTCACGGCTGCGGCGGCGACACTCGCGCTGATCCCGATCTCCAGGGAGATATTCTGGGGGCCGATGGCCTACGCGATGATGGGCGGCATTGTCGTCGGTACGGTCCTGACGCTGCTCTTCCTGCCTGCGCTGTATGTTGCCTGGTTTCGAATACCCCGCGAGGCCTGACAACATCAGGCCCGTCCGGATCACTCCGGGCGGGCCGTGTCCCACTGACTGACTAGGGCCGAGACTCAATCAGTCGAGAGCGCAAGCTTCAGATGTAGTCGGCACCTTGGCCATCCCGAAGATATCCGAACACACGAAAACCTTGAGGCGTTTCCTCGCCCGGCACATGAACTTTCCTGAGTGCGGATCGAACAAGTTCACGCTGATTGGGTGTTTCAACGTGAATATCGACGTGGACGATGTCTTCGTACCCGCCTTCCCTAAAGTGGTAGAACCATTCCCTGTCAGGCCCGTAACTGTAGCCGTTCGTTGAAAGCGTGCTCCATGCTGGGGTCGGCGTTAGCGCATACATCTCCAACCTGAGTTCGTTCCATTTTGTGTTGTTCATCACTGGGTTGAGCATGATGCTGCCTTTCAGATCAATGCCTAGCAGTGAATCAGGAAAGATGACGTTCATCAATAGGCTGATTGGGTTTCGACCCTAGGATGGGGACCTCTTAATTGGGATTGAAGACTTTCGCACCAGGGAAACCGATCTTGCGGTCTATGCGGCCATTGCCGGGACGCCGATGACGCTATCAGTCACCACGCGGTAACCGATAGCGTCGCATTGCGGTGGGCCTATTTCGCGCCCGCAGCGGATTCGATGACCGCAGCCACCTCCTCGGCGTGCGACGCCAGCGAGGCATGGCTGCCATCGACGGTCGTGACCTTGGCCTTCATCCGTTCGGCAAAGAAGGCCTGAGCGTGCGGATCGAGGAGCTGATCCTGTGCACTGAGAACGTACCAGCTCGGCTTGACATGCCATGCGGCGATCTTGGTGACCTCGTCGAAGGCGGTGTGATTGAGCGGCATCTGATGGGTGGCCAGATACTCGCCGATATTCTTGGGCAAGTCGCCTGCCACGGCGCTTGGGAATACTGCCGGATCGATGGTCAGATAGCCCCTGCCGTCGGCCCGGATGGCCTTGACGCCTGCGGTCGCCGGTCCGCTTGCCGCGAGCGCCGAAACCGTTTCACCCTTGTCAGGCGCGAAGGCCGAGACATAGACCAGGGACGACACCTTGGCATTGATGCCGGCTTCGCCGATCACCACGCCAGCCCAGGAATGACCGACGAGAACGGTCGGTCCATCCTGCGCATCGAGTGCCGCATTCGTGGCGGCGACATCGTCGGCAAGCGAGGTCAGCGGATTCTTGACGGCGGTCACCTTGTAGCCTTTGGCCGTCAGAATGGCGGCGACGCCATTCCAACTCGTCTCGTCGACGAAGGCGCCGTGAACCAGCACGATATTCTTGACGACGCCGGCGGGAAGCGTCGGCTGGGCGGAAGCCGGCGCAGCGCCGAAAACGGCGGTGGATAGCATCAGGGCGGGGAAAATGAGGTTTTTCATTGGGGGCTCATTTGGTTGCATTTACTGCGGGGTTGATTTCAGTCCGGATAATCTGCAATACTCCTGGCGATCGGCAGGCTTGTCAGAACCATCCGCTTATTTTTTCGTAAGCATCTGTATGTTCGGTATTTTATTCGCTGAACACACCCAAAACATAGGATCTGAAGCGATGAGGCGCCATGACCCGAACCCCGCAAGTCATGCTCCATCGTCCGGAAATGCGAGCATGCTTGCGGCCCGGGTCGATCTCCTGTCGCAGATACTGACGCTGATCAGGCTTGAGGGAGAGCTGGTATTCGCGGCGGAGCTGACACAACCTTGGGCGTTGCGCTTCGAGCCCGGATCGGCCTATTTTTTTGTCGTTCTCGAGGGCGAGCTGACAGTTCTGGCTGCCGACGGGCCTCCGATACGCGCCGTGACCGGTGATCTGGTCATGCTGCTGCGCGGCGTGGGGCATATCCTGAGCGACGGCGGCGGTTCAGCCGCGGCGCCGGTGAGCCAACTGATGGGCGAGCAGTTCACGACCGAGCGGCTGAGCGTGCGCCACGGCGGCGATGGCGCCCGAACCAAACTTATCGCGGGAGCTTTTCATTTCGAGAACGAGTCCATGCCCTGGGTCGTCTCGTCGCTGCCGGCCGTGATCCACATCCCGAAGGCGGGAGGCCAGACGGCAAGCTGGGCGGAGGGTCTCGCCCATTTCATGATGGTCGAGGCGCAGGAGGTCCATCCCGGCTCGTCGATCATGATCTCACGGCTCATTGACGTGCTGGTCATCCGGATCCTGCGCACCTGGGTGCAGACGGAAAAGGCCGGCGATACCGGCTGGCTGGGGGCGCTGGCCGATCCGCGCATCAGCCGCGCCCTGAAAGCCATTCACGACGAGCCGTTCAGGCGCTGGAGCGTCGTCGAGCTTGCGCATGTGGCGGGCATGTCGCGCTCGAGCTTCGCCGAACGCTTCTCCGCGCTGGTCAAGGAAGCGCCGCTTTCCTATCAGAGCCGATGGCGGCTGACCCTTGCGCACGGCATGTTGCGTCATGCCGATTCAAGGGTTAGCGACGTGGCGCGACAGGTCGGCTACGATTCCGACGCGGCATTCAGCAGGGCCTTCAAAGCACAGTTCGGCATTGCTCCAGTGCATGCCAGGCTGGCCACTCCGCCGGGGCTGCAACCGAGCCACGTTCAATCTGACAGCTAGGTTGAGGGCTCATCTTCCGGCTCCGATTTAACGAGTCCTGACCCTAGCAGTCGAGCGCGGCGCTGAGGCCCTCAAGCACCTTGCGCACCCGCCCACGCGCCTGCTCCCGAAGGCCTCGTCGCGGATCAAGTGGGCATGGCTGCCGCTCGAACGGCCGACCTGGCGGGATCAGCAGCTCCGATGGCAGCTTCGGCATCGTAGGGGATGCACGTTGATTGCAACCTCCTACTTGGTGACCTTCATATTGGCCACCTTCTCTTCGAGGCGGCCGTATTCGACGGGAGTCCTGAAAACGAACCTGTCACTGCCGATGTAGCCTCGCTGCGACGTGTAATAGATAGCGACCCCATTCGCTTTGACTTTATCGCATTTCATCTTCTTGCCCCCTGAATCGAAGACAACCGGTTGCTGGAGAATCTCGATGCGCCCATGCTTGGGCTGCTCCACCATATCTATCTGAGGATAATCAACAAACTTGCAGTCGCCATTGAGATGAATGTTCTGGTAAACCAATTCCCCTTCGCCACTGCGTGCTGTTATAGAGTGGGGGTCGCGTTTGAGATCCGACGTCGTCGTGCAGTTCGAAAGCGAAATCGCCGCGGCTGCCAATATCGAATATGCAAAAATATTTTTCACTATAAATCCTCAACTTTTGCTTGAACAAACATTGAATATTTCGGGGAGTCAAGCAGAGTGCAGGCTCAAATCCGGCAGTTTCTCCTGCTTCCAAATATTGGCGAGGTTCGATCTTGAAAAGACGTGTCAAGGCGTGTGTGTCCTCGCTTGCAGCAGGGATTGGGCTGCTAGCGGCGGGCATGGGAAATGCCGATGACATTCCTTTTTTCGTCAGCCGTGATGTGCCCGATTACAGGGCACTGATGACGGTTCGAGAGGCGGATCGCCCGACAAATACACATTTGCGCTCGGTTCTTCATCATCATGGATGGACAAGGGTCGAAGAGGGGACAGGCATTTCTTATGGAAGCTTCTTCGATAACGTCTTGTTGTCGACATGGAAGGCTCATGACGACGAAGACGTTACTGATATGACCATCACAAAGGTCGTACCGCTGCGTAGGGGCATCAGCGTTAAGAACACGAAGGAAGTTGGGACTGTCATCCATCCGGCCGGTGAAGCTTGCAAATGGTGGGAGGTCATCGACAAGCCCGAGCTGAAGGGGACTTTCGGACCCTTCTACTACAGCTGTCTATCACATGATGGCATTGAAGTTGCCACAAAGGGGTTGATAAAGCGCAAGGAGCCTTACGGCGAAACGCAACTGGTCAAACTGGAACGAACACCTGTCGAGGAATCGGAAGTCAGACCTCCCAAGCGGCTCTTCGACCCCGCATTCTGGCTGAAGCCGCTCAGGCACTATCCCAAACGACCTGCAAATCTTCCCGATTTTGAAGCGAGAATGATCGGCGACCGGTCGGAGAAAAGAGTGCTCAGGCACTATCCCTGGCGATTTGAAGAAGAGCGCGGCAGCGATGGAAGGGTGGTGTTTTCGGTCTGGAACATGCTCGACGATCAAAGATTGACTGTCAGTTACTCCAAAAACGAGCGTCATTTCGAGGCTCGTCGCTCATCGATTGATTTCCGGCCGTCAAGTAACCTTATCGGTGTTGAGATCGGTCCGACCGACTTAAAAAAGAGCGACCGTTACCTTGGAGAGTCCTGCGCCTGGTTCGAAACAACGCACCATGCTGATGCCGGCACGAGCGAGTGCCTGACGCCGGATGGCGTGGCCCTCAAAGTCGAGTCCAGCTCGTGGGTGGGTGTCAGTGAAAACCATACCGCCGTCGAGGTCAAGCGTCGCCCCGTCGACCTCAAGGAGATGATCCCGCCGCCGGAATTGATCGATCCGTCCTCATGGGGATTCACCGTCAGCGACTGATCTGTCGAGTGCCTGGTTTACCTGACCACCCTCACGCTCAACACGCCTTCCTCGGTGTAGGCCGCCATTCGACTTCCGCGCAAGGACGCGGTCGGGCTGGCTGCGGCCGGATTAGCGGCCGACTGCGGCGCTGAGGCTCTCAAGCGCCTCGCGCACCCGCCCACGCGCCTGCTCAGGAAGGCCGAGCACCGGGCGCGGTGGCGCAAACCGGCCGAGGCCGATGAGATCGGCAATCGTAAACATGACGCGGAAACTGCCGAATTCCTTGAACAGCGCCCAGAGCGGCGCGAAGGCATCGTCGATGCGTCTTGCCTCGCTCGCGTCGCCTGCCTGAGCGGCCCTCGTCAGCTTCAGTGCCTCGGCGGGCAACAGTCCGCCGGCAACACTATACCAGCCATCGGCGCCCGCCAGCAGCGCATCCGCTGCACCCCAGTCGCCACTATAACCGACCGCGAAATCATCGGGCGTCACCGATCGGAGACTTGCGATCTCGGCTGCGATATCGCCATTGGCAGGCAGCGGCATCTTCACCGCTTTGACGGTGCCGAGCTTGGCGAGCCGGGCGATCAGCTCGGTGCTGAAGGTGAATTTCGTCGTGCCCGGATTGTTGTAGATGCAGAGCGGCAGCTGCCCGACATCGGCCACGGCAGCGAAATGCTCGTAGACCTCGTTGTCCGTCAGCGGCGTATAGGAGACCGGCGCCAGCAGCAGGCCATCTGCCCCGAGCGCCCGCGCATCACTAGCCAGCGCCTGCGCTTCATCCGTCCTGAGCGCCCCGACACCGACGATGACGGGGATCTTGCCGCCGACGGCAGACATGGCCGTTTCCACCGCGCGACGTCGCTGGTCGCGCGACAGGAAGGCATAACCGCCGGTGCTGCCGAGCAACCCGATGGAATCGGCGCCGGCGGCTTGAATGCGGGTCAGCAGCGCGGCGAGCGCGCCGGTATCGACGATCCCGGAGGCATCCGTCGGCGTGATCGGAAAGGCGGAAAGACCGTGAAAAAGCGGCATCGACAACGTTCCTTCTATGCGCGAGACAGCAGGAGCTTCATGCCCGCCGCACCGAAGACGAGCGCCAGCGTGCCCTCGATCCAGCGCCGCGCGTGGCGATACATGCGGATCATCGGCGCGGTGGAAAAGACCAGCGCATAACCGCAGAAGATGGTGACGCTGAGAATGGCGCAGCCCGCGAGGATGATGGCGACGGTCGTCGGCGTCGCACCCGGGCCGAGCCCGAGCGTCATGGTCGCAATCCAGCCGAGCAGGGCTTTCGGGTTGGTCAGATGCATGAGGAGGCCGCGGCGATAGAGGCTGAACCCGGAGGCCGGTCTGATGGCATCGATCGCCCTGCCCTGCTTCTCATCGGAGGTCATGGCCGATTTGCCGGCCTTGTAGGCGAGGAACAGCAGGTAGAGACCGCCGAAGACCTTCAGGATGATGAGCGCCTGGGCATATTGGGCAAGAATGGCCGAAACCCCGGTCGCCGCCATCGAGCCCCAGAAGAGCGAGCCGCTGACGACACCTGCGGCGATCATCAGCGCCGACTGGCGCCCCTGATGCATGGCCACGCCCATGATGCGCATGTTGCTGGGACCCGGGCTGGCTGCGGCAATGATATAGGCGGTGAAGACAAGCGCGAGATGATGCGGATCGAATGACATACTGATTTCCCTGAGAGGTATGCAGCCACCACATGCCGCTCAGGAGCCTGGACGCGATCAGCCACATCACGCAAGCGGTGACGGTTTAGAGAATGCGCCGGGAAACCGGCCGTGAAAAGATGGGACGAAGCCAGGTCGCACCATATCCCAACGAAAACTTGTCTCCGTGACATTACCCGGCATCGACAGGCGCGATCAGCGCCGGCCCGAAACCGCAATTGATTTTCGGAAAGATTGATGAGGAGATTCAAATCATTATGTCGATCTTTATGCGTCCGGATGGACGCGCAAATGGTGCTCCAGGCTCACACGATGGAATGGCGCCTTCCACCGGCCAACTCCAATTTTGCAACAAGCCACCAGCCTGCAAAGTGATCGTCCGGCCCAAAATGTAAAAAAACTGACATTGAAGTATGAAAGATGACGTCCCGTTAATTGCCGCACGGTGTTGGGAGATTTTTCGGCTTCTCGCACTCGTGTGGAATTCTTATTTCAGCGGGGTGTGACGTGTTTATCCAAAATGCAATTTCCAGGCCTGTTACCAAGAGGCGTGAACTGACAGTGCGCCTGCTATCGGGTGCAGCCCTATCCATATTGGTTGCCGGTTCGGCTCATGCAGGCGATGGCACCCTTCGGCTGCTGTCGCTGAATATCTGGAACCAGTTCAAGCAGACGCCTGCACTGACCAGGGATTTCATGGTCGCGGGTAACTGGGACGTGCTGATGTTTCAGGAAGCCAACGGCAGCAGATACGTCTCCGACATTCCCGGCATGCTGCAGAATGCCGGGCTTGGAACCTATAGTGGCCAATTGATCGGTGACGTCGGCGTGATCTCGCGACTTCCCGGCACCTATGGCACCTATACCGCTCCGGGTCTCAGCTCCCAGGGACGCTACGTGAACTATCAGGTTCTCGACGGCGAGGCCGGACGGCCGGTGACGACAGTCGGAACGGTTCACTTCGATTACGCCGACAAGGCAGACCAGCGCGTCAAGGAAGCCAAGGCCCTGAACGCCTGGGCGAAGTCTTCGGCCAATCCGCTGATCGTGAGCGGCGATTTCAATGCCGGCGACGTATCGGAGCGCGGCCTGCATTCGAAGAGCCAGCAGGAATTGCTGCTGCGCATCTATACGAAAAACGCCAACTCCTTCTATTACAGCCTGCTCCAGCAATATGCCAAGGACAAGACGGCGCTGGACAAATTCATCGCCGACTGGAGCCCGAAGAACGACGCGGCGATCGATGCGGCGACCATTCCCTCCGGCCTTTTCGAGGACGAGACCTATCCCGTCGCCGGCAACACGCCGCAGACGATGAATGTCCTCAAGAAGCAGTTCATGCTTCTCCAGACCGACCGCGAACGAGAGCAGTTCAAGCCCCACGAACTCAATGACGGCAGCGTGACCTGGCCGTCCGCCGGCGAGGACGATACGAACACCTGGGGCAGCTGGCACCGGGTGAAGATCGATCATTTCCTGGCCTCACGGCCGTTCGGCAAGTGGTACACGATCGCAGATGACCCCAACGATCCCTATCTGGGTGTCATCCGCGACGTCTATGTGACCAAGCCTGATGGCACCAAGGCGCCCCTGTCCGACCATGATCCGGTCGCCCATGAATTCAAATGGATCGGACCGAGCCTGCAGACCTATCAGCAGACGGTCAACGGTGCACAGGTCGACAAGACACGTCTCGTATGGGGCAAGGACGCCACGACCTTTGCCGGTAACGGCAAGGAATTCTACCTGTCGCGCAACAACATGCGCCGCGACGTCTATCTCGGCCAGGTTTCCGATGCGGACGGCAAGCCGATCCTGACCGGCCTCACCGAGGCCGAGAAGAAGACCTTGCTCGACTGCAAGAGCAAGGATCCGCGCTTTGCCCAGGCCATTATCGACTACTGCATCGACGATCACAGTTTCATCGGCGAGACATTGGTCACCGATGGCGGCACCGTCATCGTCGACGAGGACCTGGCTCTCGGCGGCACCGAGGCGAACCTGCGTCTCGACAACGGCGCGCTGCGCATCGCCGGCACGGGAATGAAGAAACTCGACAGGTCTGTGGTCCTGGAATCCGGCGGCGGCACGCTCGATGTCGCCAATACGGCCAATGCCGTTGTCGTGGACCGGGCAATCTCGGGCGCAGGCAGCCTGACCAAGACGGGCCAGGGCACGCTCAATCTGACGGCGACCAATACCTACACCGGTGACACCAGCGTCAAGGGCGGACGCCTTGCGGTCAACGGCTCCATCGCAACATCGGGCATGACCACCGTCTACGACGGCGGCGTACTCGGCGGCAACGGCACTGTCGGCAACCTTGCCGTCGCGAATGGCGGCAGGATTGCGCCTGGCAATTCGGTCGGGACGCTGCACGTCGCCGGCAATCTCAACCTTGCGAAGGGCTCCGTCTACGACGTCGAAATTGACGAAACCGGCAGGACCGATCAGATCATCGTTACCGGCCAGACGGTGATTGCCGCGGGTGCGGCCGTCAATATCGTGGCGGGCGCCACCTACAAGCCGCTCACGAACTACTCCATTCTCACTTCGAACGCCGGCATCACCGGCTCCTTCGATGCGATCACCTCGAACTTCGCCTTCCTGGACCCCGGTCTGACCTATGGAGGCAACAGCCTGACGATGCGGCTGGAACGCAACGCTACGGCCTTCGCCGACGTCGCGACGACGTCAAACCAGCGCGGTGCCGCCTACGGTGTCGACAGCCTCGGCTTCGGCTCCACCGTCTATGATGCGATCATATCGCTCGATGCGGAAAGCGCCCGTACGTCCTTCGCCCAGCTGGGCGGGGAAATCCACGCATCGACCTACAGTGCGCTGCTCGACAACAGCGACATCGTTCGCGACGGTGCATTCGATCGCCTGCGGTCGAGAATGGGCGTCACCGATCGGGCCGTGACCGAAGCCGAAATCGGCGCGGACACCCCTGCCGGCCGTGAGCAGGCGCTCGGCATCTGGAACAAGAGCTACGGAGCCTGGACGAAAAAGGACAGCGACGGCAATGCCTATGGCGTGGACCATTCCGCCGGCGGAATCATCGTCGGCGCGGACGGAACGCTCGGCAACGATTGGCGGGTCGGCGTGTTCGGCGGATATGGCCGCACGGCCGTTTCCATCGATGCGCTGACGTCGAAAAGCGACACCGATCAGATCGATCTCGGCGTCTATGCCGGCACCAATCTCGGTCCGGTCGGCATTCGGTTCGGTGCTGCCCATACCTGGAACAGTATCGATAGCGCTCGTTCGGTCTTCCTCCCGACCTTCAGCGAGCGGCTGACCGCCGACTACAACGCCTCGACATCGCAGGTCTTCGGCGAAATCAGCTACCAGCAGTCGATCGGAACCGTCATGCTGGAACCCTTCGCCAATCTCGCCTATGTGAACTTCCGCAACGACGCTTTCTCCGAGCACGGAGGCGTAACGGCGCTTTCCGTCGAAGGCACGACCCAGCAGGCGATCTTCACGGAAATCGGCCTCAGAGCCGCAACGGAGTTCAACCTGCAGGAAACGGTTGGAAGACTGCAGGGCTCGGTCAGCCTGCGTCATGCCAATGGCGATACCAAGCCAGAGACGAAGATGGCCTTTTCGGGCGGCAGCTCGTTTGACGTAAACGGTGCGCCGCTTGCGGAAAATGTTGCCGTGGTCAACGCCGGCGTGAATTTCGATCTCGGCTCGAACGCCGCCCTGGCCGTCTCCTATACCGGCCAGTTTGGTTCCGGCGCCAGCCAGAACGGCATCAATGGCTATCTCGGCGTCAGGTTCTGACGCCTTGCCGCATTATTCTTCCTGAATTAGTTTTCATCAAATGAGTTTTCACCCCGCACGCCGCTTGATAAGCGTTGTGCGGGGTTTTGATATGCTGAACACCCCGGAAAGGCCGGCACCACGATGCATTTTGCAGACAATCACGATGATGGCGGCAAGAAGGAGCGCCGGCAGGATTTCCTCATCCGTTATCTTGAGCAATATCAGTATATCTCGCTCGACGACATCGTCTCGCTCTGTTCCGTGACGGCGCAGACCGCGCGTCGCGATATCATGGCGCTGGAACGGCAGGGCAAGCTGCGCCGAACACATGGCGGGGCTGTCATTTCGCTTCCGATCGAAACCGGCATCTATCATCAGCGTCGCGTCAACAATGCCGAGGCCAAGCGCCAGATTGCCAACAAGATAGCCGAGCTTCTCCCGGACAACTGCTCGGTTTTCATCGACACCGGAACGACTTGCGAAGCAATTGCCCGGGCGCTCACGGTGCGCCGGAACCTTCGTGTCGTGACCTATAGCCTGAGAGTGGCGACAACCCTCAGCGAAAACACGGATTTCACGATAGCCGTTCCCGGCGGCTTCATCCGCAATGTCGATGCGGCGGTCTTCAGCGAAAATGCGCAGAATTTCATCCGGGCATTCAAGTTCGATTACGTCATCATCTCCGTCAGTGGCGTCGATAATGACGGCGACATAGGCGACGACGACTACGCCGAAGTGTCGGCTGTTCGAGCCGCCATGGGTCAGGCGGCCCGCGTCATCCTGGCGGTAGACAGCACCAAATTCGAACGCCGTGCACTCGTTCGTCTCGGGTCGATCTCCGAGATGGACATTGTCGTCTCCGAAGCGAGGCCAACCGAAAGGTTGCTGTCACTGCTGGACGGCAGCAAGACTGTCTATCAGGTGGCGAATATGGACAGCAATTCTTCAGGCCTCGTCGCAAAATCGGCGTGACATCCTGACGACAGCTCCGTTGCAAAGATTCCCTTGGATCGGGAGCGGGCCGGCTCTCCTCTGATCGGCCCATTTCCGCACCGGAGCGCACCTGCCCCCTCACATGCCGTTCAGGAGCCTGAACGCGATCAGCCACATCACGCAGGCGATGATGGTTTCGAGAATGCGCCAGGAAACCGGCCGCGAAAAGATGGGGCGAAGCCAGGCAGCACCATATCCAAGCGAAAAAAAGAACAGGAACGAGCCGGTCACAGCGCCTGCGGCAAACGCCGCCTGATGCCCGGCAAAACGCGTCGAAATCGTGCCGAGCAGGATCACCGTATCGAGATAGACATGCGGATTGAGCCAGGTAAGCGCAAGGCACATGGCCATGGTCTTGCCGAAGCTCGCCCCCGCCCCGTTCGAAACCTGCAGCACGCCCGGTGACCGCACCGCCGAATACAGGTTTTTTGCCCCATACCAGATGAGAAATGCCGCCCCGCCATACCGCATGACCGGATCAAGCCAGGGCATGAGATCCACCACCTGTTTCAGGCTGGTAACGCCGATGACGATGAGGATCGCATCGGAGAGAGCACAGGCGAGGCAGACGGCAAACACATATTCGTTGCGCAGCCCCTGCCGCAGGATGAAGGCATTCTGTGCGCCGATCGCCACGATCAGGCTGAGGCCGGCGGCCAAGCCGGTGAAATAGGTCGTAAGGTCCATGATATCAGAGGTTTCCGTCCCGTTGCTGAGACGCTTCGTAGACGGATCGGGCGGATTAGGCTAATTAATCATCCTTACGTCAATTAAGCGCAACTTACCCATGATCGATTATCCCGCCCTTCGCGTGCTGCTCGCCGTCGTCCAGACCGGCAGCTTCGAAAAGGCCGCCGCCGTGCTGAACGTCACGCCATCGGCCGTCTCCCAGCGCATCAAGCAGCTTGAAGAGCGCCTGGGTGCCGCCCTCGTCGTGCGCGGAACGCCGTGCACGGCAACGGAAAAGGGCGACTGGCTCTGCCGCCACATGGAAAATGTCGGCATGCTGGAAAGCGAATTGCTCGAACACCTGCCGGCACTCAGCGACCGAGACAGTCCCGAGCAACGCGTCACGCTGCAGATCGCCACCAGCGCCGACAGCCTCGGCACCTGGTTTCTGGAGGCGATGGCGGATTTCTCGAAAAGCTCGAACTACCTCCTGAACATTTCCATCGACGATCAGGACCACACGGCCGAATGGCTCGAACGCGGCCGTGTCATCGCCGCCGTCACAAGCATGGAAAAGCCGGTCTCCGGCTGCCGCCGCTACTCGCTCGGCGCGCTGCGCTACCACGCGACCGCCAGCCCCGAATTCGTCCGCCGCTATTTCCCTGACGGCGTCACCCCGCAAGCGCTTGCCCGCGCCCCGTCCATCACCTTCAACCAGAAGGACCGCCTGCAGGCGGAATGGATCCGCCGCACGTTCGCGACAGATATCAACGCACCGACGCACTGGCTTCCGACCGCACAGGGCTTCCTCGATGCCAGCCTGCTCGACATGGGCTGGGGCATGATCCCGACCCACCTGACCGAGGATCACATCAAGGCCGGCCGGCTCGTCGAACTGATATCAGGCACGCCTCTCGATGTCGTGCTCTACTGGCAGATCAGCCGGCTTGCCGCAGACCGGCTTACGGCCCTGACGCAGAAAGTGATCGAGGTGGCGAGGCGGTCGCTGGTGTGAGGGTGACGTGCGGGTGCAAACAGCTGCTGCTTTGCGCCAAAAGCGGAGGTGGATGACATATCCACCAACCAGTGCCGGGAACTCTGGACGGTAGTGCTAATCCCCACGCTATCACTACCTCGAAGGGCCAGATCCGGAAATTTAACGAGAAACTGTCGTCTTTACTTCGGGCCGGTGCAACTGACTAAATCCATTGAATATCCGCATTTGTTACCGCCGTACGTACTGTAGCGAGATACGGTAGAGGTGGTACAATTTGCCGCTGCCCAGACCTTCAGGCGCGCTTGCGCGGTAGCGCACGGCACCGCACTGGCAGCCGCCGGTCACTTCTATCTCGATGCGTTTCATCTTTTCTCCTTCAAGAGGCGGGTTGGGCTTCATCTCTTCTAGGTTTTCGTCTTTTGATCGTCCAGCCTGAGGAACGCTCTCTCGGTGGATCGTCGAACGGTTCTTCGTATGGATCGGCCGAAACCACACGACTTCTCGGACGAACTCCGGGATAACCCGATTCCTGTTGCAATCGCCACTAAATTGCATTAGCTAATTCTTGAGGAAATATTCAAAGAAAAATTGAATACTGCAAAATCCACATGGAAAGGCCAATTAATACGCCAACCGTGGCGGGATTTACTGTCTGCTTGCTATCGTAATCATCGTGCAACGAGAGCCGCATCGGTCGGGCCATCCGGAGGCGAAGAGGATCATGATCAAGACGGTTTACTTCGCAACCAATCGTCAGCCGCTGCTCGATCCCTCCGATCCGCAGCATCAGCGGATCATCGGCTTCGGTTCGGAACTCGGACCGACCAGCGGCATCGATGTGCGCTACGGAAGCGCCAAGGTCGACGTCAATCTGTCGAAGAAGACGAACGTGCTCGTGCCGGGCTCGCTCGCCGTTGCCAGTCAGCAGCTTCTCTTCGCCGAGGGAGAGGCGCCGACGCTCGGCAGCGACACGATCTTCGACGCCATCCGCGCCTCGATGAAGACCGACAACAAGCCGACGATCGCCTTCATCCATGGCTTCAGCAACAGTTTCGTCGATTCCGTCGAGCGCGCCGGCTGGCTGAGCGCCTTCTATGGTCTCGACGTCAATATATTCGTTTTCTCCTGGCCGTCGATTGCCGCGCTCCTGCCCATACCCACACCGTTCGGCGATTACGCCCATGACCGAAGGACCGCGGAGGCATCGGGCATGGCGATCGCCAGAACCCTGCGTCGCCTGAGCGACTTCGTCGACAAGCTCAGTCAGGAAGAGCGCTGCGATCAGGCCATTCACCTGATCTGCCACAGCATGGGCAATTATGTCATGCGAAACGCGCTGCAGGCGCTGATGAAACTGCCCGAACCCGCCTCCCCGACACTCTCGGCCGTCAATGCCATGACCTCGCTTGACGGCGCACCATCATCCTCCCTGCGCCGCTATTTCGACAAAGTGATCCTGGCTGCCGCCGACGAGGATGCCGACGCCTTCGACGACCCCCAGAAATTCAAGTTCCTGCCGCGGATCTGCAGGTCGATCACCGTCTATTATTCCGAGAAGGACTGGATTTTAAGCACGCTCAGCAGCGGCACGAAATTCAACGGACCGCGCCTGGGCGCCGAAGGCCCCGACAATATGGGCACCATCAGCGACAAGGTGACGGCCGTCGACGTCAGCGCAATCCTCGCCCCATCGGAGCCGGAGAACCACCAATATTACCGCGTCTTTCCGCAGATGCGCGACGACATAAAGGCGGTCCTTACCGGCACGCCGCCC
The DNA here is from genome assembly GCA_900468805.1 of Hyphomicrobiales bacterium. Lineage (GTDB taxonomy): Bacteria > Pseudomonadota > Alphaproteobacteria > Rhizobiales > Rhizobiaceae > Rhizobium. The sequence goes on along the minus strand of UEIF01000071.1, from coordinate 1,858 downwards.
GAAAAGATCGCCAATCGCCAGGCGATCGGGCAAGCCAGGTGGCGGATCGTCAAGAGGGCTGGAAGAGGCGGGTGAGCAACAGCAGACCTGCCGCAACTTACGAAAATCCGAAATTGCAGAATTAAGGACGACGAAACATCCAATCTTCCACGTGTCTCGATCAGAGGGGGCGTCGATGGCAATCGAATTCGTAATCGAACGCAATGACAGGACCTACAAGGCAAGAGCAGACGGCGCGGCAGCGTTTTTCATCGGGCTGTCGACCCATTTCCGGGACAGGAGCTCGGGCGAGGATTTCCACGGGCTTTTCAACGTTCCGACAAACGGGCTTCCGAAGCTGCTCTATTCCGCCGCGGATCAGAGACCGGCATTCGGATTCTGGGCCGATTTCATCGAGCCGACCTCGAAATGCGAGGGCGGCAACTACCTGACGCTCAATACCTATGATCGCGCCAAATTCACCTTCGGCTTCGGCCAATTTGCGGCGCATGTGCCGGACGGCGATTTTGTCGTCTACTTCCGCGACATGCTGGGGCGACCCGAGGCCAGGGATTATTTTCCGGACCTGATGGTCAAAGGCGGCCGGATCGTCAGGCTCTCGACAATCGGGGAAGCTCAGCTCGAAAACGCGAGCTCGACGAAGCCCCTGATGAATTACCTCAATCCGACGACCACGCATATCGAGGATGACGAAGTCGTCGCATCCGCCAAGTTCATACACTGGACCGCCAACCATGCGGCCGCCCAGGCATTGCAGGCATTTCACATGATCGGGACATTCAAGGACAAGATGGCGGCAGCGGACCGAAATCTCGGGCTCGACGGGCGAGCCGCGGATCGATGCGCCATCATCTGTGACATTCTGCACCAGGGACGGGCAAAATATCCGGCGATCCGCCAGGCGCTTGGGACGGGTACGCGGGATGCCTTGCTGGCACTTGGCTCGATTGCCTATCCCGACCGCATCAAGACCTTGAAGACCGCTCTGGATAAAGCCGGAGCGGTCCTGACCGGCAAGCATTGGAGCGCATCGAAACAGGATTTTGTGTGAGGGAGAGCGCCATGTCGTTTAACGAGGAACTTGTCAAAGTCACGTCTGACGAATGGGAAAGATGGGGATTTTCCGCAGCCCCCCTTCACAGGCCGAAGGCAATCGCGGGGCTGGAGGGAAAGCAGCCCTTTGTGGGATTTGTGCATGACTACTGGGTGGTGGTGAACCGGCCCGAGCGCAACGGCCTGACAGACAAGCCATGGTCTGCCGCTTTCATCTCGTTCTGCTTCAAGACGGCCAATGCCGGAGACGATTTTCCCTATAGCGAAGGTCACTACGGCTATTGCCAGAAGATCCTGAAGGGAATGAGAGCCGGAAATCCCAAAATCACGATCGAGAAACCGGCAGAGACCGATCTGAAGCTCGGAGACCTGATCTGGGCCGGCCGATCGGGCACGGGATGCGGCACACCACCGCAAAGCTTTGACGGCGCGCTGACGGCGCTTCGAAAGAGGGACGGCTTCTTCTGCAGCCATGCCGATATCGTCGTCGCGATCCGCCCCGGCGAGGTCGACGTCATCGGCGGTAACGTGTCGGACTCCGTGACCAAGACGACCTATGTCACCAACAATGGCAAGATCGCGGATCCGCGTCACGCCTGGGTCGGCGTTATCAGGAATACGCTCTGACCTTTTGAAACGACGCATCACGCCTTCCGAAAATCGGCTCCGATTTCCGGGCCGATACTGTCGGCGAAGGCGACGCATGAGCCGCTCACCTTCCCCATCTGGGTTTTGAACCTGGTGTCAGCGTTCGGGCGCGGCCGGCAGGCGGAGCTTTATGCCCATAAAAACCCCTCCCCAACCC
>UEIF01000072.1 GCA_900468805.1 Hyphomicrobiales bacterium | reverse complement strand
AAGGTCTTCACTGATTTCGCATTGGCTTCGGATACCTACGGCCCGGTCTCGGTGTTGCCGACGCCCTCCTATTTCTACGGCCTCCGGGATGGCGACGAACTCTTTGCCGATATCGAAAAAGGCAAGACGCTCGTCATCGTCAATCAGGCGATGAGCCAGACAGACAGCCAGGGCATGGTCACCGTCTTCTTCGAGCTCAACGGCCAACCGCGCCGCATCAAGGTGCCGGACCGGGCGCATGGTGCGTCGGGCGCCGCTATCAGGCGCAAGGCGGAAGCCGGCAGTGCGGTTCATGTCGGTGCGCCGATGCCAGGCGTCATCTCGCGCGTCTTCGTCGCAGCTGGACAGACGGTCAACGCCGGCGACGTGCTTGTTTCCATTGAGGCGATGAAGATGGAAACGGCGCTGCATGCGGAAAAGGACGGCACGATCTCGGAAGTCCTGGTCAAGGCCGGCGACCAGATCGACGCCAAGGATCTGCTCGTCGTCTATGCCGGATAAGAAAAGGACGGGCGATCGTTTCCGACATCACCCGATTGTGTCGTTAAAGAGCTGATTTTTCTATGAGTTAGCAGCCTTCTCACCTTGCCGGGTGAGGAGGCTTTCTCATAGACTTCAGCTCCCATCATCGCCCCCAAGACCAATCAGGGATCATCTCATGAGCAAGTTGAAGATTGCCGTCGTCGTCGGCAGCACGCGTATTGGCCGTTTCGCCGAACATCCTGCCAAGTGGATCGCCGAGCTCGTCGGCCAGCGTTCCGATCTCGAGGTCGAAGTTCTCGATCTTCTCGACTACCCGATGCATTTCTTCGGCGAAGCGCGCGCCACCACGGCGGAAAGCGAAACCGCCGAGCGCTGGAAGAAGAAGCTGCGCGAATTCGACGGCTTCATATTCACGGTCGCCGAATATAACCATGCTCCGACGGCTGTTCTGAAGAACGCGATCGATCTCGGCGATTTCATCCAGAAGCCGGTCGGCTTCGTCGGTTACGGTGGCGTCGGCGGCGCACGCGCCGTTGAGCAACTTCGTCTGGTCTTCGTCGAAATGAGTGCAGCTTCTGTCAGGACGGGGGTTCACATCGCGTTCAGCGAATATCTTGCCGTCCTGAAGGAAGGCAAAAGCCTCGGCGATTATGCCCATCTGAATGAAGCCGCCAAGAACCTGCTCGATCAGCTGACCTGGTGGGGCAATGCGCTGAAGGCAGCACGTGCCGTCGTCACAGCCGCCTGATCGCAGTTTCAGCAATGCCGGGATCTCTCATCCCGGCATTGCCTCAGATATCGTAGGTGTGGGCGGCGTTGATGGTGGAGATGAAGCGCTTGGTGCGTTCCTTCTCCGGCGTATTGAAGATCGCCCTGGCACTGCCCGTTTCCACCACGCTGCCGGCCTCCAGAAAGACCACGTCATTGGCGATCTTCGAGGCGAGGCGGAGATCATGGGTCGCCATGACCATGGTCGTGCCTTCGCGGGCAAGCTGGCCCAGCACGTCGACCACTTCCGCTGAAAGTTCGGGATCGAGCGCCGAGGTCGGTTCGTCGCAGAGCAGGACGCGCGGCGAAGGCGCCAGGGCGCGGGCGATCGCCACACGCTGCTGCTGGCCGCCCGAAAGCGTCGAGGGCCAGGCGTCGGTCTTGTGCGCCATGCCGACCTTCGTCAGCAGCTCCATGGCGTGTTCGCGCGCCTTCGCCTTCGGCCATTTCAGGACAGTGACCAGACCTTCCATGACATTTTCGATCGCCGTCTGATGCGGGAAAAGCTGAAAGTTCTGGAAGACCATGCCGGTCTGCCGGCGGATCTTCTGGATCGCCTGCCAGCCGACACGCTTGCCGGGGGAGAAAGAGAGCGTTTCCTCGCCGAGGCGGATGCTGCCCGCGCTCGGGATTTCCAGGAGGTTGATGCAGCGAAGCAGCGTGCTCTTGCCGCCGCCGGACGGGCCGACGAGAGCCGTGACGCTGCCTTCTGGAATGCGGATGCTGATGTCCTTCAGGATGATTGCGTCGCCGAAGCGCTTTTCGATCTTGGAAAGCTCGATCATGCATTTGCCTCCAGCATGCCGCCGTAGCGCGCGAAACGGCGTTCCAACCTCTGCTGCAGCGTCGAAAGCACGGAACTCAGGGCGAGATAGATCAGCGCCGCTTCGATATAGAGGATCAGCGGCTCGTAGGTGGTCGCGACGATGCGCTGTGCGGCCTGAAAAAGCTCAGGCACTGTGATGGCAGCTGCAAGCGAGGTATCCTTGACCAGCGAAATGAAAGTGTTCGACAGCGGCGGCACTGCAACGCGGGCGGCCTGCGGCAGGATGGTGCGGCTCATGGCCTGGCGCCAGTTCATGCCGATCGAATAGGCCGCTTCCCACTGGCCCTTGGGCACGGAGGAGATGACGGCGCGGATGATCTCGGAGCTGTAGGCGCCGATATTCAGCGTGAAGCCGATCAGGGCTGCCGGAAAGGCATCGAGCAGGATGCCGATGCTCGGCAGGCCATAGAAGATCACGAAAAGCTGGACGAGCAGCGGCGTGCCGCGGATGACCCAGACATAGAAGCGGGCGATGGCCGCAACAGGTCCCGGCCCGAACAGACGCCCAATCGCCGTGATCAGCCCCAGAATCAGGCCGAAGGCGAAGGAAAGCAGCGTGAGGGGGATGGTGAAGATCAGCCCCGCCCAGAGGAGCGAGGGGAGCGATTCCGCCATCAGTTGGAGCCAGTGCGGCAAGGGCGTCTCCTCGAGAAAAGACGCGTCCGGCGAGGGTTCGCCGAACGCTTTTTCATGCAGCTATAAAGGATATGGCGGCGGCGCGAAACCGCCGGTATCGGGACTTACTTCGAAACGTCCTGGCCGAAGTATTTGTCGGCGATCTTCTTGTAGGTGCCGTCAGCCTTGATGTCGGCGAGCGCCTTGTTGATCCCTTCGAGCAGTTCCGGCTCGCCCTTGCGGATGATGATGCCGGAGTAATCGGCATTTTCCTGCTGGGCGACGATCTTTACCGGAGCGTCCGGCTTGTGCTTCTTGAAGTCGAGGAAGGACAGGCTGTCGTTGATCGTGGCATCGGCACGCTTGGTCAGGACGAGCTGGATCGACTGGTCGAAGCCGTCGGTCCCAACCAATTCGGCGCCCGCTTCCGTGGCGATCTTGCCGAAGTTGCTGGTCAGCGACTGAGCGGACTTCTTGCCCTTGAGATCGGCGAAGGACTTGATGCTGTCGTCGCCGTCACGAACGATCAGAACTGCCTTCGAAGCGATGTAGGGCTCGGAGAAGTCGTACTTCTGCTTGCGGGCGTCGGTGATTCCGACCTGGTTGATGACGGTGTCGTAGCGTTTGGCGTCGAGGCCGGCGATCAGGCCGTCCCACTTGCCTTCGACGAACTCGGCCTTCACGCCGAGCTTGGCTGCGACTGCTTCGCCGATCTCGACGTCGAAGCCGACGAGCTTGCCGCTTTCGTCATGATAGGTGAACGGGGCGTAGGTGCCTTCCGTGCCGATCTTGAAGACGCCGGCAGACTTGATGGCGCTGAGGTTTTCGCCGGCATGGGCAGGCAGCAGGGCTGCGGCCTGAATGAGCGCGGCGGCGGCGACGGTTTTCAACCAGTTCATTGTTTTATCCATCCTTGGGAAGATCGTGTTCGGATGGCCGATACATCGCAGAAAATTACCGTTACGGAAGCGTAGAAAACTGCAAATAAAAGCGGCAACTGCGAATATTTTTCTCAAGCCGCCCTTCTAGTCCATAAATCGGCAGAAACCGGTATCAGGCCGTGGCGCGGTGGCGCAATTTTTCGCTGACGATGATGATGAAGCCGGCGCCGAGGATCATGACCGCGCCGACCACGACATTGTGCGTGGGTATATCGGCCCAGATCACGTAGCCGAGGATGAAGGCCCATACCAGCGACGTATATTCGAACGGTGCGAGCACCGAGACCGGGGCCTGGCGCATACCTTCGAAGAGGGCGAATTGCGCGCAGCCGGCGACGACGCCGGTACCGATAAGCAGGCCAAGTTGCGTGAGGGTCGGGGTCTGCCAGGTATAGATGACGGCGATACCGGTCATGATGAGGAAGAAGACGTTCGAGACGGCAAGCTGAATGATGGTCTTCTCATGCAGCGAGGTCTTGCGCAGCAGAACCATGGCCGAAGCCCACAGGACGGCTGCCTGCAGCGCCAGATAGACGGACCAGGAAATGGTCAGACCGACCGGATCGCAGGCGATGAGCACTCCAATGAAGCCGACGCCGACGGCAAGCCAGCGGGCGGGCGTGACCACTTCCTTGAGAATGAACCAAGCCAACACAGTGCCGACGACGGGGGCTGCGTAATAGAGTGTTGTAACCTCGGCGAGCGGCAGGCGGCTTGCGGCGGTATAATAGGAGAGCCAGGCGCAGAGCAGAAGGATGCTTCGGGCGATCATCGGCTTGATGATCGGCGAGGTGACAGCCTGATGGACGAGATTGCCGCGGCCATAGGCGAGGCAGCCGACGAGGATAGTGAAACTGCGGAAAAACAGGATCTGCCAAACGGGGATCGTTGATGTCAAAACCTTGACGATCGCGTCATGGAAGGTGAACGCCATATAGGCTGATGTCGTGAGCATGATGCCCAAGCTGACGGAGTTTTTCACGGGAGTGCACCAGAGGCGGGAGATGCTGGCAGGAATCAGGAATGTCTGATCGATATTCGCGCCCTCCGAACCGGTCAATAGGCCAGATTTCGCCTTGCTGCTGGAGCTTTGTTTCATGACGTCAGAAAACGTGTGACCGTGCATATTGCCTGCACGATTATCAGCGTTTATGCATGATTGCAGGTTTTGATAGATTAATCCGGTAGGAACATGCAGGATTTCCTGTTGCGAGAACGTCAGAGTGTGATTTCCGAGCGGCTCAAGACGCATGGTCGTGTGTTGGCAGCGGAACTCGCACTCGAATTTGGAGTGTCTGAAGATACGGTGCGGCGTGACCTGCGCGAGATGGCTGCAGCAGGGCTCTGCGAGCGGGTCTATGGCGGGGCATTGCCGGTTTCGCCGGCACGCGGAAGCCTGACCCAGCGTATGAGCTTTGCTGCCGACCGGAAGCAGGCGCTGGCGCGCGCCGCTGCAGGCGAAATTGCCCCGGGCACGATGGTTTTCTTCGATGCCGGCAGTACCAATCTGGCAATTGCCAAGGCATTGCCGGCTGACTTTCCACTGACGGCAGCAACGAATGCGCCGGCGATCGCTGCGGCGCTGATCGAAAAACCTGAAGTCAACCTCATCCTGATCGGCGGTTTGGTCGACCGCCAGACCGGCGGCTCGCTCGGTGCCAAGGCCCTGCGCGACATGGAGCAGCTTTCGCCCGACCTCTGCATTCTGGGTGCCTGCGGCGTCGATCTCGAGGCGGGGCTGACAACGTTCGGCTTTGAGGACGCGGAGTTCAAGCGGTTCGCCACGTCAAGAAGCAAGCGGGTGATGGTGGCAGCGACATCGGAAAAATTCGGTACAGCAGCGCCGCACAGCGTTTTGCCCATCGCCCATTGCGAATGCCTTGTCGCGGAGCACGACGCGGATGCTGTCATGCTTGGGGAATACCGAGCACGCGGATGCCGAACGATTATTGCGGACAAGACGGCCTGAGGCTGTCGGCGCCAGGAATGGGGCCAGTAACGGGAATTGGGCGGCAAGCCCGATGAGAGGAAAGACAGGGAAATGGACAATAATGTGAGCGCAGCACCGGGGGTACGGAGCGGCTTCATCACCAGGAGCAGGGCGGCGGTTTCGCTGCTCTTTCTCATGAATGGTTTCGTCGTCGGCTGCTGGGCGCCGAAGATTCCCGATTTTGCCGAACGGCTTGGGCTAACCAAGTTCGAACTCGGACTGATGATCCTCGTCTTCGGTTTCGGCTCACTGGTCATGATGCCAATCGCCGGCGCGCAGATCGCCAAGCATGGTTCACGTGTTGTCGTGCGGGTGCTCGCCGTCTGTTTGCTGCCAATGCTTCTGGCGCTGACGCTGGCTCCCAACGTCATCACAGGGGCGATCTCGCTCTTTCTGTTCGGCGGTTTCATGGGCGCGATGGACGTGGCAATGAACGCTAATGCCGTGGCGGTGGAAAAATCCATGCGCCGCGCGATCATGTCGTCCTGCCACGCTTTCTGGAGCCTTGGCGGGTTGCTTGGCTCTGGCCTCGGCGGCCTGGTGATCTCCAAGCTCGGCATTCTCGGCCACGCGGAACTGGCAACCGTGCTTGCCGCTATCCTCCTTGCCGCCGCTTGGCCGATGGTGCTTGCCGATCCGCCGCATCCCGATGCCAAGAAGGAGAAGACGAAGTTGCCGATGGTGCCGCTGCCGTGGCTGCTCGGTCTTATGGCGCTGTTCTGCATGGTGCCGGAGGGAGCGATCCTCGACTGGGGTGCGCTTTATCTCAGGCAGGAAATGGGTGCGTCGGTCGCCCTCTCCGGTCTCGGCTTTGCGGCCTTCTCGGCGGCCATGGCGACCATGCGCTTTGCCGGCGATCTGGTCCGCGATCGTCTCGGCGGGGTCAAGACGCTGCGCATCTGCACGCTGTTTGCCATCGTCGGCATGCTGCTTACGAGCCTTGCGCCGGATGCCGAAATCGCCATCCTCGGCTTCGCGCTTTGCGGTATCGGTATTTCCAATATGGTGCCGATCGCTTTTTCGGCGGCGGGCAACATCCCCGGCTTGAAGCCCGGCATCGGCATCTCAGTCGTCACGACCATGGGCTATTCCGGCATGCTGGTGGCGCCTTCGGTGATCGGCTTCGTGGCCGAGCATGTGGGCTTTGCGGCCGTCTTCATGGCGCTGCCGGTGCTGCTGCTCGTGGTTCTCGCATTCTCCAGGCTCGCGCATTATGCCGATGGAGTCTCCGGCGGCGGCCACTGAGCCGCCTCCAATCAAAAGTGATATACGGGGCGGTTGACAAGCTCGCGGGCTTGATCCACCTGAAAGGCTCCGTTTTCCGGGTGTAAGAGCTCTTCATGTCTGCTTTCGATTTCGATCCGAAACCACGCCGCGCCTCTGTTGCCGTCGATGTCGGCGGTGTCATCGTCGGCGGTGGTGCGCCTGTCGTCGTGCAATCCATGACGAATACCGACACGGCGGATGTGGATTCCACGGTCGCTCAGGTGGCGGCGCTCCATCGCGCCGGTTCTGAGCTTGTCCGCATCACCGTCGACCGCGACGAAAGTGCTGCTGCCGTGCCGAAGATCCGCGAGCGCCTGCTGCGTCTCGGTTTGGACGTGCCGCTGATCGGCGACTTCCACTATATCGGCCACAAGCTGCTCGCCGATCATCCGGCTTGCGCCGAAGCCTTGGCGAAGTATCGCATCAATCCCGGCAATGTCGGCTTCAAGGACAAGAAGGACAAGCAGTTCGCCGAAATCATCGAGATGGCGATCCGCTATAACAAACCGGTGCGCATCGGTGTCAACTGGGGTTCGCTGGACCAGGAACTGCTGACGCAGCTGATGGACAAGAACCAGGCCGAGGGCTCGCCGCTTTCGGCCCGGCAGGTGACGCACGAGGCGATCGTGCAGTCGGCGCTGCTTTCAGCCCAGCTTGCCGAAGAGATCGGCCTGCCGCGCAATCGTATCATCCTGTCGGCCAAGGTCAGCCAGGTTCAGGATCTGATCGCGGTCAATTCCATGCTTGCCGAACGTTCCAACCATGCCCTGCATCTCGGCCTCACCGAAGCCGGTATGGGCACGAAGGGCATCGTCGCCTCTTCGGCTGCGATGGGCTATGTGCTGCAGAACGGCATTGGCGATACGATCCGCATTTCGCTGACGCCGGAACCGAACGGTGACCGCACCCGCGAAGTGCAGGTGGCGCAGGAACTGCTGCAGGTCATGGGTTTCCGCCAGTTCATACCCGTTGTTGCGGCCTGTCCCGGCTGCGGGCGCACGACGTCGACGGTGTTCCAGGAGCTCGCGCAGAACATCCAGAACGACCTCCGCAAGAACATGCCGGTCTGGCGTGAGAAATATCCGGGTGTGGAAGCGCTCAACGTCGCCGTCATGGGCTGCATCGTCAACGGACCTGGTGAGAGCAAGCATGCCGATATCGGCATTTCGCTGCCCGGTACCGGTGAGACGCCGGCGGCTCCTGTCTTTATCGACGGCAAGAAGGCGCTGACGCTGCGCGGCCCGAATATCGCCTCGGATTTCGAGGCGCTCGTCATCGACTATATCGAAAAGCGTTTCGGTCAGAAGACGGCAGCGGAGTAATCACTCCGCTTTTCGATGACCTGCGGTGGCAGGCTGGATAGCGCTGCCTTTTCTCTGTCTCAGTTCTGACGTTCGGCTACAAAATGGGCAGTGGCGATCAGCACTGCGGCGCGTTCGCCATATGGGGCGAGCAGGGTTTCCGCGTCTTCGACGTGCTGGCGCAGCTGCTTCTCCGCCCATTCCATGCCATGAAGAGCCACCAGCGTTCCTTTGCCGCGAGCGGCATCCTTGCCGGTCGCCTTGCCCATCGTCTTGATATCGGAGGTCAGGTCGAGAATATCGTCGGCAAGCTGGAAGGCGAGGCCGATCTTCTCGCCGAAGCTGCGCAGGCGCTGCCGGTCCTCGGCCGAAGCGCCGGCGATAATGGCACCGGCCTCGCAGGCAAAGCGGATCAGCGCGCCTGTTTTCATCGCCTGCAGGCGAATGATGCCGGCTTCGTCCGGCGCCTGCTTTTCCGCGGCAAGGTCGAGTGCCTGTCCTCCAGCCATGCCGCCGAGGCCAGCGGCGCGAGCGATCGCCACAACGAGTTCCGTCCTGCTGCGGTCCGGCAGGTCCGTTTCCGGCGCCGCGATGATGTCGAAGGCATAGGTCAGCAGGCTGTCGCCGGCCAGAATGGCGGTCGCTTCATCGAATTTGATATGCACGGTCGGCTTGCCGCGGCGCAGGGCGTCGTCGTCCATCGCCGGCAGATCGTCGTGAACGAGGGAATAGCAATGGATGCATTCCAGCGCCGCGCCGACACGAAGCGCGGCCTGCCTATTGCCGCCGAGAAGTGCTGCGCTTTCCACGACAAGGAAGGGGCGCAGGCGTTTGCCGCCATTCAGGACGGCGTAGTGCATGGCGCTGCGCAGGAGGTCGGGACGGGCGATCTCGTCGGATAGTACGGCAGGAGAGAGCAGGAGATCGAGCAGTGCCTCGATCTCGGCGGCACCGCTTTTCAACCGCGTCTCGAATGTTTCCCGCTTAGCGTCCATGCGCGCTCTTTGACACGACGCAACGGCAGCTGGCAACGGAATTGTCGATCACCGCGTCAAGATTTCCGCTGCACTCTGGCAATGCGGGTTTTCAGGCGGTATGACAACGACGAGGGCGAAATCGGACTGGGACATTGGATATAGCGCCGCAGACAGAGGAGAGCGTCGAGGCGCCGGTTCGCCGGCGCTGGTTTGGAGACCGCCAGGTGCTGAAGCGCATTGTTCTTGCCGTTCTGGCGGTGCTGCTTTTGCCCTATATGCTGATCCTCCTCTATCTGCTGCCCTTCATCCATCCGGTTTCAACGCTGATGCTGCGTGATCTCGTGCTTTTGCGCGGTTATGACCGGCGGTGGGTGTCGATTGACGATGTTGCGCCTGTTCTCGTGCAATCGGTGATGATGTCGGAAGACGGGCAGTATTGCTTTCACGGTGGTGTCGATTGGGGCGAGATGCGTATGCTCGTCGAAGATACGCTGAAGGGCCAGGAGACGCGCGGCGGCAGCACCATTCCCATGCAGACGGCAAAGAACCTCTTCCTCTGGAACAGCCGCTCCTTCATCCGCAAGGGGATGGAACTGCCGCTGGCGGTCGGCTCCGATTTCGTCTGGTCGAAGAGGCGGCTGATGGAGATCTATCTCAATATCGCCGAATGGGGGCCTGGCATCTACGGCATCGAGGCGGCTGCGCAATATCACTTCAAGGTGCCGGCTTCCAAGCTCACGCGCCGGCAGGCCTCGTTGCTTGCAGTTTCGCTGCCGAACCCGATCGATCGCAATGCCGGAAAGCCCGGGCGAGGGCTGCGCAGGCTTGCAGGGCTCATCGAACGACGGGCCCAGGGCTCGGGTGATTACATCAAGTGCATCTATGATTGACATCAGAACTTGTCGTTGGAAGCGGCAAGCGTCATCTGACATTCTTGGTCCTGCCATATCGGCGAGTGCAGTCCCAACCAGAGCCCTTTGAGTCGCCCATGACCACGACGACACTTTCGCCCGAACTTCTTCAGTATTCCAAGACTCACAATTCGGTTCCGCCGGCGCATTTGGGCACCCGCTACCGCAAGGTCGGCGGTTTCCTGCCGGAGCAAGGCAACACCATCGTCTGCCATCCTGTTAAGGGGTCGAAAACGCAGCGGGCGCTGATCGAGGCGCGCGAAAAATATCTGGCTATGCCCGAGGCACCGCAATTCCTCTTCACGCCGATTACCAGTATCCACATGACGCTCTTCGAAGGCGTGATCGAGGGGCGCCGCAAGCAGGATTACTGGCCGGGCGACCTTTCGCTCGACACGCCGATCGACGACATGACCGAGCTTATGGCCGCACGGCTGGAAGGCTTCTCCATATTCGAGCCCTTCAAGGTTGCGATTGTCGAGGCCCGCCCGTCCGGCCTGCTGGTCGAAGGCGCGACGGAAGAGGACCGCGAGGTGATGCGCGCCTGGCGCGATGCGATGGCCGATCTTCTGGGCTTTCGTCAGCCAAACCATGAGGATTACAAGTTCCACGTGACCTTCGCCTACGCGATCGAACGGCTGGAAGACGAGGCACTGCCGCGCTGGCAGGTCATGCTCGATGAGGTGACGGAGGATATCCGCCGCAGGGCGCCGGTGTTCGAGATGATGCCGCCGGCTTTCTGCGTGTTCGAGGATATGAACCACTTCCACGAACTGCTGATCTTCGATTTCGAACCCTGACAGGAACGCACCATGGACAAGCTGACGCTCACCATCGCCAACAAGAATTACTCCTCCTGGTCCTTCCGACCATGGATGGCGCTGACGGGCGTCGGCATCGATTTCGAAGAGGTGCTGATCCCATTCGACTATCCTGGTGGGAATCCCAACATCAAGGCGGTCTCGCCGAGCGGCCATGTGCCCTTGCTGCAGCACGGTGCGCTGAAGATCTGGGAATCCTTCGCGATCATCGAATATGTAGCCGAGCTTTATCCCGATGCCGGGTTGCTGCCGAAGGATCGTGCCGAGCGGGCGCTTGCCCGTTCGGTCTCCATGGAGATGATGTCGAGCTTCCGGGCGCTGCGCAGCGCCTGCCCGATGAATATTCGCCGGCCGAAGGGCAAGATCGCGCTGCCTGACGAGGTTTCCGCCGATATCGGCCGCATCGAGACCATCTGGCGCGATCTTCTCCGAAAAACCGGGGGGCCGTTCCTCTTTGGCGAATTCAGTGGGGCAGACGCGATGTTTGCACCCGTCGTCAACCGCTTCGACATCTATGATCTTGTTAGCCACGACGATACACTGGCCTATATGGGTGCGATGAAGGCGCATCCGGCCTGGCGGAAGTGGGAGGAAGCGGCCCGCGCCGAGCCGTGGATCGTGCCGGAAGACGAAGTCTGAGTGGAGAATCCGAGGTAGCGCAAAAAATACATGTGGGGACTGGTCAAGGCCACCCCTTGCATGTATAAGCGCGCAAAATTCCGAAATCGCGACATGTCCGTTTCGGCCGCCAGTCTGGCCGTGGGAATGTTTTGCCCGCAAGTGGAGTAAAAGAAATGGCTGTACCGAAGAGAAAAACGAGCCCGTCCAAGCGCGGCATGCGCCGTTCGGCTGATGCGCTGAAGGCTCCGACCTATGTCGAAGACAAGAATTCCGGCGAACTGCGCCGCCCGCATCATATCGATCTGAAGACCGGCATGTACCGCGGCCGTCAGGTTTTGACGCCGAAGGAAAGCGCATAATTTCTGTTCGGCTTGTCCGATAAAGTTTTAAAGGCCGGCTCAATGCCCGGCCTTTTTCTTTTCAAGATATTATAATCTTCGATGCCTTGAAGTGAGACGGTGATATCAGGCAGTATTCCCTAGAGATCGGGGAGAATTTTCTGCATGATTGCCACAATACCGCTGATGGTTATTCCATTTATTCTTTACAATCTGGCGATGGTGGGCGTGATGGGTGGTGGCGGAATTTCATCGCTCCAGCATGACGTGATCATGCTGTCGATGCTTTCGGGCGCAATCTGGAGCATGGCGCTCGGCGATCTCTTCATCGTCGTGGCGCTCGTCGTACTCTTCTTCGAGATCCTGAAAGCGACCCGGAACGGTTCCGGCAGCCTCATCAATCACATGTTGTCGATGCTGGTCTTTATCGCCTTCCTGGTCGAGTTTCTTCTCGTCCAGGATGCGGCGACCCAGGTCTTCTTCATCCTGATGACCATCGCGCTGATAGACGTGATCGGCGGCTTTGCGGTGTCGATCCGCAGCGCCGGCCGAGACGTTTCGATCGGCCTATAGGCTGTCGAGCTTGTTCTGCAGCGCGCGAAGCTGTTCCTTCAGCTCGTCGATGTCCTTGGCCTCCGCCTTGCGGGTTTCCTTTGGCGGCGGCGTCATGAAGGGTGAGAACATCTGCATGGCCTGCTGGAACATCTCGGTGTTCCGGCGGACCTGATCTTCGACCATCTGCATGGGAAGCTGCAGGTTCTTGCCGAGCGGCGTTTCGCCAAAGGCTCGGTTAACCTGCTCGCGGATTTGCACTTGCTGCTCCGTGAAGGCGCGCATGGAATGTTCGAGGAAGCTTGGAACGACCATCTGCATCTGGTCGCCATAGTAGGTGATCAGCTGACGCAGGAAGGGGATCGGAAGCAGTGTGTTGCCGGTCTTCGATTCCTGCTCAAAAATAATCTGGGTCAGTACCGAATGCGTGATGTCGTCGCCGCTTTTGGCGTCCTGAACGGTAAAATCCTCCCCCTTCTTTACCATCTCCGCCAGGTCTTCCAGCGTCACATAGGTGCTGGTGCCTGTATTATAGAGGCGGCGATTGGCATATTTCTTAATTACGATCTGACCCTCGGTCTTCGCCATATCAGTCTCCCAAACCCCGTCTGATTGTATGGATACTCCTCCACCAGAGACTGTAGACGCAAAAGAAGGGCGGTGACAATCTCTTTGTGCGATGCGGCAAGCCCTTTCCCTGAACGGATAAATCCATTCGAGGGCGCTGCAGCAAATGGTGGAACGGTCTTGGCATTTGACTTGGGCCCGCAGCTTTGTCAGTTTCCACTTATATGTGTGACGAGAAACGAGGAAACCCACTCATGAGCAGCTCATCCGTCGTCATCGCCAGCGCAGCGCGCACCGCTGTCGGTTCCTTCAACGGTGCTTTCGGCACGGTTCCCGCTCACGAGCTCGGGGCGGCGGCCGTCAAGGGCGCGCTGGAGCGGGCAAATGTTTCCCCTGAAGA
>UEIF01000075.1 GCA_900468805.1 Hyphomicrobiales bacterium | reverse complement strand
CGCACCGGTCGTGGTCATGCCGAACAGAACGTTGCCGTTCGATGCGGTGGACAGGGCGTAGTCGGTCATCTTGACGGAAACGCCGTTCGAACCATCGCGAACGAAGGAGGAAACGACGCTCTTGGTGCTGGTGGCACCGGCAACCCAGTTTTCACCGGAGAAGGAAGCCGACTGAGCGATGCTCACCAGCTGGTCCTGCAGCTGGTCGATTTCTTCCTGGACCTTCTTCTTGTCGACGCCGTTTTCAGTTGCGGCAACAAGCTTGGCCTTGATTTCGCCGACGACGTCGATGGCGCTGTCCATGGCGGTGTAGGCGGTGTCAACCTTTGCAGCACCGAGGCCGAGCGCGTCGGAAACGGCCGAGAGGGCCTTGTTGTCCGAACGCATGGTCGTTGCGATCGACCAGTAGGCAGCGTTGTCGGAAGCCTTGCCGACGCGGTAACCCGAGGAAACATGGTCCTGGGTCTTGTTGAGGCCCTGGTTGACGTTACGCAGCGTCTGGAGAGCTGCCATTGCAGAGTTATTGGTGTTGATGCTCGTCATTATTTGCCTGTCCCTTTTGGCAGGAGTTTGGAGGGGACATTCCGGATTTGAGCCGGCCCACGGCGTGCAGCGTCATGCCTGTTAATCAAATTACCCCCGATTAACTCGCCGTTTCGACCGCCCAAAGAACAAGATTTCAATTAAGGAAGGCTGAATATGAAGGTAAGTTCGCCAAAAAATGAGATTTATAAAAAGCTTCGAATATATATATACGTTAACTATTTATAAACACTGCGGGGTCATAGCGCTTTTTGGACCTTATGAATTTATAATACTTGGATAAGTTTGAAGTGTATTTCTTTGTATATTCAAGAGACCGGCTTATTTGGAGAAAAAATTCGTAAAGAAGACGCCGTCTTGCCTCTCTGAGAACATAGCCTATCGCTGCGATTTTTAGCTTGTCGCTTGCTCGTATCGGCGGGCGTGGCATTGGCTTTGTGCCGGAATGGACGCAGGACCTGCCAAGCCGCGGCGTCGACTTCATGATCGGGCTCGGTATCCAATGGCCTCGCGCGGCCGCGCAAGTGAACGGGGTCGGTCACGAGAGTGACGACCTGTCGCGGACACGGCCCGAAGACAGAACATGAGCATGGATAGTCGTCGCTCCTGCCGACCATGATGCTGAAGCTCCTGTGGCTGTCTCCCTCACGATTCTCGCGCAGCGCAAATTCGGCTTTCCCCCAGGGCGCGCAGCCGTCCGTTATGCGAAGCGGATCCTGCGATTGTGCCACTTGTCGCCATGCGAAACGCAAGTCGCACTTCCACGAAAAAATCCGTTTCCCAGAAAGGATGCCGCCTGTAGGTCGAAATGGGTAGGCCGTACTCGCCTGTTTTTCGATTATAATTGGAGGTCCGCGTATCGAACGATCCTCATAGATTTGATCCTGGTAAATTTCGGGAGAGGGCACGCCATGTATCGCAACGCTCGCCGGTGGGCTTCGCGCTCGCTCTTGGTGGATTCGTGGGTTCCCCGTTGGCTGACCGTCGGTGGAAAGGCAAGGCCGCGCCAGACTGCCGATCGGCGCGAGGATGATGCTCAGCTTGCAACATCCGTGCAGACTTCGGATGGAAACAAGCATGGTGCCCTTGTCGACAGTCCCGACAACAACTCTGCGCTCAAAAGACGTGACGTTGAAGAGACGGTGGGAGCGTTCGGCGCTGTGGACGGTCGGGTCAATATCAACCACGCACCGCCGTCCTTGCCCGACACTTTCGCAAGGCTTCATGGAGCGGGAGTGAGCGGGAATTCTGTCGCGTCTCCGCCGTCTGCCCATAGGCCGGGTTTTGCACCTTTCGAGCGGAACGTAGTTGGAGCTACTTCGTCCCTTTATCGCACCTATGCTGGAACCAGCCTCATAGGCGACGATCCCTTGGCTCCCTATCTGCCGCAAAGCCCTGCACCGACCCCTTCGGGGCAAGGTTCTTCCACCGTGGCGGGTGAACGTGCCCACACGGGCAAAGTCGTGATTCTCGAATCGAGTCCGTCAGCGCAGGCGGCTGCGCAGCATGCGGGATTGAATTCCGTGGCGTTTGGCATGCCCTTTGGTGTCTGCGGGTGCGGATATTTTACCTCCCCCACGCGGATTCTCGATTGGGCCCATGGCGGCGCCATGCTTCAGCAGGACGGTCAATTGCCGGGGACCAGACTGACAGAAGAGCCGGACTATGTGGCGACGCTCAAGCGGGCCATCGGCGCCTCGGTTAGCGACCCGCTTCTCGATCGAAACCTGTCCCCGCTCTCGAGCTGGCCCGGAACCGCAAGGTGGACGGATTCGACGAACTTGAACGGATCATTGCCCGGTGGCGGAGAAATGGGAACGGCAAGCGCCACTGCCAAGGGCAAAGGCATCCTTTCCGGCTCGGTTACCACACCGCCGACCACGCAGCGCTCATTGACGACGCAAAATCTGGCGGCCGCGGCGGCAGCGACGCCGGACAACAAGGTCGTGTGGGAAAACCTGCTGCAGGGCAATCCGGAGAGCGAGTGGGGCATCGATGGCGCCGGTAGCTCCAACATCGAGGGGTTTGCGACCGACATCAGCGTCGACAATGGCAAGACGATCAGCTTCAAGATCGATACGGATTCCACCAACTACCGGATCGATATCTATCGGCTCGGTTATTATGGCGGCATGGGCGCGCGAAAGGTCACGACCATTCAGCACACCGGATTGCAGGATCAACCCAATCCGTTGCGCAATGCCACGACCGGGACGGTGGATGCGGGCAACTGGGCAGTCTCGGCGTCATGGACCGTACCAGATGACGCCGTCTCAGGGGTCTATATCGCCAAGCTCGTGAGGCAGGATGGCACCTTCGGCGAGAATCATATTCCCTTCATCGTACGCGACGACGACAGTCACAGCGACATCGTTTTCCAGACGGCCGACGAGACCTGGCAAGCCTATAACGGCTGGGGTGGCGCAAACTTCTACGGCGGCAACGGTCCGGCGACGGGGCAGGGTGCCGGCCGCGCCTATGCGGTCAGCTACAACAGACCGATTGCGACCCGGGGCGGGGTCGGCACCTATGCCGGTCCCCAGGACTATTTGTTCGGCGCCGAGTATGCAGGCATCTACTGGCTGGAACAGAATGGCTATGATGTTTCCTACATGTCGGGTGTCGACGTCGACCGCTACGGCAGCCTGTTGCTCAATCACAAGACTTATGTTGATGCGGGGCATGACGAGTACTGGTCGGGGCAGCAGAGGACCAACGTCGAAGCCGCACGCGATGCGGGCGTCAACCTCATGTTCTGGAGCGGTAATGAGGTCTATTGGCGTACCCGTTGGGGCAATGCCTATAGCGCCGACGGCACGCCCTATCGCACCCTTATCTCCTATAAGGAAACCTGGGCGCCCGGCAGCAGCATTGACCCTTCCAACGAATGGACAGGCACCTTCCGCGATCCGCGCCTCAGTCCACCGGCTATCGGCGGCGGAAACCCGGAAAACTCGCTGACCGGGCAGTTGTTCAAGGTCGACGATGTCGGTGGCAATCTCAGTGCGATCAAGGTTGGATATGACGACGCCAACCTGCGCTTCTGGCGCAATACCAGCGTTGCCAATCTTCAGCCGGGCCAGACGGCAACGCTCACCAAGAACTATCTTGGCTACGAGTGGGACGAAGCGCCTGACAATGGCTTCGATCCGGCTGGCCTGGTGAAGCTGTCGTCGACGACACTTCCGGTCAGCACCTACCTGCTCGACTACGGAAACACGACTGGCAACGCGACCGCCACCCACAATCTGACACTTTATCGTGCGCCCAGCGGCGCGCTGGTGTTCGGCGCCGGTACTGTCTACTGGACATGGGGCCTGAGCAACAATCACGATAATGAGGCAACCCCGACCGATCCCCGCGTGCAGCAGGCAATGGTCAATTTGCTTGCCGACATGGGCATTCAGCCTGGGTCGCTGCAATCCGGGCTCGTCGCCACAACTGGTTCCACTGACCATGTTGCGCCGACATCTATCATCACGGTACCCGCCACGGTGGTCGCTGGATCCACGGTGACGATTACGGGCACCGCCGCCGATACGGGTGGCGGGGTGATCGCCAGCGTCGAGGTTTCGACCGACAATGGCGCGAGCTGGCATCCGGCCACAGGCGATGAGAACTGGACTTATACGTGGTCGCCGCAGACCGCGGGCACCTACACGATCCTGTCTCGCGCCGTGGACGACAGCATCAACCTCGAAACACCCTCGGCCGGACGCACGGTCACCGTCAGCGGGCCGAGCTATGTGTCTCTATTTTCCGGCGCGGCGACGCCGGCGGTCGTCAACACCGACGATACGTCAGCCGTTGAGCTCGGCGTGCGCTTCCAGACCTCAGTGGCAGGCACCCTCGGCGGTATTCGTTTTTATAAAGGCAGCCAGGACACAGGGACGCATACCGGCTCGCTCTGGTCGAGCACGGGTACGCGGATCGCGACCCTCACTTTCACGAACGAGACCGCCAGCGGCTGGCAGACTGCCTATTTCTCCAGTCCGGTGACCTTGACGCCCGGGCAGACCTACACGGCGTCTTACCACACGAATACCGGTCATTATTCGACAACCGCCAACTACTTTACCTCCAATGTGACGAGTGGCCCGTTGACGGCGTCAGCGAGCGGCAACGGCGTATATCGATACGGCAGTAGCAGCCTATACCCCACCAGCACCGTGGACGAGACGAACTACTGGGTCGATGTGATGTTCAATCCCTCGACCTCGAGTAACGCGACGCCGACGGCGGTTGCCGATGCGGGGGATACGACCGAGAAGGGTGGTGCGGCCAATGGTTCGGGTGGCGTGGTTGCCAGTGGCAATGTGCTGACCAACGATACCGATCCGGATGCCGGCGACACCAAGACGGTCACGGCGGTCGGCTTCGGCGCGACATCAGGCACGCTCGGCACGGCGCTGAACGGTACCTATGGCAGTCTGGTGCTGAGCGCATCGGGCGTCTATAGCTATGCGCTCAACGAGACCAGCGCCGCCGTCCAGGCACTGCGGCAATCGACCAATACGCTGAGCGATGTCTTCAGCTACACGATGCGTGACACTGCGGGTGCGACCGCCACGGCAAACCTGACCATCACCATCCATGGCGCCAATGATGCGCCGGT
>UEIF01000076.1:32701-32959 GCA_900468805.1 Hyphomicrobiales bacterium | reverse complement strand
GGTTTGGGGCGGGGTCTTTTTGCAGCCCCTGACAGCGAGTATGTTGAGGCCTCGGCAGATCGGTTATTTGCAGTTTTGGCAAATCGGGATGGGTTTCGTGGGACAAATTTGTCCCGAGAAACCCCTGCCGGACATCTCCCACAAGGGGGAGATCGACAAGTGCTGTGACCTTCGTGTCACTCCATCGTCACGCCAAGTTGCAACGTTGATTGCTTGGGGAAGCCGGTACGCCCAGCCAATCTCCCTCCTTGTGCGGGA
>UEIF01000076.1:0-32666 GCA_900468805.1 Hyphomicrobiales bacterium | reverse complement strand
GTCCGGCAGGACAGAGGGGGTGACCACACGGCACAACGCAAAAGTGGCGGAGCTCAGAGCGGCTCATACCGCGACAGGCCAACGGCCAAACACAAAAAGCGGCGCCCAAAGAGCACCGCTTCAAAATCATCAATCACACGAAGCCACAGCAAGGCGAGGCCAAAAGGCCTCTATCCCTTTTTCGGCGCCCTGGTCTTCTTTACCGGCGCCTCGGGGGCGGGCTGGGCGAGCCTCAGCGCGCGCAGCTTTTCCGTCTTCTTCTGTCGGGCGACAGCTTCGCTTTCGAGGATGTCCCTGGCGACAGACGTCGTCTGCTCGGCCTTCGCCTGCGGCGAAAGCTTTTCGGGCTTGAAGAACGTGTCTTTCGTCTCGGTCATGTTTCCTCCTTCTCGATGGATTCGGAAACCGGGAAAACGTCAGCGACCGCCGCGGGCGGGCATCACCTTCTTCTTCGGTGCCGGGAGCAGGCCTTCGCGCTGCGCCTGCTTGCGGGCGAGCTTGCGGGCGCGGCGGATGGCTTCGCCCTTTTCGCGGGCGCGCTTTTCCGACGGCTTTTCATAGGCGCTGCGTTCCTTCATTTCGCGGAACACACCTTCGCGCTGCAGCTTCTTCTTCAGAACGCGCAGTGCCTGATCGACATTGTTGTCTCGGACGAGTACCTGCAAGTTTTCTCCTTAATCAGCGTTGCTGCTGTTATTTCCTGATGCGGATCGAATTCGAATTGATCCAGCTCGATTTCGAACTCTCGGTAGCCGCTCGCGCTTCGGAAGGCAAGGGCGGTGAATGCGATGCGAGCACGTCTATATCATCCTGACGGATGCTGCGCTCGAAATTCTCGTTCTGGAACCGGACGCGATAATGGACGAAGCCTTGCGCGGCCGGCATGACGGACAGAATGTTGCCGGAGCCCGAAGGCTGGACACTGCCGAGAACGCCATGCTTGAGCATGATGGTATCACCAGGTCGATAACGACGGTTTACCATATCGTTCTCCACATGAAATCAAAATAAAAGGCCGGGACTGCTCCCGACCTTCCCCGGCCAGTTCCTGGCCTCAGTCATCGCCTTTGCGCGCCAGTACATCCGTGGTCGCGCAAAGTCGTGACAATTTCTTAGGCAGCGCGGAGGTTGTCGGCAGAGCTCTTGCCCGAACGACGGTCCTGCACGATGTCATAGGTGACCTTCTGTCCGTCTGCGAGCGAGCGCAAGCCTGCGCGTTCAACTGCAGAAATATGGACGAAAACGTCGGTGCCGCCATTATCCGGCTGGATAAAACCGAAACCCTTGGTGGCGTTGAACCACTTGACTGTACCTGTATTCATAACGATCTCCTTTCAAAGCAACCGTTGAAGTTCCCCGCGATACCCTGCGGGATTGGGTCGATTATTTGGAAGGAAATCTGACGAGAGCGCAAGGCTCTTCAACGACGTCACAAGCAATGGTCGATTTGCGTAATATACGGTCAATTTTGAATTTGGCAACAGAAATCAACGGAAAGGCTTAAAATCGCTGACAAGTTCCGCCCGTAAACGGCTGATTTGGCGTCAGAATACCATTTGCGCGGGCGGCTGCCGGTAGCCTCGCTGAAAGGCTGAAAGCCGCGCCGTTGTGTGGTGGCTCACGCCCCCTGTCCTGCCCGACAACTCCCCCAAAGGGAGGCAGATTCGCAAGCCGCGGAAACCGGCCGCTCATATCCGGATAAAATGCGTGCTCAGCCCGCAGACTTCATCACCCGCTGAGGATATGGCCTTGGGGCCTGCCTGGATGTAATAGGAATCTCAGCCCCCGAGGCGCCGGTATCGATACGGCGCTTTCGATCGAGGCGAATCGAAAGCCCACTGGAACCACATATGGCGACGAAGCCGGTTGAACATGCAGTAAAGATCCGCCCTGCCACCTCGGGCGACATGGAAATTCTCGGCGGCTTCGGCACCCTGCTCGTCGCGCTGCATCACGAACTGGACGCCAGGCGCTTCATCGAGGCGGCAAAAAGCACGCCGGCGCGATACGGGCAGTTCCTCGAAAGCCAGCTCGCGCGACCAGAGGTGATCGTGATCGTCGCCGAAGAGGACGACGCGCTGCTCGGCTATGCCTATGCGGTCTCGGAAGGCTTCGACTATATGTCCCTTCGCGGGCCGGCAGGCGTCATCCACGATCTCTTCGTCGATCCGGCGCGCCGCCGCGAAGGCGTCGGCAAAATGCTGCTGGAAGCGGCGATGGCCGGACTGCAATCCCTCGGCGCCGAACGCTTCGTGCTCTCCACCGCCTACCGCAACGACATCGCCCGCAGCCTGTTCGCCGCCATGGGATTCCGCCCGACGATGGTCGAGATGACGCGCGAAGCGGATGAGGCCGGCTAAAGGGGCCGCAGACAGGCAGTTTCACTGGTTTACCGCTATGATGCGGAGGTTCGCCTCGCCGCAGCCGCCCCAAGCCGCAGCTTTTCGATCTCCGCAGCGGCCTCGCCGACGTTGTGCACACCCAGAAATGCCAGCTTTACGACCTTGTCGTCATCGACAGTTTCCCGGCGGAATGTGATCGATCCGGCACCATCACGTCCCTGCGTGAGCTCCACGGCATTGATGGCCGAGGGAGCGATCGTCGTCACCTGTTTGCGCCCGAGGTCTTTGACGATCAACAGCCTGTGGTCAGTGACCGCATAAACCGTGCGACGCGTCACCAGTACCGCCCGAATTCCATGTAGAACGCTCAGAAGACCAAATCCGAAGAACAAGAGGCCGAAAAACACACCCATAGGACCCTTGGGTGCATCCGACAGCATGTAATCGTTGAGAGAGGGGAATAAAAATCCCGTGCCGACGCCGGCAGTCAATAGTCCCACCCAGAATTGCCCCTGCTCGATGGCTGCAGTTGCCCGCATATTGGGCCGCCCTTTCCAAAGGATGATCTCCCCTGGGCGAAGCTCTTTCCTGAGCGCGCCATCTGCATCCCAAAATCTGGAAGCCATTTGCCTGTGCCCTGCTCCTAGCGGCCGAGAGCTTCAATTTCGCGCTTCCTTAAAAGCCCGCTTCAGCAGAGGTCCGGAGTGACAACAAATCCATTCGCGACATCCCTCTTGCGTGTCGCTATTGGTTATCCGACTCTGGCATAGAGTCAATTCTGAATTGAAGAATAGTGTCCACCCGAACACCCGGAAATTCGCCGCAGCGAAACAGGACAAGCGGCTGTTGCCGCTAGGATAGCCCTGCCCCACAACGTCTTCAGAAGGATCAGGCGACGGCTTGTTCTGCCATCGACCCGCCACTTTCTGCAATCATGCCTAGAAGCGGCCGGGGTGGATGGTGCTGTCTTTCAAATGGGGATTTCGATGAAGTCATGTCATGTCGCAGCCGCAATTCTTGCATCGCTTTTCCTGGGGCTCACAGCCTCGCAGGCCGCCGCCTGCAGCTGCAAGGAAAGGTCCGAAAAGGAGAAATTTTCCAGCGCCGACCTCGTGGTGAAAGGCCGCATGAAGCTCGTGACCTACGGTGTCCCGCTGCCGGTTTCGCAGGGCGATGAGCCGCCGCCCCGGATGACGCGCGGCGATTTCGAGGTCGACAAGGTCCTGAAGGGCAAGCTCAAGGACAAGACCCTGCCTATCTATACCGGCACCGGCATGGGCGATTGCGGCCGGCTCGACGCTTTCCTGGGCGCCGCCGTCTATTACGAATCCGATAAATTCGCCGTCTGGGAGTTTGGCCTGTCGAAGATCGAACATGGCGGGCAGACCGTCTATTTCACTTCGATCTGCGACTACATCAAGGCCCCAAACCAGAAGGAAGAGTGAGCCCTCGGCTCTCGCCGGTATCCGGCTACCGGACCCCCTGTGCCCTATATGCGCCATCGCGAATAAAATTGTGCAGTGCGGCTCTCCCGGCTTGCCCTTGCCTTCGGTTGACGGTTTTTGGGAACTTCCGGCTGCAGGGAGGATTCATAGGATGAAGCACCCCTCGCCCCTTCCCCGCATGGCAGGAGTGGACCATGGCAAAGGCAACTGAGTTCAAGACCATCAGGGCGCTCGCCATCGCGCTTTGCGCCGCCCTGCTTTTCAGCGGCGCCGCCAAGTGGCCGACCTTGCCGAGCTCGGGCTTTCTGACCGGCCGGGGCGCAGCACCCGAAGATGTCGACAACGGAACCGCGATCTTTGCTGCCGGGCAGGACGACCTCAGCTATGGAAAGCCGATCAATATCGAAATCCCGCAATACGGCTATTTCCGGCAGGATGATAAATACGTCATCATCCTGCAGGCCGAGAAATATGACGGGAAAAGCATCATCGGCGCTGAGACATTCGATGGCGAGAAGGTGGTCGGGCTGCTCGACGAGTTCGAACTGCTGGGGGTTCAGGCTCGGTAACCTCCTGCATTTCCCTATGCATCCGGCTGCGGCGGCGTCCAGCCGGTCTCGGCCGCCCAGCGGTCCGCCCGGCGTATCACCGCCCAGAGATAATCGGCCTTCCCCAGCGTATAGGCCTGCCGATCGTCGCCATGGGCAGCGGCAAGCGTGAGCTTGAGCGCGATATAGGCCGGATGTTCCGCCGCGTGAGCGCGCATGTAATCGCGAAACAGCAGCGCCCATTGCTCATGCCAGCTGCCGGAGCGCCTGATATGGATATGCGTACGCTCCTGACCGGGACTTTCGCGGAAATAGCGTTTGGCGAGATCCGGATTATCCTGCCGCCAGACATAGCCGATTGCATTGAGCGGCGTGACCTTCTATGGCGGTGGAGCCGATATGATCGATCCGCAGCGCAGCGTCCCCGAGCGCCCGGCGGATATCGGAAGCTTTCGACCGGAATTTTTCAGCAGAAAACGGCGACCAATCGGCAATCTCGATCGTCATGGCTGATGTCTCGCCTGTTGCGGAAGCGGATATCCGGATCGGGGCTTCCAGCCCGAACCGAGAGGCGCAGGATAGGCGATTTCGGCTTTTGCGCAATGACAGGTGCGCCGCCGGCATCGGCATTCAGACGGCGACCGCGGTGGCGCGCAAAAAAAGAGGCTCGTCGGGAGAGACGGCCTCGAAGTTGCGTCAATTTGGCCCAGCTCCACAGGGCCGACCTCACCCTAGTCGTTAGCCTGATAACCGCCACCCCCAATCGGGTGATATTTGACGGGATTGAGAAGATTTTCGGGAAAAGTCAGGGGATTCAAGGAGGCTTCCGTAACGTGAGCCTCGGCGGGTGGCGCCGTTCCGCCGCAACCGTCATTTCCTTGTCCTTGCGGCAGCTCGAGGGATACTCATTGGGTGAAGGTGATGAAGCATGCGCCGTGTGGCACCCCCCTCTGCCCTGCCGGGCATCTCCCCCACAAGGAGGGAGATCGGCCGGGGGCACTGGTTTCCCCAAACAATGGGCGTCCGGCGCGGTAGACCGTCAGTGATGTGCGAAGGTCAAGCCATTTGCCGATCTCCACCCTTGTGGGGGAGGTGTCCGGCAGGACAGAGGGGGTGTCACACGGCAAGCCCTCACCCGTCATCTCCCTGTCCTCAGCCACGGCAGCAGACCGATCAGGGCCGGCAACTTCGCGGGCTCGCCCGGCAGGAAGCCCCGATTGCGCCCAAAGCGGGCGCCCGACGGCTCACGTGCGGCGTCTGTTTTCCCGACATGATTGCGCCGGATTCTAAGCGCTACGATCAAGCATTGCGGTCACAGCGAGCGGTCAACAGGATTTGGGGGCTTCCAATGCAACGCAGGTTGTCGGCTATCCTCTCGGCTGACATCGTCGGCTACTCACGTTTGATGGAGATCGATGATATCAGCACGCTGAGCCGCCTAAAGGTGCTGCAGCGTGACCTGGTCGACCCCTGCATTGCCACGCACAACGGACGGATCGTCAAGCTGATGGGCGATGGGATGCTGGTGGAGTTCGCCAGCGCCGTCGATGCCGTAAGATGCGCGACCGAGATTCAACGCAGGATGGCCGGGGCCGAACCCCGAGAGGCCCAGGACCGCCGTCTCGTCTATCGCATCGGGATCAATCTCGGCTACATCATCGTCGATGGCGAGGACATCCATGGTGATGGGGTCAATGTCGCGGCGCGCCTGCAATCTCTTGCCGATCCCGGCGCAGTCGCGATCGCCGGCATCGTGCGCGAGCACATCGACAGCACGCTGGGGATCGACTTCGAGGATTTCGGCCAGCATTCCGTGAAGAACCTCGAGCGGCCGGTGCAAGTCCATATGGCGCGATTCAGGCATCGGCAGGATTCATCGCCGACGCGGCCCGAAGCAGCGGCGACCGCCACTGAGCGTGAAGTGGCGTCGATCGCGGTGCTGCCGTTCACCAACATGAGCGGGGATCCGGAGCAGGAATATTTCAGTGACGGCATCACCGAAGACATCATCACCGATCTTGCGAAAGTGTCAGCGCTCAGCGTCGTCGCCCGCAATTCGAGCTTCATCTACAAAGGCCGCTCCGTGGACGTGAAACAGGTGGGCCGCGAACTCGGCGTGCGCTACGTGCTGGAAGGCAGCGTGCGCAAGGCCGAAACCAGAGTGCGCATTGCCGCCCAGCTCATCAATGGAACGGATGGTCGGCACGTATGGGCGGAGCGGTACGACCGCGACCTCGAGGATATCTTCGCGCTGCAGGACGAGATCTCCAAACACATTGTCGATGCGCTCAAGGTGCGGATTCTCGCAAGGGAGCTCGAGATCATCACCAGGCGGGGAACCGACGATCCGCAGGCCTATCAAATTTATCTGATGGGGAGATCATTCTTCAACCGCGGACACGAATCGAAGAACATACAGGCAGCCCGGTCTCTGTTTGCGAAGGCCATCGACATCGACCCCCTCTATGCGCGGGCCTATGCCGGATTGGCCGACTGCGATTCCTATCTCCTGCTCGCCAACGATCCGACTGCGACATATGACAACGTCATAGACAATGCCGACCGGGCCCTGCGGCTCGATCCCGATCTCGCCGACGCCCATGCATCGCGGGGCATCGCAATGTTTACCAAGGGCCTGCGCGCCGAGGCGGAAACCGAATTCGAGCGCGCCCTGGAAAGAGATCCGACCTCCTACGAGGCAAACTTCTTCTATGCGCGCAATTGCCACGCGCAGGGCCAGTTCGAAAGGGCGCGCGGCCTGTACGAGCGCACCATCGCCCTGAAGCCGGATGACTACCGCGCCTGGGACCAGTTGCGAGCGGTCCATGTCTCCCTTGGACACCATCAGGAGGCGATACAGTCCGCGCAGGAATGCCTCCGGCTGATGGAAGGAGAGATCGCCGCACATCCCGACGAGCCGATCCTTCTGTGCTACGGCGGCTGTCTGCTGGCGGATCTGGGCGAGATGGAGCGTGGAGCGTCCTGGGCATCCCGCGCCGCCGCAATCGCCGGTGACGATCTCAGGGTGCTCTATAATCTCGCTTGCTGCTACGCGAAGCTCGGCATGCCCTCGGAGGCCATCGCCTGCCTTGAACGGCAGGCGTCGGGATCGCCGACCTATCTCGCGTCGGTCACAGCCTGGATGAAAAAAGACAGCGACCTGGACCCCCTGCGAAACCACCCACACTACCAGGCTCTCGCCGACCGGCTGGACGCTCAGCTCGCGGCAGAGAAGGCTTGATATCCAAGCAGTCAGAGCTGCCGCAAACGTCAATCTGATCCTCGCCCTCGCCTTCTTGCGCCCTCATGGCTACAAGTCACCAGCAATGACGCCATCAGGAGATTCCATGCCTCGCGCCATCTTCGCCTTCATCCTGCTTCTTGCCGGCACCCTCACCGCTGGAGCACGGGCCCCGGAGGCGGACGGGGAATCCACTCCTGATCAGCCCTGTACGCGCGAGACCTTCGAAGGCACCGCCTATATCGTCTGCGGCGTCGATCCGGCAAAGGCCGATCTTCGCCTGTTCTGGAAGGATGCCGCGGACAAGCCCTATCGCAGCTTTTCAGGTGTCGCCGACGCCGTCACCAGCCAGGGACATCGGCTCGTCTTTGCCATGAATGCCGGCATGTACCGCGAGGATTTTTCGCCGATGGGGCTTTATGTCGAGGATGGCATGGCGCTGGTGCCGGCCAACAGCGATGCGCCGCCGAAAACATCCGGCCCGGTGCCGAACTTCTACAAGAAGCCGAACGGCATCTTCTATCTCGATGAGACCGGCCCGCATATCCTGCCCACCGAGGACTTCCTGAAGCAGAAGCGCAAGGTGCGGCTCGCCACGCAATCCGGCCCGATGCTGGTCATCGACAACGGGATCAACCCGATCTTCATACCAGGCTCGACCGACCGTACGCGCCGCAATGGCGTGGGCATCTGCGCAGATGGCACGCTGCGCTTCGTCATCAGCGAGGACAGGGTGAATTTCCATGATTTCGCCCGGCTCTTCCGCGACGACCTCAAATGCCCCGATGCGCTCTTCCTCGATGGCGGTCGCGGCACCGGGCTCTACAATCCGGTCCTTGGCCGCAACGACACGTCCTGGCATGGCGGCTACGGGCCGATCCTCGGGCTGGTGGGGGAGAAAGAGGACTAGGCCGAGGACACGGCGTGCGCCCCGTCAGGCAGGCTGCATGGCCATCAGCTGCCGTGTGTCGACGATCTCGGCGAAATCGGATTCCAGATGTGCCATCGTCACGTCGAAGATGGTGCGGGCCGACAGATCTGCGGATGGCAGGTCGAAGCCGAGCACGGCGTCGCTGACGACGCTCATCTTGAAGCCAAGGTCGCTGCCGGCGCGCACGGTGGTATTGACGCAGAAGCCGGCGACCGCGCCTGTCACCACCAGATCCGTTATGCCGACTTCGCGCAGATAACCTTCCAGCTCGGTGGAGGCAAAGGCCGACGACGTGGATTTGATGAAGACCGGTTCGTTCTCCCGCGCTTCCGCGCAGGACATAGGCCGGTATCCCGGCGCATTTTCATTCAGCGGCGAGTTCTCGTCGGCATCGCGATGGCGGATATGGATGACGGGCTTGCGGGCGGCGCGAAAGGCGCCGGCAAGGGCTGCGATCTTCTCTGCTGCCTCGCCATTCACACGCCCGCGCCCGGCGTCGAGCCGCTCCTGCATGACCATCTGCATATCGATGATGAGGAGTGCAGTCGTCATGGTCCGGGTTCTTCTCCGCGCGTGAAGGGCTCTTGGCAAATCCTAGCATTTGCCGCTGGCCAAGTCGCTTGCAAAACAGGGCAACAGGCCCGACGGGTCATCACTTCTGCGCCAGTAGCATCACTTCTGCGCCAGCAGCATCATTTCTGCCCGCATTGCATGGGCTGGATGGTTGCGCGAACTGCGGGCGTTGACTGGTTCGTCAATGTCCGCGCTGGTCCGGCCATGAAATCCGCCAAGGGAAGTCGCCATGTACATGAGATATGCCACCGACCAGCGGGTCACCAAACCTCTTTTCGTTGCGGCGGCATTTTGGGCGGGGTCGGATGGGACCTCGAGTGTACGAATTCACGACGCAAACAACTGTGGAGGACCTCCAGTTTCCAGAGGGCGCGATCGTCTTCGGGGACCCTGTATTTCCTCGACTAGGGGCAGCCGACTGCGCTGCTGCTGTCGGGCGACAGCATCTGACTTGCCTAGCATCAGCGGATGCGGCGCCACTGACCGCGTCTCGTTGGAACTTCCAAAACAATAACAGGAGTCAATCACCAATGTCGCATATCGAAAGCCAGCTACAACGGTTTGGACTAGAACTTCCGGCGCCGATCCTGCTTCCCCCTGACGTGAAACTCTCCTTCCCCTGGGTCCGCATTTCGGGGTCAAAGGCTTATATTTCCGGACACGGGCCGCTCAATTCAGACGGCTCGATAGCCCGACCGCTCGGAAAGGTGGGGAAAGATCTGTCGTTGGAAGAAGGCTATCATGCCGCTCGCCTGACCGCGCTGGCAATGTTAGCCAGCCTGAAAGTTGCGTTGGGTGATCTGGACCGGGTGGACAGCTGGCTTCGCGTCTTTGGCATGGTGAATACAGATTCCTCCTTCAACTCGTATCCACTCGTTATCAATGGCTTCAGCGACCTTATCGCAGAGGTTTACGGCAGCGAACGCGGATCCCACGCCCGCTCCGCGATAGGCGTGGCAGGCCTGCCGTTTGATCTTCCCGTCGAGATTGAAGCTGAGGTTCTTATACGGCCTTAGCGACGGCCTGGACGTCGGCCTGGTCAAGATCAGTCAGCGGCTTCTGATCAGGAAATTCCGCTGGCCTTGGGCGGCCGTCAGCGCGCCGAATTGCTCGATAACGGCCGGGTGACAGGCCGTGGTGCCGATGGAACAACTTCGAGAACGCCGCGGCGGTTTCGTAGCCGACGCGGCTTGCGATCCGGGCAATCCCCTCATCGCTTGATTCCAGTAGAAACGCAGCCTCCGACATCCGGCGCGCGATCAGATAGCGCTGCATGGACTGGCCGACGAGCTTGGTGAAGCGAGCCGAAAACACCGAGCGGCCGAGCCCCACGCGGTGTGCGAGGTCGCGAAGTGTCCAGGGCAGATCCGGTCGGTCGTGGATCAACTCGAGCGCCCGTCCAATATACGGGTCCGCCATCGCCCCAAGCCATCCGCCTTCTCCTGGCCCGAGAGATTTGATCCAGCTTCGCAACACCTCGACGAAGAGCACCTCTGTCATTCGCGAGAGCGCGACGCGTTGGCCGGGACGTTCAAGCGCCGACTCGCTCACCATGCGTCGCAGGATAGCCTCGAGCCAATCACCGTCCATCGTCGGCTTCAGGAGGAGTACGGGCGGAAGCAGTTCCATCAGGCTACCGCGCGAGGGCCATGACAGAATGAAATTGCCGCAGATCATCGTCGAGAGCGGCTGCGCGCTCCCTCCGTGGCGCACGACGCCAAGACGTGCGGATCGATCGAGGTCGATAATCGGGAGCGGCTTCGTCCGGCTATCCGAGTAAATCAAATGGGGTTCGCCGCGTGTGATGACGACGAGATCGCCCTCCTCCATGCAGAGCTCTTCCCCATGTTCGAGCGCGAGGGTGGCTGTGCCACGACTGAGATAATGGAACAGCGCGTAGGGGCGCTCCGGCAAGGCCAGGTTCCAGGGATGACCGAGCTCGAAGTGAAAGAGCAAGGTTCCGCTAAGGCGAACGCGATCGAGCACTTCGGCGAGCATGTCCATGCCCCTGATGGTAGTCCGCCGCACGGTCGGACACAATATCCGGACGATCGGGGCCTAACGTCCGAGAACCCTTCGTATTATTTCGTGTCGAGGTGAGCCAACAGGGTCACCCAGCAAGCAATCTGGCAAACTGCCGCAACACGAAGCGCGACTTTACCCAAGCGCCTGCCCTTCCCTTGGGATCGGGGTTGTCGGCATCCCAACAGGAGCAAGCAATGCGAATTAAACTACTCTTAGCCGCCACCGTTCTCTTCGCCGGGGCAGCGTTTGCCGCACCCGCCCGATCGGCTGATCTACCCAAGGGGGCGGCGCACAACATCGTGCTCGTCCATGGCGCTTTCGTCGACCAGACAAGCTGGAAGCCCGTTGCCGATATCCTCACGAAGAAGGGCTATAACGTAACGCTGGTCGAAAATCCTCTCACCTCCCTCGCTGCGGATGTCGATGCCACCAGGCAGGCGCTGGCAAAGCAGGATGGCAAGACCGTCCTCGTTGGCCACTCCTGGGGCGGCGTGGTCATCACGCAAGCCGGTGACGATGCCAAGGTCTCCGCGCTCGTCTACGTCTCCGCCTTCGCACCTGATGTTGGAGAATCTCTGGCGGCCCTGGCCAAGAACGGCCCGACAACCGAAGGCACCAATGCCATTCATCCCGACGAACAGGGCAACCTCTATATCGATCCCAAGGTGTTTCCCACGGCAGTCGCGGCGGACCTTCCGCTGAAGATCGCCGAATCCCTGGCAAACTCGCAGCTTCCGCTGAACCACACAGCCTACGAGGCTCCGGTCGATATCGCAGCCTGGCACGACAAGCCGACGTTTTATGTGATCAGCACGAAGGACAGGGTAATCGCACCGGAGACCCAGAAATTGTTCGCGGCCAGGATCAAGGCCAAGACCACAGAGGTGGCTGGCAGCCATGCCTCCCTCGTCGTTCATGCGGAGGAAGTCGCTGCGGTCATTGAAAAGGCCGCGCTCACGAACTGACGATACTGCTCCCGGCGCCACCGTGCCGGGAGTACCTCTCCCCCGCTGAAAACACGCTGGGCAAGGTTGGAACATGGGTCGCCTCTCGGCGCAAATGCCGGGTCGAAGTGATGCGGTGCAGCGCAGCCGATGGCTCCGCACCGCGTCAGGAAGGGCGCGCCCCGCCCCCAGGCAGAGCCCACGACAACCAAAGGCTGAGTCCCCGCAAGAATACATTATACCCGTTCGTGAAATCCGGCTATGATCGCCGCCATCATAGCCGAGGGGTGGTGAAATGATTTCGTCGCTTCAAAACCTGCTTGCGGGGCGTGTCGACGTGTGCGTCGTCGGTTCCGGGCCTGTCGGTCTGGCGCTGGGCATCGCGCTTGCCCGGTCCGGGCTTTCGGTCGCACTTCTGGAATCCGGCGGCAAGAACATCTCGGCAAAGACGAACCGGCTGGCGGCGGCGGCCTCCATCAGCACCACCCACCATGCCGAAGCGAGCCTGACGATCCGCCGCGCGATCGGCGGCACCTCGAAAGCCTGGGGCGGCCGGTGCGTGGAGTTCGACGACAGCGATTTCGATGGCAGGCCGTCGCGCGGCGATGCGCGCTGGCCGATCGGGCACGACGCCTTCAGGGCCTATTATGACGATGCCCGCGCCTTTCTGGGTGCCGAGCTGCCAGCCGTCGAAATGCCTGACATGGACGGCGATTTCGAGCCCTCGATCGAGAGCTGGGCCCGCGAGCCCGATATGGCCAAAGCGCACGGGGCGCTGATCGAAAGCCTGCCGAACCTGCACCTCGTCACCCGGGCAACGGTGATCGGCCTCGATGTCGATCGCGAAGGCGCCCGCACGAAACGGCTCATGGTGTGGCATCGCGGCAAGCTGCATTCCGTCGGGGCGACGGTCTTCGTGCTGGCCTGCGGCGGGCGCGAAAATGCCCGGCTGCTGCTGGCAGCACAGGAAATCGCGCCGCGGCTTTTCGGCGGCGTCGATGGCCCACTCGGGCGCTATTACATGGGGCATCTGGCCGGCGAACTCGCCCGCATCCGCTTCACCGATCGCAGCTTCATGGAAAAGATGTTCTTCCGGCGAAACGGCACCGGCGCCTGGTTCCGCTCGCGGCTGATGCCCGGCGTCAGGCTGCAGCAGGAACATGACCTTCTGAACAGCGTCTTCTGGCTGCGCAGCCCGCCGCTGGAAGAGGTCTATGCGACGGCGGGCGCACGTGCGACGCTGAACATGTTCAGGGCGATCACCGGCAGGCGCAAGATGCGCCGGCTGTCCTTCAAGGCGCGGGTATCCGATACCGCCTCGCTTTCCGATCTCGTCGCAAACCCCGTGCAGAGCTTCAACGCCGCCCTGCAGCTGACGACGGCAGCGCTGAAATCCGAGCGCCAGCCGAACTTCTTCGTCAAAAACGGCGAGCATCTCTACTGGCTCGCCTATCACGGTGAACAGCGGCCGGTCGCTTCCAACCGCGTGCGACTGAGCGCCCAGACGGACGAGACGGGCCTGAAGCGGCTGGCGATCGATTTCGCCTTCGCCAGCGAAGACCTGACCTCCCTCATCAAAACCCATCACGCGCTCGCCGAATGGATCGGCGGCCGCGACATCGGCAGCTTCGAATGGCTCTGCCCGCCCGAAGACCTGGAAGAGGCCGTCCGCCGCCAGGCACTCGACGGCTACCACCAGATCGGCCTGACCAGAATGGGCGCCTCGCCCCGCACAAGCGTCGTCGACGGCAACTGCCGCTGCCACGATCTCGAAAACCTCTATGTCGCCGGCAGCTCGGTCTTTCCGGTGTCCGGACAGGCCAACCCGACATTGCCGGCGGTGGCACTGGCGCTGCGACTGGCGGATCATCTGAAGGGGGAATTGCAGGGCTAGGCGAAATGGATGAGCGGTACACGACGCGGACAGCTCTTGACCTGTTATGAGGCGGAGGCCGACCGCTTGCGCCACGCGTCCAGTATTGCGGAAACAACCGCATCCTGAGGGTCGCTGGTGTCCACTTCGATATCATACTCGCAGTAGCCATGGGTTTTGAGGTGGTACGCCGCTTCCCCGATGGAGCGATTTCCGCGGTCCCGTTCGCGTCGCTCGATCTCCTCGATCGGGGCATGCACGCCAACCCAGAAGGTGTCCAGGTGCGCAAGGAGCTGTCGCAACTGCAGCCACCAGCTTGCTTCCTCGACGATGTGTTCGACGAGCAGATCATTGCCAGCTTCGGCAAAACCGACGATCGAGCGATGGAAGCCATTGAAGAACCTGGCTCGTTCATCGTGCGCGCCAAAATCCCGATTTCTACGCTTTATCGTCCGAAAACCCGTATCGGCAAGTTGATCCGAGGCATAGTAGCAAAAGGGCTCCGGAAGAGCCGTCCGCAAAGCTTTTGCCAAGGTGGATTTTCCAGCACTCGATGTGCCGTTCAAAAAGATGATGCGACCGTTCTGCATCGTTTAGGCTTCTCACACTCAAGGCAAAAATCAAGAGTTTGCACCACGGCTCGGCGGTTTCCTTCCTGCATCCACGATCGCCCGGACGACAAGCGCGATGCGTTCGTCACGCATGGCGGGCCGAATGCGGCCCGACCGTTCGAGCTCGGCAAGTCCGTGAAGGGCTGCCCAGAAGGTTTCGGTCACGATCTCCGCATCGGCGCAGAACGGAGATACCACTGCCGCCAGCACCTCGAAACCGGCCCGAAGTTCCGCTCGCGTGTCGGCTTGCGCGAACCGCAATTGGGTCGGGAGGATAAACATGGCCTCGTAGAGCGACGGGCGGCTATGCGCGAAGGCAAAATAGGCCACGGCGACAGCCATGAGGGCATCTCGTCGGCCGTTCGCCCCGTCCACCGCCGCCCGAAGAACGGCCGTGAGCTCCCTGAAGCCCTCGACTGCGACTGCCGCCACGATGGCGTCCCTGTTCTCGAAATGTGAATAGAGGACTGGCTGGCTGTATTCGATCTCCTTGGCCAGACGGCGGATCGTGACGGCATCCCATCCCTCGCTCTCTGCGATGGCGCGGGCTGCCGCGACGATACGATCTTCGCGATCGGCGCGTTCCCGGCTTTTTCGCTCTGCGATACCCATTCCCAAACTCCCCTGCACGGACATGTGAACATCAGGACCATATCACGGCTTGAAAATCTAGCAACGCTAGCATAAATAACTAGCGTTGCTAGATTAACTTAACTCGCTAGAAGGATGGCATGATGGACTGGCTTCTGAATGGGATCGCACTGCTCGTGGCCCTCGCAATCATCGCAATCGGCACCGGTTATATCGCGAACCCGACGACAATGACGCGCAGCTTCGGCCTGCCGCTTCCGGCAGACGACCCTAACACCGTCCCGTGGCTTCACCTCAAGGGTGTCCGTGACATCGCGGCGGGTCTGCTTGTGCTCGCCTTCATGCTGTGGAGTACTGAGCGTGAGCTCGGCCTCGTCCTGCTGGTCGCGGCGATCATCCCTGTCGGCGACATGCTGGTTATTCTCGCCGCTAAAGGCTCCGCGAAAAGCGCCTTCGGCATCCACGGCCTGACGGCAGCCATCATGGCGCTCGCTGCCATCCCGATGATGACAGGGGCGCACTGAGATGGTCCACACTCTCTCCCTCTGGCTCCTTGGGGCAGCATTCCTCGGCGCGGGCATCGTCAACGCGATCGGCGCGGCGGGAACGCGAGACGATTTCGTCAAATGGGGCTATCCGCGCTGGTGGGGCATCCTGACCGGCGCCCTCGAGATATCGACCGCCGCCCTGCTCGCGCTTCCCGTCAGCCGCATTCTTGGCCTGGCGCTTGCGGCGGTCGTCATCGCAGCTGCGATTTTCACCGTTCTGCGCCATCGCGACCATCAGCACCTTCCGCCGCTGAGTGTCTTCGTGACCCTGATTGCTCTTGCCACGATCTCATCCTGAGCACCGTGAGCATATACCCTGACGGGATTCACAAGGTTGCACAATTCAGGATAGCGCAACATCTGTTAGAACATTTTCCGGGCATCAATGTTCTTTCATACCATAATCAGCAATGGCTAATTGTTGTTATCGAGACCTGGAGTGCATCATTTCCCCGGCAGGTTGGAAAGACGCAATCGAAGATCATCGACATCAAGGTGGAGGAAAGAACATGAAACGCATCGCAGCTTTCGCAGTGATCCTTGTTTTCGGCGCATTCCCCGCAATCGCCGCGACCGCGATGACGGGCAAGGAACTGACGGCCCTGTTGTCAAATGGCAAGGAACTCACCTTGGGCGGACCGAAGGAAGGGTATAGCGGCAGCCTGTCGATATCGAAGGACGGAACCGCCAAAGGTCAGGTCAAGCTCGAAAACGGTGACGTGATCCCGATCGAAGGCGAATGGCACATTGCCGGCAACAAGTTTTGCCGAACCTGGAAGGCCGGCCGAGACGCCGGAAAGCAGATCTGCGAGACCTGGAACAAGACCGGCCCGAACTCCGTGCGCGTCATGAACGGCAAGCGCGATCTCGGCCTCAATTCATGGTGATCGCCGAACCGGTTGGATCGGCTATTCCCCCTTTTCGTCGGTCTCGTCTGCCCCGGGCTTGGTGCTGAAGAGGCTCTTGAGCGCATTGGTCTTGGATTTCTGCGCCTTGCTCAACTTCAGCGCCCGGTTGGCGGCCTTGGCCTGTTCCAGCATCATTTCGATCTGGATCTGCTGGATCTCCGTCAGCCGTTCCCACTGCCGGTTCAACAGGTGATCGACCTTTTCATGCAGGTGGCGGATTTCCAGTTCGGCCTTGAGATTGACCTTATAGTCGTTAAGCGCCCGCAGCCGGTCCTTTGCTTCCTGGCGGCGCTGGCTCATCATGATGATCGGCGCCTGCAGGGCGGCAATGGTCGAAAGGATGAGGTTCAGCAGGATGAAGGGATAGACGTCGAAGGCAGCCTTCTCGCCAAGCAACAGGTTGATGCCCATCCAGACGGCGAGGAAGAAGCAGAAGGAGATGATGAAGGTCCAGCTTCCGCCGAAGGTCGCGACGACATCGGCGACACGATCGCCGAGCGAACGGTGTTCCTCGTAATCCTCTTCGATGTTTTCGGCGAGCGTGTCATGCGTCTTCAGGCTCTCGACGACCTCGTCCTCGAGGTTGGAGAGCTCGCCGCGTTCGTCGCGCAGCAATTCGGCAATGTACTGGCCGCGATAGTCATCGACCATCTTGCGGCTGATATAATCGTCCGAGCGGATGCCGGGGTGTTTCTGCCGCACGAAATCGGCGAGCGCGGGACGCAGATCGTCAAAATGGAAGGCGTCCTTCTTCTTCAGCGTGTGGCCTGTGATCGCGTCCACCAGCTTGACGGACTTTGCCTTCGCCTGCGCCAGGCTCTTGGAATAGTCGTCCATCTCGACGGTGGCGGCCTCCCCGTGCCCGGCATCGAAGTCGACGATTTCTCCCGTTAAATCCAGGGGCTTCTCTTCTGCCATCTGCTGATCCTCGCTGCCGATTTTTCGCCCGTCTAGCCATCAATTCCAATAGGATTGTGACATGGATTTCATTGTAAATTGAGGGGGCTGATGGGTGCGGCGGAATGCCGCCTCGCGCCGCAAGAGGGTATGCTCCGCCTCAAGGGCGTCCGCGACATCGCGGCGGGATTGCTCGTGCTTGCCTTCATGCGTTGGTGCACGCAGCGCGAGACCGGCCTCGTCCTGCTGGTCGTGGCGATCATCCCCGTCGGCGACATGCTGGTCATTCTCGCAGGCAAAGGCTCCGCAAAAAGCGCCTTCGGTATGCACAGCCTGACGGCAGCCGTCATGGCGCTCGCCGCTATCGCCATGATGACAGGCGCGCGCTGAGATGGTCCGCACTCTCTCCGGCTGACCGATACCAGCGCAGACTGGGCACGGAAACAGGGGAGCCAGCTGATGGGCATGCTTTCAGGAGGAAAGGCTGGCACGAGGGATGTCACAGGGGTCCAGCGCACCCAAGTCCTTGAGTGCGGGAGGGGCCGCGAGCGGATAGTCCGCATTGGATACTCATTTCCCTGTCGTCCACCTCGACGCCGTCGGTCACAAGGAACGATGACGGCTGGATGGGGGTGGAGATCGCCTGGACATTACCTCTTGCCACTTGTTGACTCACCGGCGGTTGAACAATAACTTGCTAATTCGGTCGTTAGGCTTGTCCTCACATGACGGATCAATCTCTTCAGCGTCGCCTTGCTGCCATCGTCGTTGCCGATGTGGTGGGATATTCACGCCTGATGGAGGCTGATGAAGTCGCAACGCTGGCGAACCTCAGGGAACTCCGTTCCGGCATTATCGAGCCGGCTGTGATGCGCCACAACGGTCGCATCTTCAAGGTCGTGGGCGACGGCTTCCTGATCGAATTCGGCAGCGCCGTGGACGCGGTCGCAGCAGCGTTGGAAATGCAACGGGCCACCACTGCTGTTAAGGCTTCCGGAGACCGGCGCCTGCTTTTGCGTGTAGGCGTCAATCTGGGAGATGTCATTGACGACGGTTCAGACGTCCTCGGCGACGGGGTCAATGTCGCGGCGCGCCTCGAGACGCAGGCCGCGCCGGGAGGTATCTGCATTTCAGCCAGCGTTCACGGCGAGATCCTCGGCAAGATCGGCGACCGGTTCTTCGATGCAGGCGAACGCTACCTGAAGAACCTGACCCGCCCGGTCCACGTGTGGCATTGGCCGGATGCGCTGCAGAGCATATTGCCGCTGCCGGAAAATCCCTCGATCGCTGTATTGCCGTTCACGAATATGAGTGGGGATGAGGCGGACGCGCCTTTCGTCGACGGCTTGACCGAAGACCTGATCACCGACCTTTCCCGTACGGCTGGCCTGTTCGTCATCGCGCGCAATTCCGTCAACGGCTACAAGGGCAAGGCGGTCAACGTAAAGCTGGTCGCCCAGGAACTCGGCGTCCGCTACGTCCTGGAGGGGAGCGCCAGACGCGCAATGGGCCGTGTCCGCATCAATGCCCAATTGGTCGACACGCTTGCCGGCCAGCACTTGTGGGCCGAGAGGTTTGACAGGACGGTGGAAGATGTTTTCGAGTTACAGGATGAAGTTAACGCCAAGATTGTTGAAGCCCTCGTCGGCCGGCTGACCATCCCGACGCCGCGCAATCGGCCGAAGAACTTTGAGGCCTACGACCTGTGTGTGCGCGCCCGCCTCCTGACGGAAGAGTCGCCGCAAACCGAGCGTGAGGCCTATATGCTGCTCCAACGCGCGGTCAAGCTCGAGCCATCCTATGCCGAGGCGCTCGGTCTGCTCGCCTATAACCGTTGGCTTGCCTGGACTCATTTCGGCGAGCCCGAAGATCCCAACCGCCAGATGGCGGTGACATCAGCGCAGAAGGCGGTCGACCTGGATCCCAACGATGCCGGCTGCCGTTACGTTCTGGGGACCATTCTGGCTTATGAGCGGCGATGGGAGGAATCGGAGGCCGCCTTCGCCAGGGCCCTGGAGCTGGACCCCAACCACGCCGACACCTGGGCCGCCATGTCGGACCTGTCCGTGCTGGACGGCAGGGTTGCCGACGGACTGGCGCAGATCGAAAAAGCTCTGCGGCTCAATCCCTACCCAGCCTGCTGGTATCTTTGTCATCTTGGGCAGGCGCAATACGCCGCGCGTGACTATGAGGCGGCAACCGCTACGCTTCGCAGGAAAGACACGTATCGTACCAACTCACGCAAATTCCTGGCTGCCACGCTTGCGCAATTGGGCCACCGTGAAGAGGCGCGGCGAGAAGCAGACTTGTTCCTGATCGCCCACCCTCATTTCACCATCGGCCATTGGCTCAGCTCCCAGCCGCTGCGCGATGCATCTGTACGAGACCACTTTGTCGACGGCTTCCGAAAGGCCGGCCTGCCGGAGATGTGACAGGGGAACCAAAGTCCCCTTCTAGCAGCCTGAATCCCAGAAGCTGTCAGTCTGTTTTCGGCCCCGAAGCGGACGAACAGCCGCAACGATCGACTAGACAACCGCCGTCCCTTCACGCATTCTCGCGCGATGATTGCAATCCTAGAGACCCTCTCGGCCGAGCCAACTGCAGATGAGCTTGACCACCTCCTTAAACCGCTGGTGGACTTCAATAGCCACCACACCGCGACCATAGTGGAATGGCCTCATCTTGGTATAGTTTTGAGGCAACCGGAGACTGCGGAGATCGTCGGCGGCCTGTATGCGTTCGATGAACTCAATTGGCTATTCGTCAAGTATTTAGTTGTGCCTGAGGCACTCCGAGGAAAGGGTCTTGGCCGTCAATTAATGGGAGAAGCGGAGCGCATTGCCCGCGAACGGGGCTACCTGGGCATCTTCCTGGACACCTACGACTTCCAAGCAAAACCGTTCTACCTGAAGCTTGGTTATGAGCAGTTTGGGGAACTCGAAGGGGACGACCGAACGCCCCGACGGTTTTTCCTAAGAAAGGTGCTTTCTACGGAAAACCGGAGACTGGGGACCTAACGCTTTGCCAACAGTCGGAACATGGCCACTTCTGGCGCAAAGCGGTCAAGACCGCCGTCGGCCCCTTTGCTGCCGTTCGAGGTCGATCCGAGGAACGTGCGGTATGTGCTAGAATGCGGCCCGAAGGCTGAATGGGACAGACGCGCCGCGAGGGGCGGTGTGATCGTACCGGAATTCGCGCGACCGAGAGCCGACGTTGTGCTCTTCAAAGGGGAAGACGAGGAAGATGCCGACACCACAGCAACCCGGTCTGATAGTTCGACAGAAATCCCCTGAGAATATCGAGTTTCCGTTTGCGTCGCTCTCCGATTGGCTGATCCCAACCGAACTGTTCTTCGTGCGAAACCATTTCCCGTCGCCGGACCTCGATGCGCGAGACTGGAGATTGCGCGTTGGCGGGGCGGTGGAGCGGCCTATCGAACTTGACCTCGACAGCATCAAGGCGATGCGGAGCACGACTTTGACCGCGGTCGTCGAGTGCGCAGGCAACGGGCGCGTCTACTATGAGCCGCCGAGGGAAGGGTTGCAGTGGCAGAACGGAGCCGTCGGCAATGCCGCGTGGACAGGTGTTCTTCTCCGCGACATTTTGGAAATGGCGGGCGTCAAGCGAACCGCATGTGAGGTTCTGCTCACAGGCGCCGACAGCGGCGTCGTCGACTCGAACAAGAAAACGGCTTCTCCCGGCCCCATCGCGTTTGCGCGCAGTTTGCCGCTTGAGAAGGCCATCGCCGACAGCACGATCCTTGCCTATTCGATGAACGACAAGCCGTTGACGCGCGATCACGGCTACCCGCTACGCGCGGTCGTGGGCGGCTGGTTCGGCATGGCCTGGGTCAAGTGGATCACGCATATCACGCTTGTGGAAAAACCGTTCCTTGGCTACTGGCAGGCGCGCGACTATTTCCGTTGGGAGCGCAGCCTCGGGGAACCCACGCTGGTCCCCCTTGCGCAGATGGAGGTCAAAGCGCAGATCGCGCGTCCCGTACAGGGGGCGCGTCTCATCGCCGGCCAACCGTACCGGATTTTCGGAGCCGCCTGGAGCGGAGAGGCTCCTATCCGGCAGGTGCAGGTCTGCACCGGAGATGGCAGGGGCTGGCGCGAGGCAAGGCTCCTCGAAACAGAACGTCCCTTTGCATGGCGCTTGTGGGAGTACATCTGGACCCCTGAAGAAGTGGGGCCATATACACTGCGATGTCGCGCGATCGATGGGGCGGGGTGCGTGCAGCCCGACCACCAGCGTTCCGACTGCGAGAGCTATGTGGCCAATTGGATCATTCCGGTGGAGGTTACCGTCGTTCCCGAGCCGAAGACGTACGAAGAGGAATTCGTGATCTAATCACCCGCCTGGGGCGGAATGGCGGCTTTTGGCGCAACTGCGACCCCACCAAGCCAGAACATCACCGGGCACCGCATCACCAATGGCAGTTGCTCGCCTCAAGTCGTCGCAACGGCGTTGATTGCGGTCGTGCAAACTTACTTTGTGAGCCAAGCAGTCATCTCGCCCTAGGCGGCTGCCCCCACCCGAAAAACCGGCAAATCATGTTGCACACCTCGAAGATGCGCAGTTCTCGGCTCGACCGCAAAAGCCGCCAGTCCGTCGCGAACCCCAATCGCTTCGTAAACATCCTGACTGACGAAAATCTCGTCAGCGTCGGCAAGGTCTTGGACGCGCGCAGCGATGTTCACAGTCTGGCCGAAATAGTCGAGGCGCTCGTTCAGCGTAACAGCAATTGCCGCGCCTTTGTGGACGCCGATTTTGAGGATCAGAGCGTTATCTGGCTGCCGCTTGTTGAACGAGGCGATTTCGCTGCGCATATCGAGCGCCGCCCGCACGGCATCGGCAGG
This sequence comes from Hyphomicrobiales bacterium, assembly GCA_900468805.1. Classification (GTDB taxonomy): domain Bacteria; phylum Pseudomonadota; class Alphaproteobacteria; order Rhizobiales; family Rhizobiaceae; genus Rhizobium. The sequence goes on along the minus strand of UEIF01000076.1, from coordinate 10,327 downwards.
CCGCAGGAACGCCGCCATCACCGCATCGCCGATTGTCTTGATGATCGCGCCGTTGTGGCGAACTGTTACGTCCTGCAGCCGGTCAAAATGCTGTTGCACAAGTGCAAAGGCATTCAGGTCTCCGATCCGGTCATAGAGCGCAGTCGAGCCCTTCAGGTCGGTGAATAGGAGAGCGATGTCCTTGACGCTGAGCCCTTCGTGGCTGCGGATCACCTCGGAGCGGAAAAGGTCGCGGAACGTCTGGGTCGTGAGCAGCCTCTTTCCTGAGAGGAACGGCGCGAAGTGGAGCGGCGGCGGCCTATCGACGCCGGGCGGCAATTGAAGGATTCCGAACTCGATGCGTTTGTCCGCGACATTGGACATCTCGAAAATCACCTTGCCGGCCGCGATTGTGCCTGCATCCGGCGTGCTGGACTCGAGGTCAAGACGGATTGCAACGCGCTGTTCGCCAGTCGGGAGTGTGGGATCGACAATGAATGTGATACCTGCGTCGCTGTCGGAGCTGCTGCCATGTAATACGCCAGCTTCTGCGATTATCTCAAAAACGGTCGTCTCGCCCGGCTCGATATAGGCTAATCCGCGGCTCAGCATCTCCCTCAGGTGGACAAAAGGCGTTCCGTCAGGGATCAAGCCCTCATTCGTCGAGCTATAGCGGAAAAGATAATCTTCCACCGTCAGCGTCTGCGGATCGTGATAGGCGATGCGGCGAATGGCGGGGTTCACGGTGAACGTTATCGCGATCATGTCGTCGAGAGCCGCCACGAAATCCAGATGGCAGTGGGTGCACCGGCAGCGACTGCCGAGATTCTTGAGAGCCCGGAAGCTATCGATGACACAGGAGCAGACCGGACAGATCAGAATCCAGGTCATGTCGAAGAGACCTAGCGCGGTGGCGTGCAGGAAGAGAGCAATCGTTTCCTCCTCGTTGAGGCTCTTGTCGGTGGCAAATTTGATCGGATTGATGCGGAAGAGCTCGGCGTCGCTTGCCGAACGGATGTTGCCCTCGAGCTTGGATACGATCCGCGCACTCCAGCTCCGGGCAGATTCTAGCGCCGTTAGCTTCTCTTCGAGGTTCTTCTCGTCGATCAATGCCATGGCGGCCTCCTCCCCGGACTGCCGTATTGTCAACCGAACGAGTCAGATGATCGTCCAACATCAGCGGTTTCACAAGTTGGCAGCATTCTAGGTTTACCATAGTAAAAGGCTTCATTGTAGTGGCAAGCCCCCAGGGTCCCAAGACTTGAGGAGTTGGTGCCGACGAGCCTTTCCGCCGCATCCTCCTGGCGGAAGCGGTCCTGAACAAGATTAGCGTCCGATTTCGCGCTTTCGCCGAAGGGTCGGCCACCGCCACTATTTCTCGCCTGTCAATACCGTCCGATCTGGGGCCGTTAGCGGCGCATCGCCGACCGGCTTTATTGGGGCCGGCTGCGGACTGCCCGCTTCGGGAGCGTAGAAAATGAAAGCGGTCACGCAACCGTCATGCGCTGAATCGGTCCAAAACAGACTCTATGCCAGTCTGACCGAACGAACATTTTTTCAACCTTCGCGACCGACTGGCCATTGCGCGTGTTGGTGATCCGCTAGCATGGCACCGAAGATTTCCGGGATCGATGCTCAGTGCCGCAGATCTGTTTCCCCGATTTTTCCTGCTTTCAGCCGGGCGGCGGCAGGCCAAGCAACGCCCGCGCCTCCGCAGCGGTCGCCGCGCGGCGACCGTACTTTTCGATTGTTTCGACGCATTGCCTGACCAGCGCCGCGTTCGAGGGCGCCAACGCATCCCTGCCGATGCGGATGTTATCCTCAAGGCCTGTGCGGCAGTGTCCACCCAATTCGGCGCACCAATTGTTCAGCGTCACTTGGTGCCGGCCGATCCCAGCAGCGCACCAGGTCGCATCTGGCATGAGCCTCTTGGTAGTCTTTACCATGAACTCGAACGCCTCGCGGTCGACCGGCATGGCGTTCTTCACTCCCATCACGAACTGGACGTGAAGCGGCCTTTTGAGGCGCCCGTCCTTGACCATGCTCGCAGCTTGGAAGATGTGACTGAGATCGAACGCTTCGATTTCGGGTTTTACGCTGTGCTTACGCATCTCCGAAGCCAGCCAGTCGACGAGGTCGGGACTGTTCTCGTAGACGCGGGTTGGGAAGTTGTTTGAGCCGACTGCCAGCGAGGCCATGTCCGGCCGCAGCGGCAACATGCCGCCGCGCTCCGGGCCGCCCATTGCCACGTCCGTAATTCTGACGGGTCGGCGACCTCCGACTCTCTTTGAAATCGTTGCGTAATTTCGACGTGCGGGTCTGCCCCGCCGCACGGCATTTCGAGCCGCGTACAATCCGATCTCCTTTCAACTTTTGGCTACCGACACATCGTGTCGGCCTGTGTTATAGTCGCTCTGTCAGGTGCAGGATTTGGCAGACACGCAAGGGGCGGCGATGGCGAGCGAAAGTCCTATCAACTCACCGAAGCACCCACGAAAATCGCCGGGCGGGGGCGCGCGGCCGGCGGAGCATGGCAGCGAGCGGCGCCTCATCACGGCGCTCTGCTACGATCTTGTCGGATCGACAAATCTTTTCCATCAACTCGATATCGAGGACTTCCAGGAGCTGATTTCCGCCTTTCAGCAGGCGGTGCGGTCGGCGATCGTCGCGCGTTCCGGCGTGATGCGGGTCGAGGCCGGTGACGGCGGTGTTGCCCTTTTCCCGACGGAACTTGGCTCGCGCGATGCCGCGTCACTGGCGATTCGCGCTGGCTTCGACGTTATCGAGGCCTGCCGGCGCGTCGGCCGCGAGGCGCGGCGCAGCGACATGCATGTCCGCGTCGGCATCGCCACCTCCATCGCGCTGGTCCAGGAACCGCGCGAGGAAGTCCCTTCGCAGGTGCCGGTGACGGGGGCGGCGCTCGCCATGGCGACGCGGCTGGAAGCGCTCGCGGCCCCTGACAGCATTCTCGTCTCGGAGGAAACGAAGACCCTCGCTGGACGCGCCTACGCCTTCATCTTCGAGGGCAGCCGGTCGCTAAAGGGATTTGCCGAGCCCGAAAGGGTTTGGCGCGCGCTCGAACATCGTACCGAAGTCACCCGCTTCTACGCCTTCGGACGGCTTGGCGGTTCCTTCATCGGCCGTGCCGCCGAGCTTGAGACAATTGGCCGTTGCTGGCGAGAGGTCTTGGCCGGGAAAGGCCAGATCCTGGCGATCGAAGGCGACGCCGGCATCGGCAAATCACGGCTTTTGCGGGAGATCCGCAAGCTTACCCGCAAGGAGCGATCGAGGACCTTCCTGTTTCAGTGCGCGCTCGGCGGCGCGCGCTCCACGCTTCACCCACTCATGCATGGCTTTCCCGGCACGGCGTCCAAGGCGGCTGGCCCCTCACGCCTGACGGCGACAACTGTCGCCGCCGCGTTCGCGCACCACGGCATAGAAGAGCCAGACGTCGCCGAACTGTTTTCGTATCTGCTCGGCGCTGCGGGCCGAAACGAGTCCCTCTCCGGCAGCGATCCCAAGGCAATCCGCGACAGGGCGCGGCGGGCGACCATCCATGCGCTGGAGACCGTCGGCGCCCGCGGTCCGCTGATCATGGCGGTCGAGGATATTCACTGGATCGATCCGACGTCGCAGGACCTCCTTGGGGAAATCGCCCGCACGGTTTCACGGCTTCCCATCCTTCTCGTCGTCACCTTGCGCCCCGGCGCCGCGATGGATTGGGCCGGCGGTGCCGACGTGGTGCACCTGTCGTTGAAACCCCTCAATCGCGACGAGACGAAGCAGGCGATCGAAGCGAGTTGGCCGGCACACAAGCGCACGGCGCTTCCGGAACTTCTGGAGGCGACGGAGCGGATTTCCGGCGGCGTTCCGCTGTTCATCGAGGAGATCTGCCAGTGGATCACGGAGATCGCGCCTGCGGATGCGGCGAATATTCCTGAGGCAATCGCGCATGACGGCGAGGCCAAGGTCTCTCACACGCACGCGCTTGCCTTCGAAGGGATTCTCGACGAACGGCTCGCGCGCCTCGGACCGGCGCGGGACGTGGCGCGAGCCGCGGCGATCGCCGGCGGCCGTACGACGCTGCCGCTGCTTCACGCGCTTTTGCCGGATCTCGCCAGGCGGTCGCTGGCGAGTGCGGCGGATGTGCTGTGCGAGACCGGCTTTCTGACGCGTGGCCGAACCGGCGGAACCGTGATCTACCGCTTCCGACACGCCCTGATCCAGGAAACGATCTACGAAGCACTGCTGCGCAAGCAACGGCAGGTTCTGCACCGGCGGCTGTTCGACGCCGTCAGCGACGACCGTGGGCTGGCGGAATGGATCGACACCGGCGGGCTCGCCGACCAGGCGGAACGCGCCGGGCTCACGGAGGAGGCAATTCGGCTGTTCATCGCCGCCGGCTCCGAGAGTGCCGGCCGCTCGGCGATGATCGAGGCGCGCCACCATCTGGAGCACGCGCTGGCCCTTTGCGCCGAGATGGACGAAAGCGAGGCGGTCGACGCCTTGCGGCTTTCCGCCTTCACCAGGCTCGGCCCGATCCTCACTGGCCTCGTCGGCGCCAATTCTCCGCCCGCCCGCAAGCTGTACGAAGACGGCGTCGCCATCGCCCGCCGCCAGCCGAAGGAAGACCAGCCAAAGTGGTTTCCGATCTATTGGGGCTGGTGGCTGACCGGGCCTGACTTTCTCGTCATGCACGACCGCGCACTCGAAGTGCAGATGATGATGCTTGGCACCGAAGATCGCGAAATCGCCCTGCAGGTCAAGCATTGCATCTGGGCGATCGACTTCAATCTCGGCTGGCACAGGGAGACGCAGGAGGCGATCACGGCGGGGCTTGCGCTCTACGACGAGCGATCGGCCGAAACCGCGCGAACGCTCTATGGCGGCCACGACGCCAAGGTCTGCGGCCTCGGACAACTCGCTCTGTCGCTCTGGCTGACGGGACAGGGCTCGGCCTCGGACACAGCACTTGCGGACATGGTCGGCCTGGTCGAGCGCATCGGCCATGTTCCGAGTACCGCCCATTCGCTCGACACCGAGGCGGTCTCGGCCTTCTACCGCGACGATTTCGAGCGGCTGGCGGATGTTTCGAGCCGGATGCAGCTCTTTGCCCAGCAAAATGAGATGCAGTCGCTCGCTGGCATGTCGCTGCTTTTCGGCGGCTGGGCCAAAGCCCACAGCGACGACCTCCTCGCCGGCCATGAGATGTTCGGCGAGGGATTGGCGCTGCTCAAGGATCTCGGCGCCGTCGCCGACCTGCCGATCTATCTCTACATGCACGCGACCCTGCTCGGCCTTGCCGGCAAGTACGAGCAGGCCATCGACGTCGTCACCGACGCCATCCGGCAGGCCAAGGAAACCGGCCATGCCTACTGGCTCGCCGAACTCTACCGCTGCCGGGCCGTGCTGCGCGCTCGGGGAAACGTGAAAACCAATCTTGTCGCCGCCGAACTGCTGACCGCCGTGACCATCGCCGAAAGCCAGGGTGCGATGGCTCTGCTGCAAAGGGCGAGCCGCTCAACCCGGGAGCTGGGCGTTGTTATCGGACGCTGACACGGCCGAAGGCCTGACCCCTGCCCCGCCGGCGATCGACGGACGGATTGCCGACTTTCGCGACGAGCTTGCCGCCGGCTTGAGGCAACCGCTCGATACGCCGGCCGACCCCGGCGCCGCCGAGGCATGTTTTCGCAGGCTACTCCCTTTCAGCCGCCGGGCCGGCATCACCCGTCTCGCCGACCTGACCGGGCTCGACCGTCTCGGTCTGCCGGTGGCGCAGGCCATCCAGCCGGCCGCGCTTTCCGAGGTGACCTCGCTTGGCCGCGGCCTCACCCTGATGGAGGCGGCGGTCGGGGCGATCATGGAGGGTCTCGAGCGTTTCTTCGCCGAGCGCATTCCCTCCTCGGACTGCTTTCTTGCGACCGCCGACGAGCTTCGGATCGACGCGGCCCTGCTCGAAAACCTGCTGCTTCCCCACGCCGGCACCGCATGGCGATCGCTGCCAATTCCCTGGACCTTGGCTGTCGATGTCGCGAGCGGAGCGCCGCAGCCGGTGCCGCTCGAACTTGTTCACACCTGCTATACCGATCCCGAGCCACAGGGCGACGGATTGTTCATCCGCACCACCACCGGCCTTGCCTGCCACAGCACGGCGCGCGATGCCTTCGCGCATGGACTGTTCGAATGCATCGAACGCGACGCGATCGCGCGGGCCTTCACCACCCACGGCTTTTTCGATCGTTGCCGCATAGCGACATCGCACATCGGGCCGAAAGTCGAGCATATTCTTTCAGTCACCCGGACGCAGGGCATCGCTTTCGCGCTTTGGCACGCCCCCTCGCCCACCGACCTACCGGTGATCTGGTGCCAGGCGATCGAGGCCGGCGCGGCTGAGCCTACCCTGGCGTTGCCGACGGAGGGCCATTCGGCGGGCTTTACCGTCGAGACAGCGGCGGCGAGCGCGATGCTGGAGGCATTGTCGGCGCGCGCCGGGGCGATTTCCGGCGCGCGCGACGACCAGACGCGCGAACACTATCGCAAGAGCACCGATCCGCTCGTCGCGGACGCCCGCCGCCTGATCCTCGAAGCCACGGCTGCGGGCACGGCAGCGTCGCCCTTCGCCCCAACATGCCTGCGCGACGTCGTCGACCGGGTTGCCGCCTGCGGGCTTGGACCTGTTCTCGCCGTACCGGTCGGAGCGGACGCCGAAGCAGGCGTGGCCTGCGTGCGAACCATTCTTGCGGGTGCGCGGCCGTTTTCAATTTTGCGTTGAGGGGTTGCCGATGACGAATGCCGGCAAGGAAGGTCCAATTCTGGTATTTCTCGGCCCCACGCTGCGTCTCGACGAGGCGCAGGCGGTGCTCGACGCGATCTATCTCCAGCCCGTATCCCAGGGAGACGTCATACTCGCCGCCCATGCCTTCCGCCCACGTGCGATGGTGCTGATCGACGGACAGTTCGAGGACCGCCCCGCCGTCCGCCACAAGGAAATTCTCTGGGCGATGGCACAAGGCATCGTCATGATCGGCGCGGCCAGCATGGGAGCCTTGCGGGCGGCCGAGCTTGCGCCCTATGGCATGATCGGCGTCGGCCTGATCTATAGGTGGTACCGGCGCTGGCCGTTGACGGCGGAGGATGCGGTCGCCGTGCAGTCAGGGCCCGCCGAACTCGGCTTTCTGCCGCTCACGGACGCACTTGTCGACCTTCAACGGACGTTCTCGACGCTTGCCCGCCGAAATATGATGACATCGGCTGAGCGCGACCAGCTCATCGCATTGGCGCGCGGGACGAACTTTCGCGATCGCTCGCTCGCAGCCCTATTGCGGGCTGGGGGATTTTCCAGTGACCGTATTTCGGCATTGCGGAAAGAAATGACCGGGCAAAAGCGCCAGGACGCCCTCCTTATGTTACGTAAGGCGCCTTCCCTAACAGTAGAGCGGCAGGGCCGCGACGTTGATCGCGCCTGGGTCGCGACCAATACTTTCATGAGAGATTTGGAAGCCTCGCATATTGACATCGACTTGATACGAAATTACTAATTAAACGTGTGGTTGCTCAATCCTTCTTCTTCGAAAGCGATTGTGCCATGGAATCGTATTTGAACAATGTGACGGAACGCGTGAACCCACGCATCGGAACACGATTCTGGATTTTCCCCCAGCCTCCCTTCATCCCCGGCTACGAAGAGCCCGATCGCGTCTGGCTCTCGATCCTGCCCGACGAGATTCGTGACGGACCGAGCGACCAGTGGGTGTACGTGGTCGATCCGTTGATCGAAAAACAGCCCTATGGTCCCGACGATCTGCCGCCGTTCGAAGGCGAGCGGCGACCGGCGGCACGATCTGGCCCGGATCGTAACTTCGACAATATGGACCCGAAATCGCGGGCCTACCTCGGCGTCCACGTCTATGCCTGCGTACATTTCGTGCTCGACATCTGGCACAGCTATCTCGGTCATCGCATCCGCTGGTTCTTCGACCCGGCCTTTCGCCGCCTGGAAATCATTCCCCTGGTCGACTGGGACAACGCCCATGCCGGCTACGGCTATCTGGAGCTGGGAGCCTCCGATGTCGGCGGCGTGTTGCGGCCCTATGCGCTGAACTTCGACACAATCGCCCACGAGGTCGGCCATTTCATCAGCCTGTCGGAACTCGGCATCCCGATGGTCACATCGCGCGAGGCCGATTTCTTCCCGTTTTCGGAAGCCTTTTCCGACTGTGTGTCGCTGATCTCGCTGCTGCATTTCGATTCCGCCGTCGACCGGCTGCTGCGTCGGACGCAAGGCAATCTTCTGCTCTCCAACGAGCTCAACCGTTTCGCCGAGACTAGTCCCGAGACGCAAATCCGGCTGGCTACCAATTTCCGCCGCATGTCGGAAACCACCCGCGAACCGCACGACCGCTCGCTCCCCTTCCTCGGCGCGATCTTCGACAGCATCGTGGACGTCTACCACCGCCAATTGGTTCGCGAAGGGTTCGCCGACCTGCGCCTGCTCAACGTCGATCTCCGTGAATTGACGCTCGACCAATTCGACGAGTTTCGCGGCTTGACCGAGCGATCGTTCCGCGACCGGCCGCTCTATTTCAAGCTGGCACTCGAAACCGCCCGCGACCAGGTCGGTCGCGCGCTCGCGGGGTCGCTGCGCTCGCTCGACCCAAACACTATGACGCTTGATCAAGTCGCAAGGGCGGTGGTTGCAGCAACGGTCGACGGGGTCGCGGCCGAACGGCTCGAGGCAAATTTTGTGTGGCGTGAAATCATCAGTTGAAACCAGTCCATGATAGGAGGGGAACATGAGCGACTGCTGCTGCCATCCCGGTGTAGGTCCAAACCCAACAGGTCCAAACCCAACAGGTCCAAACCCAACAGGCCTAACGCCTCCCAACTATAGCGCCTATAGACCAGGCGAAGTGCGATTATATGGGCGCTTGGCTGATCACGCGCCCATCTTTGTAAATTCCGAGAAAGAGGTACTAAAACGACTCGAAAATGACCTACACGTCAACAACATCGAGGGCGATACAAAGAAAATAGCAGAAATCGTAAGAAAAAGCCTAGCATACACCCTTGATCCCATCTTTGCGATTTTTAAGGAAAAAATCACACTCGCGGGCCTGCTGGGTTTCGATGTTTATTCTCTCCCGGTGGAGATATCCTCCAAGAAATGCTGCGACGATGACAAAGGCAGGTGTATCGGCGTCATATACGGCTACTCCTATGAAGGGCACTGCTATGATTTGCCAAAGCCGTTGATCATGTTCCTGCCATGTCTACCCCACCAGCTTACATCCGGCTATTGCGAATGCGATTGCGGATACGGCCCAGGCCTCGGCTATGCCGTATGGCAGATCGACAAGCTTGAGGATGTCATCGTGATCGATATTCGCATCGACGATGTAAAGACGCTCATCCTCGACGCCAATCTTCCGGGCAACCGTTCACCGCTCGCCTACTCACAGACCATGAGGCTTGCACCGTCGCGGCCGCCGATCAGCGGCTGACTCCGGTATCACGCGGCTAGTGTGGCCGAAGCTATCGGCCACACGCCGTTCACGCGTCTCAAACACACCTCAATTCATCTCGGTCGAGAACCAGGCCATCAGTTCCGCAGCGTTCCTGATCCCGGTGGAGCGCATCATTCTCGCGCGGTGCGCCTCCACCGTGCGCCGCGACAGGTTCATCTCCTCGGCGATCTCGCCGCTCGTCTTGCCCTGCGCCATCATCGTCAATATTTGCCGCTGCCGGCCGGTCAGCGGATTTTCCGCGTCTGCCAGCGGCCGGTTCAGTGCTTCGAAACAGTAGAGCGCCTCGGCGAAAGGGCGGAAGAGGAATATCTCAGGCTGCCGCCAGTATTGTCTCCGTGCTGGCATTTGTCTGCCGGTGTTCTTCGTCGTTAGCACAGTAAGCCATAAAGCCATCTCGCCCCGGATCAGACTCGCCAATATGTCCTTTCGGAACTAGACTTTTTCGGATTGCAGCATAGCGCCACTACACTGCAGTGCCGAGCCCTCGTCACTGAAATGGCGAGATGACAGCTTATGGCTCCGCTGCGACCGGGTGTTTTCACCACGTAATGTCCGCTTTGCGGCGACGTCGACCGGTGGCTCGATGACCACTATGGGGCGCAAAGCGGCCTTATCCTTGATCAACGAAAAAGCCCGATTCTGCCCTGAAAGCGGCCATGGCAGCAGATGAGTTCACCTTGGGCGCCGGTGCCTGCCTCAAACTTCCCGTCATGACTGCTTCCCACGAGATGACGGGCCGAAGACGCCGCGCACCCGGACGCCCCTAAAACAGGTCTGGGGGCAGCGCCGTAAGCGGCGGCGCGCCCCCATCCCCTGGCTCGTGC
>UEIF01000078.1 GCA_900468805.1 Hyphomicrobiales bacterium | reverse complement strand
AGGTCATGATGATCGGGCGGAAGCGCACGCGGGCGGCTTCTATCGCGGAATCCATGAGCGATTTGCCTTCGGCGTAGTAGTCCTTGGCGAATTCGACGATCAGGATGGCGTTCTTGGCCGAGAGGCCGATGATCGCGATGAGGCCCACCTTGAAATAGATGTCGTTGGGCATATCGCGCAGCATCACCGCCGCGACCGAGCCGAGGACGCCGAGCGGCACGACCAGCATGACCGCGAGCGGGATCGACCAGCTTTCGTAGAGACCTGCAAGCAGCAGGAAGACGAAGAGGATCGACAGGCTGAAGAGGATCGGCGCCTGGCTGCCGGAGGTGATTTCTTCTGCCGACTGGCCGGACCATTCGAAGCCGAAACCATCAGGAAGCTGCGAGGCGAGGCGCTCCATTTCGGCGATTGCCGCACCTGACGACTGGCCGGGGGCAGGCGCGCCGGAGATGCGCACAGTCGGATAGCCGTTATAGCCGACGATCTGCGGTGCGCCCTTCTGCCATTGGGCAATGGCGAAGGAGGAGAGCGGCACCATGCCACCGCTGGCATTGCGCACGTTGATCTTCATCACGTCGTCGATCTGCAGGCGGGCGCGATCATCCGCCTGGACGATGACGCGCTGCATGCGGCCGGTATTCGGATAGTCGTTGATATAGGACGAGCCGAGATTGGCGGTGATCGCATTGTTGATGTCGGCAAAGGAGATGCCGAAAGTGTTGGCCTTTTCGCGGTCGATCACCATCAGCACCTGGGCTGCGTCAGGCATGCCTTCCACGCGCATGCCCGTCAGGACAGGGCTCTTGGCGGCCATGCCCATCAGCTGGCCGGCCGCTTCCGAAAGAGCCACCTGGCCCTTGCCGCCGCGGTCCTGCAGGCGGAAGGAGAAGCCGCCGGTGGCGCCGAAGCCTTCGATGGGCGGCGGCGAAAGCGCGAAGGTCGTGGCATCCTTCAGGGCGAAGAGTTGGCCGTTCACGCGGTTGGCGATTTCCTGCACCGTGTTGCCGGGGCCGCGGTCTGCCCAGTCCTTCAGGGTGACGAAGGCGAGTGCGGCATTGGCGCCGTTGCCCGAGAAGGAGAAGCCCTGGATCGCCACGATATTCTCGACGGCGGATTCGGTGCGGAAGATCTTTTCCACCTGCTTGATGGATTCGATCGTGCGGTTGGCGCTCGCTTCCGGCGGGCCCTGGATATCGACGATCATGAAGCCCTGGTCTTCATCCGGCACGAAGGCCGTGGGAAGGTTGATGAAGAGATAGCCGAGGCCGATGACGAGGGCGAGATAGACGATCATCATGCGCCCGGCGCGGCGCGCCATGCCGGTGATGCTTTTCGAATAGCCCGCGGTGATGCGCTCGAAATTGCGGTTGAACCAGCCGCCGATGCCGCGCTTGTGGTGGTGGCCCTGCTTGATGGGCTTCAGGAATGTGGCGCAGAGCGCCGGCGTCAGCGACAGCGCCAGGAAGGCCGAAAACAGGATCGAGACGACCATGGTCAGCGAGAACTGGCGGTAGATGATACCGGTGGAGCCGGGGAAGAAGGCCATCGGAATGAAGACGCAGGAGAGAACCAGCGTGATGCCGAGGATGGCGCCGGTGATCTGGCTCATCGCCTTCTGGGCGGCCGCCTTGGGCGAGAGCCCTTCCTCGGCCATGATGCGCTCGACATTTTCGACGACGACGATCGCNNCCATGGCGAACATGGTCAGCACGTTGATGGAGAAGCCGGTCGCATACATGACCGCGCAGGTGCCAAGCAGCGCCACCGGCACGACGAGCGTCGGGATGACCGTGTAGCGGAAATTCTGCAGGAAGATGAACATGACCACGAAGACGAGGGCGACGGCCTCGACCAGCGTGTGAATGACCTTCTCGATCGAGGCCGAGACGAAGGGGCTGGTATCGTAGGGTACGGAATATTCGATGCCCTTCGGGAAGAAGCGTGAGAGCTCCTTCATCTTCTCGTTGACGGCGTTGGAGACGGCGACGGCGTTGCCAGTCGACGAGAGCTGGATGGCGATTGCCGCACTCGGCTGGCCGTTCAGGCGGCTGGTAAAGTTATAGGATTCCGCACCCTGCTCGACGCGGGCGACATCCTTCAGCCGCACGGTGGAGCCATCGGGATTGGCGCGCAGGATGATCTCGCCGAATTGCTGCGGCGTCTGCAGCTGGCCCTGCATCAGCACCGTTGCCGTCAGATCCTGGCTGACCGGGTTCGGCGCGGCGCCGATCTGGCCGGCGGCGACCTGGGCATTCTGGGCGGTGATGGCGGCGTTGATGTCGTCGGTGGTCAGGTTCAGGCCGACCATCTTGTCCGGGTCGATCCAGACGCGCAGCGCGCGCTGCGCGNNGCGCGATGAACATCAGGAAGCCGGAGCTTGCCTCTTCGACATTGATGCCTTGCGAGCGCACGGTGGCGGGCAGGCGGGCTTCGACGCGGCGGATGGCGTTCTGCACGTCGACGGAAGCCTGGTCGATATCGGTGCCGGCGCGGAAGGTGGCGTTGATGCTGACCGAGCCGGAATTGTCCGAGGTCGATTCAAAATACATCAGGCCTTCGACGCCGTTCAGTTCATCCTCGATCTGGCGGGTGACACCCTGATAGATTTCCTGCGGGGAAGCACCCGGATAGGAGGTGGAGATCGAAAGCTGCGGCGGGGCGACCTTCGGATATTGCGAGACCGGCAGGAAGGGGATCGCGATGATGCCGGCAATCGAAATGAACAGTGCGAAGACCCAGGCCAGGATAGGCCTGCGAATGAAGAATTGTGCCATGAGTTCTTACTCCGCCTTTGCCGGGGCGGGCGCCGGGGCATTTGCTACCGCGTCCGGCTTCCAGGGTTCGGGCGCCACCGTCGCGCCGGGCTGCACCTTCTGCACGCCATCGGCGATGACCGTTTCGCCTGCCTTCAGGCCAGATTCCACGACCCAATCGGAGCCCAGAACCTGGCCGAGCGTGACGGGGCGAAGCTCCGCCTTATTGCCTTCGGCGAGCACGTAGACCTGCGCCTGGCCGGCTTCGTTTCGGGTCACCGCGCGCTGCGGCACGGTCAGCGCATCCTGGCGCACGGCCTGTTCGATGCGCACGCGCACATACATGCCGGGCAGAAGATCGTCGTTCTTGTTGGGGAATTCGGCGCGCAGTGTCACCTGTCCGGTATTGGGGTCGACATTGGCGCTGGCAAAGAGCAGCCGGCCGGGCTGGGCATAGAGGCTGCCATCGTCGAAGACGAGCTCGACGCGGGCTTCGCCGGGTGCGGTGCTCGCAAGCTTGCCGTCGGCCACCGCCCGCTTGAGGTTCAAGAGATCTTGAGCCGACTGGGTGAAGTCGGCATAGACGGGGTCGACCTGCTGGATCAGCGCCAGATTGGAGGTGCCGTCAGCGGTCACCAATGCGCCCTCGGTTACCAGCGCGCCGCCGATGATGCCCGAAATCGGCGCACGGACCTCGGTGTAATCGAGATTGATCTTGGCTTCATCGAGGCCGGCTTCGGCACTCGCCACATCGGCATCGGCCTGGGCGACGGCGACGGCTGCCGAATCGTAATCGATGCCGGTCGCGATATTGCGCTCTTTCAGGTTCTGTTGGCGTTCCAGCTGCAGGCGGGCATTCTGCAGTGTCGCCTTGGCGCGCTGCAGCGTGGCTTCAGCAGAGGCGACGCGGACGCGGAAAATGCGGGGATCGATGCGGTAGAGCACGTCGTCCTTCTTGACGAAGGTGCCCTGTTCGAAGACGCGCTCCTGCAGGATGCCGGAGACGCGGGCGCGCACTTCCGAAACGCGGGTGGCGGCAATGCGGCCCGGCAATTCGTTGACCACAGGCACGGCATGGCTCTTCATCTCGACCACGCCGACGGCCGCCGGCGGCATCTGCATGCCACCTTCCTGGGCGAAGGTTTGCCCGGCGACCAATGCGAGTAGGGCCGTGGCTGCCATCAACGCCAAAGGGCGAGGCAGTCTGGTATTGCGCAACATGGATATATCCCTTTTTGGCCGCCCCCGGGCGGCTTGCTAGGTTACTGCTTTGGTTCGTTGTCTTCACGCAATTCCGGACGGAAAACCGCTATACACTTTTCCTGGAATTGCGTTGGTTCAGGTTTCAGGTCTTCGTTTCAGGAGGCTCGGGGAAGGTCGTGTAGACCTTGCGGATATCCTCGAGCAGTTCCT
>UEIF01000082.1 GCA_900468805.1 Hyphomicrobiales bacterium | reverse complement strand
CCGGCGGCCGCTAATATTTTGGTGATGAAAAGGCCTGATGTCTGCGCGCCGTCTTTAAGCGGCGCGGCGACCCTGATGCATGGCGGGGGCGACACCGGTAGAGCTGATACGGAAGCCTCTGATAAGGCCGAGCAGTTCGTCGGTATCGGCAGCCAGCGTTTCGGCCGATGCCGTGGTCTCTTCGGCCATGGCGGCGTTCTGCTGGGTGGCGGCATCGAGCTGGTTCATCGAGGACGAGATCGAGCGCAGCGTCGTATCCTGTTCGGAGGCGCTGTGGGCGATCTTGGCGACGATCTCGTTGGCAGCCTTGATCTGGTCGGAGATGCGCTTCAGCGCTTCGCCTGCCTCTCCGACGAGACGCACGCCATGGTCGACCTGGCTGGAAGAACGGGCGATCTGATCCTTGATCTCCTTGGCGGCAGCGGCAGAGCGCTGGGCCAGTTCGCGCACTTCCTGGGCGACGACGGCAAAGCCCTTGCCGCTTTCGCCGGCACGTGCTGCCTCGACACCGGCGTTGAGCGCCAGCAGGTTCGTCTGGAAGGCGATCTCGTCGATGACGCCGATGATCTTGGTGATCTCAGACGAGGACTTTTCGATGCCGCTCATGGCTTCGATGGCCTGGGTGACGATCGCATCGCTGTGGGTGGCTTCGGTTGAGACCGAGTGAACCCGCTTGCTGGCTTCATGGGCACCGTCGGCCGTCTGGCGGACGGCAACGGTCAGCTCATCGAGAGCAGCCGAGGTTTCTTCCAGGCTTGCGGCCTGGCGCTCGGTGCGCTGCGACAGTTCGTTGGAGGCGCGGCGGATTTCTTCCTTGGCCACGCCGATATCACCGCCCTTGGCGCTGACCTGGGCCATGGCGGCCTCCAGATGCGAGAGCGCATCGTTGAAGTTGTCGCGCAGGGCCGCATACTTCTGGCCGATGTCGGCGCAACGCACCGTCAGGTCGCCGCGGGCGATCTGCTCAAGCGCCTGGCCGATGGTGCTGACGACGCGAGCCTGAACGGTCGCTTCGTCCTGCTGATGACGCTGGTTGCTTTCGCGCTCGCTTTCGAGAGCCAGTTGCTGGGCAGCCTCGCGATCGGACATCGCGTGACGTTCCCGGATCTTTTCCTGCAGCGACTGCGTCGCCTTCGCCATCATCCCGACTTCGTTGTTCATGCCGGTATGCGGGATATCAAGGGAAACATTCTCGTCGGCAACCGCCTGAAGCGCGTTGTGCACGTCCTTCAACGGGTTCGATATGCCGCGGATGA
>UEIF01000085.1 GCA_900468805.1 Hyphomicrobiales bacterium | reverse complement strand
TCCTACTGGGCCTATTACGAACTCGGCTGGGGCGGCTGGTGGTTCTGGGATCCGGTGGAGAATGCCTCCTTCATGCCCTGGCTTGCCGGCACCGCACTTCTGCACTCCGCTCTTGTCATGGAAAAGCGCGAGGCCTTGAAGATCTGGACGGTGCTGCTTGCCATCCTCACCTTCTCGCTGTCGCTGATGGGCACCTTCCTGGTGCGCTCCGGCGTCTTGACCTCGGTCCATGCCTTTGCGAGCGACCCGAGCCGCGGCGTCTTCATCCTCTGCATCCTCTTGATCTTCATCGGCGGCGCGCTGGCGCTGTTTGCCTTCCGCGCGCCCCTCCTGTCGGCCGGCGGGCTGTTTGCGCCGATCTCGCGCGAGGGGGCGCTTGTCGTCAACAACCTGATCCTGACGGTTGCCTGCGGCACGGTACTAACAGGCACGCTCTATCCGCTGGTCCTGGAAACATTGACCGGCGACAAGATCTCCGTCGGCCCGCCCTTCTTCAACCTGACCTTCGGCCTGCTGATGGCGCCGCTCTTGATCGTCGTGCCCTTCGGGCCGCTGCTGGCCTGGAAGCGCGGCGATCTGCTCGGTGCCCTGCAGCGGCTTTACGTCGTGGCCGGTCTCGCGCTCGTCGCAGCCCTCGTCTTCTTCTATCTCCAGCATGGCGGCCCGGTCATGGCCGTGCTCGGCCTTGCCGCCGGCCTGTTCCTGATCCTGGGGGCTGGCGCCGATCTCTGGTATCGGGCCGGCATCGGCAAGGTGAAGGCCGATATCGCCTGGCGAAGGCTGTCGGGCCTGCCGCGCTCGGCCTTCGGCACGGCATTGGCCCATGCCGGGCTTGGTGTGACCGTGCTCGGCATCGTCGCGGTCACCACCTTCCAGACCGAGCATGTGGTCGAGATGAAGCAGGGCCAGTCGACGGATGCCGGCGGCTACAGCATTGTCTTCGACGGCATGCAGCCGGCCGTCGGTCCCAACTATACCGAGGACCGCGGCCACTTCTCGATCCGCCGCGGCGGTGCCGAGATTACCGATGTCTGGTCGGCCAAG
The DNA here is from genome assembly GCA_900468805.1 of Hyphomicrobiales bacterium. Classification (GTDB taxonomy): domain Bacteria; phylum Pseudomonadota; class Alphaproteobacteria; order Rhizobiales; family Rhizobiaceae; genus Rhizobium. The sequence continues at coordinate 2 of UEIF01000085.1, read as the reverse complement.
CG
>UEIF01000083.1 GCA_900468805.1 Hyphomicrobiales bacterium | reverse complement strand
TTGATGTTGGAGTGGACGGCCCCTGAACGGCATCGAAATGTGCCAGAATGAGCTGTTGAGATCTCAATCGGAGGGGCCGCCCATGGACAAGATTATTCGTATTGGCATGGATACGTCAAAACATGTTTTTCAGCTGCATGGCGTGAATGCTGAAGAGAAGCCGGCCTTGCGTGAGAAAATGCGACGCAAGGAGATGATCGACTTCTTCACGACCTGCCCGCCAACCTTGGTCGCGATCGAGGCCTGTGGTGGTTCGCATCATTGGGCACGGCTGCTCTCCTCATTCGGGCATGAGGTAAAAATGATCGCACCACAACTTGCTAAGCCCTATGTCAAGCGGAATAAGAATGACGCTGCCGACGCCGAAGGGCTCTGCGAGGCAATGAGCCGTCCAACGATGCGGTTTGTTCCGGTTAAGACAGTTGAGGAACAAGCGGCACTCATGCTGATCAGCGTCCGTACCCGCCTCATCACCAACCGCACGCAGCTCGCCAACGCTATCCGGGGCTATGCCAATGAGTTCGGCGTCTCCGCAGCCAAAGGGCTGGCGCATATCCCTCTGCTGCTTGAAAGGATACAGGCCGACGCGACTGTGCCAGAGCTCGCACAGGAATTGTTCATGAGCCAAGCCGAGGAATACGCTGAACTGGAGAAAAAGATTGCGGATGTGGAGGCCAAGGTCAAGGCATGGCAGCGCAAAGACGAACGCAGCAGACGTCTCAACACCATTCCCGGCATCGGCCCAATCGGTTCGGCTCTTTTGATCATGAAGACACCTGCTCCGGAGCTGTTCCACTCTGGCCGCCAGTTCGCAGCCTGGATAGGGTTGACGCCAAAGGATCACTCAACCGGCGGCAAGCTGCGGCTCGGTGGTATCACACGAGCCGGCGATGAAGCTCTGCGGGCCGTCTTGGTGGCTGGAGCAACCGCTGTCATTCATCACGCGCGGCGATCTGGTAAGGCTTCTCAATGGTTGGCAGAACTGCTCAGACGTAAGCCGCCTAAACTGGCAGCTGTCGCACTTGCCAACAAGATGGCTCGCATAGCCTGGAAACTCATGATCTCTGGGCAAACATACAGCGCACAATCAGGAGCGGTTTTGACGGGATGCGCCACATGAAGATTGGCGAGCAAGAACCCTGAATCACCTGATCTTCACCACGTGTTGGTGATACAACAACTTGCAGGATAATAGCAGATGGTGTGATCGATCGATCCGGGACACAGGATACTCCGGAAATCCCTTTGGCTCCTTAAGGCCGGCTTGATGTTTGGGACCTGTGTTGCGGAAACCATCTTGGCCAGCGTTCATGTGCGAACGCAACAACAGGCCGGACATATGGACGCAAGCGATCTGGTCAAATTATCTCGGAATATCTTGCGAGTCGGGGGCCGTCCACATATGGGATTTG
>UEIF01000087.1 GCA_900468805.1 Hyphomicrobiales bacterium | reverse complement strand
TCGTAATAGGCCCAGTAGGAGCCCATGGCGATGCCGAGCGTCAGGAAGGTCCAGGCGGCCAGCGTCCAGGGCCGCACCCAGCGCGCCCAGGCGGCATCGATGCGGCCGTCGAGGAGGGCGGCAACCGCAAAGGAGAAACAGACCGAGAAGCCGACATAACCGAGGTAGAGCAGCGGCGGATGGATGGCGAGGCCGATATCCTGCAGCACCGGGTTCAGGTCCTTGCCCTCGGCAGGGGCCGGATCGAGGCGGGTGAAGGGATTGGAGGTCAACAGGATGAAGAGGATGAAGGCGACGGAGATCCACGCCTGGACGGAGAGAACATTGGCCTTCAGCGTATCCGGCAGATTGCGGCCGAAGATCGCGACGAGCGCGCTGAACAGTGCCAGGATCAACAGCCAGAGCATCATCGAGCCCTCGTGATTGCCCCAGACGCCGGAGTATTTGTAGATCAGCGGCACCAGCGAATGCGAGTTCTCCCAGACGTTCTGAACCGAGAAGTCGGAGACGACATGGGCATAGGTGAGCACACCGAAGGAGAAGGTCACGAGGGCAAAGAGCAGGAGGGAGCCGAGCGGCGCCACATCCATCATCGCCTGATCGCTACGCCTTGCACCGATGACGGGCACCACCGACAGGACGATCGCGGTTGCGAGCGCCAGAACCAGCGCATAATGGCCGATCTCGATGATCATGGTATCGCCCTTGTCTCTTGCCCCTGGGCTTCCTGGCTCTTTGCGGCCTCACCCTTGGCTTCCTGCCCCTGTGCTACGGCTCCCTTGCCCTCTTCCCAGAGGCCCTGGGCCTTCAGCCTGTCGGCCACTTCCTTGGGCATATAGGTCTCGTCATGCTTGGCCAGCACGGTATCGGCGGTGAAGACAGGGCTGCCCGTCTCGAACGTGCCTTCGGTGACGACGCCCTGTCCTTCGCGAAACAGGTCCGGCAGGATGCCCTGGTAGCGGACATTGACGATCTCGCCGCTCGGGTCGGTCACCGCAAAGCGCACGACAGAACCCTCGCCGCGCATGACGCTGCCGCTCCCCACAAGCCCGCCGAGGCGGATGCGGGTGCCCGGTGCCACCGGCGTCTTGGCGAGATCGCCCGGCATGTAGAAATAGGCGACCGACTGGCTGAAGGCGAACATCACGAGCAGCACGGCGACAAGGATGAAGCTCATGCCGCCGGCAATCACCGCCAGGCGTTTCTGCTTGCGCGTCATTCCACCGATCCTTCCGTCGCGATGCCGAGTTCCTTGCCGAGCGCCAGGAGCTGTTTGCCCTGATCGCCCGATGCCGGGAAGGCCGCAAGCCCGCGCTTCAAGGCAGTCGCGGCGCGATCCTTGTCGTTCAATACGGCGTAAGACCGGACAAGGCGCATCCAGCCCTCGAAATTGTTGGGATCGGCAGACAGTTTGGCATCCAGGCTTTCCACCATGCCGCGGATCATCTGCTGCCGGTCGCCGCTGTTCATCGTCTCGGCCGCTGCGACATCTTCGGCCGTCGGGCCGCCCG
>UEIF01000088.1 GCA_900468805.1 Hyphomicrobiales bacterium | reverse complement strand
GCGAAATCAGTGAAGACCTTCGGATACATGAGGTAAGAGGCGAATTCGAAGTCGCTCACCTCACGCTCCAACTTGGTCTCGATCGTCTTGCGCTCCGCGTCGAGATCGGCGTCGTCAAGCAGCGAGCCTGGGCGCACCGTATAGGGCTGATCCCCCTTCAGCGCCTTCTTCTGCAGCGCTTCCGGCCATCCTGACGGCGGCTGGCCGAGATCGCCCTTCAGCATCGAGACCACCGATTCAGGGAAGGAGACCTCTCTGTCCGGGCTGACGACGTCAGCCACCGTCAGATCCTGGGAGACCATCATCAATGCCATATCGCCAACGACCTTGGACGACGGCGTCACCTTGACGATATCGCCGAACATCTGGTTGGCGTCCGCATAGGCCTGCGCCACTTGGTGCCAGCGGGTTTCGAGACCGAGCGAACGGGCCTGTTCCTTGAGGTTGGTGAACTGGCCGCCCGGCATTTCGTGCAGGTAGACCTCCGAAGCCGGCCCCTTCAGATCGCTCTCGAAGGCCGCGTACTGATTGCGAACCGCTTCCCAATAGAAGGAGATGCGACGGATCCATTCGGGATCGAGGCCCGGATCGCGCTCGGAGCCGCGCAGTGCCTCGACGATGGAGCCGAGGCAGGGCTGCGAGGTATTGCCCGACAGCGCATCCATCGCCGCATCGACGGCATCGACGCCGGCATCCACGGCAGCAAGAACCGTGGCAGCGGCAATGCCCGACGTATCGTGCGTGTGGAAATGGATCGGCAGGCTGGTCGCTTCGCGCAGCGCCTTGAACAGCACCTTTGCGGCAGCCGGCTTCAGCAGGCCCGCCATGTCCTTGAGCGCGATGATATGCGCACCGGCCTTTTCGAGCTCGACGGCGAGGTCCGTATAATATTTCAGGTCATACTTCGGCCGGGCGGAATTGAGGATATCGCCCGTGTAGCAGATCGCCGCCTCGCAGAGCTTGTTCTCCTCGGCAACGGCATCCATCGACACGCGCATGTTCTCCACCCAGTTCAGGCAGTCGAAGACGCGGAAGAGATCGATACCGCCCTTGGCCGCCTGGCGGACGAAATATTTGACGACATTGTCAGGGTAGTTCTTGTAGCCGACACCGTTTGCGCC
>UEIF01000089.1 GCA_900468805.1 Hyphomicrobiales bacterium | reverse complement strand
CCGTCCACATATGGGATTTGAACCCACGGCTTTCCAAGCTTTTACCGAGGTTGTTGTTTCACCTCATGCCGCGTCAGCCTGACAAATCCAAAACCGCATGTCTCCCGGTGCAACGAGACGGAACGGGACTTTTGGCTTTGGGCTCGTCGTGTGGCGCAATAGGATCGGCAGGCGCATGACGTCGGTATCGTAAGCTGGAAATATATAGCAATTGTACCGGAAAAATGGCCAGGATTGACGCAGGCCCCGGCAAGCCGCCGACAAGAAAGGATATCAGATGACAGAAGCTGAACAACTTTGGGATTGGCGGCAGAGGATCGCCGACCTTTACTACGCGATACGTTCTAACTCGGACATCGTCGCTGCCTGGCACCTCTGGTGCGACACGCGGACATCTCTGTTCCTCGATCATTCTCAGTCGCCAATCGAAGTGGCGGAACGCCAAGCGTTCAAAGGACCGACAACATTTCCGTATGACCCCTCATTGCGCCTGACGGTACGGCTTGAGCCTGTGATGCCGGAAGAGATAACATTTGCAACTGGAGCGGATGGCGACCTGTCGATGCGTTCGTTCGCACGTACCGAGGGTCTCATGACCAGATTGGGTGGTGAATTGACGCTTTACTGGATCCAGGGATATGGCGGTGGCGTCTTCCTGCCTTTTGTCGATGCGACTTCAGGCACCGAGACATATGGTGGCGGACGATATCTCCTCGACACAATCAAGGGAGGGGACCTGGGAGCTGCCGGCTCAGATGGAACATTGGTCCTTGATTTCAACTTCTCCTATTTTCCTTCGTGCGCTTATTCCTCGCGCTATGTGTGCCCGTTAGCACCATCAGGCAATCGATTGAGTGGCGCGGTAAGAGCCGGAGAACGGCATCCCATTTCGAAAGCGTGACCCTCTAGCCTTGCAGCACCGAGTTCCCTGCAAATGCAGGAATGGCAACGCATCGCCCGCCCACATCTTACGCCTGCATTACCTCTACCGTTTCAGAGCGGGCTACGGTTGGGAGCCCTGCTTTCAAGATGCTTTCGAACAAAGAGCTTCGTTTCATGACGGATCTTTTATCCTCAGGGATGCCTCCGATTTAACCGCCTCCCCGCTTGACGTCTTATCTCGTCGTACTGGCTGGCTGCCAAAGTTTATGCGAAGGGCGAGAAACGCAGATAGCCCCACGGATGGGGATGTTTGTCATGTCGTTGCTGTTTGTATGTGTGATGTGATTTGGTTGCGGGGGCAGGATT